>JBBDJD010000001.1:0-189909 GCA_040880025.1 Rhizobiaceae bacterium
GGCCGGAGCCGATCTGCGAGGCGAGGCGGATGCGCTGGCTCTCGCCGCCCGACAGCGAGCCGGAATTGCGCGACAGGGTCAGGTAGTCGAGGCCGACATCGTTGAGGAAGTTGAGGCGGTCGCGGATCTCCTTGAGGATGCGCGCGGCGATCTCGTTCTGCTTGGGCGTCAGTTCGCCGGGCAGGGCCTCGTACCAGGCGGCGGCCTTGCGGATCGACATTTCCGAGACCTGGCCGATATGCAGGCCGGCGATCTTCACCGCCTGGGCCTCGGGCTTGAGCCGGTAGCCGTCGCAGGCCGGGCAGGGGGTGGCCGACATGAAGCGCTCGATCTCCTCGCGCATCCAGGCCGAATCCGTCTCCTTCCAGCGCCGCTCGAGATTGGTGATCACGCCCTCGAAGGTCTTGCTGGTCTTGTAGGAGCGCAGCCCGTCATCATAGGTGAACTCTATCTTGCGCTCGCCGGTGCCGCGCAGGATGGCGTCTTTCGCTTCGTCAGTCAGGTCGCTCCAGCGGTCGCCCTGCCTGAAGCCGTAGACCCGGCCCAGCGCGTCGAGCGTCTGCGCGTAATAGGGCGAGGAGGACTTGGCCCAGGGCGCGATGGCGCCATTGCGCAGGGTGGCGCCGGCGTCGGGGACGACGAGCGTCTCGTCGATCGCCTTCTGGCTGCCCAGCCCGTCGCAGGCCGGGCAGGCGCCGAACGGGTTGTTGAACGAAAACAGCCTGGGCTCGATCTCGGGAATGGTGAAGCCGGAAACCGGGCAGGCGAATTTTTCGGAGAACAGCATGCGCTCATGCGTCTCGTTGGCCGACTTGTTGACCGCGTCCTCGCCGGTCAGCTTGCCTTCAAGCGGTCGGTCGGCGAACTCGGCCACCGCGATGCCGTCGGCCAGCCTGAGCGCGGTCTCGATGGAGTCCGCCAGCCGCGCGGACAGATCGGACCTGACCACGATGCGGTCCACCACGACGTCGATGTCGTGCTTGTATTTCTTGTCGAGCGCCGGCACGTCGGCGATCTCGTAGAACGCGCCGTCGACCTTGACGCGCTGAAAGCCCTTCTTCTGCAGGTCGGCCAGTTCCTTGCGGTACTCGCCCTTGCGGCCGCGCACGATGGGCGCGAGCAGGAACAGCCGCGTGCCTTCTTCCAGCGCCAGCACCCGGTCGACCATCTGGCTCACCGTCTGGCTTTCGATCGGCAGGCCGGTGGCCGGCGAATAGGGCACGCCGGCGCGGGCGAACAAAAGCCGCATATAGTCGTAGATTTCGGTGACGGTGCCGACGGTCGAGCGCGGATTGCGCGATGTCGTCTTCTGCTCGATGGAGATGGCCGGCGACAGGCCATCGATCTGGTCGACGTCCGGCTTCTGCATCATCTCCAGGAACTGGCGCGCATAGGCCGACAGGCTCTCGACATAGCGCCGCTGGCCCTCGGCATAGATCGTGTCGAAGGCGAGCGAGGACTTGCCCGAGCCGGACAGGCCGGTCATGACGATCAGGCTGTCGCGGGGCAGTTCCAGATCGACGTTCTTCAGATTGTGTTCGCGCGCCCCGCGAATGGAAATGGTCTTGTGCTCGGCCATGAATGAAGTCGCCGCCTCGTTCGTGCTGATCGCCGTCCGGTAACGCAGGCGCGCCTGGCCGCGTCCGGACTGTCGTTATGTAGGAACTCCCGACGCCTGGTCGAGGACCGGATCCCGCGCCTTCGGCTTTTCCAGCTTTTTTGCCGCGCGGGCAAGCAAAAAGAACAAAGACCGAACGGCATCCTGACATCATTGTGTCAGGATGATCGCGATGTGCAACGCCGATCACATTTTCGGTCAACCGGGCCCGATCCCTTGACGATGCCGCGGTGGAGGAGCAGACTTCATTTCGATCCAGGCGAGCGCGTTCCCAACGCCGCTCTCCGCCAGTTCCGGGATCGTTGGTATCGACCGGAATGACGGATCAACGCCATGGATCCACCGAGCCCGAACGGCAACAGGAGGACGAGGCATGACTCCACCCGACAGTCCCATACGGCTCCGCCCCCGTACGGAGCCGCGGTCGTAGGCAAGTCCGCCTGAAAAGCGGCAACGCGCCGACGGTCGATATCACCCCACATCGCAGAGACCATGAGTCGGATCATCGGGCGCCAGCCCGAGAGGCATCCGAATGAGAGCCGGAATACGTTCCGGCAAAGGGTACAGAACCCAAAACGCCCCGCCGCTCTCCGCAAAGAGCGCGGGGCATTTCCGTGCGGGAAGCGCAGCGGCGTCCGGCTTGACAGTCTACAAAGACTAGAACAAAATGAGAACATCAAAGTTGTTCACAGGCCATCCGCCCCGGCGTGTGGCCGTTGCGGGACGACTGGTGTAGGCGCATAAAAAACCGGTTTAGGACGAGCGTGGAGCGGACAAATGGCAGGCAGCGTCAACAAGGTCATCCTGGTCGGCAATCTGGGTGCGGACCCGGAGATCCGGCGGCTGAATTCCGGCGATCCGGTGGTCAACATGCGCATCGCCACGTCGGAAACCTGGCGCGACAAGGGTTCGGGCGAGCGCCGCGAACGCACCGAGTGGCACAATGTGGTCATCTTCAACGACAACCTCGCCAAGGTCGCCGAGCAATATCTCAAGAAGGGCGCCAAGGTTTACATCGAAGGCCAGTTGCAGACCCGCAAATGGCAGGATCAGCAGGGCCAGGACAAATACACGACCGAGATCGTGCTGCAGAAATTCCGCGGCGAACTGCAGATGCTGGATTCGCGCGGGCAGGGCGGTGACGGCGGCCAGGTCGGCTATGATCGGGGCAGCAGCAGCGGTTCCGATTTTGGTCAGTCGGGGCCGGTTGAAGATCGTGGCGGTGGGCGTTCCAGCGCGGACATGGACGACGAAATCCCGTTCTGAGCATGCCGTGAAACAGCGCATTGCCCATGTCATGGTCGTGGTGCGCGACTATGACGAGGCGATTGGCTTCTATTGCGACAGGCTTGGCTTCGAGCTGCTCGAGGATACCTACCAGCCCGAACAGGACAAGCGCTGGGTCGTTGTCGCGCCGCCGGGTGGCGGTCCCTCGATTGTACTGGGCAGGGCGTCCGGGCCGGAGCAGGAAGCAGCGATCGGCAACCAGACCGGCGGGCGCGTCTTCCTGTTTCTGCAGACGGACGATTTCGACCGCGACTACCAGCGCTATCAGGGCGAGGGCGTTGAGTTCGTGCGCGAACCGAAGGTCATGGACTACGGCACGGTCGCGGTTTTCCGCGACCTCCATGGCAATCTCTGGGACCTGGTCGAATTTGCGCCGGGACACAAGCTGGCTCTATCCTGAGATATCTCAAAGGCAGCCCGACATGCCGGAAATGACGTCATGTGCCTGATGTGCGGCGACGCGACGCTCGACCATGCCTTCTCGCTCGTGGAGCGGCCTGCGCATCGCCTGACCGGCCGTTTCTGGAGCGGCACCTTGGATGAGGCATCGCGTGGTGCGCTGCATCCGCTGATCGAGGAGATGAAGGCTCTCTCGGCCGCCACTTCCGATCTGTGGAAAAGCCCGATTGTCGGCCTCACCTGGAACGACCGGCCGGACGGCTTCCGCTATTTTGTCGGCGTCGAAACCGAGGATGAAAAGGCAAGCGAAGGTTTCGATCGTCTCGACGTGCCGGAAATGCGCTGCGCCGGCCTGTGGCACGGGCCGGAATCCGGAACGGTGGTCGAGAGCTACGGGCGTCTGATGCGGGGCATCAGGGAAGCCGGCATCGAACGCGACCAGAGCTTCTGCGACCAGCGCGAGGAATACCCGGCCGACATCGATCTCGGCAGACCGCTGGCGCTGAGGGTGCTCTTGCCGGTGCGGGCGGATAAGGGGGTAGGGTAACATGCCCGCTGTGGGGCAAAGGGCTGTGATGGGCTGAATTGCCCGGGGGCTTCGGATCAGAGGCTTGCTTGGGCTTCGGAGGCGTCGAAAGCGGCGCGCAGGGCATCATCGCCGCGGTGCTTCTCGACTTGATACCGGCAGGGAGGTTATCAGTGGCGTCTACATTGGATGATCCGCCAGATTTAGGCATTAAC
Source organism: Rhizobiaceae bacterium (assembly GCA_040880025.1). Taxonomy (GTDB): domain Bacteria; phylum Pseudomonadota; class Alphaproteobacteria; order Rhizobiales; family Rhizobiaceae; genus RCIO01. Next base: position 4,046 of record JBBDJD010000001.1, read on the forward strand.
CAGCTCCCGGAACCAGAGAGCTACGAGGCAGGCCATCTGTGGAATCTGTTGGACGATTTGCGTTCCTACACCATCGAGTTTGAAGCCGCAGTGCGTATCACTGCATGCGACAGACGCCGATACCGACATAGAAGAATATTGGCTTTGGCTATATGCGCGGCACGTTCCGGCGCGAGATGCGGCTCTCACAGTCTATCACTTTGGATGCACGCTTCTCACTTCGATACCCAGCGCGCTAGGTCGCTGCCCAACTATTCGCGCTCTTTCGGATCACCCGCAACTCAAAGCGGTCAGGCGCGAATTCCAAGAGAAAATGCCAAACTATGCACTTTTGCGCCATGCCGTTGGTCATCGAGCGGAACTGCAGGAAACACCACAGAAATTGCAGACGAACGCTGCATCCAAACGTTCAGGCGGCCCACCCGAGATTGTCATGGGGAACTTGGATTGGAACTCGCTGGTCTTCACTATCGACGGCAAATGGGTGTCCCTTCCGATAACACAGGAAACCCAGGGAGTACTTGCAGATTTCACTCTGAGGACGTTCTCAGCTCTTCCTCAAACACTACCCTCAACCGACTGAGCAATGACGGTCTGCCCCTCACGCCGCCATCTGCCACGAACTGCACCGCAAGCGCGGCCAGTATCAGGCCGAGCAGGCGGGTCAGGATCGACCGGCCGGTTTCGCCGGGAGCCCGTCGACGCGTTCGGCAAGCACGAACACCAGGAATGTGATCAGCACGCCGGCGAGGATGATGCCGACCAGTTCAGTGCTTCAGCGAGGGGGGTATACGTCAAATCGACCAATCGGCTTGCACCAGTACCACAGAGAGTTCGGGCTTAGGTCTCCACGGCCCATTGCTTGCGCGTGGACATCCAATTGCCGATATTGAGGCATGACTGCGTTTGCCGACCATGACGCCTACATTGCTGCAGCACCGGAAGCGCTCCGGCCGCTACTGACACGCTTGCGCGCCCAGTTAACTCAAGCGCTCCCTGACGCGGAAGAAGTGATCCGTTACAACATGCCAGGGTTCGGTACTGCGGATTCAATCATCGCGGGCTATGCGGCGTTCAGTAAGCAGTGCGGTCTGTACGTTAGCAAAGGCGCGATCAGCACATACGCTAACGACATTGCCGCAGCGGGGCTCAAAGCAACAAAGACTGGCGTCACATTCTCGCCGAGCAAGCCGATTCCAGACGATCTCGTCGCTGCACTCGCTCTTTTCTCCCGAAAGGAGCGTGGGGTGTGATGCCGATTTCGCTGCGACCGAACTGGACGAAAAGCTGCCCTTCACCGGGCAGCTTCACCTTCCAGATGCAGGTAGCTGGGATTGAACAACGACGCTTTGGCCAGCTTTTCCGGATCGAGAATTGTAAGCGGCCCGCGACCCCACGAAATCAAACTCAACTTCCGAAGCCTCTGGAGCGAGCGGTTAAAATGCACCAGCGAGAGCCCCAACGTGTCGGCCAACTGTGCCTGGGTCAGCGGAAATTCGAAACTCCGGCCGTCCACCAAGCCGACTGAGCGAAGACGCACGTACATCTCGCAGATCAAATGGCCGACACGCTGGGAAGCATTACGCCTGCCGACACTCATCAGCCATTCGCGGGCAATGGCTTCGTCGATAAGCGTACTCCACCAGAATGCCCGCGCGATGTTAGGAAAGTCATCGGTTAGCTTGATGATGGCCTCCTTGGAGGCTTTAGCTACGCTCACTTCGGTCAAGGTACCGATGTTGTGGTCCATGAGCTTGAGCACGAAAATGCGCTGATCGCAGATGTCGCCTGGAACGAAATAGGACATGATCTGCCGCCTACCGTCCTCGCCGATCTTGTAGCGGAACGCCCATCCAGCGAGGATGAAGTAGACACCGGATGTCGGATCACCTTCACTGAGGATGTCTGTCTGGTCAGCATACAATTTGGGTTTGGATATCAGCACATCCAACGCTTGACGTTCATCTTCTGACAAGCGAACAAAATTGCTGAGCTTGCGGGTCAGCGGATTTGTCATCAGCTCTCCGATTTCAACACGCCACCAATAGGCCATACAGCTCAATTGCAACGGACAATTCGGCTACACGGCAGGCTGGATCAACACGTACTTCAGGGAGATCTGAGTTCATCGCTTATCACTGTGACCAATCGAGGTGAAGCCCTGACCGCCCGGATCACGCCGACAACCGAGTATCCAAGATCAGCGGCTTTCAGGAAGCCGTAGTTGATCCTGGAACGGCCGCAATGGGGTCGGTTTCGGCCTGAGACTTTCATCATCTGCGCCCGCCGCACAACATTCTTAAACGCCGTTGTCAAGATTTGACCGTGTGGCGGACCACGAATTCGCGCGCCGCGCACATGCGCGCCGCAATCACCGACTAGCCAGGGGTCGCAAGGCCGGAATCGGTCTTCTCCCCGCCTGGCTGCGGGGAGGCGCGCCGTCAGCGGCGCATCAAACTCACCGCCTCAGAGGCGCGGCGTCCTTACGCCGGAATGCCGGCATTCCAAGCCGGAAAGGAACAGATCTCTTATGTCTTTTACACGAAACGTCCTCTCCTCGGTCCTCGCTTTCGGTCTGCTCGCCTCGCCGGCGGCAATCGTGTCGGCCTCGGCGCAGACGCAGTCCGAAACCATGCCCGCTCCGGAGGCCGCGCCCGTTGACGAGGGCAAGCTGCGCTCATTCGCGGTCGCCTATCTCCAGGTGCGACGCGTCGCGCAGACCTATCAACCGCAGATCGAGCAGGCGGCGGACCAGGACGAACAGCAGCGGCTGCGCCAGGAGGCAACGACGGGCATGGTCGAGGCGGTCGAGAGCGCGGACGGCATCACTGTCGAGGAGTATAACTCGATCTTTGCGACCGCACAGTCCGACCCGGCGCTCTCGCAGCAGATCAACGCCTTCGTGTCGGAGGCTGCGGAAGAAGGCGGCCAGTGACCGGCCTTGCGGCGCGGCGCTGTCTTGCGCCGCGCCGTACCCCAAAAATATCAGACCCATGCGGCGCCAAATCAGCCGGACGGACGTCAGGCCGCTATCAGCGCCCTTACCCCGTCGGCGACGAACTGGACCGCCAGCGCGGCCGTTCAGGTGGCCGCCGCGTTTCGACGGCAACGCGCCTCATGTCGGTCGTTCTACCGCTTCCGCTGACCAACCAGAACCTGCCATTCGCCCAGATTGAGCGGTGTGTATATGCGCCCGCAAGTCGGACCCATCCCCTTGCCGACAGAAGGGCGCTGATGGTCAAGCATCTCCAATGGGGCACATGTCAATCGAGTGCGAGCGGCACGATGATCTCCTTCGCCCTCGCGGCGTGCCGCCGACCTGTCGGACAAGCTGCGCGGTGATCAGCGGTCAACCTTGGGAATCCAAATAAGTGTGTGACCTGATTGAAATTTAACACGCCCTTAGGGAGCCTGTGGGATTCTCATGGATGAAGGCGGGCAGTTTTGGCCAGGCGAACGGTTTCCGCAGACTTTGTCCTTGGGTTTTTTGCTGGGAGCGAGCAGTGGTGCGAGCAAAGAGCCGACCGTCGAAAAAGACTTCGGCGCGGGTGCCAAAAAGACTCTCGGAACCGTCCCGCGAACTGACTCTGTTCCGGTCAGCGATCAAGAACATTCCGCTCGGCGTGTCGATGTTCGACAGCGACGACCGGTTGATCATCTCCAACGACCGCTTCCGGGAAATCTACGGTCATCCCGCCGAGCTTACTCAGCCGGGAGCGAAATTTGACGACATCATCGCCAACACCCACGGCAGCGAGATCAAATCGCGAGGTCTCGAGGCAACCGGGACAGAACGCCGCCTCCGCTATGGTCCAGACGATGACGTTGTGGTGCGCGAATGGCAGCTTGATGATGGGCGGCACATCGAAATCACCATCGCGCGTATCGACGACGGCGCCGTGGTGGCGCTGCATGAGGACGTCACCGCGCAGCGGCAGGCGTTGGAGAAGATCGTCCTGCTGGCGCGTCAGGATCAGCTCACGGGCCTTTTGAACCGCGGGCGATTCTTCGAACTGGTGGGCCACGCGATCGACAGCGCCGACCCACATTCCAACCTGGCGATGGTCGGCATCGATCTTGACGGCTTCAAATCGGTGAACGATACGCACGGGCATTCAGCCGGCGACGATTTGTTGATCGAAGTGGCCAGCAGGCTGAAAGCCAACACCCCCGCCGGCGCGATTATCGCGAGGCTGGGCGGTGACGAATTCGCAGTCTATTATGCCGATGCGGGAAGCGAGGACGAGGTTCTCGCGGCGGCCAAGGTGTTGCTTGGGGCAATCTGCGAACCATTCAAGATAGGGCGTCGGGTCGTCAATGTCGCGACCAGTATTGGCCTCCTGACCTGCCCCGCCAGGGGCGCGGAAATTGACCATTTGCTCAATTGCGCTGATACGGCTCTCTATCGGGCCAAGAGGGAAGGACGGAACCAGATTCGAGTGTTCGAGCCCGCCATGGTCGTCGCGCAGGCCCAGCAGCGCGCGCTAGAAATCGACTTGCGCTGTGCATTGGCCCGCGGTCAGTTCGAGCTCAACTTCCAGCCGATCTGGAATGCAGAGAAGAAGGCGGTTTCTGCCTGTGAAGCCATTTTGTGCTGGAACCATCCGCGCCGCGGACAAGTCTCGCCCTCCGAGTTCATCCCGGTGGCGGAGGAGACCGGCGCCATCGTCAAGATCGGCGAATGGGTGCTGAATGAAGCCTGCGCGGTGGCCGCTACCTGGCCGGATGATATCCGGCTGGCGGTCAATGTCTCGCCGGCGCAATTCAACTCCGATACTTTCCCGCTTCGCGTGGTCGAGGCCCTGGAGCGTTCGGGGCTGCCGCCGCCGCGGCTGGAACTCGAGATCACCGAAGGCGTGTTCCTGAACGATTCCGAACGCACGATTTCAACGCTGGAGCAGATCCACAATCTCGGCGTGGCGACGTCGATGGATCATTTCGGGACGGGCTACTCCTCGCTCGCATATCTGACGCGGTTTCCGTTCAACACAATCAAGATTGATGGGGCATTTGTGCGCGGTTCGACCCGCGACCCAAAAGCGCTGTCGATTGTGCGCACGATCGTGGCGCTTGCGGACGATCTGGGCATGAACTCTGTCGGCGAGGGCGTGGAAACGCGCGAACAACTCGATCTGCTCGTCAGTCTGGGTTGCACAGAAATCCAAGGCTATCTGATCAGCAAACCTCTGCCGATCGCCGAGCTGTCCCGGCTTCCCGCCCTGTGCGCCGCTCCGTCACGGTTCAAACGCGGCAAGCGCGCCGGAGGCGGCGGCTAAACCCTTGGCTTACGTTACTGCGATTTACCCGGCTGTCAGACCCTCAATCAGCGTATCCAGGACCTAGGCTGCCATCAGCGCCTTCACGCCGTCGGCGACGAACTGGACCGCCAGCGCGGCCAGTATCAGGCCGAGCAGGCGGGTCAAGATCGACCGGCCGGTCTCGCCGAGGAACCCGTCGACGCGTTCCGCCAGCACGAACACCAGAAATGTCACCAGCACGCCGGCAAGGATGATGCCGACCAGCACGGCGCGCGCGGCGAGGTCGGAGAAGGTGCCGGCAAGCAGCACCGTCGCCGAGATGGCGCCCGGGCCGGCGATCAGCGGGATTGCGAGGGGAAATGCCGCGATGTTGCGGATCATGTCCTGGGTGATCGCCCGCTGCGCACTGCGTTCGTGCCGTTCCTGGCGCCGCTCGAATATCATCTCGAAGGCGATGTAGAAGAGCAGCAGCCCGCCGGCGACGCGAAAGGCCGGCAGGGTGATGCCGAACACCTCGATGATCGTTGCGCCGCCCACTGCGAACAGCGCCAGAACAACGAAGGCGGTGAGGCTGGCCCGTATCGAAACCTGCAGACGCTCGCCGCGGTTCATGCCGCCGGTGAGCGCGAGGAAAAGCGGCGCCAGACCGGGCGGGTCGATCGTCACCAGAATGGTGACGAAGGCGTTGAAGATGACGTCCATGCCGGGCATTCGGCTCCCCCGCGCTGGTCTCCGAACATAGCCAGTAGAGCAAATGGCCGGCCGCTTCCACCCGGCTGGCGGGGGCGAGGTTTGCCGAAATTGTGGACGGCGCGGCGCGACTTTCGGGCGCATGCTTCAAGTGTCTGTTTTCACGACACAATTCAAGGCGCTCTGAAGCCGTTCCGTGGCAGTCCGGAATTGGTTATTGCGGCCCGCATCCTATATAAAGAACGAAGTGATTCCGACATTTGATAGCGACCGCATTTGACCGACCAGACAACCCCGAGCGGCCCCGGCGATCTGCCTGAGGCAATCGAGCCAGTCTCCATCATCGAGGAGATGCAGCGTTCCTATCTCGATTACGCGATGAGCGTGATCGTCAGCCGCGCCTTGCCCGACGTTCGCGACGGGCTGAAGCCGGTGCATCGCCGCATTCTCTTTGCCTCGCACGAGAGCGGCTACCACTGGAACCGCAAATATGTGAAGTCGGCCCGCCCGGTCGCCGACGTGATGGGTAAATATCACCCGCACGGCGACGCCTCGATCTACGACGCGCTGGTGCGCATGGCGCAGCATTGGTCGATGCGCGTGCCGCTGATCGACGGGCAGGGCAATTTCGGTTCGATCGACGGCGATCCCCCGGCGGCGATGCGCTACACCGAATCGCGGCTGCAGAAGGTCGCGCACGAACTGCTCGAGGACATCGACAAGGACACGGTCGATTTCCAGGAAACCTATGACGGCTCGGGGCAGGAACCCAAGGTGCTGCCGGCCGGTTTCCCGAACCTGCTCGTCAACGGCTCGGGCGGCATCGCGGTCGGCATGGCGACCAACATTCCGCCGCACAATCTGGGCGAGGTGATCGACGGCTGCGTTGCGCTGATCGACAATCCGGCGATCGATCTCGCATCGCTGATGGAAATCATTCCGGGTCCGGATTTCCCGACTGGCGGCATCGTGCTGGGCCGTTCGGGCATCCAGAGCGCCTATTCGACAGGCCGCGGTTCCATCCTGATGCGCGCCAAGGTCGCGATCGAGCAGATCCGCAACGAGCGCGAAGCAATCATCGTCACCGAAGTTCCCTACCAGGTGAACAAGTCCTCGATGATCGAGAAAATGGCCGAACTGGTGCGCGACAAGCGCATCGAGGGCATTTCCGACATTCGCGACGAGAGCGACCGGCAGGGCTACCGCGTGGTGATCGAGCTGAAGCGCGACACCATGGCCGACGTCGTGCTCAACCAGCTCTACCGCTATACGCCTCTGCAGACCTCCTTCGGCGCCAACATGGTGGCGCTGAACGGCGGCAAGCCGGAAGTGATGACGCTGATCGACATGCTGAAGGCGTTCGCCGCCTTCCGCGAGGAAGTCGTCACGCGGCGCACCAAATACCTGCTGCGCAAGTGCCGCGAGCGCGCCCATGTTCTGGTCGGTCTCGCCATCGCAGTCGCCAATATCGACGAAGTCATCAAGCTGATCCGCGCCGCGCCCGACCCGCAGACCGCGCGCGACCAGCTAATGGAGCGGCGTTGGCCGGCGTCGGATGTCGAGGCGCTGATTCTGCTGATTGATGACCCGCGTCACCGCATCAACGAGGACGGCACCTACAATCTTTCGGAGGAACAGGCCCGCGCCATCCTCGATCTGAGGCTGCAGCGGCTCACGGCGCTCGGCCGCGACGAGATTTCCGACGAGTTGAACCTGATCGGGGCGGAAATCTCCGACTTTCTGGATATTCTCTCCTCCCGCGCGCGCGTCCAGCAGATCGTCAAGGACGAGCTGATCAAGGTCCGCGACGAATTCGCCACGCCACGCCGCACCGTGCTTGGCGAGGGCGGCGCGGACATGGATGACGAGGACTTCATCCAGCGCGAGGACATGGTCGTAACCGTCACGCATGAGGGCTACATCAAGCGCGTGCCGCTTTCGATCTACCGGGCGCAGGCGCGCGGCGGCAAGGGCCGCTCGGGCATGTCGACGAAGGAGGAAGATTTCGTCACCCGGCTGTTCGTAGCCAACACGCATACGCCGATCCTGTTCTTTTCCTCGCGCGGCATCGTCTACAAGGAAAAAGTCTGGCGCCTGCCGGTCGGCACGCCGCAATCGCGCGGAAAATTCCTCCGCAACATGCTGCCGCTGGAGGAAAACGAGCGCATCACCTCCATCATGCCGCTGCCCGAGGACGAGGACAGCTGGGGCGAACTCGACGTGATGTTCGCCACCACACGCGGCACCGTCAGGCGCAACAAGCTGAGCGACTTCACCCAGGTGAACCGCAACGGCAAGATCGCCATGAAGCTCGACGAAGAAGGCGACGAGATTCTGGGCGTCTTTACCTGCTCCGAAAACGACGATGTGCTGCTGACCGCCGATTCCGGCCAGTGCATCCGTTTCCCCGTCACCGGTGTGCGTGTCTTTGCAGGCCGCAATTCGATCGGCGTGCGCGGCATATCCATGGGCGAGGACGATCGCATCATCTCCATGGCCATCCTCGGCCATGTGGAGGCGACGCCGGCGGAGCGCTCGGCATTCCTCAAGCGCGCCGCGCATGAGCGCAGGCTGGCCTCGGGCGAAGAGGGGGCCGCGGAGGAAGAGGATGTTGATCTCACCAATGAAGAGGTCGGCGAGGACGCGGAGCTGTCGGACGAGCGCTATGAGGAATTGAAGGCCCGCGAGCAGTTTGTGCTGACCATTTCCGAATTCGGCTATGGCAAGCGTTCGTCATCCTATGATTTCCGGGTGATCGGACGCGGCGGCAAGGGCATACGCGCCACCGACGTGTCGAAGAAGGACGAAATCGGCAGGCTGGTCGCGGCGTTCCCGATCGAGCGAGACGACCAGATCATGATGGTCACCAATGCAGGCAAGGTGATCCGCGTTCCGGTGACCGACATCCGCATCGCCAGCCGCGCCACCAAGGGCGTGACCATCTTCCGCACGGCCGAAGGCGAACACGTCGTCTCTGTGGAGCCGATTTCGGAGCCTCAGGAGGATCAGGTCGCGGATGGCGAGGGAGCCGTGGACGGGGCCGCCTCCGGCCCCGAAACGCCCGAATAGGCTGTTCGGAAGACGTTAGAAGCGGTTGCGCCCGGCGCTGATGCGCTTGCGTTCCAGGGTGACCCGCTGGCTTTCCTGATGAAGCCCGACCGCCGTGGCGATGAGCATGGCCAATGTCATGGCTGCTGCGAGAGCGAATATCATCATGGTCCTGTCTCCTTCCATTTCGCGCGACGCTGTGTGTTGGTCGCCGCGCGATGCTGAAAGGTTCATCGCACGGTGCGAGTGAACGCTTGCTGGTAACAACGTTCATCCGCCGTTCATGTTCCATTGGCTTGCGCGACCACAATTGACGTGCATTTGATGAGCCCGATCTCAACGAGGCTCCAGATGTCAGACCCGACCCTGCTTCTTCCCTTTGCATTGGCCTGTTTCGTGATCGTTGTTGTTCCGGGCCCATCGGTTACCGTGATCATCGCGAATTCGATGCGCCACGGGACGCGCGCCGGGTTGCTCAATGTTCTTGGCACGCAGATCGGCATCGCCACGATGATCGCGGTGCTTGCGCTCGGCCTTTCGGCGGTGGTGGCGCTCATGGGCAGCCTGTTCGACGTGTTGCGCCTCATCGGCGCTGCTTATCTGGTCTGGCTGGGCGTCAGGATGTGGATGTCCGGCGGCAGGCTTGGCAAGTCGGAGGCAACGGCAAGGCCCGGCGGTTCCTTCGTGCTGCAGGGATTCATCGTGGTCTGGTCAAATCCCAAGGCGCTGCTGTTTTTTGGTGCGTTTCTTCCGCAATTCATCGATCCGGCGGGAAGCGCGGCCTGGCAGACGGTTGGGCTCGGGCTCGTTTTCATGGCCGTGGCCACCGTGTTCGACAGCATCTACGCCGTCGCCGCCGGCGGCACCGGCGCATGGCTGTCGCGCGAGCGCGTCCGTCTTGTCGAGCGGATTTCCGGCACCTTCCTGATCGGTGGCGGCCTGTGGCTGGCGTTCACCCGGCGGTAGCCCGCCGTATCGCCGCCCGAACAAGCCGAATTGCCATTGCCATCCCGGACAGCTAGAAGCCCTGCCAATGACCGAGCGAATTGCATTCTACGCCGGGTCTTTCGACCCGCTCACCAACGGCCATCTCGACGTACTCAAGGCGGCGCTGGCCGTTGCCGACACGATCTATGCCGGCATCGGCATCCAGGCTTCGAAAACACCCGTCTTCTCGCTCGAGGAGCGCATGAGCCTGATCGAGGCGGCCTGCAAGGACGAACTGGGCGAGGAGGCTGCGCGGATCAAGACGGTTTCCTTCGAAGGCCTGATGGTCGAGGCGGCGCGCGCTCACGGCGCTTCGATCGTGATCCGCGGCCTGCGCGACGGCACCGATCTCGACTATGAAATGCAAATGGCAGGCATGAACGAGACCATGGCGCCAGAACTCCAGACGGTATTTCTTCCGGCCAGCCCGTCGGTGCGCACCATTACCGCCACACTTGTCAGGCAGATCGCCTCGATGGGCGGGGATGTCCGCTCGTTCGTGCCGGCCGCGGTGGTCGGCCCGCTCAAGGCGAAGTTCACCAAATAGCATTCGAGGAGTTATCCATGCATTTCACCAGGCGCGTTTTGCCGCTGGTACTGGCTGCCGGCTTGTTGGGCGCCGCTTCGGTGGCTCACGCCGCCGAGCCCGAAAACACGATGATCATCAAGCTGAAGGACGGCGAGGTGCGGATTGCATTGCGCCCGGATCTGGCGCCGCAGCATGTCGAGCAGATCAAGGCGCTGGTGCGTGAAGGCGCGTACGACAATGTCGCCTTTCACCGCGTGATCGACGGTTTCATGGCGCAGACCGGCGACGTCCAGTTCGGCGATATGACTGACGGCTTTGATGCGCGCCGCGCCGGCACCGGCGGCTCCGCGCGCGGCAATATTCCGGCCGAATTCTCCAATGAACCCTATGTGCGCGGGACGGTCGGCATGGCGCGCTCCCAGGATCCCGATTCCGCCAATTCGCAGTTCTTCATCATGTTCGGCGAGGCGGCGTCGCTCAATGGCGCTTATTCGGTGGTCGGCAATGTCGAAAGCGGCATGGAATTCGTCGACAACATCAAGAAGGGCAGCCAGGCGGCGAATGGCGCGGTGCGCGAGCCGGACCGCATGCTCGAGGTCCGCATCGCGGCCGACTGAAACTGAAAACACAAGACTGGAAGGGATGGGACGATGGCCGAGGTCAAGGATCCGGAAAACACGCTGCTGATGGAAACCACGCAGGGGAGCGTGGTGATCGAACTCTATCCGGACCTTGCGCCCGGTCACGTTGCCCGGATCAAGGAACTGGCGCGCGAAGGCGCCTATGACGGCGTGGTGTTCCACCGCGTCATCGACGGTTTCATGGCGCAGACCGGCGATGTGGAATTCGGCAATTCCACGAGCAAGTCGTTCAATCCCGGACGGGCCGGAATGGGCGGGTCGAGCAAGCCCAATCTGAAGGCGGAGTTCTCCAACGCCAGCCACGGACGCGGCGCATGCTCCATGGCGCGCTCGCAGAACCCGGATTCGGCGAATTCGCAGTTTTTCATCTGCTTCGGCGACGCGAGCTTTCTGAACCGCCAGTACACGGTCTGGGGACAGGTGATCGAAGGCATGGACAATGTCGACAAGTTCAAGCGCGGCGAGCCCGTGCAGGATCCCGACAAGATCGTGTCGATCAAGGTCGCAGCCGATGCCTGATTTGAGCCGCGCGCTGCTCGTATTCGCGGTGGCGCTGTTGCTCGCTGCCGCGGCGCCGGCGGCGGCAACGGGCGGTATTGCCTGCTCATCTCCCGACGATGCCGCCTCGGTCGAAATTGCGATCGGCCATGTGCCCGGCCTTGCCGTGGTGGGCGCCCGCATCGGTGTCGGCGACCGTGACTGGGCAATGAACCTGGGCGGCGCGCAGGCGCTGACGGTCAGCCAAGCATTCGCCTCCGATGGCCATTACTGGATCGACTTCGCCGACGAGATCGTCAACGAAATCGTCGCTGAGCTTCGCCTGCACCGGGTCGACGAGGGCATGGACACCGGCTTCGGCGGCACGATGCGCATGCCCGGCATTGGCGCATGGACCCTGGTCTGCAGCGAGGGGTAGTCGCGCCAGCGCGTACCGCGCAACGGGCCTGCCGCCGCATTGCTGCTTGCCGGGTGTCGCCTCCACTGCGTGTTCGGTGTAGACGAATTGAATGGCTTCTCTGCTACGCAAATCCTCGATCCTGTTCGCGCTTGGCGCCTTTGGCGGCCTGGTGACGGCGCTTGTGATGTGGCTGTCGGGAATTGCCGGTGTGACCGGGCTCTTTGGCGTGGCGATCGCGCCGGAACTGACGCCGGATTTCGTCTATCCCAAGCTTGCCTGGGGCGGCATGTGGGGCTGGCTGGGTTTCCTGCCTCTCATGGTGCAAGGCTGGGTGCTGCGCGGCATCGTCATCTCCGCGATACCGACCGCCGCGGCATGGTTCTGGTTCCTGCCTGCCGACGGCGCCGGGCTGCTCGGCCTTTCGCTGGGTCTGCTGACCCCTGTCGTGGTGCTGGGCTTCACAATGGTCTGGGGTCTGGTGACTGAAGGATTGGCCGAAATGTGCGGCGTCTATTCGCCGCAACCGGCCTGACCGGCTCAACTGGTATCTCGGGCGATCATGCGCGTTGACCTCTTCGATTTCGACCTGCCGCCAGACCGGATCGCCTTGCGCCCGGTCTCGCCGCGCGATGCGGCGAAACTGCTGGTTCTCGGGCAGGATGGAGCACGATCCGACCGCGCTGTCCGCGACCTTCCCTCGCTGCTGCGGCCGGGGGACGCGCTGGTGTTCAACGATACGCGGGTCATCCCCGCGCGCCTCAACGGAATTCGCTCGCGCGGCGACAGCACGGCGCAGATCGAGGCCACGCTGCACATGCGCGTCGGGGACGACAGCTGGTTTGCCTTCCTGAAGCCCGCCAAGCGCGTCGCGGCGGGCGAGCGCATCCGGTTCGGCCACGACAGCAATTTGTGCCTTGTCGGCTCGCTCGACGCGACGGTGGAGGAGAAGCACGACGGCGGCGAGGTGCTGCTGCGCTTCGATATGGCAGGGCCATTTCTTGACGAGGCGATCCGCAGCGCCGGTCACATGCCGCTGCCACCCTATATCGCCGCGCGCCGCGATGACGATGAGGCCGACCAGCGCGACTACCAGACGATTTACGCCAAGCAGGAAGGCGCCGTCGCGGCTCCGACGGCCGGCCTGCATTTCACCGAACAATTGATGGCCGCGCTCGATGAACGCGGCGTCGAGCGCCATTTCGTGACCCTGCATGTCGGCGCCGGCACATTCCTGCCGGTCAAGGCCGACGACACCGACGCGCACAGGATGCATGCCGAAATCGGCGAAATCGATGCCGGAACGGCGGACGCGCTCAACGCCGTGCGGGCGCGGGGAGGGCGTATCGTCGCCGTCGGCACCACGTCGCTGCGCCTGCTTGAGAGCGCCGCCGGCGAGGATGGCCGCATCAACCCCTGGACAGGTCCGACCGACATCTTCATCACGCCCGGCTACCGCTTCCGCACCGTCGATGTGCTGATGACCAATTTCCACTTGCCGCGGTCGACCTTGTTCATGCTGGTTTCCGCCTTTTCGGGGCTCCAGACGATGCGCGCCGCCTATGCCCACGCGATCGAAAGCGGCTATCGCTTCTACTCCTATGGCGATGCCAGCCTGCTGTTCAGGAGCGATCAGTGAGCAACACATTCGCCTTTACGGTCCACGCGACAGACGGCAATGCGCGACAGGGCGAGATCGCCATGCCGCGCGGGCGGGTGCGCACGCCGGCATTCATGCCCGTCGGCACCGGCGGTACCGTGAAAGCCATGTATCTCGATCAGGTGCATGATCTCGGCTCCGACATCATTCTCGGCAACACCTACCATTTGATGCTGAGGCCCGGCGCCGAGCGGGTCGCACGGCTGGGCGGCCTGCATGAATTCGCGCGCTGGCCGTGGCCGATCCTGACCGATTCGGGCGGGTTTCAGGTCATGTCGCTGTCGGCGCTGCGCAAGATCACCGAAAAGGGGGTCACCTTCCGCAGCCATGTCGATGGCGCGGTGCACGAAATGTCGCCCGAGCGTTCGATCGAGATTCAGGGTCTGTTGGACAGCGACATCCAGATGCAGCTCGACGAGTGTGTGGCGCTGCCGGCCGACAAGGAAACGATCGGCAAGGCGATGGAGCTTTCGCTGCGCTGGGCCGAACGCTGCAAGACGGCTTTCGGCGATCAGCCGGGCAAGGCCATGTTCGGCATCGTTCAGGGCGGCGACAATGCGGAACTGAGAGAGCGCTCGGCTCTGGCATTGAAGGCGCTCGACCTGACAGGATACGCCGTCGGCGGCCTGGCGGTGGGCGAACCGCAGGAGGTCATGCTGGCGATGCTGGAGACAGTCTGCCCGCTGCTGCCGGCGGAGAAACCGCGCTATCTGATGGGCGTCGGCACCCCCGACGACATCCTGAAATCCGTGGCGCGGGGCATCGACATGTTCGACTGCGTGATGCCGACCCGGGCAGGGCGGCACGGTCTGGCCTATACGCGCTTCGGCAAGATCAACCTGAAGAATGCGCGTCACGCGGACGACCCGCGCCCGCTGGATGAAGAAAGCGACTGTCCGGCCTCGCGCGACTATTCACGCGCCTATCTGCACCACCTCGTGAAATCGGGCGAGGCGCTGGGGGGCATGCTGCTGACCTGGAACAACCTGGCCTATTACCAGCGCCTGATGGCGGATATTCGCTCGGCAATCGGAGCAGGCAAGTTTGCAGACCGGGCGGCGGAAATATCCGAAGGCTGGGCGCGGGGCGATCTTGCGCCCGTCTGACATGCAACCATTTGGGCGCGGACCTCGTATCTCCCGATAGTGTTGACCAGTGCGCCGCATGAAGCGCGCGCAGGGAGAATGAAGACCATGAAGTATCTCTACGCCTATGGCATCGCCCTGGTGCTGTTCCTCATCCTCGACGCGATCTGGCTGGGCATCGTCGCGCGTTCGTTCTATGCGAGCCGCATCGGCGACCTGCTGCTGGATCAGCCCCGCTGGGGCGTGGCGGCCGTGTTCTACGCGATCTATGTCGTCGGCATCGTCTATTTCGCCGTCACGACCGGTATGGCGGCGCAGAGTGCCGCCGTCGCCGCGACCAATGGCGCGCTTTTCGGCTTCTTCGCCTACCTGACCTACAATGCCACCAACCTGTCGGTCATGAAGGGCTACGATCCCCTCGTCGCGGTCGTGGACACAGCCTGGGGAACAGCGGTTGGCGCAATCGTCGCCGGCGGCACGGTTGCAATCCTGAAGCGGCTGGTCGCGGGCTGACTGCAGTCAGGCGCCGAGCGTCTTGGCGCCCCGCAGGCTGACCCCGGTGATGCGGAACGTCCCGTCTTCCTGCATTTCCATCGTATAGACGGCTTCGTAGTTCTTGCCGTCGGGCCCCGTCACCAGCACCTTCTGGATGATGGAGGTCGCGCTCATTTCCATCGCATCGCCAAATGCAAAATTCTTTGGTTTCCAAACGGGTTGATAGCCGTTCTTCACCATATCCATGAACTGCGCGACCGTGGGGAATATTCGCCTGATGTTGGGCGCGGCATAGGAGTAGGCGGTTTCATTCTCGCCGGCGAGAAACGCGCGGATCTGCGCTTCGATGGACGACTGCGCGGCCTTGATTTCGGCTTCGCCGGCAACGGCCGATGCTGTCGAAAGCCATAACGCGGCGGCCGCAGCCACAAGTCCCTGCTTCATCGTCTGTCTCCTCTCTCGCGACCGATCGGTCTGGTCCGCGGGCGAAACGGTACTGTCCCGTACCGAACATACGGAAATGGCGCGGCTTTGGTTTCACGATTTCGTGCGGGTTGCAGTGCTCCGAAAAGGGCAGTGCCTGCACCGCAGCACTGTAATGCAGGCCAAGCTGCCCTATAATTATGCAGGTTGCCGTCACGCACCGGCCGGAAAACGCTTAATTTGCAAAGGGGCTTGATCTGACACCCGCTGTTCCGTTCAAATGAAGGCAAGGAGTATTTCCTTGGCTGCGTTTGATGAAATGCGTCCGGTCGATACCGGGCTGAGAAACCCATATACCGCGTATGACAGCTGGCTGAGCAATCAGGATCCGGCGCGCCTCAACGAAAAGGCGGCGGACGCGGAGCGCGTTTTTCGACGCACGGGAATTACCTTCAACGTTTATGGCCAGCAGGAAGCCGCCGAGCGGCTGATCCCATTCGATATCGTGCCGCGCATCATCTCCGGTTCGGAATGGCGGCGCCTGACCCAGGGCATCGAGCAGCGGGTGCAGGCGCTCAACGCCTTTCTGGACGATATCTACCATCGGCAGGAAATCCTGCGGGCGGGGCGCATCCCCAAGGAACTGATCGCCAACAACGAAGCCTTCCTCCCGGAGATGATCGGCGTGCGCCCGCCGGCCGGCGTTTATACGCACATCATCGGGGTCGACATCGTGCGCACCGGCGAAGACGAGTTCTATGTGCTGGAAGACAATGCGCGCACACCCTCCGGCGTCTCCTACATGCTGGAGAACCGCGAGACGATGATGCAGCTGTTCCCGGAACTGTTTCAGCGGGTGAAGGTGCTGCCGGTCGAGAACTATCCGCAACTGCTGCGCCAGTCGCTGTCGGCGGTAAAGCCAGCCAGCGTCGAGGGCGCCCCGACTGTCGCCGTGCTGACGCCCGGCATATACAATTCGGCCTATTTCGAGCACGCCTTCATTGCCGACCAGATGGGCGTCGAACTGGTGGAAGGGCAGGATTTGCGCGTCGTGGACGGTCATGTCGCCATGCGCACCACCCAGGGCTACAAGGCGATCGACGTGCTCTACCGCCGCGTCGACGACGCCTTTCTCGATCCGATGACCTTCAACCCGAATTCGGCGCTCGGCGTGCCGGGCATCATGGATGTCTATCGGGCGGGAAACATCACCATCGCCAATGCGCCTGGGACCGGCATTGCCGACGACAAGGCGATCTATTCCTACATGCCGGAAATCGTCGAGTTTTATACCGGCCGCAAGGCGATCCTCGGCAATATCCCGACCTGGCGTTGCACCGAGCCGGACAGCCTCGCCTACGTGCTGGAGCATCTCAAGGAACTGGTTGTGAAAGAGGTGCACGGATCGGGCGGCTACGGCATGCTGGTGGGGCCGGCTGCGTCGAAAAAGGAACTTGAGGACTTTACCGCCAAGCTGAAGGCACGGCCTTCGAACTACATCGCGCAGCCGACCCTGTCGCTGTCGACCTGCCCGATCCTGACCGACAAGGGGCTGGCCCCGCGCCATGTCGATCTCAGGCCCTTCGTGCTGGTGTCGGACCGTGTCCGCATCGTGCCCGGCGGTCTCACCCGCGTCGCGCTGAAGGAAGGTTCGCTTGTCGTCAATTCGTCCCAGGGTGGCGGCACCAAGGACACATGGGTGCTGGATGATTAGTCAGCGAATAGTGAGTGGCGAGTAGCGAATAGGGATGCAAATACGACCCGTGTCGATAAACTCATACAGGGATTTACTCGTTTGGCAGGCTGCAGTTGAACTGTATGTTGCCTGCTATTCGACGACCAAGGGGTTTCCGTCCAGCGAAGCATACGGGATGACTTCACAGATTCGGCGCTCGGCAGCGTCTGTTGCTGCCAATATTGCGGAAGGGCACGGTCGAGAAAGCACAGGTGCATTCGTACAATTTCTCCGCGTTGCACAAGGCTCGCTGAAGGAGTTGGAAACTGATCTCGTTCTGACTCATCGAGTTGGCCTGATTGTGGATCAGCATGTCGCCGACCTGCTCGGTAAGTGCGAGGAAATAGGGAAGATGCTCCGATCGTTGGTTCGAAGTTTGCAGAGCAAATCATGAAAACGGCTGTTCTCTACTCGCTACTCGCCACTCCCTATTCGCTCATCAGCGCGGTCCGCTGATGCTGCTCGGCCGCACAGCCAACGGACTCTACTGGATGATGCGCTACATCGAGCGCGCCGAGAACATGGCGCGGCTGGTGGATGCGGGTCTTCGGCTGGCGCTCACGCGCGCGACCGGATCGTCCGAGGAATGGAATTCGGTGCTGCTGAGCGCCGGCGCCGAACAGGCATTCGCGGACGCCGGCCACGATTGCACCCAGCACAATGTGGCCGACTTCCTGTTGCGCGACGCGTCCAGTCCCTCAAGCGTGATGTCGTCATTCGAGACCGCGCGCAACAATGCCCGGATGGTTCGCACCGCGCTCACGCGCGAAACCTGGGAGAGCATCAACGAAGCGTGGATGTCGCTGAAGCGCATGCTGGCGGCGCCGGTCGACGAGCGTGATCTTCCCGCCGTGCTGGACGCCATCAAGCGCGAGACGGCGCTGATCCGCGGCGCATTTTACGGCACCATGCTGCGCAACGAGATTTTCGACTTTTCGCAGATCGGCACATTTGTCGAGCGGGCGGACAACACCGCGCGCATCATCGACGTGAAATACTACGTGCTGTTGCCGTCGGTCTCCTGGGTAGGGTCCTCGCTCGACAATTACCAGTGGGAATCGATCCTGCGCTCGGTATCGGCGCATCGCTCATACCGCTGGGAGTACGAGGCCGAATACGTTCCCGCCAACATCGCGGACTTTCTGGTGCTTAACCGGCGCATGCCGCGCTCGCTTGCGTTCTGCTATCACAATCTGACCCAGAACCTGCGATACCTTTCGGAAAACTACGGGGAAAGCCCGGCCTGCCTCGCGACTGCGGAAAACACGCTGTCGCGGCTGAGCGGAGCCAGCATTCGCGACGTATTCGAGATCGGCCTGCATGAGTTCCTGGCGGACTTCATCCGCGACAACAACCGGCTGGGTGAGGAAATCGCTTCCCACTACCGGTTGTACTGAGACAGCCGATGCGACTGAAGATCACGCACACGACGCAATATCACTACGACGCTCCGGTGGCCTATGCGCTGCAGCGGTTGCGGCTTGTGCCTCTGGAAGACACGACACAGAAAATCGTCGATTGGGCGCTCGAGATCGAAGGCGCGAAACAGGAATTGCGGTTTTTCGACCAGTTCGGCAACGACACCAGGCTGATCAGCGTCAACGCTGGCTCGCACACCATTTCCGTCCATGCGCACGGCGAAGTCGAAACAAGCGATACGACCGGCATTGTCGGACCGCATCGCGGTTTCGCGCCGCTCTGGCTTTTCCGGCGCCAGACCGGTCTGACGGAGCCGGGAGAAGGCGTCGAGGCGCTGCTGTCGGGCATGCCGGACGGCGTAAGGGATGTCACATGGCTGCACGAACTGGTGGAGCGCATCAGGGGCAAGGTGGCCTACGAGGTGGGGATGACCCATGCCGGCACGACGGCGGAGGAGGCGTGGAAGCAGAGCAGCGGCGTGTGCCAGGACCATGCGCACATCTTCCTGGCCGCGGCGCGCAAGGCAGGCCTGCCCGCCCGTTATGTCAGCGGCTACCTGCTGATTGAGGGAACCACCGATCAGGTGGCGAGCCATGCATGGGCCGAAGCCCATCTGGACGGGCTGGGTTGGGTCGGTTTCGATACGTCGAATGGCATCAGCCCCGATGATCGCTACGTCAAACTGGCGACCGGGCGCGACTATCGCGACGCCATGCCGATTTCGGGAATTCGTCTCGGAACGGCCAATGAACGGCTTGAAGTTCGCATCACTGTCGAGCAGTAATCGGGCACTGCTTCCTCGATTCTAGGCGCTGCCATGACCTATTGCGTTGGCCTGAGGCTCGACCGCGGCCTGCTGTTCATGTCCGACACCCGCACCAATGCCGGCGTCGACAGCGTCTCCACGTTCCGCAAGATGTATCAGTGGGTGGTGCCGGGCGAACGCGTGCTCGTGCTGCTGGCAGCCGGCAATCTTGCCTCGACGCAGGCCGTTGTCAGCCTGATTGAAGAGCGTACCAAGGCGCCCGCCGACCGTGCCCCCTCAATCATGGAAACGCCTTCCATGTACCAGACAGCCAAGCTGGTGGGCGACACGATCAAGGAGGTGGTGGCGAATTCGACGCCGGCTGGCCAGAAAGCGGATTCATTTGGGGCATCCTTCATACTCGGAGGCCAGATCGATGGCACCGAACCGCGGCTGTTCATGATTTACCCGGAAGGCAATTTCATCGAGGCGAGCGCCGACACGCCTTTTTTCCAGGTCGGCGAAACCAAATACGGCAAGCCGATCCTGGTGCGTGCCTACAATCCCGCGATGAGTTTCGCCGAAGCGGCCAAGCTGTTGATGGTGTCGTTCGATTCCACGCTGCAGTCCAACCTTTCGGTGGGACTGCCGCTGGACATGCTTTTTTACGAGCGCGACAGCTTCAAGGTCACATTCCAGAAGCGGGTAGGGGCCGACGATCCCTATTTCCGCTCCATATCTGAAGACTGGTCGAAGGCGTTGCGCAACGCCTTCAAGAGCCTGCCCGACTTTCCCTACGAATAGGGATCGCCTCAAGGGCGCGGCGGCGCTCAGCTATAGGGCGAATAGCATTCGCGGCGCTGGCCGCGATAAGGCTGGAACGTGTTGTCCCATGCGCGGTAGCTCCGGTATCTGTCGTAACACCATTCGACATGAGCCCCGCCCGGACCCCGGATGGAACCCGTGCGCTCACGGGACGGAAATGCCTGGGAAGGGAACCAGTAACCGCGATAGTTGCGGTAGCCGCGCTGGCGGTCCCGGTATCCGCGATAGCCATTGTAGTAGGCGTAGGGGCCGTCGGTGTAGAAGCCGATCCGCGGCCCGCCTTGCCCGAACTCCAGCGAGAAACCCTGCGCTGCGGATGGAGCGGCTGTGAATGCGAGCGGCGCCGCGAATGCCGCTGCACAGAGCATGGTGGTCAATGAGCGTTTCATGGACGTGTCTCCTTAAGAAAGCCTCGTGCTGACTTAACGGAGATTGGGGAAGTTGGTTCCCGTTCTCGGGCACGGATTCGGTTCGTCGATCCCCACTCGCCGGCACCTTGTGCCGGGCCGACCATGGCCAAGGGAGAACGGATCGAGCGTACACCCGGTTCCGCCGGATTTCGGGCCGGGGAAACTGCTTGCACGTGGCCGCCGCCGTTGTCCCGGATCGGATTGGTTCAGCCGTAAGGCGAATTGCACTGCTTGCGCGGGCCGCTGTGGGGCTTGAAGCTATTGTCCCACGCCCGGTAGCTCCGGTAGGTGCCGTAGCACCACTCCTCATGGGCATCGCGCCGTGCCTGACGATGGTTCCTGCTGTCGCGCCAATGCTGCGGGTAGACCGGCCGGTGGTCCCGGTAGACATGTCCGCCCCTCCACCACGGGGCGATTTGCGCCGGGTTGCACGGCTCCACGCCGCCCTGGCTGCACGGCGTTCCCAAATCCGGATTCACATTGGTCTGCGCGAACGCGGATTCGGTCGCCAGCCAAAGCGGCATTGCCACCGCGGCCGCGCACAGCGTCCTGACCACAACTTTCATCTTCGACCACCTTTCGACCCGCGCCTGACCGGAAAGGACAGAAACGCGGGATCAGTCCCAGCATCCATTAACCATGCCAAAATGGCCGCAAGATGACCATTCGGCAGGCGGGGCGAGCCATTTGGAGACAGCCCCCCGAGAGGGCTTTTTCGGTTGACCGGGTGGGAGCGGGTCCCTATGTTCCGCGCCACTTTCCGGACGGTCGCGGCCGCTCCCCGGGAGCGCGTAGCTCAGCTGGTAGAGCAACTGACTTTTAATCAGTAGGTCCAGGGTTCGAGCCCCTGCGCGCTCACCAATGAGTTCAAAGAGTTAGAGGGAAATACGGAAGCCTCGCGGCGAGAAAGGGTGACCGGGTCGCCACGGTCCATGGATTTTGCGATCGATTTTGCTCAATTCGCATACAGCTCGCGCTGCAGGTCAACGAACGCCTTCCTGATCCCCGCCACGTCGCCCAGCTTCGCCTTGGCGTCGGCGATCGTCCCGTATCTGGCGGTGAGATAGTTGCCGAGCTTCGCTAGCGACAATTCGCTCTCGCCGCGCGCCGAATAGGCATCGAGGACCCCGATCAGGAAATCGCGCATCTCGGCGTCCTTCTTGGACGCGGTTTCCACGTCAACGTCGCCGACCCGCTCGGCGCGGGTCCGGGGCGGGTTGGTGAAGCGGACATAGGCAAGCACGTCGAAAAGATCGCTGTCGGGCGCGTCGATCAGGCGGCGCATGTCGGCAAGCTTGTCCTGGTCGTAGCCCTTGTCCTCAAGCACCGCGGAGAAGCGCTCGCGCCGGTCCGGGTCGCTCCATTCATCCCGCAACGCATCCTCGTCGACGATCAGGCCGGCGAGATCACCGAACAGCCGCTCCATGAACTCCACGGCAGACATCGGCCTGCCGTCCGGTCCCCAATAGGTCGTCGTGGCGAGGTAGCGGATCTGACGCGCCTTGCCGTCGGCCAGTCTGATGACGATCTTTTCGGGCGGTCCTTCGTCCTCGCCGTCGCCTTCATCGCCGCCATCATCACCCGGCGTCTCGTCCGGCTGCGGTTCTTCCGGGCGGGGGCGCACAGGCTCCGGGTCGAGCGGTTCGCCGTCCCATTCGGGATCGTTGAAGTTCTCATGCGCCTTCACGAAGTCCCAGATCGTGAAGAAGTCCTTCCCGTCATAGGTGCGCGTGCCGCGGCCGATGATCTGCTTGAACTCGATCATCGAGCGGATCGGCCGCATCAGGACGATGTTGCGGATGTTGCGCGCATCGACGCCTGTCGACAGCTTGTGCGAGGTCGTCAGCACGGTGGGGATCGTCTTGTCGTTGTCCTGGAAGTTGCGCAGGTGCTGTTCGCCGATGGCTCCGTCATCGGCGGTCACCCGGTGGCAATAGTCGGGGTTGGTGCTCGTCTTCACCTGGTTGATCAGGTCGCGCACCAGCGCCGCGTGGGCCTGGGTCGCGCAGAAGACCAGCGTCTTCTGGCGCTGGTCGATCTGGCTCATGAATTCCTTTACGCGGCTGAGCTCGCGTTCGGGGATGATGAGCAGCGTGTTGAAATCCTCTTCGCGGAACCCGTCGCCGATATTGACCTCGCCGGAGACCACCTCGTCTTCCGGGTGATAGACATATTCGTCGATAGTGCTCGCCATCTGCCGCACCTTGAACGGCGTCAGGAAACCGTCCTCGATGCCCTCGCGCAGCGCGTAGGTGTAAACCGGCTCGCCGAAATAGGCGTAGGTGTCGGCATTGTGCTTGCGCTTCGGCGTAGCCGTCATGCCGAGCTGGTAGGCCGGTTCGAAATATTCGAGCAGCTTGCGCCATTCGCTTTCGTCCCTGGCGCCGCCGCGGTGGCATTCGTCGACGATGATGAAATCGAAAAAGTCCGGCGGATATTGCAGATAGGCCGGCTGTCCGTCGCCGGTAAGGCCATCGTCGACCATGAAAGTCTGGAAGATGGTGAAGAACACGCTGGCGTTTTTCGGCACGCCGCCGCGCTTGCGGATCAGCTCCGGGTCGATCCGCGCCACCGCGTCGTTGGTGAAAGCGGTGAAGGTGTTGAAGGCCTGGTTGGCGAGGATGTTGCGGTCTGCGAGAAAAAGGATGCGCGGGCGCCGCACCGGCTCGCCCGTCAGGTTCCATTTGGACTGAAACAGCTTCCAGGCGATCTGGAAGGCGATCGCCGTCTTGCCGGTGCCGGTGGCGAGCGTCAAAAGGATGCGGCGGTCGCCATTCGCGATCGCGTCGAGCGCGGCGGTGATGGCGTTGTGCTGGTAGTAGCGCAGCTCCCACTTGCCCCCGTCGGTCTCGAAATCGACGTCGCCGAAGCGCTCGCGCCAGATGTTGCGCTCAGTGAAGGTGCGGTCCCACAGCTCGTCCGGCGTCGGGAAGGGCAGGGCGATGTCGCCTTCCTTTCCGTTCGCCATGTCTATGCCGTACCAGTCGATCCCGTTGGAGGCGTAGGCGAAACGCGCCTTCAGGCGCTGCGCATAGTCCTTGGCCTGGCCGACGCCGTTGCGGTGGCTGACGCCGGCCCTCTTCGCCTCCAGCACGGCCAGCTTGTGGCCCTTGTGGATCAGCACGTAATCGCAGGAAAGAGACGCGCCGCGCTTGCCGCCGGTCTGGATACGGCCGGGGCAGATCAGTTCCTCGCGGATGCGCGAGCCCTCGACCACACCCCAGCCCGCCGCCTGCAACACCGGCAGGATGCGGTTGGTGCGCGTCTCGGCTTCGGTTTCGAGGTGAATGGACAACCTGCCTCCGCGCTCAACTCATTTGTTGAGCTTGCTGAGAAGTTCTGACTTCATGTCGAGCATATCTCGGACTGTCGAACACACTTGCCGTGCCGCGCCTGGGCTGTTCGCATAGCTATTGGCATGTGCGAGATCATCTCGCAAATCGCGAAACGCGTCGAATTTTGGTATCGCGATCTTATTGCTTACTGACAGCATTCGTCCCTTCATTATCAAAGTAGTTTTGTCGACGAACTGCGAATAGGCAACCGACTCGATATGCGCGTTTTTCTCCCTCGCTTCGTCGATCGCTTCGTTGATTTTCTTCCGACGACCGGGGCTCAGCAGATTCAGCCATTCCTGATCATCTGGCCAGCGTTGAGTGATGTTCCTGGCCATGACCATTTCGAAGCTGGTGATGAGCGCGAACAGGGCGGCACGGACCGGTAGCTGCTGAAGGTCAGAGAGACTGACGAGCCCGGCAATCCGGTCGCCCGCCACCACGAGGCGCGTTGGTCGCTCGTCGGCGACAGTGATGAAATCCAGAATGCCGACATCGGCACCGATAACCATTACTTCGGAAAGCCGTTCGAATTCGTTCCCGATCTCGCTGCTGGGCGCGTCCTGTCCAAACCACGATTCCGCCTTCCATAGGCCGATGATCTGGTCCGCATCGTTCACCACCGGCAGAAAACTGAACAGGTCACTGTTTCGCGCCATGACTTGATCAACACTGTCGGTGGAACGGCATGTCATCAGAGCGTCGCCGCGCGGCGTCATGATCATGTCGACGGTCAGGCTAGCCTGCACCTGACGCAGCATGTCGAATGTCATGCCGCCTTGATTTGCCCAGTTCGCTGGCATTCCGCCGGCCTAGGTCAGTTCGCCTGCGAAGGCGCGATGTAATAGTGATTGTCGAAGGCCGACTAAGTTCTGCAGGTCGGCCTCATACCTACCGCGCAATTCTTCAACCCTGGTCGACAACTCCTCTGCCTTAGAAACGAAATCGGATCGTGCCGTCGCATCAGGGTAGGGAATCGGAATCTGGTTCAGCTTCGCCTGATTGAGCTTCGGTTGGGCCATGCCGCTGACATAAGGCACAAGGGAGATTGAATTCAGGTACAGGCGGACGAACTCTTGGGTAGCTAAGTCCTCAAACCTGAGTATGTGGGCATGGTTGTTGACCCACGACCGGCCGCTGATCGAGAAGGCGATAGGATAGGTTCGCGCCAGAAGGTTCGCGCCATCTTCGGAAACCAACAGCAAATCTTCATCAAACAGGTAGTCAGCGACGTAGTCGACCACTCCAGAAGCGCCATAGTAGGGTACGTTGCCGGCCTTCCGCTTGCTCTTTGTTATCGGAACGCGTTTCCGATCTAGGTTTTCAGCTATGTCAGTGAGTGTTTTGGTCGGCCATTGGGCGAATTCGAAGGTCAACGCTAGGAAGTTCTCTATCAACTCCCGCGCGCTCGCCAGATTGGCCTCCGCATTGGCGCGGGCGCGGTCCAGCCCCTCGAAAGCCTCGTCCAGAATGGCGACGATCCGCTGCTGTTCGTCGAGCGGCGGGAGCGGGATGCGAAGGGCCGCCAACTTTGATGCGTTGAATCCACCTTGCGCCGCCCCCTCCGTCCCCAGCGCGATTGTTTCCCAATATTCGGCAGTCTGAAAATACAGATTCAGAAAGCCGGAATTGGCCTCTCGCGCGTTTGGTCGAACCTTTATCAGATACGACGCACAGACAGCGTCTGGCGCTTCCCGAATATAGAAGCTCTTGCCAGTGGTCGCGCCAGTTCGCGCGAACACGATATCTCCATCTTGAACTTTGTGCCGCGCGTGGTCCTTCTCTGACAAATCGCAGAATGGAACCTGCGCCCAATTTACCACGCCGTCCTGAATGTCGGTAATACGCAGGAAGCGCGGGCCAATTGGCTCCGTGCTTGCGCTTGCCGTGTAACCGTACTTGATGTCCGAAAGCTCGCCCAACGGTTTGACCACCCACCCCGCCTTCACAGCATTCCCCGGATGTTCTCCAGGATCGCCGCCGTCTCGGCGTCACGCGCCAGCATGGCGTCGATGACTTCCTCCGGGCTGCGCAGTTTTTCCGCCTCCGGCGCATTGGGGTTTTTCACCGACAGGTCGAACGTCACCTCGTCCAGATCGGCGCGGCTGACCGTCCAGCTTTTTGGCCCCTTGGCGAAATTCTTCTGCAGGGAGACGAATTCGGCCAGGTCGTTGTCGTTGAGCGGATTGGTCTTGCCCATGTTGCGGCCGGGGTCGAGCTGATAATACCATGTCTCGCGCGTCGCCTCGCCCTTCTCGAAGAACAGCACGACGGTCTTCACGCCCGCGCCCTGGAACGTGCCCTGCGGGCAGTCGAGAATGGTGTGCAGCCGGCAGGTGCCCAGCAGCTCCTTGCGCAGCGCCACGCTGGCATTGTCGGTATTGGACAGGAACGTGTTCTTGATAACGACAGCCGCGCGGCCGCCGGCGCGCAGCTTGCGGATGAAATGCTGCAGGAACAGATAGGCCGTCTCGCCGGTGCGGATGGGGAAGTTCTGTTGCACCTCCTTGCGCTCGCCGCCGCCGAACGGCGGATTGGCCAGCACGATGTCGTGGCGGTCCTTCTCCTGGATATCCATCACGTTCTCGTTGAGCGAGTTGGTGTGAAGGATGTTCGGCGCCTCTATGCCGTGCAGCACCATGTTCATGATGCCGATGATGTAGGCGAGCGACTTCTTCTCCTGGCCGTAGAAGGTATATTTCTGCAGCCGCTCGAAATCGCTGGCCGAAAGCTGCCCCTCCCGAAGGTAGTCGTAGGCCTCGCACAGGAAGCCGGCCGAGCCGACCGCGCCGTCATAGATCGTCTCGCCGATCTTGGGATCGGTGACCCTGATCATGGCCCGGATGAGGGGGCGGGGGGTGTAATATTCGCCGCCATTGCGGCCGGCATTGCCCATGCGGCGGATACGGCTTTCGTAGAGCTGCGACAGTTCGTGCCGCTGGACTTGCGTGTTGAAGGAAAGCCCGTCCACCACCTCCAGCACGTCGCGCAATATGTAGCCCGAGCGGAACTTGTTGCGCAGCTCGGTGAAGATCTCGCCGATCTTGTAATTGATCGTATTGGCGTCGGCGTCGGAGTGCCGGAAGCGCCCGAGATAGGGAAACAGCTTCTGGTCGACGAAGGCGATCAGATCCTCGCCGATCAGCGCGGCATTGTGGTCGAATGCGCCGTCCTTCGTCTTCGGCGCCGCCCAGGCCCCCCAGCGGAATTCGCCCTCGATGACGGCGTGTAGTCCTTGTCCTTCAGCTCGGCGAGGTCGCGCCGCTCGCTTTCCAGATCGTCGAGATATTTGAGGAACAGCACCCAGGAAATCTGCTCGACATAGTCGAGCTCATTGGCGATGCCGTCCTCGGCCCTGAGCTGGCGCTCGATGGCGTTGAATGCTGCTTCGTACATGCTGTGAATCGTTCCCCCTTCGCAGGGGGCGGACTATGCCGCCTGTTTCTGCAGGTAGGCAACCACCCAGGCGATCGTCGCCGGATCGGGGGCGCCGGTTCCGATCGCGCGATCCCGCTCTTCGCCCGCTACGATGCGCCGGCCGATCTCGCGCATGACTTCGATGCGCCGATCAAGTGGAACTTCGCCGTAGGAGGTGAGGGTGGTCATCACGTCCTCATGGCCGACGGTCATGCTCCAGGCCTTGAAGTCTTCGGCCGTGCGGCAGTGCCTCTGGCCGAAGGCCGTCACGGTGTCCCGGATCGTGTGCGGGTTGGAATAGGGCAGGTCGGCCGCGGCGAACGCCTCACGGAAGATCCTGCGAACCGCGTCTGCGTTCGACCACATTTGGTGGCCCAATCCTGCCGGCGCGAAAAAGCCCTGTTCGTTGCGCCTGATTTCGGTCGCCTGGAACAGGGGATCATCAGGACCAAAGCCGCGGGTTTCGCGGAGATAGCGGACCCATTCGCAGACGATTTCGATGGCTTCCTCGCCGACCGGCAGGAACGGACCCACGATGGTCTTGCGCCGCTTGGTACGGACGTATCGGGCGTCCTGGTTGATCGTCCGCGCGTCGATGTCGACCAGCCCGACGCGCATGGAAGCAATGGCGTCGTCCCGCGCGCCGCTGACCAAGGCGAAGGCGACAACGGCGCGGTTGCGGCGCTCGATCTCGGTGCCTGCTGGCATGGAACGGATGACGTGCAGAACCTCGTCGATCGTGGCGACCTGTTTGGGCCGTTTTGCGCGTGCGATCCGCTGGTCGTTCGACGTGTCGTTGAAATAGTCGGCATCGGCATGCTTGACCGTACGCCGGTAGCCTGCCTGGTCCGCAAGCCAGATGTGGAATGCACGCAGCGCGCGCAGCCGGGAATTGATGGTAGATTTGGCCAGCGGCTTGCCGGTCCTAGGATGCAACCGCTCTATAAGATCGGCCTTGTATCGGCGGGCAAGCTCTATGTGGAACCGCGCGAAATCGCGGTACTTCGTGAACGCCTCGAAGTCCGCGATGTGCGCGGCGATCTGATCGATCGTGCTCTCCGTGCGGCCTTTGGCTTCGGACAGATGGAGCAGGTATTTGCGCTTGATGCGCTCGTTCTTCGGGTGGTGCCTACGCATGGGATTGTGAAGCCTCCTTTTTGTGAACATTTCCGACGGCATTCGTCGTGTCGTTTGATGTTCCGGAGGCCGGTACGACGCTGAGCTCAAGGACGGTCGAAAGTTCGGCAAGGCGTCGTGCGGAAAATCCCTTGCACATGACAGTTGAGCATTCGCAGCAGAGTGCGCGCAACGTGCCGAAGCGATCGTTCATGGGGTGATATTCGACGGCGTCGAATGCGGGCTTGCGCGGCACCCGGCAGGCGAAGCAGAACAGCTCATCAAGGGCGCACGGCGTCTTCGTGCCGCGCTGCTTCTGTTCGAACTCGACAGCATCGGCGCCAAGCACCAGCATTGGCTTCTCGTCCTTGAGCGCAGGTAGTTTTCCGTCCCGGATCCAGCGGCGAACCGTGTTGCGATGCACGCCGGCCATTCTGGAAATCTCGTAGGTTGTGTAGTTGCGGTTCTTCTTTGGGCGAACGCGCCAGCGCCGCCGGCGCGATTTGCGGGGGCTCTCCATCACGGAGCAGCCCTTAATCCGACGTGGAGCGCCGGCGATGCGACGACAGCCAGGTGTCGAGATCGTCGGGGTCGAACAGAACGACGCGCCCGATCCGGATGTAAGGAGCTCCGCCGCCGGAGACGCGAAGCTTTTCAAGTGTGGATTTTGCGAGGCCGGTGTAGGCCGCAGCCTGTTTCGTGCGCAGCCAGGGCCGCTTGGCAGCGTGGTAAGTCGTCATCTGCTGTCACCCAATTCGTGATTGCGATGGGCAACAGGTTGCGAAGGTTGGCGCTGGGAAATAGTCCTCGACGATTATTTCGTGCGTCGATTAATTGTGATGATTTTTCGGTCGCCCGGCTCTGGTCCACGAGGCCTTGGCTTCTGGGATTTTCTCAAGTGCATTGATCCACGCCCTGTCGAAATCCGCGCGCGTAATTCCAAATCGCTTGATTGCCTCCATGCGGAGCTTGGCTTTTGATTTCGGTCGTTCTTGGGGCGAGTCGCGCATTGTGTTCTCCAGCCATTTGCGGCAGTCGAGCGGCTTGCCTCGGGAGAACGGGAATATCCGTTTTAGGGCGGCCTGTTCGATCAGGATTCGGTCCCAGCGCGGCTCCGCTTCCCCGAAGGGCTTAAGAGTGCCCCACAGACCTTCGCCGGCATCGTCGACAAAACTCACGTAGTGACCCTCACCGTCAAGATCGACCGTCGCCAATTCCCAGTACTCTGCTGGAATCCGCTCTCGCAGCTTCTCAGGACCAATACCGGTTGCCGCAAGCGTCCCAAGAGCAAGCTGCTCAAAAAGCGTGATCGCGCCTTGTTCGTCGAGACCTTCTGCATCGATGTCGTCGGTAAGCGTCTCCTGCCCCTCGCATCCCACCCACAGGCATGCTTCAAAAAGACTCCAGCGACGGTCGTCAGCCGGGAACGTGTGTCGCGTGCCGGTAGCGTAGGTGAGACTGGGGCTCCGCGGCGCCGGCCACAGTCTGACCATGTCTGAACGCGACAGCTTCAGGTCGGTATAAACAGGTTCGAGGGAACTGCGACACAGATAGTCGGCGCCATCGACCTTGTGAGCGATCCCAAGATAAGCCCATTCCACCCTGTCGATGGTCACAACGTCGCCAGCGTGATCGACAGCAGTCATCGCCAGGTCTCCCTCGCCGAGCCGCCGCCACAGATCCTGTCGGGCCAGTGTAGGTGAAGCCCGTTTGTTATTTCCGCCCTCCAGGTCGAGACAACTCAGGATGCCTATTGTTGCAACTGTGGGCTCATGCCGTTGCCGGACCTCACTGGCTGTCACTTCGTACCACTGTCGTCCTCCATCGAGCGGAATTCGACGTCTTTCCGTGTGCCAATCATGGCACCGCCGCGTGTAGAGATGCCAGTTCTCGCGCACTCGTCGCGGGTCTCTCCAGAGGATCCAGGCGATGGCCATTGGAAGCGTCCAGAACGGCTCGACCATCGGATCCAGCGCGCTGTCAGGGGGCTCACTTGCCAACGGCTTCATGCCCCAGGCCGCGGCGTGCGCTTCGGCCTCGGATGGGCTGAGCAAACCATCCATTGCAAGGCCGATCAGGAAATCCTGTGCTCGAGACAGGATCAATTCGCGCGCCAGCTTCAAGCTTCCCAGCGGGGGGAGGCGTGTATTCAGTTGCCGTTCCCCGACAAACAGCGAGTGCCCAGCGAGTTTGTCGAGATAGTCGCTGTGGCCGGCCGGAACACCATCCCTAAGGAACAGATGAGGTGCAAAAGCTTCCTGCCACTCGCGCTCTGGGATGATGAGCCTCTCGCCCGTGGAATCGAGAGTTGCGACGGCTTTCAGGTGCCCAAGTCGGAAGGAATTGCAGAAGAGTTCCCGCTCCCGGTCGACTATGGACTCGACTTCGGCGCGGTGCACGGCCTGCCGCTCTGCAGGGAGGGATCTAGTGAGGGATGCCACGTCGAGTTCAGAGAAGGGATCGTGCGCGTTCCAGACCGCTGACCGGAATCGACCGAACGCGTCACGCAACGGGACAAATCCCTGAGGAACCAGATCCGTCATGGTTCGGCATCATATGCTACCGCTTTCGGCGGGCAACCATCACGCACCACGGTTGGAGGCTGGATAGGGTGCGTAGCCCCGGGCGCGCGCCAGGAGCAGACGCTGGCGCCGAGGTGTCGAACGTCTGATTTGGGGCCGCTAACGGACCGGCTGCTTCTGGCATCCAACATACGACAGCGGACGTTCAGCCCTACGGGGACTGGGCCAGGTCGTTCTGGATCACTCATGCAGCTGCAACGGCGTGTGTAGCCGTCATTGAGCAGCGGACCGGATAGCGACCGGGTATCATCGCCGGCGTTCGTGGTTGAACTGCAGGCCCGTCTCCCTTAAGTATAAAACATTCCCTCGCCATTTCGCGAGAACTAGAGACACCGAAACTGTCGGCGTGCGCCAAACCGCAGCGGCAATCTCGGTGAACCTGCCAATTCCAAGTTGTTGGTGGGGTCTCGCGGTTCTTGCCGTCTGTAGCGGCCGTGCTCCGGCATATCCGAGGCGCTGTGCTACGCCTATCACCGTCCAACAAGGGGACCATTTTGTCCAGACGATCCAAGAACTCGATTCAACATGCAGACTTCCACCCGACCACCGTTGATGTGCTCGGTTCCGGGCCAGCGCCTATTGTGTCGCGCGAGAATCCCGCTGAATCACATGATTACCGGCCAGGCAGTCACCGTATCGCCCTTCGCCAAGGCATGGACGACGGCATCGCAGAATCGCTGCTACGCTACGTGAACGAGTTTGGCCAGGGCAAGGGCACTGCCCTCGTCGAAGATGGGGCCATTTTGCTTGAGTTTCAGTTTCGCGACGATCGCGACCTGCTGAAGCGCCAGTTCAGTAACCTTTTCGAATGTTCGGAGGCCGACCGTGGCCGCGGCCTCTGAAGCTCGAAATCAGGTCCGGAATGAGCAGGCTGTCGACTGCTCCGGTGATGCCAACTCCAGTTCCCGGCGCACATTCGCCATTATCTCGCATCCGGATGCCGGCAAGACGACACTGACCGAAAAGCTCCTGCTGGGCAGCGGTTCCATCCGTCTGGCCGGAGAAGTCAAGGCGCGCGGGGAGAGGCGGAGGACGCGGTCGGACTGGATGGAGATCGAGCAGAAGCGGGGCATTTCGATCTCCAGCTCTGTCATGACATTCGAGCATGACGGGCTAACAATGAACTTGCTCGACACGCCGGGCCACTCGGATTTCAGCGAAGACACCTTCCGCACCCTTACCGCCGTCGATTCCGCCATCATGGTGATCGATGCCGCAAAAGGTATTGAAAGCCAGACCTGGAAGCTGTTCGAGGTCTGCCGTATGCGCGACATCCCGATCATGACCTTCATCAACAAGGTAGACCGGGAAGGCCGCGAACCGCTTGACCTGCTCGACGAGATCATGGAGAGGCTCGCACTCGACGTCGCTCCGCTGTCGTGGCCGATCGGAATGGGGGTCGATTTCCAAGGGGTGCTCGATCTCGCTGGCGGCTCAATGGTGCTCCCGGACGGGTCGCCTGCCGCCATCCTCTGGGCCGAGGATTCCCCTCTATCCTCCGACTGCGACCTCCGAAAAGACCGTGTCTTTGGCCCCTCACTTGAAGGGCTCGATATCGTGCGGGCTTCGCTCCCCGCATTCGATCCCGCAAGTTACCTGGAGGGCCACCAGACTCCAGTCTTTTTCGGTTCGGCTTTGAGGAACGTCGGCGTACGGCAGCTATTGCATGCGCTGGCGACACATTCCCCTTGCCCGCGGCCACAGCCTGCGACGCCCGCACCAATCGATCCGAACGATAGTGAGGTCAGCGGCTTCGTCTTCAAGGTGCAGGCCAACATGGACCCCAACCACCGTGATCGCATTGCCTTCGTCCGCCTCTGTTCGGGGAGGTTCACGCGCGGGATGAAGCTGAAGAATGCGCGAAGTGGTAGGGAACTCAAGGTGCCGAACCCGATGTTCTTCTTCGCGCGCGAGCGAGAGCTTGCCGAGGAAGCCGTAGCAGGCGACATCGTCGGGATCCCCAACCACGGCACACTCAGCGTCGGCGATACGCTGACCGAAGGTTCCGAGCGGATCGTATCCGGAATTCCCAATTTCGCCCCCGAAATCATTCGGCGCGTCAGGATCGTCGACACGTCGAAGATGAAGCAGCTGTCGAAGGCGATGGACGACCTTTCCGAAGAAGGTGTCATTCAGGTTTTCCGTCCAATCATCGGCTCGACATGGTTTGTCGGCGCGGTCGGCCCACTTCAATTCGACGTTCTTGTCGCGCGCGCAGCTGCGGAATACGGAGTGGATGTCATGCTTGAGGCGTCTCCGTTCGAGACGGCCAGGTGGTTCCGATCGGAAGACAAGGAAGTTCTTGGGCGCTTCACGAGCGCTGAACGTCCGTCGATTACGGAGGATCGCTCCGGTGAACCCGTCTATTTCGCGCGCAACGAATGGGAGCTCGATCGGACCCGGCGGGACTGGCCTGACATCGAGTTCACCGCCACCCGCGAGCGCGGGTGAAGTGCTGCAGGAGAAGCGATATGAGAATTCACCTCGATGGTGTGACGATCCAATGCCTTCCGGGTTCGCTCGCCGCACAGGCGTCAATCGATGGGCTGGTCGTCTTTGTCGACACTTGGCTGAGGCCATACGGGATGCAAGCTGAGGAGGTGCATAATACGGGAGGGCAACGACTGCGTAGTGATTGCGCAGAAGCCGGGCCGCTGACCCTCGGCAAAGTTGCGACCATAGGCGGCTATGGCCTGCTTGCCGACAAATTGTTGAACTGCATTGTCGCGTCGCACGACCGGCCACACCCTAATTGTTTGCTCGTCTACCAGTGTACTCTTGATGCGTTACGCCAGGCAGATGAACTCGGCTTGCACTCTGTGGCAATTTCACCATTTGGCGATTTTTCGGAAGAAGCCGAAGGTTCCTTGGATTTGGCCATCCTTTCCGCGGTTGGCGCAATGGCGGGACAAGCGCGTCACTTGCACCTCATCCGTATGTGCGTTCCCGAGGACCAGCCATACGACGCAGTTTCGATGTGGATCATCCGCGAGGCCTCTAGGCTGCGTCAGGAAAAGGGAGCCGCATAATGAAATTCCGCCTCAGAAAGGGGCTTGGACAATCAGCGGCCCGTGACATCGGCTCGCACCTGCGGATAGGCGGATCGGGTCATCATTGGGTCGAGAGATTCAAGAGCCAAACCTTTATCCTTCCGGGCAACGGGCCGGACGAGGAAATACTGTGCGAAGGGTTCGCACAACTGCTTGAACCGATCGACGATCAGTCGAAATGACGCATAGCTTCAATAGCTCCGATGCATTCTGGCGCTTCGCCAGCGAGATAGCGACACGAAGCAGATACCTTCGATCTGAGGAATCTGAACAGTTCGTAGCGGCGGCAGCCCGCACATGTCACGACCGGGCGAAGGCAATACCTTCCGGAACAGTTTTCTGGCGTGCGCAGGTCGGGCACGACTGGGTAGTCGATCCTGAGCGCGGTGGTCGAATCCGTGGGCCGCATTCGGAACGAAGAATGAAGCCGCTGCAGGATCGGGCCTATGAAGGACGGATAAATCCGAAAGGCATTCCCTGCCTCTACGTCTCCACATCGCGAGAGGTCGCGATGTCGGAGGTCCGACCCTGGATCGGTTCAGTGCTCTCAGTGGCACGCTTCAAGACGCTACGGGCCGTTACCGTGGTGGATTGCTCTATTTTCCATGGAATGAAGCATGGCAGCACGGACGCTGATTCGGCAACTCAGCTGGAGCGAGCGGTGTGGGCCAGCATCGATCAGGCATTTTCCAGGCCGGTAACGCGGAGTGACAACACTGCGGAATATGCAGCAACACAACTGCTCGCGGAGGTCTTCAAACGGCAAGGCTTTGACGGCGTTGTCTACAAGAGCGCTCTGGCTTCCGATGGCTACAACGTTGCGCTCTTCGATCTCAAATGCGCCGAACAGTTCGAATCGTCCCTGTTTCAGGTCGATTATGCGCAGTTCGCCTTCAAGGAAATCGACGGCTGATCCGAAGGAGGCTCAACGGCAACCGATCCGCGCCTCAAGCCACGAACCGGACATAGCTGTTCCGGTCACTATCGATGGGCTGCTGGTCTCGTTTGATTCCAGCTTGCCACAACGCGCGGCAGTTGAATGTGCCATCGGTACCGCTTCGTGAGAGATCGGTCGATAGCGCCCGGGCGCCGGCCGAAAATCAGGCCGCGTTGCGCGCTTCGCATAGTTGATCCAGCGCGGCGAGACACCGCTCGAAAAGCGCTCTTTGCGCGGGCACCTTAAACGCGGCAGGTGCCTCCAGGGGCGCGAACCAGCCGAACGCCTCGATCTCTTCCACCTGGCGCCGGATCTTCGTGCCGATCGGGAGCGGGCAGTGGAAGAGTTCGGCCAGTTGGCCGTCATGGTCCAACGCCCGTTTGGCCTTGTGTTCAGCGCCGTAGATAAATTCGGAGCGGATATTGAGAGGCTTCGCCTCGGCGGCCTGTTTAGCTGACAGACCGAGTTCTTCCTGCAACTCCCGCCGGACGGCTTCAGCCGGAGTTTCGCCTGCCTCCACGCTGCCCCCAGGCAATGTCCAGCAGTCCCTGTCGTAGCCATACGGGCGGATCAGAAGTATTTGGCTGTCCCGGTCGGTCACGATGGCGCGAACCTTCCTGCGCAGTTTGCGTCCTTCAATCGTTGCGAATGCCGTCATTCCCTGTCTCCCCGTCGCCAAATTGGTTTGGGGGAGGCCTAGCCGATCGCTACTAGAACCGACTTAACAGCGCGGCGCCGATTGTTACGTTGGTAAACAATGAATGGGCAATTGCGGACCGCTTGAAGTGGCGGCGCGGACTTCCTAAAATGGCAAGCGGTATCCCGTCACGATATTGAAGGGGGATATCCCAAGGCTGGTCGGCGCGGACATGCAGCGTGCCGCCGGCAGGCTCGTGGACTCCGAATTGCGTCGCCGCAGCGGCGTTTTCGCGCTCCTGTCTTCGGTCACAGCCCTTCTTTGTGTCAGCTCTGACTCTTCTGGTCCTGATCCTTGCGACAGGGAGATCCGGATTGAATTGAAGGAGGCGTCAATGAAGTTTCTTTTGCGACATGATCTTGGCCAGTCGGCCGTCAAGGAGATCGGCCACCACCTGCGAACCCGCGGATCGGGCGGCCATCACTTCATCGAAAGGTACCGGGGCGATATTTTCGTGCATGTCGTTCACGACGAGGACGAAGCTATCCTTCTCGAGGACTTTTCGGATTTCATCGAGCCGGTTGATGGCAGTGGCGACACACACCGCTGAAAGGTGAATGTTTGATGCTGGGAGCGATCGCCGGAGATATCGCAGGGTCACGGTTCGAGGGTCATCCGGGGCCACCCGCAGGTTTTGATCTGTTCCATCCTGACTGCCGCTTTACTGACGACGCGGTTTGTACGCTCGCCGTCGCGGAAGCGATCATGTCGGCGCGGCCATTCGATGAAGTCCTGAGGGTTCGTGTGCGCGCATCCTGATGCCGGCTATGGCGGCATGTTCGTTCGCTGGGCTTCCGACGATGGTGCCGGCCCTTACGGCAGTTGGGGCAACGGCGCCCCGATGCGCGTTGCGGCGTCGGCTGGCTGGCGCGGGACGAAGATGATGCGCCGCAGCTGGCGGAAGAACAGGCCGCTGTCATCCATAACCATCCTCGTGCAGTGGCGGCAGCCCAAGCGGTGGCAATCGCAATTCACTTGATCAGGACGGGCACGACCCTGCCAAGGTCAGGAGCCGGATCGAGGAACAGTTCGGCTATGTGTTGGACGCCGCCAATCTCAGAAAAGGCAGAGGGTTCGACGTATCCGCAGCAGGGACTGTTCCACCGGCGCAAGCGGCCGCTTTGCAGCTTCAAGCTGGGAAGATGCGGTCCGCACCATCGTTGGTTTGGGCGGAGATACCGATACGCTGGCGTGCATCGCCGGATCGGTTGCAGATGTGATTCACGGCCTGCCGAATGAATTTGCCTTGAAGGCGGAAAGCCATCTGGCGGCGGACCTCAAGAACGTGTTTGATCGCTTCAGGTCGAGACTTACCGTCGGTCGTATCTGAAGGCTGAGACTGGGCAGGACAGGACTGGCAGCCACAGCCGGCGAGCGGCGGTGCGTTCGAGCGCGAACAAGCAATCGGCAACAGGGTCATGTCCAAAAGCCGAACATCAACGAGCCCACGAAGAGCCATGTCGCTATCAATGCAATCACCAATATGGTCGTTCTTAAAGATCGTCGCACCATCTATCCTCGTCCTTCCAGATGCCATCGCAATCGCGCTCCGCCTTGCGCCCCCGCCCGGGCTCATTCGGAGGATTGGGTGAACGGCGAGAAGCCGCGCAGCAGCCACCGTTCCCGCTCACCGTCAGCGTTTTCGAACTCCACCGCATGGGTCCAGGGCAGGGCTCCGGAAATCCGCTCCACGGTGGCCTCGACATCGGGCAGGGATTCGAGTTCGCGCTCCCAGCGTTTTTCCGCCGACTCCTGTTCGTCGGGTTCCACACGCTTGCCTATTTTCCCGAGCTTTGCGGTGTCCTTGAGGGGAATGGTTTCCATGGCTCGTCTCCTTGTTCAGGAAAGTCCCGTCGCGAAAGGCGGCGCACAAGCCATCGGATCGCGGTCGAGTGGCAACTAGGCCCTCCCGGTATCTTCCTCGGCTGTCAGCCGTTCGAGCGTTTCAAGCTGCTTCAGGACATGGGACGGGGCTACGTCCAGAAGCAGCTGGTCGTCGATGCCGAGAAGGTCGATCCTGTCGCGCAGCATATCCGGCAGTTCCATCCGATCGGTGTCGGCCATGCTCCACCGCTCCGGCAGCCGCCATTTGCGGCGGATGTAGTTCTGGATCGCCTCGCCCAATGCCAACTCGTTCAAGTCCGTCATCCTCACACGCTCCGCTTGCCGTTCATCAGTCGATCCGACTGATTGGGCCGTAGGTTTCGGGGCGTCTGTCGCGGAAGAACTGCCAAGTGTTGCGTACTTCGCGGATCATCCCGAAATCCATGTCGTGGATGAGCAGTTCGTCCGCGTCGCGCGAGGCGATGGCCTCGATCTGTCCGCGCGGATTGACGAAATAGCTCTGGCCGTAGAACTCGCCGA
Source organism: Rhizobiaceae bacterium (assembly GCA_040880025.1). Lineage (GTDB taxonomy): Bacteria > Pseudomonadota > Alphaproteobacteria > Rhizobiales > Rhizobiaceae > RCIO01. The sequence goes on from JBBDJD010000001.1 coordinate 42,389, forward strand.
TATTCCACGGCGCCTCGGTTCCGACACGGTTGATCGCGCCGATATAGACGCCGTTGGCGACGGCGGCCGCCGGCTGTTCGAGCTTCCAGAGATATTCGGACAGGCCGGCCACGGTGGCGGATGGATTGACGATATATTCGGCACCGTTGAGCGCCAGCGCCCGCCAGCCCTCGGGAAAATGGCGATCGTAGCAGATATAGACGCCGAGCTTGCAGTAGCGCGTCTGGAACACCGGGTATTCCGACGCGCCCGGCTTGAAGAAGAACTTCTCCCAGAAGCCGGCAACCTGCGGGATATGGGTTTTCCGGTACTTGCCGAGATAAGTCCCGTCGGCGTCGATGACGGCTGCTGTGTTGTAATAGACACCCGTCATCGCTTCCTCGTAGATCGGCACTACGATGACCATTTTGTATCTTTGCGCGAAGCCCTGCATGAGCCGAACGGTCGGTCCGTCCGGTATGGCCTCGGCCGCCGAGTACCATTTGGAATCCTGGCTCGGGCAGAAATAGGGTTGGGTGAACACCTCTTGGAATGAGAGCACCTGCACACCCTCGCGGCCCGCCTTTTCGATCAGCGGAATATGTGCGTCCGTCATCGCCTTTGCGATTTTTGCCGGTGAATCCCCGGTCGAGCCTTTCAGGCTCATCTGGATAAGTCCGCCTCGAATTTTCGACATCGCGTTCCCTCTTGTTTCATGCATGGTTGGTTTCATGGACGGGCTGGTGCGATCATCCGTCCGGTCCGCCAGGCGGCGATGCGCATTTCCAGATGCTTCGCGACCCTCCGGCCAACGGCCGCCTTGCCGGAGCCCATCACCCAGACAAACACGACCTGCCGCCACTGCAGACGGTCGCGAATATCCCCGCGACCCGAGCCGTTAGTGGCATTATCGCTTCAACGGCGGGCGCCTCACATTTCGCCGCCGCAGGGCGTCGATCTTGTTGGCAAGCGCGCTGTCCTCGATCTCATCCAGGTTGGGGACGATCCGTCGCAGCATGTCAGCTGTCAGATCGGGCTTCCCGATCAGGATGCGGGAGATCAGCGTGTCGATCTGCGCGGGCTTGCTTCGATCATGCAGCATCTGACCTCTCCACTGTTCCGACCGCACGGTCTTCGATCAGGTCGGCGCACTGCGAATTAAGGAGGCGCAGGTCGTCGGTGTGGGTCAGATGCATGGTCCACCCGCTGTCGCTGGCGTGCACACGCGCGTCTCCGCGACCGAAGTCGGTCATGTAGTGGAGAAGGCGCGTCACATCCCGTGTCTGCAGATCGCGCCGCAGCCGCACGAAATAACTCGGTGGCGCCGATCCGGCATTCTCGGGTGGAGCATGCGGACCACCAGTGTCGGGTCCCAAGAGTCGTTCAGTCATCAAAAATGCCTCCTGCAACGCTCGAAGACCGATCGAGGCGTTGTGCAAGGGCGGCACGGCCGGACCCGAAGACCGATGCGATCATTTGCATCGCCGCTTCGAGGTCCGCTGCCGGCAAGCCACCAGCCAGTTCGCTCGAAGTCGCGTCTTCAGGCCCACATGATGTGGGGATGAATGGCGCCTATCTAACGCAGTTCGACCTGTCTGTGTAGCCCCCATCATGCCCGCCAGACGGGACGGCCTCACAGGGCGTTCAGGCGCTCGCCGGAAAATGCCTCTCCGCCCCCTACAAATCTGTGATCGCTGCTGCTAATAGGGGCGCTTGCAGTTGCTGACGCGACAATGTCTTGGCCTCTGATGGCCCGACATGGCGACATCCCCAACATAAACGGGAAATCGCGGCCGGCCCCTGAAGACCCACGCGCGACACCCGGTTTCGACCGATCGGTTGCGCCCCGGATGCAGCGATGAAATCGCGGCGCCCGGAGGGTCACGCCGGGGTCGTTGCGCTCCGGTTCGTCATAGCCTTCGCCGGTTTCCGGCGGCGGGCACGAACTCATGCCGGCGTATCGGCCGGACAGGCAGAAGGAAAACGCATGGCGCAATCGACAAGCACCAAACGCAGACCCGCCACGGACCGGGTTGAACTACAGCACGCGCTCTACAGGATCGTCGCTGGAAAAGTCCGAGAGACATGCAAGGCGGTCGCTTACCTAGGCAGCGGCGGCATGCGCCCCGTTGAGGCGGTCGAGGCGGAAAGCGTCGATGCCGCCGTTGCGCTGATGAAGGACGTACTCGACGACCGGATCGCTGAACTGCGCAGCACGCGATTGAACGGAATTCCCACAATCGTCGAGTTTCACGAGGCGTTGCTGGCGGCTTCCGTTCAATCGCGTGACTTCGCAGTGAACCTCCTGCCTTCCGTGACGGCCGACGAGTCAAGGCCGGTGACGATGGAAGAGATCGCGCGGCGTACGGCGTTGGACGCCGCTTCTGCCGAGCGCGAACTATTGAAGCTTGGCAAAGAGCTCACGGCGCTTCTCGGCTTCGCTGCGAAAGCCGAGGGAGCGAGCAAACGCCACATTCCGCTGCTGGTGCTTGGCACGATTGAGGATATTGACTCGCAGGGTCAGCCGGTTGTCAGGTTCCATGACGGGCTTCGGCAGGCCATTGCCGAGATGCCTGCCGAGCCGAGAGAGCCGCGCATCATGGGCAAGCGAAAGTAGCCCGCTTGTTGCACCTGTCGAAGATACCTTCCAACACACCCAGAGAAAGCTCATGAGCGCGCTTTTTGAAGAGCTTGACTATCAGGTGACGCCGTTCGGTACGTTGATATTGCGCCGTCGGCGGGACCTCGCGGCGGGGGGTGATATCTACGAGATCAAGCTCAACGATGAGTTCCTGATGTCCTCCAAATTCACGGCGTCGGAGGAAGCGCTGGGCAGGCTGGCGCTCGCCAATCTCGCGCAATCGGGACTGCGTGTCGTCGTTGGCGGCCTCGGACTCGGCTACACCGCCGTCGCGGCTCTGCAAAGCCCCAACGTGCGATCGATGGTGATCATCGATGCGATGAAGCCGGTAATCGAATGGCACGAGAATGGCCTTCTGCCGCTTGGTAATGTTCTGACGACAGACAAGCGCTGCCGTTTCGTCCATGGCGATTTCTTTGAGATGGCCGCTTCACCGGAGACGGGGTTCGATCCGCTGAATCCCAGGAGCCGCTATCACGCGATCCTGCTCGATATCGATCATTCCCCGCATGAGGTTCTCAAGCCATCCAATGCTTCGCTCTACACCTTTCAGGGCCTGAGAAAGCTGTCGGAACATCTCGAACCCAAGGGCGTATTCGCCCTATGGTCGAACAATCCGGAGGATGAGGAATTCACCGAGGTTCTGCGGTCCGTGTTCGGGGTCGCACGCGCCGAACCGGTCGTCTTCCACAATCCGCTCCAGAATCGCGAGGCGAGGCAGTGTGTCTATATTGCCCGCAAGGTCGAGGGGACGGCCTGATGTTTGGCGAAGAGCCAAATCGGCCATGGCATCAGACGGCGATATCCGGGGCGCAGCATCCACGTATACCCTGCCGGGTATGCCGCTTCGGCGCCGCCCGGCCATTCGCCGCGCTGGACGGCCTCGAATACTGGTGCTGCGACATATGCGAAGCTGTTTTCCTGGACGCCGCCGCACTGCCGCCGCCGGAGAAGGAATTCGCCCACTACATGCTTCACGAGAACGATCCGTCCGATCCGCGCTATCGCCACTTTCTTTCGCGACTGGGCGACCCGCTGGCTGCCCGCCTGCGGCCGGGCAGTCATGGTCTCGACTATGGCTGCGGTCCCGGTCCGACCCTTGCAGTGATGCTGCGCGAACAGGGACACGCGGTGCGCACTTACGACCCGTTCTTCGAGCCCGACTTAGCCGCCCTCGAATCAAGCTACGACTTCATCATATGCAGCGAAGTGGCGGAGCATTTCCATCAGCCGGCCGCCGAATTCGAGCGGCTTAACGGCCTGCTTCGTCCGGGCGGCTGGCTTGGCGTTTTGACCTGTTTCCGCACCGGTGATCATCTCTTTGCCAACTGGCACTATCGGCGCGATCCCACCCATGTCGTCTTTTACCGACCGCAGACCTTTCGTTGTCTGGCCGACCGCTTCGGCTGGGATTGCGAGATTCCACGCAAGGATGTGGCGCTCCTGCAAAAGCCGGCCACCAGACAGCCCGCACGATGACAAGCTGGCTGCATGAACAGAGGCTCGACGCAGTTGAGCAGGTGATGCAGGCGAAGAAGGTGCGGACCGTGCTCGACCTCGGCTGCGGTGATGGAGACCTCGTTGCTCGAATGGCGCGGGAACCGCGCATCAAGCGGATCGTCGGGATCGATAAATGCGACGATGCGCTTGGGCGCCTGCGCAAGAGGCTGCGGCCCATTAGTGGATCGATGCCCGCTCGGATCGAGCTGTTTCACGCCAGCCTGACCGATCATTCGCTTCGTCTAGCGGGTTTCGAATGCGCATTGCTCATCGAAACGATCGAACATATCGATCCGGAAAGACTCTGGTCGGTCGAACGAAGCGTCTTTTCGCAAATGCGCCCGCGCATGGTGATCATCACCACGCCGAACGCGGAGTTCAACCGGCTGCTCGGGGTGCCGTCGCACTGTTTTCGCCATCCCGACCACCGTTTCGAATGGGATAGGGCGCGGTTCCGTCGCTGGGCCGGAGGGGTTGCCCGACGCCACGCCTATGCCGTTTTCTGCCGCGAAATCGCCGGCAGCCATCCCACCCTGGGCGGCGCGAGCCAGATGGCGGTGTTCACGGACCACGCCTTCGTTTCAGATGCTTTTGCCGCCTGACAATGTAATCCATTCACAAGTTCGAAGAGGCACGATGAACCCTGCCGAACGCGAAGAGCAGAGACGCCTGCAATCCTGCCTTGAAAGCATAGCGCGCAATCTGCAGCTGATCGGTGCGCGCCTTAGCGCCAGCGCCAGAGACATTCAGGAAACCACGACCTATATGTGGGAGGCGCGGCGGGACCTTGATCATATCGACAAGGTCGCCATGCGTCAGGCGATCGAGCAGAAGTCCTCGTCGGCTGAAGTGATGCGCGCGCAGCAGAAGGAGCTGCGCAAGCTGCGGGATTCACCCTATTTCGGGCGGCTAGATTTTCGGCGCGGGCGGGGAAAAGGCGCAGCTGCGCAACCGATCTATGTCGGTGTTCACGGCTTTCGCGATGAGGACTCCGGCGAGACGCTCGTACATGATTGGCGAGCGCCGGTCTCGTCCATGTTCTACGATCACGAAATCGGCCCAGCCAGTTACGAGGCTCCGTCGGGAGAGATCAGCGGCCGCGTCGAACTGAAGCGGCAGTTCCGCATTCGAGACGGCCAGATGGAGCTGATGCTGGAATCGGGCGTAAACATCATCGACGACGTGCTCCAGGATGAACTGAGCCGTTCATCCGATGAGGGCATGAAGAATATCGTCGCGACGATCCAGCGCGACCAGAACGCCATCATCCGCGACGGCGACGCCCATACGCTGATCATCCAGGGAGTAGCCGGGTCGGGAAAGACGTCGATCGCGCTGCACCGCATTGCGTTCCTCCTCTACCGTTTCAAGGACACCCTGAGCTCGGACGACATCCTGATCATCTCGCCCAACCGCGTCTTTGCCGACTATATCGGTAATGTGCTGCCCGAACTGGGCGAGGAACAGGTCCGGGAAATCGGCATGGAGCGACTTGCCGACGATCTGCTGCAGGGCAAGTTCCGCTTCGAGACCTTCTTCGAACAAACCGCACGGCTGCTGGAAAAGGACGATCCGGCGCTAAGGGAGCGTATCACCGTCAAGGCCTCGCTCGACTTCCTCCAGATGATCGATGCCTATGCCGATCATCTGGAGGAAGAGTCGTTCCAGGCGGTCGAATGGCGCGCCGGACCGGGGCGGATTGTTCCCGACTGGCATTTCAGGGAAAGCTGGCGGAAATACCGGCGCCTCCCGACGACGCAGCGCATCGCCGAGGTCGTCAGCGCGACGGAACACAAGATTTTCCTTTTCTACAAATATGAACTCCATACCCGGCAGCGCCAGGAACTGCGCGAACTGGTCAGGGGCATGGTCCGCCGCAGGACCCTTCGCGCGGCCTACAAGGGATTGTTTGAGTGGATTGAAAAGCCCGAACTCTTCAAGCCGGTTGGCGGCAAGCTCGAATATTCCGACGTGTTTCCGCAAGTCTACCTCAAGATGCGGCTCGATGGCATCGACAACCCCTATCACGACGTCAAGCACCTCCTGGTCGATGAGATGCAGGACTACACGCCCGTTCAATATGCCGTGCTGGGAAAGCTCTTCCCGTGCCGCAAGACGATCCTAGGCGACGCCTTGCAGTCGGTGAACCCCTACGGCGGCGCCAACGCAAACCAGATCCAGCGTGTCCTTCGCGCCTCCGCGCCGGTGAAGCTCACCAAGAGCTATCGTTCGAGCTGGGAGATCATGCAGTTCGCGCTCGGCATCTCGCCGAACGAAGAACTCGAACCGATGAAACGTCCTGGCGAAAAGCCGCGCATCATCGTCTGCGAACGACAAGGCGAGCTAATCGAACATATCGCCGCCGAGGTCAGGGACTTCGAGACGTCGGACCATCGCAGCCTCGCTATTATCGCCAAGACCCAGAAAGACGCCGGGAAATTGCATCGGAAGCTTGAACAAACCGGGTTGGAAACGCGCCTTCTCGACACAGAAAGCGAGGCGTATTCGACGGACGTGATCATCTGCACGGCGCACATGGCGAAGGGTCTGGAGTTCGACCGGGTGATCGTCGCGGACGCCGATGCCGCGACCTACAGCACGGACATGGATCGCAATCTGCTTTATGTCGCCTGCACGCGGGCCATGCACCGCCTTACGGTGATCGCCGTTGGCGAGCCCTCTCCGCTGCTTGCGCGTACACGCGCCGACAAGGAACCGCTGCACGCGGTTTCCTGATCATCGAAGTATCTCACCGCCTGGCGTTGGTCGGTAACACATTGTAAACGCAATCGACTTATAAAAAGGTTTGCAACGAAATTCGTCTCCATTGCTGACCACGGATGTACTGGCAGGATGTTGAGGCGCTAGGGGAAGGTCGGGTTTGAACCCGGCCTTTTTCGTTTGGGCTCACCGTCCCTGCGGTGCTATTTGCGCTCACTCTCTGACACCATATCGACCATTCGGGTGGGTGCCAACAATGTCAGCTTTTCGGAAACGGCGGAGCTGCTCCCAACGGCCGACATTGAGCGCGAAGCCGCCGATCAGAACAACGATAGACCTGTTCGGATCACGAACGATCCATTAGCGGAACGATATCGCCCTCTGTGGGCTGTTCACCCATCGCAGCAGCGATCGACGCGCCGATCGAGTCCGCCGCCCGTCTTAGCGGATCGCTGTCCAGATGCGCATAGCGTGCAGTGGTTTGTGGCTGCGCATGTCCGAGCAGCTTGCCGATGATCGGCAGGCCAAGTCCACCACCGGCTCCGAATGCTGCGAAATTGTGCCTGAGATCGTGAATACGAACATCCTCAATGCCAGCCTGGCGCCTGACCATCGTCCACGGGCGCTTCAGATCGGAACGAGGGCGCTCGTCCGGTGTGCCGGCGCTTTCGCTTGCAATGACATAGATCCCAACGCGGGTGACGTTGCTCAGGACGGCGAGGGCAGGGGCATTGAGCACGATCACTTTCTGCCCTGTCTTTGAATCGGGAAGGCGCAACAGGCCGCGGTTGAAGTCGACGTGCTCCCATTTCAGCGTGAGGATTTCGCCCACGCGTGCGCCGGTGAAGATGAGAAGGCGCAGCGCTGCGGCAGCGTGCTCGCCGATCTTGGTGGCCCGTTCGGCCTTGGGGACATGCTTGGTCTTGCCGGATGGATTGATTCGCCAAGGAATGCCGGATGTTTCTGCGAGTCTGATGGCTGCACCAAGGCGTTCTAGCTCCTCGACCGACAGGTATCTTTCCCGACCCGCCTCCCTGAATCGCTCAACACCCCTTGCAGGGTTGTACCCCTCCGGCACGAGCCCATGTCTTGCTCCGAAGCCGTACATTGAGCCGACGATCGCCAGCATGCGATTTGCCTGAAACGGCGTGTCCCTGTGGGCGAGATGCAACCTTGCTAGGTCGGCTCGGGCCACATCCTTAGCCTTTGCCTTGCCCAGCTTCGGCAGAACCAGTCGGCGCAGCAGCTCCTCATAGTTCTTGTGTGTTTTGGGTTTGCGTTTGGCCCCGACGTGATCGTCCAGAAACGCTTGAGCCAGTTCGGTCACCGATACAGCCTCGCGTTGCCGAGCCTTCTCGGTTTGGGGATCGATGCCCGTCTTGACCAGCGATCTCAACTGGTCCGCCCTCTTACGCGCCGCTTCGGGTGTATAGTCCCCGAGCCGACCAATCGTCATGCGTTTCTTCGCGACGCGTCGCCCGCCTTCGCCAGGCCGATACTCGAACACCCACGATTTTGCGCCAGTCGGGTATACCCGCAGACCAAAGCCAGGAACGATACGGTCAAAGACCGTGTAGCGCTGTTCCTTCGGAGCGCTCGCATCCACCGTGCGTTTCGTGATCTTGATCGTATCCATGGCCCTTCCGCACTTTTGGGTCGCCACCGGGTCGCCACCGAAACCGGCAACTCGCAGCAACGTCAACAAACATAATGCACGGAATACGGCATATTTTCAATGCATTGGGCTAACAGCGGGAACCACCAAGAAACCTGAGATCGGCGATTTCCACAAACTTTTAATCAGTAGGTCCAGGGTTCGAGCCCCTGCGCGCTCACCAATGATTTCAATAGGTTAGAAAAGAACTCGCTACTCTTCTAGGCGATTTGAATGCCACTAGGTTACGCTGTAGGTTACGGTCCAGCAAATCAGGGGTGGCTGTGAGCATGGGTCAAAAAGCGGACGCAGTCGCGGAGGCCAATCACTCGGTGAGCCGCTGGCGCAACAGTCTGTCCACGCACCAGGCCGAAAATAACGTCGCGAGAAATATGCCTGCGAACACTGCGAGATCAAACCAAGGTGGAGTTGTCGCGCCGCGCGTCATGAGATCGGTCACCGGGTTGACCAGGGCGTCCGCGGACAGCAGCCCCAGAGCAATGCCGGCAGCGGCCCGCGCGGCATTGAAGACGCGCAGTTCTTCGGCCGCGCGACTCGACTGTTCCAGCGACTGTACTTCGCTGGCCAGCCGATCAAGTCGGGTGTCGATATTCCAGCGACGCGACAATGCGTTCTTCAATGATTGAAGCCCGGACTCGTCGCTGGTCAAGGGGACATCGAGCGAAGCGCGCAGGTGAACGAGTTCGGCGCCGTAGAGCGTGCACCGTCGTTGGTGAGCAGCTACATCTTTGGTAGTCGTTCGGCTTTGCAGGCCCTCTACAACCTCGCTCGCAAGGAGCTGAACCTTTTGCTGGATCGCATCCAGACTGTGCGCAAGTTCTGCCTGTCGCTGGACGATAGTCTCTGCCGACGTTGTCAACGAGCGTCCCGGCCGGCCGCTGTCGACCAGGAACACCCCGCCGTCGGATAGGACCGCCAACCCATTGCCGAATGTCACCACCTCGAAATCTTCAGTGTCCGGCGCATCGAGGAGAGCCCTTTCAGGAGAGATGGAGAGCGTTCGGGCGGCCATTGCGCGAAAAAATGTCGGAGGCAACGCGGGAATGGCATTCGCCGGATTCGGGAGTGGTTCGTCGGACGGCCACCTGGCGGCCAAAAGCTGCTTGGTGCCGATAATTGATTCCGACTGTCCCTTGATAAATGTCTCGGTGCGGATGGTGCGGGAGGGCACATCGAGCAGAGATATCTTGTCGGCCTTGCGCCCGTCATCGGTCTCCGTAAGGGTAAAGACGCTCTGGTGCGCAAGTGGATCGCAGGTTCGAAACAAGGCATCCCGAACGTGTTCGCCGGTCAGCCGGCTACCGATTGCGCTCACATCCCTTTTGAGCTCACCGCTATCCCGCGGCTGCCGGGCGGGCGAGGCTACGAGCGTATGGTCGTCCGTGATGTACCACGGTTCATGGTACACCCGACCTATGGCGTCGATCGAACGAAGCGATCGGCTATTATGTCCGACCTTCGGACGTTCTTCACCTGCCGCTTCCCAGGCGTCGCATTCAAGGCGCTCGAGTTCGGTCCAGAGGTCCAGCAAATGAATTCCCGCGTTCTCGTCGACGGAGATTGTCATCCAGTAGGCGGGGTCGGTTTCAATGAGAGACGGTCTTTCGACCAGAATGACGTTGTACCCTTCACCAAGAGGCGCGCTGACGCGATCGTTGCGAGCAAAAACCTTCATTGCGCCCGCAAATTCTGCTTCCTTGGTCAACAGCACATCGACAAGCCGACGATGCGACGACCCCTGCAACGGCAGACTGAGTTGATAGACATCGCCCGTCGAGAGCTTGCGCTGGTAGCGCTTCTGCTCCTCGAGGAGGGCGACCCTCGCGGCTCGCAACCAACGACCCGTAGCACTGTCGGGTATGTTGCCCGGATCGTAGCCCGCGCGCATTGCTTCGGCAGCAAACGCTACCACTGCCTTCCAGGCGTCGATCAGCTCCACGCGTTTCGTGCGCGCAGGAGAAGAACCCTTCCCGGAATCGAACTGCGTGTGGGACAATGCAGAGGCAAGTGCTGGCCACGAACATTCGGGGTCGGCGGCATTTCCCGTCCGCTCCCATTCGGTGATCGGCCCGAGCCATTGTTCCCACACGGACTGCGGAACAGCGACGCCTGACTGTCCTGCTGCGAAGAACAGCATACTGATCACACTGTCCGGGCTGGCGTCGTCGGCGCGGATCGCGAACTTCCGGGTGAACTCGTCGAAGCCGTTGACCGCCGGAATAGGCGAAAGCAGCGGCAAGTCCAAATTCCGCACGAGTTCCAGCACGCTGGGCCGAGGTTCGCCCAGAAGGTTGTCAGAGCCCTTTTTGGTCAATTGTATCCCGACAGTTCCCTCGGGCAGAGGCGTGTCAATTGCCAGCACGAACCCATTGCCCGTGTCGAAAAGTGAGACGACATCGGTTTTCGCCACGACAGTGAGAAAGTCATCCCAGTTCAATACTTGGCGCTCCTTGGTTCGGCCATATATGCTTCCCGGACCATGAGAAGGAAATCGAAAGTAGGATTCCAGGACCTTTCATGTCTGTTGTCACGTGCTTCCCTTCAACTTGCGCAGTTGGGCTTCGGCGAAATCGAGATGGCTTTTGAATGTTGGCGCGATATGCGGAGCGTCGCGCGTGAGCGCATGCAACAGTTCGATTGCCACTTCATAGTCGGCGATCGCTGCGGTGGCCCCGTATTTGGCGCTTGCTTGCTTGGCGTTGCCACGGTTGAAGTAGACGCGCGCGAGATCAAGTCGCAGTCCAGGCCACTGGTCCCACGTCTCGCTCAAATCGCCGCGCATTCCTTCCATCAGCTCAATTGCTGAATCATAGTCGGGAATCGCGGCTTCGGCCCCGTGTGCTGCGGTCGCCTTCTTAGCGATGCCGCGGTTCAAATAGGCGCCGGAGAGAGCGCTGTGAAGTCCGGGCGATTGTCGCCAAAACATGCCGAACTCGCCGCGCAGTTCCTCCAACACGTCGATTGCCGCATCTTGGTCGGCGATCGCCGCGTCTGCCCCGTGCGCCTCGCTCGCTTCCTTAGAGTTACCGCGATTTATGTAGGCTATGGCGAGATCACTGCGCATGTCAGGCGACAGACGCCAGGCCGCACCGAGATCGTCGCGAAGTTCCTCGCGAAGCTTGATTGCCGCATCGTAGTCGGCGATCGCAGCCTCGGCCCCGTGCACCGTGCTGGCTTCTTTGGAAATGCCGCGGTTCATGTAGAGCGAGGCGAGGTCGTTGCGCGGTTCAGTTGACTGAATCCAGACCGTGCCCAGATCATCGCGCAGATCCTCCATGATCTCGATCGCATCATCATAGTCGGCTATCGCCGCGTCGGGCCCGTGCGCCGCGCTAGTATGCTTAATGGTGCCAAGGTTTCCGTAGGTCTTGGCGAGATAGTTGCGCAGTTCAGGCGACTGGCGCCAGACCTCACCAAGATCGGCGCGAAGTCCCTCCATAAGCTCGATCGCAGAGCAGTAATCGGTGATCACTTCATCAACGCCATGGGCTGCGCTCTCTTGCCTAGCGTTGCCACGATTCATGTAGGCGCGGGCGAGACCTAAGGTTAGTTCAGTCGACTGGCGCCAGGCTTCGCCGAGATCGTCGCGCAGTTCCTCCATAAGCTCGACTGCCGCATCGTGGTCGGCGATCGCGGCGTCGGCCCCGAAGGCCGCGCTCGTACGCTTGGCGTTGCCGCGGTTCATATATACGTTGGCGAAACCGTTTCGCATTTCAGGCGACTGGCGCAAGGCCTCACCGAGATCGGCGCGCAGTGCCTTCATAATCTCAATCGCCGAATCGAAGTCGGCAATCGCCAGTTCAGCCCCGTGCGATGCGCTTTCGTTCTTGGCAGCGCCGCGATTCATGTAGGCCCCGGCGAGACGGTAGCGCGGCCCCGGAGACTGGCGCCAAGCCTCGTCAAAATCGACGCGCAGCTTCTTCATGACGTCAATCACTGCATCAAAGTCGGCGATTGCGGCCTCAGCCCCGTGAGATGCGCTCGATCGCTTTACAGCCCCGCGGTTGCTGAGGAGCATAGATATGTTTGTACGATTAATGCCAGTTGCCCTTGCCGCGACCACCATCCCGGCAATCGCCAATGCTTCGTCCCAGAGGCTGACGGCGAAGCCCAGCCTTCCTACATTCCACTCCATTTGCGCTTGGGGCCAGAGCAGATTGACAAATAGCTTGAGCTGATCGAGCGAACTTTCCGCATCTGTCGATGCGTTTTCGCCCATCTGCGCTTCCAGACCCCGCTGGAACGGGACGAGCGCCAGAAAGCTGTCCCACTCGGGCAGCGCGTGCCATTGCGCTTCCGCCGTGCGGCGCTCCGGCGATGGTTGCATCGCCTCGAAGCCGAGCTGCGCTTTTGCCTGTTGAAGCGCATCCGCAGCCTGCACTGTCGCGTCGAGAATCATGCCTGCCGCCGGCGCGATCCTCTCCTTCAATCGCGCATCGGAATGTGCTGCGGTGGCAAACTCCTTGAGCGCCAGGCGGTATCTTGTGATCCCTTCGCTTGAACGTCCGATGCGAAGCGCGCCCTGAAGCTCCTGGAGGTCGACAACGAGGGCCGGGTCGTACCGCTGCGCCGGGACAGGTGCCGAACGATCATATTGGCCGAGCAGGTCGGCAAGCAGCCACACGGGCAGACCCTCAAAGGTTTCACCCGGCAGCGAACTCAGCGCAGAACCATCGACCGGATCGGGCACCATGCCGTCGCCAAAGACGAAGGCCTGTGCTGATTCCGCCACGAGAAGGATCGACAAAATGTCGCGCAGCCGGTCCGCGCGCTTGGGCCCGTATGTGTCGTCGAGACCGGCCAGCCAGTCGCGATAGATGCCGTCACCGCCTTCCAGCGATGCGATGTCGCCCAGCGAAAGATGGCCCGCCAGGAAGCGGTCGGCGATGAAGGAGACATAGGCAAAGCGCCGGTCGGCCTTTTCGATGATCAGGTCGAACAGTTCGGCTCGCGAGCCCGCCGAACCGTCGGAACGCCTGAATGCGTTCTCTTCGGGAATGACCGTCCCGAGCCTCCCGGAGAGATAGCTCAGCAGAAGGTCCCGATAACCCTGCGCCGCCGCGTCCGAGGACGAAGCCGCATCAGTGACCGAAAAGCGAAGGATCGATGGCATGGCTCAGGTTGTCGCGGACTTGTCGGCATAGAGGGGAACGATTCTCCGAGCCAGAAAGTCTGGTACCTCGTCGTCGCCATGGGGCAGGCGCGAGGTCAAAACGAGATAGATATGCTCGGGCAGCTGCTCTTCGCTCGGCAAGAGCAGGATCGGCGAGGCCTGACGCTCCGCATCGGCGGCAGGCGGTTCGGCCTCATCGAGACCGTCGATCGCCAGGAGCAGCGGGTCATGCTCTCCCAGCATGCCGAACCGGACGGCGAAAGCCCTCCACGCCGCCAGCCATTCCACAAAAGCCTCCGGGGTCGGGTCGGCGATCAGGGCCCGGCTGGTCGGTTTCTGATCCCGGTTGTTGTCGTTGGTGAGCTTCGTCGTGAACTGACGATCGAGCGTATTGACGAACCCGGCCACGCCGGAGCGGATCTCACGCCGAACAAAGTAAGTGTAGATCTGCCGATGGTTCGAATGCGCAAAGCGCGGTGTGATCGGTTCTTCCTCGATGTCATCCGACGACAATCCCAGCACGAATGTCGTCTTGCCCACATGAGCGGGCGCCTGAAGCCAGAACACGCCGCGGATCCGGCTCTCGAGGAACGCCGCGAGTTCCTTCCTGATGAATTGCGGCGAATGGTAGTTCTGATCGAGACGCGCGCGATCAAGGGCTTCGATCACGGACTGGTCGTTCGCCGGAAGTCCTTCGGGCACAGCAGGTTCAACTGTCGCGCCGCGCTTGATCTCGTTTTCGAAGAAGGCGGCGAGGTCGGTTGCCTGATGGGCGCCATATCGGGACTTGTGACCACGAGCGTAGTCGAGTGCGTCGAAGACACCGCCCGCCTTGTCGTTGTAAAGCGCGTCATACAGGATCACGTCCCGCCGCTGGCAGCGAATGCAGCGGCGCGCGGTTATGAGAGGCGACAGCGCTAGCAGGCTGTTGTCGGCGAGGCGCAGCGCGGTCGCAAGCCATTCCTCTTCGTGCGGGTCGGCCTCGTCTTCGCGCCGAGCGAGCCATCTGCGCGTGGCGTCTGGCCCCTGCAGACGCTCCTCGCCTTCGGGAAGTCGAACGATGAACTCCATGCCCTCGAACGCGTGGCGCACGACCATTGCTTCGAGAAGGCCGAAGAAGGGCATGACACGGCGGGAGGCGCCTCGCACACTCTGCAGATTTCCGGTCTCGACCAGTCCTGCGACGAGGTTCGCCGTTTCCAGAACGTCGAGTGCTCGCGCCCCGTGACCGATGACGTCGTTGCGAACCTCCGCGAAGACACCGGCGCCGGCCAATAGCCCATCCGTCGGGTTTTCGTCGGGTCGTGCAGCCTCGGCAAGAGCACGGACTTCAGCCGGATACTGATCCGGTCGCGCCTGAATTCGCTGCACGGCTTCCCGCAAATTCCCGATCCAGCTTCCCGAGGAAAGCTTCCTGAAGAGTTGTGTCGTTACCCATTCAGCATCATTGCCATCGCGTCCATACGCGGCGACGGCGCGAAGCATGATGATGGCGATGAACTTGATCAGAACCTCGAAGCTGTCTCGATACTGGAAAAGCGCCGTATCGGCCGTCGCAACGTTCGGCTCTCGCGTTTCCAACAGTTCGAGCAGGCGGTCGATTTCGTGCGCAATCGGCGCCGGCCAATTCTTCACAATGATGGTGTACCAGTCCGACTGTCGTGCTTTCGCCGCCGTGCCGGAGAGGGTATCGCGTACAGTATCCAGACGCTGCTCTTCCTGCGAGCCGGCCTGAAGCTCGCTGCTGGCGTTGGCCAGTGTCAGCGCATGGCGATAGAGGCGCTCGCGGTCGTCCTGGCCCAGATTTGCCTCATCCAGCAATTCGGAAGCGCGCGTCAAGAATGCGCGTCGCATGCTCTTCGCCTCTTCGCTTTCGAAGAGGATTTCCGAAATCCGGGTTCGCATGGTTTTCATGTCTGCGGTCACGGGCTTCCTTTCAGTTTGAGCAACTGCGCTTCGGCGAATTCGAGGTGGGGTTTGAAAAATGACGCCATGTGCGGTGCATCTTGAGCAAGCGATTGCCACAGCTCGATTGCCGCATCATAGTCAGCGATTGCTGCGTCAATGGCGTACGCTGCGCTTGCTTCCTTGGCGTTGCCGCGGTTCACGTAGGTTTTGGCGAGATCGTTGCGCAGTCCAGGCAACTGGAGCCAGGCCTCGCCGAGATCGTCGCGTAGCGCCTCCATAAGCTCGATTGCCGCAACGTAGTCGGCGATCGCCGCGTCGGCCCCGTGCGCTGCGCTCGCTTGCCTGGCGTTGCCGCGGCTCGTGTATGTGCCTGCAAGATCGTTGCGCAGTCCGGGCGACTGGCGCCAGGCCTCGCCGAGATCGTCGCGCAGCGCCTCGCGAAGCTCGATTGCCGCATCAAAGTCATCGGTCGCTGCCTGGGCACCGTGCACAGCGCTCGCTTGTCTGACAACGCCGCGTTTCATCAGGAGAGCAGCGACGGTATTCAGATTGTGGGCGGTGAATTTTGCCGCGGCAACCATCCTGGCGATGGCCAATGCTCCGTTCCAGAGGCTGACGGCGAGGTTCAGCCTGCCTTCATTTTGCAACAGCGCCGCCCGGTGCCAGAGCAGACTGCGAAATAGTTGATCGGGTGTTTTCGCGGCACCTGTAGATGCGCCATCGCCAAGCTGCGCTTCCAGGCCTCGCTGGAACGGAACGAGCGTCAGGAAGCTGTCCCACTCGGGCAATGCGTGCCACTGCGCTTCCGCTGCGCGGCGCTCCGCCGACGGCTGCATGGCCTCGAAGCCAAATTGCTGTTGAAGCGCAGTCGCAGCCTGCACTGTCGCGTCGAGAATCATGCCTGCCGCCGGCGCGATCCTCTCCTTCAATCGCGCATCGGAATGTGCTGCGGTGGCAAACTCCTTGAGCGCCAGGCGGTATCTTGTGATCCCTTCGCTTGAACGTCCGATGCGAAGCGCGCCCTGAAGCTCCTGGAGGTCGACAACGAGGGCCGGGTCGTACCGCTGCGCCGGGACAGGTGCCGAACGATCATATTGGCCGAGCAGGTCGGCAAGCAGCCACACGGGCAGACCCTCAAAGGTTTCACCCGGCAGCGAACTCAGCGCAGAACCATCGACCGGATCGGGCACCATGCCGTCGCCAAAGACGAAGGCCTGTGCTGATTCCGCCACGAGAAGGATCGATAAAATGTCGCGCAGCCGGTCCGCGCGCTTGGGTCCGTATGTCTCGTCGAGACCGGCCAGCCAGTCGCGATATATGCCGTCATCGCTTTCCAGCGATGCGATGTCGCCCAGCGAAAGATGGCCTGACAGGAAGCGGTCGGCAATGAAGGAAACATAGGCAAAGCGCCGATCGGCCTTTTCGATGATCAGGTCGAAGAGCTCGGCTCGCGAGCCCGCCGAACCGTCGGAGCGCCTGAACGCATCTTCTTCGGAAATGACTGCCCCGAGCCTCCCGGCAAGATAGCTCAGCAGCAGGTCCCGATAACCCAGCGCCGCCGCGTCCGAGGACGAAGCCGCATCAGTGACCGAAAAGCGAAGGATCGATGGCAGCGTGCTTCCCCGGGTCGCGCAGCGGCATATCAGGTGCCATTTAAGTTGTAGCCGAAGCCATTCATTCGATAAAGCCGAGGCTAGCGAATTCTTTCCTTGATCTTGGGCGTTCGATTTTTCGAGACTATCCTCATTAGCCCACTGTCATATGGGCTTCCTCAACTGAGTAGAATGCGAGCAATTTCTGAAAAGGCACTTTAGTTATTCAGTGGCTCTAATCATCCCTTAAACAGCGGCAGGGCGCAAATGGGACACAACCGCCTCGGCCGGGTGCCGGCAACGCGCAAGTAGAACGATGTCGTTGCGCTGCTCGGCGAGGGAGCGCCGGTTGACGACATAGCCGGCGCGAGCGCCGACGCGGCCGAGGCATCGCTGTCGGCTGCCCGAGATGATCCGGCGCTGCTTCACTCGTTCTGGCTTCTCACCCAGCTGCCGCTTGCGGCGCGCTCCGGCGATTTCGGAGAAGCGCTCGCTGAACTCGGGCTGCGGGTCCCGGTCAATCCGTCTCTCGGCGACATACTGGGCGCTGTCGCGGAGAACATCGACCGTCACGCGACGCTCGCCGGCGGCCGAACCGATCTCGGCGAGATTGCACAGTCAGCGCTGATCCAGTCGCTTGCGTCGGTCGCGGGCCGTGAACTGCCGCAGCTGTTCGGGGCGACATCGGATGATGTCCGCGCCGTACTCGGCAAGTTTGCCGGCAAGGATTCCTTCGGGCACCTGGCGCGCGACTTCTTCGCCACGCTGACGCACAAGCATCTCGACTATTATCTCAGCCGCGCCGTTCCGGATGTGGTCGGATCACCAGGCGGTTTCGACGTCATTGCCGAGCACAACCGGTTCAACGCGGCGCTGGAGCTTCACTGCCGCGAAGCATCCAGGATCGTCGAAGAGTTCTCGGGAACCTGGTTTTCCAAAACGCAGTACGAGACGGGAATCACACCCGAGAAGGCGCGTGGGTTCGTGTTCGTGGCGCTGCGCAAGATCGGGGCCGAGCTCAAGGCGAGGCGCAAGGCCGATGCCTGAGACGCTCGTGCTCTGCGGCGAGGCAGCCGCGCATGATGACGGCACCGGAGAGACGCTCAGGCTTCGTCTCGCTGGCAAGGACGCGAACATCCGGCTCGAGCTGTCGGATATCGAAAAGCGGATGCTGTCGAACGTCAAGGCGCAACTGGCCGACCTGATCGAAGTGGCGGCTTATGTCTATTGCGCCGATCAGATGGTCAGCAGAGGCGGGGAGGCGTCGCGCAGCCTGGGTAAGGATTGGCGACGGCAATGGCGCTTCGTCATCCCCGTGCGCCGGCCCGATCTGTGGTCGGACGAGACGGTATCGGCCGCTCTCAGGACAGCGCTGGGATTCATGGCAGACGAGGATTTTGCATTCGACTTTATTCCGCAATCGGCGCCGGAGCCGATCGATACCTATTTCACCTATGCCGAGAGGGATCCGGCGCCAGCCAGCGACGAGGTCGCGCTGTTTTCCGGCGGGCTCGACTCGCTTGCCGGCGCCGCACACACTCTGCGCAATTCGCATGCGCGACTGCTGCTGATCAGCCACCAGTCCTCGACGAAACTGGCGGCACATCAGCGTCGGCTCGTCACCGAGCTTTCGACCGGCTTTCCGGGCCGCATCGTCCACATGCCGGTTCGCGTCTCCAAGATCGGCATCAGGGCGATCGAAAATACGCAGAGGACACGCAGCTTTCTCTACGCTGCCATCGCGGCCACGGTTGCGGGGATTTGTGAGGCGGACAAAGTGCGTTTCTTCGAGAACGGCATCGTCAGCTACAATCTGCCGATCGCCGAACAGGTGGTCGGCGCGCGCGCCACGCGCAGCACCCATCCCAAGGTCCTGAACGATCTTCAGACGCTGATGTCCCTGCTTCTCGAGCGCAAGGTCGGTATCGACAACCCGCTTGTGTGGCACACCAAGGGCGAGGTTGCGGGATTGCTCGACGGCGCCGGCTACGCGCGTCTGCTGGGCGACAGCGTCAGCTGCAGCTCGGTTCATGCCATGTCGCGCGAGAAGACCCATTGCGGGCGCTGTTCGCAATGTCTCGACCGGCGTTTCGGCATTCTCGCGGCCGGACTTGGCGCATTCGACCCCGCCGAGCACTACGGGGTGGATCTGCTGACGGGTTCCCGGGAGGCAGGAACGTCCCGCGCGATGGCCGAAGGCTTCGTGCGCCATGCAAGGGCGCTCGCCCAGATGAACGATCTGCAATTCCTGTCAAAGTTCGGCGGCCAGATTGCACGCACCACGCGGGCATTCGACAGGCTGTCGGCGGACGACGTCGCCAAGAAGGCCATCGATCTTCACCGGCGCCACGGCCAGGCGGTGGTGCGTGGAGCAAAAACCTTGGGCACGAGGAGATGATCACCACGTTCCGCAGCTACGGGCACCTCGACCCCGCCCGCCAGGGCGAGCTGATCAATGCCGTCGGGGACCGCGACGAGGACGAGGACCGGTTCGAGAAGATGTTCGACATGATCGAGCGGCTGGCGAAAAGGGAGGCGAAAACGGGGTGAAATCGGGGCGTTCGTAACCTATGATGTAACCTATGCGCGTTTCAATTGCGCGACGGGTAGTCAAACTATTGAAATTGCTTAGTTCATCTAGGTCGGACCCGCTGAGCGGTCGTCAGCGGTCCCTTGAAGTCAGATCGTCCAGGAACTCAGAACCCGGCGCAACGCCGGAAACCAGAAGCCTGTCGCGGGCTCTCGTGGCAGCCACATAGAGCAATTGGCGTTCAGTGGCGAACACTTCATCCAGTTCGAATTCGTCGGCGACGTCGTTGATGCGGGCGGCAAGAGGCAGCACGCCTTCATCGCAAGCAATGACGGCAACCGCCCGGAATTCGAGGCCCTTGGCCAGGTGCATGACGCCAACAAGGGCCGCCGCTTCGTCCTGCCGGCGGGTCGTGGCTGTCCGGTAAGGCAGCCCAGCCGCCTCCGCGATGGCGCGCGCTCTTGGGAGCTGATCGGCAGAGCGGACGAAGACGGCGATCTCGCGAGGTTCGATCCCGTCGTCGCGCGCTTGGCGTATGAAGGCTGCGCCAGCTTCTGTCTCGGCAGCCTCGTCATCGGCGATGATAACCTCCGGCTCGATGCTATCGAAGACAGACACCGTGCCGCGACGATCCTCCTCCAGGCCGTCGACGTCCCGGACAGTTCGAGGGAGAAGCCGATCGGCCATCCGGCGGATCTGTTGAGAGGTGCGGTAATTGACCTTCAGGGTGAATGAGCGGCCGCGGACGTCGATGCCCAGTCCAAGCCAAGAGAATGGCTGCTGGAAAATACGCTGCCCGATGTCTCCTGCGAAAAACAGCGCTTCAAAACGAGCCGGCGCAATCGCCGCGAGGAAACGGAGTTCGGGCACGCCGAGGTCCTGGGCTTCGTCGATGACGATGTGTGTGAATGGCTTCTCGATCCTGTCCGCGTACGTCGCGGCGACAGCCTGAAACAGGGCAGCCGGCGTGAACAGGGCGCGCTGACGCAGCGCATCGCGGATGCGGGCGAATACCTGCCACAGCGTCTCGCGCTGTTTCTGTCCGAGCCGGTTCTTGCGACCCATGCGCGGCACATCGGCATAGGCCTCGGCGCTGTCTACATGCCAGGCATCGATCACGTTCTCCCACTCGGACAAGAGGAAACGGGGTGAGAAGCCTGTGACGCCAGTGTCTGCCGCCGCCTTGTCCACGAGGCCGCGCACGGTGTCACGGACGGCGACATGAGCTTTTCGGCCCGTGGTCAGGGCGTAAAGTTCCTCGGCAATGCCCCGGAAGGAAGCGACGGTGACGCGGGCGGTGAGTTCATCACGCCCGCCGGAGAGGATGCCGAGTTTTTGCTGCAGGGATTCGGCAAGTGGCTCGGAAAAGGTGGTCAGGAGCACGCGCGCCTCCGCGTCGCGGCGAAGCATGCGCATGACGCGATGCAGCGCCACCACCGTCTTGCCGGTTCCGGCCGAGCCCGCGACGCGCACCGGGCCGGAATAGTCGCGCTCGACCACGTCACGCTGGAGGGGGTGCAGGAACACCGCCCATTTCTCAAAGGGGGCGTCGAGGGCAGCCTGGAGTTCCTCGACCCCTTCAAGGATGCGAAAGCGCCGCATCGAGTCCGGATGTGCGAGCGGATCGGCAACCGGCGGCGCGGCCGGCTGGAGCATGCCGGTCGCGGCATATTCCAGAAGCGCCTCGGACGCTTCCTGGGGCAGGTGGGCTGCGAGCGCGAAGAAGGTCTCCTCTGTGGCCTTCGCGACATCGGCCAGCCAGTCTTCCGGCACGCCGACGGCGAGCATGTCGTCGGACTTCAGCCGGTCGAACAGCAGGGGTGGCGCCGGCGCGGGTGCGGCGGCCGGTTCGAGGGCCAGTTCGGGTTGTGGCGCTGCCGGGGCAATCTCCTCGACCCGTTCGCGGACCTCGACGATCTGGATGGCGCCGGTTTTCGGATGCTTTTCAATTCGCCGCCGCTCCGCCCATTTGTAGGCGTCGTCGTGATGATCGACATGGGCCAGCATCAGGCTGGCGCCCGTCTTGTGGACAATGATGCGAAGGTCGCGGCTGACCCTGACCGACCAGAAGTTCGGATCCCTGGACTTGTCGATGCGATGGAACTTGAGACCGGGCCGGTCCGGCTCGGTCATCAGCGTATACGCCGTCAGCTGCGCCTGCTTCTGCTCGTCATTGGCGAGCTTGGCGAGCGAGGCGGTGAAGCTGTCGGCGAGGATGGTGGGCATCAGGTCTCTATGCCCACTGATCCGACAGATTGTGCCGCGTGCCCAGCATGTAAAGTCCGCTGTGCACGTCGAGAATGCTCCAGTCGGGCTTCCCCTTCATGAGTTCAGACATCAGGGCATTGTTTTCGTAGATTGCACCGGGTTCGAAAGCCTCATCGTCGAGTTCGCTACCAGCCGGCTTGGAGGGGAGGATTTTCGCCTTATGAAGTATCGCCAATGCACTGAAGATTGGACCGCCCGGAGGAAGCATCACCTCCCGATCCTTCATCGTTGCGGCCAATGTAGGATTCGAGAACAAAGCTACCATGAACATGGCCGTCGCATTCCAGCTCCCGATATACCGCGGCCTCTCCTCCGATTTTGAAAGGATTGATTGCAGCCACCGTTCTTGCGCGCGGCCATAGCTCCTTAGGTCGTCGGGCAGTGCGGTCGGGAGTCGAACCTTCTGAAACATCAAATATCCTGCCCGAAGAGACTGTTCGATCGGCATTGGTCCACGTTCATAGTGGTAGCCTATTGCCCTACTCAATTCCGCTCCGTCCAACGTGCTGAGGACACGGGTGGCGGAATCGGTAAAATCATCGGTGATCTGTGCGAGATGCCCCCAACCTAAGCCAACAGCAAAACAGACATGCCAAGGATCGCGATCTGAGAACTTCTTCGGTTGGTCATTGATTTCGCCAAACGCGAACGCATTAAGCTTTTTGCTTCCATCATGGAGCAGCGCCTGAATATTTGTGCGGGCCGGACTGCCTCCCTGTCCACCTCCCGCGTCGCAGAGCTCGTTGAACCGGCGTTGTATCTCATTAAGTGGCCTATTGATTTTCACTCGTCTTGTGCCTTCAGTGATTGCCAGTTCTCCGTGCGAGGCACCCGTCTCACAGCGTCCGGCTGTACAGTTTCGTAAGTTATGTCTACGTTGCCGGGAGGGACAAGACCGTCCTTCGCCACCGATTTATCTGGCAGAATTGCATGTTGCGTTTATTTGTCGCCATATATTTTCAGAACCGAACAGTTTTGACATACTAGATAGTATCGTCACTTGCGGGGGAGATGGAAGGAATGCGTATTCTTGCTTTGCTGATCGTGCTGGCCTGTATGTATGCGGGCTTCAGTGAAAAGGCTGGCGCGACACCGGTTTCGGTCGATGTATATCTTGTCAACGAGAGTCAACTCTGCACCGGAGGAGAGAGTGCACCGTTCACCGATTGCACGAGAATATCATCCAATTGCTCCGACGCTCAAACCGAATGCATGGACGATTTTCTGGACCTGATGACCGTCACTAGTGACAACATCCATCTAGAACTCAAGGAGGGAAACAACGTCGTCAAACGATCCGATGAAAAATATCAGTCCTTTTTCGCTGCGGTTTCCGACTATGCAATGAAGGCCGATGTGTTGCAGTTAAAGGCGGCGCTCTTCGTTTTCCACTTCGGCGCGCCCCCACCGTCTGAACTCCAAATTAGGCGGAAGAATGCGACCTACCCCCGACAGAAAATCAAGCAGAGTATTGGTCGTCGCCACGTTGACTGGATAAACGCGATTTTCATTTCGCCCAGGGAGGCATCCGCCTTCGAATTCGTCGTCGAGGGCGCCTCGTACAAGCTTTACATTCTGTAGGGAGCGTGAAGATGGACAGGGCTTGGTATCGGGAGAAGATAGTCGACAAAGTTCTCTTGGGCGCCTTGTCGTCCGTTTTTTTGGCGCTTGTACTCTTCAGCGTCAATCAGTCCGAAAAGGCGATATCCTACATCAGAGAAAACACCCAGGTGGAGCTAAGGTTCGCCGAACAGGTCTTCAACGGGTTTGTTGAATCAGTTGGAAAGACGTCGGCTAGCTTCGAGGAATATTTGATCTTCGACGACAAGCAGAACTTCCAGAAGACGATTGTGGCCCAGCGCGCACCGATTGCGCTTGCGGCGACGGTTTTCCAGGAAGAGCAGCCAAAGAATCTTGGCGAGGCTATGAGCGACTGCGTCAACCTGCATGAAGTTCGGCTCAATCTTTCAGAGCTGAATGCGCTGAAAGGGAGCGTCAACGACCAGGCACAAATCAGAAACCTGCTCAAGAACTGCATCACGGAATCTGTTCGCGGCTATGCGCAGTATCGCAAGGGCGTCGTCAACAAACACTTCAATTCCGTACCGGAATGGAACCAGACTTTGGGCTGGTCGCAATTCCTGCGACTTGATTACCTGCTGTTGATCGCAATGACGACCATGCTGGTTGTGATGATTGTGATCATGTATGCAAGATCGCCGGGCGCGGGGGCGAAATCGGCATCAGATGGGTAGCCACCCCGCCCTCGGCTCCGCTCCTGACCACTTTTGATCGGACGGGTTTCGGTCTGCCTTCCGCAGCCATTTTCCAGCCAATGACTGCGGTGTTTGCGGTCATCTGCTCCGGCGGAATCGCCAGGTTCAATCTCATCTTGCCGATTTCGACGTTGGGCTTCGGTGTCCTCGTCTTCACCGTCTTGCACATTCAGCTTCGCTGCTTCTGCTCGTCATTGGCGAGCCTGGCGAGGGAGGCGGTGAACCTGTCGGCGAGGATGGTGGGCATCTTCAGTCAGCGCTGCCGCTGCTAGCCCGAGTGTCCATTTCTCGCCGGATCCGCTGTCCGCGCTCATATGACGATTCATAACCGAGCATTTCCAAACCTTTGGCAAATCCCGGATCATGCCTACGTTTGCTGTCGATGTGACCGACGAGGAGGTAATAGACTTCGTAGGCGCCGCCCTTGAACAATCGACGGGCAGATTCAGGTTCACACATCTCGAGATCAATGCACACAGCAAGTTGTTCATAAAAATTGATCAAGCGAGGGATGTCCAATCTCTGTGGCTCCGCCGATATCCGTTTCGACATGGCGTTCCGGAGCAGCTTGGGCGCCTCCTTGTCAACTTGCGCGGGGCTGAGAAACTTACGGATCTGAGGCATTGCTTCCTCGTAAGCGCTCGCCCTGTAGCGGGCGAATGTCTCGCGCGCAGACAAAAGCAATTCCCCGTTGTATAATTCGTGATAGCGGATCGTCTCTTTCTGCCGATCTGTCAGCCTTTGGTTTACGTCCCGCATATAGGTGTTCAGCCAAATTACTCCGCCGGCAATCGAGGCGAATATACCAATGAATTTTGCTGTTATCTCAAGCTTGTCCTTCAGGCTCAGGCTATCGGGTTTTTCTGCGCTCATCCCGTCTACACCCCAAAAACCTTCAACACTTCATCTCCAAAATGATTGATCACCTTCACGGCTATCCGGCCCGTCTGTGGCCGCGCAAACGGGCGTGAGGTGTCGGAATACAGCGTCGTCCATGCGTCCTCGTCGATCTCGGCTTTCAGCGCGGTCTTGAGTGATTTGTAGGGGTCGTTGGCGCCGAGGAAATAGGCGTGGCGGACGAAGAAGCTCTCCTCGTTGTAGTCGGTGTCGATGAACCAGGCGGCAATGCCGCGCGTGTCGGTCGAGCGGATGTCGCCGGTCGAGGGGTCGAAGATGTCGACGCCGTTGACTTTCACCCGCAGCTCGCCCGCTTGCGTCTCGATCAGGTCGATGTCGGGCTCGCCGAAGACGACGAAGAGATTGCCCTTGCCGGTGTTCTTCAGGTCCTCGGCCATGTGCAGGTCGGGGTTCATGCGGGCCTTGAGGATCGGCAGCGGGCCAAGCCGGTTGAGGTCGCTCGCCTGGGCCTCGAAGTTGAAGGCACAGGCGATCAGCGCGTCGAAGCGGGCGTCGGAAGCCTCGCGCGCGGCGGCGGTGATGTTGGAGCGGGTCAGCGTGCCGAACTCCGGACCGATCAGGATGCCGGCGCGCTTTTCCCTGCCGTCCCCATCGGTGTAGCGGGCTTCCGCAGCCAGCCACTCGCCCGGCCAGGGCTCGACGGAGGAGAAATGGATAGTGTCGGCCTTGTCCTGCTGGTGCACGCCGGCGGAACGCAGATGGTCGAGCACCATGGCGCCGAAATCCCGGTCCGGCACGTTCCGGGGTGCCGCCTGCATGGCGCCCTCAGTGGCCGAAAGCTCGCCAGCCAGCGTGTCGTCGCGCGAGGTGACGACGCGGTGCGGCGACAGGCTCTCCACTGTGAAAGGGCCGGCGACGCGCACCTTGGTCCTGTCCTCGTAGGGACGGTCGTAGAGCATCTCGACGTCGGCGGCGCGGGCGATGGAATCATCGATCTCCTGCTGCCGCGCGATGCGGGCGTCCCACCAGGCGTTGTGCAGCGCGCGCACCCGGGCGCTGACGAGCCCCGCCGTGGCGGCGCCGTCCTTCGTTTCCAGCCACTGGTCGAGGTCGCGCGGGATTTGCCATTCGGCCCAGCCGGGCGACTGGCTGATCTCCCCCCCTCGCGGGGGAGATGGGCGGCAGCCCAGAGGGGGGCGCCGTGGAATGAGAGGTCGGCGGGACAGCGCCCCCCTCTGCCTTGCCAGGCATCTCCCCCACAAGGGGGGAGATTGGGCCAACCGCGAACCCCAGCGCTTCATTCATCTCCGCGCGCAGCGGCTCCAGCACCTCCTGCCACTTCTCCCAGATGACGTCGATCTCGGCATTGTTGGCTATTGCTTTGAGCGTGATGTGCGGCGCGCGCTCGTAGACGAAGCCCTGGCGGATGTCGCCGGCCGTCGGCGTCTGCGGCTGGGGCTTTCCGGAAATTTTCTGCTCCTGCGCGCGGCCTTCCGCGCTGTCGGCGAGCAGGTAGTAGGGATAGCGCGCCGCCATCAGCCGGGTGCGGGCAAGCGCCAGGGCCACGCGCGAGGTATCGAGCGTGATCCAGCGCCGGCCCCACTGTTCGGCAACGGTCGCCGTCGTGCCGGAGCCGCAGGTCGGGTCGAGCACGAGGTCGCCGGGATCGGTGGTCATCAGGATGCAGCGCTGGACTGCTTTCGTGACGGTTTGAACGATGTAGGTCTGAGCTTCTCCGAAGCTACCGGTACCAGTATCATTCCAAATGTTATCCAGCGGTGTAGTCGGGTTGTCGTCCAGCAACAGGATAGAGCGCAACCCCACTCCGCCGCCTCTTAGTCGGCCAATACGTGCCAGTTTATCCATCTCCTCACCAGCGTGAGGGCTGAGACTCCAATGGCGATTTGCGGGTGGCTTATAGACGGTTCCGCGGAAGCCATATTTATCGCTCCGATTGCCCTGATACCCTTGCGATGTGGTTGGTCCCAATGCGCAAAACTTCCAACCTTTTAGCTCTGATGGACGGAGTTTGAGCTCGGATTCTGTGGCAGGCCTCACCTCAATGAGGAGGTCGTCAATGACCTGCGTATATTGTTTCGCACCAATATCACCAGGCGTTTTTTCACGGAATATCGCTCTATATTTCTGGAATGCCTTACGCTTCGCGTAGCAGATTATGTAGTCAACCGTGGACTGCATTGCTGTCGTGGATTGTGAACTGGTTTTGTAGAAGGCCAACTGTCCGGCGAAATTCTCCTCCCCAAATACCTCGTCCATCACAGCCCTTACGCGATGCACGTTCTCGTCGCCGATCTGGACGAAGATCGAGCCGCTTTCTGACAGTAGCTCGCGGGCGACCATCAGGCGGTCGCGCAGATAGGTGAGGTAGGAGTGGATGCCGTCCTTCCAGGTGTCGCGGAACGCTTTCACCTGTTCCGGCTCTCGGCTGACGTCCTCCTTCTTGCCGTCCTTCACGTCGCGCGACAGGGTGGAGACCTGCCAGTTCGAGTTGAACTTGATGCCGTAGGGCGGGTCGAAATAGATGCACTGCACCTTGCCCCGCATCGCCTCGCGCTCGGCGAGGCTCGCCATCACCTGCAGCGAATCGCCAAGGATGAAGCGGTTGGTCCAGTGCTGGGGGTGCTGGTAGAACTCGGCCCGCGCCTCCGGATCGGTGATGCCGTTGAAATCGGCGAAGAGGTCCGGCGCGTCGGTATCGGCCTCGCGGCGGGCGTCGGTGCGGCGCTTGAGATCGTCGATCAGGTGCTTCGGGTGGATGGCCTCCTGGCGGTAGATCGGGGGCGCGTTGACCACGAGGTCGGACCAGTCCTGCCGGTCCTTGCCGCGCCAGACGAGCTGCGCTTCGCCGAGCTCGAGCTCGCCCGTCTCGGTCAACTGGCGCATCTGCTCCTTCGTGATGCGGATTTTCGCGCCGTTCCAGACGATCTGCGGATCGAGGTCGGGATCACGGTCGCGCTCCTCGCCATTCGCCAGCGGTCGCGGGCGGGGAACCGCCATCTCGCGCTCGCTCTCGCCAAGCTGCTCCTCCTGCTGCTCGAACAACGACGCCATCTCGGCCGTGGGGACGTTGATGCGCCGGGCGGCGTCGTGGGTGAGGGAGGAGATGTGCTTGGGGGCTTTGGGCATGGTCAGTTCTTCTTGTCGTCGGAAGGGGCAGGAAGAGCCCGGTAGGTGGAGGGCGGCAGCGACATCGCGTCCATCGCATCGAGCATCGGCCGCACATCCTGCGATTCCAGGCTAGCTTCGATCGCCCGCAGGATGGACAGCCGCTCCCTGAGATTCCGCAGATCGATCTGGTCCGCCTCGGCATGGGTCTTGCGTGCCTCAGCACGCGTCTTTTCCGCCGCGGCCATCTTCTGGTGTATATCAGCGATCACCGCTTCGTTGCTGATCGCCTTCGACGCCAGCTGGGCCTTCACGTTATCCAGCACAGCCGTGGTCAGTTTGTCGACTTCGTCCTTGACGGTGGCACTGTCGCGCCTGTTTATCTCGGCGTTGAGGATCGCTTCGGTCATCTGGGTCAGCTTCTCGCGGATACGCTCCCGTCGCGTCCGGCTGGCAGTATCTTCCCGCCGCGCCGCAGCGCCGGATGTCATCTGCCTTCGCGAGGCGACAAAGACATCGATGATCAGCTTGAGCGCCTCGATGGCGCGCGGCGAGGTTAGAACCGTTGCGGCCATCGCCACTCCATGCTCGGTGAATGCCCAGGGAGGCGTGCGGCGGCCGCCATGGCCGCTTGCGGTCCCATCCTGTGACTTCAAGAGGGCGAACTCCTCTCGCGTAAGCTGGAAAGCAAACTGCTCGTCAAAGCGTGCGATATTGCGCTTTACCTGCTGGTTGAGCTTCTTCGTCTCGGTACCAAAGAGCGCAGCGAGGTCGCTGTCGAGCAGCACCGGCTTGTCCCGGATCGTGATGATCAGGGATTGGATCGACTTGTGCTCGAGGGCGGGAGGCGAGGCCATGTTACACCTGCCAGCGCCTTGAGGTCACAATCGGTGACCTCAAGAAAATGTGCCGCCAAGCCAGGGAGGCGTCGGCTGTGGCTCGCCGGTGATGGCGAACGCGACCTTCTTCAAACTTTCCGCGTGAAGACCCGGTAGCCGACATCGTCCAAATCCTCCCTTCATGCGAACGGCGCCGCATCTACTCCGCAGCCGCCATGGTGAGTTCCGCCTCGGTCTCGTCCTCGTCCTGCTCGGCGTCGATGCCTTCCTCGGCTGCGTCGCCGCGATAGGATTGTTTGCCCATCGCTTCCTCGATCAGGGTCAGAAGCTTTCCTTGGCGGTCGCGCGTGAAGCCTTCGAAATCGTCGGCGCGCAGCAGATCCGGGTCGATGAGGTGAGTGCGCAGGAATTCGTCCAAGCGGTCGCGCGGAATCGGGGGCGTCTGTTCCGTGCCGGCTTCAAGTCTGGCCATGTACTCAGAAGGCGCCGAGCCGCCGATGATGCGGTTGGTGCGGAAGGTCAGGGGCGTCTTGTTGATGATGGAATCATAGACCTTGTAGTGAAGGCCCTGCCGCTTGCACCAGTCCTGCGGAAAGATGTGGTGGATGTCGACGTTCTCGCCAAAGAACACGGTGTCGCTGAATTTCTGGCCGGAGCGGAAATCCACCGCGCCTTCCTTCATCAGAAGGGCATTGACGCCCTTGTAAGCGGCGGAGAGGCGCATGCGCATCGTTTCCAGCCGCTCGGCGCGGAAGCTGGCGTCGCCGACGGTCGCAGGCACATGCTCGTCGCTGCGCAGCCATGCGGGGACCTCGCTGAAGTCCTTCGCGATGCGGGATTCGACGGCTGAACCATAGAGTTCGCCAAAAACGCCGCTCCAATACCATTTCACCAGTTTGCGGTGGACCGCGTCGTGCTGCCACTCATTGCCGATCTCGGCCAGGATGGCCGCCAGCGGCACGACCTGAGACTGGTAGGGCAGGTCGAAAATGCGGAAGATGTTGAGCCGGTGCAGGAAGCGCGCGGCGAGCACGAAACCCTGTTCGACCTGCGCCTCGTATAGCTTGTAGGCCGCAAGCGGCAGGTTCAGCAGCGCCTGACGGCTTGCCGTGATCTGCGGCAGGTCGCGCTCGTCCCTGCCATCGGCAACGGCCTCGTTCCGCCTCTGGCGCGTGTGAAACAGCGAGATCGTCTGAAGGAAGTCGGTATTGGCAACCTCGGCGATGATGCCCCGGTCACTGTCGGCCGGGCGCAAGGCTTCGACAAAACGCTGGTGGCGCCCGGGATTGCCGTCCGTGCCATACCAGTCCTTGCGCAATTCGTGACCCTCGGCGGCATACATCGCGGTGACCAGCTCGAATGCATCGAGCGGCTTGCCGCCCGTGTTTACCTTCTCGAAGACGAGGCAGACGGCTTCCTTGGACGTGTCCTTGCCAAGCGCGATGACGGGGATCTGGTAAGCCTTGAAGTTCTCCAGAACCTCTCGCTTGAATTCGCGGAAGGTGTCCCGAGGCTCTTGGTCGCCGCGCTCACGCCAATAGTCGTCGTAGCCATCCTGCCATCTGTCCCAATCGAAAACCTTCGTCATCGGAAACAGCAGTGATGCGAATGCTTGGTTATCATCAGAGGCGTCGTAGATGACTTCCCGACCGAAATCCTTCGTGAGTATCCTGTTCTCCGGAAGGGCGACGATTGCATCCTCACTGTCGACGGACGGGTCGAGCGCCTTGCGGATGTCGATATAGAACCAGCGTTTCACCCGCTTCTTGCGCGGCGTGACGGTCTGGACCACTTCTCCACGCAAGGTGACCTGGTAGAGCGAGGTGATGCGCTGCTGGCCATCCAGAAGAAGGGACTGCGGTTTCGCTTGGCGCGCCGCATCTGGCGCTCCCTCTACCGGGCGCGGCTTGAAGTCGACATTGCCGCCGGTCTCCAGCGTCATCAAAGCACCGACGGGGAAGGCTCGCGACACCGATGCGATCAGGCTCTTGATACGGTCTTCGTCCCATACCCAACTGCGCTGAAAATCGGGAAGCTGCAGCTCGCCGCTGCGGCAGTCCCGAAGCAGATCATAAAGGGAAAACGGATTCGTCTTGAATGTGGCTCCCGCCATGTATCAGGCCTCCACTGTCGAGGTCGATTGATTGCGCGCTTTCAATTCGTCCACCAGCTTCCCCCATTCCTCCTCGATGGCAAAGGCATCGGTGAATTCGGCGAACCTCCAGCGGCCGAAGTTGCCGAGATTGTTGACCCCCGGTACCCATAAGGAATTCATGGTTTCGGCCTTGATCTGCGCATCCACGCCGCGAAAACCCTTGATCTCGACGACCAGGTGCAGCGGATCGTCGGGGCCATGTCCATCGTCGATCCTGACGATAAAATCGGGGATGTAGCGCCGGGTGGTGGAGCCTAGCCGATAATGTACCTCGAAGCCCAGCGCCTGGTTCTTCACGTAGGCCAGCGTGGCCGGATGGGATTCGACGACGCGGGCGAACTCTGCTTCCCCGTCGGAATCGCAAACGACCCAGTTGATGTGCGACTTGTCCGGCGCGGTTTTCCAGAGGTTGGCCTTGGTGGTGTTGAAGGCGATGAAATTCGTGGTGCCGGCCGGATTGTAGGGATCGAGCATGGCCTTGACGATGCGCGCGCCCTCGGCTCCGGCCTCCCGAACAATGGCGCTGTAGATCAGGTTCGCCGCCTTTTCGGCCAGGTCCGCATAAGTGAGCATGCCGATCTTCGTGCCACCGGCCGTTCTGACGTGGTCGCGCAGCCAGCGCCGCGTGACCGGCTGGATCTGGCTGAACAGATGGTAGGGAGGATCCTGGTCTCCGTCGCGGAAGTAGAGCTCGATCAGACGCTTGGTCAGGTGCATGCTGACCGTGTTTGGGGCCATCTCGTCGAGGGCTGCCGGCGACATGTCGATGCCTTCGCCCACGAGTCCTTCAAGGCGGACGCTGGTCGGGCCGACCATGTCGGGGTTCAGCGTCAACGTCGAATCCTGCGTAAAGGAGGCCGCGATGCGGTCCGGCGGCAGTTCGGTGCGGTAGCCTGCGACCCGCGGGAATCGGATAGAAAGCCGCTCGCGTTCCCGCCTGGCCTGGACCCGCGTCATCTTCTTCGGCGGAGTTCGGATCACCTTCTGCGGCTCGGTCGCGAAGTCGAAGGGAATGCCCATGATGTCGGCATATTCGGTGTTGAACAGGCCGCGGTCGTTGAGCTCGTAGGACTGGCGGCGCAGGCCGCGCCCGATGACCTGCTCGCA
Organism: Rhizobiaceae bacterium; assembly: GCA_040880025.1. Lineage (GTDB taxonomy): Bacteria > Pseudomonadota > Alphaproteobacteria > Rhizobiales > Rhizobiaceae > RCIO01. The sequence continues at coordinate 74,677 of JBBDJD010000001.1, forward strand.
TAGCAGCTGCGTGCCGAATGCCCGGACGCCGAGGATGTGGGTCACGGTGTTGGCGTCCCAGCCTTCGGTCAACATCGAGACGGAGACGACGCAGCGTATCCGCTCGCCGAGGCGGCCCGTCTGGCCGACCGTGTTCATCACTTCGCGCAGCAGTTCGGAATCCGAAATATTGCCGGCGGCCGCGCCCTCGCGCTCCTGTTTCTCGCGCCGGAAGAGATCGATCTCCGCCTCCGCAATCTTGCGGAAGTTGGGGTCGAGCGCGTCTCCGGATTCCAGCTGTTCGGAATCGATCAGCAGCGTGTTCATGCGGGGCAGGGGGTTGCCCGTATGCTCATCGAAATTGCTGAACAGCTTCAGATGGCCGCGATGGAAGTAGTCGGCTTCTTCCTCACGCTCCCGCCTCCAGCCGGAAATCCACTCGTAGACCAACTTCGAGGTGGCCGTGTTGTTGCACACCACGATGAAGACCGGCGGAACGTCTATGCCCACACGCTCCCACTCTTCGTGCTCCGTCTCGTAATGGCTGTAGAGCGAATGGAGTGCGGTCTGGAGCTCGTTGGGCAGTTCCAGCGGGTCGAGCTCACCGGACTTGCCGGCGCCCTTTTTCGGCATCTTCTTGCCGATGTGATCCCACAGGTTCCGGTAGATCGGCGCCGGTGCGTTGACGGCGTTGTCGGCAACCGGAACGCGCGGCAGCTTGACGATGCCGCACTCGATTGCATCGACAAGCGAAAAGTCCGACACGACCCAGGGAAACAGGGTGCCCTCGTCGTAGCCGGAACCGCGCAGGAAGAAGGGCGTTGCAGACAGGTCGTAGACGCCGCGCAGGCCGACCTTGCGCTTCAGGGCTTCTAGACCGGAAATCCACAGGCGGGCGGCTTCGTTGTTCTTTTTGGCTTCGTCCTTCTCGTCTCCCTTGAGCGCTTTCTCCTCGTCGGTCTCGGGCCGTTCGCGATAGCAGTGATGCGCCTCGTCGTTGATGACGACGACATTCTTGAGCGGCAGGAGTTCGCCGCAGGCGCGCTGCAGCATCTCGCCTTCGCTTTCCTGCTTCTCGATCGGCGCCCCCCTGCGCCCCTGCATGAGGCGCTCGCCGACCGGGTTCAGATCATGCGCCTTGCGGCGCTGGAAGGCGTGGTAGTTGGTGATGACGATCTTGGCCTTGCCCAGATCGACCATCATCTCCGGCGGGACCAGCTCGCGTGTCACATAATAGTTGTCGGGGTCCGAAGGCAGCAGCACGCGGAGCCGGTCGCGGATGGTGATACCGGGCGCAACCAAGAGAAAACCGCGAGAGAACAGGCTTGAGTTCGGCTGCCGCGCGGCATTGATCGCCTGCCAGGCGATCAGCATCGCCATGACGGTCGTCTTGCCCGCACCGGTGGCGAGCTTGAGCGCAAGGCGAAAGAGCTCGGGATTGGCCTCGCGGTTGGCGACATCCAGACTGCGGAAGATGTGCGCGTATTGTTTGCGCCCTCGGGCAACTTCGGTCAGCCAGATGATGGTCTCGGCCGCCTCGACCTGACAGAAGAACGGGATCTGGTTGGAGAATTCGTGGTACCGCCAGTGCTGCAGGAGCCTCTGGGTCACCGGGGTGACGCCCCAGTCATTCGGGCTCGGTATCCTGCGCCAGGTTTCGACATGGCCGCGCAGTTCGTTGACCAGCGCATTGGGCGTGTATTTGCCGCTCTCTCGGCCAGCCTCGTCGAGGTCGAGCATGCTCTGCGCTGCCGAAGTCTTCGAGCGCCTGCCCCTGGGTACGGGAACCAGGTAGCGCGAAACCCGCCGCCCCTCGATGGGAGGCAGGTCCATTGGCTGGCCCTCGTCGTCCAATGCGTGATGATGCATCGGCGCCAGATAGGGCGAGTTGAGAATGGGTTCTGAATAAAACGGCTTGGTCATCATTTCCCCGCGCGCGTCAGCTTGCCGGTCAATGCTGTCCAGATCAATAGAACCGGCCAGCGGCTACGCAATTTCAGGGAAAACCGGATGACATTCTAACAGTCGAACAGCCGCATCGTTGCATACAAATCGGCCGATCACGCCGCCAAAGTCGAACGCCCGGCTCGCGCGGTCTTTGAATGAGTTCCGCAGCAAGAAATTTCCGCGAACCAAGGCGGCGTGTGCTGCGCCGCCTGCAGCATCGTCGGACACGAGACCCAACGTACATTCTCGCATCCACAGAGCAAGCTCGACCTGTGGTCGGGTTTATTAGGGTCGCGACATCCCTTCGAGGTATCCAGCGCCGAGCGGGCGGTCCGTATGACTTTGACGAACCATGCGCGATGACCCGCACGCTATTGACCTCATTTGGGGGTGAGATGGGGCCGTTGTCCAAGCGTTGCTCGTACGATGCCTTGAGTACATGCACGCCCCGGATATTGCCATTAAACGAGCGCTGTTTACGTGCTGCGTTCGAGCCGGTTCTGAGTTACATTGACCGCGGTATCGTTTATCATCTTTACAACTACAGGTCTTGGTGCTTTATTTCCTCCGTGGAGGGGAGAGGGTTTAGTTGTGATTTAACTAGTCCCCTCTATGGGGGGATTGCGGGTGTACTGTTTGTCGCGTCTAAAGATGCGGACATTTTTGTGGTGGGCGGCGTTTTTAGTCTTGCCGACCGTCACCGCTTCATGCGCCGGCTCGGGCTCGATAGTAGGCGGCCTGCCTCCCGTCATGAATGCTTCCGAGGTAGAGGCCTCCAGTAGAAATCGTATAGCAATACTGAACGCGCTTAGCCGCGACGCCGGCTATGTCGGATCGTCGCATGTGGACATGTATCAAGTGACGTTGGCTGGATTCAACTACGTCGATGACAGCTGCTCCCAATATTTCGATCGTCTGTTCAAGCTCAATCGGCAACGCGATGCAGCGAAGTCGGCGCTGTCCGTCTTCGGCCAGACCACGGACGCAATACTTTTTGCTACTGGCGCCTCGAAGCTAACCATGGCCATCGTGGCACAGGCCTTCGGTCTAGCCTCAAGCTTAACCGACATTACAGCGGGAACCTATCTCTACCAGTTGCCACCGGCGCCGACCAAGAGATTCGTGGAAACGCTCATGGTCGCATACAAAGACGGTGTAGCGAGCCAGCGGACGAAGATCACTTCACCCGCGGTAGCTTACAGCTACATCCGCGGCTATCTCAATTTGTGTTTGCCGGCCACCATTGAGGGTGAACTGATCAACCACGTGAGCTCCGCGACAGCGGTGGCCGATCCAGGAATGACCGGCGCCAGCCTGAGGGTGAAGGTGGCCAGCGACAGAGGGGACGAAGTAGCCGCCCTGGAAGAGATCGCCAGAGTCGGTAGCCGTCTCCCTGCAGCAAATCTCCCGCCGCCGAGCCCCTATGCCGATCTGGTGACGCCGCCCGAGTGGAAGCGCATCCAAAACTATCTGTGTTTGAAGCCGGACGGCAAATGGGGGCCTGACACTCGTGCCGCGATAGCCCAGTTCTATGCGGGCCGTGAGGAGACGAAACCCAGTGACAACGAAAAAGTTGTTCGCCTTCTCATTGAGCTTGCAGACCAAACTGGCGGGAAAAGCTGCGAGCAACGAAACGTGTCGGACGCAAAAGTGGTCGGTCAGTTATCGAAATAACTTGGCAGGGCCAGCGAGACAGCAGAGGGAGTTACGATGGCCATTATGAAGGGCACCCGGTCGATCAGGTCCAGCCCTGGCGGGAGTATGATTGGTGTCGAAGCTGTGGCGGGCGCCAAAGTCGAGGTGCTCGAGACCCAGCTTCCGTGGTCGAAGATAAGGCTTCTAGATGGTTCCAACACCGAGGGCTGGGTCAGTGATGCCGCAATCGACAAGGACGTCGATAGCCTGGGTCCACTGGACAGAGACCTTGTTGCGCGCACTTGTGTGGAAAGAGCAGCCAGTTTCGGCTCGAACACCTACTACCTGATGACGGTTGCGCAATGGCGTACCAATGTGATCGACATTCCAGAGGATTCTCCATCAGGCACCGGAATTTACGGCTTTTCGCGTGAGGAGTGGCGGCTGAACAAATCGCATCCCGAATACGGTGTGAACTATGGTGATGAGACGATCTCGGATTGGCGTGCCCAATGCACTCTGTTTGCGATCATGTCTGCAAAGCGCCAGATATCGCTGGCTGAGGGACTGCAGCAGCAGCCGACCATTGCCGAACTCTTTCTAGCACAGACTATCGGTACCGGCGCTGCGGTCGATGCCATCAAGTCACCGGGCACGCCCCTCCCGGATATCCTTCAACGCGCCTCACAAGAGGCAGCGGTGGAAATGATCGACACAGACAATTTCACCGGCAGGGACAAGGTTTTCCTGGTAGGAGCAGATGGGCGTGAACTGATGCGAGACCTTGCACCGAAGTTGCAGGCGGCTTTGGATCAGGTGCGACCGCTGGTTAGAAAGCAAGCCGACGAATTTATGAAGACCTCGCTGGAATTGGGGATGCTCGCCCCAGCCAACATTGCGCAGATTCAATATGGGTCGACTGAGATTCCAGCTGAAAGAAGGCGCTACGCGGAGCTGATCGCCACGCAGTTTGCAGAACATGGTTACGGAGCAGTTCAGCAGATCGCTGCGGTCGCCAACGCAATTGGCGAGTCGCGGTTGAATCCGTCGGCATCGAACCTTGCAGGCGAGCGAAGCTTTGGCCTGTTTCAGCTCAACCAGAACGGAGGCGTAGGAACGGGATATTCGGAAGCAGAGCTCACGGATCCCGAAAAGAACATCGCCATCATGCTGGCCGAGATTGCAAAACCGTACCAAAAACGTGCCAGAGCAGCGTTCATCGCGGCCGCCAATCTCTATGAAGCCGTAAAAATATTCGTCTACGAATTCGAGAGACCGGCGGACAAACAGGGTGACACAGAGAAGCGGTACAAGATCGCACAGAGATTGGTTGCTTAGGGTATCGTGCAGCTTGGCAAGGTTGAGCCCGATGGTTAGGCGCTCGAAGCGAACTTTCAACTATGCTAATGATAAAGATCGAGATCGCGGTCTTGCGTAACCGCTCGCGCCGATCTCGAGCGGACGCAGGATCGCTTCGACCTTTGGCCGGAGCGGGCTCGCCGCTGATAGCGCCTATACGGTTCGGCGGGGAACCTTGCATGGCTGGGTCATGAGCGCGGGGTAGAATCCCACTCCCGATCTTCGCCAAGTCCGAGCGAAAGGATGCCGGCGCGGAAGTCTCATGAACGGTCGAGATATCTGCCGGCCTGCTACCGAGAGCGCTACGCTTCCTCGTCAACCGCCGGCTTGTCCAACGGAATTGGCGTTCAACTGACTCGGATGCGATAGCAGGGAGGCAGGTGTCTACAGCTCAAATATTCCTCGCTGGGCCGATACTCTTGACGAAATCACTCCACACTCTCAGCGCCGTCCGTCGGTCTTCAAGATACAGCGCACGATTATAGACGCCCGCCACACCCGCCTTCGCCAGGCCGCTGATGTGGTTGACCACGGCCTCCACAATGTGGGGCGGAACAGATAGTTTCTCGTTCATCATGGTGACCATGGTCCGGCGCAGATCGTGAATGCGCCAGTGCGGCATCGCTCCGAGGCCATCCTTCGCCCGCAGTTCGTCGATCGCCTTGTCGAGACGCGCTTTCGTCTTGCCAAATCCCGACACCGGCGTCTCGCCGGTGGTCGTGAATACCAAATCGCTGTTCGTCCGCGGCATTGCCGAAACCAGTTCGACAACGGGTGTGCTGAGCGGCACGAGATGGCTCTCGCCGTTCTTCGTGCGGGCTCCGGGGATCTGCCAGGTGGGCTCGGCGCCGTGGAGCCCGTTCAATTCCGACCAGCGCATGCCCGCAACCTCGGACCGGCGCTGACCGGTCAGGAGCAGGATGCGGATCACCGTCGACATGACGGTTGGTTCCCGGTTGAGCGCGCGCAGCAGGTAGCAGAGTTCGGATGTGTCCAGAACCCGATCGCGCCTGATCTCCGGATTGGGCGCGGGGATGCGGTCCGTCGGCACCGTCTCGATGATGTCGCGCTCTGCGCACCAGTTGAAGAACTTGCTGAGATAAACGCGGGTGCGGCTCGCCGCAACGGGCGCGCCTCGTGCGTCGATGGATTCAATCACGTCGAGAACGTCACGCTTGGTGATCTGGCCGATCGGACGATCATGAAGGTTCTTCGTATCCGGTCCAAACAGCAGGCGGCGGTATTCGCGCTGCGTCGAGGGACGCAGGCGCCGCTCTGCGTGAAACCGCATGAATTCGTTCGCGCAGGCCGAGAAGGTGTTGCGCAGACGCTGCTGCCGTTCATCGTCTGCGGCGGCCTTCATGAGGCGTGGATCGTTGCCGCCGGCGACGAGGTCGATTGCCTCTCCGGCCTTCTGGCGGGCATCGGCAAGCGACAATCCCGGATAGCGGCCGAGCGTGAGCCTAGCCAGCTTGCCGTTGACCCTGGTCATCACGAACCACGCCCTGGTGCCTTTGTGCGAGATGCGCAGCCCGAAGGAGGGGAGGCGGCGATCGTAATATTCGATCTGGCCCGTAGAGGGAGGCTTAAGGCGTTCGACGGATGCTGCGGTGAGAGAGGTCTTGGGCATGAGAGCGAGCTCCTAGGTTACGCCTAGGTAACAACTCAGGAGCGTTTTGGGAAGTTAGGCTGTGACATGGATTGTGGATGTTGGCTATCTAAGCCGCTGTGTTATCACGAGAAAAATGGCGTTGCTCGTGTGACTTTGCGATTGTGCGATATGAACAAGACGCTGACTTTTAATCAGTAGGTCCAGGGTTCGAGCCCCTGCGCGCTCACCAATGAACTCAAAGGTCGTGGTTGCGACACGAGCGGCTTGCGGCGTCGATGCGGAAAGCCGACGTCGGCTCGGCTCACTTTCAGGCCTCATGCCGGGCAACTCCGAGGTGAGGGCGCCAATACCCGAACCGTGTGCTGATCATTATTGTCACGCCCGTTTGAGCTTGACACTCGCACCCTGCGCCATGACCGTCGCTTCGGCGGCGGGCATCGCCTTGCCGAAATAGTACCCTTGGCCGAATTCACCGCCGCGCCTGATGATCTCCTGCAATTCCTGCTGGTGTTCGATCCCCTCGGCGATGACCGGCAGACCAAGGCTCTTCGCAAGGTCGATCACGGATCCGACGATCTTGGCGCTGCCGGCGTTGCTTTGCATCGACGAGATGAACGATCGATCAATCTTGATCTTGTCGAAGTTCAGTTCACGCAGATTGTACAGGCTGGAATACCCGGTGCCGAAGTCATCGAGCGAAATTTTTATCCCGATCTCCTGAAGTGCGACCAACGCGGTCCGCGCGGCTTCAATGTCTGCAACCAACGAAGTTTCGGTGACCTCAATCTCCAGCCGTTTCGGCGGAAAGTCCGTCTCGGACAGAATCGCCAAGAGCTTGACCGGCAGCAGCGGGTCGGAGAAATGGATCGGAGAAATGTTGAGGGAGATGGTGAGCTCGGGCGGCCAGTCATGCGCGTCGAGGCAGGCTCGCCGTAGCAGGTCGTAGGTAAGATCACCAATCAGGCCAAGCTTCTCCACGATGGGGATGAAGACATCCGGCCCGATCCAGCCGAGCGTCGGGTGCCGCCAGCGGGCGAGAACCTCGAACCCGACAAGCCTGTTTTCCGCCAACAGCATGAGAGGCTGGTAGTGGGGGTGAATATCGTGATGCACAACCGCCCCACGCACGTCCTGTTCGAGCGCGATCCGCGCGCGCAGGGCGCTCTCCATATTCTGCGCGAAAAATCGAAACTCGCCGCGGCCTTCTTCCTTGGCGCGATACATCGCCATGTCGGCGGCCCGGAGCAGAGTGTCGGACTCTGTTCCGTCATCCGGGCAGATCGATATGCCGATGCTGGCGCCCACTTCGACGGTCTGGTCGCCGATGCTGATCGGCTGTCCTATGCTGGCGATGATCCGGGCGGCGAGGGAAGACGCCGCATCGACGGCAGATTCGGAGGAAACGCAATCGAGGACGACTCCAAATTCGTCGCCGCCAAGACGCGCCACCGTGTCTCCGGACCTCGACAGTGCGTTGAGACGCGTCGCGATCTCCCGCAAGACTTCATCGCCGGCGGCATGACCGTTCATGTCGTTGACGGGTTTGAAGCGGTCGAGATCGACGATCATGACAGCGTAGCTGACTGCGCCGCGCCTGGCGCGACCGACCGCCTTGTCCAGCGTTTCCGCGAACACCCGCCTGTTCGGCAGGCCCGTCAGAGCGTCGTGCCGTGCCAATGATTCGGCCAGGCGGTGCGCCGCATCGGTTGCCTCCTGCGCCTTTTCAAGCGCGGCCAGATGTCTGCGGTAGACTTGTTCTTTTTCTTCGGCGACTTTGGCCTCGGCGAGTTTAATGCTGTTGATGTCGGTATCGGTTCCGATTATGCGCGCCACGCTGCCATCAGGCGCCAGTTCGACAGGTTTTCCGCGGCTCAATATCCAGATGTAATGCCCGTCGCGATGCCGTTCGCGATATTCGAACGAGTTCTGACGGCGCTCGCCGGAATTCTGTTGGTCGGTTTCCGCTATCAACCGCTCGCGGTCCTCGGGATGCACGCGCTCGAGCCAAGCTTCACGCGAGGGATCGACCGGATCGTCCGCACCGATGCCACGCATTTTCCGCCACATGGGCGAGAAATAAGCAGTACCCTCCACCAGGTTGTGGTCCCAGACACCTTGTCCCGCCCCGTCGAGCGCAAAATTCCACCGGTTTTCGCTTTCGGCCAGAGCCTCTTCTGCCTGTTTGCGTTTGGTGATGTCGCGGCAGACGCCGACGATGCCGGTGATTTTCCCAGCCGGGTCGCGCAGATGCAGGTCGAAATCGGTCTTGCCGATGAGGTCGGCAACGGAACAGCCAAGGTCTTCGGCAACGGCGGGGTTGGCGACGACGAAACGGCTTTTGGTGTCCTTTGCGAAGAGGTAATCTGGAACACAATCGATCAGAGCGCGCAGGAGATATTCCTGCGAAATCGGTGGAGGACTGCCATTTGCGCGCCCGTCCGGCTGTGGCGAACGGTCCACTTTGACCGGCGCGCGATTGCCTGCCTCAGGGCGGCTTCTTCTTGTCGGGTACCTGTCAGGCATGTCCCGTTTCCGGTATCAAGCGTGCAAGACGCGGATCGATCGGGGACGGTAACAGCGTTATATTGTCAACTGATTAACCGTTGCGGCGAAGGGTCGGGAATCCGACGGTAGCTGCTGGCGCCTCTACGACCGGCCAGGCGCGCAGCATATACACAGCGCGGTTCCCATTCGCTGCTGCCCCTCAGCCACCAGTTCCTGAACGATCTGGCCATCGTTCAGCGGATGGCCGCACGTCTCTCAATCATTGGCGGTCCGGCCATCGCGGCAGGCGCGCGCGATTTCCTGGCGCGGACGCGGCGCAATGTCATGGCCGGCTTCTCGATATAGGTCCAAGAGATCCATGCGGCCGCTGTTGCGAGGAGGGCTGCCAACAAAGCATTTTGCATGACCGTCATGCCGGGCATCGCCTCGGCCAGCCATTGCTGAATGAAGAACCCCATGATGTAGACGCCATAGGAAAGGTCGGTCGCGGACGCCCACCGCTGGATCCTACCCATCTTCAGCGATCCGAGCCAGAAGCTCCAATAGGCGGTTGCGGCGATCATGACCGGATAGCGAAGCGGCAATTCGCTCCACACCGCCAGGGCGACAGGAAGCGCCAGCGCGAGCGCAATGTCGCGCCGTATCGGGACGATATCCCGCGCGATCCAGAATGCCACGCCCAGATAGAAAATGGAGGTAAAGCGGGCAAGCTGCGCGGCGAAGCCGAAATGCTCCGGGTCGCCGGAGACCGTGACGACAATAGCCGAAACGGCAATAACCGGGGCAAGCGGAATGAGCCGGGCCTGGCCGCGCAGACGCAGCACGGCGAGGGCGGCCATGAACACCATCAGCGTGATGTAGCAGATGACTTCAAACCGGATCGTCCATATCGGAATGTTGACCGAACCGGACATCGGATTGTTCGTGAATACGCCATCGAGCCCGACGCCGACCGAAAACAACAGCACGGTCCTGGCCAGGAACGTGCCGACATTGGCGACGGTCCAATAGTCCGAAGGGGCAGCGCTCGTGAGCCACACGCCGCCGGCAATTACAATGGCAATGTTGACGACGATTAACGCCGGCATGATGCGCAAGAGCCGCGCGGCGAAAAAGTCGAGCCAGCCAGCGGAGCGCTCCCAGCTTGCCGCGATCATGAAGCCTGAAAGCGCGAAGAATACATGCACGGCATGGGCGGCGATCGACCATCCGGTCAGCGCGGCCAGTGGTTCGGGCGCCTCCCAGCCACCGACGACGCCAAATGCGTGGGTGAAGATGACGGCGAGGGCCGCCGCGAGCCGCACGACACCATAGCTGTTGGCATCCTTCGCCGCGAAGGCCGACAGTCTGTCACTGGCCGCGCGCGGGCGCGCAGTGCTTGCATAAACTGACATCGCCACATTCCCCGTCAGGAAATGGAATGTATCAGCCGCCTTTGCCTGCGGGGCGACAAGATGAAGAAATGGTTAGCAGCGGTTCGCGGCAGGGCTGATCTCGCATCAGCTTTTGCGGAACAATGCAGCCGCGCACGCATTGATGTGGCGTGAACAGTCGGCCACGCGGCCGGTCCGTGACCAAACTTTCCGGACCGCGCGGCCTCTTTGCCCAACAGGACAACAGGGAGATCCTAACATGTTCCGCAAGCTACTAGCCACTACGGCGATCACCGCACTAATGACCGCGGGCGCGCTGGCACAGGACGAACAGCAGACGGCTGACTCGATGAACAAGCCGCTGTTCAACAGTGAACAGGGTGTCGGCATGGATTCCGAGACCGGCTTTTTCGAAGCCGACGCAACGCAGATTCTGGCCTCCGACCTGATGGGAATGACCGTCTACAACAGTGCGGCGGACGATGCGGACGCAATTGGCGAAATCAATGACGTGGTCATGGGTGCTAGCGGTAGCGCAGAGGCCGTCGTTATCGGCGTGGGCGGCTTTCTTGGCATCGGCGAAAAGGAAGTCGCCGTGGATTTCGCCAAGATCAGCTGGACTGACCGCGACGGCAGCAGATGGCTGATCCTCGATTCCTCGAAGGAGGAGCTCGAGAACGCGCCCGGCTTTGACCGCACCGCATTCCTGCCGGAGCCGGCTGAGGAAACGGCGGCGGCGGATGACGGCGGCACCGACATGATGGCCGCCGACCCGGCGATGGAGGAAGACGCGGATATGGCCGCGACCGACGATCAGCCTGCGGTAACGGAGGAAGAGCCGTCAGACATGGCGGCGACCGAAGATGAGCCTGCCCCGACGGAAATGGAGCAGACCACCGAAGCTGCGGGCGAGGAAGTCGACCCAGGCGAAACCGCGGCGATCGATCCGAACAGCTGGGCTCCCGTGACCGATCAGCTGAGCGCCGAGGAACTCATCGGTACCAGCGTCTATGGCGCCAACGATGAGGACATCGGAGACATCGGCGACGTGATTGTCACCGCGGACGGCAAGTTCGTGGCGTATGTCGTGGATGTCGGCGGTTTTCTCGGCATCGGCGAAAAGCCGGTCGCTCTGGGCGCCGACGAGCTTGAGATCCTGAAGGATGCCGATGGCGCATTGCACATCCGCACCGCCTTCACGCAGGAGCAACTCGAAGGCCAGTCAGCCTACGACGAGAATGCCTATCAGGATAACGCGGACGAGATGATCCTCCGCTAGACGAAGTCCCTTCGTCCAATCTCAGCGCCGGCCGGTTCCTACGGCCGGCGCTTGTCGTTTGGCCCCGACAATTCGCCGGTGGATTGGTGAGAGCGATTACGGGGGCGTGATCGGAATGCCCGCGCCGAACACAAAGCTCGGACAAAAGGCGGGGCATTTCCTGGGCCGATAGCAATCACCACCCCAGGCAATGGCTAGGGTCTGTACTCACTAATTTGACTGAATGGCGTTTGAAATGACGAGAGATGCAAGGAAAAGCCCGAAGAACGGGGTAATTCCCCGGTCGAGGGCTTTGACGCTGCAGGTCGACGTCAGCTCGCACGTCCTTCGGATCGGGAGATTTGCACGGGCTACTTTGTCACAAACCCTTGAAAGGTTTCAGCCTTCCTGCGGGCTTGCTCCGCGTATCCGCACAAATCCGCTCCGACCATTCCTGCCAAATTAATGAGTACAGACCCTAGATGAAGGGACGGGGCATTTCATCCTCATCGTCAGGCCATCCTGCGATATCGGAGAGAGCGTCTGCGTCGAGTACTTCACACCCGTGATTGCGCCAAGCGATGAGCTTGCGCGTGATCAGTTTTCTCAGCGTCTTGTTTGTATGCACGACCGACAGACCCAGCGTATCGGCGAGGTGCTGTTGCGTCACAGGCAGCAGATGCGGTTTGCGCCGAATGAAGCCGCTTCGCGTCGCGCGCCTGTGCAGGAAGGCAATCAGGTATGCGGCCCGTTCGAAAGCGCTTCTGCGCCCGACAGACAGGAGATGCTCATCCAGGATGCGCTCCTCGCGCGCGGCGATCCAGGTGACGTCGTAGGCGAGACGGGGATGGTCGCGGAAAACTTCATCCACACGGTCGCGCTCGAAGACACAGAGCCTGAGCGGCGTGAGCGCTTCGATCGAGTGCTGCATTTCCGCCATCAGAACGCTTTGCAGACCTATCAGATCACCCGGCATGACGAAGTTGAGAATCTGCCTGCGGCCATCCTCGAGCATCTTGTATCGGAACGCGCTGCCTTCCAGAATGGTGTAAAGATGGGCGCTGTGTGAGCCTTCGACGAGGATCGTCGCTCCCGCATCAAGCCTCAGTTCGCCGGACTTGAAGGCCATAACGAAGGCGAGTTGCTCCTTGTCGAAGTCCCGAAAATGCTCGTTATCCCTCAACGGGCAGTTTGGACAGCTGGTCATCGCCCCGTTTGCGGTTCTGCTGATCATTGATCCGTCCCGACGTCCCATTTCCCATTCCAGCCCGGTTCTCGCCGCAAGTCCAAGGCGGCGTGACGATCATAGATGACCGGCGCTCAAAGTGCTCGGATATTCGCCCCACGGACGCTGGACGCGCCAGTGCCGGAAAGAACCAACCGGCTCGGAGTATGGCCCGATCAGCTTGACGCTGAGCGGCTCAGCACTGCGGATGAGGTTTCGTCGGGCCCGTAATCGGCTTCGCCCGAAATCTGGAGATCGATCTGCAATTGCGCGCGAGCGCGGCTGAGCCGGCTCTTGATCGTGCCGACGGCGCAGCCGCATACCTCAGCGGCTTCCTCGTAGCTGAAGCCGGAGGCGCCCACCAGAACGATGGCCTCGCGCTGATCATCGGGCAGCCGCGCGAGAGCGACCTGAAAGTCCTTGAGGTCGAGCGATCCCATCTGGCCCGGATGCACCGACAGGCGTTCTGTGAAGAGACCGTCGCTGTCCTGGACTTCGCGTCCGCGCTTGCGCATCTGGCTGTAGAACTCGTTGCGCAGGATCGTGAACAGCCATGCCTTTATGTTGGTCCCGGGCTCGAAACTGTCCTGTTTCGCCCAAGCCTTCATGATCGTGTCCTGGACAAGATCGTCGGCCTTGTCCTGTTGGCCGGACAGCGAAACAGCAAATGCGCGCAGGTTTGGCAGCGACGCCAGCATTTCTCGCTTGAACGACCAGGTCATTGGATCGCCCTCGCTCATTCTTTTCGCCCGTCGCTGGAGACAGGCCGCTGGCTGCGATCGGCTTCGTCGAGCTTTTCAAGAAGGTCGAGCAGGCGGTCGGGGATCGCCTCTTCCTTGACGGCGTCATAATATTCACGCAGCCGTCGCGAAACCGCATCCATCGCCTGATCGCCCCCAGCGGATGACGGCTCCTTGTTCATTTCATCCCGTGCCATTGCAAACTCACATCCAGATCAACGAGGGTAAACGCAGATGCACGAAAAATGTTCCGCCGGCGTGGAACATTTTCCCGGCAGCCGCGTTAATGCTTGAGACTTTATTCGATTTCGGACTGATAGGGAGACCCAACAGAATGTCGCTTTCCACCCGTATTGCCGCACACTTGCCCTATCTACGGCGCTACGCCCGCGCGATTACCGGAACCCAGACGTCGGGCGATGCCTATGTGGCCGCCATGCTCGAAGCGCTGATTGCGGACGTTTCGGCGTTTCCGGATGCGTCGTCCGATCGCGTGGCCATATTCAAAATGTTTGCGTCGATGTTTGGTTCCACAAGGATCGACATCCGCCCCATTGAATCGCCCTACGCCTGGGAAAAGCGGGCCGCAGCCAATCTGGCCAATGTGCCGGCGATGCCGCGGCAGGCTTTCATTCTGACGGCCGTTGAGGGGTTTTCACCCGACGAGGCTGCGGAAATCCTCGGTTCCGATACCGCGGATATCGCCGGCATGCTGGAAGAGGCGGCCGACCTGATTTCGAGGCAGGTCGCCACGGAGATCATGATTATCGAGGACGAACCACTGATTGCGCTCGACATCGAATCGATGGTTGAGGAATTGGGGCACACGGTTACGGGTATTGCGCGCACGCATACTGAAGCCGTCGAACTGTTCAACAAGACGTCGCCTAAGATGATCCTCGCCGACATTCAGCTTGCGGATGGCAGCTCGGGTATCGATGCGGTCAACGAGATACTGAGCAATACGAGCATTCCGGTCATATTCATCACCGCATTTCCGGAGCGCCTGCTGACCGGGGAGCGGCCGGAGCCGGCCTTTTTGGTGACAAAGCCTTTCAATCCTCAGATGGTGAAGGCCCTCATCAGTCAGGCGCTGTTCTTCAACGAAGCGGTTGCAAAAGCGGCCTGAGCGGAACCCAGGTATCAAGCACGATGGAACCATCCACCCGGGCCTCCGTTCTCCTTCATCCGCGTTCGAAGGAGAAGAACGATGTTGTACTATGCCTTGGTGTTTCTGGTCGTAGCCATCATTGCCGGCGTGCTCGGCTTTGGCGGGATAGCGGGAGCATCCGCCGGGATCGCTCAGATACTGTTTTTCCTGTTCCTTGCCGCGCTCGTCATCTCGCTGGTGATGGGGTTGTTTCGGCGGGTTTGATTTTCCCACATAGAGGATAGGCGGCGGGCGATTCTTTTTTGTTTGATCGCCTGGCCAAGGCCGTTCGCCGGGTGAATATGTGACTATCCCCACGACACTCATGTGGCATTCGGGCGGTCAGACTGCCGCTCAGATGCGCGATCTGACAACGCTTGCGCTGAACAGGTCCGGCGTGGCGGCGGTCGTCCTCAACCAATCAGGCGGTTTTGTCTTTGTCGCGAACCTGCCCGATTGCTGGAAATTGCCCACCTCGGACGCGCCGACACATCAGCTGGTTTTCGGCGATGAGATAAGCGGGCGGTTGGCCGAATTGACGCAACAAATCAGCGCCGGCGGCGAACCCGAAACCTTCCAGATCACGGGGCCCGATGGCCGGTATTTCGAGTTTGGCCTTGATCGCGTCTCGGTGGGAGCCGAGTGGTTCCTGCTCCATACCATCATCGAACTGACCGAGGAGCATCGGCGCGAGCAACGGCTGCGGGCGCTCCTGCGTGAGCTGAACCACCGATCGAAGAACCTTCTTGCGATCATTCTAAGCGTGGCATCCCAGACTGCCAGAAGCACGTCGGGTCTGGCGGACTTCCTGCAGAAATTCCGCGGGAGGGTCTATTCCATCTCCCATTCTCAGGACCTGATTACCGACGCCAACTGGCACGGCGCGAGGTTCCGGACGCTGGTTCGTTCCCAAGCGGACAAGTATCACGAGCGGCCCGAAGAATCGTTGGCGCTCGAGGGCATTGACCCGATGTTGAGCCCCAACGAGGCGCTCCATATCGGCCTGGCCATCCACGAACTTTTCGTCGACGCAATTGCCGTCGGCGAATTGAGCGGCGACTTACCCTCGATTTCGGTGTCGTGCACTCAGCAGCCATATGACGGCGCCCCGGGGCTTGAAATCATCTGGCGCCAGACAAATCCTTCGGGGTTCAATGGCGAGGATCCACTGGTGGACAAGGCCGACGGATTTCACAGCACGGTTCTCAGTCGCATTGCACCGATCGCGGTGGGTGGCGAAGGGACCTACGAAATGCGCGAAACCGGTCCTTTCTATCGAATTCACTTTCCCCAACCGGACAGCCATTTGAAATCCATTTGAACCGTTGTTCGCGACGCGACGGAACGATGTCGCCCGCAAGGCGTTGCCGCCCATATGCAGCGTTGGAGTATCAAATGACACACTATCGAGAGGGTGCGCCGCGTCTTGTTGGCGATGTCGGCAGTAGCGCGACCGGCTGGTTTTTTGCCGCGGTCGTTGCCACTGCCCTGGCGGCGGGCGCCTGGTATTTTCTCGCTTAGGCCGCAACGCCCTCCATAACCAACGCGTTCGTCCAATCCGGGATTGCTGAACGGCCGCGCAGACGCCTGTAGAGCGCGCGCGAGCCCGCCTGATCGCGGGAACAAGCAATACGCGCACGAAAGGGCCGCTCCAGAGAAACGGCCCTTAACGTTGTATCGGATCGATAGAGTTTATCGGATCAGTGGGTCTTCAGCCATTCGTCGATCTCACGCTCAGCTTCTTCCTCCGCCTTGCCGTAGCGCTGCTGCAGCTTGCCTGCGAGCTGCTTACGATTGCCGGCGATCACATCCAGATCGTCTCCGGTGAGGTCGCCCCACTGGGACTGAACCTTCCCTTTGAACTGCTCCCAATTACCTTCGATCTGATTCCAATTCATTTTCCGTCTCCTTGGCTGATTGCTATCCGGAATGTGTCGAACAACGTTTGGCCTGGCCCAAGGTTCCTGGGAAAATTACGGGAACTTCCTGCGCTGCCGGATCGTTTCTTTGCGGTCGAAGGAGCGTATTCATGGAACACATTGCCGCGATATTGCTGCTGCTTGGGTGCAGCGATGACGGACGCTCCTGTGCCGAGCTGCCGGCCCCCCACGTCGGCTACGAAGCCGAACAGATATGCGAGGAACATCTGCCGGGCGTCATGCAGCGAGCAGGCAATTCGTACCCGCTGGTAATCGGCAAGTGCATTCCGGTCGATCCGCTCGCTGAAGGCGATATGGAGATCGTGTGGGACGTGACCTCAGAAGGCGAATTGATCGCCTCGGTTGTGCCTTACAATAATGACATCCCTGACGAGTCAATGGTGGCCGGCCTGCAAGAGGCCGACAAGGTTGCAAGGCTCCGCTGACGGGTCGTCATGCAGCTGCCGCGTGGAAAAACGCGCCTGCCGGGTAAGACGGGGGCGGGACAATCGAAAACGTCAAGTCGCCCTTGTTGCATCGTTTCGCATACGTGATCGTTTTTGTTCTCGTTGCCGTAATCGGCGGCGGGATCGCAATGGCAGTGTACAAGAACGAGCGCGCCGCCAGACAGGCGCGTTTCGAAATTGTCGCGGATGAGGTGGTCGATCAGATTCGTACTCGCGTCCAGCAGCACATCGCGCTTGTCGTGGCCACGGCGTCACACGTCGCGGCAATCGGCGGCGAGGTCACCAAGGACAGGTTCAGGCACTTTATTGAAGGCCTTGATCTGGATGACGAGTTCGAGGGCGTTCAAGGCATAGGTCTCGCTCGAATACTGCAGGAGGATCAGGAAGCAGCGACATCGCGGCGTCTGACAACCGACTACGGCGTAGAAGGTGCGATCTGGCCGCCTTCCAACGAGGCGATACGCACCGCTATCGTGATGCTGGAACCGCTCGACGCCAGAAACCGCGCGGCGCTGGGCTTCGACATGTACAGTGAAAAGCGACGGCGCGAGGCCATTTCCCGCGCCATCAACACCGGTGAGATTTCCGTCACCGCGCCGGTAACGCTTGTGCAGGAAATCACCTCGCTCAAGCAGCCGGGCTTTCTCGTCTACATTCCCATTGGCGACGAGGGCAGCGGGCGCATCGACGGATTTGCATACGCGCCTTTTCGAGCCGGCGACCTTCATCGAGCGGCCCTTGCCGACCAGGCCCTTCCCGTCGAGATTGAAACACGTGACGCGGACGCCGAGGAGGATGCGGTCCTGTTCACAACCGAGGGGTTTTCGGAAAGCGTGACGAAGGGCCGATTGGAGGTTGAACGGCACGTGGCGCTGGCGGGCCGAACCTGGGCGATCAGAGTGCGGGCTGGCGCCGCGTTTCGTGACCAGGATGAGGCGCCCTATGCGCTGATTACCGCGCTCATTTCATTGCTTCTGGCGACCGCCCTTGCCGCGGCCACGCGATGGCAGCAGCAATCCGTCGACCGTGCGCGCGCGCTCAACGCGTTTGCCGAACAGTCGGTCAAGGAGAAGGAGCTGATGCTTCAGGAGATGAAGCATCGCATCAAGAATTCGATTGCGCGCATCATGGCCATGGCTCGCCAGACAGCGTCATCGAGCGACAGTCTCGACGCATTTTCGGAATCCTTCAGCGCCAGATTGCAGTCAATGTCCAATGCGCAGGACATGCTGACGAGGAGCCATTGGCAGCAGACCGACCTGCGCGAGCTCCTGAAAGTGGAATTGCAGCAGGTCTACGGCAGTTCGCTGGAAGAAGCCGAAATTTCCGGACCGCCGGTCAAGTTGAACGGCAGGCAGACGCAAGCGCTGGGCCTCACATTCCATGAGCTTGCGACGAACTCCTTGAAATATGGCGCCGGAGCGGTCGAAGGCGGTCACGTCGCCATTTCGTGGTCCGTCACGCGGCAGCCGGGAGCGGCTCGCGAACTTCACTTCGTCTGGGACGAGCATACCGGCGCGCCAGCGGAGCCGCCGAAGCGCCGCGGCTTCGGTGCACGTTTGATCGATGCGAGCATCGCTGGTGAGCTGGGTGGCAGCATCGACCGCGATTTCCATGGCAAGGGACTGACCATCACATTGCGTTTCCCGGTGGACGCTTCAGCAGTCTGACCGGCGGGCGGAACCGATAATGCTCTGGAGCGTTACCTAAGCCCGAGGGAGAGCTACGCAATGAATGCGCCCGAGCGCTGGCGGCGCGGAACCACGCCGATGACGAATCCGATGGACAACATCGTTTCGTCAGCCGCACGGCTTAGTCTTATCGCCATGGGCGTTATCGCGGTTACCGCGGCGCTCGACTTCGCCCAGCTTATCCTGGCACCCGTTGTCATGGCCGTCGTCATCGGCCTGATGTTCGGCCCGATCGCCGACCGCCTGGAACGGGCCGGCCTTCCACCTGCACTGTCCGCCGCGCTCCTGGTGCCGCTCTTCATTCTGCTGGCGGTCGGCATCATGACGTCTATCGCCGTCCCCCTGTCCGAATGGTCCCGTCAGTTGCCCGTCATCTGGAACAGGTTACAGGCCATGGCCGCCAATTGGCGCGAACTTCTGGTTACGCTCGACGGTCTCCGGGACAGTATCCGTTCCGCTATTGGCGACGTAGGTGCGATGGAAGTCCAGGTCAATGCCGGTTCCACGGTGGAACACGCCGCCTGGCTGGCGCCGACGATCTTCATGCAGATCGTCCTGTTTCTGGTCAGTTTCTATTTTTTCATCGCGACACGCCATGGGATCAGGGTGGCCGTGCTGTCGCTTTGTTTCGAGCGGCGCTTTCGCTGGCGCGTCGCCCACATTTTCCGCGACGTTGAGGCAATGGTATCGCGATATCTGCTTTCAATCACCGCGGTGAACATAGGCCTCGCGATCGCCGTTTCCGCAACCATGTGGGCACTCGGCGTACCGTCTCCGCTGCTGTGGGGTGTCCTGGCGGGGGTGTTGAACTATATCGTCTATGTGGGGCCGGCGATCATGGCGGTGATATTGCTTTGTGTCGGGCTCGCCACCGGCGACACGACGTTCGCGACGCTTGCCCCTGCCGGCGCCTATCTCTGTCTCAACCTGCTGGAGTCCCAGCTGGTTACCCCTCATGTGATCGGCCGCGCCGTAACGCTCAATCCGTTCCTCGTTTTCTTGGCCATCGGCTTCTGGATATGGATTTGGGGACCGGTGGGAGGATTTATCGCCGTGCCGGTGCTGCTGATCATGGCCGCCACGATCCGGCACGTAATTCCCGGCATCCACCGACGCCAGGCGATGTTGACAAACAAAATCCGTCATTGACGAAATTTTTTTGGAACCAAGCTCGGGGTCGCGCGTTTAATGATTGCCGGTGGGCGGCCCAACCCGTCCCCCCTCACAGCTCACCGGTCGAAGCTTCTACCCCGAAGCTCATCAAGGGAAGCGCTCCGCCCGGCGCTTCCCTTTTTCGTTGCTGCGGCAGCCGGTGCGGGGAACCATTGCGACGGTGACAGGTTTCACTGACTGAAGGCATCTAAAATGGACACATCTTCGATGAACAAGGAACTACCGGAAAAGAAGGCACGACAAGGCCGGCTTGGCTTGCCGGTGCTGCTTGTGCTGGTTGGCGGATTGCTGTTGGCTGCGGTCGCATGGTGGGGTGCCGAGATCTACGGCGTCTTTATCGAGAGCGAACGGACAATGGATACGGATTCCGTGGAACCGGGCAGCTGATCAACCTCGCGGCGGCAATCACAAACAACTCGGCCATAAACAACTCGGCCGGATCCAGCCTGCGCGCATTCGCCACGCGATGGTGATTGGTCTGTCAGCGCGCCTGCCGCTATATGCGCGGCATGTATTTCTGGCCGGAATGACGTAATGGCTGCCGACGTCGGTTACATCACCGCGGTGGGCGCGGGCGCGATTTCCTTTCTTTCCCCCTGCGTATTGCCTTTGGTGCCTCCTTATCTCTGCTACATGGCCGGCGTGTCGGTGGAGGATTTCCGCTCAGATACCGGGGAGAGGCCTGCCAGCGCACGCCTGTCCCTTCTGAAAGCCGCCATTGCATTCGTGCTCGGGTTCTCAACCGTATTCGTGGCGTTGGGGGCAGGGGCTTCGACGATCGGCTCGTTGCTGCGCGCCTGGCAGCAAGAACTGGCGGTCGCGGCCGGGATCATCATCATCATCATGGGGCTGAACTTTCTCGGTCTCATCCGCATACCCCTGTTATCGCGCGAGGCGCGTTTTCAGGCAGGTGGAAAGCCGGCCAGTATCGCCGCCGCCTATGTGATGGGCCTTGCATTCGCGTTCGGCTGGACACCCTGCATTGGCCCGGTCCTGGGTCCCATCCTGACGCTGGCCGGTGCGCGCGGGACCGTGGGCGAGGGTGCCATGCTGCTGGCCGCCTATTCCGCAGGTCTTGGCATACCCTTCCTGATCGCCGCCTTCTTTTCGGGCGCCTTCATGCGCTTCCTGACGCGTTTTCGAATTCATTTGGGGCGGGTGGAGAAGGCGATGGGCGCGCTTCTCGTATTGGCCGGTATCTTCTTCGTCACCGGCGGCATGCAGACCGCATCCTATTGGCTGCTTGAGATGTTCCCCGCCTTGGGTACCCTCGGCTAGGGCCGGGATACTGGCTGGCCGGCCGTGTTTACCGTCCTGTTCGACCGCCATTGGTGCGGTCGTTGCCCGGTGCTACATGTTGCGCCAATTCCGAATCGAAGCCGGAGCCTCCCATGACCGACCGTTCGTGCCTCTGCGTTGTTCTCGCGGCGGGTGAGGGCACACGCATGAAGAGCGAGCGTCCGAAGGTGCTGCATGCCGTTGCCGGACTGCCGATGGTGGGTCACGTGATCAATGCCGCGAAGGAAGTCGGCGGCGAGATTGCGCTGGTGACCGGCCATGGCGGCGATCAGGTCGATGCAGCCGTGAAACCGCTCGCGCCGCAGAGCGAGTTTTTCCGGCAACAGGATCAGCTGGGAACGGCCCATGCCGTCCTGGCGGCCCGCGAGGCGATTGCGCGAGGCTATGATGATCTGCTGGTCGTTTTCGGCGATGCACCCCTGGTCGAGGCAAGCGTGCTGCGCTCTGCGCGGGGCGGTCTGGCTGCCGGTGCGGATGTCGTGATCGTCGGCTTCCGGACGCCTGAGCCGACCGGCTACGGACGGCTGATCGAGAAGGATGGCCGCATCGTCGCAATCCGCGAGGAACGCGACTGCTCGGATGAAGAAAAACTGATAACCTACTGTAATGGCGGATTGATGGCCGTTTCCGGTGAGCATGCACTCAGGCTTCTCGACCGGATCGGCAACGACAATGCCAAGCATGAATACTATCTCACCGACATTGTCGGGATTGCCCATGAGGACGGCCTCGTGGTCGTCGCCGTCGAAGCGCCGTTTCAAAGTGTGCTCGGCATCAACAACCGGGCCGAACTGGCCGCGGCCGAACGTATCTGGCAGCAGCGCCGCCGCCGTATGGTGATGCTCTCCGGCGTAACACTGGTCGATCCCGAGACGGTCCATTTGTCGTACGACACGGAGATCGGCCCCGATACGCTGGTCGAGCCGAATGTCGTGTTCGGTCCGGGTGTGAGGATCGCTGAGCGTGTCACCATCCGGGCGTTCTCGCATCTGGCTGGCGCGACCATTGCCGAAGGCGCCGAAATCGGGCCTTTCGCGCGCCTGCGCCCGGGCGCGAAGCTGGGCGAATCAACGAAGGTCGGTAATTTCTGCGAGGTGAAGAACGCCGACGTCGCCGCCGGGGCAAAGATCAACCATCTGACCTATGTCGGAGATGCGGTTGTCGGAGCGCGCGCCAATCTGGGCGCCGGGACGATTACCTGCAACTATGACGGGTTCGGCAAGCACCTGACACAGATTGGCGCAGGGGCCTTCATCGGGTCGAATTCCTCGCTGGTCGCACCGGTGAGGATCGGCGCCGGAGCATATGTCGCGTCAGGCAGCACGATAACCGACAACGTGCCCGATGATGCGCTGGCATTCGGCCGCGCCAGGCAGGAAACGAAAGAAGGCCGGGCGAAGGAACTCCGCGAGCAGCTCTCGGCTCAAAAAACGCCGTCCAAGTAACCGGGCCGCAACCTGTTTTTGCCATTATTGGGCTGCAGCGGTTTGCGAACCGCGACAATGCGTAACGATTTTTGAGTTCCGCCTGATGGAAACCGCGCTTACCAAGGCGCGCCGGTTTCCGGCGGGAACGGTGGAGAGGCAGCCATGTGCGGCATCGTCGGCATTATCGGGCACACGCCCGTTGCACCCCTGATCGTCGATGCCCTCAAGCGTCTCGAATATCGCGGATATGACTCGGCCGGCGTGGCGACCGTCGAACACGGGTCGCTGGAGCGCCGCCGCGCGGAAGGCAAGCTGATCAATCTGGAGCACCGCTTGGGTGAGGCGCCGCTTGGCGGGCTGATCGGCATCGGACATACACGCTGGGCAACCCATGGCGTGCCGAATGAAAACAACGCGCATCCGCATTTTTCGCGTGACGTCGCCATCGTCCACAACGGCATCATCGAGAATTTCGCCGAATTGCGCGACGAGCTGGCGGCCGACGGCTACGAATTCACCTCGCAGACGGATACCGAGGTGGTGGCGCATCTGGTCGCGCGGGAGCTGGATCGCGGCGCCAAGCCGGTGGACGCTGCCCACAATGCGCTGAAAAGGCTCGAGGGCGCGTTTGCGCTGGCAATCATGTTCCGCGGCGACGAGGATCTTCTGATCGGGGCTCGCAACGGTCCGCCGCTTGCGGTTGGCCACGGCGATGGCGAGATGTTCCTGGGTTCCGACGCGATCGCCCTGGCCCCCTTTACCGATTCCATCACCTATCTGGAGGACGGCGACTGGGTCGTGATCCGGCGCAAGGAGATGCAGATTTTCGACATGGCCGGAAATCCGGTCGAACGCCGGCGGCAGAAGTCGGTCGGAACCAGCTATCTGGTCGACAAGGGCAACCACCGGCATTTCATGCAGAAGGAAATCTTCGAGCAGCCGGAAGTGATTTCCCACACGCTGTCGCATTACCTCGATTTTTCGGCCGGCACCGCACGCGACCTGGAAATGCCGTTCGATTTCGCGGCCATCGACCGGCTGGCGATCTCGGCCTGCGGCACGGCCTATCTGGCCGGACTTGTGTCCAAATACTGGTTCGAGCGCATGGCGCGGCTGCCGGTGGACATCGATATCGCATCGGAGTTCCGCTACCGCGAGATGCCGATGAGCGGCCGCATGGCGGCGATGCTCATTTCACAGTCCGGCGAGACCGCCGACACCCTTGCCTCGCTGCGCTATTGCAGGGATGCGGGTGTTCCCATTGCCTCTATCGTCAACGTGCCCGAATCCACCATCGGCCGTGAATCAAACGGTGTGTTTCCGACGCTGGCCGGCCCGGAGATCGGTGTCGCATCCACCAAGGCATTCACCTGCCAGCTCTCGGTGCTGGCGGCGCTCACCGTGCGCGCCGCGCGCCAGCGCGGCCACATCTCGGCCGAGCAGGAAAAGAAATTGGTGCGGGAACTGTCGGAAGCACCGCGCTTCGCCAGCCAGGCACTGCGCCTCGACGATCAGATTGAGCAGGTGGCGCGGGAACTGTCGCAGGTTCGCCACGTGCTCTATCTCGGCCGCGACACAAACTATCCGCTCGCCATGGAAGGCGCGCTCAAGCTGAAGGAAATTTCGTATATCCACGCCGAAGGCTATGCCGCCGGCGAGCTGAAGCACGGGCCGATTGCGCTGATCGACGAGAACATGCCGGTGATCGTGATCGCGCCCCACGACCGGATATTCGAGAAGACGGTTTCGAACATGCAGGAGGTCGCGGCGCGGGGCGGACGCATTATCCTGATCACCGACAAACGTGGCACGGAACGCGTGTCGGTAAAGACCGCGGAAACGATCGTGCTGCCGGATATGCCGGAAATCATCACGCCGATCGTGTACGCGCTGCCGGTGCAGATGCTGGCCTATCACACGGCCGTGCACATGGGCACGGATGTCGACCAGCCGCGCAATCTGGCCAAGTCCGTGACGGTGGAATAGGCGCCGCGCCGCGAACCGCCCTAAATTCCTGTTCAAAACAGGTCGGCGGTGCACTATGCTGCGACGCTCGAAGTTAATCCCCACCGCACGACAGGCACGTCCCATTGATGACCCGCATTCGAAATTACTTCCTCACGGGTTTCATCGTGACGGCGCCGCTCGCAATTACCGCCTATCTGGCATGGTCCTTCGTCGGCTGGGTGGATTCGTGGGTGAAACCCTACATTCCCGCCCGCTATAACCCGGACAGTTACCTGCCTTTCGCGGTGCCCGGTTTCGGCCTGATCGTGGCGGTGGTCCTGATCACGCTCGTCGGATTCCTGACCGCCAATTTCATCGGCCGCACCGTCGTGCATTTCGGCGAGTCGTTGCTCGACCGCATGCCTTTGGTGCGCAGCGTCTATCGCGCGCTGAAGCAGATATTCGAGACGATCCTGTCCAATCAGGCCGACATGTTCCAGAAGGTTGCGCTGATCGAGTATCCGCGTCGTGGGGCCTGGTCGGTCGTCTTCATCTCGAGTGAAAAGACCAACCAGGTAACAAAGAAGCTCGACCCGAAGCAGAAGGACTCGATAGCCGTCTTCCTGCCATCGACTCCCAACCCGACGACGGGCTTCCTGATGTATGTTCCGCGCGAAGACGTGATCGAGCTTTCGCTTTCGGTCGAGGAGGCGGCCAAGTTGGTGATTTCGGCGGGCCTGGTTACCCCGGAGGAGACCCAGGCGCGGCTGGACAGGCTTGCCGCATCGACGAAACGCAAGAAACCGAACGGCGACGTCAACGACTCGCCCAAAGACGCGGCCTGAGGCGCTAGCCCGAGCGCAGCAGCCTGACCGCCTCATCGCGCCCGAACAGATAGAGCAGGTTGCGCAACGCCTGTCCGCGTTGGCTCTCGAGTTCTGGATCGTTGTTGAGCACGAGCCGCGCATCGTCGCGGGCTGTCTGCAGGAGATCGCCGTGGAGTTCCAGCCGGGCGACCTGAAACCCCGGCATGCCGGATTGGCGTGTGCCGAGCAACTCGCCTTCGCCGCGCAGTCGCAGATCCTCTTCGGCGATGACGAAGCCGTCTTCCGTGTCGCGCATGACTGACAGCCGGCTTTTCGCGGTTTCAGCCAGCGGATTCTTGTAAAGCAGCACACAACTCGACTGGCCGGCGCCGCGGCCGACGCGCCCGCGCAACTGATGCAGCTGCGCCAGGCCGAAGCGCTCGGCATGCTCGATCACCATGATCGTGGCGTCCGGTACGTCGACCCCGACCTCAACCACGGTCGTCGCGACCAGAATGCGCGTCGCGCCGTCGCGGAAAGCAAGCATCGCTGCATCCTTTTCCGGCCCATGCATGCGGCCGTGAACAAGGCCCACCTGTTCGCCGAAATGGCGCTTGAGCGCCGCGTGCCGGTCCTCGGCCGAGGTGAGACCGACAAGCTCGGACTCTTCGACCAGCGGACATATCCAGAATGCCTTTTCTCCACGTTCGATGGCTTCGCCGACCCGTGCAATCAGTTCGTCGAGTCGTTCCAGCGGCATGGTCACGGTCCGCACCGGCTTGCGACCGGCTGGCTTTTCGGTGAGCCGCGAAACCTCCATGTCGCCGAAGGCCGTCAGCACCAGGGTGCGGGGGATCGGGGTCGCCGTCATCACCAGCATGTCCGGCGCTTCGCCCTTGGCCGAGATCGCCAGCCTCTGGTGAACACCGAAGCGATGCTGCTCGTCGACAATGGCCAGCCCCAGATCGTGGAAATCGACCGCGTCCTGAAACAGCGCATGCGTGCCGATAATGATAGTCGCTTCACCCGAGGCGATCATCGCCAGCGTTTCGCCGCGCTCCCGCCCCTTGGCGCGGCCGGTAAGAAGCACGGCCTTGAGCCCGGCCTTCTCCGCCAGCGGTGCGATCGTCGCCAGATGCTGGCGCGCCAGAATCTCCGTCGGAGCCATCAGCGCCGATTGAGCTCCCGCCTCGGCCGCCCGCGCCATCGACAGCAGCGCCACAACGGTCTTGCCGGCGCCGACATCGCCCTGAAGCAGGCGCAGCATGCGCTCCGGCTTTTCCAGATCGGCATGGATCTCGGCAACGGCCTCCTGCTGCGAACGCGTCAGCGAATAGGGAAGGGCGTCCATGATCTGCTGCTCAAGATGTCCGTCGCCTTTCAGCGATCGGCCCGAGAACCGCCGCGTCCGTGCCCGCACCAGACCGAGCGCCAGTTGTCCGGCCAGCAATTCGTCATAGGCGATGCGCCGCCACGCAACACTGTCGGGAAAGGCGTCCGCCGGGTCTTCGGGCCTGTGAAGTGACGCCAGCGCCGGGCGGAAGCCGGGAAATGAAAGACTTTCGAGTACGGATTTCTCCTGCCATTCGGGCAGGTCCGGCAGCAGCGCGAATGCCTGCTGGATGGCGCGGACAAGCAGCTTGCCGGAGAGGCCGGCGGTGAGCGGATAGACCGGCTCGACCAACGGCAGCGACGCGGCTTCCTCAGCCGGCACGATATGGTCGGGATGCACCATCGACGGGCGCCCGTTGAACCATTCCATGCGGCCGCTGACGATAACATCGGCACCGACCGGCAGCACCTTTTCCAGCCACGGCGCGCGTGCGTGAAAGAAGGTGAGGGCGATCTCGCCCGTCTCGTCATGCGCAAACACACGGTAGGGCACAGTTGGCCGGCCGCGGGGCGAGGGCTGGTGACGGTCGACCAACAGATCCAGCGTGACGATTGCGCCTTCGGCCGATCCGGCGATGCCGGGGCGCTTGCGGCGGTCGATCACGGAATGGGGAAGCACGAACAGAAGATCGCCGACCCGCACTTCGCGTCCGCCGAGATCGGAAGGAACTACATGTTCCAGAAGCTCGGCGACCTTCTTCCCGATGCCGTCGAGCGTGGTCGCGGGTGCAAAGAGCGGATCGAGCAGGGGCGGACGCATCCCGCAAGCTTATGGCCGAAACACGCCCGCGCAAGGCTGACAGGCGGAATGTTCCACTGTATATCCGCCTCGCCCACGGGAATTCTTATGCAAGACATCGACAAAAGCGACCTCGACACGCGCCGCCGCCGCGCCCAGTTCCGCTCGTGGCATCGCGGAATGCGCGAGATGGACCTGGTTCTCGGACGTTTCGCGGATGAGCGCATTGCGCGCTTGAACGCTGATGAAATCGACCAATATGAAGCGCTGCTGGAATTGCCCGATGGCGATCTGTTGAAGTGGGTAACGGGCGAACAGCCGGCCCCGGCCGATCTGGAAACGCCGCTCTTTCGTGAAATCCGTTCATTCGCCGCCCGGCTTTGACCCGCATGTCCCTTCTCGATCCCATTCGACCCAAACCCGGCTCGTCCGGTCCCGTCACCATCGACGGCGTTGCCGATGGCTACGAGGCATTTGCCTTTGCAGCGCTGAATGACGGTCTGGCATCCGCTGGACCGCTGCTTTTTGTTGTGCGTGACGGACAGCGCGTGCCGGCAATGAGGGAAGCGCTGGCATTCGTAGTGCCCTCGCTGCCGGTGCTCGAACTCCCGGCCTGGGACTGCCTGCCCTATGACCGCGTATCGCCCGGCGCGGATGCCGCCGCGCGGCGGCTGGACGCCATGGCGGCGATGATCGCTCTCAGGGCCGACCCGCACCCGGCCGTTGTGATCACAACCGCGAATGCCGTCATGCAGCGCATGCCGCCGGCCGAAGCGATTGCCGAAGAGATCATGGTCGCGCGCGCCGGCAACCAGGTTGCGATGGACAAGCTTGTCGCGCGACTGGAAAGCGGCGGGTTCGATCGCGCTTCGACCGTGCGCGAGGTGGGCGATTATGCCGTGCGCGGCGGCATTCTCGACCTCTACGCGCCCGGAGCGCCGGAGCCGCTCAGGCTCGACTTCTTCGGCGACACGCTGGAATCCATCCGCGCCTTCGATCCCGCGACCCAGCGCACCACCGGACAGCGAACCGAATTCCGGCTGGGCGCGATGAGCGAGGTATCCCTGTCGCAAGAGGTGATTGCGCGGTTCCGCCGCCGCTATGTCGAGGCATTCGGCGCGCCCTCGCGCGACGACGCGCTTTATGCCGCGATCAGCGACGGACGCCGCTTTGCCGGCATGGAACACTGGCTGCCATTGTTCCACGAGCAACTCGAAACCGTCTTCGACTACCTGCCCGACGCCCCGGTCGTTTTCGACCATCTGGCGCGCGATGCGATCGCGCAGCGCTTCGACCAGGTGAAAGAGCATTATGACGCGCGTCTGGCCCAGTCGTCGAGCGCGGCGATAGGCGATGCGGTGCCCTACAAACCGGTCGAGCCGGCGCGGCTCTACCTGTCGCCGGAGGATGTCGATAAGGCGGCGAAGGCGCGCGCCGTGTTCGAGTTCAGCGCGTTCGATGCGCCCGAGCAGCCAGCACGCGCCATCGTTCACGCCGGCTCGAAGCCGGGGCGCAACTTCGCCGCTGAGCGCGCCGATCCGGGCCGCAACATCTTCGACGAGGCGGTGAAACTGATCGCGGGCCACCGCACAGCCGGTCAGCGCGTGCTGATTGCCGGCTGGAGCGAAGGTTCGCTCGACCGCATGGCCCAGATTCTGGGCGAACATGAGCTCGAGCAGCTGACCCGGGTCGAAACGCTGGCCGAACTCGACAGGCTGCCCACTTCGGAAATCGGCCTGGCCGTGCTGCCGCTGGAAGCCGGTTTCGAGACCGCGAAACTCGCGGTCGTCGCCGAACAGGATATTTTGGGCGACCGGCTGATCCGCCGCTCGCGACGCCGCAAGGGCGCCAACGTCATCTCGGAGGTGACCGGGCTGGCTGCCGGCGATATCGTCGTCCATGCCGATCACGGTATCGGCCGGTTCGTCGGCCTCAGGTCAATCGAGGCGGCCGGCGCGCCGCATGATTGTCTCGAACTGCACTATGCCGGCGACGACCGCCTCTACCTGCCGGTCGAGAACATCGAGCTCCTGTCGCGTTACGGATCGGAAGCCGCGGAGGCACAGCTTGACCGGCTTGGCGGCGGCGCATGGCAGGCCCGCAAGGCCAAGCTCAAGCGGCGCCTGCTCGACATGGCGGCGCAGCTCATCAATCTGGCGGCCGAACGGCAGACGCGTGGCGCACCGGTTTTGACCCCGCCCGACGGGCTGTACGCGGAATTTTCGGCGCGCTTCCCCTATGACGAGACCGAAGACCAGCAGAGCGCAATCGAATCCGTGCTCGACGATCTGTCGCAGGGCAGGCCGATGGACCGCCTGATCTGCGGCGATGTCGGCTTCGGCAAGACGGAAGTCGCGCTGCGCGCGGCCTTCGTCGCGCTCATGGGCGGTCTGCAGGTCGCGGTTGTGGTCCCGACCACGCTCCTTGCCCGCCAGCACTACAAAACCTTCGCTCAGCGTTTCGCCGGCCTGCCGGTGAAGGTGAGGCAGGCATCGCGCCTTGTCGGCTCAAAGGAACTCGCGGAAACGAAGAACGGGATCGCCGACGGCACCGTGGACATTGTCATCGGCACCCACGCGCTGCTTGGCGCATCGGTCACCTTCAAGAATCTCGGCCTGCTGGTCATCGACGAGGAGCAGCATTTCGGCGTCAAGCACAAGGAGCGGCTCAAGGAGCTCAAATCGGACGTGCATGTGCTGACGCTGTCGGCCACGCCAATCCCGCGCACGCTCCAATTGGCGCTGAGCGGCGTGCGCGAACTCTCGCTGATCGCCACCCCGCCGGTCGATCGCCTGGCGGTCCGCACCTTCATTTCGCCGTTCGATACGCTCGTCATCCGCGAGACGCTGCTGCGCGAGCGCTACCGCGGCGGCCAGAGTTTTTATGTCGTACCGCGCATTTCCGATCTCGAGGAGGTGCAAAAGTTCCTGCGCGAACATGTGCCGGAGCTGAAGGTCGCCACCGCCCATGGGCAGCTCGC
Organism: Rhizobiaceae bacterium; assembly: GCA_040880025.1. GTDB lineage: Bacteria > Pseudomonadota > Alphaproteobacteria > Rhizobiales > Rhizobiaceae > RCIO01. The sequence continues at coordinate 105,300 of JBBDJD010000001.1, forward strand.
GGCGGGTACGCTCGACGACATCATGAACGCCTTCTACGAGGGTCAGTACGATGTTCTGCTGTCCACAACCATCGTGGAATCGGGCCTCGATATACCGACCGCGAACACGCTGATCGTGCACCGCGCCGACATGTTCGGCCTGGCGCAGCTCTATCAGCTCCGCGGCAGGGTAGGGCGCTCCAAGCTGCGCGCCTATGCGCTGTTCACGCTGCCCGCCAACCGGACCCTGACGGCCACCGCCGAGCGGCGGCTGAAAGTTCTGCAGTCGCTCGACACGCTTGGCGCCGGGTTCCAGCTCGCCAGCCACGACCTCGACATACGCGGCGCCGGCAACATGCTCGGCGAGGAGCAGTCCGGCCATATCCGCGAGGTCGGCTTCGAGCTTTACCAGCAGATGCTGGAGGAAGCGGTGGCCGAAACGCGGGGCGTCGCGGATGCGGGCGACGGCGGCTGGTCGCCGCAGATCACGGTCGGTACCGCTGTCATGATCCCCGAAAGCTATGTTCCCGACCTGCAGCTGCGCCTGGGCCTCTACAGACGGCTGGGCGAGATCGAGAACACCGAGGACATCGACACCTTCGGCGCGGAACTGATCGACCGCTTCGGCCCGCTGCCGGAAGAGGTCGAGCATCTGTTGAAGATCGTCTACATCAAGGTGCTGTGCCGGCGCGCCAATGTGGAGAAGCTGGATGCCGGCCCGAAGGGCGTTGTCGTGCACTTCCGCAAGCGCGAATTTCCGGAACCGGCGGCGCTCATCGGTTACATCGGCGAGCAGGGGTCGCTGGCGAAAATCCGGCCGGACCACAGCGTGGTGTTCAGCCGTGACTGGCCGAATGCCGAGAAGCGGCTGGCCGGCGCAGCGGTGATTGTCACCCAGCTTGTGCGGCTGATCGACAAGAAGGCTGCGTGACGGTCCTTAGCCGATCGCCGTTTCCAGCGTTCCGTCCGCCTTGGCCGATGCAACGCGCTGGAATGCATCGGCAAGCGTCGCCGCATCCTGCGCCCCGACGACCGCGTAGCGGCCTTCGAGCAGATAACAGGGCACGCCGGTGATCCCCATGCGCTGCGCGGTGGCGATCTCCTCGCGAACCGCGTCCTTGTCGGAGTCGGTAGCCAGAAGGGGTTCGACGATCGACGTGTCCATGCCGGCCGCCCTTGCGACATCGATCAGCACCTGGTGATCGCCGATGTTGCGGCCGGTTTCGAAGTACGCGCTGAACAACCCGGCGACGACCTTGTCCTGCAGGTCCGTGTCGACTCCCCCCGCCCAACGGATAACGCGGTGGGCGTCCAGCGTGTTCGGCGAAATCTCGATCTTCTCCAGCGCGAAGGCAATCTCATCATCGATCGCGGCCTCGAGCAAGCGCGCGTGGACCTGTCGCAGCCTGTCTTCGCCGCCGAATTTCGCGGTCATGTATTCCTTGCGGTCGTAACCTTCAGCGGGAATCGTCGAATCGAGCTGGTAGGGCCGCCACTGAACCTTCACATCGAGCTCGGGTGTCATGGTGATGGCCTTTTTCAGGCGGCGCTGGCCAATGAAACACCATGGACACACAACGTCTGAAACCACGTCGATGGAGATGCCGGTCATGTCGGTCATGGCTCACTCCGTCAATTTTGGGGTGTGCGGCTGCCGTCGTCCCACCAGGTCGGGAGCTGCACGCCATAGACCGGCGTGTATTCCGGCTGGTGGATGTTCGACCAGTGCGCCACCCACTGGTGCGGCTGATGGTAGAGCGGAACGACGTAAAAGCCGCTCAGCAGAACACGATCATAAGCGCGGACGGCGGTGACGAAATCCTCACGCTCGCGGGCCGTGACGATGGTTTCGATCATGGCGTCGATCGCGGGGCTGGCGACGCCGGCGAAATTGTAGGTGCCGTCCTGTTTCGCGGAGTTCGAGCCCCAGCGGAATGTCTGCTCGACACCTGGCGACAGCGAAGAGGAATAGCTCATCAGCATCGTGTCGAAGTCGTAGACGCGTTGCCTCTGCAGAAATTGCGCGCTGTCGACGGAGCGGATCGTGGCGTTGATGCCGAGCCGTCCAAGCGTGCGCTGCCAGGCGATGCTCAGCACTTCGCCCGACTTGCCATTGAGCATGATCTCGAAGGAAAGCTGGTTGCCGTCAGGGCCGACCATCCTGCCGTCCTGCAACTGATAGCCGGCCTTCTGCAGCGCTTCGAGCCCATGGCGCAGGAATTCGCGGTCACGGCCGCTGCCGTCCGATGCGGGTGGCGTCCATTCGCCGGACAATATCTCGGGAAAAACCGCGTCGGGATAGGGTTCAAGCAGCGCCGTTTCGGCGTTGCTCGCCGCATGGCCATGCGAGGAGAGTTCGGAGCCGTCGAAATAGCTTTTCGTGCGCTGATAGGCGCCTGCATAGAGGTTCTTGTTGGCCCATTCGAAGTCGAACAGACCGGCGATGGCCGCGCGTACGTCGCGGTCGGCGAAGACCGGCCGGCGCGTGTTCATGACGAAGCCGTACATGCCCGACGGCGTGCCTTTCTCGAATACGGACTGCTTGACGCGCCCGTCCGTGACCGCTGGAAAATCGTAACCGCCATTCCAGCGCAGAGGGTCGCCCTCGACATAGACGTCGATCAGGCCCTTCTTGAACGCTTCGAAGATGGTGTTGGCGTCACGGAAATAGTTGACGCGGATCTCGTCGTAATTGTCGAAACCGCGCTTGGAAGGAAGGTCCCCGGCCCAATAGTCGGGATTGCGTTTGAGGATGACGACCTCGCCCGGACGGACGCTGTCGACCACATAAGGCCCCGACCCGGTCAGCGGCTCGAGCGACGACTTGTCGAAATTCTCGGCATCGGTCGCATGCTCGGGCAGGATCGGCAGCATGGCAAGCAGCAGCGGCGTTTCCCGGTCGGCCTTCTCGTTGAAGGTCAGCCGCAGCCCGCGTTCTCCGACCCTTTCCATCTTGTCGACGGCCCCGATCCATGCCCGGTAGATGGGCCTTGCCTTCTCGCGCAGCAGTTCGAAGGAAAACAGGACGTCGTCGACGGTCACCGGTTCGCCATCGGAAAAGCGCGCGCCGGCATTGAGGGTAAATTCAACGAAGCTGCGGTCGGCGTCCGTTTCGACTGATTCAGCCAGCAGCGGATAGAGCGTGAAGGGCTCGTCGCGCGAGCGCAGCATCAGCGTGTCGAAGACCGTGTTGCCGAATTCGGCGTCAAACATGCCGCGTGCACCGTCGCCCAGCACGATGAAGGGGTTGAGGCTGTCAAAACTGCCCTGCACCCCGTAGCTGATTCGACCTCCCTTCGGTGCGTCGGGATTGGCATAGGGAAAGGATTCGAAGTCAGCCGGGAGCGCGGGCCGGCCGTGCATGGCAATCGCGTGCGACGGTTCGGAAACAGCCGTATGCGCGCCGGCAAGCAGGAATGCCGCGGCGAACAGGGAAGGCGCTAATCGCATGGTGTGGCGTTCTCCACGCATCGGGAAACGGTTGTTTTCACGCGCCTTTGGCGGGCGCTCTCATCTTAACCGAGTATGGACGAATTTGGCCCCGATGTCGAAATCGCACTGGATTTGCCCAATCATGCATTGTAACAGGCGCGCCAAGTCATGCTGTTGCCTCAATTGGCCAACACCAAGCGGGGACTTGGGGCGGGCGTCAGCGCCGCCGTGTCGGAAAAGGGATATGTGCACGATGAACACCCGGACAACCACTGCAAGCCGCGCCGCGGCGATTGCCGTCGCCGCCGCTGCGATGCTCGCCGGAGGCGTGATGGCGGCTTCGGCGCAGCAACAGCCGCAGATTCCCGAGGGTTGGTTCAAGGCCTGTAGCAAGCAGGAAGACGTCGACATCTGCAACGTTCAGCACATCGTTGTAGCCGAGTCCGGCCAGCTGGTTACCGGCGTCAGCCTCCTGGAGGTCAAGGGCAAGGTCAACCAGCGCGTGTTCCAGATCACCGTGCCGTCCGGCAGGATGATTCAACCGGCCATTGCGATGCAGATCGATGGCGGCCAGGCGCGCAAGATCGATTACGCGGTCTGCCTGCCCGACCGGTGCATCGGCGAGACGCAGCTGAACGACGAAATGGTGAATTCCTTCAAGCGGGGCCAGCAGCTCACGCTGACTTCGGTGAATTTCCAGAACCAGCCGAACCCGATCCAGGTGTCCCTGAGCGGTTTCACCGATGCTTTCGACGGGCCGGCGCTGAAGCAGTCGGACATCGAGGACCGCCAGCGCCAGCTGGAGGATTTTGTCAACAAGAACAATGAAGATTTCCAGCGCAAGCTGCGCGAGGAACAGGAAAAGGCTAAGGCCGGCAACTGATCCGGCCTGGTTTCGAATGTGAAAAAGGCGGGTCGAACCCGCCTTTTTTGTTGCCGCCGTGACGGAAATCTCAGTGCTGCGCGTGCGCCTTCGGCTGGTAGCGGCCATCGGCCGTGACCATGAAGAACTCCTTCACCTGCGGATGCCGCACCGGGTCGCCCGATGTGTCTTCCAGGAGGTTCTGTTCCGAGACATAGGCGACATACTCCGTCTCGTCGTTCTCGGCGAGCAAGTGGTAATAGGGCTGATCCTTGTGCGGCCGCCCTTCGGTGGGAATGGATTCGTACCACTCCTCCGAATTCGCGAATTCGGGATCGACGTCGAAGATCACGCCGCGAAACGGGAACAGCCGGTGACGCACCACCTGTCCGATCCGAAAACGCGCTACCTTGATATTGTCGATCATTCCGCTGCTCCTGATACACGTATCTGGCGCAATGCGCCGCACAATTCAATAGTGCTCATGCTGCATTGCAGCGAACCGGGGCCTTGACGATGGCTATCCTGAGCCCCTAGCGGGACAGTCACATCAGTACAGGTAGACATGTCGGATATCATCGGTCTCGTACTTCCGTTTTTCGGAATGATCTTTCTCGGCTACGTGGTGGCGCGCATCACCCGGCAGCCGGTGGAAGCGCTCGGCTGGATGAACACCTTCATCATCTACATCGCTTTGCCGGCATTGTTTTTCCAGCTGCTGTCGAAAACACCGATCGAGAAGCTTACCGAATTCACGTTCATTTTCGGTTCCGTGTTCTCGACCTTCGTCATTTTCGCGTTGATGTTCGCCTTTTCGGTGTTCTCCTCACGCGGCGAGATCGCCGAGAGCACGGTCAAAGGGCTGGGCGCGGCCTATGGCAATATCGGCTATATGGGCCCGGGCATCGCACTCCTCGCCTTCGGAGAAGCGGCAGCCGTTCCCGTTGCGCTGATCTTCTGCGTGGAAAACATGATGCATTTCGCCATCGCGCCGATGATGATGGCGCTGGCGGGCAGCGACGACAGTCCGCCGCTTGCCGTCGCGCTGGAAGTGGCGAAGAAGATCGCCTTCCATCCCTTCATTATCGCAACGGCGGTCGGCATCGCGGCGGCGGCGTTCGAATTCCGGCCGCCTATGGCTGTCGACACCATGCTGACCTATCTGTCGCGCGCAGCCGCACCCTGCGCCCTGTTCGCCATGGGCGTCACCCTGGCGCTCAGGCCGCTCAAACGCCTGCCGCGCGAGATCGGCCTGATCGCTTTCCTCAAGCTGTGCGTGCATCCGCTGCTATGCTTCGCCGTGATCAGCCTGGTCGGTGATTTCGATCCGGTCTGGGTCTACACCGCCGTGTTGCTTGCCGCACTCCCCACCGCGACGAACGTCTTTGTCATCGGTCAGCAATATGGCGTGTGGGTGGAACGAGCCTCGGCGACCATTCTGGTGACGACCGTCTTGTCGGTCGCAACCGTCACCGGGTTGTTGTATGTCATCAAAGCCGGGCTGCTACCGCCCGACCTGTTCCCGTGAGCGGATGAAAAGCGAAGAAAATCCGCTGCCTGGGCGCAATCCCTCACGCATTGCAAGATTTCGCAGTGGGCCGAAATTGCGCATGATCGACAGTCCGGCGCTGCGGGCGATCTGCGCCGGCAGCAGGTTGGAGAGCAGCGATCGATTGAGCAGATTGACCAGACCCGACCGCGCCGCGATGTCGCCCCGCCGCCGCCGTGCAAATTCGTCCAGCGCGGCGGGCGCCCCGGGGTCCAGCCGATGCCGGACGGCCACCGCGGTCATGTCCTCCACATCGCGGATGCCGAGATTGAGGCCCTGCGCGCCGATCGGCGGGAACACATGCGCGGCCTCACCCAGCAACGCAACGCGCGAACGCGCGACGGGCGAGGCGGATATTTCGGCGAGCGGATAGATCTGCCGGCCGGGCTCGACCGTGACCTTGCCGAGCATCGACTGCATCTGCGCTTCGATGCGCAGCCCCAGTTCTGCATCGTCCAATGCCAGCAGTTCGCGCGCCATGGCTGGTTTTGTCACCCAGACAAGGCTCGACCTGTCGCCCGGCAGGGGAACCTGCGTGAAGGGTCCGTCTTCGGTATGGAACTCTGTCGAACAGCCGCCATGCGGCCGCTCATGCGCAAGGCTGACCACAAACGCGGCCTGCGGAAGATCGTGATGGCGGACCTTGATTCCGGCAGCGGCGCGGGCAGGCGAGTTGCGCCCGTCGGCTGCGACAGCGAGGGGCGCGGAAACAAGGTCACCATTTTCCAGAGTGGCTTCAGCGACGGATTCACCGAGCGCCCAGCCGGTAATGGGTTGGGCGATGCGTGTAATCGCGGCCTCGCCGGCCACCGCCTTTTCGAGCACGGCATTGAGAACCACGTTCGGGATGTTGATGCCAAACCGCGTTTCGCCGATCTCGGCGGCGTGAAAATTCACCGTCGGACTGCGGACAAGCCGCTTTGTCGCGTCGATGATGCGCATGGTCTTGAGTGGAGCGGCGCCGTCGAAATCGCTGTCTTCGATGCCGATCGTCGAGAGAAAGGCGAGCGACGGCGCCATGACGGCGGTGGTCCTGCGATCGGCGATCGGCGGGCGCGGGCCGGCCAGAACGGTCCTGAACCCGTTGCGCGCCAGAGCCAGCGCCGCGATCATGCCGACCGGGCCGGCGCCTGCGACGAGTATCTCGGTGCTGGTCTTCCTGGCCATTTTCGTTCCCTCTACGCTTTCGCGCGCTTTGCGCATATGACCATCTTCGCGGGCCTGTTCAACGTGGCGAATTGGCGTAGGCTTTGATCGATGGCGGATGACTTCAGACATCTCGATGCAGGCGGCAGGACCGCCGCGCGGTTGGCGGGCGAAACCGGAAAGGTCGTTTTCGTTGCCGTGTGGACGGCAATCGTCATCGCCTGGCTGGTTCTGGCATCGATGGCTGCATCCCTGCCGCAGGCTTCGCTCGGTCCGGGCGCGGGTCTGATCGGGGCAATTCCGTTTCCCGAGATCGGTGGTTTCGCGGCGGCCTTTACGCGGCTTTGCCTCTCGCCATTGACTTCCGATGCAGCGCTACCCGGCTATGCGGCGCTTTCAGCCATGTGGTTTTTGATGGCGGTCGCGATGATGCTTCCCTCGGCCGCGCCGATGATCCGGACCTATTGCGAGATCGCGGATACGGCCGCGGCGTCGGGAAAGCGCGTCGTGCACCCGATCGTGCTGGTTGCCGGCTATCTCGTGGTGTGGCTGTTCGCGGCGACGGCATTTGCCGGCGCAATGATGGCGTTTCAGTCGATTGCAGCAGGCGTCGGCCCACTCACCGGCTGGGCGGGGGCCGCAGCCCTCGCTCTGGCTGGTCTGTGGCAGTTCTCATCGCTCAAGGAAGCCTGCCTGACCAAGTGCCGCGCGCCATTTGCAACGCTGTTTGGCGGCTGGACCGACCGGCCCGCAGGTATTTTCCGCCTCGGGGCCGAACAGGGCCTCTGGTGTCTCGGATGCTGCTGGGCGCTGATGATGGTCATGTTCGTGGTCGGTATCATGAACCTGTTCTGGATGGCGCTCATCGGCATATTCGCGATCGTGGAAAAGGGCGAAAAAGGTCGTGCGATCAGTCGCGCCGCGGGCACGATACTGCTTGTCTGGGCAGCCGCGCTGCTATTACTGTCGCGCTGAACCGGAGCGGAATACCGATGCGCCAAAAGAACTGGGCTTTGAAGGGCGAGCTCGTATTGTCCTGCAATTGCACGGTTTTTTGCCCATGTGTGCTTTCGCTCGGCAACCACCCGCCGACGGAGGGATACTGCCAGACTTGGGCCGGCTTCCGCATCGACAAGGGACATTATGACGACGTCGACCTGTCGGGCATCAATCTCGGTCTGGTAATGGAGATCCCAGGTTATATGAGCCGCGGAAACTGGACCGCCGGCCTGTTTCTCGACGAGCGCGCCTCGATCTATGCCGAAAAGGCAATTGGCCGGATATTCTCCGGCAAGGCGGGCGGAACGACCGGGTTGCTCGACATACTTGTCGGAAAGTTCCTGGGCATCGAGCGCGCGCCGATCACCTATGAGGTGAAGGACCGAACGCGCATATTCCAGATACCGAAAATCATCGACGGCGCCGTGACGCCGATTGCCGGCCACGATGGCGAAGGCGATACCGTCATCACGAATTCCCAATACTGGATCGCGCCCGAGATCATCGTCGCCAAATCCGACAAGAGCCGCCTGCGCGCATTCGGCCGCAACTGGAATTTCGCCGGACGCTCAGCCGAAATCTGCAAGTTGGACTGGCGCGGCCCGTGAGCGCCGCAACGCAAAAAAAGAAGCTCTCAGAGCGCATACCGAAACCGAAGAAAAAGGTTACGTGGCCGCAGGCGAGGGCGTTTTCCGTTCACCTGCTCACGGCATCCGGCTCGTTTTTGGCCTTTCTTTCGCTCGTGGCTGCCAGCGAGCAGCGCTGGACGGCGATGTTCTGGTGGCTGGGTCTGGCGCTCTTCGTCGATGGCATCGACGGGCCGATCGCGCGCAAGCTCCACGTCAAGGCGGTCCTTCCGACATGGTCGGGCGAAATGCTCGACAACATCATCGACTATGTCACCTATGTTCTGATCCCCGCATTCGCGCTCTATCAGCGCGGCTTCATGGGCGAGGGGCTGTCGTTCATTTCGGCGGCCATCATCGTCATGTCGAGCGCAATCTACTATGCAGACACGGGCATGAAGACGAAGGAGAATTTCTTCCGCGGCTTCCCCGTCGTCTGGAACATGGTGGTGTTCGCACTGTTCGTCACGCAGCCGGGCGAATATGTTTCGTTCGCCGTGGTCATCATCGTGGCGCTGTTCACATTCGCGCCGGTCAATTTCTTGCATCCAGTCCGCGTCGTGCGGCTGCGCGCCATCAACCTGCCGGTGTTCCTGGTCTGGTGCCTGTTCGGCGCGATTGCGCTTGCGCAGGGCATGGAGGCCGGCACGCAGGTCAAGATCGTGATCGCGGCAACAAGCATTTATCTGTTTTTCGTAGGCGCGGTGATGCAGCTGCTGCCGCAATTGGGAAAGAAAGAGGAGGCCACACCATGACCAAGGCAATCCGCGTCCACGAGCATGGCGGTCCCGAAGCCCTGAAGTATGAAGATGTCGAAGTCGGCGAGCCCGGACCCGGCGAGGTCCGCATCCGTCATGCCGCGATCGGCCTCAATTTCCTCGACTGCTATTTCCGTAGCGGCCTCTACCCCGCGCCAAACGGGTTGCCGCTCATTCCCGGCAACGAAGCGGCGGGCAGCGTGGTCGCGGTCGGTGAGGGCGTTGACGATCTGGCAGCCGGAGACCGGATCGCCTATGCCGGCCCGATCGGCGCTTATGCCGGGGAGCGCGTGATCGCGGCTGACCGGATCGTCAAGGTTCCCGATGCGATCGCCGACGAACAGGCGGCGGCCATGATGCTCAAGGGCATGACAGCCGAGTATCTTCTGCGCCGGACATTCAAGGTGAAGCCCGGCGACACGATCCTGTTCCACGCGGCCGCGGGCGGGGTGGGCCTCATCCTCGGTCAGTGGGCCAAGCATATCGGCGCAACCGTGATCGGTACCGCTGGCTCCTCGGAGAAGGTCGAACTCGCCAAGGCACACGGCTACGACCACGTCATCGACTATTCGAAGGACGATTTCGTCGAAGCGGTGAAGGACATCACAGGCGGAAAGAAGTGCGATGTCGTTTATGACGCGGTCGGCAAGGACACGTTCGAGGGCTCGCTCGACTGCGTTCGGCCGCTCGGCATGATCGTCAGTTTCGGCCAGTCATCCGGGGCGATACCGCCATTCAACATTGGCGTCCTGTCGCAGAAGGGGTCGCTTTTCCTGACCCGGCCAACGCTTTTCACCTACATCGCCAAGCGCGACGATCTGGTTCAGTCGGCCAACGCGCTTTTCGGCGTGGTTTCAAGCGGCGCCGTTTCAATCGAAGTGAACCAGCACTACCCGCTGGCGGACGCCGGCATGGCCCATTCCGATCTCGAAGCGCGGCGCACCACCGGAGCGACAGTGCTCATTCCCGGCTAGGCCCTTGCCATCTTGCGCAAATTCTTGAAGCTCTTTCACGGCAAGGCCGCTTCCCGCATGCAGAGCACGCCGACTACGATGCGACGGGGAACACAAAAAGAGGGGCACGTTGACAGAAACCGGCACCGGCGCTGAGCAGAACCTCCTCGAGGTTCGCGGACTCACCAAGGTATTCGGCTCGCTCAGGGCGTGCGATGCTGTCGATCTCACCATCGCCAACGGCGAAATTCACGCTCTCCTGGGCGAAAACGGCGCCGGCAAGTCGACGCTGGTGAAGATGCTGTTCGGCTCGCTGGAGCCGGCCTCCGGCGAAATCGTCTGGAAGGGCCAGCCGGTGAGCATTGCCAGCCCCGGCGATGCGCGGACGCTGGGCATCGGCATGGTGTTCCAGCACTTTTCGCTGTTCGAGGCGCTGACGGCATCGGAAAATATCGCGCTTTCTCTCGACAAGACGACGGCGATCTCGACCATTGCAGCCAAGGCGCAGGCCCTGTCGCACAGTTACGGGCTACCGCTCGATCCCTATTCGCTGGTCGGCGACCTGTCGGTGGGAGAACGCCAGCGCATCGAGATCATCCGCTGCCTGCTGCAGGTGCCGCAGCTCATCATTCTCGACGAGCCGACCTCGGTGCTGACGCCACAGGAAGCCGACCGGCTGTTCGAAACACTCGAGCGGCTGCGCGCGGAAGGAAAGTCCATCCTCTATATTTCGCATCGTCTCGAAGAGGTGAAGCGGCTCTGCGACCGCGCCACGGTGCTGCGTCACGGCAAGGTGGTCGGCCACTGCGATCCACGCAAGGAAACGGCCGCGTCTCTGGCCCGCATGATGGTCGGAAGCGAGGTTGCACAGGTGGTGCGCGACGCCGTTGATGCTGATGGAGCGCGCGACGCGCTGCTGGAGGTCCGCAGCCTGAGCCGCACGCCGGCAAATCCGTTTGCCACGCCTCTGCGTGACATCCGGTTCACCGTTCACGCCGGCGAAGTGCTTGGCATCGCCGGCGTCGCCGGCAACGGGCAGGGCGAGTTGTTCGAGGCAATTTCCGGCGAAGTGACCCAGGACAAGGCTGACGTCGTTCAAATCCGCCACAAGGATGCCGGACGCCTCGGCATCACGGCGCGCCGGCTTCTGGGTGCGGCATTCGTGCCCGAGGAACGGCTGGGCCATGGCGCGGCGCCCGCGCTCCCGCTTTCCGAAAACCTGCTCCTGTCGCGCTACCGCACCGACGCAGGTTCCTTTCTGGCGCGGCTCGGCATCATCATGACGGGCGCAATCAAGGCGGCGTCGAAGCGCATCGTCGGCGATATGGATGTGCGCATGAGTGGCGATGACCCTGAGGCCGCGGCGTTGTCCGGCGGCAATTTGCAGAAATTCATCATCGGCCGCGAGCTCGACCGCCAACCTTCTGTGATGGTGGTCAACCAGCCGACCTGGGGTGTGGACGCGGGCGCTGCCGCGCGCATCCGCCAGGCGTTGATCGAGCTCGCCCGCTCGGGTTCCGCCGTCCTGGTGATCAGCCAGGATCTCGACGAATTGTTCGAAATCTCCGACGCAATCGCCGTCATGCACAATGGCGGGCTTTCCAAACCGGTGCCCCGCGCCGAGGCGACCTTCGAGAAAATCGGACTTTTGATGGGCGGCGCCGAGCCCGGCCATGCCGAGCCCCCGTTGGAGCTGGCGTGATGCGTGTCGAACTCGTCAAGCGCCCGCAACATTCGGCCTTGTTCTCAGCCCTTTCTCCCTTCATCGCGCTCGGGCTGACGCTGATCGCGGGCGCGATCATGTTCTCGCTGCTCGGCAAGAACCCGCTCGACGGGCTGTATTACTACTTCGTCGATCCGCTGACCGGGATATGGGACCCGAACAACCGCTGGCAGTTGCACGAACTGGCGATCAAGGCCGCCCCGCTCATTCTGATCGCGGTCGGACTGTCGATCTGCTTCCTGTCGAACAACTGGAATATCGGCGCCGAAGGTCAGTTCATCGCCGGTGCGATGGCAGGATCGCTGATCCCTGTCGTATTCCCCGAGTTCCAATTCTGGCTCGTTCTGCCGCTGATGCTGATCCTCGGCATGGCGGGGGGAGCGGCCTATGCCTCGATCCCGGCCTTTCTGAAGGTGCGCTTCAACACCAATGAAATCCTCACCAGCCTGATGCTGGTCTATGTGGCGCAGCTCTTCAACGACTGGCTGGTGCGCGGACCGTGGCGCAATCCGGAAGGGTTCAGCTTTCCCGGCACTGTGCGCTTCCACGAATATGCAATCATACCTGAGATATGGCCCGACGGGGGACGGGCGAATTGGAGCATTGTGCTCGCGATAGTGGCCGCCATTGTCATGTGGTTCATGTTGTCGAGAACGCTCAAGGGCTTCGAAGTCAAAGTGATCGGCCAGAGCCCGCACGCCGGCCGGTTCGCCGGCTTCTCCACCGCGCGGATGGTGTTTTTCGCCTTCCTGGTTTCGGGTGCGTTGGCCGGCCTGGCAGGCATTGCCGAGGTGGCCGGCCCGGTCGAACATCTCAACGAGAAGATATCCATCGGGTACGGCTTTACAGGCATCATCGTCGCTTTCCTCGGCCGGCTGAACCCGCTTGGCATCGTGGCGGCGGGACTTGTCCTTGCGCTCACCTATCTTGGCGGCGAGGCGGCTCAGATTTCGATGCAGGTGTCGGACAAGACGGTGCGCGCCTTCCAGGGCATGCTGCTGTTCTTCGTGCTGGCCTGCGACACGCTCATCCATTACCGGGTCCGGCTGGTCGGCGCGGCGCCGAAAGCACCGGCGACCGGGGAGGCCGCCGGCAATGTTTGAGCAGATCATCATCACCATCGCGACGGCGGCGACGCCGCTGCTGATTGCCGCGATCGGCGAGCTTGTCGTCGAGCGTTCCGGTGTGCTCAATCTCGGCGTCGAGGGCATGATGATCATGGGCGCCGTGACAGGTTTCGCGATCGCCTTCACCACCGGCTCTCCCTGGCTGGGTCTGGTCGCAGCCATCATCGTCGGCGCGCTGTTTTCGCTGCTTTTTGCCTTCCTCACCCTCACGCTGGTTACGAACCAGGTTGCGACGGGACTTGCACTAACGCTGCTCGGGCTCGGCCTTTCCGGCATGATCGGAGAATCGTTCACCGGCCTGCCGGGCATAAAGCTGCCCGTCCTGTATATTCCCTTCCTTTCCGACCTGCCGTTCGTCGGCAAGCTGATCTTCGGGCAGGATCCGGTGTTCTATCTGTCGATCGTGCTTACCGGCTGCGTGGCATGGTTCCTGTTCAGAACGCGCGCCGGCCTCACGCTCCGGTCCGTCGGCGACAATCATGCCTCGGCGCACGCGCTCGGCATCAATGTCATCATGATCCGCTATCTGGCAGTCATGTTTGGGGGCGCGTGTGCGGGCGCGGCCGGCGGCTACCTGTCGCTGCTCTACACGCCGCAATGGATCGAGAACATGACCGCAGGCCGCGGCTGGATCGCGCTGGCGCTGGTCGTTTTCGCCTCATGGCGGCCGTGGCGGGTATTGGCGGGCGCCTATCTGTTCGGCGCTGTCTCGATCGGCCAGCTTCACGCACAGGCGCTGGGTTTCGGACTCCCGTCCCAGTTTCTTTCTTCGCTTCCCTATCTGGCGACCATCGTGGTGCTTGTTCTAATCTCCAGGAACAGGCGTCTGACCATGATCAACACACCGGCCTCCCTGGGGCGGCCGTTCGTGCCCGATCGATAACAAGAAAAACAGGGGATGATGCCCCATAACCCGCAAGAGGAGTAACTCCATGAAGAAGACCCTATTATCAATGGCCGTAGCGGCCGCCGCGCTGTCGCTCGGCACGCTCGCGGCCGAAGCCAAGGTGAAGGCCTGCTTCATTTATGTCGGCCCGATTGGCGATTTCGGCTGGTCGTACCAGCACCATCAGGGCGCGCTCGAGATGCAGGAAGCGCTCGGCGGCGAATCCGAAGTCGAACTCGCCTATCTGGAAAGCGTGCCCGAGGGCGCCGACTCCGAGCGCGCGCTGGAACGATTTGCCCGTTCAGGCTGCAACATCATCTTCACAACCTCGTTCGGCTACATGGACGCCACAAACGCCATCGCCGGCAAGTTCCCGGACGTGAAGTTCGAGCACGCGACGGGCTACAAGCGCGAGCACCCGAATGTTGCGACCTATAACTCGAAGTTCCATGAAGGCAGGTACGTCCAGGGCGTGATCGCCGCGAACCTGTCTGAAGCCGGCGTTGCCGGTTACATCGCCTCATTCCCGATTCCAGAGGTGGTAATGGGCATCAATGCGTTTCTTCTGGGCGCTCAGTCGGTCAACCCCGACTTCGCGGTGAAGGTGGTTTGGGCCAACACCTGGTTCGATCCGGGCAAGGAAGCCGATGCCGCCAAAGCGCTGATCGACCAGGGAGTCGACATTATCACCCAGCACACAGACTCCACCGCGCCGATGCAGGTTGCAGCCGAACGCGGCATCAAGGCCTTCGGCCAGGCATCGGACATGATCAAGTTCGGACCGGAGACCCAGCTGACCTCGATCATCGACGACTGGGGTCACTACTACACGGAGCGCGTGAAGGCGGTGATTGACGGCACCTGGGAGCAGGTCGACGTGTGGGAAGGCATGGCCGAGGAGCACGTCGTGATGGCCGAATACACGAACATGCCCGACGACGTTAAGGCCCAGGCCGAAAAGGTCGAGGAGTCGATCAAGTCCGGCGCATTCGATCCGTTCACCGGGCCGGTCAACAAGCAGGACGGCTCGGCCTGGCTTGCCGAGGGCGAGGTTGCCGATCCGGGCGTGCTGCTTGGCATGAACTTCTACGTCGAGGGCGTGGACGACACGCTGCCGCAATAAGCAAGCGATATCTGACGGGAGAGGGCGCCTTCGGGCGCCCTTTTCGTTTGGATGTCAGTCTCCTGACAGATTGTTGTCAGGAAGGACCTGCTATCTGGATGCCATCGATTCACCCGATGGAGTTCCACGATGCTGCAATTCTACCATGCACCCTTCTCACGTGCCTTTGGCGTCTTCTGGCTGCTTGAGGAGCTTGGCGCCGACTACGAGCGGGTCGACATCGACATCCGCGCCGAGGGCGGCACGGACGAGGCATATCGCAACGTGCAACCGAGCAAGAAGGTGCCCGCCATCGAGCATGACGGTGTTGTCGTCACCGAAAGGGCGGCCATCACCATCTTCCTGGCTGAGGCCTTTCCGGAAATGGGGCTGTCACCGGCGGTGGGCGATCCGATCCGTCCGGCCTATCTGACCTGGAACGTCTATTGCGACTCCGTCTTCGACCCCGTCCTGTGCGCGCGGGCGCATGGGCTCGAATACGAAAACAACGATTATCCGTTCGGCCTGTTCGATGACATGATCGCCAATCTGGAACGTCATCTTTCCAGCAACGAGTTTGCAGCGGGCGACCGGTTTACGGCGGCCGATACCCAACTCGGCTCCGCTGTCAGCTACACGATGAACGTGCTGAAGCTTCTGCCCGAGCGGCCGGCGTTCAAGGATTACGCGTCGCGCATGGAAAGCCGACCAGCCTACCAGAAGGTGTCAAAACGCGACTATGAACTTGCGATGGCCATGCCGTTCTTCCAGAAGCAGTTCGGCGGTGAGGCCGCCGGTCTCTGATTGTATTAGTCCTGAACATCCCTTTCGCCGCCTTGGCAGTTTCCTCCGCGCTGTGCCATCATCGGGCCAATGGTCAGGAGGAACGCGATGGCGGCTTTGGGTTTGACGGGTATCGGCCATGTGGCCCTGAAGGTTGCCGATATCGGCCGCTCGCTGGCCTTCTATCGGGATCGGCTGGGCTTTGAGGAAATGATGCATCTCGACCGCGAAGACGGCTCGCTCTGGCTGGTCTATCTGCGCGTCACCGATACGCAGTTCCTCGAGCTCTTCCCGGGCGGGGAGGGCGACCTCGCGCCCGGACCCGACCGCACGGCGGTCAACCATTTCTGCCTGGAAACGGACGATCTCGACGCGACCGCCAACGCGTTGCGCGCGGCCGGCGTTCCGCTCACCGTCGAGCCGAAGATGGGACTGGACGGCAACCGCCAATGCTGGATCGCCGATCCCGACGGCAACCGCATTGAATTCATGGAGATGGGGGCAGGCAGCATGCAGGCGGAGGCGATCAAACGGCTGCGAGCAACGGTTTGAGAGGCGGGTGACATCCACCCTCGCTGCGGCTACATGCAACCGATGATCATGCGGAGGCGTTTGTCATCATGACCGCGGGAACCATCATCGCACCGTCCGTGCTCTCGGCTGATTTTTCGCGTCTCGGCGAGGAAGTCGATGCCGTTCTGCGGGCCGGCGCCGACTGGATCCACCTCGACGTGATGGACGGGCATTTCGTGCCGAACATCACGTTCGGCCCGCCTGTCATCAAGGCGATCCGCGGGCGCACCCAGGCGGTGTTCGACTGCCACCTGATGATCGCGCCCGCCGACCCTTATCTGGCCGCCTTCGCCGATGCCGGGGCGGACATCATCACCGTCCATGCGGAGGCCGGGCCGCATCTCGACCGCTCGCTGCAGGCGATCCGGGAAATGGGCAAGAAGGCCGGCGTTTCGCTGAACCCGTCAACGCCCGAAAGCGTTCTGGAATATGTGCTCGACCGGCTCGACCTGATCCTGCTGATGTCGGTCAATCCGGGCTTCGGCGGCCAGGCATTCATCCCGTCGATCGTAGACAAGGTGAAGCGGGTGAAGGCTCTGGTCGGCTCAAGGCCCATCGACATCGAGGTGGATGGCGGCATCACGCCCGAGACCGCACCGCTGGTGACCAAGGCTGGAGCGAACGTGCTGGTCGCCGGATCGGCCGTGTTCCAGGGCGGCGGGGAGGCGCAATACCGCGCCAACATCGAGGCAATTCGCAAGGCGGCCGACAGCGCCGTTGCCCGGGCCGCATAGGGAGCAAGCCATGGCCGCGACACCACCGGTCTGCGACTTCGGATGGCGAGCGATCGACGCGATCTTGCCCGGCGTGCACGGCAACGAGCACCAGATATCCGACCATGCGGGACCGGGCGGACTGGTCGTCGTCTTCATTTGCAACCACTGCCCCTATGTGAAAGCCGTGATTGACCGGATCGTTCAGGACGCAAAGGATATCGCCGCATATGGCGTGGGGTTCGTCGCCATTTGCTCCAACGATGCCGCGACCCATCCCGAGGACTCGTTCGAGAAAATGCGGGAGTTCGCTACGAAAAACGCCTTTCCATTCCCCTATCTGCACGATGAGGATCAATCGATCGCGCGCGCCTATGGCGCGGCCTGTACGCCGGACTTCTTCGGTTTCAATGCAGACCTGAAGCTCCAGTACCGCGGCCGGCTGGATGCCGCACGGCTGGAAGAGCGCGGTCCCGACACCCGCCGCGATCTCTACGAGGCGATGGTCATGGTGGCGCGCAGCGGCGAGGGTCCGGCGGAGCAAATCCCGTCGATGGGTTGTTCGATCAAGTGGAAAGCCACCGCCTGAGCCGTCAGGAAATTGCCGCCCGTTATTGTCCGGGTTTGCCGCGATAAGGTGCGGTAAATTCCTGGTCGATCTCCGTGCCGTCATAGAGCCCCAGCAACACACCGGTGCGCGGAGCGCCATTGCGCAGGGCAAGGATTTCATCCTCGGATTTCGTGGTTCGCTGCGATGGTCTCAGTGCCCAGTTGGACAGCCGTACGGCCATCATCCGGGTGATGTCCTGGTATTCCGGGTCGTCGCCGAGATCGCGGAATTCCCGAGGATCGTTTTCGAGGTCGAACAGCATCGGCCGGAAACCTTCGGCGTGGACATATTTCCAGCGCTTGTCGGCCACCATGAACAGCCGCGCCTGTTTCGGCGGCACGTTGAGCGCCGCAGCCATCGGCGTGGTCGAGTAGTCGTATTCGGAAATGGCGAAGTCGCGCCAGTCAGCCGGCTGCTCGCCGCGCAGAAACGGCTTGAGCGATCGTCCTTCGACGACATGGGATGGCACCACGGCGCCGGCTTCCTCGATGAAGGTCGCAGCGAGGTCGATCGTCTCCACAAGTTCGCCGCAGACCGTCCCGCGCGTGGCGTCCGCCTCGGGCGAGGGGTCGTAGACGATCAGCGGCACCTTGACCGACTGATCGTGGAACAGGTCTTTCTCGCCCAGCCAATGATCACCGAGATAGTCTCCGTGGTCCGATGTCAGAACGATTATCGTGTTCTTCATCCGTCCGGATTTGTCCAGGAAATCCAGCAGCTTGCCCAAATGGTCGTCGCATTGACGAATCAGGCCCATATAGGCCGGAATCACCCGTTCCAGCACATCGTCTCGCTGAAAGGCGCGGCCGATCGTGTTCTGCATGAAGGCGCGGTAGACCGGATGCGGGTTTTGCCGCTCCAGTTCCGAGCGCACCGGGGGAACGATGTCCGCAGGACCATACATGTCGTGATACGGCGCCGGCACGATGTAAGGCCAATGCGGCTTGATGTAGGAGAGGTGGCACAGCCAGGGCTGCTCATGTTCGGCCGAAATGAACGCCTCGGCTTGCCGCGTCAGCCACGGCGTTTCGGAATCCTCCTCGGCGATGTTCGCCGGCTTGGTTGCATTTTCCATGAACCAGCCGGACGCCATGTCGCCATCGTCGTCGACGGCCGAATTGGCGAAGTCGTGCCAGGGGTTCTCGCCCTCGTAGCCTTTCTGGCGCAGATATTCATTGTAGGTCTGCGGGCCCTTGTCATAAAAGCCGTCCGGCCCCTTGGCCCACAGGCCGTCGTCGCGCGCCCAGACGTCGAAGCCGCATTCGGCAATGCGCGCGCCGATTACTGAATCGCGCGAAAGACCAAGCCGCTCCATCCCGTCGGCATCGACCCGCATATGGGTCTTGCCGATCAGGACGGCGTCCATCCCAGCCTTGCGGAGGTGATCGCCGAGCGTGATCTCGCCGACCTTGAGCGGAAATCCGTTCCACGCCGCGCCATGCGAATGGACATAGCGCCCCGTGTAGAAGCTCATGCGAGACGCGCCGCAGACCGGCGACTGCACATAGGCTCGGGAAAAGCGGGCACCCATGGCGGCCAGCCTGTCCATGTTCGGCGTCTTCAGATGCGGATGCCCGGCGCAACTCAGATAGTCGAAGCGCAACTGGTCATACATGATGAAGAGAATGTTTTTGCGCTGTGCCGTCATGCCGCCGTTTCGATTTCCCGTTGACAAAGTCAATGAACTTAAACACGATGTCGTTGACAAACACAATGATCGCCAATGACATCGAACGCCTCGAACATAGCCGTCAAAGCTGAAAAGCCGGTAGCCCACCATCCGGCCATTGGCGACATACGCGATCTTCTGACTTTTCGCATAGCGATGATCGCCGCGGCGGGCGACCGGGCGGCCCAGCGATGGCTGTCGTCGGAATTCGACCTCAGCATCATGGAGTGGCGCGTTCTCGGCGTCACCAGCGCCATGCAGCCGGTTCGGTTCTTCGAACTCGCAAGGGAACTGTTGATCGACAAAGGCCAGTTGAGCCGCCTTGTCGGAAACCTTACGCGGCGCGGCCTGGTAGCAACCGAACCGGACCCTGATGATCAGCGTACGGTTCGGCTGCGCGCCACCGAAGAGGGGGCCGCGCTCCACATGCAGGTGCTGGCGCGCGCGTTCCAACGCAACCAGCAGGTGGTGGCGGCGCTGGAACCTGGCGAACTGGAGATGCTGCTGGTGCTTCTCGACAAGCTTCAGTTCTACATGGCGCACCGCGCGCAACCGAACGGAGAAGATGCGGCAACGTAGAAACCGGCGGACGAACCGCCGATGGGAGGAAGACATGATCAGGCATTTGATACGAAACGGCGTCGGCGCTGCTGCCGCGCTGAGCCTCATGATGGGCGCCGCTTTGGCGGAGTGGCCCGAAAAACCGATCCAGATCATCATTCCGTGGCCGGCGCCGAACGACTCGTCGACGCTTATCGCGAGTGCAATGGCCCCGGTCATGTCGGAAGATCTCGGCGTGCCGGTGAAGGTCGTCAACAAGGCAGGCGGCGGTGCGGTTCTGGGAACCTCCGAACTCGCTCAGTCGCGGCCCGACGGCTACACGATGGGTCTGATCTCGATTGGTCCCATGATCACGCAGGTTTTGCGCGGCAAGACGCCCTACAAGAACCAGGATCTGCAGCCGCTGGGGCTCGTCTGGTCGAGCCCGTTCACGCTCGCCGCTCGCGCCGACGCACCCTATAACAATCTCGATGAGCTGGCCGAATACGGCAAGGAAAACGAGCTGAGGCTCGCCCATTGGGGACTTGGCGCGGTGCC
Source organism: Rhizobiaceae bacterium (assembly GCA_040880025.1). GTDB lineage: Bacteria > Pseudomonadota > Alphaproteobacteria > Rhizobiales > Rhizobiaceae > RCIO01. Next base: position 125,888 of record JBBDJD010000001.1, read on the forward strand.
TACTCTGATCGCCATGAAGGCCGCCGAGATCGGCGGATTTGAGTGGAAAGAGACAGCCTATTCCGAGCTCAACCCGCTGCTTGTGGTGCAGGGCGGCCACCGATGCCGGCAGTCACTTTGCGCCCATGCTCGTCAACGCCGCCGGCGCATGGGCGGACGAGATAGCGGTGCTGGCCGGTCTCCCGCCGCTCGGCATGAAACCGTACCGCCGGAGCGTGGCGGTGCTGCCGCTGCCCGAGGCAATCGAAAATCCTGACGAAATGCCATTCGTCGTGCCGTTTCCGCTGTGCTGGTACGCGAAGGCGGATGCAGGGCGACTGCTGGTTTCGGCGGCGGAGGAAGATCCGTCCTCGCCATACGACGCTTTCGCGGACGACATGGTGATCGCCGAGGGGCTGCACCGCTTTTCGGAAGACACGAATGTCGAGATCCGCCGCGTGGAATCGAGCTGGGCGGGCCTGAGGACATTCTCGCCGGACGGCTTTCCTGTGGTTGGACGCGACCCGCGTGACGAGCGCTTCTTGTGGTTCGCGGGGCAGGGTGGTTTTGGCATCCAGACCGCGCCCGCCCTAGCGCAATTGGGGGCGTCGCACGTTCTTGGCGTTGAAGCTGGACTTCCCGAGATAGCGGCATCACGTGTTACGGGTTTCAGACAGAAAGGCTGACCGCTGCCAGTTTGACGGCAAGGTCAGTCCAGAGCTGGCATTTCACCGTGTGTCAGTGCGTGCAGGGAAACGACTATGCGGCCGAAACTCGCACCCGCCCGTGTGATCGTGTGACGGCCGCGCAGATAGCCGTGGACGAGACCGGGTTCTTCACGCCAGATGGCCTTGCCGCCGTCTTGCAGTATCCGGTCGCGATAGGTTTGCCCGTCCGATGAGAGCGGATCGCATTGCGCCGTGATGACGACCGTTGGCGGCAGACCTGAAAAATCCGTGTCCGCGAGCGGCGCAGCGGTGGGGTCGTCGCGCCCGCCGCCCCTGATGTCGCCATAGAAATCCAGATCGCGCTTCGTCAGCATCGGCGCGTTTGCATGTTCGATATAGGACCCTTCGGACTGATCGCCGCCAAGGCCCGGGTAGATCAGCAACTGGCCAACCGGCTTGCGCGCGGCGCCGCGGGTGGCATGGGATACCGCCGCGGCCAGGTTTCCGCCCGCGCTGTCACCGCAGACGATGATGTGACCGGGCCGGGTTTCGGCGGCCCATTGGAATGCAACAAGAGCGTCGTCAAAGGCAGCCGGATGTTTGTGCTCGGGCGACAGCCGGTAGTCGACTGAAATCACCTCGAAGCCGGTTTGGCCGCAGAGTTCCGCGCAAACGTCGTCATGGCTCTCCAGGCCGCCCAGAATGAACCCGCCGCCGTGAAAATAGACCACGACGGCTTCCGGCTCCGGCCGCGCGCGGCGGTAGACCCTGACCGGGATGGCGCGGCCGCCTGCGGTGATGGCCGTCGTTTCGGCGGCAACGTCGTCCGGATATCCGGCGAAGAACGCCCGGCACATGCGGTCATAGATTTCGCGTTGTTTGTCGATCGTGTGATCGACAGTGTCCGGCGGATAGAAGGAATCCGTCCGCCTGATGAAGGCCCAGGTCTCGGCATCGATGAGATTTGCGTAGTCGGTCATTTGCAACCGCACTCCGTCGTCGCCTCCCAAGCCAAGCGGGGATAGCGCTTTGTCAATTCTGATTGGCCGCACGAGCCGCGAGCCGCGCGGCATAATCCTTGTGCAGCTTTCCCGCACCCCAGCCTTCGCCATCCCGGCTGCTGCCAAGTGCGGCCATGATCGCAACCAGATTGTCGTCACGGATGCGCTCGAGTTCGCGGATCGAAAGTCCGCCAGCTTGCTCATCGGACTGCGCGGCGATCTTGTCGATCAACTCCCCGGTGAGTTCGGGCACATCGGTCAGCTTCGTCCACGGCCATTTCAGGCAGGGGCCGAACTGTTCCATGAAATGTCGCATCCCGGCCTCACCGCCGGCGATACGGTAGGTCTGAAACAATCCCATCTGCGCCCAGCGCAGCCCGAAGGAATACCGGATAATGTCGTCCAGTTCCTCGACCGTGGTGATGTCGTCGTTGATGAGCCACAGCGCCTCGCGCCACAGCGCTTCGAGCAGCCGGTCGCCGACAAACGCCTCGATTTCCTTGCGGATCACCACCGGCTTCATGCCGATCGAGGCATAGGCGTCGCGCGCGCGCGCGATCGTGTCTTGAGAGGTCTTCTCGCCGCCGACAATCTCGACCAGTGGCAGCAGGTAGACCGGGTTGAAGGGGTGCGCGACGACCAGCCGCTCCGGATGACCCATTGCGGCCTGCATTTCGGTCGGCTTGATACCGGAGGTCGAGGAGCCGATGACGGCTTCGGCCGGCGCATGGGCGTCGATCTCGGCCAGCACCTTGTGCTTGAGGTCGAGCCGTTCGGGAACGCTTTCCTGAACAATATCAGCGTCCTTCACCGCGTCGGCGATAGAACCCGCGAAGGTCAGCCTCCCCTCGGCCGGCAGCCGGTCGGGCGATATCTGCCGGTAGGCGCGGCGGGCATTGTTCAGCACCTCGTTGACGATGCGGTCCGCCTCGGGCGCTGGATCGAAGAGTGCGACGTCGACGCCGTTGAGAATGAGCCTCGCCACCCAGCCGGCCCCGATCACACCACCGCCGATGCAGGCGGCTTTCGACATGGCGCTCATCGTGTCACCACCGCCTCTCGAGCCTCAGCTTCTTGCGCACGTCCTGCGGTCCCATGATGCGGCTGCCCATGCCTTCGGCGACTAGCACCGCGCGTTCGACAAGCTGTCCGTTGGTGGCCAGCACGCCCCTGTCCAGCCATATGTTGTCTTCGAGGCCGACCCGGATGTTGCCGCCGGCCAGCACCGCCATCGCAGCGTAAGGCAGCTGGTTGCGGCCGATCGAAAAGGCCGAGAACGTCCAGTCGGTAGGCAGGTTGCCGACAATCGCCATCAGCGTGGCGATGTCGTCGGGGGCGCCCCAGGGGATGCCCATGCACAGCTGGACCATGACAGGATCGTCGAGCAGTCCCTGGTCGTGCAGCCATTTGGCCAACACCAGATGGCCGGTGTCGAATATCTCCACTTCGGGCTTCACCCCCAGCGCCTTGATCTGCCCGGCCATGGCCTTCAGCATCGCCGGCGTGTTGGTCATGATGTAGTCGCCTTCGCCGAAATTCATCGTTCCGCAATCGAGCGTGCAGATTTCGGGCTTCAGCAGCGCGACATGGGCAAGCCTTTCGGTCGCGCCGATCATGTCCGTGCCTTCTTGCGACGGGGGCAGGGGATGCTCCGCGCTGCCGAGCGTCAGGTCGCCGCCCATGCCCGCCGTGAGGTTGAGGATGACGTCGACACCGGACTTTTTCACCAGATCGACAACCGCCTCATAAAGCGCGACATCCCGCGCACCCTTGCCGGTTTCGGGGTCACGCACATGGATGTGAGCGATCGCCGCACCAGCATTCGCCGCCTCGATCGCGGCATCGGCTATCTGGCGTGGCGTTACGGGAACCTTGTCGGAACGGGTGGTGGTGTCGCCCGCGCCGGTGACGGCGCAGGTGATGAAGACATCGCGGCTCGGAGTAAGCGGCATCGCCTGGTTCCTGTTGGCTGGGTGAACTAGAACAACTGACGGCAGGTCACTTTAGAAAGGGTTCGGCCTTCATCGGAGCCGGAATTGCGACCCCCAGCCGCGAAAGAATCGACGGGGCGAGTTGAAGCTGGTCGAGTATGACCTCCGCATCCATCCCGTCGGCCGCTCCGAAATAATACAGCGCGAATTCCTGCTGGTCGTCGCCGCGGCCGCCGTGATGTCCCCGGTCCGACTGTCCATGGTCGGCGGTGACGATCACCTCGTATCCGGCTTCCAGCCAACGCGGCAGGAAGGCGGCAAGCATCGCATCCATCGTGAAGCAGGCCTTGTCCATCTCGACACAATCATGGCCGAAACGATGTCCCATGGAGTCCAGTGTACAGCTATGTAGGATGCCGTAGTCGATGCCGAAACGTGCGGCCAGCATCGTGAGCGTGGCAAACAGATCGACATCCGACGGCGTCATCTGGTTGGCGTGGCCATATCCCGTCATCGTGTGGAAGCGGCCATGGGTGATAGGGCTGTCCGGTTCGTCATACTCCATGTCGCGGACCCAATCGAACGGGTGACGATTGAAGAATTCCGACCAATAGGAATGAGTGACCGCGCCCGTCCTGCCGCCGGCCTTCGTCACCTCGGAGAATATATCGGGCTGCGTCACACGGAACCGAACCTCGTTCGACAGGATTCCATGCGCCTGAGGCGCAACGCCGGTGTGGATCGAGGCATAGCAACTGGCGGATGTCGAGGGCAGAACGCTGCGCATCTTCCATACGCGGGCCTGGCCTGACTGCACCCAGCCTTCCAGATTGCCGAACAGCCGCCGCCAGTTGCGCCACGGCACACCGTCGAGAACGATCAGGAGAAGCTTTGATTTTAGCGGCATCGGGCGACCGGTACGACAGTGAAATCAGTTTCCGGCGCTTTCCATGCGGCGGCCGGAAATCGCCTTTTCCAGCCAGCCGACTTCCATCTCCGGGACCGAAGAAAGCAGAAGGTCCGTATAGTCATCGAACGGTGGCGACAGCACCTTGCTTTTGGAACCATAGCGCACGACCGAACCCTGATACATGACTGCTATCGCGTCGGCGATCGACCGCACGGTCGCCAGATCATGGGTGATGAAGAGGTAGGCGACATCTTCTTCCGCCTGAAGTTCAAGCAGCAGCTTCAGGATGCCGTTGGCGACAAGCGGGTCGAGCGCGCTGGTGACCTCGTCGCAGATGATGAGCGACGGCTTCGCGGCCAGCGCACGGGCAATGCAGACGCGCTGCTTCTGCCCGCCCGACAGCTCCGCCGGGTAGCGGTCGGCGAAGCCCTTGCCCATCTCGATCTTGTCGAGCAGTTCGGCGATGCGTTCGTCTCGCTCGCGTCCCCGTAGGCCGAAATAGAACTCCAGCGGACGGCCGATGATCGTCGCCACGGTCTGGCGCGGGTTCATCGCGACATCCGCCATCTGGTAGATCATCTGCAGTTCACGCAGGTCGTCGCGCGTCCGGTCCTTGAGACTGGGCGACAGGGTACGCCCGGCGAACTCGATCGAGCCTTCCTTTGGAGGCAGAAGACCGGTGATCGCGCGCGCCAGCGTGGATTTGCCCGAGCCGGATTCGCCCACGACGGCGAGTGTCTGGCCGGCATGAATCTCGACGGAGACATCCTTGAGTACGTTGATCGACCCGCCGCCATAGGCTGCGGTGACGTTTTTCACCGTCAGCAATCGCGTTTCGCGTGGCGCCTTTTCCTGATGTTGAATCTCATGCACCGAAACCAGCTGGTTTGTGTACTCCTGCCGCGGTTCCTCTATGATCTGGCGCGTACCGCCCCATTCGACGAGCTTGCCGTGCCGCAGCACCATGATCTCGTCGGACACCTGGGCGACGACGGCCAGATCGTGCGTGATGTAGAGCGCGGCCACGCCGGTGTCGCGGATCGCGTCCTTGATCGCAGCCAGCACGTCGATCTGTGTTGTCACGTCGAGCGCGGTCGTCGGCTCGTCGAAGACGATCAAATCGGGCTCCGAACACAAAGCCATCGCGGTCATCACGCGCTGCAACTGGCCGCCGGAAACCTGATGCGGATAACGTCTGCCGATCGTGTCGGGGTCGGGCAGGCTGAGCTTGTCAAACAGGGCGCGGGCGCGTTTTTCGGCCTCGGCGCGGCTGGCTACGCCGTGTTCGACAGTAGCTTCGACCACCTGGTCCATCAGCCGATGCGCGGGATTGAAGGCCGCCGCGGCCGACTGCGCGACATAGCAGACTTCCTTGCCGCGCAGCTTGCGCAAACCGCCGACGCCGCTCTTGAGGATGTCACGACCGTTGAGGAACACCTCGCCGCCCGTGATGCGCACGCCGCCGCGTCCGTAGGCCATCGCAGACAGCCCGATGGTCGACTTGCCGGCGCCGGATTCGCCAATCAACCCGAGCACTTTGCCCTTCTGCAGCGTTAGCGAAACGTCGTCGACGATGGTGACGTCGTGCGGATCCTCGTCTGGCGGATAGACCGTTGCCTCAATGCGCAGGTTACGTATGTCGAGCAGGGGAGGCGATGAATTGTCAGCCACCACGGCCTCCCTTGAGCGATGTGGTGCGGTTGAGCACCCAGTCAGCCACGAGGTTGACCGAAATCGCCAGCGCCGCAATCGCGGCCGCAGGGATCAGCGCCGCGGGAATGCCGAAGACGATACCGTCCTTGTTTTCCTTGACCATACCGCCCCAGTCGGCCTCCGGCGGTTGCACGCCCAGCCCCAGGAAGGACAGCGCCGACAGGAACAGCACCGCGAAGATGAAGCGCAGCCCGAGTTCGGAAACCAGCGGCGAAAGCGCGTTGGGCAGGATCTCGCGGAAAATGATCCACCTCTGGCCTTCACCGCGCAGCTTTGCCGCCTCGACGAAGTCCATGACGTTGATGTCGACCGCGACGGCGCGGGAAAGGCGATAGACACGCGTCGAATCCAGCAGGCCCATGACGAGTATCAGCGTGAGAACCGTGGAAGGCAGCACCGACAACACCACCAGCCCGAAGATCAGCGTCGGTATCGACATCAAAAGATCGACGAACCGCGACATGATTGTGTCGAACCATCCGCCGACGACGGCCGCGGCGAAGCCGAGAATGGCGCCCATGGAAAAAGAAAGGGCGGTGGCAAGTGTGGCAATAAGGATCGTGGTGCGCGCCCCGAAGATCATGCGCGACAGGAGATCGCGGCCGAGATTGTCGGTTCCGAGCCAGTGTTCGGCCGACATCGGTTCCCAGACGCCGCCGACGATCAGTTCCTGAGGGTTGGGGGCAAGCAGCGGTGCAAACACCGCTGTAATGAGGAACACCGTGGTCAGTACGAGGCCAATCGCCGCGCCGATGGGAATATGCCGCCAGTCAAGCATCGCGCGCCCCTATTTCGGATGCCTGAGGCGCGGATTAGCGAGAATGGACGCTATGTCCGCAAATATGTTGAGGCCGATATAGACGGCCGCAAAGATGAGACCCACCGCCTGAACGACCGGCACATCGCGCTTCGAGACGTGGTCGACCAGATATTGGCCCATACCGGGGTAGACGAAGATCACCTCGATCACGACCACGCCAACGACGAGGAATGCCAGATTAAGCATCACAACGTTGACGATCGGCGCAATGGCGTTGGGAAATGCGTGGCGCCGGATAACATCGAACGCCGACAGACCCTTGAGCTCGGCGGTCTCGATATAGGCCGATTGCATGACGTTGAGAATCGCCGCGCGTGTCATGCGCATCATGTGGGCGAGAACGACCAGCGTCAGCGCGGCCGCGGGCAGGGCCACCGCATTCAACCGGTCGAGAAACGGCATTCCGTCATAAACGGTCGACACACCGGGAAACCATTGCAGCTTCACCGCGAAGATGAAGACGAGCACGTAGCCGATGAAGAATTCCGGCAGCGATGTCGAAGCCAGGGCCAGTCCCGAAATCGCCTTGTCGACCGGACCGTTGCGGTAGCGCACCGCGACGAGGCCGAGCACTATTGCCAACGGAACCGAGACGACAGCCGCGACACTTGCCAGAAATAGCGTATTGGAAAGCCGCTTGCCGATGGACGCGGCAATGTCCTGTCCGTTGGACAACGCCGTTCCAAGGTCGCCCGTCAGCACGCCGCCCAGCCACTGGAAGTAGCGCACGACCGCGGGTTGGTTGAGGCCAAGTTCCTCGCGAAGGTTTGCGACTGCCTCCGGCGTTGCCGCCTGACCAAGGATCGATTGCGCGACGTCGCCCGGCAATATCTGCGTACCGGCGAATATCAGCACAGACACAGCGAACAGGAGGAGAATGCCCAGCGCTATGCGCTGGGCAATCAGCTTCGGAATTGCGCCCCCCACCTGGACTACCGGCTCAGGCGTTGAGCCAGCACTTCGCCAGTGCGTATCCGTCGGAGAGTTCGTGAGTCTTGCCGGTCTGATAGCCGCCGACCTTGTCGCTCACGGCGTCGATGACGTCGTTGAACATGGGGCAGATGAGGCCGCCTTCGTCGCGCACCATGACCGCCATATCGCGGTAGATCTGCTTGCGCTTGTCCTGATCGAGTTCGCCGCGGGCGGCGAGCACCATCTTGTCGAAGCTCTCGTTGAAGAACCGCGTGTCGTTCCAGTCCGCGGTGGAGAGATAGGCGGTGGAATACATCTGGTCCTGCGTCGGGCGGCCGCCCCAATACGATGTGCTGAAGGGCTGCTTGTTCCACACTTCCGACCAGTAGCCATCGCCCGGCTCGCGCTTGATCTCGATCTGAATACCCGCCTTCGCGCAACTCTGCTGGTAGAGCTGCGCGGCATCGACCGCGCCCGGGAACGCGACGTCGGAGGTGCGAAGCAGAACCGGACCGTCATGGCCGGACTTCTCGAAATGGAACTTCGCCTTGTCGGGGTCGAATGCGCGCTGCTCGATATCGTCGGCGAATAGCGGATAGGAGGCGTTGATCGGGAAGTCGTTGCCGATCGTACCGTAGCCGAACAGGATCTTGTCGACCATCTCCTGTCTGTCCATGGCGAGCTTCAGCGCCATACGCAAATCGACATTGTCGAACGGCGCCGTGTTGCAGTGCGCGATGAACACGTAATGGCCGGGGCCAGCCGCGTTCTCGATCCTTACACCCGGCACACGCTTCACCAGTTCGACGATCTTCGGCTCAACGCGGTTGATCATGTGCACCTGACCGCCCTGCAGCGCGGACGAGCGCGCGGTGGCGTCATTGACGACGATCACCTCCACCTGATCGGCGAAGCCGAGATTGTCGGCGTCCCAGAAATTGGCGAAGCGCTCACCGACATGACGCACGCCCGGCTCGTCGACCGCCACCTTGTAAGGGCCGGCCGATACGCCCTCCGCAGGGTTGTCCATGCCGCCATTCGGCTGGATGATCAGATGATAGTCCGTCATCAGGTAGGGAAGGTCGGCATTCGCCTCCTTGAGCGTGACGATCACGTCGTTGCCGCTCGCTTCGAGGCGGTCGATGCCGCGCATGATGCCGAGCGCGCCGGATTTCGATTCCTCGTTGGAATGCCTCTCCAGGGTCGCGACGACGTCTTCGGCGCTGACCGTCTTGCCGTTGTGGAATTCCACATCCTGACGGATCTTGAAGGTCCACACCTTGGCGTCATCCGACGCGCCGTAATCCTCTGCGATGCAGTGCTTCAGGCTGCCGTCGGGATTGAGCGCCAGCAGATATTCGCCCCAGCATTTGCCGAACAGGAACGGCACCTGGGTCAGGAAGCTTGCCGGGTCGAGGCTGTTGGTGGATTCACCGCCGACAAGGCCGGCCTTCAGGATGCCGCCCCTTACCGGCGACTGCGCCTGTGCGGCGCTGGAAAGCAGAGTATTGGCGAATGCGGCGCTGGCCCCCAGCGCTGCGGCACGACCGAGGAAGTCGCGGCGGTTCATTCTGCCGGCTATGACACTGCGGCTCAGAAAATCCAGTTCGCGTGACATTCTAGTGCTCCTCACTCCGGGATTTGGCCTTTTGGCCGTTCTTGTTATGGCGTGTTGTACGTGACAACCGATTGTCAGGATATTGGACGCAAGCGATTGCCCGCGGCAAGAGCGAAAGCGACATAAACTGGCGCAAATCGCGCCCTAAACTCGCTCGAAGGCGACGCCGCTACAGGTGATCGCGTTCTATCACCTCTTCGAAGTCGCGCTCGAAAACCAGCCGGTCGGCCTCGTACGCCTCGATCCGGCCTGTCAGCCGGAGATGTGTCGCGTCCGATCGCATCGCGGCGAACGTTTCGGTCCTGACCGACCATTCGCCGCGCGACAGCGTCTGGGTCCAGTGGGTTTCGCCGCGCGCCGTCAGCGGGTCGCTCGGGTGAATCGTCCAGCGTTCCCGCGCGACCGCGCCAGTACTGAGACCGTGGTCGAGGTCACGCGCCTCGCCGAAATCGTCTTCGATGACGAGTGAAACCGCGCCTGTCTTTTCGTCTTTTTCCACCGAGCGACTGTTTGAGCTGGGCCGGATAACCTCACGCTCCCACGGCGCGGCGCCTTCCGGGTCCTCGAACGTCGCTTCGTCGGCACCGGCAGCCGGTCGGACGGGAAGATCGAGCGTGCCGCCATGCAACGTAAGCGAGACGGGCGTGGGTGAGGGCCACACGAGCGGCCAGCAGCTGGACGAAACCGCGACGCGCAGCCTGTGCCCGGCGGGCAGGCGATAGGCGATATCGTCGAGCTGCAACGCAACGTCGACCGGCTGGCCGGGCTCAAGCGGTTCGGGGTTTTTATGCCCGGCGCGATGGGTCAGATTGAGCACGCCATAGGTGATGCGCGAGGATCGCCCGTCGGGATGCACATCGCACAGACGCACGGCGACCATCGCGGCCGGGCGGTCGGACGACAGGCTCATCTTCACGACCGGCGCTCCGACAATGTCGATGTCCTCCGCCACCGCCATGTCGAAACAGACCGATTTCGCGTCGTCCTCGCTCTGGTCGCCCGGCAGCTCGGGTCCAAGCCAGATCGCGCAATATTCGCCGCCGGCAAGACCGGTGTCCTGCGGCGAAGAGATGACCACAGGCAGCCGGGTGGCGTCACCGGTTCCCGTCAAATCGCTGCCGATCCCCAGTGCCCGACGCTCAATGGAGGCGCTCGGCCATGCCGGTTCGGCAATCCACCGGCCGGGCCGCTCCTCGTACCAGTCGGCCGGCGCAACGGAGTCCATCAGATAGAGCCGCATCGCCGGATCGTCTTCGACGCCGGTGTCGATATCCTTCAGCCAGCGGTCCCACCAGCGCTTCGCTTCCTGCAGGAAACCGATCGCGGGCTTCGGCACGGCGAAATGCGGGTATTTGTGAATCCACGGGCCGACGATGCCCTTGGCGGGGGCATCGATACCGGAAACGAGGCGCGACACGGCATTCTTGTAGGCGTCATGCCAGCCGCCAATGGCCAGCGTCGCCGCCTTGATCCTGGATAAATCCTCGCAGACCGAACCGTGCTCCCAGTAATTGTCCCGCGTCTGGTGGCGCAGCCACAGGGCGGGCAGAAACGGCTCGTTTCGCAATCGGTCCAGCCACATTTCGCGCCATCTGTCGCCGACGACAGCAGGGTCCGGCGGGCGTGACGAATAAGACAGCATGGTCGCGCCCCAGCCAAGATTCTCGTTGAGAAGCAGTCCGCCCTTGTAGTGAATGTCATCGGCGTAGCGGTCGTCGGTCGAACACAGCGTGACGATCGCCTTCAGCGCTGACGGCTGCATCGCCGCCACCTGCAGCGAATTGAAGCCGCCCCACGATATGCCCATCATACCGACCTTGCCGTTGCACCAGGGCTGTGCGGCCGCCCATGCGATCACGGCGCACGCGTCATCCAGCTCCTGCTGCGCGTATTCGTCTTCCATCAGGCCGTCTGAATCGCCATTGCCGCGCATGTCGACGCGTATGCAGGCATAGCCGTGACCGGCGAACCATGGATGGGTGAGGCTGTCGCGCGCGACCGTGCCGTCGCGCTTGCGGTAGGGCAGGTGTTCGAGAATGACCGGCACCGGGTCGGCCTCGGCGTCCTCGGGCATCCAGACACGCGCCGACAGCCGGCAGCCGTCGGGCATCACGATACCCATGTCGGGATTCTCGACAACCTTGCGCGGGAAGTTGGTGATTGTTTTCATGCCGGCAGAATAGACCGGCGCGCCGACCGCCTCGCAAGGCGCAATCGACATCATCGTGTCGGATTGACGCATGCGCCGACATTTGAACCGTGTATCGTCGCCGAAAACAGCAGAACGGGATCAGCCCATGTCGTCCAGACCCAACATCCTGATCATCGTGGTCGATCAGTTGAATGGAACGTTGTTTCCCGATGGGCCCGCCGGCTGGCTGATGACACCCAATCTGCACCGGTTGGCGGAACGTTCGGTCCGGTTTCAGAACTCCTATACCGCCAGCCCGCTTTGCGCGCCGGGACGCGCTTCGCTGATGTCGGGCCAATTGCCCTCGCGCACCCGCGTCTATGACAACGCAGCGGAATTCGCCTCCGATATCCCGACATATGCGCATCATCTGAGGCGGGCTGGCTACTCGACCACGCTGTCAGGCAAGATGCATTTTGTCGGACCCGACCAGCTGCACGGCTTTGAGCAGCGGCTGACGACCGACGTCTACCCTGCCGATTTCGGGTGGACGCCGGACTACCGCAAGCCCGGAGAGCGCATCGACTGGTGGTATCACAATCTGGGTTCGGTGACGGGAGCGGGCGTGGCCGAAATCACCAACCAGCTCGAATATGACGACGAGGTGGCCCACCACGCCAAGGCAAAGCTGTATGACCTGGCGCGGGGCGCCGACGAGCGGCCATGGAGCCTGACCGTCAGCTTCACCCATCCGCACGATCCCTATGTCGCACGCCGCAAATACTGGGACCTCTATGCGGACAGCGAGCATCTCGAGCCTGAGCTCGCAGCGTTCGACTTCGCTGACCACGATCCGCACTCGCAACGCCTTCTGGATGCGAGCGACCGGCACAATTTCTCGATCAGCGACGAAGACATTCGCCGCTCGCGCCGCGGCTATTTCGCCAACATTTCCTATCTCGACGACAAGATAGGCGAGATACTCCAGGTGCTGGAGACGACCCGCCAGTCCGACAACACGATCATCGTCTTCACCTCCGACCACGGCGACATGCTGGGCGAGAGGGGACTGTGGTTCAAGATGTCGTTCTACGACGGGTCGTCACGCGTGCCGTTGATGATCGCGTCTCCCGACATTGGCGATGATCTGGTCACCGATCCTGTCTCGACGCTGGATTTGCTGCCCACCGTCTGCGAACTGGCGGGCGTCGATCTCAGTCAGATACGACAGTGGACCGACGGCGAAAGCCTGGTCGAAGTCGCGGAAGGTGGCGCGCGCGGCGGCCCGATCCCGGTGGAATATGCAGCCGAAGGTTCGGTCGCGCCGATGGTTTCGCTGCGGGAAGGGCGGTTCAAGTTCAACCATTGCGAGGTCGACCCGCCGCAGCTCTTCGATCTCGAGGCCGATCCGCAGGAGACGGTAAACCTCGCCGAAGATCCGGAGAATGCCGATCTGGTCGAGCAGTGGCTGGGCAAGGTGCGCGACTGGTGGGATCTGGCAAGCTTCGACGAGCAGGTTCGCGAAAGCCAGGCCAGAAGGCTCATCGTCTACGATGCGCTACGCAATGGGGCCTATTATCCCTGGGACTTCCAGCCCCTGCAGATGGCGTCCGAGCGCTACATGCGCAACCACATGGACCTCAACATGTTGGAGGAGTCCAAGCGATTTCCGCGCGGCGAATAGACCGCCCGGCCGTGGAATTGGCGGTCCGCTAGAACTGCACCTTTGCGCCGCACGGAATGGTGGAAGGTGCGTTGTTCAGCTTATCGATGGCAAAGCCTGCGGCCGCCTTGTATTTGGCCATGAATTCGTTCCGCTCCTCCGGTGCCACCACATCGTCGATATTGTCGAACTCGCCGCCGCAGCGTTCATCGACCATGTTGAGCAGGCCGAACGGTCCCGCGCCACGGTTGCGCAGCACGAGGCTGGAAATGTCGTTGCACAGCATCCGATCGAAGCGTTCCAGCGCCCTGGCGCCAACGCCGTGTTCGATCAGGCATGAACCGAGGATGCGCGCGTCGACAATGGCCTGGCTCGCTCCGTTGGAGCCGGTGGGATACATCACATGCGCGGCGTCACCCACCAGGAGGACGCTTCCATCCTGCCAGGTCGGAACCGGGTCGCGGTCGATCATCGGGTATTCGTAGATCGTCTCGGCCCCCTTCAACAGCGACGGAACGTCCAGCCAGTCGTAGTTCCATCCCTCGAAATGGTGCAGAAAATCACTCAGCTCGACGCGCCTTGTCCAATCGCTGCTCGTCCAGCCAGTGGAGTTGTCGACTGTCACCTCCGCGATCCAGTTGATCGTGGCGATGCCGGTTTGCGGATCGGGGTGGGAGATCGGGTAAAACACCAGCCGGTGTTTGTGCGTGCCCAGTCCGACGAATGAGGCGCCCGAGCGGATCGGAAGGCCGGGGCTCGTTCCGCGCCACATGATCGCGCCGCCCCACTGGATGCCGGGCTGGTCGGGATGCATCTGCGCTCTCACGGCTGAATGCAGTCCATCCGCTCCGATGAGTACCGTGCCGCTTTCCTCGCTGCTGGTTCCGTCCGCATGTTCTATCGTGACGGTGACGCCGCCGGCCGGATTGTTTCTGTAGCCGCATACACTTTGTCCCAACCGAATGGCATCCGGGCCCAGCCGGTCCAGCACGGTCTGATAGAGCAGCATCTGCAACTGGCCGCGATGCACCGCGTATTGGGGCCATTTGTAGCCAGCCAGCTCGCCGCGCGCTTCGGAATAGATGTCGTTGCCGTTGAGGCCCACCAGAGCCCATTCGCGCGCAGGCAGCCCGATCGCGTCGAGCGCCTCGCGACCAATGCCCAGATCATAGAGTTCGCGCACGGCATTCGGCTGGATGTTGATGCCGACACCCAGCGGCCGAAGTTCCTGCACCGCTTCGAACACGACACAAGGCACGCCGATCTGCTGGAGGGTGAGGGCGGTCGCCAGGCCGCCGATGCCGCCGCCGGCAATCATCACGAGAGGTTGAGACATCATGCAAGTCCGCTTCCGGGAGCCGTGCACTTATCGCAAGAAGCAGCAAGAACAAAGAGCCGTTGTGGCCGCATGTGTTTGCCTGACGATCAGCAGATGCTCATTCGCGGCCCGGGGAAAATGCGCGACCCTATGTCAAATTTTATTATGCAATCCCCAGCCTGGCTATATAACGGACGCACGAAGCAGGGGGGTCCCGGCATTGAATTTCCATGTCGTTCGCGCCCCCGTTGCGGCGCTCGGTCTTGCAACGGCATTGTTTCTGGTTATCGCGGCAATATCCGCCACGTCATTGTGGCAGGGGTATCAGGACGCACTCAGCCGCGGCGAACAGCGGGCGCTGACCGCGTCGCAGACCGTGGCGGCTCATTTCCAGTGGATGATAGAGGCGAGCAGGCAGGCTCTGCGGAGGCTCGACGATACGGTCGGTTTCCGGCCCGAATTGCTGACGGTTTCGCAACTTGGAGACATAGACGAGGCAATCAAGGGACTTCCGGCCAGCGTCGACGCGCGGATTTTCGATGCACGGGGCGGGGAACTGCTCTCCACAAGGCCGGACGCCGGCGAGCTGAAAATTTCCGATCGGGAATATTTTCAGTCGCTGCGCGACGGCGATGAATTTGTCATCTCCGCGCTGCTCGTCGACCGCGTAACCAAGCAACAGAGTTTCGTGGTGGCGAAACGGCTGGTCCGTGGCGGCGAATTCGCCGGGATCGCGGCAATCGTCGTGCCGACTGACCTGATTGTCACGTTCTGGGCTTCGCTTGGGCTGGGAGCCGATTCCGCAACCAGTGTCTTTCGCGACGACGGCTGGCTGGTAACGCGGTATCCCAGGCTCGAGGAGGTGGTAAATGCCGCCGACCAGGCGTTGTTCACCGTTCATCTCCAACGCAGTCCTAATGGTGCTTTCATAGCTCATTCGCTGATCGACGATACCAGTCGCATCATCGGTTACCACCGTGTTCAGGGTGCTCCGCTGGTCGCGGTCGCCGCGATCGCCTACGACACCGCCCTGGCCGATTTCAGGGTCCGACTGCGCAGGCTGGCCCTGAGCCTGATCCCGGTCGTCATCGGGCTGTTCGGGTTTTCCTGGTGGGTTTCGCGTCTGCTGATATCGGATGCGAAACAGCGCGTGTCGCTTGAAAGTGCGCTCGAGCAAAACCGGTTGCTGTTTCGCGAAATCCATCACCGCGTGAAGAACAATCTGCAAACGGTCGCGTCGCTGGTCAGGCTTCAGTCATTGCCACAGGAAGCGAAGCGCGATCTTGCGAACCGGATCGCCGCGATGGCTGCCGTGCATGAACAGATCTACCGCTCCGGGCAGCTGGGAGAAATGGACCTCGGCACCTATCTGAACCGACTTATTCACGACATCGAGTTGGGCTTCGACCGCCCCGTTGCCGTGAAGTGCGATTTCGAGCCTGTCACGATCCATGCGGAGCGCGCATCCGTGGTCGGTCTCATTGTGACGGAAGTCATCTCGAACTCATTGAAGCATGCTTTCCCGTCGGATCGTGAGGGCAAGATCAACGTCACCTTGGCGCACGCCGACGACGATCGGATCAGACTGGAAGTCCGCGACAACGGCGTCGGATTTGATGCCGAGACGTCGAGCAGTGGCTTGGGCCACAAGCTGATCAAAAGCTTCACGCGACAGCTTGGGGGCGATTATACGCTGGGCGGTGACGGAGGATTGAATTTCGTCCTCGAATTTCCCGCCGACCCGGGAGAGGAAGAACTGGAAGCGCCAGCGGACTAGGCTGGCCGCGAAAGGTCCTGGGTGCCCGGAGCGCTTCATTCTGACAGCCGGCAAGCGCGGCGACCGCCTGCAAGCCTACACCTTGATCGAGGGATTGCCCGCAAAGGTGGTCATGGCCGATGCGGCCTACGATGCCGAGTCTTCGGCGTGGCATCTCTCCAGCTGCGAGTTATCGCCGCCCTCAGAGGAATTTATTCCGTGTTTCCTGGCCGATGGCAAGCCGTGTAACCC
Organism: Rhizobiaceae bacterium; assembly: GCA_040880025.1. Classification (GTDB taxonomy): domain Bacteria; phylum Pseudomonadota; class Alphaproteobacteria; order Rhizobiales; family Rhizobiaceae; genus RCIO01. The sequence continues at coordinate 142,560 of JBBDJD010000001.1, forward strand.
TAGCTGACTCGACTCCTGCCGCGTCGGCAACTAACTTCTAGAACCTCCTAAGACTTGTTCAAAACGAGGGGCAAGCAGATGGACGAACTGGAACTGACATGCCCTCATTGCGGGCGGATCAACAGAATATTCGCCGAAGGCCTACGAGGGACGGAGCGTATAGGCTGTTCCCATTGCCGCGAGGAACTGAGACGAATTGAGCAGCTAAAGACCCCGGTCCAACAGAACACCGAACGGAAAGCGGGTTAGAGACGCTGGCTCCACGCCCCTTGTATCAACAAGCCGGCACACCATATAGGTGCAAGCAACCGCCAGACAGTGCGAAGCGTCCTTTCAGATAGAAGGCGAGGTTTCCTGAACAGCGGCAGCATTTGACCTGATTGACGGCATGGCGACCACGAAGGTACCGGCGCCAAGCAAATGTCTCAGGAACGAAGGAAGCGGGCTTTCAAGCCCGCTTTTTTGTTGGTGAAAAGCCCGCCAACGTGGCGGGGCGGGCAATGCGATCAGGACGCACGTTGCGCCAGAAAGGATTTTAACCACTAAACTATTGTTTTCATTGGTATAATGGCGGAGAGGGTGGCAGCCACGCGCCAACCCCATTTAGTCACATTCAGTCGCCAATCGCGCGGTGAGCGTGCATCCATTAACATGGCAGCAGTCTTAGAAAACTCTAATGATAGTGGGGAACCACCTGTCCGGGATCAGCGCGACGCGGATGCTGTTCTGGACGCCGGATGGGACCAGGACGATCTCGCTCTTGCCGTGGCCATCTGTGCCCTGTTCAACTTCATGAATCGCATGGTTCATGGTTTGGGCATCGAGGAGGACCCGGAGTACACGCTGGGAGCCGGCGCGCGACTGAAAGAGCGAGGCTATTCCGGATCGAGCCAACTCTCGAAAGAGCAGCGAGACGCATACACGAGCCCGACTGATTGGGCCCACGAGTAGGTCGAGCTGAACGTGTGCCGCCCTTCGAACAGTCCAGCCAAATTTTGGCATACACTCAGCTCGGCAAAGGCGCCCGGGTGCGCGATGCGCCGAAGCGGGTCGAAGAATGCACGAGCACGAAATAGAGCGCGAACAGACCGCTCAGCGCCACCACAGTCGTATAGATGGTAAGGCTCGTACGCATAGCGGGGTTCACTCCTGAAAAGTGTTGCGCGAAGGGTATGATCAGTACCACGTCGTAGGCAATGAAGCCGATCAGCTGCCCGCAGGCATTGCCCCAGACGGGATAGAGAAGCCCGTAGACGAAGTAGGCCATCGCGCCGAGGAAGATGAAGCCGTAGATGGCCGCGTTTTCCGCGCCTAAAGGCCACGGGAACGTGTTGGGCTGCAGGGTGATGAGCAGGCCGGCGACCACCGCAAGCAGGGAGGCGAAAACGCCGAAAGCGATGCGCACTGCAAATGGTGTTGGACGCTGGTCCCGGAACGGTACGGCCCTGCCATAACGAAACAGGCCGACACACAACAGGAAGAGGGCTGCCGTTACGACGGCGATCAGCAACATGCCGAAATTGTGGGTGGTGCCATAGAAGTAGAGGCCGGTCGTCGCGACCCCGAAGTTCACAACCATCAGGTCCAGTGCGCCTGCCGCCAGCGCGCGCCTCTCGTTGGCGAGTGCAATCCAGATGGCTGGGCAGCCGATCGCTGCCAGAATGGACGAGATGAAGATATGAGAGAGTCGGCTCGACTGAACCGGCCAGAGCGATGTCGCCCACCAGGCCTGTACGTAGAATCCGAAAGCGAACAGAAGTACGACAATGCCGACTGCGAATAGCCCAATGCGGAAGGTTCGTGTCATGGGTACCTCCAGAAAAACCTGCTGATGAGGTCGATCGGCGCTTGGCAGTCCCGGGACCGGAGAATCGAGCTCTTCCAGAGCGGGTTTGCGGGCCACCCTGACACAAGAGCTGAGACGAAGGTATCAGGTTCGGGTAAAGCCGGCACACACAATCGCTCGGGGTCGCTCTTCTTACGTTGATGAGCTGAAGTCGCACCCCGTAGCATAGATCATTGGGACCGGGTGCTGTCCGGATTAACTTGCCGATCACCGCTGCTTTTTTCCCGGGCATCAGCGTGGCGCGCTACAAATCGCACCAGATGTAACCATGGCTCGGCTGCATTAAGTGGGCGCCGCGGGCCGCCCGTCGGATGTGTCCCTCAACGACCGCGCCGATCTCCTACTACAGAGAGGCTATTCGACCCAGACTTGCGACCGGATTTCCCGTGTTCTAGAAATGGGGAATGGGCAAAATGCTGGACGATAAGCTGGACTGTAAACGCTGCGGGATGATCGCACTCGAAATTCCCGACGGCGCCACCGACGATACGCCGATCCACTGCAGCAGTTGCGGTGACTTCATGGGCACGTGGGGCGCGCTTCAGGACAATTTCTACGCTCAGGCGGGGAAGGGCGTCTTCGACCTTCACGATGGGAATATCGAAGAGCACTGACCTTCAAACGAAAAGGCCGGGTGAAGCCTGTGCTCACTATGGGCGTCAGCGGCGGCCTCGCCTCAATTCGCTTCGCCCGTCTCCACGTTATCGGCAGGCCGGCGGTTGTCTTCGCGCGCCGCGGCTTTCTCGGCCAGCTTTTCGGCCTTCTTGGAAGCCTTGGCGTGTTCCCGCTGTTGGCGTTCGAAATCGTAGTTCGGCTTTTTGGGCATCAAGGTCTCCTGAATGATTACCTTGGTACGGTACGCGGGAACGGATGCCAACCCCATGCGGGGCTCTCCGGCGCCTCCGCTTCGGCGACTTGGCTGGGCACTGCTGGAGTGGCTGATCCAGTTCGCGGCTGCCGAGGGGATCGCCGTATCGCAGGCTTCGTATCACTTGCCAACAAGAAGATGCTCGCCATGTGCCGCGAGCTCGGATTCCGCGTTAAGCCGCACCCAAAAGAGAAGAAGGTCTGAAAACGTGACGCTCGATCCGCGCAAATACGCCGGGTGATGCGCAGCCTCCAGGCGCGGGTCGGCTCATGGGCAAAAAGGTTGGAACGGCGATTAAAACGGCCGGAACGGGATCGATAGGAAGACAGGTGCGGGTGGCGGGTCCACGCGTTCTACGGTCGCTTTGCCGCGCGTTGATCATATTGATCGTTGCTCGTTCGCGGTGATAATGGCCTCTTTTCTACAGGGGTTAGTGTTGGAATGGGCAGATATCGAGATCATCGTCCGCGGCGCCAGGGCTTCGAAAGCGACAACGATCATGAGGATTCGGAACGGAACTATTTCGAGCGGAGACCGGAACCGTCTCCACCTCCGTCGTCGGCCCCGGCCTCTTCCCCGCGTGATGCCGAGGTTCTCTGGTTCAACGCCGAGAAGGGTTTTGGATTCCTGCGCCTGAGCGACGGCTCGGAGGCCTTCCTGCACGTGTCGAAGTTGCAGGCTGCGGGACACGATTCTCTTTCTGAAGGGGCGCATCTCAAAGTTCGGACCGAAAATGGCCAGAAGGGGCCACAGGTGGTGGAAATCGTATCCGTAAGCCTGGGAAACGGCCAAGCTACACCCGAGCCTGCAGCGCGACAGGCTTCAGACCCGGCCTCCGCACCGGATCAACAGCAACTGGAAGGCGCTGGCGTCGTGAAGCGATACGATGCGGAGAAGGGCTTCGGCTTTGTCGCGCTGGAAAGCGGCGGCAAGGACGTCTTTGTTCACGCCACCGCTTTGGCGCGCAGCGGACTCACGACCCTTGAGGCCGGACAGCGTGTGATCGTCAGCTACATCCATGCCCCGAAAGGGCTTGAGGCTCGATCGATCCAGCTTCGGTAGAAGCGGGTTACGTGTCGCACGTGCTGGCTCTGACCCTGCTCGCCCCGGAGTTGATCGAGGCGATCCTCGACGGCACCCAGCCGGCCACAATGCAGTTGCAGCCGCTTATGCGAGGGTTCCCGGTGGAGTGGAAATATCGGGAACACCGGTTCCCGGCCTCAAGCTGATTTCCATCAGTCAAAAGGCGAACGGCAGCTTTGCGCCCCCATGTCAGGCATAATCATCAGTTTTAGCGCCTCTTGAAAGCGGACAAGGCGGCGAGCATGGTCGCGCGAAGCCTGACGTTCAGGCTGTGGAAGATTCCTTGTTCAGCAACAACGAATGCGTAGTCTCGCTCAAGGGGACTGCAACCTCTATCCGATCACGTTGCCGAGCAAATCCTCCAGGAGATCCTCCTTCGCTTCGAGCCCTGCACTAATTCGCAGAAGCGGCTTTTGAGCGTAGCTTCGGTCCAGCGACCGTTCGCCGTCCCCAGATCTGTCAAGAGCAGAATGAGATCAACGAAAAGCAGCGTGCCGCGAGAGGGGTCGCCGGAGCCAGTGAACATGGAGGCGTGGCCGCAGCTTGGTTCCGAGGGGCGCGGGGCTAGTTGGCGGCCGAAGCCACTTTGTTGGTAGGTTTTTAGGGAGGTCTATCGCTGGTGCCTGCGCAAGTGATTGAAAATATTGTCATATAGCACTGATATGGCGGAGAGGGTGGGATTCGAACCCACGGTGGACTCGCGCCCACGCCGGTTTTCAAGACCGGTGCCTTAAACCGCTCGGCCACCTCTCCTGGCACCCCAACGCACTGCCCAGCGACGTTCTCTGCGAACCGGGCAGGGGCGTTGATGACGACCATGATCTGACGCCACTCCTCTAGTGCGCGCCACAAAGACGTGTCAACAAACCTCCAAACGATCGCACAGGCGACGTATGAGACCGGGCTGGCGCGCAGATGCGGCGCGACAGACAGATGGGAGGGGGAAATCGATGCGGCCACTCGACGGTGTTCTCGTCGTGTCGCTGGAACAGGCGATCGCGGCGCCTTATTGCACGCGGCTTCTGGCCGATCAGGGCGCGCGGGTCATTAAGGTCGAGCGGCCGGACGGCGGCGATTTCGCGCGCAGCTACGACACCCGCGCGCGCGGCCTTTCAAGCCATTTCGTCTGGACCAACCGTTCCAAGGAAAGTCTGACACTGGACCTCAAGGAGGAGAGGGCGGTTGGGGCGCTCAAGGCCATTCTCCGCCAGGCCGACATCTTCGTCCAGAACCTTGCCCCGGGCGCCGCGGACCGCCTTGGCCTTGCCGGCGACGAATTGCGTCTCCCCAATCCGAAACTGATCACCTGCACGATCACCGGCTACGGCAAGGGCGGCCCGGACGAGATGCGGAAGGCGTATGACCTTCTGGTGCAGGCCGAGGCCGGCTTTCTCTCCGTAACCGGCCTGCCGGAGACGATGGCGAAGGCCGGTATATCAATCGTCGACATCGCGGCCGGGGTCTCTGCCTATCAGGCCATTCTCGCGGCGCTCCTGATGCGCGCCAGGACGGGGCGGGGCGACCACCTGGAAATCTCCATGCTCGAAGCGATGGCCGAGTGGATGGGGTTTCCGATGTATTACGCCATGGACGGACAAACCCCGCCGGAACGCAACGGCGCGCGACACGCCACCATCTGCCCCTACGGTCCGTATGAGACCGGCGACGGCACCATCTTCCTCGGTATCCAGAACGAGCGGGAATGGCGGTTTTTTGCGGCCGATGTGCTTGGAAAGCCGGAACTTGCCGGCGATCCCCGCTTCAACAGTGGCGAACTGCGCACCACAAACCGCGATTTGCTGGAGCCGATCATCGCCGATGCGCTGAAGAAGCTCTCGACCGAACAGGCGCGCGCCAGTCTCGACGCAGCGGGGATCGGAACCGCCCGGGTCAACGACATGGCAGGCCTTTGGAACCATCCGCAGCTTGAAGCGCGAGGCCGCTGGCGCGAATTCGGTTCACCGGCGGGGCCGTTGCCGGGCTTGTCGCCAATTACCGGCGACGGCTGGGAACCGAAGCTGGCCCCGGTGCCGGCGCTCGGCGAACACACGGATGCGATCCTTGCCGAGTTCGGCGTATCCGAGCTGCTGCATGAGGAGCGGAGCTGATGGCGCCGGGCGAACAATCTCACCTTGAACTGCGTGAGGCGCTGCGCGCGCTTTGCGCCGGATTTCCCGCCGAATACCACCGCCGCCACGGCGAAGCAGCGACCTATCCAGAGGAATTCGTCGACGCTCTGACCCGCGCGGGATGGCATGCAGCGATGATACCGCAGGACTTTGGCGGCTCCGGCCTTGGCCTGACAGAGGCGAGCGTCATCATGGAGGAAATCAATCGCTCGGGCGGCAATGCCGGCCATTGCCACGGCCAGATGTACAATATGGGCACGCTTTTGCGGCACGGATCGGACGAGCAGAAGACGGCCTACCTGCCGAAAATCGCCTCGGGCGAATTGCGGCTGCAATCGATGGGCGTGACCGAACCCGAAACGGGAACCGACACGACCAGGATCAAGACGACGGCGGTCCGCAAGAAAGACCGCTACGTGATCAACGGCCAGAAGGTCTGGATCAGCCGCATCCAGCATTCGGACCTGATGATCCTGCTTGCACGGACGACGCCGCTCGCCGAGGTGAAGCGGAAGTCGGAAGGCATGTCGATCTTTCTCGTCGACCTGCGCGAGGCGATCGGCCATGGCATGACGGTCAAGCCGATCCGCAACATGGTCAATCACGAAACCAATGAGCTGTTCTTCGACAATCTGGAAATCCCGGCCGAGAACCTGATCGGCGAGGAGGGCAGCGGCTTCCGCTATATCCTCGACGGACTGAACGCGGAGCGCACTCTGATTGCGGCAGAATGCATCGGGGACGCGCACTGGTTCATCAAGAAGGTCTCGGACTATGCAAGGGAACGCGTCGTCTTCGACCGTCCGATAGGCCAAAATCAGGGCGTCCAGTTCCCCATCGCCCGCGCCTATGTGAACACGGAAGCCGCGAGCCTGATGCGTTTCGAGGCGGCGCGGAGGTTCGACGCGCATGAGGAATGCGGCGCAGAAGCCAACATGGCCAAGCTGCTTGCGGCGGATGCGTCCTGGGAAGCGGCCAATGCCTGCCTCCAGTTTCACGGCGGTTTCGGATTCGCATCCGAATACGACATCGAGCGCAAGTTCCGCGAAACGCGGCTCTATCAGGTCGCTCCGATATCGACCAATCTCATCCTGTCATATGTGGCCGAGCACATCTTGGACCTGCCGCGATCCTTCTGACACAGTGCCCGGAGTGGCCGAATCGGGCACCGCGCCACATTGCTGCCTGTTTCAGGCCACAATCGGTTAACATGGTGATAAGCAATTGATGCGATTGAATCGATTGGAGGGCACAGGGGCGTTCTCCGCCTTCCGACAAGCAACGAAGGTTCCGGCCGCATCTGGTCTGTTGTAGCGGTGATGCATATGAGGGGAATGGGGGACGGGACGGCCATGCACATTCGTCCGCATGAACTGCTGTCCAGATGTTCCGCTTTGGCGATCGTGATCTCCGCGGCTGTCGCCCTGACGGCCTGCACGGGCGCGCCTTCGCTCAAGACCGCGGTCAAGTCCGGCGGCACCAAGGAATATTTTGCTGAATCCGAATACGGCGTGAAGGCCAGCCCTCGCGTCAGCAACATGCGCTCGAGACTGCCGCGAGGCGGCGGCCGCGCAATGGTCGGCAAGCCCTACAAGGTCAAGGGCAAATGGTACAAGCCGAAGGAAGAGCCGAACTATGCCAAGGTCGGCGGGGCATCATGGTACGGCGACGCCTTTCACGGCCGGCTGACCGCCAACGGTGAAGTCTACGACATGACCCATCTCACGGCGGCGCATCCGACCATGCCGCTGCCGAGCTATGCCCGCGTCACCAACCAGAAGAACGGCGCCTCCGTCGTCGTTCGCGTGAACGACCGCGGCCCCTTCGCTCACGGTCGCATCGTCGACCTTTCGAAACGTGCCGCCGAAATGCTCGACTACAAGCATGCCGGGGTGGCCAAGGTGAGGGTTGAATATCTCGGCCGCGCACCGCTTCACGGCAAGGACGATCAGTATCTTCTTGCTTCTTATCGGCCCGGCTCAGGCGGGCCCGCGCAGTTGCCAGGCATCGACGACGGCCAGCCCAGCGGTGTGATGATCGCCATGAACGGGCGCACGCCCGCCAGCGGCGGAAACCTGCGGCGCAGGAGCCTGTTTGATGCGCTGCCCGGCGGCAGCCGCAATAACCCGCCCACCGCCGTCGCACCGTCGCCACAGCCAGTCATGATGGCTTCCGCGACGCCTGCTCGCTCGTCGCGGCTTTCCGACATTATCGCTCCGGGAGACCCGATCCTGCCCGACAGCGGCCCGTACGTTCCCGAGCGGCCAATTGGCGGTCTCGCATCGGACGCCGAGCGGCTGGCCCTGCCGCTCATGTCCTACGCCGACCGCAGGATTGCGGCCGCCGCATCGCCGTTCGACGCCCTCGGCTCCCTGGACATGAACGCCGATGACATTGTCGCGTCGTGGAAGCGGGTCAACGGCGAACCACCCGTCGAGCAACAATACGGCGCGCCGCCGCAAAGCTCGTATCTCGCAGCCGGATCGTTCACGAACGCCGAAGACGCCAGAATCCGTGCCAATTTGCTTTCCTCGCTGGGCGCGGTGCGCATCGTGCGCGACACGGATGCCTATTCGGTTGTCATGCACGCCGAAGGACCCGCGCTCGACGCGCTTGCCCGTGCCGCATGGCAGGCGGGCGCAACGGACGCTTTTGTCGTTCGCTCTGAATAGCTTCGTTGATTCCCCGGCTGCCGAACGCTAGCCTGCCCTTGTGGGGGTCGGGTTCGTGTGGAGCGTTTTCATGAGATTTGGGTGGTTGCCAATGCGGGCCGCATTGGCCCTTCTGTTGCTGTGCGCGGTGTCGTTGACCCCGGCCAGCGCACAGCTGTTCGATACCAGGGCCGGCCAGGCCTTCATGATCGACGCCGAAACCGGCACGATCCTGTACGAAAAGAACCCCGACGGTCTGATCCCGCCGGCGTCGCTGGGCAAGTTGATGACGATGGAAGTCGTGTTCCACGCCATAAAGACAGGGCGCCTTACCCTTCAGGACACATTTCTGGTCAGCGAGAACGCGTGGCGCAGAGGCGGGGCCGCGTCCGGCGGATCGACCATGTTCGCCGAGCTTGGGTCGTCCATTTCGCTGGAGGACCTCATCCAGGGCGTCATCATACAGTCGGCGAATGACGGCTGCATCATCATCGCCGAGGGCATGGCGGGATCGGAAGAACGTTTCGCCGAGCAGATGACGGCGCGCGCACGCGAAATCGGCCTGACGAAATCGGTCTTCAAGAACTCCAACGGGCTCCCGGCCGAAGGCCAGGCGGTGACGGTTCGCGAACTCGTCAAGCTCGCCCAGCACATCTGGCGCGAATACCCCGTCTTCTACAAATATTACGGCATACGCGAATTCACCTGGAACGGCATCCGCCAGTTCAACCGCAACCCGCTGCTTCGCATGGATATCGGCGCGGACGGCCTCAAGACCGGCTACACTGAGGAGTCGGGCTACGCCATCGTCGGATCGGTCGAGCGCGACGGCCGCAGGCTGTTCGTCGGCATGAGCGACATGGCGAGCGAGAACGAGCGCGCCGAGGAAAGCCGGAGAATGCTCGACTGGGGCATCCGCGCGTTCGAAAAGACCGAACTCTTCGCCGAAGGCGAGCTCGTTGGCGAGGCCAAGACGTATGGGGCCGAGAAGTCGTCTGTGGGTCTGCGCGCCAATGGTCCCTTGTCGATCTTCGTGCCGATCACCAATCGCGACCGCCTGATTGCCCGTATCATCTATCAGGGACCGGTGACGGCGCCTGTGGAGGAGGGTGCAGAGCTTGGTGTTCTGAAGGTCTGGATCGGCGACACACTGAGCCAGGAAACGCCGCTCTATGCAGCCGAGAGCGTCGGGCAGGGCACACTCTACCAGCGCGCGGTCGACGCGATCGAGGAACTTGCGATCGGCTGGATGCGCTGACCGGCGGCTTGCATTTCATCGCGCATGGACCCATTCAGGGCTGCGGTTGATGGCCGGGCGAATCCCCCGCGCCATCGTGTTTGCGGGCAGGGACGAGCGATTTGGCGCGCGGCTATTTCATCAGCTTCGAAGGCGGGGAAGGGGTCGGCAAGACGACCCAGATAGGGCGTCTGGCCGATGCGCTGCGCGACATGGGCCGCGACGTTCTGGTAACCCGCGAACCGGGCGGCTCGCCCGGAGCAGAGGCTGTACGCCATGTGTTGCTGTCGGGTGCCGCCGAAGCACTCGGCCCCAAGCTGGAGGCGATTCTGTTCGCCGCCGCCCGCTCCGATCATGTCGAGACAATCATCCGCCCAGCGATCGAAGCCGGCCGGATCGTACTGACCGACCGCTTCATGGACTCTTCGCGTGTCTATCAGGGCGTCACCGGCGGGCTGGACGCCGATTTCATGGCTGCGCTGGAGCGCGTTACCGTCAACGGCATGGCGCCCGACCTCACCATCATTCTCGACATAGAACCAGAGGAAGGCCTGAGACGCGCCGCGGCGCGCCGCACCAGCGGCGAGGACGCCGATCGTTACGAGAAAGAGCAGATCGATATCCACCGCCGAAGGCGCGAAGCGTTCCTGGATATCGCCAGGGCCGAACCCGGACGCTGTGTCGTCATTGATGCGTCGATGGATGAGAATGCGATTGCATTGGCCGTGCTGGAGGCTGCCAGGGGCGCAATCGGCGCAGATGACGAATCCGATCCTCCGAAACAGCGGACGCGCGCGCGATGACGATCGAACACCTCGCCCCGCGCCAGCACGATTCCATCGACGGCGTTCCCGAACCGGCTGAAAACCCGTATCTCATCGGCCATGAACGCGCCCGCGGCAATCTCGCTTCAGCGTTCACAGCAGGACGGCTTCATCATGCACTGTTGCTCACCGGGCCGGCTGGCATCGGCAAGGCCACGTTTGCATTTCACCTGGCCCGCCATGTTCTCGTCGGCCAGAAGGATGCACCTCCCGATCACCTGCTGCCCGCCGATCCGCAATCGCATACGTTCCGGTCGGTCGCGCAGGGCGCCCATTCGGCGGTGCTGCATCTCACGCGCCCGGCCAATGAGCGCGCGAAAGGGTTCAAGACCGTGGTCACCGTGGAGGAAATCCGGCGCGTTGGCCGTTTTCTCTCGCTGTCCGCGCATGATGGCGGTTACCGCGTTGTCATCGTCGATCCCGCCGACGATCTGAACGCCAGTGCGGCCAACGCACTGTTGAAGAACCTGGAGGAACCGCCGGCCCGCACGCTGTTTGTGCTGATCGCGCATGTTCCCGGGCGGCTTGTTCCGACCATCCGCTCGCGCTGCCAGATCGTCCGGCTGGATCCTTTGTCCGAGCCGGAGATCCTTGAGGCCATGACCGCGCTGGGCCTCACGCTGCCCGACACTGCCGGCGCGCGAAGCGAACTTGCGCGGCGGGCCGGGGGCAGCGTTCGTAATGCAATCCTGCTGACCGAATATGGCGGACTGGAAATTGCCTCAACCATCGAAAAACTGCTGGACGCGAGCCAGTTCGATCTGGCGCTGGCTTCCCGATTGGCTGACGCCGTGACCGGGCGCGAGCAGACGGTCCAGCTCGATATCTTCAACGACCATCTGCTCGATGCGATCGCCGCCGGCGCAACCCAGGGAGACCGGCTTCGCTCGGCCCGCCAGGCTGAATCCTGGAGCAGGTTGCGCGAAGACATCGCGTCCACCGAAATCTACAATCTCGACAAGCGCCACCATGTGATGACCTCGCTCAGACGGGCGCATGAGGGCCTTCACGGCTGATGGCCGCATGCGCTCGTTCGGGATGGTCTTCACTGCCATGATGCGCTATCTGACCGCTTCCTGATTTCCCCTTCCGAAAGCAACAGCCACGCTATGGCCCGCGAGAAGTTCTACATCACCACGCCGATCTTTTACCCGAACGGCAAACCGCATATCGGCCACGCCTACACGGTGATTGCAACCGATGCTCTGGCGCGTTTCCAGCGCCATGACGGCAAGGACGTGTTCTTCCTGACCGGCACGGACGAGCATGGCCTGAAGATGCAGCAGACCGCCGACGCGGAGGGTATCACCGCGCAGGAACTGGCCGACCGCAATTCCGCGATTTTCCGCGGCATGGTCGAGGCCGTCGGCGGTTCCAACGACCAGTTCATCCGCACCACGGAGGAACGCCACAAGCACGCATCGCAGGCGATCTGGCAGCGGATGGCCGACAATGGCGACATCTTCCTCGATCGCTACAGCGGCTGGTATTCAGTGCGCCAGGAGGGCTATTTCGACGAAAGCGAGACGACCGTCGGCGACGACGGCGTTCGCCGTGAACCACTGGGTTCACCGGTCGAATGGAACGAGGAGGAAACTTACTTCTTCCGGCTTTCCGCCTATCAGGACCGACTGCTGGAGCTCTACGAGAAGCAGCCCGACTTCATCGGCCCGGCCGAACGGCGCAACGAGGTGATCAGTTTCGTGAAGTCGGGGCTGCGCGATCTGTCCGTTTCACGCTCGACATTCAGTTGGGGCGTGCCGGTGCCCGGCGACGACAAGCATGTGATGTATGTGTGGGTCGACGCGCTGACCAACTACATTACCGCCGCCGGCTACCCGGACACTGACGGTCCGCAGTGGAACTACTGGCCGGCGCTGCACATCATCGGCAAGGACATCGTGCGTTTCCACACGGTCTACTGGCCGGCCTTCCTGATCTCCGCGGGCGTGCCATTGCCCAAGCGCGTCTTCGCGCACGGCTTTCTGTTCAACCGCGGCGAGAAGATGTCGAAATCGGTCGGCAATGTCGTCGACCCGTTTGCGCTCATCGAGCATTTCGGCCTCGATCAGGTCCGCTACTTCTTCCTGCGCGAAGTCCCGTTCGGACAGGACGGCAGCTACAGCCACGAGGCGATCGTCAACCGCACCAATGCCGACCTCGCCAACGATCTGGGCAATCTCGCTCAACGCTCGTTGTCGATGATCGCCAAGAATTGCGGCGGCAAGATTCCCACGCCAGGCGAATTGCAGCCGCAGGACAAGGTCATACTGGACCAGGCTGGCGAGGCGCTCGCCAAGGCGCGCAAGGCAATGGACGAACAGGCGATCCACCAGGCGCTTGCCGCGATATTCGCCGTCGTCGCCGACGCCAACCGCTATTTCGCCGGCCAAGAGCCCTGGGCGTTGCGCAAGTCCGACCCGGCGCGCATGGAAACCGTGTTGTGGACCACGATCGAGACGATCCGGCGGGTTGCGATCCTGTGCCAGCCCTACGTTCCAGGCTCCGCCGCCAAGCTGCTCGACCTGCTGGCCGTGCCGGCTGGCAGCCGCGACTTCGCCCATCTCGACGACGCGCACCGGCTGATTGCGGGTACGGCTTTGCCTGCGCCCGAGGCAGTCTTCCCGCGCTATGTGGACAAGGCTGGCGAAGAGTAGGTTGCGGACGTGGGAATCGACACCGTGAAGCGATCCGCCAAGCTTATGCAAATCGCGCCGGTCTTGCCGGCTCGCAATGTGACATTGCTGGCCGCCTGGTATCGCGACAAGCTGGGCTTTGTGCAGGCCTTCACCGATCCGTCCACCAACATGGAAAATCCGCTCTATGTAGGGGTCAAACGCGACGGTATTGAATTGCATATTCAGTGGCACGGCGCGGAGGAATGGGAGACGATGACCACACCGTTGCTGAAATTTGTGGTCGATGATGTCGATGCACTATTTGCCGAATACGAGCCGAAAGGTGTGTTTCATGAAGGCACCGCACTCAGGAATACGGCCTGGGGAACGCGCGAGTTCGGCTTCTACGATCCAGATGGCAACGGCCTGATCTTCTTTCGAGATTTGAAGCCCGGCGAGATGCACTGATGCTGATCGACACCCATTGCCATCTCGACTTCCCGGATTTCGAGGCCGAACGCGACATGATCGTTGAGCGCGCCGGCGACGCCGGCGTCGGCATGATGGTGACGATCTCGACCCGTGTGCGGCAGTTCGATCGCATCAAGGCGATTGCGGAAACCTACCAGAATGTCTTCTGCTCGGTCGGCACACATCCGCACAATGCCGGAGAGGAAGAGGGCATAGAAGTCAGCGAACTGATCCGCCTTGCCGAACACCCGAAGGTCGTGGCGATCGGCGAAGCCGGTCTCGATTATTTCTACGACAAGGCGCCGCGCCAGGCGCAGGTGGCCGGTTTCCGCACACACGTCGCGGCCGCGCGGGAAACCGGGCTGCCTTTGGTCATTCATGCGCGCGACGCGGATGACGACGTGGCGGAAATCCTGCGCGACGAAACAGGGAAGGGCGCATTCCCTTTCATCCTGCATTGTTTTTCGTCCGGCCGCGCGCTGGCCGAAACCGGCATCGAGCTCGGCGGCTATGTGTCCTTCTCCGGCATACTGACCTTCAAGAAGTCGGAGGAACTGCGCGCCCTTGCCCGCGATCTGCCGCGCGAGCGTCTGCTGGTGGAAACCGACGCGCCCTATCTTGCGCCCATGCCGCATCGCGGAAAGCGCAACGAACCTGCATTTGTCGCCCACACTGCTGCCGTGCTGGCCGAAACGATCGGCGCAAGCGAGGCCGAACTCGCTGAAATCACAACCGAAAACGCCTTCCGCATATTCTCCAGAATGCCGCGCCCGGCGGCCAATTCCGGTTCCTGACGGCGATGGCGGACCGGCTGAGGCTGACCATAACGGGTTGCGGCTCGTCTCCGGGAACGCCGCGCATCATGGGCGACTGGGGCGCCTGCGATCCCGCAAACCCGCGCAACCGGCGCCTGCGGGCCGCAGCGCTTGTCGAGCGTATCTCCAGCGGTGGCAAGACAACGGTGGCGATCGACACCGGCCCGGATTTCCGAGCCCAGATGATAGCCGCGGGCGTCGATCGGCTCGATGCGGTCGTCTACACCCACGCACATGCCGACCATATCCACGGCATTGACGATTTGCGGGGCTATTTCCTGGCCCAGCGCAAGCGAATTGACATACATGCCGACCAGCCGACGATGGACCGCCTCCGGCAAGGCTTCGAATATTGTTTCGAGACACCGGCGGGCAGCGCCTATCCGCCGGTTGTCGAACCTCACTTCATCAGCCACGGCGAGCCGTTCACGATCGAGGGAGAGGGCGGTCCACTGACGTTCCGCCCGCTCCCGCAGCAGCATGGCGATGCCGTTTCACTCGGATTCCGCGTCGGCCCCGTGGCCTATTGTTGCGACGTCAGCGGCTTTCCAGAAGCGACAGTGGCGCTTCTCGGCGGCCTTGATGTGCTGGTCATCGACGCCTTGCAATACCGACCGCATCCGTCGCATTTCTCGCTTGCCGAAGCGCTTGAATGGATCGAGCGGCTGAAACCGGACCGCGCGTTGCTGACCCATATGCACATTCCACTCGACTACGACACGGTGATGCGCGAGACGCCGCCGCATGTTGAGCCGGCCTATGACGGTCAGGTATTCGAGATCGAACTCCCCGAAACGGAGCCCGTCAAATGAGCGGAAGTGTCGAGCGGGTGCGTCAGGCCGCAAAAGACGCCGGACTGGCGATCGAGATACGCCGCATGGGCGCGTCGACACGCACGTCCGAGGAAGCCGCCCACCAATGCGGCTGTGCGGTCGACCAGATCGTCAAATCGCTGATCTTCGAAGGCAAGGACGATGGACGGTTGTTCCTGTTCCTGCTTTCGGGAGCCTCACGCCTCGACATGGCAAAGGCGGCGGCGGCGGCCGGCCAACAACTCAAGCGCGCCGATCCGCGCGACATACGCGAACGCACGGGCTTCGCCATCGGCGGCGTGGCGCCAATCGGCTATGTCGATCCGGTGCCGGTATTCGCAGACGGCACGCTTCTCACGTACGATCTGGTCTGGGCCGCGGCGGGTGCGCATGACGCGGTGTTCTCGGCAGAACCCAAAGCGCTGATTGACGCTGCCGGAGCCACTGTCGCCGATCTGGCGGGATAGAAGCGCGTGCGGACCGCCGCAGGTCATCGCTTTACGTATCGGTTGTTACAATTTGAAATAAAAGAAGTTTCCCCGGCGTCCTTATCCGATTGGCGGCATACATAGGTTCCATAATATATCTTATGCGACTATCTTGCTGGTGTCGGCGCAGGCATCGAGCGGCGCTACCGCGCGTCCAGCAGCAGCGCGCGGTGATCAGAAACTTCCGGCTCCCCCACCACATCGAATGACACGACTTCAACAGCACCGTTGACCAGCAAATAGTCTGCGAAGCGGCCGGGCTTTTCATAGTGCGAGGTGCGCGTATCCGTGTGGCCGCGGCCGGTCACGAGATCGGTCAAACCGAGTTCGGCCAGTCTGGTGAACGTCACGCTGACCGGCAAGACGTTGAAGTCGCCGCAGACGACCAGGCGCTCATTGCCGGGCCAGACACGCCTGATCAGATCGGCCAGGCGTTGAGCCTGACGCTCACGTATCGGGCTGTCATGCTTGCCGGCGGGTTCGCGCAGGCCATGCATATGGGCGAGGGTGATCGCCACCCCCTGCCCGGCATCGAATACCCGAATGCAGTGCGCGTTGCGTGAGCGCGGATGCTCGCCCCAGCCATCGCCGGAGAATGCGCCGTGGACGAATTCCATGGCCTCGCCAATGACAGAAAACGAACGGCGCACGAATGTCGCCAGACCGAACTCCGACTTGAACTCGCGTCCGTCACTGTCGAACAGCGGTCCGCGCGACGCCGGAAAGAACCGTGCATCGTGCCCGGGCAAGATCGAACGGATGTCTTCAAAGAGGTTCGTGCGCTGCGGCAGCGTGACGTCACCGTCGCGGTAGATAAGCTCGGATCCCGGATATCCGGGCGTCCTGACAACTTCCTGCAGGCAGTAGACGTCCGCGTCGACCTCGGCGAGGTAGCGGATCAGCGGCTCGTAGAGCTTGCCGCCCCAGACATTCAGCGAAAGAACGCGCATAAGCTGTCGCGCCTACCTGCCGAGCGCTTGCGCATAGGAATCGGCCTTGAAGCCGAACAGCAGCGCATTGCCGGTGTCGAGCACCGGCCGCTTGATGAGGTTTGTGTCCTGGAGGATCAGCATCCTGGCAGTAGCGGCATCGATCCCGGCCTTCTGGTCGTCAGTCAGCGCCCGGTAGGCTGTCGAACCGCGATTGAACGCCGCCTCCCACCCTGCCCGGCTGAACCAATCGTCCACCACCTGCGGATCGAGGCTTTGCTTCCTGTAGTCGAAGAACTGATGCGCCACGCCTTCGGACTCCAGCCATTTCAGCGCTTTCTTGACGGTGTCGCAGCTCCTGAACCCGTAGATGGTCACAGCCATCGCTCGCTCCCAAATGAATAGGCCGCCGTGGCGCAGATGCGCCGCGACGGCCCTGGCATCATGTTCGGCGCCGGGTGGGGCCTATTCGTCGGCCTTCGCCGCCTTCTTTTTCGGCGCGGCCTTTTTCTTCGCAGGCGCCTTCTTGGCGGGCGCCGCCTCGGCTTCGTCGTCGGCCAGCAGTTCCTCGCGCGAGACCTTGTTGTCGGTCACGCTGACCTCGGTCATCAGGTGGTCAACCACCTTCTCCTCAAACAGCGGTGCGCGGATATTGGCCAGCGCCTGCGGATTGCTGCGGTAGAATTCGTAGACCTCCTGCTGCTGGCTGGCGGGATAGCGCCGGATCGAATCGTAGAGCGAGCGCTGCAGCTCGTCGTCGGACACAGTCACCCCGGCCTTTTCGCCGATCTCGGCCAGAACCAGGCCAAGCCGCACCCGACGTTCAGCGAGGCGGCGGTATTCCGTCCGCGCCTCCTCCTCGGTCGTTTCCTCGTCCTCGAAGGACCGCCCTGCCCGCTCGAGATCATTCATCACCTGGCCCCAGATGTTCTCGAACTCGGCGTCGACCAGCTTTTCGGGCGTGTCGAACTTGTATGCCTCATCGAGAGCGTCGAGCAGCTGACGCTTGGTCTTCTGGCGCGTCACATTGCCATACTGGCTTTCAATCTGCCCGCGCACGGCCTCGCGCAGTTTCTCGGCCGATTCCAGACCGAGCGTCTTGGCGAGCTCGTCGTTGATTTCCAGATCCCCCGGTTTGGCGACCTGCTTGATCTTGAGATCGAACGTCGCCTGCTTGCCCGCGAGATGCTCGGCGGCATAGGCCTCCGGGAACGTCACGTCGATCGTGGTCTCGTCGCCGGCCTTCACGCCGACGAGCTTCTCCTCGAAGCCCGGAATAAACTGGTTCGAGCCGATGACAATATCGGCGTCCTGCGCGGCGCCGCCCTCGAAGGCCTCGCCATCGATCTTGCCCAGATAGTCCAGCGTGACCTTGTCGCCGTCTGCCGCCTTGCCATCCTTCGGCTCGTAGCTGCGCGCCGAATCGGCGACGACCGCGACCTGCTTTTCCACCTCGTCGTCCGGCACGTCGTAGACAGGCCGGGTCACCTTGATTGCGGAAAAATCCTTGAGCTCGACCGGCGGCAGGATTTCATAGACCAGCGAGAACTCGAAATCGGCGTCGCCGGCGAGTACCTTTTCGGCTTCCTTCTCGTCCTCGGTCATGGAGACGTCGGGCTGCATTGCGGCCTTCTCGCCGCGTTCCGAAAGGATGCTACGGGTGGATTCGGAAAGGATCTCGTTCACGACCTCGGCCATAAAGGAGCGCCCGTACATCTTGCGCAGATGCTGAACCGGCACCTTGCCCGGTCGGAACCCGTTAAGGCGGACCTTGTCCTTGGCTTCGGCGAGGCGTTTGGCCAGCTTGGATTCCATGTCCTTGGCGGGCACGGTCACCTTGATTTCGCGCTTCAGCCCGGAGTTGAGCGTTTCGGTTACCTGCATCGTCATACCTTTGTTCTTCATGCCGCCATGCCTGATGGCGGTTTCATGCGTCTTGACTGCCGGAATTCTCGCGCCGGAAGGTCTGGTGCGGGTGAAGGGACTTGAACCCCCACGGCTTGCGCCACAGGAACCTAAATCCTGCGTGTCTACCAATTCCACCACACCCGCCTGGCAAGACCTCACGGCCCGCCGAAGCGCGGGGTTCTATAGCACCATGATTCCGGCGATCAAAGGGAAATTAGGCGCAAATTGCATGAATTCGAGGGCGCTTGGCGATCCCATGCGGGAATTCCACCGGTACGTCCCGCTTCAGTAGAGCGGCTCGCGATAAATCAGCGTTTCGCCATCGTAGAACGCCTTGATCTGTGCCGCGCCGCTATCATCGACTGCGACCACCATGCGGAAGTTCCGCTCGCGCAGGTTTTCCTCCACCGCCCGTCCCTCGCCTTCAGGCAGATAGAAGCGCTCGATGCCGTAGTCGACGGCAATGATCCTTGCTCCGGTGACATTGCGGAGGAAGGTGCCTCCCCGGATGTCGACCTCGTCCGCCGCGGCCACAGCCTGCGGCGCAGCGCCGAAACGCGCAGCAACCGGCTCCCAGATACCCTCGTCGTTGGGGCTCACGCGCACATGGACAATGTCTGTGGCGAGATCGGCATTGTCGGGATCAAGTCCCTCGAACAGCTCGATCGGCAGCGAGGAGATGTTGTAGTCGAGCCGGACATACTCGCCCCGCAACAGGTCGCGCGGATCAACCGGCAGGACTTCGAGCACGACCTCGCGCCCGTCGCGCAGGATCGCCGCCCGCCCCATGATCATCGAAGCCAGCACGCCGATCTGAACCAGCGCCAGGACGACGGCGATCGCAACAAGATATCGGGAATGGAGCTTCATGCGCCCTCGCCCGCAATATCGGAGCGCGGAGCGGCTATACGCCGCTCGACGCGGTTGATGAGCCAGGCAAGCAGCGCGAGCGTCAGACCGGCGATCAGAAAGAAACCAGAGGTATCGAGCATTGTGTCGAGCAGCATGACGTAAACGATGCCCAGTTCGAAAATGAAGCCGGCATAGGCGGTCCATCGCAGCGCCCGGTTGCCGCGGCCTGCCAGCAGCAGCGCCGCCACGACACCGGCGAAGACCACAGCCGCCATCAGCAGGAATTGCTGGCTGTCATTGCGATCTGCCTGCACGATCGCCATGCCGGTGATGAAGCCGAGCAACCCTTGCACGGCCAGACCGTCGCCGAGACCGAAAACGCGCTCCGCCAGTTCGGCTCGCAACACAGCAAATGCGAAAACGGCGGCCGACACCGCCGCGAGCAGCAACAGCGCCCAGGTAATATCCCTGTCCAGGTAAAGCAGCGCGGCGAATAGCATGAGCGACATCAGGATGAGGTGCCGGGCGCTGACGCTCCCGGTCCATACCGAAATCGCCCATAGCGGCAGCGCGAGAAGAGGAAATATCAGCGGCGTGCTCCTGCCCGCTCCACCCTCGACCGTCAGATAGACCATCCATGCCGCGGCGAGGAGGGCGGCGCCCATCGTCAACGGGCCGGATCGCAACGCCGCGGCTGCCAGCATCGTCCCCCCTCCCCACAGGAGCAGGGCATCCGCCTCGTCCCCGCTCAGGTGGTACATCTGTCCGATCAGTGCGATGCCGCCGCCGAATGCGATTGCCGCAAGGAGCCAGAGCCCTTCGGCAAACGCATGCTGTCCCCGTTTCTTCAAGACAGCGCCGCCGCCGTAGCCTGCGAGAATGACCACGAAAATCATCGCAACTCTGGCAAGGCGTGGAAACACTTCCCAATTGGCCGCGATAAGAAGCAGCAGCGCCGCTCCGACGAGGATGGCGGCGAGAAGTGCGAGAATGCTGCCAAGGCTAAAGCCGCGCCGGTGATGAGCCTCGGCCTCAGCCGCAATCGCGCTGGCCGTTGCGTCATCAATCAGCCCCGCTTCCCGCCAGCGGTCAATATCCTTGCGGACGCTGCTCAGATAACCCGCCAATCCGCCTCCCTGCCCTGATCGTGCACTGCACCGGGCAAAGCACCGGACTTACACCTTGCCACGTTCGTGGACGAATTGCGCAGCGATTTGGCACGATATGCACAGGGTGGCGGCAAACGCTCTCGCCGTACATTCGGCGAGGTCCGCCAGCCGACTCGAATCACTAACTGCCTGCAACGGTTGCAAAAATTCGTTCGTTTTGCATTGCACAAAACGCATTGCTGCTATGCAGCATAAGCGCTTCTCAAATCGGTTCAGGCTCACTATCTGTCGTCTGCAAGAAGAGATTGAAGCAAACAAACCTTTCGAGGACACGACCATGAACCTGATCCGCAACTACCGCAACTGGCGCCGCTACCGTGACACCGTCACCGAGCTGAGCCGCCTTTCGAACCGTGAGCTCAACGATCTGGGCCTCGCCCGTGGCGACATTCCGTTCGTTGCCCGCAAGTCGGTCTAACCAGTTTCCCTGTTTCGCGGGTTTCGACCTCCTCCCCGAAACCTGCGGATAAGATCGGCGATTATCCTCCTCCCGATTGCCGATCACAGAAACGACACCCGCCGGATCTCCTCCCCCGGCGGGTGTTGTTCTTTGTCCAACGATAAAAATCTGGAAAAGCTAGCGCTCGCCCATCACGCCGCGCGTGCGCCAATAATCGAGCGGATCGATATCGGGCTTCCCGCCCCCCGGTTCATACCAGCTGTCCACCGCCCATTTCTTGCCGTTCGTATCCTTGATCACCGCAGTCCAATGCGGGTACCGGCCGTCGATCAGAAGACCACGCGACGTGTTGGGCTCTACATTGTGGTAGCCCAACAGCCCGCGCGCCTGCAGATAAAGCATCACATGCCTGGCGTTCGTCGCTTCATCGATGCAATCCATCTGCCCTAGCTTGCCCGAGGCGGCGACCGGTGATTTCGGGTCGTCGCGCACACCGATACGGGCCGCCGACAGTTCCTCGTAATAGGCGACGGCATTTCTGATCGCCTCGCGCTCGGCTTCAGCCGACGCCTTGCCCTCGCTCATGATCGACGCGAAGCGGTCTGCCACACCCTGGGTGATATGGAAGGTCGCCCGCGAGCGACAGCCGTAGCCGTAGCAGGCCACGAATTTGAGCGGTACGACGGCATTCGCCTTCTGCTCCCTGAAATCAGGGGCGCAGCCCGTAATGAACAGTCCGGCAAACAGCGGAGACAGGCAGGCGAGGAGCTTTTTCATCGGTCGCGAAACTAGCGGCTCGGTCGCGATGGCACAATTGCATTTCGGCCACAGTCAACATGGCGGTTCAATATGGTTGCTCCGGTTGCATTTCGCCGTTCTCAAGCCTAATTCGATGCCGTGATGAGCAAACCGGTTCATGTCATCGGCGGCGGGCTCGCCGGTTCGGAGGCCGCATGGCAGATCGCCGGCGCGGGCGTGCCGGTCGTTCTGCACGAAATGCGCCCGGTGCGCGGCACCGACGCGCACAAGACCGCCGGCCTCGCCGAACTGGTCTGCTCGAATTCGTTCCGCTCCGACGACGCCGAAACCAACGCGGTCGGCCTGCTCCACGCCGAAATGCGGCTCGCCAGTTCGCTGATCATGGCCTCTGGCGATAGCCATCAGGTGCCGGCCGGCGGTGCGCTGGCGGTCGACCGCGACGGGTTTTCCGATGCGGTCACCGCACAGCTTGAAGCGCATCCGCTGATCACCATCGCCCGCGAAGAGATCACCGGCCTGCCGCCACAGGACTGGGACCAGGCGATTATCGCCACCGGTCCCCTGACTGCGCCTTCCCTCGCCGACGCGATCGCCGCCGAAACCGGCGAAACCGCCCTCGCCTTCTTCGACGCCATTGCGCCGATCGTCCATTTCGACACCATCGATCTGGACATCGCCTGGTTCCAGTCGCGTTACGACAAGGTCGGCCCGGGCGGCACCGGCAAGGACTACATCAACTGCCCGATGGACAGGGATCAGTATGAAGGGTTCGTGCAGGCGCTGATCGAGGGTGGCAAGACCGAGTTCAAGGAGTGGGAAGGCACGCCATATTTCGATGGCTGCCTGCCGATCGAGGTGATGGCCGAACGCGGGCCGGAAACGCTGCGGCACGGTCCCATGAAGCCCATGGGGCTGACCAATCGGCACAATCCGACCGTCAAACCCTATGCTGTCGTGCAGCTTCGCCAGGACAACGCGCTGGGCACGCTCTACAACATGGTCGGCTTCCAGACGAAGCTGAAATATGGCGAGCAGGTGCGTATCTTCCGCACCATTCCGGCGCTGGAAAACGCCGAATTCGCCCGTCTCGGCGGCCTGCACCGCAACACCTATCTCAACTCGCCGGTGCTGCTGGATGGTTCGCTGCAGCTCAAATCGCGGCCCGGCCTGCGTTTCGCCGGCCAGATCACCGGCTGCGAGGGCTATGTGGAGAGTGCTGCGATGGGCCTGCTGGCCGGACGCTTCGCTGCTGCCGAGCGGCTCGGCCATGAGTGGTCGGTTCCGCCCGCGACCACCGCCTTTGGAGCACTGCTCAACCATATCACCGGCGGACATCTCGTCTCCGACGAGGAGGCAGGGAGACGTTCCTTCCAGCCGATGAATGTCAATTTCGGTCTGTTTCCGCCGCTGGAACCCGGCACCAATCTCAAGCCGGAAGGGTTCGAGGGACGTTTTCGCGGCAAGGAC
The DNA here is from genome assembly GCA_040880025.1 of Rhizobiaceae bacterium. Taxonomy (GTDB): domain Bacteria; phylum Pseudomonadota; class Alphaproteobacteria; order Rhizobiales; family Rhizobiaceae; genus RCIO01. The sequence continues at coordinate 165,886 of JBBDJD010000001.1, forward strand.
AAGGCGCTGGCGAAGAGACGCGCCACAACGCGCCGCGCTTTGGACGATTGCCGGCGCTGGCTGGGCCTTGAAGCGCCAGCGCAGGCGGCGGAATAATTGGCGTATCCGGCAGTTCGCCTGCCGCAGGCGGGGAGGTGAACATGCCCGAACTCGAGAGTGAATTCTTCCGCGTCGAGCGCCGTGGCGCCGTGGCGCATCTGCTGCTGAACCGGCCGGAACGGTCCAACGCGATGTCGAAGGATTTCTGGACGGACCTGCCTCGGCTGATCGGCGAACTCGGCGGTGACGAAACAGTCCGTTGCGCCGTGATTTCCGGCGAAGGCAAGAACTTCTCAGGCGGTATGGACCTGACCTCGTTCGCCGACATTGCCAGGCTGTTCGAGCAGGAACCGGGCCGTGCCGCCTACGCAATGCGCCAGACCATTGTGGATCTGCAGGATGCTTTCAACGCAATCGAACGCGCGCCCTTCCCGGTCATCGCGGCGATCCACGGCGCATGCATCGGCGCGGGTGTCGACCTGATCACCGCCTGCGACATGCGGCTTGCCTGCACCGGCGCCTACTTCGCGATCGAGGAAATCCACATCGGCATGGCTGCCGATGTCGGCACGCTTCAGCGCCTTCCAAAGCTGATTTCGCCAGCCGTTGCGGCCGAGCTTGCTTACACCGGGCGCCGTTTTCCAGCCGAAGAGGCTCTTGGCTTTGGGCTGATTTCGGCGGTGCACGACAGTCCTGAAGCCCTGCTCGCCGCCGTGTTTGAACTGGCTGACGCGATAGCCCGGAAATCGCCGCTGGCGATCACCGGCATCAAGCGCAATCTGGCCTATGCGCGCGATCATTCGGTTGCCGATGGGCTCGACTACATCGCGACCTGGAATGGCGGTATGCTTCGGCCAACGGATCTGATGACCGCGGTTCAGGCGAAAATGGCGAAGCGCGACGCCGAATTTCCCGATTTGGTGAAAACCGCCGGCTGATCCGGTGCCGGCGCCGGACTATTCCGGGTTCCAGTCGGGATATTTCGCTTTCATGCGCTCGACCGAATCCGTCACAATTTCCGCCAGTACTTCGCGATCAATCCTGGCAAGATCGGTGAGATAGAGACACGAAACGCTGTGCTTGTGTTTTCCCAGCCTGGCGAGCTGGTCGGCATAATGCTCGATGCCCGGCATCAGGTAAACCGTCAGCGCAGCCTTGCGCGGCGAGAAGCCGACTAGGCACATCTCCCCTTCCCGGCCTGACTCATAGCGATAGTGATAGCGCCCGTAGCCGACGATATTTGAACCCCACATGCGCGGCGCAAGCCCGGTTGCCTCGCTCATGAGTTCGAGCAGTTCGCTGCTTTCACGGCGCCGCTTTTCAGGTTCGACCGAGGCCAGGAAGTCATCGACTCGGACAGCGGTCGGAGCAGTCTTGTTTTCCGCCACCGCCCTACTCCGCCGGCGTCAGGCCGGCCTTGTCCGCATTGGGCAGGCCCGGCTTGCCGGCCTCACCCGGATTGCGGCGAACATAGGCGGTCTTCAGGCTGAGGGACGTTTCGCGCGAGCCGTCATGGCTCCAGCCGGGCGGCGCGAACAGGTAGGCAAGCCGCTCGCGCAGGGTGAGTCCCGGGCGCAGGGAATCGCGAAACATTCCGACCCATTCGTGGAAGGCGACCTTGACCGGATTGAAGGTGCCGATGTTCTTGATGATCCCGTAGCGCGGCCGGTCTTCTTCCAGTTCCTCCACGAAGGTGCCGAACATGCGGTCCCAGATGATCAGCGTGCCGGCATAGTTGGCATCGAGATAGCGCGGGTTGGTGGCGTGGTGGACGCGGTGATGCGACGGCGTGTTGAAGATGGCCTCGATAGGCCGCCACATCTTGCCGATTGTCTCGGTGTGAATCCAGAACTGCCAGACCAGGTTGAAGCCGAACACGAAGGCGATCACCGCAGGGTGGAAACCGAGCAGCACCAGCGGCGCCTGCAGCACGAACATGCCGGTGAACAGCCCGGTCCAGCTCTGCCTGAGCGCCGTCGAGAGATTGTAGTGCTGACTGGAATGATGGTTGACGTGCTCGGCCCACACCCAGCGCACGCGGTGCGCGATCCGGTGGTACCAGTAGTAGCGCAGATCATCGAGCAGGAACGCGACCACGAAGACCCAGACACTCAGCCCGAGATCGAAGAAGCGGAACTGCCATAGCCAGACCAGCGCCGCATAGGAGACGACACCCAGAAGGATGCCGGCGACGACATTACCCGTACCCATCATCAGGCTGGTCAGCGTGTCGCGGGTTTCGAATTCTCCCTTGGCGCGTCCGGTCCGCACCAGCCAAAGCTCGATCAGGATCGCCAGAACGAAAACCGGGATGGCAAGCTGTGTGACGTCGGGAAAACTGTAGTCATCCATGGACTTTCACTCCATCGGCGTGCGCCATACCGCCATTCAGCACAACCGCGGCGGCTTGCGCCTCCCGCGCACTGGCAAAGGTGAACGGGCCACCACGCCAGGTAAAATCGTCAAAGCCGAGGCTGACCGCCGGACCATCGGCATCGGCCTTAGCGGTTGCATCGCCGTTGCCGACAATTCGCGTCAAGAACCTGTCGCCCAATGCCCAAACAATGCCTGCCCTGCCGTCCTCAAGGGCCAGAATGGCCGCGTGCCGGTCGGCGGTCAGCCATACATCGCGGACCGCGATGTCGGCGAAGTCGGCACCAAAACGACGTTTGGCCGCCTCGGCATCATCAAGCGTCGCGGTTCGTGTTCCGCCTGTCAGGTGCACGGCAATCACGATGGCGCCGATGCCAACCACAACCATGACGACGAGGAGAGTTAGGCTCATTTCCTCCGGCTCCCCCTTGCGAGCCGACCTTGATGGATTCTGCCATATTCGCTTTCGACGTAACCGTCAAAAGAAGGTGTCATCTCCAGCCGCGCAAGGCGCGATACACGGTCAGCAATTGTACGCGCGGCGCGGAAATCTCCACGACACGGTCAAGCGCCCGTTCGGGTCTGGCCGCGAATGCGCTCAGATAGGCCGGGACCGGCACCAGCGGCAGGAATGCCGGACGGATCGACTGCGGCATCCCCTTCGCCTGGTTCGCAAATGCGTCGAAATGTTCGCGCGCCAGCATCGCCATCGCCATGACCGCGCGCGAAAGCGCGTCCCTGGCTTGACCGGCGATCAGTTCGTCCCGCGACGTTCCGGCCGCCGCCAGAAGCTCGGCGGGCAGAAAGCACTGCCCGCGTGCGCGGTGCAGGGGCAGCAGCCTGAGCAGCCCGGTCATGGCCTGCGCGCAACCCGCATGGCCAGCGGCGTCCGACCATTGGGATGCCCTGTCCCTGTCGAGTATCAGGGCAGCGAGCTGGATGACGGACGACGCGGTCTCCCCGCAATAGCCTTCCAGCGATGCAGTGTCCGGCATCGGATCGTCGTAGAGATCGAATATGCGCGCCGCCAACAGCCTCTCAAAGGCGCCGCGCGGCAGCTGATGCGTCTCGATTACATCGTGCAGGGCGTCGGCGACCGGATTGCCGGTATGCATTCCCGCGCCGGCGACCAGCGCATCGCGCCACCATTGCAGGCGTATCTCACCCGCCATCGGCTCGTGAATCTTGTCGCGAATGGCCGCGATTTCAGCATTGAATGCGTAGAGGGCCGTCAGCGCGGCCCGTTTTTCAGGCGGCGCGTAAAGCGCCGTCAGGTACCGCTCGTGGTCGATCTCGCGCAGCAGCTCGACCAGATGGGCGTCGCCTGCCATGTCACTCGACGGCGATCAACGCCGCGGCGACCGCCCTGTCCTCGGCCAGAAGCACATTGTAGGTGCGCACCGCGGCACCGGTTGACATCACGTCAACCGCGATCCTGGCTTCCGCAAGTGTTTCTCGCAGCGGCTGCGCAAGCCGGACAATATCCTTGCCGGCGCCAATCAGCAGGATTTCGATATCGCCGGCGTCCGCCAGCACCCTGCCGAACCTGTCGACCACCAGATCCGTCTCCGAGACGGCATCCCAGCCGTGGATTCCGGACGGGAGACAGAGCAATGAGCCACGATGCGACATATCGGCGAAACGGAAACCGCCATTGCCATAGGCGTCGATCGGCGCGCGCCCGGGAAAATGCGCTTCACGAATGACAATGCCGGCGTCCATCCGCTCTCCGGTCAGGCCTTTGAGGTCTCTTCGGGCGTATCAGGCTTATGTTCGACGCTCTGCTGGAAGCTTTCCGGGCGCAGCTTGAACAGGATCAGCAGCGGACCGGCGATGAAGATCGACGAGTAGGTGCCGATCACGATGCCGAAGATCATCGCGATGGTGAAGGATGCGATCACTTCGCCACCGAACAGCCACAGCGCGGTCAGCGCGACCAGTGTCGTCAGGCCGGTGAGGATTGTGCGCGACAGCGTTTGGTTGATCGTCAGGTCGATCAGCTCCGGCAGCGGCATCTTCTTGAACTTGCGCAAATTCTCGCGAATTCGGTCATAGACGACCACCGTGTCGTTGATCGAGTAGCCGACCACGGTCAGCACGGCCGCGATACTGCTCAGATTGAACTCGAGCCCCGTGATCACGTAGAAGCCGATCACCATGACGACATCGTGCAGCGTCGCCGCGATCGCGCCGATGGCGAACTGCCACTCGAAGCGCAGCCAGATATAAACCAGCATGGCAAAGAGCGCCGCGATGACCGCGATGGTTCCCGCCCGCGCCAGTTCGGCCGAAATCGTCGGTCCGACCACCTCGACGCGCCGGAACTCATAGTCGGCCGAGAGCTCGTTCTGGACGCGCTGCATGGCGGACTGCTCGGCCGCGTCGCCCCCGTCCTGCGCGCCGATGCGGATCAGAAGATCATTCGGAGCGCCGAATTCCTGCACCTGGACTTCGCCCAGGTTGAGTTCCTGTAGCCGGGAGCGCACATCGGAAATGTCGGCGGTTTCCTGCTTGGACTGCACTTCGATCAGCGATCCGCCCCGGAAGTCGATGCCCATGTTCATCTGCACGGTGAAGAACAGGGCAACAGCCGCGATCGAAAGAGCCGCCGAGAGCGTGAACGCGATATTGCGGAACCGCATGAAGCCGATCTTGGTGTCGTCGGGAATGAACTTCACCGCACCGCGCGGCAGCTCGGTCGGACGCGTGCGGCGCAGCCACATCGCGATCATCCAGCGCGTGAACAGGAAGGCGGTGAATACGGTCGTCACGATACCGATCGCCAGCGTGATGGCGAAGCCGCGGATCGGGCCCGAGCCGAGATAGAACATGATCGCCGCCGCGATGAATGTCGTGACGTTTGCGTCGATGATGGTCGACATCGCATTGCGGAAGCCTGCGTCGAGAGACTGCACCAGCGACCGCCCCTGCGCCCTCTCCTCGCGCACGCGCTCGAAGATGATCACGTTGGAGTCCACCGCCATGCCGATGGTCAGAACGATGCCTGCGATGCCGGGTAGCGTCAGCGTAGCGCCCAGCCCGGACAGGATTCCAATGATCATGCCCACATTCGCAAGCAGCGCGATATTCGCGATAAAGCCCAGCGAGCCATAGGCAAGCATCATGAACACGACCACGCCAACCGCCGCGATGATGGAAGCAATCTCGCCGGCGGCGATGGAGTCCGCGCCCAGGCTCGGACCGACTGTGCGCTCCTCGACGATCGTCAGGTCGGCCGGCAGCGCGCCGGCGCGCAGTAGCACGGCGAGGTCATTGGCGCTCTGGACGGTGAAGTTGCCTGAAATCTGGCCGGTGCCGCCAAGGATGGGTTCGCGGATCTGCGGCGCCGAGATCACCTCGTCATCGAGGATGATGGCGAACAGACGGCCTACATTCTGCTGGGTTGCCTGGCCGAAACGCGTGGCGCCCTGATTGTCGAAACGGAACGAGACCACCGGTTCGTTGGTGCGCGAATCGAATGTCGCCTGCGCGTCGACCAGATTCTCACCGGATACGATGACCCGATTCTCGATCAGATAGGGGATCGGCGGGTCGTCGGGAGAATAGAGTATTTCGGTTCCGGCCGGCGGCCGGCCCTGCATTGCGTCCTCCGCAGACATCGTCTGGTCGACGAAGCGGAAGGTCAGCTTTGCGGTCTGGCCGAGAATGTCTTTCAGACGCTGCGGATCGTCCAGTCCGGGCACCTGGACGAGAATTCGGTCATCGCCCTGGCGCTGGATAATAGGCTCGGTCGTGCCAAGCTCGTTGACGCGCCGGCTGACCACCTCGATCGACTGCGAAACGGCCGAAACGATGCGGTAATTGATCCCCTCCTCGGTCAGCGTGAAGCGGAACAGGCCGGGCTCGGGCTCGGCGAATTCCATTTCGGTGACCGCCCCCGTACCGAACACGCCGGTCGAAATCTGCTCGGTCAGCGGCGCGAGAGCCTCCCTCGCCGCCTCCACGTCGGACGCATCGCGGATGCGGACCTGGACCGACCTGCCGCTGCCCGAAAGCCCGGTGTAGCCGATACGTTCGTCGCGCAAGAGCGTGCGTACGTCGTCTCGCGCCACCTCAAGCCGGTCGGCCAGCAGATCTTCCCTGTCGATCTGAAGCAGGATGTGCGAACCGCCGCGCAGGTCGAGGCCGAGCGTCATCGGCTGCTTGGGCAGCCAATCGGGCAGGGAATCGCGTGCCGACTGCGGCAACAGATTCGGCACGGCGAATGCGATGCCGATAAGCACCAGGAGCCATATGCCGATCGACTGCCAGCGCGAGAAATAGAGCATGTGTCTTGTCCGTTAGCGGAAGATCCGCTGGCTTTTCGATAAGGCTATTTCTTGGCGGTCTTCGTGTTCTGGTTGGCCACCGGCTCGCCTTTCACCCGCACGTCTGAAATCGTGGAGCGCAGCGCCGTCACCTTGGTGCCGCCGCCGAGATCGACCTCGAGCTCGTTGTCGTCGATCACTTTGGTGACCTTACCGACCAGGCCGCCGCCTGTAACGACGGAATCGCCGCGGCGAACGGCGGCAAGCATTTCCCCGCGCCTCTTCACCTGCTGACGCTGCGGGCGGATGATCAACATATACATGATCACGAAAATGAGGACGAAGGGCAAAATGCTGATGAGCATTTCCGATCCGCCAGCGCCGGTCTGCGCATATGCCGGTGTGACAAACATTGAAAACTCCTGAGAAATGACGGACGGGCGCGCGAAATACGGCCCGCCGAATTCGGCGCGAATATAGTTCCTCGCGCCACCTTTGCAACCGACGAAGAGGGCCGCGGCGTGGCTTTTCGCCTCACCTCGACCGTGATAGAGGCCAACTGATCATCCAAGGCACTGTGACGGCTCCATGAACGACCAGCCAATCGATTCGCTCGGCAAGAAGCTCGATCGCGTTATCGCGGCGCTGGAGCGGATGGCGCCCGCGGCCGGCGAGCCCGCGGATTTCGAGGCGGCGGACTGTTTCGTCTGGAACGCGGACCTCGCCCGGCTGGATCCGGTTGCCAGGGTCAACCGCGTCGATATCTCGCTCATTCGAGGCGTCGACCGCGTGCGCGACATCCTGGTCGACAATACGATGCGCTTCGCGGCGGGACTGCCGGCCAACAATGTGCTGTTGTGGGGGGCGCGCGGCATGGGCAAATCATCCCTGGTGAAAGCTGCTCACCTGGCTGTCAATTCGACGGAGAAGGCGGAAGCTCCGCTGAAACTGATCGAGATTCACCGCGAGGATATCGCCACCCTTCCCCGGCTTCTGGCGGCACTCAAATCCGCTCCGCATCGGTTCATTCTGTTCTGCGACGACCTTTCATTCGATCAGGACGACACGTCCTACAAGTCGCTCAAGGCGGCCCTCGAAGGGGGCGTCGAAGGACGGCCCGACAATGTCGTCTTCTATGCCACGTCGAACCGCCGCCACCTGCTGCCGCGCGACATGATCGAAAACGAGCGCTCGACAGCGATCAATCCTTCGGAGGCGGTTGAGGAAAAGGTATCGCTTTCGGACCGCTTCGGGCTGTGGCTGGGCTTCCACAAATGTTCGCAGGACGATTATCTCGACATGGTCGACGGCTATGTCCGGCACTACGGCCTGACCATCGACGAGGAGGTCCTGCGTGCGGAGGCGCTGGAATGGGCAACGACCAGAGGCAGCCGCTCGGGCCGCGTCGCCTGGCAGTTCATCCAGGATCTGGCAGGCCGGCTGGGCAAGCAGCTCGACGACGGCGGTCGCGGCTAACGGCAAACCCTACGGACCGAGCTTAATCCCTCGGCATGTCGCGACCGTTGGCGGGAGCCCTATTTCGAAACGAAACAGCTTCCGCCAGCGGCCTTGTAGCGCTCGCACAGCGAGATGCCATCGTTGCGCGATGACGTTGGAATGCGCACGCGATAGTAGGTGCCCTTGCCCGGGATTTCGGCGCGCACGATATTGACGCCGCGGCTGCCCAGCAATTCACCATAGCGCCGCGCCAATTCCTGATACGTTGTCTGAGCGCTTTCCGCCGTGGGTTGCGAAGCAATCTGCATCGACCACTCGCTCGCAGCGGTTGCGACTGGAGCCGGCGCTTCCGGCTGTGTGCGGGTTGCTGCCGGAGCAGCCTGCGCGACCTGTTGCGGCGCCGCTTCTCCCTGGGCTGCAGGGCGAGACGTTGCGACAGGGCCGACGCGTGGCGTCACCGGGCTTGCCGGCTGCTGCTCGGCCATCTGCTGCTCGGTTGACGTATCGGAAATGGGCGTCGCCGTATCTTCTGTCTCGGCGGCGGCGACCATTGTCTCATCGCCAGTGCTTTCGGTGACTGGAGCAGGCTGTTCCTCGGCCGCGGCAATTGTCTCGGGCTGAGCCGGCTCCGGCGTGATCACCGGCGTCGGAGCCACCATTTCAGCCGGGGCCGATTCAGTCGCCGCCGCGGCGGCATCGGCGGGTGCGACTTCCTCGCGCGGCACCAGAGTGCCGTCCGGCCGGACAATCATCGTGCGAACCCTGCGCGGCTGTACGGCAATAACGTCGTCGGCGATCTCGCTGCCGGTTGCGGAGTCCGTCGCCGCCAGCCGGTCTTCGATCTTGCCGGAGGCACCGTCCAATGACGATTGCGGATCTTCGTCGACGCCCGGCAGTTGCCCCCCATCAACGACGCGCGAAGCGACATTGACCGGTTCCTCGGTCGTGGTGACCAGGCTTTCCTGCTGCGGCGCGCCCTCTCCATTGGTACCGGCGGCTGCGTCATAGGCGACGCTGTCCTGATTGGGGGCGGCGGCGCTGCCGCCGGGATCGTCCGGCTTTACCTTTGTCGGCTCGTTGTCGGCTTCGACCAGCACGGGCGCTCCGGTGCCGCCGCCGCCAAATGACAGTGCAAATGCTCCAATGCCGCCCAGTAGAGCAACGCCCAGCACCGCGCCGGCGATCATCATGCCATTGCGGCGGGAGGGCTTTTCATCGGCGGGGATGGCGAACGCATCGGGTGCCGCCATCGCCTCTTCAAGCTCACGGTCGATATCGGCATCGACCGAAGGTGCATCTTCGTCCCGATAGCCCAAACCTTGCGCGGCGCCGGCTGACGTGCTGAAGCCGAGCGCCTCGGCATAGAAGCGATCTTCGCCGTCAGCCGGGTCGGCCGCTGGCGCATCATCTTCGGAACGCTCGGTCTTGTAATATCTTTCCGGTTCTGCAGCAGTATCCGGAAAATCATACGCGAATTCGGCTTCGAATTCATCGGCAGGCCCATGCGGCGCCGGCTCATCAACCGGAATTTCCGGCAGTTCCAGATCGTCGTGCTGCGCCAGCCCCGGCTCCGGAACATCCACGGTCTCGAAGTCGACCGGAACATCGGCCGGCGGGGCGGCGATGTCATGCGCCTCGCTGGCGCCTGGCGCGATCGGCGTCAGGGCGTCGAGAGGGTCACTGTCCGCGGCGGGCACAGGCTGCGCGGCTTCCGCCTGATCCTCGGCAGCGGCCGGCCGTGCATGCGCGCCGCCAAATCCCAGAAAATTGGCGCGGGTAAAGATCGAGGACTTTTCAGGGTGCGCCGGCTCGGGAAACGCCTCCGAAGAGGCCTGGCCATAGTCATCGTCAGTGTTCGTGCTGTCATGGAACGCCGGTTCGGCGACGGAGCTCATGTCCGTTTCGGGTTCGGTGGAACCGCCCCCGAGCAGCATTTCGAGTTCGTCCTCAAGCGAGGCGGTGCCGGCTTCGGCGACATGCCGCGGCGTCTCTTCGGCCGTTTCAGCCATCTGCGCCGGGATTTCATCCACCGGCGCGGACTGCGCGGTCGCGTCGAGGTCGCCGAAATCCATGTCGACATCGGCAAGCATGGAATCGTCGACATCCGCATGGCCGCTTTCTGCCTGCCATGGATCGGGTTCAGAAACCGGTTCCAGCGGCTGGTCGGTCAGAGGCTGTGCATCCGTCCAGTAGTCGTCCTGCGCGGGCTGACTGGCCTCGGGCGCGGAATAGCTTTCCGTTTCCCAAGCCGCGGGAGCAGGCTCGGTTTCGGCGGGCAGTTCTTCCGGCTCATAAGCAGGCTGGTCGGCCGGAGCGCCATAGGCCGCGTGCGGCTCGTCCCAAGCGTCATCGCCGCCCAGTTCGAAGCGTTCGTCGGCACGATCGCCGCCGGAGATGTCGTCCGTGGCTTCGAATTCCGGCTCGCTCGCCGGCTCTTCCGCGTAGGCCGCATCGACCTCGTCGAGATCGCCCAGCATTTCTTTTTCGAGATCGACCGCAAATGGATCGGGGTCGGCGCCCTGTTCGTCGGCCGGCGCGGGCGTATCGCCCTGCGCATCCTGGTTCATGATCCGCGCCAGTTCGGCAAAGGGATCATCCTCCGCGACATTGGGCGAGGTGTCGCGATTGACGCTGTTGTTGTCTGCCATGCTCTATCCCGCACTCACACCATGTCGGACGCCAGCGACGTCGCACATATTGGGCCGTTACCAGCGCAATGTGGGCAAATGGTGACAGAACGTTCCGCGAACCTAGCGCATTTCGGCCGGGGCATCGGCCCCGATCAACGCCAAGCCGGACGACATTACGTCCGAGACAGCCTGCACCAGCCCGAGTCTGGCATAGGTCAATACTTGGTCGTTAACCTTAACAAACCGTAAGTCCCGTGTCTCGGTGCCGCGATTCCAGTGTGCGTGGAAGACGCTCGCCAGCTCATAGAGGTAGAAAGCCAGCCTGTGCGGCTCGTGCGCGCCCGCCGCCTGCTCGATGAGCCGCGGATATTCGGCCAGCTTCCGGATGATCGCGATCTCGCCGTCGTCGGTGAGCTTGTCGGCCTGTTCCGCGAGCCTGTCGCGCGCGATCATTCCTTCGACGCCAAACGCCTCTTTTGCCTGCCGGAACACCGAGTGGCAGCGCGCCGAGGCGTACTGCACGTAGAAGACAGGATTGTCCTTCGACTGTTCGGTCACCTTGGCGAAATCGAAGTCCAGCGGCGCGTCCGACTTGCGGTAAAGCATCATGAAGCGAACAGGGTCGCGGCCCACCTCGTCGATCACGTCGCGAAGCGTGACGAACTCTCCCGTCCGTTTGGACATGCGAACCGGCTCGCCGTCCCGGTAGAGCTTCACGAGCTGGCACAGCAGGACTTCGAGCTTGACCTTGCCGCCGGAAAGCGCCTTGGCCAGCGCCTCCAGCCGCTTCACGTAACCGCCGTGGTCGGCGCCGAGCACGAAGATGAGCTCCTCGAAGCCGCGCTCGATCTTGTCGCGCATGTAAGCGACATCGCTGGCGAAATAGGTATAGGCGCCATCCGACTTGACCAGCGGCCGGTCGATGTCGTCGCCGACCTCGGTGGACCGGAACAGCGTCTGCTCGCGGTCTTCCCAATCTTCCGGCATTTGTCCCTTGGGCGGCGGCAGCTTGCCCTTGTAGACGTGCCCCTTGAGCGTCAGATCGTTGATGGCCGAGCGGATAGCACCGCCGTTTTCGCCGTGCAGCGAGCGTTCTGAAAAGAAGACATCGTGATGCACGTTGAGCGCCGCCAGATCCTCGCGGATCATGTCCATCATGGCGTCGATCGTCCGCACCCGGGCGATTTCCAGGGCGTCGGGCCCAGGCATGGTCTCCAGATCGCGGCCATATTCCTTGGCCAGCGCTTCGCCAACCGGCACCAGATAGTCGCCCGGATAAAGCCCCGACGGGATCTCGCCGATCTCCTCGCCGAGCGCCTGCCGGTAACGCAGCAGCACCGACTGGGCCAATACGTCGATCTGCGCGCCGGCATCGTTGATGTAATATTCCTTTGTCACCTCGTAGCCGGCGAAGCCCAGTATGTTGGCGAGCGCGTCGCCGACCACCGCGCCGCGGCAATGGCCGACATGCATCGGCCCGGTCGGATTCGCCGACACATATTCGACATTGACCTTGTGGCCAGCGCCCATAGTCGAGCGGCCGAAGTCCGTCGCTGCCGCAAGCATGTCCTTCAGCCGCGCCTGCCAAAAGGAAGACGACAGGCGCAGATTGATGAAACCCGGTCCCGCCACATCGATCGCGGCGATGTCGTCATCGGCCTTGAGAGCTTCGGCTATCTCGGCCGCCAGTTCGCGTGGATTGCGCCCCACGGACTTCGACAGGACCATCGCCACATTGGTGGCCAAGTCGCCATGGCTCGGGTCGCGCGGCGGTTCGACCGTGATGCGCGACAGATCAAGCGGCTCACCGTCTTTCGATTTAATTTCAATCTGTTCAACGGCTTTTTTGATCCGATTAATGAAATCGGCAAAGGTGTTCATGGCGGAATTCCAGAGATTTGGCGCACGGGCGCGCCGGAAAGCGGCTCGCCTAGACCAATTCGGGCGTATGGTCAAACAGACGCTGGTGCTCCTTCAGGGCATAGGTGTCGGTCATGCCGGCCAGAAAATCGGCCACACTGCGCGCCTTTATGCGATCTTCGGCGCGGTCCAGGCCCTCGCGCCAGCCTTCGGGCATCTGGCGCGGATCGGCAAAATAGGCGTCGAAGAGTTCCGCAGCCACGCGTTCGGCGTTTGCCCGCACGGCCATCACCGCCGGACTGCGATAGAGATTGGCATAGAGGAACCGCTTCAGCGTCTTTTCGGACACGGCCATGTCCGGCGAAAAGACCACCATGGTTTCCGACGCCGCGCGCACGTCCTCCACGCTCTTCGGCATGGCGGCGGCGAGCCTGGCCTTCGATGTGACGATCACGTCCTCCACCATCGCGGTTATCTGACGGCGAACGATCTCGTGGCTGGTGCGCACGGCATCCAGACGCGGGTAACGTTGGCGCACGACGGCGATAAGCGCCGCCGTCAGCGGAACGTCCTCCAGCATCTCCAGGGTCAGCAGCCCCGAGCGCAGGCCGTCGTCGATGTCATGAGCGTTGTAGGCAATGTCGTCGGCGATCGCCGCGCACTGCGCCTCCGGCCCAGCGAACTGGGACAGCTGCAGATCGTCGAGCTCGTTGTAGTCGCGGATGGCCTGCGGCACCGGGCCGTGCAGCCCGTCGCCGTCGGCATCGGTCAGCGGCCCGTTGTGCTTGACCAGCCCCTCCAGCGTTTCCCAGCTCAGATTGAGGCCCTCGAACTCCGCGTAGCGGCTTTCAAGCCGCGTTACGATACGCAGCGACTGGGCGTTGTGATCGAATCCGCCCCAGGGCGCCATCTTGTCGTTGAGGGCATCCTCGCCGGTATGGCCGAAGGGCGTGTGGCCGAAATCATGGACCAGCGCCACGGCTTCGGCCAGGTCCTCGTCGCATTCGAGCGCGCGGGCCAGAGCACGGGCTATCTGCGCCACCTCGATGGAATGCGTCAGGCGGGTGCGGTAGTGATCGCCCTCATGGGCGATGAACACCTGCGTCTTGTGCTTCAGGCGGCGAAACGCCGTGGAATGGATGATGCGGTCGCGATCACGCTGGAACGGTGTACGCGTCGGGCTTTCCGCTTCGGGGTAGAAACGTCCGCGCGATTTGGCCGGATCGGTGGCATAGGCGGCGCGCGGCCGGTAGCCGAAGCCGATGCCCGTCAGATCGCCGCTCGCAACCATCTCGAATTCACCGCCGCCTGGCGCGCCCGTTGACTTGCCCCCTTGGGCTTCATACCTATGAGCGGAACACGAACGCAAGGTGACGGCAATGGGCGCCGATGCGAAGACTGCCATGAAATCGGTGGAAATCAGCGATGCCGCTGCAAGGCGCATCGTATCCGTTCTGGCCAGGGAGCCTGACATGTCGGCCCTGCGCGTCACGGTCGAGGGTGGCGGCTGTTCCGGCTTTTCCTACAAGATCGACCTGACGAACGAGCGCAACGATGATGATATCGTCATCGAAAAGGACGGCGCGACTGTTCTCATCGACGATCTGTCGCTTGTCTATATGGGCGGCTCGGTGATCGACTTCGTCGACGACCTGATCGGCCAGTCCTTCCAGATACGGAACCCCAACGCGGTCGCTTCCTGCGGCTGCGGCACCAGCTTCTCCATCTGACGTTCACGGCGTCGGACGACAGGGAGGAATGCGAAACTGGTGCCCTGAACGATCGGCAGCCGCGCGCCGACAGGGCCGGCGCCGATGGTCTGGAACAGCGTCGCGATGCCGGCAAACAGCATCGACATCTGGATCATGTAGATTTGGTTGGGAAAGTCGGGCGAGTTGGAGCCGAATCCGAATCCCGCCGCGCCCGCCACGATGATCGCCGGCGTCACGTTGGAGTTGAACATCGCCATCACATGCTGGATGCCCAACGGCACCGCCTGCGCCAGCGGAGGCGTGTAGTCTGGATCTCTGAGCCTTGCCTTCAGATCCGCATCAATGCCGGCGCCGCCGGCGGTTGTATCCGCCATTTGAAAATTCCCCTCTTCTCAACGCCGCTCCATTTTGCGTAGATGATTCGGTCGAGAGGCGTCCGTGACGCTTCCCCCCGGGACGGCAGCATGACCAACCAAACAAATTTGAAAGTCAGACAATAGTTTCATGAAAATCGCGACCTGGAACATCAACGGAATCAAGGCCCGCATCGACACCCTCTTGCAATTGCTCGGCGACAGCGCGCCCGATATTGTCTGTCTTCAGGAGATCAAGTCGATCGACGAGAATTTCCCGAGAAGCGAAATCGAGGCGCTTGGCTATCACGTCGAAACGCATGGCCAGAAGGGATTCAACGGCGTCGCCATCCTCTCCAAACTGCGCTTCGACGAGGTGAACCGACGATTGCCGGGCGACGACGAGGATGAACAGTCGCGTTTCATGGAAGGCGTGTTTTCGGTGCGCGATGCCCGCGGCATACCGAGGGCGCTTCGCGTGGTGTCGCTGTACCTGCCCAACGGAAACCCCGTCGATTCGGAGAAGTTTCCCTACAAGCTCGGCTGGATGGCGCGCCTGGAAGCCTGGTCGGCTGACCGTCTCGTGCTTGAGGAACCGCTGGTTCTTGCCGGCGATTACAATGTGATTCTTCAGCCCGAGGATGCCAAGAACCCGGAAGCCTGGGTCGACGATGCGCTGTTCCAGCCGGAGAGCCGTCAGGCGCTGCGGAGGCTGGAGGGCCTCGGCTTCACCGACGCCATCCGTGCGTCGGACGACTCACCCGGCATCTATACGTTCTGGGACTATCAGGCCGGCGCATGGCAGAAGAACAACGGCATTCGCATCGACCATTTGATGCTTTCGCCGGAAGCAGCCGACAATCTGCGCGCCACGTCGGTTGAAAAGCGCGTAAGGGCCTGGGAAAAACCGTCCGATCACGTCCCGGTCATTGCCGATCTGGCGTTCGAGGCGGCTTAGACCAGACGCCGGACCATCCTTGATCCAACCAACGTGACCGCGCAGCGCAAGCGTGCTAACGTGGCGTCATGAAAAGGGTCTGGCTCAGCCTTTCGCTGGTCGCCTTGGTCTTCGCCTACGTGGCGCCGGCACGGGCCGATTGCCAATGTGTGGCGGCCGGCAAGAAATACCAACTCGGTGAAGTAGCCTGCCTCAGCCTGCCGGAGGGCAAGCGGCTGGCGCGATGCGGCATGGTTCTCAACAATTCATCGTGGACGAAGATCGAGGATGCCTGTCCGCTGGCATTCAATGAAACCGCCGAGATGTCGCGCCCGCATGAGGTCGCAGCAGCCGCGCCTCATGACGTGACCCTCAGCGACCCCGGCTCCGTCAGGCTAGCCGGCGGCCGCGATCATTGACCCGGCCTTTGCAATAGGTCGCCGGCCAGCGCTATCGCGGTACGCCGGTCGGCTTCGCCGGCAATCGCGAAGGCTTCTTCCTGCATGCTTCTGATCCAGACGACGTCGGACGCCTTGGCGTTTTCGAGCGCCGCGGTCATCATCGCCAGCCCCTGAACCACCTTGCCGCTCTGGAACAGCATGTTGCCAAGCGTCGCCTGCGCGCCCGCATGGCCCTTTTCGGCGGCCAGCTGCAGCCAGCGGCCTGCCTGGCGGACGTTCTTTTTCACGCCCTCGCCGTTCAGGAACATGCGGCCGATCTCATACTGGGCAACGGGGTTCCGGTAGGTCGCCGCGGCGCGCATGTAGTAGTCCTGAGCGGCTGCGAGGTCGGGCTTCACGGGCGTGCCGTCTATGCCGGTCCGCAAATAGCCGGCCACGGCAATCAGGGCATCGGAAACATACGGCACATCGGGCGAGCCGAGTTCGACATCCTGGCGCACGATCTCATTGTAGAACTTGAACGCCTCGAAATGGTCGCGCGGCACACCGTCGCCCTCGGCATACATGCGCGCCAACTTCCAGCGCGCGCCCAGCTGGCCGTTTTCGGCGGCGTAGCGATAGGCTTCGACGGCCTCTTCCTTGTGGCCCTGCTTGTAGGCGGAAAAGCCGAAACGGAACACGGCAAACGGGCTGCGCTCGGGCGCCGTGGAAACCGCCTTTTCGTCGAGCGCCATGGCCGCTCCGGCAAAGGTCACGGACGCGACCGCCGCCAGCCCGCACGCAAGCGCGCAACCGCGCAGCGTTGCGAAAACGCCGCGATTGGCCCCGATACTCATCTCTGCCACCAACTTACGCATTTTGGCTCTGAACCGCATTTCCCTGACATGCCCGGCGCGTTCTCTAGCGCGCCTGCACTGAGTGTGCATTCGGGTGCGCGGGTTTTATGGCGGGAAGTGGGCAAATTTGGGCAGGCCGACGCCAGCCAGCGGTTCTTGCCGCGACTGTTGCCAATTCGTCACAAGAAGAACGCGGCCACCCTCGTTTGACGGGCTCCGGCGTCAGGCGGCGCCGCGAACGCGGCTGAGTGCGAATTCGAGCCGGCCACCCGTCTCGACAAGCTCGGCCAGTTTCTCGCGATCGGCCTCCACCACCTCGGGCGGAGCATTGGCGACGAACTTCTCGTTGCCGAGCTTCTTTTCCAGGCGTGCTATTTCCCCCTGGTTGCGGTCGATCTCGCGCTTCAGCCGCGCGGCTTCCGCCTCGATGTCGATCAGATCGCCAAGCGGCAGGCAGGCGGTCGCTTCGCCGACCACAATCTGAGCCGAGCCGTTGGGCGCCTCGCCTGCGAACCCGACCTCGCCCACCCGGGCAAGCCTGCGAATTGCGGGATCGTGCCGCGCGGCGCGCTCGCGCGTTTCGGCATTCGCGCCGACAATGACCAGCGGCGCGATTGCCGCCGGCGGAACGTTCATTTCGGAGCGAACCGAGCGCAGCCCGCTCACCAGTTCCACCAGCCAGTTGATTTCGGCGGCAGCCTCGTCATCCGCAAAGCCGGCCTCGGGCCACTCCGCGTGGCAAAGAAGCGTGGTGCGGGCCGCATTGCCGGCCGTCTCTGCCCAGAGCTTTTCGGTCATGAACGGCATGAACGGGTGCAGCAGCTTGTAGATCTCGTCGAGCACATAGGCGGAGACGGCCTGGCTTTCCGCCTTCGCGGCCTCGTCGGCGCCGGCATAGACCGGCTTCAGCAACTCCACATACCAGTCGCAGAACAGGTTCCACACGAACCGGTAGGCAGCGCCTGCCGCGTCATTGAAGCGGAACGCCGTGATGCCTTCCGTCACCGCCGCGACCGTGCGCGACAGCTCCGTCAGTATCCAGCGATTGACGGTCAGATTTGCGCTTGCCGGGTCGAAATCCGGATCACGCTTCATACCGTTCATCTCGCCGAAGCGGGTCGCGTTCCAAAGTTTGGTGCCGAAATTGCGATAGCCGGCGATGCGCGCGGGGTCGAGCTTCACGTCCCTGCCCTGCGCCGCCATGATCGCCAGCGTGAACCGCAGCGCATCGGCGCCGTATTCGTCAATCAGGTCGAGAGGGTCGATGACGTTGCCCTTCGACTTCGACATCTTCTGCCCGTTCTTGTCGCGCACCAGCGCGTGGACATAGACCGTGTGGAACGGCTCCTCCTCCATGAAATGCAGACCCAGCATCATCATGCGAGCGACCCAGAAGAAGATGATGTCGAAGCCGGTCACCAAGACGTCGGTCTGATAGTAGCGCTTCAGTTCGGGCGTCTCGTCGGGCCAGCCGAGCGTGGAGAACGGCCACAGCGCCGACGAAAACCAGGTGTCGAGAACGTCCTCGTCGCGGGTCAGTATCTCGCCCGGCTGGAAATTCTCCAGCCTGTCCTCGACCCAGCTTTTCCATGGCGTGTCGACTGCGAGGTAGTACTCGACCGCGTCGTCGAGCGCTTCCTTCTCCGTCTTGGCGACGAAGACGTGGCCGTCGGGTCCGTACCAGGCAGGAATCTGGTGCCCCCACCAGAGCTGGCGTGAAATGCACCAGGGCTGGATGTTCTCCATCCAGTCGAAATAGGTCTTCTCCCAGTTCTTGGGCACGAATTTCGTGCGGCCTTCGCGAACCGCCGCGATCGCCGGTTTGGCCAGCGTTGCGGCATCGGCGAACCACTGGTCGGTGAGCATCGGCTCGATCACGACCTGCGAACGGTCGCCGAACGGCTGCATGACCTTCTTGTCGTCCACGCCGATCATCAGGCCTTCGGCATCGATGTCCGCCACGACGCGCTTGCGCGCCTCGAAACGGTCGAGACCGCGATACTGGTCGGGAACGAGGTTGATCGCATCGACGACGTTCATGTCCGGCGTGCCGCCGGCCTCGACGATCTCCGCCGCCTTCGCGGCTTCGACGGCATATGGCTCTCCGTCGGCGCGCATTGCGCCCACCGTGTCCATCAGGCGGTACATCGGGATACCGTTGCGCTCGGCAACCGCATAGTCGTTGAAATCATGCGCGCCGGTGATCTTGACCGCGCCCGAGCCAAAATCGGCATCGGGATATTCGTCGGTGATGATGGGGATCAGGCGCCGGTGTTCCTTCGGACCGACGGGGATTTCGCACAACATCCCGACAATGGGCTTGTAGCGCTCGTCGGAAGGATGCATCGCGACCGCACCGTCGCCGAGCATGGTTTCCGGCCGCGTCGTCGCGATCGATATGTAGTCGCGCGTCTCACGCAGCGTGACGTTTCCGTCGGCGTCCTTCTCGACATATTCATAGGTGGCGCCGCCGGCCAGCGGATATTTGAAATGCCACATATGGCCGTCGACCTCGACGTTCTCGACCTCGAGGTCGGAAATCGCGGTCTCGAACTTGGGATCCCAGTTCACCAGCCGCTTGCCGCGGTAGATCAGGCCCTCGCGATAGAGGCTGACGAAAACCTCCAGCACGGCCCTGGAAAGACCCTCGTCCATGGTGAAGCGCTCGCGGCTCCAGTCGCACGACGCACCGAGGCGCTTGAGCTGATTGAGGATCGTGCCGCCCGACTCGGCCTTCCACTCCCAGACCTTGTCGATGAACGCGTCGCGGCCGAGACTGCTGCGATGGATCTGCTGTTCCATTAGCTGCCGTTCGACCACCATCTGCGTTGCGATGCCCGCATGATCCATTCCCGGCTGCCACAGCACATCCTTGCCGCGCATACGCTCGAAGCGGATCAGGATATCCTGCAGCGTATTGTTGAGCGCATGCCCCATATGGAGCGAGCCGGTCACGTTGGGCGGCGGAATTACGATCGTGTAGGCGTTGGCGCCTGGTTTCGAGCCGGCGCCGGCGCGGAAGGCGTCGGCGTCCTCCCACTGCTTCGCGATCTTGGGTTCGACGGTCTTGGCGTCGTAGGTCTTCTCGAGCATTTCAGGTCCGGAAAGAAGGGGGTTGGGCCGGACGGTGTAAACCGGAAGGCTTCCGACAAGTCAATCGAGCGACAACCGGTCGCCGCGAGATAGCGCAGCCACCCGCGGGGTCAATGGCAGGTCACAGGCTGGAACGGAGCCGACTACCGGTCAGCGGGCCGCGCCGCGCGCAACCCGCTCGATTTCCTCGCGCACGAGCCGCTCGACCAGCACCGGCAGGTTGTTGTCGAGCCAGTCCTGCAGCATCGGCCGCATCAACTCCTCGGCTATGTCGTCGAAGCTGCGTCGCTGGCTCGTGGCGAAGGCATCCGACAGCTCCTCGAATGCCGCCGCGACCTGCCGCTCGGCCGTTTCCGAAATGATGGATGTGCGAGCCGGCACGTGGTCCCTGGCGGGTTCGTGGTGCGCAGCATCATTACCCGGCTCCGCGTGCTGCGCCGGGGCGGCCTCGGCTTTTTCCGGCGCCCTTGGTTCCGGTGGCTCGTATGCGACAGGCTCGGGCTGCGCGGGTGCAAAATCGGCCTCGGCCGCCGGAGTCGACTGCTCTGCCGCCTCGGGAATTGTGTCTTCCACCGCTGGCGGCGTTTCGGCCAAAATTTCGTGCCGAAGCTCGGTTTCCTGGTCCACCGCCGTGAGTTCCGAACGGAACGCCTCTAGGTCGGCGGAGCCGGTATCGTTTGAGTCCGGGCTTTCAGGAGCCTGCGAATCCTCAACAGGCTGCGCGGCGCTCCCCGGCGCCGCGTTTGACGCCTGCGGGGTGTGCGGGCCGTCGCTGTCCTCGATTATCCGGCGGATCGATGCGAGAATCTCTTCCATAGAGGGTTCGCGCGCTGGAACGCTGCTCGCCTGTGCCATGAATCCGCTTTGCCGCCTCTTGTTGTTCCAGCGCTTAGGAACGCCCCCCGGTTCGGAACATCCGAATCATTAACAGAATAACCAATTCAGGAGCCGGGTTTAATCCGGCAAATGAATTAAATCGGCTGTTGCGCACACAATTAAGCCGAATTCGGCCGAAGCAGCGGAATCCCGCAAAGACTGGCGCACTCAGCGCCCGTCAGGCGTCCTCAAGCCGAACCACTTGTCCTTGACCGCCCGATAATGCTCTTCGGGATCATATTCCTGGACCTGCAGGCCCAGATTGCCCGGCGTAAGCCTGCCTGTCGCCGACAGGATCGCATAGCTGGCGACGACCACATCGTGTTCGGAACTGGCCAGATTGATTTGCGCCGCGGTGACGTCGCCCTGCGAGTTGAGCACGTCCAGCGTCGTGCGCTGGCCGACATTGCGTTCTTCGATGACACCGTTGAGGGCAAGCTGGCCCGCCGATACGACTTCGCGATTGGCCGCAACGGATTCGCGCGATGCCTGGTACTGCGCCCAGGCGGAGGCAACGGCGTTGCGAACCTGGTCGCGGCTGACGTCCACGTTGATGCGCGCCTGCCCCAATGATTCCTTGGAGCGCCGTATCGTCGCGGACGCGCGACCACCCTGATAGATCGGCACGCTCAGCGCCGCGCCGATGGAGGCCGAAGCGCTGGCGCCGTCCGAAGGCAGGGCGGGAACGCCATTGGAAAAGCTGCGGCTCACCCCGGCATTCGCCGACACCCGCGGCAGGAGCGCGCCCTCACTCGATTTGACCGAGAAAGCCGAGGCATCAACCAGATGTCCGGACGCCATGATTGCCGGATGCGCCTTGGCCGCGATGACGAACGCCTCGTCGACCGACCTCGGCAGCAGTCTGGAGAGCGGACCGGCTGCCTGCAGGCTGCCGGGATCCTCTCCAACGATCTGGCGGTACAAAGCCTCGCTGGCCTGCACTTGGGCGCGCGCGCCGGCAAGTTGCGCGATCGCCGACTGTCGGCTCGCCTCGGCCTGGGCGACGTCGGTGCGCGTCCCCTCGCCCACCTCGAAACGCGAGCGGGCGGCGCGGACCTGTTCTTCGAGGAATTCCAGATTGCGCTGGCGTAAGGCCGCGATCTGCCGGTCGCGAATGACATCCATATAGGCCGATGCGGCATCGAACAGAGTGTTCTGCACGGTGTTTCGCAACGCTTCCTGCGATGCGCGGACTTGCGCCTCCGCGGCGGCGACATTGTTCTTGGTCTGGAACCCGTCGAAGATTGTCTGGTTGATCTCGATGCCGAACGATCCGGAGGTGATCGAGCGGCCGCCCGCAGACGAGGACCGGGCGAAGGTCAACCCCGAATTGGCGCTGATGGTGGGGCGGTAGCCTGACTTCGCAATCGCCACGTTTTCATCCGTGACGCGCGTTCCCGCACGCTCGGAGTTCAAACTGGAATTATTGCGGTAAGCTTTGGCAAGCGCTCCCATTATCGTCTCGGCCGATGCCGGTGCAGACAGTGTTAGCGCAATCGAAAGCGCAATAACGCCTGCGACACTCCGACGAACTGGGAACACAACCCACCTCACTTACAGCCGGACATTGGACCAGCCAGAATTTAATCAATTCGGCCCGGGAGTCCCCTCGCAGAGGCCAGTTCAATGGCTACACGGCGGATGTAGTGAGTTCAAGAAACAATGTAAGAGGCGCAATTTTTCCCATGTCGGGGAATCGGCAGGTGTTGCGCTTAGGCCTCAGAACTGGAATTCGGCTTCGCGTTCGAATCCCGGCAGCGGGCGAACCGCCGCGTTGAAGGCGCGGCGGCCCGTGACGATGCCTTCCGCGTCGTAAAAGATATGTGCCGAGCCGGCATTTCCGTGGCCCACGACGGCGACGAGACGTCCGCCTTCACGCAGCTGGCCGAGCAGTTCGTCGGGAACGTAATCCACAGCCCCGCCAATCAGGATGACGTCGAACGGGGCCTCGTCCGGGCAGCCGGCCTTGAGATCGCCGGTGACGACCGCGACATTGTCGTAGCCGAGTTCGGACAGTTTTGACGTCGCGTTTTCGGCCAGATCCTCGTCGCATTCAAGCGCCACGACGGAGCTTGCCAACAGCGAGAGCACGGCACTCGAATAGCCTGTGGCGCAGCCCACATCGAGCACGAAGTCGCCCGGGGCGATCTCGGCAAGCTGCAACAGCTTGGCGAATGGCGACGGTTCCATCAGATAGCGGGCAGGCTGATTGCGCGTGGCCCTCGCGACTTCGATGTCCTCGTCGATATAGGCGAGATCAGCGCGCGATTTCGGCACGAATTCCTCGCGCGGCACGGACAGCATCGCTTCCAGAACCGCCGCGTTGGTCACGTCGGTGGTGCGCACCTGCCCATTGACCATCTTGATTCTGCGCTGTTCGAATTCGCCGCTCATCTTGCCTCAGCCCGTTTCTGCGCCACCGGCGCCCGGTCTTCCCGCGGTCCGCGCTGCCGCGCGCGGCAGCGCGAAGTTGGAGGCCTCGCCCGGAATCGAACCGGGGTGCAAGGATTTGCAGTCCTCTGCGTAACCACTCCGCCACGAGGCCCCGCTTTTCACCGCGGCGCAGGCGGTTGCATAGGTTGCGGCGATTCCCGCGTCAAGACGCAGATGCGCTCCCCGACGAGTTTCCCCGCCCGTTGCGGTTCGACTTGTTCCTGCGCTTGCCCCACCAGACGGCCAGCCTGCGGCGCAGCCGCCTGATCACGGGAATGTCGTAAGACAGCACCAGCAGGCCCAGCGGGACCATCCAGAAGCCGAGAACGGGCAGGAAGCCGACAAGTCCCAGCATCACAAGCAGGACGCCAAGCGCGACGCGCAGCAGACGCGAGCGCGGAAGGCTGAACTCGCGGCCCATCAGATGTATCCGGATGGGACGCGGTTCAAATGCGCCTGCGGCCGGATCGGAACCTTTGTCGGGGCCGGTCCGGTCAGGCAGGTCCGGTTTGGCGTTCATTGCGTCCAGTGCTTTCGTGCCTGCGGTCGCGAAGGCGATTGCGCCGCCGCGACGCCCATATGTGATGCGCCTTTGTGCCGATTGCCAGAGCGTATTTGAGATGCGGCATTTTTTGCCCGACCCCCGCTTTGCAAAGCCGGGACTGTTTGCTATAGGCTCCGCCGTTCGCGAGCACGGCTTTTCCCCGGTAGCTCAGTGGTAGAGCAACCGGCTGTTAACCGGTTGGTCGCTGGTT
>JBBDJD010000002.1:0-48062 GCA_040880025.1 Rhizobiaceae bacterium
ATGTGACGGTGGATGTCGAACTGATCGTGCCGATCGCCATGGAAGAGAAGCTGCGCTTCGCAATCCGCGAAGGCGGCAGAACCGTCGGCGCAGGCATCGTCGCAAGCATCACGGAATAAGAGAAGTCTGATGTCGATAACCGGGCGAAACCGCAGGTTGCCGCCCGGCAGCGACCCGAAGGAACTGACATGAACGGACAGAATATCCGCATCCGCCTCAAGGCGTTCGATCACCGAGTGCTCGATACGTCGACGAAGGAGATCGTGTCCACCGCGAAGCGGACGGGCGCAAGCGTACGCGGGCCAATCCCGCTGCCGACCCGGATCGAGAAGTTCACGGTCAACCGGTCGCCGCACATCGACAAGAAGAGCCGTGAGCAGTTCGAGATGCGCACGCACAAGCGGCTTCTCGACATCGTGGATCCGACACCGCAGACGGTGGACGCGCTGATGAAGCTCGACCTTGCCGCCGGCGTCGATGTCGAGATCAAGCTCTGAGGCGGGGGAATTTCGCCCGTCGGGCGGATATCAAGAGGAATTTGAACCGATGCGTTCAGGTGTAATCGCACAGAAGGTAGGGATGACCCGCATCTACAACGATGCCGGGGAACATGTCCCCGTGACGGTGCTGCGCATGGAAAATTGCCAGGTCGTCGCGCAGCGCACGCAGGAAAAGAACGGCTATACCGCCGTGCAGCTCGGCGTGGGCCTTGCCAAGGTCAAAAACACGTCGAAGGCGCTGCGCGGCCATTTCGCCAGCGCTTCGGTGGAGCCGAAGGCGAAGGTTGCCGAGTTCCGCGTGTCGCCGGAGAACATGGTCGATGTCGGGGCCGAAATCACGGCCGACCATTTCGTGACCGGCCAGAAGGTCGACGTGACCGGAACTTCGATCGGCAAGGGGTTCCAGGGCGTCATGAAGCGCTACAATTTCGGCGGCGGACGCGCGACCCACGGTAACTCCGTGTCGCACCGCTCACCTGGTTCGACCGGCCAGCGCCAGGACCCCGGCAAGGTGTTCAAGGGCAAGAAAATGGCTGGTCACATGGGCAGCGAGCGTGTCACCACGCAGAACCTGGAAGTGGTCTCGACCGATTCCGACCGCGGCCTGATCCTCATTCGCGGCGCGGTTCCGGGTTCCAAGGGTTCCTGGATCTATGTGCGCGACGCGGTCAAGGCACCGCTGCCGGACAACGCTCCCAAGCCCGCCGGCATCCGCGCGGTCGCGGCGAAGTCGGAACCTGCGCCGAAGACCGAAACCACCGAGCCGGCCGTAGAAGCCACCGCTGCCGAGGGAGTTGAGTGATGGACGTGAAGATGACCACGCTCGCTGGCAAGGATGCAGGCAAGCTCACGCTGTCCGAGGCGATTTTCGGCCTCGACCCGCGCGAAGACATTCTCCAGCGCGTCATTCGCTGGCAGCTCGCCAAGAAGCAGCAGGGCACGCATCAAGTGCAGGGTCGTGCCGACGTGTCGCGTACCGGCGCCAAGATGTACAAGCAGAAGGGGACGGGCCGCGCCCGCCACCATTCGGCTCGCGCTCCACAGTTTCGCGGCGGCGGCAAGGCCCATGGCCCGATTGCCCGCAGCCATGCGATCGACCTGCCGAAGAAAGTCCGCGCGCTTGGGCTCAAGCATGCGCTGTCGGCCAAGGCCAAGGGCGCGAACCTGATCGTCATCGACGATCTGGCCGTCAAGGAAGCCAAGACCAAGTCGGTCATTGACGCCTTCGCCAAGCTCGGCCTCACCAACGCGCTGGTTATTGGCGGCGCCGAGCTCGACCAGAATTTCCGCCGGGCCGCGTCGAACATTCCGAACGTCGATGTGCTGCCGGTGCAGGGCATCAACGTCTACGACATTCTGCGTCGCGGCACGCTCGTCCTTTCCAAGGCGGCTGTCGAGGCACTCGAGGAGCGCTTCAAATGACGGATCTTCGGCACTATGACGTGATCGTCAGCCCGGTCGTGACGGAAAAGTCGACACTGGCCTCGGAAAACAACCAGGTCGTGTTCAACGTCGCGCGCAAGGCAACGAAACCGGAAATCAAGGCCGCTGTCGAGACGCTGTTCGGCGTCAAGGTGACGGGGGTCAACACGCTGCTGCGCAAGGGCAAGATCAAGCGCTTCCGCGGCACCATCGGTCGCCAGAGCGACGTGAAGAAGGCAGTCGTGACGCTGGCCGAAGGCCAGTCGATCGATATTGCCACGGGCCTCTGAGACACGGCGGGGACAGGACAATGGCACTGAAGAAATTCAATCCGGTCACACCGGGCCAGCGCCAGCTGGTCATCGTTGACCGCTCCGGCCTCTACAAGGGCAAGCCGGTGAAGGGCCTGACCGAGGGTCTGACGCAGAAGGGCGGCCGCAACAATTTCGGCCGCATCACGACGCGTTTCCGCGGCGGCGGCCACAAGCGGACCTACCGCATCATCGACTTCAAGCGGCGCAAGCACGACGTCGTGGCGACCGTCGAGCGGATCGAATACGATCCGAACCGGACCGCTTTCATCGCGCTCTTGAAATATGCCGATGGCGAGCTCAGCTACATTGTGGCTCCGCAGCGTCTTTCGGTGGGCGATGCGGTCGTGGCTTCGGCCTCCGCCGACGTGAAGCCGGGCAATGCGATGCCGCTTTCGGCGATGCCGATCGGCACGATCGTTCACAATGTCGAGTTGAAGCCCGGCAAGGGTGGCCAGATCGCCCGTTCGGCGGGCGCATACGCCCAGCTCGTCGGCCGCGACCAGGGCATGGCGATCCTGCGCCTCAATTCTGGCGAACAGCGCCTTGTTCAGGGAAGCTGCTTTGCGACAGTCGGTGCGGTGTCCAATCCGGATCACGGCAACATCAATCTTGGCAAGGCTGGCCGTTCACGCTGGCTCGGCAGGCGTCCTCACAATCGTGGCGTCACCATGAATCCGGTCGATCACCCGCATGGCGGCGGTGAAGGCCGTACCTCGGGCGGACGTCACCCGGTTACTCCGTGGGGCAAGCCGACCAAGGGCAAGAGAACCCGGTCGAACAAGTCGACCGACAAGTTCATCATGCGTTCGCGCCATCAGCGCAAGAAATAGGAAGAGGTAGGCGCACGTGTCCCGTTCAGTCTGGAAAGGCCCTTTCATTGACGGCTTTCTGCTCAAGAAGGCGGACAAGGTCCGCGAGGGCGGCCGCAACGAGGTGATCAAGATCTGGAGCCGCCGTTCCACGATCCTGCCGCAGTTCGTCGGCCTCACCTGGGGTGTCTACAACGGCCAGAAGCACATTCCGGTCTCCGTCTCCGAAGAGATGGTTGGCCACAAATTCGGCGAGTTCGCACCGACCCGGACCTATTATGGCCACGGCGCGGACAAGAAGGCGAAGAGGAAGTAAGATGGGCAAGCCCAAAACTCCGCGCCCGGTGGCCGAGAATGAGGCCCGCGCGGTTCTCAGAACCATTCGCGTCAGCCCGCAGAAGCTGAACCTCGTTGCCGCGCTGATCCGTGGCAAGAAGGTGGCTACGGCGCTGAACGACCTGGAATTCTCGCGCAAGCGCATCGCCGGAACCGTCCGGAAGACGCTGGAATCGGCGATCGCCAATGCGGAAAACAATCACGACCTCGATGTCGACGCGCTGATCGTCGCCGAGGCCTATGTCGGCAAGTCGATCGTGATGAAGCGGTTCCATACCCGCGGCCGCGGCCGTGCGTCGCGTATCGAGAAGCCGTTCGCGAACCTCACCATCGTGGTTCGGGAAGTTGAAGAGAAAGCGGAGGCCGCATAATGGGCCAGAAAATCAATCCGATCGGCCTGAGACTCGGCATCAACCGTACCTGGGACTCGCGCTGGTTCGCCAACACCGGCGAATACGGCAAATTGCTGCACGAGGATCTGAAGATCCGCGAGTATCTGGAGAAGGAATTGAAGCAGGCCGCGGTCTCCAAGATCGTGATCGAGCGCCCGCACAAGAAATGCCGCGTGACGATCCACGCTGCGCGCCCCGGTTTGATCATTGGCAAGAAGGGCGCCGACATCGAGAAGCTGCGCAAGAAGCTGACCGCGATGACGCAGTCGGAAACGCATCTCAACATCGTCGAGGTGCGCAAGCCGGAGATCGACGCCACGCTGGTGGCGCAGTCGATCGCCCAGCAGCTTGAGCGCCGTATCGCGTTCCGCCGTGCCATGAAGCGCGCCGTTCAGTCGGCGATGCGCCTTGGCGCGGAAGGCATCCGCATCAATTGCGGCGGCCGTCTGGGCGGTGCCGAGATCGCGCGCATGGAGTGGTATCGCGAGGGCCGCGTTCCGCTGCACACGCTGCGCGCCGATGTCGATTACGGCACGGCCGAAGCGCAGACGGCCTACGGCATCTGCGGCGTGAAGGTCTGGATATTCAAGGGCGAGATCCTTGAACACGATCCGATGGCCTCCGAGCGCCGCGCGGTCGAGGGCGATGGCCATGGCCATGGCCATGGTGGACCGTCGCGCCGCCGCGAAAACGCCTGAGCAGGCCGCAAGAAGGATTTGGAGTAGAGAACGATGCTGCAGCCCAAGCGCACAAAGTTCCGCAAGCAGTTCAAAGGACGCATCCACGGCCTGGCCAAGGGTGGCACCGACCTGAACTTCGGCGGCTATGGCCTCAAGGCCATGGAACCCAACCGCGTGACAGCGCGCGAGATCGAGGCGGCCCGCCGCGCGATCACCCGCCAGATGAAGCGCCAGGGCCGTGTGTGGATTCGCGTTTTCCCGGATGTGCCGGTGACGTCGAAGCCGACCGAAGTTCGCATGGGCAAGGGCAAGGGCTCGGTAGACTTCTGGGTCGCCCGCGTGAAGCCCGGCCGGGTGATGTTCGAAATCGACGGCGTCAACGAAGAGACGGCTCGCGAGGCTTTGCGTCTCGGCGCCGCCAAGCTCTCCGTGCGGACGCGCTTTGTCCAGCGCATAGCTGACTAGGAAAGGGCGAGACGATGAAAGCCGTCGATGTGCGGGCCAAGACGCCCGATCAGTTGGACGATGAACTGGCCTCCCTGAAGAAGGAGCAGTTCAACCTGCGCTTCCAGCGGGCGACCGGCCAGCTCGAAAAAACCGCGCGCGTGCGGCAGATCCGCCGCGATATAGCGCGCATCAAGACTATTCTGGCCGAGAAGTCGGCCGCCACCAAGGCTTGAGGACGAACAGATGCCAAAGCGCGTGATGCAGGGCACGGTCGTGAGCGACAAGAACGACAAGACGGTCGTTGTGCGTGTCGAGCGCCGCTTCACCCATCCGGTCATGAAGAAGACCGTGCGGATGACGAAGAACTACAAGGCGCATGACGAGAACAATGCCAGCAAGGTTGGCGATATCGTTCAGATCGAAGAGTCGCGTCCGATTTCGAAGGACAAGACCTGGGTCGTGCTTCCAAGTGCCGAAGCCGAAAAGAAGCCGGCGAAGGCCGGGTAACAACGAGAATTGAATGCCGGGCAGGGCGGATACCCGCCCCAACGTAGAATAGAAGGCGGCCAGTCATGATTCAGATGCAGACAAACCTCGACGTCGCGGATAATTCCGGCGCCCGTCGTGTCATGTGCATCAAGGTGCTCGGCGGCTCGAAGCGGAAATACGCTTCAGTGGGCGACGTCATCGTGGTGTCGATCAAGGAAGCCATCCCGCGCGGCCGCGTGAAGAAGGGCGACGTGATGAAGGCGGTCGTGGTGCGCACGGCCAAGGACATTCGCCGTCCCGACGGCAGCGTGATCCGCTTCGACAAGAACGCGGCCGTGCTGGTGGACAACAAGAAAGAACCGATCGGTACCCGTATCTTCGGGCCCGTGCCGCGCGAACTGCGCGCCCGCGCCCACATGAAGATCATATCGCTGGCGCCGGAAGTACTCTGAGGAACCGCGGACATGAACAAGATTCGCAAAGGCGACAACGTCGTGGTGCTCACTGGCAAGGACAAGGGCCGGACCGGTGAAGTGCTGAGCGTTATTCCCAAGGAAAACCGCGCGCTCGTGCGCGGCATTAATATGATCGTGCGCCACCAGCGCCAGAGCCAGGCTCAGGAAGGAGGGCTCATCCGCAAGGAGGCGCCGATCCAACTGTCCAATCTGGCGGTAGCCGACCCCAAGGATGGCAAGCCGACCCGCGTCGGCTTTCGCATCGAAAAGGACGGCACCAAGGTTCGGGTCGCCAAGCGCTCGGGAGATGTGATCAATGGCTGACGCAAAGTACCAACCGCGGTCCAAGACGATCTACCGCGATACGATCCGGCCGTCGCTCCAGGAGCAGTTCAACTACTCCAACGAGTTGCAGGTGCCGCGCCTCGACAAGATCGTCATCAATATGGGCATTGGCGAAGCCACTGCCGATTCCAAGAAGCCGTCGGTTGCGGCCGAGGACCTGGGAATGATCGCCGGCCAGAAGCCGGTTATCACCCACGCCCGCAATTCGATCGCCGGCTTCAAGGTGCGCGAAAACATGCCGATCGGCGCGAAAGTCACGCTGCGCCGCGACCGCATGTATGAGTTCGTCGATCGCCTTATCAACATCGCGCTGCCGCGTGTCCGCGACTTCCGCGGCCTCAACCCGAAGAGCTTCGACGGGCGCGGCAATTTCGCGATGGGCATCAAGGAGCACATCGTGTTCCCCGAGATCAACTACGACAAGGTCGATCAGATCTGGGGAATGGACATCATCGTTTGTACGACTGCCGAGACGGATGACGAAGCCAGGGCGCTGCTCAAGGGCTTCAACTTCCCCTTCAGGCAGTAACGGCAGCGAAAAGGGAAAATTTGCGAAATGGCAAAGACCAGTTCAATCGAGAAGAATAATCGCCGTCGGAAGTTGGCGGCGCGCTACGCAGAACAGCGCAAGGCGCTGAAGGCGATCATCATGGACAAGAACCAGCCCATGGAAGAACGCTTTAGCGCGCAGATGAAGCTTGCCGCGCTGCCGCGCAATTCCGCGCCGTCGCGTATCCGCAATCGCTGCGAGGTAACGGGCCGTCCGCGCGCCTATTACCGCAAGCTGAGGCTGTCGCGTATCGCGCTGCGTGATTTGGGCAACAGCGGCCTGATTCCCGGCCTGGTCAAGTCGAGCTGGTAAGGAGCACCACACAATGGCACTGAGTGATCCCCTCGGCGATATGCTTACCCGCATCCGCAACGCGTACGGCCGCAAGAAGACCAAGGTCTCAACGCCTGCGTCGCGCCTGCGCGCGCGCGTTCTCGACGTGATGAAGTCGGAAGGCTACATCCGCGACTACGCGCAGATCGATTTCGACAACGGCAAGTCCGAGATCGAGATCGAGCTGAAATATTTCGAAGGCGAGCCGGTCATCCGGGAAATCGCCCGCGTTTCCAAACCCGGACGCCGCGTTTATGCGTCGGTGAAGTCCATTCCACAGGTGGCCAACGGCCTCGGCATCGCCATTCTTTCGACGCCCAAGGGCGTGATGGCCGACCACGAGGCGCGCGAGCAGAACGTCGGCGGAGAAGTTCTCTGCCAGATTTTCTGATCGGGCCGAACAGGATTTGAAAGACGAGGACGTGAACAATGTCTCGTATCGGTAAGAGACCCGTAGCCGTGCCGGATGGCGTGACGGCAACCGTCGATGGCCAGACCGTTTCGGCGAAGGGGCCGAAGGGCGAACTGAAATTCGTCGTCAATGACGAAGTTCTGGTCAAGTTCGAGGACGGCAAGATCGACGTCGCGCCGCGCGACCAGTCGAAGCCGGCGCGTTCCAAATGGGGCATGTCGCGCACCCAGATCGCCAATATCCTGAACGGTGTGAAGGATGGCTTTGAGAAGCGGCTGGAGATCAACGGCGTCGGCTATCGCGCCGCGATGCAGGGCAAGAACCTGCAGCTCGCACTGGGCTTCAGCCACGATGTTGTCTACCAGGTGCCGGAAGGCATCACCATCCAGGTGCCAAAACCCACGGAGATCGTGGTGTCGGGCATCGACAAGCAGCAGGTTGGCCAGGTTGCGGCCGAAATCCGTGAATACCGCGGTCCCGAGCCATACAAGGGCAAGGGCGTCAAATACGCGGACGAGCGGATCGTGCGCAAAGAAGGCAAGAAGAAGTAAGAGCCACGGTGCGCGGTCGCGGGAGGCAAAGCCTACCGCATATGGCCGCTCCCGTTTCACAAGGCAGGAATTGAAAACATGGCTTCCAGGGAATCCACGCAGCGCCGCGCGCAGCGCATTCGCCGCCAGATCAAGAAGGTCGCCGGCGAACGCCTGCGTCTCACGGTCTATCGCTCGTCGAAGAACATCTACGCCCAGGTGATCGACGACACGAAGGGCCACACCGTGGCCGCCGCCTCGACGCTCGAGAAGGACCTCAAGGGTTCGCTCAAGACCGGCGCCGACACTGCGGCTGCAAGCGCCGTCGGCAAGCTTGTCGCGGAACGCGCGAAGAAGGCCGGCGTCAAGGATGTCGTGTTCGACCGCGGGCCGTATCTCTTCCATGGCCGCATCAAGGCGCTGGCGGATGCCGCGCGCGAAGGCGGGCTGAACTTCTGATCAACCGTCCAGGCCGATAGGGGCCGGGCAATCATCAACGGTGCTATCCGGAAAAGAATAAGGACAGGATCATGGCACAAGAACGCAGGGATCGCGGCGGACGCGACCGAGATGAGCGCGACAGCGAATTTGTCGACAAGCTCGTTCACATCAACCGCGTCGCGAAGGTCGTCAAGGGCGGCCGCCGCTTCGGTTTCGCAGCGCTCGTCGTCGTCGGCGACCAGAAGGGTCGCGTCGGCTTCGGCCATGGCAAGGCTCGTGAGGTGCCCGAGGCGATCCGCAAGGCGACAGAGAGCGCCAAGCGCGACCTGATCTTCGTTCCGCTACGGTCCGGCCGCACGCTGCATCACGACGTCGAGGGACGCTGGGGCGCAGGCCGTGTGCTTCTGCGTTCGGCGAAGGCCGGTACCGGCATCATCGCCGGCGGTCCGATGCGCGCCGTATTCGAGACGCTCGGCATGCACGACGTGGTCGCCAAGTCGATGGGGTCTTCCAACCCCTACAACATGGTTCGGGCCACGTTCGACGCGCTCAAGCGCCAGATGCATCCGAAGGATGTGGCCGCGCAGCGCGGTATCAAGTATTCGGCCCTGCAGGCGCGCCGCGGCGCATCTGTCGCGGCCGAGGAATAGACGCCGCAGCGGCTATCAAGGGATAAAAGACCATGGCTAGCAAGCAGGGCAAAACCGTTACTGTCGAGCAGACCGGCAGCCCGATCCGCCGTCCGTCCGAGCAGCGCAAGACGCTGATCGGCCTTGGCCTCAACAAGCTTCACCGCCGCCGCACGCTGGAGGACACGCCTTCGGTCCGCGGCATGATCGCGCGGGTACAGCACCTCGTTCGCGTCGTCGACGAGGCTTGAACCGCAGCGCAGGAGAGATCAGATGAAACTCAACGAATTGCGGGACCGCGAAGGCGCGTCGAAATCGCGCAAGCGCGTCGGACGCGGCATCGGCTCCGGCATGGGCAAGACCGGCGGCCGTGGCGTCAAAGGCCAGAGCGCGCGCTCAGGCGTTGCGCTGAACGGCTTCGAGGGTGGCCAGATGCCGGTTTACCGGCGCCTGCCGAAGCGCGGCTTCAAGAACATTTTCGCCAAGGATTTCAACATCGTATCGCTTGCCCGTATTCAGCAGGCGGTAGATGCGAAGAAGCTTGATGCAAAAAAGACCGTGACAGCCGAAGCGCTCGTCGAGGCAGGCGTTCTGCGCCGCGTTCGCGACGGCGTTCGGGTCCTCGGCGACGGCGAACTCAAGGCCAAGCTTTCGCTCGAAGTGGCCGGCGCCTCCAAGTCGGCGATCGAGAAGATCGAAAAGGCCGGCGGTTCGGTCAAGCTTCCGGAAGCGAAGCCCGCCGAGTGAACGGCATCCAGCATCGCCTCGCCGCATGCGCTGCTCACCGGGAATTCACCGGTGACGCGCTGCGCGTGGCTTGCATCCGGCCCGGCTGGAGCCTATCTCGGAGCTTCGGCCGCGCGCCGCGGCATGCGCCGCTCATTGCGGCCTGATCACGCGGAGATCGATCCATGGCATCGGCTGCTGAACAACTCGCCGCCAATCTGAATTTCTCGGCTTTCGCCAAGGCCGAAGACCTCAAGAAGCGCATCTGGTTCACGCTCGGCGCGCTGCTGGTGTACCGCCTGGGAACCTATATCCCGATGCCGGGCATCAATCCCGACGCATTCGCGCAGGCCTTCCAGCAGCAGTCGGGC
Source organism: Rhizobiaceae bacterium (assembly GCA_040880025.1). Classification (GTDB taxonomy): domain Bacteria; phylum Pseudomonadota; class Alphaproteobacteria; order Rhizobiales; family Rhizobiaceae; genus RCIO01. Next base: position 10,182 of record JBBDJD010000002.1, read on the forward strand.
GGCGTGCTCGGCATGTTCAACATGTTCGCCGGTGGCGCAGTGGAGCGCATGGCCATCTTCGCGCTCGGGATCATGCCCTATATCTCAGCCTCCATTATCATGCAGCTTATGGCCTCGGTCGTGCCGACGCTTGAACAGCTGAAGAAGGAAGGCGAGCAGGGCCGCAAGGTCATCAACCAGTATACCCGCTACGGCACAGTGCTCCTGGCAACCGTTCAGGCCTACGGCATATCAGTCGGGCTTGAGAGCGGTACCGACATCGTGACCGATCCGGGCTGGTTCTTCCGCATCTCCGCCGTCATCACGCTCGTCGGAGGCACCATGTTCCTGATGTGGCTGGGCGAACAGATCACCGCCCGCGGCATCGGCAATGGCATTTCGCTGATCATCTTCTCCGGCATCGTGGCCGGCCTGCCTTCGGCAATTTCGGGCACGCTGGAACTCGGCCGCACGGGCGCGTTGTCGACCGGCATCATTCTGGCCATCATCGTTCTGGCCATCGTCGTCATCGGCATTATCGTGTTTTTCGAGCGCGCACAGCGGCGGCTGCTTATCCAGTATCCCAAGCGCCAAGTCGGCAATCGCATGTTCCAGGGCGATACCTCGCATCTGCCGCTGAAGCTGAACACGGCCGGCGTCATTCCGCCGATCTTTGCGTCCTCGCTGCTGTTGCTGCCGGCAACCGTGGCCGGCTTTGCCGACACGTCCACGCTGCCAACCTGGGGCGCGAGCATTCTGGCCGCTCTCGGCCACGGCCAGCCGATCTACATGCTGCTCTACGCCGCGATGATCGCCTTCTTCGCCTTCTTCTACACGGCGATCGTGTTCAATCCGAAGGACACCGCCGACCAGTTGAAGAAGCATTCGGGCTTCATCCCCGGTTATCGCCCGGGTGAGCGCACGGCCGAATATATCGACTATGTGCTGACCCGCATTACGACAGTCGGCGCGATCTATCTGGTCCTGGTCTGCCTCCTGCCCGAATTTCTCATCTCGGCCACGGGCGTTCCTTTCTATCTCGGCGGCACCTCGCTGCTGATCGTGGTCAGCGTGACGCTTGATACGGTCGCGCAGGTTCAGGGGCATCTGATTGCCCACCAGTATGAGGGGCTGATCAAGAAATCGAAGCTTCGCGGGGGGAAGAAGGGACGATGAGGCTGATACTGCTTGGCCCGCCAGGGGCCGGTAAGGGGACGCAGGCGCAGCGACTGGTCGAAAAACACAGCATCCCGCAGCTTTCCACCGGAGACATGCTGCGTGCGGCGGTTGCGGCCCAGACCGAGGTCGGCATGCGCGCCAAGGCGGTGATGGACGCCGGCGAACTGGTGTCCGATGAGATCGTGAATGCGATCGTCGCGGAGCGCATCGATCAGCCCGATGCGGCCAAGGGTTTCATTCTCGATGGCTATCCGCGCACCCTGGCCCAGGCCGATGTGGTGGAGGCAATGCTGAAAGAGCGCGGTGTCGAGCTCGACGCAGTCGTCGAACTCGTCGTTGACGACAAGGCGCTGGTCGGGCGGATTCTGAAGCGCGCGGAAGACGCGAAAGCCGCTGGCCAACCGGTGCGCAAGGATGACAACGCCGAAGTTTTCGATGAGCGGCTGCGCGAGTATTACAAGAAGACCGCGCCGCTGATCGGCTACTATCACGCCAAGGGCAAACTGGTCGGCGTCGACGGGATGGCGGACATCGACAGCGTGACGCGGTTGATCGATGCGGCATTGGCGGCGAGCGCGGACTGACACAGGCTTGACAGCGGCCGCGTTAAGGCCTATCGCGGCCCGTCTTCCAGTCAGCCAAGTGGTGGAACCGCCCGCAAGGGCCTTTTGCCCTTTATGTATGGAACGACACCCGCAGGGGCCGGCCTCCACCGGACGCGGGTAACCCGAAGCGCCGGATATTCCGGCTTACATGGAGACGAGAGATGGCTCGTATAGCCGGCGTCAATCTGCCGACAAACAAGCGCGTTGTGATTGCGCTTCAATATATCCACGGTATCGGATCGAAGTTCGCATCCGAGATCGTGTCGAAGGCGAATATTCCGGCCGAGCGCCGCGTTCACGAAATGACGGACGCCGAGGCGCTCCAGATTCGCGAGATCATCGACCGCGACTATCGGGTCGAGGGCGATCTTCGCCGCGAAGTTTCGATGAACATCAAGCGCCTGATGGATCTGGGCTGCTATCGCGGCCTGCGCCATCGCCGCTCGCTGCCCGTCCGCGGACAGCGCACGCATACCAACGCCCGAACCCGCAAGGGGCCTTCCAAGGCGATCGCAGGCAAGAAGAAGTAATCGGCGGCATTCGGCAGTAGGCAACAGGCAGTCGGTTCGTCCGATTGCCACCTGCCGACCTCCCGACTGCCTCCAGGTGGAGCCGCTGGCATTACGGCGGTGTAGAGATCAGTGAAAGGACGATAATGGCCAAGGAAGCCGCCCGCGTACGCCGCCGCGAACGCAAGAACATTTCCACTGGCGTCGCGCATGTCAGCTCGACGTTCAACAATACCATGATCACCATCACCGACGCGCAGGGCAACGCGATTGCCTGGTCGTCGGCCGGCGCCCAGGGGTTCAAGGGTTCGCGCAAGTCGACCCCGTTTGCTGCCCAGATGGCTGCCGAGGATTGTGCCCGCAAGGCGCAGGATCATGGTATGCGTACGCTCGAAGTCGAGGTCAGCGGTCCCGGTTCGGGCCGCGAGTCGGCGCTGCGCGCGCTTCAGGCAGCAGGCTTCACCATCACGTCGATCCGTGATGTGACGCCGATCCCGCATAACGGTTGCCGTCCGCGCAAGAAGCGCCGCGTATAACCGGGTTCAAATTGCCGCGCGAGCTTCCAACGGACGCTCCTCCACGGTTTCCATGACGCCCGCCACGATTGGATGGTGGCGGGGAAACGGAAGGATGACACTATGATCCAGAAAAACTGGCAGGAACTGATCAAGCCCAACAAGATCGAGTTCCAGTCCAAGGGCAATACGATGACGACGGTCGTGGCCGAGCCGCTGGAGCGGGGCTTCGGCCTTACGCTCGGCAATGCCCTGCGCCGCGTTCTGTTGTCGTCGCTGCGTGGCGCTGCCGTCACCGCCGTCCAGATCGACGGCGTGCTGCACGAATTCTCCTCGATCGCCGGCGTGCGCGAGGACGTGACCGACATCGTTCTCAACATCAAGGAAATCGCCATCCGCATGGAAGGTGACGGACCCAAGCGCATGGTCGTGCGCAAGCAGGGTCCGGGCCAGGTCATCGCGGGCGACATCCAGACCGTCGGCGACGTCGAGATTTTGAACCCCGATCACGTGATCTGCACGCTCGACGAGGGCGCGGAGATCCGCATGGAGTTCACTGTCAACACCGGCAAGGGCTATGTGCCGGCAGACCGCAACCGCGCCGAGGACGCGCCGATCGGACTGATCCCGGTCGACAGCCTGTATTCGCCGGTCAAGAAAGTCTCCTACAAGGTGGAGAACACCCGCGAGGGTCAGGTTCTCGACTATGACAAGCTGATCATGACGCTGGATACCAACGGCGCCATCACCGGCGAGGACGCAGTGGCTTTTGCCGCCCGCATCCTGCAGGACCAGCTGGCGCTTTTCGTCAATTTCGAGGAGCCGCAGAAGGAACAGCCGGCGGAGCAGGTGACGGAACTTGCCTTCAACCCGGCGCTCCTGAAGAAGGTGGACGAGCTGGAGCTGTCGGTCCGTTCGGCCAACTGCCTGAAGAACGACAACATCGTCTATATCGGCGACCTGATCCAGAAGACCGAAGCAGAGATGCTGCGGACGCCGAATTTCGGCCGCAAGTCGCTCAACGAGATCAAGGAAGTGCTGGCTTCCATGGGCCTTCACCTGGGCATGGAGGTGCAGGACTGGCCGCCGGACAACATCGAAGATCTGGCCAAGCGCTACGAAGACCAGTATTGAGCCTGATCCGGGCCGGCGGCTTGGCTGCCGCGCCCGGTACGGCGGGTAACAGAGAAGCGGGGCTCCGTCCCCGAGTAGAAACCGAAGGAGAAGTCCGATGCGTCACGGAAAGTCCGGTCGCCGGCTGAACCGCACCGTAAGCCACCGCAAGGCCCTGTTTTCCAACATGGCCGCGTCGCTGATCGAGCACGAACAGATCACCACCACGCTCCCCAAGGCGAAGGAACTTCGCCCGATCGTGGAAAAGCTGGTCACGCTCGGCAAGCGCGGCGGCCTGCATGCCCGCCGTCAGGTGATCGCGCAGATCGGTTCGGACGAACTGGCCAAGCGCCTGTTCGATACTATTGCACCACGCTACGCCACCCGTAATGGCGGCTATCTGCGCATCATGAAGGCCGGTTTCCGTCACGGCGACAACGCGGCCATGGCCGTGATCGAGTTTGTCGATCGCGACACCTCGGCCAAGGGCGCTGCCGACCGCGCCCGCCTTGAAGCAGAGGACACCGGCGAGGAAGCCGAAGCGGCGTAAGCCGCAGTTCATGTGTAACGATTTCGAAGGGCCCTGTGGGGCCCTTTTTTCTTTTTGGCTTAGCCCAGCGGTCCCTTGAAGATGAAGAAGGCGCCGAGGCAGATCAGCACGAAGCCGACGGCGTGGTTGAGCGTGAAACTCTCGCCAAGATAGGTGACCGAAAACACGGCAAAGACCGTGAGCGTGATGACTTCCTGGATCGTCTTCAATTCGGCGACGCTGTAGACGCCGTGCCCGTAGCGGTTTGCCGGTACGGCAAAGCAATATTCGACGAAGGCGATCATCCAGCTTGCGACGATGACGATGTATATCGGGCGGTCGGTGAATTTCAGATGCCCGTACCAGGCGAATGTCATGAAGACGTTGGAGATGGTGAGCAGGATCACCGGCCATACGAAGGGCGCAGCCATGCAGTTTGGGTTCCGACAAAGGGGCGAAGGACGGCGGAATCAGCCGACAGCGCAATATCTATGCCGGTCCGAGGCGGTATTGTAGCTGGAAAATGAATCTGTGCGCCGAACACGGTGGATTGCACCGCGCTGCGGCCGCCACCATTTGTTTTGCACAATTGTCCTGAAAATGGCATCCGCTTCGCCTGAGAGGATTCCCGTCATGCGCCGATTGATGTTTTCCGCTTCCACGCTAGCCGCAGCGCTGCTGATCGTCGTGACTTCGCTTGCACCGCTGCGTGCACAGGAGACCGGCGCGCAGGATCTCGGGTCGATCCTGACCGATCTTCTGCGCGGCGGACTTGAAGGTTCCGATGCGCAGCGCCGCCTGCCTTTCGGGCGCCAGGAAATGCAGCTGTCGTTTGCGCCGCTGGTGGCAGAGACCGCGCCGGCCGTCGTGAATGTGTATGCCTCGCAGCAAGTGCGAGCGCAGTCGCCATTCATGAACGACCCATTCTTCGAACAATTTTTCGGCCGGCAGATGCCGCCGCGCGTGCAATCTTCGCTGGGCTCGGGCGTGATCGTCGACCCGTCCGGTCTCGTGGTGACCAATTTCCATGTCATCCGGGGCGCGGATGAGGTGAAGGTCGCAACTTCGGACGGGAGGGAATTCGAAAGCACGATCCTGCTCAAGGATGAATCGCTCGACATCGCGGTGCTGAAGATCGGCGCGGACGAGGAATTCCCGACCGTGCCGATCGGCGATTCCGACGCGCTCTTGGTCGGCGACCTCGTGCTGGCAATCGGCAATCCGTTCGGCGTGGGACAGACGACGACCAGCGGCATCGTCTCGGCGCTCGCCAGAAGCCATATCGGCATTTCCGATTTCGGCTTCTTCATTCAGACGGACGCGGCGATCAACCCGGGCAATTCCGGTGGCGCGCTGATCAACATGGCCGGCGATCTGGTGGGCATCAACACTGCAATATTCAGCCAGAGCGGTGGTTCCATCGGCATCGGATTCGCGATCCCTTCGAACATGGTCCGCGCGGTGGTGGAATCGGCGCGCGGCGGCAGCGAATATTTCGAGCGGCCGTGGATCGGCGCCAGTTTCGATCCTGTCGACGCGCAGATGGCCGAAGCGCTCGGCATGAGCCGGCCGGCGGGCGCGCTGGTCAGTGACGTCAGCGCGGATGGTCCGGCTGGCACCGCCGGCATTCGTCCCGGAGATGTGGCGCTCGCCATGGACGGAGCCGCCATAGAACATCCCGAAGCGCTCGACTATCGGCTGGCGACCCGTCCGATCGGCTCGACCGTCAATCTGACGCTGATGCGCCAAGGCGAGGAAATATCCGTCGATGTCAGCCTCGCGCAGGCGCCTGAGGGCGTATCGGGCGGCGAGGTTGTTATCGACGGCAATTCGCCGTTTGCCGGAGCCAAGGTGGCGGTGTTGTCGCCACGGCTTGCGCAGCGGCTGCGCGTGAGCCGGCGGGCAGAGGGAGTGGCTATCATCGACATAGACCGGTCGTCGCCCGCCGCCCGCTTCGGCTTCCTGCCCGGCGACATCGTGCGAGACGTGAATGGCGTTGCCATAGACAAGCCGGAAACGCTCGCATCGGCGGCGGGCGAAGACACGCGCTGGTGGCGTTTCACCATCGAGCGCAACGGCCAGACAATCCGCCAGGTCCTGCGTTTCTGACGCGTCGATGGCCGATCTGTTCGGAGACGCGAATGCAACAGAACCCGGCCAGGCGGGGGCGGGACGCCCGCTCGCCGACAGGTTGCGGCCCGCCAGGCTCGACGAGGTTGTCGGTCAGGAGCATCTGACCGGGCCGGACGGTGCGCTGACGCGGATGATCGCCTCCGGATCGCTTGGATCGCTGGTCTTCTGGGGGCCGCCGGGCACAGGCAAGACAACGGTAGCACGGCTTCTGGCCGGCGAGACCGAACTGGCCTTCGAGCAGATATCGGCGATCTTCTCAGGTGTCGCCGACCTGAAGAAGGTGTTCGAAACTGCCAGGCTGCGCCGCCAGAACGGCCGCCAGACGCTGCTTTTCGTCGACGAAATCCACCGCTTCAACCGCGCCCAGCAGGACAGTTTCCTGCCGGTGATGGAGGACGGCACCGTCATCCTCGTCGGCGCGACGACGGAAAACCCCTCATTCGAGCTCAACGCGGCGCTCCTGTCGCGCGCGCGGGTGCTGGTGTTCCACACGCTCGATCCTGAAAGTCTTGCCCTGCTGCTGGAGCGCGCTGAACAGGCTGTGGGCCGTCCATTGCCGCTGGACGAGGAGGCGCGGCCCATGCTGCTGCGCATGGCGGACGGTGACGGCAGGGCGGTGCTGACGCTTGCCGAGGAAGTCTGGCGGTCCGCGCGCGAGGGCGAGACATTCGACGCCGACGGCCTGCAGAGTGTGGTTCAGCGCCGGGCGCCGATCTACGACAAGGGCCAGGACGGCCACTACAATCTCATTTCCGCGCTTCACAAGGCGGTCCGGGGGTCCGATCCGGACGCGGCGCTCTACTACCTGGCGCGCATGTTCGATGCCGGCGAGGATCCGCTCTATCTCGGGCGCCGGCTTGTGCGCATGGCGATGGAGGATATCGGGCTGGCCGATCCGCAGGCGCTGGTCGTCGCCAATGCGGCCAAGGACGCCTATGACTATCTGGGGTCGCCCGAAGGAGAACTCGCCTTCGCGCAGGCCTGCATTTATCTCGCTACCGCGCCGAAATCGAATGCGGCCTATCGAGCCTTCGGAGCGGCGACCCGCGCCGCCAAGGAGCATGGCTCGCTTCTGCCGCCCAAGCACATCCTGAACGCGCCGACAAAGCTGATGAAATCGGAAGGCTACGGTACGGGCTATCAGTACGACCACGACCAGCCCGACGCATTTTCGGGCCAGGATTACTTTCCGGAGGCCATGGGCCGGCATACATTCTACGATCCGCCGGATCGCGGGTTCGAACGCGAAATCCGCAAGCGGCTGGATTATTGGGCGAAGCTGAGAAGAGAACGACAAGCCCGGGACGATGACGGAACGCAAGACGAGACTGGATGAGGCGCGCGGCCATTATGCGCGGATGATGGCTGCCGCCAGCGGCAGTTCCGACCCGCGCATCGAACGCGCGTTCGAGGAAACTCCGCGTGAGGCGTTCCTGCCTCCCGGCCCGTGGCGGATCGGCGGCGCCGGCCGCATAGTGGTGTCGCCCTCCGACGATCCGACCTACGTCTATCAGAACGTTCTCGTGGCGCTCGATCCGGCGAAGGGGATCAACAATGGCGAACCGTTCCTGCATGCCGGCTGGATCGGCGCGGTGGCGCCACAGCCAGGCGAGGGCGTCGTCCATATCGGCGCCGGTATGGGCTACTACACCGCTATTCTGGCGACCCTGGTGCAGCCCAATGGCACCGTGACCGGCTTCGAGATCGAGCCGTCGCTGGCGGAAAGCGCACGCCGCAATCTCCAGGCATTCAGCAATGTGACAATCGTGGAAGCCGACGCCACGGATCATCCGCTGGAACCATGCGACATCATCTATGTAAACGCCGGCGTGGTTGCGCCGCCAGTCGCGTGGTTGGAGGCGTTGCGGGAAGGCGGCAGGCTGGTGTTTCCGTGGCAGCCTTCGGAACGCATTGGCATTGCCATGCTGGTGACCCGCAAGGGGGCAGGTTTCGCGGCGAAGGCCGTATCGCCGGCCTGGTTCATTCCCTGCATCGGGGCGTCCGACAGGTCCGTCATTCGCCGGTCGCCGACATATGACGAGGCCTGGCGTTCACGCTCGGTCGTTCCAACCAGCGAGCGTGCCCCTGATGAAAGTGCGACCGCAGTCTACGATGACCTGTGGTTTTCACGCGATCCTGCCGGTGACTGACCGATCGCTTTGTTGATCCGGGTCAAGGATCACATGGGCGGGGCCGTCTAGTTTCACGGCAGGTGCAGGCCGAGACCTGCAATGTGACTGGAGGCATACGATGCATGTTCTCATTGCCTACGGGACGGTCGAGGGACAGACCCGCAAGATCGCCCGCCATATGTCCGGTTCGGTACAGACCCGCGGCCACGACGTCACGATATTCGACGCTGGCGATCTGGAAGACATCGACATGGATATGTTCGACGCTGCGATCATTGCCGCGCCGGTCCATATCGGTGCGTTTCCATCGGCGATCACCGAATGGATTGGCATGAACAGCAAGAAACTGGGCGCGATTCCTTCGGCATTCGTCTCCGTTTCGCTCGCCGCGGCTTCGGGCTTCCCGGAGGAACATGTGGCGATCGGGAAGATCGCAAATGACATGTTCAATCGCACGAAATGGAAGCCGGACCACGTGCACCACGCCGCAGGTGCACTGCGCTACACCAAGTACGACTTCATGAAGCGGATGCTGATGAAATACATCGCCCGCAAGGAAGGCGGCTCGACCGACACCTCCGAAGATCATGAATACACCGACTGGGACGCGCTTGACGCGTTGGTCGGCGAATTGCTCCAGCAGGCCAAGGCAGCCGCCTGAGGCGTGTCGCCGCAACGGCTGAAAGCGGGCCTTTCGGCGGCGGGCGGCATCCGCTATCAGGGGGGATGTATCATCTTCTCGTTGTCGCGGCGGGCGGCGCCGTCGGGGCCTCCATGCGCCATCTCCTCAATCTGGCCTCGCTCAGGCTGATCGGGCCCACATTCCCGTGGGGCACGCTGACGATCAACATCGTCGGCTCGTTTGCAATGGGCGTGTTCATCGAGCTGCTGGCACGGCGCACCGGAGCGTCACCCGAGTTGCGGCTTTTTGTTGCCACGGGCGTTCTGGGCGGGTTCACGACGTTCTCGGCATTCTCACTCGATGTTGTAGTGCTCTGGGAGCGCGGCGCGCATGCCGCGGCCGCAGGCTATGTGGCGGCGAGCGTGGCGGGTGCGGTCGCGGCCCTCATTGCTGGCATGGCGATTGTCCGCGGCTTCGCCTGACAATGAGGAAGCGAGGCATATTTGGTGAGCATCATGGCCGGCGTTGAGCAGATCAAGGTGGACGAAGGCGAGGCCGATATGCGCCTGGACCGCTGGTTCAAGGCGCATTATCCGGGCCTGGGATTCGGCCATTTGCAAAAGCTGCTGCGTTCGGGCCAGGTGCGCGTCGATGGCGGCCGCGTGAAGTCGGATACGCGGCTGGTTGCCGGGCAGACCGTGCGCGTGCCGCCGCTCGGGGTGGACCGCAACGCGTCCGGCCCGTTGACCCCGCGCAGCATCACCGGCAAGGGCGACGGCGACGCGCTGTCGCAAATCCTGGTCTACGAAGACGACAAGGTCTTCGTCTTCAACAAACCGCCGGGGCTTGCCGTGCAGGGCGGTTCCGGCATCGTGCGCAGCGTCGACCAGATGCTTGAAGCATGGCGCAACAAGAAGGGCGAGAAGCCACGTCTGGTGCACCGGCTCGACCGGGACACGTCGGGTGCGCTGGTTGTCGCGCGCACGAGGCAGGCAGCGATGCGATTGGCTGAATCGTTCCGCACTCGCGAGACGAAAAAGGTCTACTGGGCCCTGGTGAAAGGCGTTCCGAAGAAGGCCGAGGGCAAGATATCGAGCTGGCTGATCAAGGAGCCGACGCCCGACGGTGACCGCGTTCGCGTCGCCAAACATGGTGAGGACGGCGCCGACCACGCCGTTTCCTATTACCGCGTGGTGGAGAAATCCGGCCAGGCATTGTCATGGCTGGAAATGGAGCCCCATACCGGCCGGACACACCAGCTTCGCGTTCATGCCGCCGCTCTGGGGTGTCCGATCATTGGCGATCCGAAATATTTCGAGGCGGACCAGAACTGGGACTTTCCAGGCGGCATTCAGAAGCGGTTGCATCTCCACGCAAGACGGATCGTGATCCCGCATCCCGACGGCGGTACGGTCGACGTAACCGCGCCACTGCCCGGCCACATGGTGCAAAGCTGGAACCTCCTTGGTCTGGACGAATCCAGCGCCGGAGGCGGTGAATGAGCACTGCCGGCCCAACGTTTGACCGCCGCGCCGCGATCGATGGCTTCGCTGCCGGGATGATGATCCTGCTGACCCTGACCTGGGGCCTGAACCAGGTGACGATCAAGATATCGAATGAGGGCTACAACCCTGTGTTCTTGACCGTCGCGCGCTCGGCGATTGCGTCGGTGCTGGTCTTCGGCTGGTGCTGGTGGCGCTCGATCCGGCTGTTTGAACGCGACGGCACGCTTTGGGCCGGCATCCTGGCCGGCGTCATGTTCGGCGCCGAATTCGTGCTGATTTTCTTCGGCCTTGACTACACGACGGCAGCGCGAGGCGTTCTGATGATCAACACGATGCCGTTCTGGGTTCTTATCGGGGCGCATTTCGTGCTTGGCGAGCGCATGTCGCGTATGCGCTTCACGGGGCTCCTGTTGGCATTCGGCGGGGTTGCGCTGGTATTTTCGGACAAGCTCAGCCTGCCCGACCCGTCGGCGCTGCGCGGCGATCTGATGCTGCTCGTGGCGGGCATGCTCTGGGGCGCGACCACCATCGTCATCAAGCGCTCGAAACTTTCGGATGTCAGCGCCGAAAAGACGCTGCTGTACCAGCTCGTGATTTCGGCGATTTTTGCAGCGCCGCTGATCCCGCTCGCGGGACCTGTATTGCGCGACGTTTCGGCACTGGCGACAGGTTCGCTGCTGTTCCAGGCTGTATTTGTCGTCGCCTTCACCTATGTGTTGTGGTTCTGGCTGATGCGCCGCTATCCGGCTTCGGGGCTGTCGAGCTTCACGTTTCTCAGCCCGGTATTCGGCGTGCTCGGCGGCGGCCTCCTGCTAGGCGAACCGCTGTCGTGGCGCATATTCGCCGCGCTGGCGCTGATCGCCGCCGGTTTGCTGCTGGTCAACCGGCCGGCACGGCGCATACAATCAGGCTAGATCACGAGACGAAAGTGACAATGCGCGAACTTTTGAACGATCTGGAGACCGGCAGGAAGGACGTGAATCCCACGCGCAGCGCGCGCGAGGCCATGCATACCCCGCTGCCGCGCAGGTTCTACAAGGATGCGGGCGTGATGGCCGAGGAGGACGGTCATTCCGTCAGGCTCGACGGCAGACAGGCGCTGACGCCCGGTCGCCGCCCGGTAATTCTGCCGACTGCCCGCGCGGCGACGCTGGTCGCCGCTGAATTTGGCGCACAGGCGGATCATATCGATCCGATGACCATGCCGGCGACACGGCTGGTCAACACGGCGATCGATGGCGTTGCGGATGATCCGCAGGCGGTTCTCGAAGACGTGCTGCACTACGCCTCGTCGGATCTCATCTGCTACCGCGCCGAGACGCCGCGGGAGTTGGTCGAAAGGCAGGAGCAGGCATGGGACCCGGTGCTGGACTGGGCGCATTCGGCGCTTGGCGCGCGGTTCATCGTTGCCGAAGGGGTGATGCCCGTCGAGCAGCCGCGCGAAACCATTGCCGTGCTTGGCGTTCATCTGGCGCAACGCCGGGAACCGCATCGCATCGCCGCTTTGCATGTGATGACATCACTCACCAGCTCGGCGCTGCTCGCAATGGCGGTTGAGGCCGGCGAACTCGATGCCGACCGTGCCTGGGCCGCGGCGCATGTCGACGAAGACTGGAATCGCGATCGGTGGGGCGAGGACGCGGAAGCCGCGGCCAGGCGCGCCAAACGCCAGCGCGAAATGTATGCTGCGGCGGCCTTGATCGCCGCCCTCGACGCAGCGGACTGAACGCTACGTCATATTTTCCCGCCCATGGTGCATTATCGCAGTGGCAATTCCATCTGAATTGCTGCCGGATTAGGCTGTTGCCATGAGCGAATCAAAAGCGATGATCCTGGGTGCCGCCGGTTTGCGCCTTTCGCCCGATGAGAAGGCATTCTTCAGGGCCGAAAAACCGTGGGGTTTCATACTCTTCGCGCGCAACATTGAAGCAGCCGATCAAGTTCGCGCCCTGGTCTCGGAAATGCACGCCTGCGTCGGGCGCCCCGACGCGCCCGTGTTCATCGATCAGGAGGGCGGGCGCGTTCAGCGGCTGCGACCGCCACTGGCTCCCAATTATCCGCCGGCGTCCGAATTTGGCGCGCTCTACGCTCGTGACGCCGGGGCGGGGCTGCGCGCGGCGTGGTTGCTTGCGCGCCTCCACGCGTTCGACCTTCTGCGGTTGGGTATCACCGCCGACTGCCTGCCGGTGCTCGACGTGCCAGTGGAGGGCGCGCATGATGTGATCGGCAACCGTGCATATGGCCGCGATCCCGATACGGTTGCAGCGCTTGGCCGCGCGACTGCCGAAGGGCTGATGGCGGGCGGAGTTCTGCCCGTGGTCAAACACATCCCAGGACATGGCAGGGCTGCCGCGGATACGCATCTTGAACTCCCGACGGTGGCCACGCCGCTGGAAGAGCTGAGAGCCCATGATTTCGCACCATTCAGGGCGCTTGCGGACATGCCGATGGCGATGACGGCGCATGTCGTTTATGCCGCGATTGATCCGATGCAGCCCGCGACGACTTCGCGCGCCGTGATCGAGGAGATCATCCGTGGCGAGATTGGCTTTGACGGGCTGTTGATGAGCGACGATGTGTCGATGCAGGCGCTTTCTGGGGATTTCGGCGATCGTACGGATGCAATTTTCGCCGCCGGATGCGATGTGGTTCTTCACTGCAACGGCGTGATGGATGAAATGCGGCAGGTTGCGAGACAGACGCCGGTGCTTGCGGGCAAGGCTGAAATGCGCGCCCAACGTACGCTTTTGAAGCGCGAACGTCCCGACAGCGTGGAAGAAACCGCCGCCAGACAGGAATTCGCCGCGCTTACCGGCACATCGGTCGAGGCGGCCTGAGGACAAGCGATGAACGCGGCCCAAGCAAACGGCAACGGAAGCCAGGCAACGCTGGATGCGATGTGGGCGGACGAGCCCGCGCGCACCGAGAGCGACCCGGCTCTCGTGGTCGACGTCGACGGTTTCGAGGGCCCGCTCGATCTGCTGCTGCATCTGGCGCGCAACCAGAAAGTCGATCTGGCGCGCATCTCGGTGCTGGCTCTGGTCGAACAGTATATCTCCTTCGTGGAGCGCGCGCGTGAACTGAGGCTGGAACTCGCCGCTGACTATCTGGTGATGGCAGCCTGGCTGGCCTATCTGAAATCGCGGCTGCTGATCCCCGATCTGGCGGACGAGGAGGGCGAGACCGGCGAGGAGATGGCGGCGATCCTGCAGTTCCGCCTCAAGCGTCTTGAAGCGATGCGGGACGCGGCGGCGCGGCTCGTCAACCGCAACCGGCTGGGGCGCGACGTGTTTGCGCGCGGCAACCCCGAACTGGAAGTTGTCGACCGGCGCAATGAATACACAGGCACGCTCTACGACCTGCTGACGGCCTATGCTTCGCTGCGCCAGCGACAGGCTGTGACCAATGTGCGGATCGAAATGCGTGGCGTGTGGTCGCTCAAGGACGCGCGCACCATTCTGGCGCGGATGATCGGTAGCTTCCGCGACTGGACGGCGCTCGACGCATTTCTGCTCGAATATCTTACCTTGCCCGGCGACCGGACAACGGCGATGGCAAGCTCCTTTGCCGCGACGCTGGAACTGGTGCGCGAAGGCGCGCTCGAAATCAGGCAGCAAGAGGCCTTTGCGCCGCTGTACATGCGCAACCGAAACGACAAACCGGCACGGGCCGAACTGGCCGAGGTGGAACAATGAGCGAAGGTGGAAGCGCGGCGGCGGTGCCCTTTGAGACTGACGAAGACGGCCTCGACATGCGCGAAGACAACCCCGCCGCCAGGCTCCACATGGCCGAGGCCGTGCGTATGGCGGAGGCGATCGTCTTTGCGTCCGCCGAGCCCGTGAGCGAAAAGCAGCTTGCCGCGCGGTTGCCGGAAGGTATCGACGTAGCCGCGGTGATGGCCGAACTTGCCGAAACCTATTCCAGGCGCGGCGTGAACCTGGTGCCGGTCGGCGACAGCTGGGCGTTCCGTACGGCGGGCGATCTCGCATTCCTGATGAACCGGGAATCGGTGCAGCAGAAGAAGCTGTCGCGCGCTGCGCTCGAGGTGTTGGCGATCATTGCCTATCACCAGCCGGTAACACGCGCGGAGATAGAGGAAATCCGTGGCGTGGAGACCTCCAAGGGAACGCTCGACACGCTTCTGGAAAGCGAGTGGGTGCGCATGCGCGGACGCCGGCGCACGCCGGGCCGCCCGGTGACTTACGGCACGACCGAGGCGTTTCTGGACCATTTCGGCCTGCCCGAACTGCGCGACCTGCCGGGGCTGGACGAGCTCAAGGGCGCCGGTTTGCTGTCCTCGCGCATGCCGTCGAGCTTTTCGGTGCCGCAGCCGCCGGCCAATGCCAACGATCTGGCCGAGGACGAGGACGAGCTGACCGACATCGATCTGGAGGAACTCGGCCTGTTGACACCCCGTGCCGAGGATGATTGACCCGTGCCGCCGCCGAGTTCAGGCGGCGTTCGGGACATCTCGATGCAAACGGAAGTCCATCCGGCCCAGCGCGTAACCGCAGGCGTCACATTCGCCGCGCGGCTGTCGTTCGAGGATATCCGACACAGCTACTCATCGGATGCGGTAACGCTGCGCGGCATTACCCTGTCGGCGGAGCCCGGAGAGGTGCTGTGTCTGCTTGGGCCTTCCGGATCGGGCAAGACGACGCTGCTGAGGATTGCCGCCGGCATCGAGACCCAGTCCTCGGGCCGCGTGCTTCTCAACGAACGGGAAATCGCCGGGCCGTCCATCTACGTCCCTCCTGAAAAGCGGTCCATCGGGCTGGTCTTCCAGGATTTCGCCCTGTTTCCGCATCTCAGCATCCTCGACAACGTCCGTTTCGGGCTGACGGCCCTGTCGAAACCGGAAGGCCGCAGGGAGGCGCTGATCGCGCTGGAGCGGGTCGGACTGGCGCAATACGCCTATTCCTTTCCGCATGTTCTGTCGGGCGGTGAACAGCAGCGCGTCGCGCTGGCGCGGGCCATGGCGCCGCGGCCGGCCGTGCTTCTCATGGACGAACCTTTCTCAGGCCTTGATTCCAGGCTGAAGGACACCGTGCGGGCCGAGACGCTGGCGATACTGCGCCAGAGCCGGGCGACGGCGATCGTCGTGACCCACGACGCGGAAGAAGCGATGCGCCTTGGCGACCGAATTGCACTGCTGCGGGACGGACTGTTGGTGCAGGCGGGACCGGCGGAAGAGCTCTACGAGCGCCCGGTCGACCTGTTCACTGCAGGGTTTTTCTCGGAGTTGAACATATTTCCGGCGCAAGCCGGCGCCGGTGTGGTGGATACGCCGCTCGGGCGCCTGGCGGCGCCGGGTTTCGCCGACGGCACACCGGTTGATGTCGCGATCCGGCTGTCAGGCTTCGATGTCAGCGAATCCGATGGCGCGCTGCAGGCGCGGGTGTTATCACGCCGCTTCCTCGGTGTTGTGGAGCTTCTTGAACTGGCGGTTCCGGGCATCGAAACGCCGGTGAGGGCGCGCGTGCGGATTGGAGAATTGCCCTCACGCAGTCGCGACATATGGGTCACCGTGCGCGCCCGCGACGTTCTTGTGTTTGAAAGACGCGACGAAAACGCATAGATCAGGTTCACGGGAACGAAATTCAGAGAGAACAAAACCATGGGTAGCTTTTCCATCTGGCACTGGCTGATCGTGCTGGTCGTTGTCCTTCTCCTCTTCGGCCGCGGTAAGATTCCCGAGCTGATGGGCGACATGGCCAAGGGAATCCGGAATTTCCGCAAGGGCATGGGTGAGGAGGACGAATCTGGCGAGGACGCCAAAACGGTCGAGCACAAGGCGGATGAGCCGGTGCGCTCTGCAAAGCAGAAGGCCGGCAAGTCCTCCTGACAGCGTCTGGTGGAGCGCGGCCGCGCTCGCACACTCTGGAAGCCTGAGCCATGTTCGACATCGGTTGGCCTGAAATGCTCGTGGTTGCGGTCGTCCTGATCGTGATCGTGGGGCCAAAGGACCTGCCCGGAATGCTGCGCAATTTCGGCCGGACGACGACCAAGTTGCGCGCCATGGCCGGCGACTTCCGCAAGCAGTTCGACGAGGCGCTGAAGGAAGCCGAACTCGACGACGTGAAAGGCCTGGTCGACGATGTCCGCAAACTGAACCCGGCGGCGGACATCAGAAAAGCGTTCAGTCCCATGCAGAAAGCTGCGGACGACGTGCGTTCCGGCCTCGATGCGGCGATGCGCCCGACTGCCAAGCCGCAAGCGGAAAAGGACGCCGCCAAGGGCAGTGTGTCAGCCAGCGCCGAGGCGACGCCCGCGCCACCGCTGAAGAACGGCCAGAACAAGTCGAGCGCCAATGCGACGGACGGCGCCGCGAAGAAGTCCGCGACGGCCAAAGCCAGGCCGGCATCGTCGGCCAGGACCAAACCTGCTTCCACGAAGGCCGCTACCGGCCGTGCCGCCGCCAAACCGGCTGCCGCGAAATCCGATGCGCCAAAAGCGCCGGCCAAGCCGAAAGCCGCGCCCAAGCAGACAGCCGCGAAGTCTTCGAAAGCCGGCGCGGGCGCGAACAAGGGCAGGCAGGCGTCTTGAGCAATTCGAACACCGACGAGGACGAGATCGACAAGTCGTCGGCCCCGCTGATGGAGCATCTGATCGAGCTCCGCCGGCGGCTGATGTGGTCGATCGGTGGCTTCCTGATCGCCTTCCTGGTCTGTTTCTTTTTCGCCAAGCAGCTTTTTAATCTGCTGGTGATCCCGTTTCAGTGGGCGACCGACTGGGCCGGGCTCGATCCCACCAAGGTCGACCTGATCTACACCGCGCCGCAGGAGTTCTTTTTCACCCAGATCAAGCTCGGCATGTTCGGCGGACTGGTGCTGGCGTTTCCGATCATCGCGACGCAGATCTACAAGTTCATCGCGCCGGGCCTTTACCGCAACGAGCGGTCAGCCTTCCGGCCTTACCTGGTCGCCACGCCGGTGCTGTTCCTGATCGGCGCCTCGCTGGTCTATTTCTTCTTCACGCCGATGGTGATGTGGTTCTTCCTGTCGATGCAGCAGGTGGGGCCGGAGAACGAGATCCAGATTTCGCTTCTGCCGCGCGTTTCGGAATATCTGAGTCTCATCATGACTCTGATCTTCTCTTTCGGCCTGGTATTCCAACTGCCGGTGGTGACCACGCTTCTGGTGCGCGCTGGCCTGCTGAGCGCGGATGGTCTCGCCTCCAAGCGCAAATACGCCATCGTGCTCGCCTTCGTGGCCGCGGCGATCCTCACGCCTCCCGATCCGGTCAGCCAGATCGGTCTCGCGGTCCCGACCATCCTTCTCTATGAGCTGTCAATCTGGCTGGCGCGGCGCATGGAGCGCCGGCGGGCGGAGGAAGCGGCCGCGAAGGAAGCCGCGGAAGCGGACGGCGCGGCTGAATAGGCCAGCCCCGGAACCGGCCTTATTTCGACCCACAGTCTTGCGCCTTTTTGCGTCGCGGTTTACCCCCTCTTCGCCTCTTCCGACCTGAACCGGGCGGTGCGTCTTCCGGGTGAGACACCGTGGCAAAGAGGCCAGTCCGAACGGGAACCGAACGCACATGCTCGACATAAGATGGATTCGCGAAAACCCCAAAGCCTTGGCCGGCGCGCTGGTCAAGCGCGGCTCGTCCGAGGCGGAGGCGCGCTCCACGGTCGATGACATCGTTGCGAAGGACGAGGCGCGGCGGTCGCATCTGACCGCGCTTCAGGACGCGCAGGCGAAACAGAACGCGGCGTCGAAGGAAATCGGCAAGGCGATGGCGCAGGGCGACAAATCGCTGGCCGAAAAGCTGAAAGCCGAGGTGGCGGAGCTCAAGGCGTTCGTGCAGCAGGGCGAGACGAAGGAACGCGAGCTCGAAAAGGAGCTGAAGGACGCGCTCGACGTCATTCCCAATGTGCCGCTGGACGACGTGCCGGTCGGCGCTGACGAGCATGGCAATGTCGAAATACGCCGCCATGGCGAACCGAAACGCGCCAATTCCTCGAAAGAACACTATGAGATCGGCGAAGCGCTCGGCCTGATGGATTTCGAGACGGCGGCCAAGCTGTCGGGCTCGCGCTTCACCATCCTCAAGGGCCAGCTCGCGCGGCTGGAACGCGCCCTCGGCCAGTTCATGCTCGACCTGCACACGACCGAGCACGGCTACACCGAAGTGCAGCCGCCGCTCTTGGTGCGGGATGAGGCGATGTACGGCACGGGGCAGCTACCGAAGTTCGAGGAGGATTTGTTCTATACCAACTACATCGACCGAGACGCTTTGTCTCAGCAACTGATGTTTCTGACTGTTTCTGAGCTCGCCAATTTTGACACAACAGGCTTAACACCCATCGTGCCGGGTGAACGCCAATCTCCCGAAGACAGACATAGAGACGAAGAAGTGTGGGCCAATTACGCCGAGAAAATTGGTCTCGAAGCGCGTATTAGAGCATTCATCGAGGAAAAGGGGGCCGACCGTCGCTATCTCATCCCCACCGCCGAGGTCTCTCTGACCAATCTCGTTCGCGAGCAGATCACCAAGGCCGAGAACCTGCCTTTGCGCTTCACCGCCCTGACGCCGTGCTTCCGCTCCGAGGCCGGGTCGGCGGGCAAGGATACGCGCGGCATGCTGCGCCAGCATCAGTTCTACAAGGTCGAGCTGGTCTCGATCACCGATCAGGAAAGCTCGCTCGACGAGCATGAGCGGATGACAGGCTGTGCGGAGGAAGTGCTCAAGCGCCTCGAATTGCCTTTCCGCACCATGGTCCTGTGCACGGGCGACATGGGCTTCGGGGCGCGCAAGACCTACGACATCGAGGTCTGGCTGCCCGGCCAGAACGCCTATCGCGAAATCTCGTCCTGCTCGGTCTGCGGCGATTTCCAAGGCCGGCGCATGGATGCGCGTTACCGCGCCGCTGACGAGAAGCAGACCAAGTTCGTCCACACGCTCAACGGCTCGGGCGTCGCGGTCGGGCGCGCGCTGATCGCGGTGATGGAAAACTATCAGAACGAGGACGGCAGCGTCACGGTCCCGCAAGCCTTGCGCCCTTATATGGGCGGACTTGAAAAGATCGGAGCGTGACGCGTGCGAATCCTTCTCACCAACGATGACGGCATCCACGCCGAGGGGCTGGCGGTTCTGGAGCGCATTGCGCGCCAGCTTTCCGACGATATCTGGGTGGTGGCGCCCGAGGCCGATCAGTCGGGGCTCGCGCATTCGCTGACCCTGTCGGAGCCGCTACGCCTGCGCCAGATCGACGACCGGCATTTCGCGCTGCGCGGCACGCCGACCGACTGCGTCATCATGGGTATTCGCCGGCTGATGCCGGAGCCGCCCGACCTTGTGCTTTCCGGCGTCAATGGCGGTGCAAACCTCGCCGACGACGTGACCTATTCAGGCACGGTGGCCGGCGCGATGGAAGGCACGCTGCTCGGCGTCCGCTCGATCGCGCTCAGCCAGGCATACAATTTCGCCGAACAGGGCAGGGTGGTTCCCTGGGAAACGGCGGAGACGCATGCGCCCGACCTGTTGCGCAGGCTGCTGGACACCTCGCTGCCCGCGGGCGTGCTTCTCAACGTGAATTTCCCGCGCTGCACACCGGACGAAGTCCAGGGCGTGGCGGTCGCCAATCAGGGCAAGCTGGTGCACAGCCTGTCGATCGAAGAGCGGCGGGACGGGCGCGGCTTCCCCTATTACTGGCTGATGTTCGGCCGCGAGCAGACCGAAACGGTTCCCGGCACCGATATCGCGGCGATCCGCGACAACCGGATATCGATCACCCCGCTGCATCTCGACCTCACCGCGCATGAGGTCAAGGACCGGCTGAAGAAGGCGCTGGCATGAATACGGCGCAGGCCGACAAAGAGGGGTTCGCGGCGTTCCTTCTACGCATGCGCGCGCAAGGCATTGACGACAAGGCTCTTTTCGCCGCGATCGAGGCGACGCCGCGCATCGATTTCGTCGCGGGTCCCTGGCACGACGCGATCTGGCTCAACCGTATGCTGCCGATCGCCTGCGGCGAGGCGATCGAAGGCATCGACGTCCAGGCTCGCGCCCTGGCGGCGCTGGATATCCATAAAGGCAACCGGGTGCTGGAGATCGGCACCGGAACGGGGTTTACGGCAGCGGTCATGGCGCGGTTCGCCGGCCGGGTGCTGACATTCGACCGCTACAAACGGCTTTGCGAGGAGGCGCAGCAGCGCTTCGAGGCGCTCGGGCTGACAAACGCCATCGTGCGCCAGGGCGACGCTGCGCAGGGCGCGGCGGCGGACGGGCCGTTCGACCGGATCATCGCCTGGGCGGCGTTTGACGCGCTGCCGCGCGGATTTGTCGACCAGCTCGCCACGGGCGGAATCATGGTGGCGCCGATCGGCGACGGCGAGAGCGTGCAGCAGATCACCAAACTTACCAAGCTTGGCAGCCGGTTCGAGCGCGAAGACATATGTGCGGTGCGCCTGCAGCCGCTGAATAGCGGCATCGCGGCCGTGCTCTGATCTGGTTGCCGTCTCTTGCCCCAGCGGCAATTATGGCGCGCCTTAACCGACCGGTAAGATTAACGCGCTCTAATGACTGCACCAATGAGTACAGGGTGCGGGTAGAGTCATGCAGTGTTCCATCCTTACGCGAAACAGGCGCATGCTTGCGCGAGGAGCAGCGATCCTGCTTGTGACCGGCCTTTCGGCAGGCTGCAGTTCGGACCTGATGCGGTTCAACCCGGGTCTGACGACCAATTCGACGGCCAACCAGCAGATGCAGGCGCAGGCGGCGCCTGTCTATCAGGAACCGCAGGCTTATCCCGGTGATCTCGATGAGACCACCACGGCTTCGATCAATCGTGGCGCCGTCCAGCGGCCCGGCCTGCTCAGGAACTTGGTCCGGCGCGATCGCGCCGCTCCGGTGCCATCGGCGAATGTCGGGGCGGCAAATGCCGCGCCGCCGCAGCCGTTCCCCCAGCAGCAGGCCGCCGCGCAACCTTTTCCGACGCAGCCACGCCAGCCCACCAGTCAGGTAGCCCGTCAGCCTCTTGCCGCGCCGGCGCCGGACAATATCGACCGTACCGTCACCGGTTCCATCCAGTCGCGGACGGCGACCACGCCTGGTGTGGCCGCTGGGCAGGAGGGTTGGAGCGCCGATGGCGGGACGCAGATCACAGTCCGCGAAGGCGAGACCGTCAACAATCTGTCGCGCCGTTTCGGCGTGCCGGCCAAGGCGATCATGCGCGCAAACGGGCTGAACGACGCCACCGCGCTCAAGGCCGGCCAGACAATCACGATCCCGGCCTACGCCGTTTCCAGAAGCGCGCCGGCCTCCACGCCGGACGCCAATCCCAAAGTCGCGGCCGCCGCTTCGTCCGAAGTGCCGCTGCCTACGCACACACCGGACAAGCGGGCGGCAGTGCTTCCCGATCCGGGCCGCATTTCGGAACGCGGGAACGGCCAGGCCGCCGCGAAGCCTAAAGGCGCGACCACGACGGGCGCAGTCTACACGGTCGTAGCGGGCGACACGCTTTCGGGCATCGCGCAGAAGACCGGAAGTTCGACAAACGCCATCAAGCAGGCCAACGGCCTCGATACGGGCCTTATCAGGATTGGCCAGCAGCTCGTCATTCCGGGCGCGAACGTGCAGGCCAACGCCGCTTCGAAGGCGCCGGACGGCGTCGATCCGATCGTGACCGGCGGTGTGACCAAGCCGGCCGGCGGCTATACCGCGCCAAAAGCGGAAAATGCCGAGATCGAAAAGATGGTGCAGCAGGCCGCCGCCACGCCTGACGCCACCGGGGTGGGGCGCCTGCGCTGGCCGGCGCATGGCCGCATCGTTTCGGATTTCGGAAGCCAGAGCGGCGGCAAGCGCAATGACGGTATCGACATTGCCGTGCCGGAGGGAACGCCCGTGAAGGCGGCCGAAAACGGCGTCGTCATCTATGCTGGCGATGGATTGAAGGACTTCGGCAACACCGTGCTGGTGCGCCACGAGAACGGTCTGGTGACCGTGTACGGGCACAACAGCGAGATCACCGTGTCGCGTGGAACGACCGTGCGCCGGGGACAGGAAATCGCTCGCTCCGGCGTTTCCGGCAGCGCCGGCTCGCCGAAGCTGCATTTCGAGGTCCGCAAGGATTCCGCGCCGGTCGATCCGGCCAAATATCTCGAGTAGCAGAAAGAACCAAGAACAACGTGCGGTCCACCTGACCTCCAGTCCGGATCGCGGACTTCCCCGCCCACACCGGGCGGGGATTTCTTTTTGGAAGGCTGTCCGTGCGCGTCCGGCCCAATCAGGGTCATGGCCAGCGTTCCGGACCGTCGCGTGTGCGCATACCGTTGGCAGCGCTGGACGAACAAGCCCGCGCGCACGGCGCCGCACACGGCTGCTTAGCTTCCGAACACCCGGTATATGAACGCCGCCACCTCGCTTTCGAGGGGGAAGGACAGCATGCCCATCACCGAATAGCCGAGCAGCCAGGGCATCAGGTAGAAGCGGATCATGAAGAAGAACCACGCCACGTAGAGCGGCACCATGATGTCGAGCAGGAATTTCGGCGTGACCGGCCTGAAGACTTTCAGGATCGGATCCGTGGCGCGGACGAAAAAGCGCATGAAGAAGAAGTTCGAGTCTTCACGCAGGAAAATGTTCATCGCCGAGCGGCCGATCAGCGTCCACATGGCGACGCCCATGACGTAGTCGATGACAAGCACCCAGACGGGGAATGCTGCCAGGGACTCGGGCATTTCAACTCCTCCTAACGCAAATCAGGGGCGGGAAAATCCCGCCCCTGACAACACTTGTTAGCGTGACTAGTGGCCAGACGCCAGAATGGGAGGCCCGACCGGAACGCGGGTTGCGTCCACCATCTTCTGGGTCTCCTCGTCCGGAGCCTCCGTCATCAGCGTCACGACGACCATGGCAACCAGGCTGGCAGTCATGCCGACGATGCCGAAGCGCAGATGGTCGAGACCGAGGATCTGCGTACCGCCGGTATAGACCCACCACAGGTAGATGGTGCCTACGACGAAGCCGATCCCCATGCCGGCAAGCGCACCCGGCCGGTTTGCCCTCTTCCACCAGATGCCAAGGACAAGCGGGAAGAAGAGGCCGGAGGCAGCGAAGCAGAACGCCCATGCCACGGCTCCCAGGATGCCCGTCAGCTGCAGTGAGGCAACCAGGGCGCCCAGCGCACCGATGATGATCAGAAGGACACGAGCCACGATCAGACGAGTCGCGGTGTCGGCCTTCGGGTCGATGATCTTGTAGTACAGATCATGGCTGAGGGCGTTTGCGATGGCCAGCAGAAGCCCGTCCGCCGTCGACATGGCGGCAGCCATGCCACCGGCCGCGACCAGGCCCGAGATCACATAAGGCAGGCCCGCGATTTCCGGCGTCGCCAGAACCACGATGTCAGGCCGCATGAAGAACTCGTTGAGCTGCAGAATGCCGTCGGCATTCTGGTCAACCACGGCGAGCATGTTGACGGAGCTCCAGTTCTGGACCCAGGCAAGTGCCAGCACTTCCTCGATCGGCTTGCCAATGATAGCCGTTGGCAGGTCTGGATCGAGCAGCTGCAGCTTCGTCAGCGTGGCGAGAGCCGGCGCCGTGAAGTACAGCAGGAAGATGAACAGCAGCGACCATGCCACCGACTTGCGCGCCGCACGCACGGTAGGCGTGGTGAAGTAGCGCATGAGGATGTGCGGCAGCGATGCCGTGCCGGTCATCATACAGATCGCCAGCGTGACGAATTTCCATCCCGCAAGATCGCCAACCGGGGCGAGGTGGGTGGTTGTCAGCACCGACATGCCGGCCACTGCCTCGAGCGGCGGATTGAGGCCGTATTGGGTCTCAAACGCGACGATCGACTGGGCGGCTCCGCCGTAGGAGAAGTGCGGAATAAGGCCGAAGCCCTGCACGTTGGACATCCAGATAACGGGAACCAGATAGGCCACGATAAGCACGATATACTGCGCCACCTGCGTCCACGTCACCGCGCGCATACCGCCAAGCATCGAGCACAGCAGAATGCCGAGAAGACCGAACCACACGCCGTAGGAGAACGGAATGTGGAGCGCTCGTGCGGCGATCGTGCCGGTCGCGTTGATCTGCGCCGTCACATAGGTGAAGGAGGCAACCACGAGCACGACGACGGCGAAGAAACGCGCCAGATTGCCGCCGTATCGGGTACCGACGAAGTCCGGCACCGTGTAGCAGCCGAACTTGCGTAGATACGGCGCCATCAGCGAGTTCACGAGCACGTAGCCGCCGGTCCAGCCCACGACGAAGGCGATGTAGCCGTAGCCACCGAAATAGATGCCGCCCGCCATCGCAACGAAGGAAGCGCCCGACATCCAGTCGGCCGCTGTGGCCATGCCGTTATAGACCGCCGGAACCTGACGCCCGGCGACATAGTAGGCGTCGACCTCCATCGTTCGCGAAAGCCAGCCGATGAGGGCGTAGATCGCGATGGTGAAGGCAACGAAGAGAATACCGATCGTGTTTGCGCTCACGCCCATCTGTTCCAGAATCGCCATCAGAAGGATGAAGACGATGAAACCACCGGTGTAGATGGTGTAGACGCGACCGATATTGTCGATGAATTTACCCTGTATCAGAGCCATCTCGGTCCCCTCACTCTTCTTCGTTGTAGCCGAACTCGTCGTCAATTGAGTCTTGACGCCAGTTCTGGAAAAAGATCAGGAGCACGAACGCGATGAGCGAGCCCTGTACGATCATGTAGTATCCGAGCGGAAAGCCCAGGAACGAATAGGAATTGAGCGCTCCGGCAAACCACGGGATGATGATAGCGAAGATCGCCCATAGCACGAGAACGAGAATCGTGAGACTCCGCGTCTTCGCCCAGTAGCGATCAGCCGTTTCCGAGTTTTCGACGGACATATTATGTCCTCCCCCTACGGTGGATCGACGGCAAGGTCACCGCCGACTGGTAGCTTCCCCCTAGAATCGCTCTTCGGGAAAGTGCACAAGCATTAAGCGGGCCGGACAAGAAAGGAATTCAGACTTTGGTATTAGTCGGCATTAATTGTGGAGAACGACGAGGATGACGCTTCTTGAGCGCAGCGCAGGTGTCATTCGCGACTTCGCTGCCCGTTTTGCGGCGCGACGCGACAACGGACCGATCGATTCGGTGAGTGAAGTTGAGCGCTTCGTGGCGAGTCGGTCAGCCTTCGTCGCGCAGTACAAGCTTTACGGATACCTCAAGACCCGCATGGGCACGCGCTGGCCTTCAATGTTTGAGGATGATGTCTTCATTCATTCGGTGAACATTGCCAAAATGCATGTCTTTGCGGCGTGCCTGTCCGACCTGACGGTGCACGCCGTCGCGGCCGCAACTGCGGGATCGCCGCTGACGAGGGATGAGCGGACCGAATTCGCCCGGCAATGCTACAACGCCGGCATCGACGAAAATCGCGACCATGCGCCGGATGGCGCGGAAGCCAAATGGAGGAAGGCGTTCGATGCGCGTCTGGCGGACATCCACTGGGAGAACATGGCCGTCGGCGGCAATGCTTTCTCCGGAAGTCCGAAGGCGCTGTTTCGCTGGGCGCCCATAGCCGACGAACTGAAGCGTTACGACGGGGAGATCATCAGGAATTCGGTGGTTTTCGCCTGGGCCGAGCACATGCGCGCGCTTCGGCGAAGACTGGCGCCGGAAGCGGTTGTTGCCGATTGGCGGACCCGCGGAGACGCATCGCCTGGCCCCGGAGCTGCCTGAAGGCAAGAAAAACCCCGGCGCGAGGCCGGGGTTTTCCGATCTTGCGAAGACGGCCTGCTCAGACCGAATAATACATGTCGAACTCGACCGGGTGCGGCGTCATCTCGAAGCGCAGCACTTCCGCCATTTTGAGTTCGATGTAAGCGTCGATCTGGTCGTCGTCGAACACGCCGCCGGCCTTCAGGAAGCCGCGATCCTTGTCGAGGCTCATGAGCGCCTCGCGCAGGCTGCCGCATACGGTCGGCACCTTCTTCAGCTCGCGCGGCGGTAGGTCGTACAGGTCCTTGTCCATGGCCTGGCCCGGATGGATCTTGTTCTTGATGCCGTCGAGACCGGCCATCAGCATCGCGGCGAAGCCAAGATACGGGTTGGCCGCCGGATCGGGGAAGCGAACCTCGACACGCTTCGACTTTGGCGAGGAGCCGAACGGAATGCGGCACGACGCCGAGCGGTTGCGCGCCGAATAGGCGAGCAGAACCGGCGCCTCGAAGCCCGGGACCAGACGCTTGTAGGAGTTGGTTGACGGATTGGTGAAGGCGTTGATCGCCTTGGCATGCTTGATGATGCCGCCGATGTAGAACAGGCAGCTCTCCGACAGGCCGGCATATTCATTGCCGGCGAAGGTCGGCTTGCCGTCCTTCCAGATCGACTGGTGGACGTGCATGCCAGAGCCGTTGTCGCCATAGATCGGCTTCGGCATGAAGGTCGCCGTCTTGCCGTAGGCGTTGGCGACCTGATGGATCACGTATTTGTAGATCTGCAGCTTGTCGGCGTTGCGGGTCAGCGTGTCGAACTTCATGCCCAGTTCGTGCTGTGCCGCACCCACTTCGTGGTGGTGCTTTTCGGTGGCGACACCCATCTCCGCCATGACCGTGAGCATCTCGGAGCGCATATCCTGCGCGGAATCGACCGGGGGCACCGGGAAATAGCCGCCCTTGACGCGGGGCCGGTGGCCGAGATTGCCCGTCTCGTAGTCGGTGTCGTCGTTCGACGGCAGTTCGGTGGAGTCGAGCTTGAAGCCGGTGTTGTAGGGATCGGCCTTGTACTTCACGTCGTCGAAGACGAAGAACTCGGCTTCGGGGCCGACGTAAACCGTGTCGCCGAAGCCTTCGGATTTCACATATGCTTCCGCCTTCTTGGCGGTGCCGCGCGGATCACGATTGTAGGACTCGCCGGAGATCGGATCGAGAATGTCGCACACCAGCACCATGGTGGACTGCGCGAAGAAGGGGTCCATGTGCACCGATTCCGTGTCGGGCATCAGGACCATGTCGGACTCGTTGATCGCCTTCCAGCCCGCGATCGAGGACCCATCGAACATGACGCCGTCGGCAAACATGTCTTCATCGACAACCGCGACATCCATCGTCACGTGCTGCATTTTGCCTTTCGGGTCTGTAAAGCGCAGGTCAACGAATTTCACTTCGTTGTCCTTGATCTGCTTCAAGATGTCTTTTGCTGTCGTCATGTCGTTTTATCCCTGTATGACAATGAAAGTCTGAAACGCCGGCCGTTTCCCGGTCAGATTGCGTCGGTGCCTGTTTCGCCCGTACGGATGCGGACGATTTCCTCGATGTTGGAGACGAAGATCTTGCCGTCGCCGATGCGGCCCGTCTGGGCAGCCTTGCGGATTGCCTCGACGGCGGATTCGACGGAGGCGTCATCGAGCACGACCTCGATTTTCACCTTCGGCAGAAAATCGACGACATATTCCGCGCCGCGATAGAGCTCGGTATGTCCTTTCTGACGGCCGAATCCCTTCGCCTCCGTGACGGTGATCCCCTGCAAGCCGACTTCCTGAAGCGCTTCTTTCACCTCGTCGAGCTTGAATGGTTTGATGATCGCCTCGATCTTCTTCATGCGTTGAAAGCCTCCGGTGGGGTAAACGGGTCTTGGCCGGCCCGCTTCGCCAGCCACAAAGCATGAAATATGCCAGATGGCGGCGGGCGCGCCGTATCAGGGCGCCGATGAACGATCGGTCGGCCTGAGGTCGAAAATTGCGCCGTTGAATGCCTCAACCGGCAAGGACGCGACAATTCCCGCCTCATTGGGTTGGCACAGAATTGCACAAAGGTTAGGCAGTCTGCAAAGGCAATAAGCAGAAAATCGCTTTGCTGGCTCCGCTCGAAACCCGCTACGTTCGGCACCAGGGGATCAGACCATGCGCCAACGACTGCTTTCGCCCGATGAGATGAGCACCGCCGACCGCCTGGCGGTGGAGGCGGGGCCGTTTGGCGTGCAACGGCTGATGGAGAATGCCGGCGCCGCAGTGGCGCGGCAAGCTCTGCGCCGGTTTCCCGAAGCCGAGACCGTGGCGGTCCTGTGCGGCCCCGGCAACAATGGCGGCGACGGCTATGTCGCCGCGCGCATCCTGGCCGAATGCGGCGTGGCGGTGACCGTGTGGCGCGAGCGAGCGCCCAAGAAGGGTGGCGAGGCGGCAAGCGCCGCGGCGGGCTGGCGCGGCGGGACAAGGCCGCTCGCCGATTTCCGGCCCGAGCCGGGCATGCTGGTCATCGACGCGTTGTTCGGTGCCGGCCTGTCGAAGCCGCTCGACGGCGATGCGGCGAAGGCGGCCGAGGCCTGCAACGAAGCGGGCGCGCCGGTGCTGGCGGTCGATCTGCCGTCCGGCGTGTCGGGGGCCGATGGCACGACGCCCGGTCCGGCCTTCCGCGCAGCGGCCACGGTTACCTTCATGTGCCGCAAGCCGGGACATCTGCTCTTGCCCGGCCGGGGTTTGTGCGGGGAGATTGTGGCTGCCGATATCGGCATTCCCGAAGCCGCGCTCGCGCAGGCGGGCGGCCGCACATTCGCCAACGAGCCGGAGCTGTGGCGGGAGCATCTGCCGAGGCTTTCCACCGACACGCACAAATATGCCCGCGGCCACGCCGCCATGTTCTCCGGCGGGCCGTCGGCGACGGGCGCGGCGCGGCTGGCGGCGAGTGGCGCGGCGCGGGCCGGGGCAGGGGCCGTGACGGTGCTCTCGCCGTCACATGCCATGCTGGCCAACGCCGCGCACCTGACAGCGATCATGCTCGCGCGCATCGACGGTGTGGACGAACTGGCCGAATTCGCGCGCGACCGAAAGGTGCGGTCATTCGTAGTCGGGCCGGGCTTCGGTGTCGGCAAGCGGGCGCGGGACTTCGTCGTCGAGGTGCTCGGCGCGCCGCCGGAGGAGGCGCGGGGACGGACGCTGGTGGTCGACGCGGACGCCATCACAAGCTTCAGCGATGCGCCGGAGGCGCTGTTCGCGGCATGCTCCGCTTCGCATGCTGAGGTCGTGCTGACGCCGCATGCGGGCGAGTTCGGCAGGCTGTTCCCCGATCTGGCGGAGATGCCGTCGAAGCTGGAGCGCGCCAGGCTGGCGGCCGGGCGCAGCCATTGCGTGGTGGCGCTCAAGGGGCCGGACACGGTGATCGCCGCGCCGGACGGCCGTGCCGCGATCAACACCAACGGAACGCCGCTGCTGGCGACGGCGGGGTCGGGCGATGTGCTGGCCGGGCTGATCGCCGGGCTGACGGCGCAGGGCATGCCGGCCTTCGAGGCCGCCTGCGCGGCGGTGTGGATGCACGCGGAGGCCGCGCGGGATGTCGGGCCGGGGCTGATCGCGGATGATCTGCCGGACGTGCTTCCCGGTGTGCTGCGAAAACTCTCCTAGCCGTCCACCCGCTCCTGCAGCGCCTGGGCGGCCTGCGGGGCGCGGATCTTGCCCTCATGGATGAAGTAGACGAACACGTCGCGCGGCGTCTTGTCCGGTCTGGATGACGGGTCGGCGAGCGGCAAATCGTCGGGCTGGCCGCCATTCGCCCATGTCTTCGCCCGCGCCGCCCAGCCATCGAGATCGCCGGGCGCGTAGGCGGTGGGAATCTCGTCCTCGCCCTTCTGCAGCCGCGCATAGACGAAATCGGCGGTGATGTCGGCGAATTCCGGATAGTCGTGGTGATGGGCGTAGCAGATGGCGCAATTGTATTGGCGCGCCAGCGCGACGAATTCCGGCACGGCGAAAGACGCGTTGCGCACCTCCAGCGCGTGGCGCAGCGTCAGGCCGGCGTGCTTTTGCGGCAGCAGCTTGAGAAAACCCTCGAAATCGCCGGCGTCGAACTTCTTGGTGGGGGCGAACTGCCAGACGATCGGCCCGAGCTTGGGGCCGAGCTCTTCCAGACCCTGGGCGAAGAACTTGTCCAACGACCCGCCGGCCTCAGCCAGCACCTTGCGATTGGTGACGAAGCGGTTGCCCTTGATGGCGAACACGAAACCCTCAGGCGTCTCGGCGTTCCACTTGGCGTAGGTTTCCGGCTTGAAGCCCGAATAATAGGTGCCGTTGACCTCGATGGTTTTCAGCTTCGAGGCGGCGTATTCGAGCTGCCGCTTCTTCGGCCACTTGTCGGGATAGAACGTGCCTTCCCACGGCTCGAAGGTCCAGCCGCCGATGCCGGCGCGGATGGTGCCTGTCATGAATTCAAGTCCTTCGTCTTGATGGCCCGGTCGATCCAGTCCGCGAACAGTCCGGCCGCCTGTTTCCAGTATTGCGACAGCATGCCGTCATGCGGGGCGCCGTCGATGATGTGGCAGTCGCAGCCGTAGAAGCGGGCGGTGTGCTGCTGGGATGCGGGCGAGAAGATGGTGTCGCGTTCTCCTCCGACGACCAGCATCGGCGCCGCCACCGGCTTGCGCGGCGGCAGGGCGAACAAAAGCATGTCGAGGAAGGCGAGATAGCTCTCGTCGGTCAGCCTGGCCGCGAAGGCGCGGGTGTCGGCATCGGAGGTGTCTTCCTCGATGAACATGTGGCGGGCGTCGGCGGGGTCGGCGACCAGCGGATAGAGCGACAGCGTCAAATTGGCTTTCAGGAAATCGACGGGGCGGCGCAGAGCGATGTTGGCGGTCGTTTTCCAGACGCCGTAGCTCGGCACGGTGGACAGCAGGCCGATGCCGGCGAGCTCAACGTCGCGATGGGCGAGATGCTGGCAGACGAGGCCGCCCATCGAATGGCCGATGACCACCGGCGGCCGGTCGAAGGTCGCCACGACCGAGGCGACATCGTCGACATAGTCGCGGATGCGGTTCCAGCGCATGGCCTTGCGGGCCGGGCTGCGGCCGTGGCCGCGCAGATCGACCGCGCAGGTCTCATGCCCGCGCTCGGCGAAGAAGGGCAGGAAATTGTCCTCCCAGCACCACGCGCCATGCCAGGCGCCGTGAACCAGCAGCACGGGCGGCTTGCCGCTGTTGCGCGCCGGCTGGCGGCGGATGAGGTTGAGGTTGGACATTGTTGCGCTCCCCGGCTGCGGGCTGAATTTGCGTCCGGCCCGCCGCCTTGTCCACCCGCAATGAGACGCTGCTGACAATCTGTTTGCGCTCACGGCTGAGCGCTCGCCTTTGGCTCGCTAGCCTCCGCGAGGGCCTCGCACCAGCTCGGACGGACAGTCGTCCTTGCGGCCTACGGCCGAACTCCATCATCGCCACGCCCGCCGAAGCGTCTGGCCATTGATCCTTCCCTTGTTGCGTTCAGCAAGCGGACCTTTCACGACGTGTCGGGGGCCTCCAGCGCCCAGAAGGCGAGGCCGTGGACGTCGTCCAGAATTTGGTGGACCGCGTGGGCGGGGCGGCGGCTCGAAGGCGGGCGCTGGCCCGGCGGACGGCCGCCGCGCAGCGGCGAGATACGCCTGAACCAGCCAGCCTTGCGGCCCTTCCGGTTTTGCGCGCCCGCAGAACCTATTGCGTCTTGTGCGCCTGCGGCGACGCGATTTTCTCCGTTTTGCATGCCTACGGCATTGCGGCTCCGCCACCGGGCGAAGCGCCTGGCTTCGCGCGGCAGGTCGTCCAGCGCGCGGGCGATTGCCGCCAGCCGCAAGGTGAGGCGGCGGGCGTCGATTTCGTCGTCCGGCGCGGGCGGGATGGGAAGCGGCGCCGGTTCCGTGTAGCCGGGGATGGAGATGCGGGGAAAGGCGCGGGACGCCGGCCGCCGGGGTGCGCGCCGCAGCGGGTCTGTGAGGGGGAGGCAGAAGGTGCGGGGGCCGCGCCGGGCCTTTGGCTTCCTCTTCGACCCCCTCTCCGCCTCGCTTGCGCTCAGCACCTCTCCCCCTGGAGGGGGCGAGGAAAGGCGCGGCGGCATCTCAATTCCTCTCGCCGCCACAATAACCAGCCGCCGCACAGCAGATTCGGCCGGGCGCAGCAGGCGCAGCACCGCGCGGTGGAGATGGCGGGGGAGGGTGAAGCAGTCGGCAGTCGGCAATCGGCAGTCGAGAATGAAGCCGTCAGCCTGCGATGAACCCGACTGCCCGCTGCCGGCTGCCGACTGCCCATCCCCAAGTCCGGCCATTGCTGCGAGCGCTGCCAGCACGCGCTTCAGCGCCTCGCGGTGTTTGTCGATCGCAAAATTCCAGTCCATTCCCGCCTCCTCTCAAGGACAGCTTGGATTGTAAGCGAGGTTGGAGGGGCGGGGATAAATTGAAGGCGGAAAGTCTCTGACGGCGCGACGACAGAGAACATGAACACGCGATGAACGCTCGCCTCAGGCCTGCTTCAGATTGCGGCTGATAGACCGGCGGCCAAAGCCGGTGTCGCTGGACGACCGAGGCTTCGCCCCGACAAAATCAAACCGATCAGGAAACCATGACCCGCAAGCTCTGCACGTCCGCTCTTTTGTCCCTCGCCATTGCCTCAGCCATTCTCGCCGGAACCCAGGCCAGCCAGGCCTCGCCGCCATTCGACGGCAGATGGACGGTGACGGTCAGCGCGGAAGGCGAAAACTGTTCATCCCGACGCGGGGTGCCGATCAATGTTGCCGCGGGCCAGGTCAGGTATGCTGGCCTGTTCGGCGTCAAGGCCGAGGGCAGGGTGCGCCCCGACGGAGACCTGACGATCCGGTTCGCCCATCGCAAGGATGTGGTGAAGGCCACCGGGGCCCTGGAAGGCAATTCCGGAAGCGGAAGCTGGGTTTCACCCACCCGCGACTGCTCCGGCACCTGGGTCGCGCGAAAGACCTGATCAAGGATGCCACTTAGGCGGAAGGAACCACAACGGCTCGATCAATGATTGAAGTCAGCTTTGCTGCTTCCTGACAGCAGACTTCGCTGGTGACCACGCTGGACGTTGGGAGCGCGCCAGAGTGGACAAAATTGCCTCTGAACTTGGTCAAGCATCGCAAACTGCCGACGAATGCTGCGCAGTTGCCCCGCGATCAGTCTGTCGCGAAGGAACCCCTCACGCGGCACCGCAGAGCGCGCGCAATCATACCGTCGATAGGGATCGTCGATTCACGGTCCGGACCTCGCCAAGACCTATGACCAGATGAAGTTCGGCGGACTGCGCACCGCGCTCATCCTCCTCGATCGACGCGAGCCAAAACCACGGCAGTCGGCACGCGCATTGATGGCCTATATCGGTTTTGTCCTTCTCGGGAACACAGAGTATCTGACGGCAGGTCACGCAGGACACATGAAAGGCTCCGCAACGATCGCACTTGCCGACCCTATGGACGAACGCGCGTCGCGTAGAGGTGCCGTCGAGGGCCAGAAGGCCGAGCGAGACCTCCGGATAGCCGTCCCAGAAGACGCGTCCGTTCTTGCACCTCGGACGAGCGCAGCGAGGCCAAGTTCTCGGATCGAAATCCTCAAGACGGTTGAGCGGCAGCAGGCGGATGCTCACCGCAGTCTGGGCTCGCTTCTCCGCCGCTGGTGTGTGCCCGTAAGGACAAATGAGATAGCCATGGGTTGCGCCTACGTCCGCCATCATTCCCCGGAAGGTCTCTACATCCTTTACGTCGATCTTGCGCTTCCGCCGCTTCGCGTCGACGATGATCCGCCGCGTGTTGTCGGTGTCGTGCCGCGCTTCGATCAGAACGTCGATCTGTCGCTTGATACCGGTAATGGTGCCACGGATCGAAGCGTTCGGAGTTACGCAAAACTCCGTCGAGAGTTGGTTCGCTATCAACCGAGCGACCAAGCGCTCGTAGAGTTTCCAGTCCTCCCACACGTCCTCCATCGTGATCGCTCCTCAACACGCCATGCCACCGCGCAGCTGCGATTATGCTATACTATCTGAAGTGCGGAGGACGCGATGGAGAGAGTCGAAGAATTCGTAGATGATCGACAGAAGTCGTGGTGTATCCACTGCACTAGATGGCTCGCCAAGCTCGATACCACCGAGGATCACGTCCCTACGAAGAGCTTACTGATCAAACCTCGCCCGCATCACCTCCCTGTCGTCACGATCTGTCGCGACTGCAACAACGGCTTCTCACGAGACGAGCAGTATGTAGTCACCTTCTTGAGCTGCGTTCTCGCCGGCTCGACCGATCCCGACAAGCAAAGGAACGCGAGTGCCGTGCGAGCTCTGACCGAAAGCGCGGCCCTGCGTGCAATGATTGATCGGACAAAGAGGCAGTTTCAGACTGAGGGAGGGGAAACGCGCATCGCCTGGCAACCAGATACGGATCGCATTGATCGCGTGGTCCTCAAGAATGCGCGAGGACACGCCTACTTCGAGTACGGCGAGCCGAAGATGGAAGCTCCACTCCGCGTATGGGCCCGCCCATTGGAAAGCATGTCGGAATTCGAACGGGCGGAATTCGAAGAGTTCGGCGCCGCGGGTGCCTTGGCCGCATGGCCAGAAGTAGGCAGTCGGATGTTGACGCGCATTGCCACTGCCTTGGACATGGATGGCGACTGGGTCGTCGTACAAGACGGCACCTATCGCTACGCTGTCGACGATGCCGAAGGTCTGTGCGTAAGATCGGTTATATGGGAGTACCTTGCGACGGAGGTCTACTGGGAGCACTAAGGATTTAATCACCACCGAGCGACATCGCGACGGGCTCCGGGCGGCTTAGAACGGCAGGTCACCACGGATGGCGATCAGCGCCGCGTCATCGTCCTCGTCGTCACCATTGTCGAAGAAACTGCTATTGTCGACAAAGACTTGAGCGCTATCGGGGATAACTCGCGTGGGATCTGTGACTGTCGCTGCCATAGTCGCCCGATATGGATAAGAATCACTCATCGTCGCTCCATCACCTCTTCGGAAATCCGAACCCGATCCGTAGATGAGTTCCACGTAAACCGTTCCTGTAACCAAGTACGTGATTAGGTCACTGTCCACATCAATGACTTTGATGTCGTCGACGGCGTGCGCGTCAAACCGAGTATGAGTTGAGAGTTCGTCCAATTCCTGAATCGTGTCCGAGATAAACTTGTCGAAGACAGCTTCGTTGACCTGATGCTCCATTTTGCTGTGGACTTCGCGCTGACACGAAACAGCTGCCTCAAAAAGATCGAGAATGCCAGTCAAGGAGCTATCCACGAGACCTCTTATTTCATTATCATCCGTCAGTACCGTATTCTCTCTGACATGTGTTGAGCCGTGGAGGCGATCCATCGCCTTCGTCAGTGGACGACCGAAATTGTTCACGTCTAGGTGAAGCGAATCTCTTACGAATGCCGCTGGCAGGCCACCTTGCACGATGTAGGTGGCACGTTGCTTCCGCGTTGGTCCATTGCTCGTGGGGTCTGGTTTGTACCAGCCGCATCTGATGACCTTCTCATCTGGAGCCAACGCGTGAAGCAGATGTCCGACGACCTCGCGCAAGGCCGCCGCGCAAAGGTTCCCGCGGACGGGATTGTCGCTTTCTCCGACCAGGAGCGCTCCCCGCAAGACCGTCTCCAAGAACTTGTCATTGGGACGTTTCGACGCGAGTACGTCGGCCTTCTCACGAAGCATAGCCCACGACGGGGTGGGAATAACTATGGCCATAGCCGACCCTACGAAACGTGCCTCTTCACTGTCCATGCGAGCGTTTGATCGAGTGTATGCAGGCTCGCGTGTATATCCGGTCTAGCAATCCTTCATGCCAACACGGAGATCCGCTTCAATCAGCATATACTTCAACTCTACTGATCAAATGTCTGCCGTCGCTTTTCAAACGCCAAAAGCCGCCAGTCTGCTCCCGGGCACCTTACCAGCCAGAGCAATTTCGCACCACCGCTTCACTGCTCCTACTCCGCCGCTTCCGCCTTCCTCCGCCCCGGCCTTCTCTCCAGCAATTCCTTCAGAAACTGCCCGGTATAGCTGCGTTTCTCCGCGACGATGTCCTCCGGCGTGCCTGAGGCGACGAGTTCGCCGCCGCCGTCGCCGCCTTCGGGGCCGAGGTCGAGGATCCAGTCGGCGGTCTTGATGACCTCGAGATTGTGCTCGATGACCACCACCGTGTTGCCGGTCTCGACCAGCGAGTGGAGGACTTCCAGAAGCTTGGCGACGTCGTGGAAATGCAGGCCGGTGGTCGGCTCGTCGAGGATGTAGAGCGTCTTGCCGGTCGCCTTGCGCGACAGCTCCTTGGCCAGCTTGATGCGCTGCGCCTCGCCGCCCGACAGCGTGGTGGCCTGCTGGCCGATATGGATGTAGCCGAGGCCGACCTTGTTCAGCGTCACCAGCTTGTCGCGCACGCCGGGCACGGCGGCGAAGAAGTCGACGCCTTCCTCTACCGTCATGTCGAGCACGTCGGCGATCGACTTGCCCTTGAACAGCACCTCCAGCGTCTCGCGGTTGTAGCGCTTGCCGTGGCAGACGTCGCAGGTGACGTAGACATCCGGAAGGAAGTGCATCTCGATCTTGATGACGCCGTCGCCCTGGCAGGCCTCGCAGCGGCCGCCCTTGACGTTGAAGGAAAAGCGCCCCGGCTGGTAGCCGCGCGCCTTGGACTCGGGAAGGCCGGCGAACCAGTCGCGGATCGGCGTGAAGGCGCCAGTATAGGTGGCCGGGTTGGAGCGCGGGGTGCGGCCGATCGGCGACTGGTCGATGTCGATCACCTTGTCGAGGAACTCCAGCCCCTCGACGCGGTCGTGCTCGGCCGGATGCTCTCTGCTGCCCATGATGCGGCGCGAGGCGGCCTTGTAGAGCGTCTCGATGAGGAAGGTCGACTTGCCGCCGCCCGACACGCCGGTGACGCAGGTGAATGTGCCGAGCGGGATGTCGGCGGTGACGTCCTTGAGGTTGTTGCCGCGCGCGCCGACGACACGCACGCGCCGGCCCTTTTTCGCCTGCCGGCGCTCGCTAGGCACCTCGACCGCCAGCGCGCCCGACAGATACTGCCCGGTCAGCGAGTTGGGATTGGCCATGATGTCGGCGGGCTTGCCTTCGGCGACCACGCGACCGCCATGGATGCCGGCGGCGGGACCCATGTCGACGACATAATCGGCATGCAGGATGGCGTCCTCGTCATGCTCGACCACGATGACGGTGTTGCCGAGGTCGCGCAGGTGCCTGAGCGTGTCGAGCAGGCGGGCGTTGTCGCGCTGGTGCAGGCCGATGGAGGGCTCGTCCAGCACGTAGAGCACGCCGGTGAGGCCGGAGCCGATCTGCGAGGCGAGGCGGATGCGCTGGCTCTCGCCGCCCGACAG
>JBBDJD010000003.1:0-44948 GCA_040880025.1 Rhizobiaceae bacterium
GTGATCGGCACCGGCGGCAAGGTGATCCGCGAGATCGTGGAAAAGACCGGCGCCAAGATCAACATCGAGGATGACGGCACGGTGAAGATCGCTTCGTCCAACGCCAAGGAGATCGAGGCGGCGATGAAGTGGATTCATTCGCTGACCGCCGAGCCGGAAGTGGGCGAAATCTACGAAGGTACGGTCGTCAAGACCGCCGACTTCGGCGCATTCGTCAACTTCTTCGGTCCGAAGGACGGTCTGGTCCACATCTCCCAGCTCGCCTCGGATCGGGTTGCCAAGACCACCGATGTCGTCAAGGAAGGCGACAAGGTCTACGTCAAGCTGATGGGCTTCGACGAGCGCGGCAAGGTCCGCCTGTCGATGAAGGTCGTCGACCAGGAGACCGGCAAGGAACTCGCGCGCGAGAAGCGGGCCGAGGAAACCGACGCCTGATCCTTCGCGATCGATGCGAAAATGAACAGGGGCGCGGTCTTTCGGCCGCGCCTTTTTGCATGAGCGGATAAGATCCCTGGAATCGATCCGCACCAGGTTGGCGATTGCGAAATGGACGACAGGCTCGCGATAGCGTTCTACCCGTTCGACCGGGGTCTCATCGACCTGCCGGGGTCTGGCACGCGCGGGCTTGTATTGAACGCCGTTCCCGGCATGCGCCGGCCGGACGGGTTCCAGGCTGACTTGTCGCTCGTTCAGGACCTTCGTCCGCTATTCCTTCCGTTGAAGAACGCCGGCCACGAGATTGCATCTGTGCCCGATGGCGCGGACTACGATCTCGCAATCGTCCTCGCCGGCAGACACCGGCGGCAGAACGAGTTCTGGATCGCCGAGTCGCTCGCGCGTACCCGGCCGGGCGGTCTGGTTGTCGTGGCTGGTAGCAAGACAGACGGGATCGCCAGCCTGAAGAAACGGGTCGATGCATTGCTGCCGCTCGCCGGCTCGCAATCAAAGTATCACGGCATGGTCTTCTGGTTGGCGAGTCCTGCCGACCCGCGGTCTGCCATCACGGCGCTTACCCCATCGCCGGGATCGGTCGAGGGCAATTTTGTCACCGGTCCGGGCATGTTCTCCGCCAACGAAGCCGATCCCGGTTCACGGTTGCTGGCGGACAGTGTGCCGGCCGATGTCAAAGGCGCCGCTGCCGATTTTGGCGCCGGGTGGGGCTATCTGTCCGCCAGGCTCGCCGAGCACGAGGCAATCCGCTCGATCGATCTCTTCGAGGCTTCTCACGCCGCTTTGGAAGCCGCCAGGACCAATCTGCGGCAACATGCCCGCCCCTCTCTTGCTCTGGGCTTCTTCTGGCAAGACCTGCTCTCGGAGCCGGTCGCCGGACGTTACGACGTCATCGTGATGAACCCGCCATTCCATCAGGGCAGGGCGGCCCAACCCGACATCGGCGTGACAATGATCGGTGCTGCACTGGGATCGCTGAAAAGGGGCGGGCGCCTTTTCATGGTTGCGAACAAGGGGCTGCCCTACGATGAAGTGTTGCAGGCCGGTTCATTGCGGCACGGCGAACTGGCGCGCGACCAGCACTACCGGGTCTTGTGGGCCATGAAGTAGGAATAGGGAGCGGCAGCGGCGCCGTTTCCACAGCGCGTCGCTCCAACCGGATTGGCCGGAGCGCTCAAGTCGTTGTTTTGCCGCATGTCGTTGTCGCGAAACCGGTTTCCACTTTCGGGCGACAGGCTCTAGTGCAGGTTGACGACCTGCTTTTGCACTTCCGGTGGAGGGTTGATGACCAGCGGCTCTGGACGGCCATAGAAGAAACCCTGCACAACTTCGCATCCCGCTGCCCTGAGCAGGGTGGCCTGGTTCTCGGTCTCCACGCCTTCCGCGATCGTATGTACACCCAGGGCTCGCGACAGGCCCACGATCGTGGACACGACTGCGCCTGTGCTGCTGTCGTTTTCCATCCGACTGACGAACGAGCGGTCGATCTTGAGCTTCTGGAACGAGAAGTCGATCAGATAGCTGAGGTTCGAGTAGCCGGTCCCGAAATCGTCCACGGCCACCGATATGCCCATTTCGGTCAGTTCCTTGAAAATCTTGGCCGCGCGTTCCCGATCCTGCATCATCGCCGTCTCGGTCACTTCCAGTTCGAGCTTGTTGGGCTTGATGCCCGTCTCTTCCATCACTGTACGGACGAGCGCCATGAAGTCCTTGGTCATGAACTGGACCGGGGAAATGTTCACCGCGACAAAGCAATCGTCGGGAAGCATCCGGGCATCGGTGCACGCCTTGCGCAGGACCCATTCGCCGATCGGCACGATCATGCCGGTTTCCTCGGCGATCGGGATGAATTCCATCGGCGGGATCATGCCCCGGGTGGGATGGCGCCATCTGATCAGCGCCTCGTAGCCGACGATGCGCTGGCTGGAAAGGTCGAGCTGGGGCTGGTAGTGCAGCTCGAAATCGCCGCGTTTGAAGGCCGAATGCAGTTCGGATTCCACCCACTGGCGATGTTCGGCGATCCGGCCCATGTCGGGGTGGAACACGGCCCAGCTGGCGGCGCCCAGCGCTCGCGCCTGCTGCAACGCCAGATTGGAGCGCCTGAGCAGGACAATCGGATCGTCGCCGTCCTTCGGTGTGGCGACGATACCCACCGAGACGCTCACCGACTGAAGGTGAGTCGAAAGCTGGTAAGGCTTCATCATGACCTCGATCAGCTGCTCGACGAGGTGGTCGATCGGAAATGGCGCCTTTCCGTCCGGAAGCAGGACGCAGAACTCACCGGCGCCGATACGTCCCATTTCGGTCTCGTCGGGCAGGTGGTCGCGCAGACGCTCTGCGAAGAGCTTGAGCAGCGCGTCGCCTTGCTGGTCTCCGATTGAATCGTTGATGTGCTTGAAACGGTCGATGTCGATGTCGATGAGGTAGACCGGCTCTCCGGTCCGTGAAGTGGCAACCGCCGCCTCGGCGATCATGCCGATCACGGCCGTTCGCGAATTGAACCCCGTCAGCTTGTCGGTTTGCGTTTCATGGAAGACATAGCTCGCTGATTCATCGACGCCGGCGAAGAACGACAGCGACGAACTCGCGGCCGCCAGAGCGCAAAGTGAAGCGATGATCGCGCCGACTACCTCGGCCGGCATGCCGGCGATGTTGTCGCCCATGCCGTAGCGCAGACCCCAAAGCCCGATAATGAAGCTGCATAACCCGGCCGCGCCGATCGTCAGCAGGCGGAATACTGGTGTGCGAATCGGCTGTCTTGTTTCTTGCATCCGTATTGCCCCATTCCGAGACAATCGTAGCCGAAATCTACTTAGAAACCGTTTCTGCCGATGATTTCAATTTAATAGAAGCGAATGCTAATTTTCGTTTGAATCGAAGCGCTTAAGCTCATCGAGCGTGGGCATGGAAACGATATGGTAACCAGAATCCACATAATGGATCTCGCCGGTCACCCCTCCCGCAAGATCAGAAAGCAGATAGAGCGCCGAGCCGCCGACCTCGTCCAGCGACACCGTCCTGCGAAGCGGCGAATTGCGCTGCTGGAAGGAAAACATGTAGCGCGCGTCGGATACGCCGGCCCCGGCAAGCGTGCGCACCGGCCCGGCCGAAATGCCGTTCACTCGAATGCCGCGCGGTCCGTAGTCGTTGGCCAGATACCGCACGCTGGCCTCCAGCGCCGCCTTGGCCACGCCCATCACATTGTAGTTGGGCATCACGCGCATCGACCCGGCATAGGTCATGGTGATCATGCTGCCGCCATCTTTCATCAGCGCCGCGGCGCCGCGGGCCATCTCTGTGAAGGAGTAGCAGGAGATCAGCATGGTTCGTGAGAAGTTCTCCCGGCTGGTGTCGGCATAAAGTCCCTTGAGTTCGTTCCTGTCGGAAAACCCGACCGCGTGAACCAGGAAATCGAGATCGCCCCACTCGTTTCCGATCGTCTCGTAGACACGGTCGATGGACGCGCTGTCCTCGACGTCGCAGGGCAGCACCAGCGTGCTTCCCAGCTTTTCGGCGAGCGGCTTGACCCGCCGCCCGAACGCCTCGCCCTGATAGGTAAGAGCAATGTCCGCGCCATGTTCGCTGAGCGTTCGTGCGATCCCCCAGGCAATGGAGTGGTCGTTGGCGATGCCCATAACCAGACCGCGTCGGCCTTTCATCAATCCATTCATGGAGGGGGTTCCGATCAGCCGTTGTAGCGCTGCATGACGAGCGTGGCGTTCGTACCGCCAAACCCGAAGGAGTTGGATAGGGCGGTATCGATTTGAGCGTCGTCGATGCGCTTGCGCACGATCGGCATGCCCTCGAATTCAGGGTCGAGTTCCTCGACATGCGCGCTTTCGCCGATGAAGCGCTCCTGCATCATGAGGATCGAGTAGATCGCCTCCTGAACGCCTGCTCCGCCAAGGCAGTGGCCGGTCAGCGATTTGGTTGACGCGATATTCGGAATGTCGTTGCCGAAGACCTCGCGGATGGCCCCCATCTCGCGGCTGTCGCCCACCGGCGTCGAGGTGCCGTGCGTGTTTATGTAGTCGACATGGCCGTCGACGGTAGCCAGCGCCTGCTTCATGCAGCGCACCGCGCCTTCGCCGGACGGCGCGACCATGTCGAACCCGTCCGATGTCGCGCCGTAGCCGACGATCTCGCAATAGATCTTGGCGCCGCGCGCCTTCGCGTGCTCCAGCTCTTCCAGAACAAGAACACCGGCTCCACCTGCGATGACGAAACCGTCACGGTTCACGTCATAGGCGCGCGAAGCCTTTGACGGCTGGTCGTTGAATTTCGACGACATCGCGCCCATGGCGTCGAACAGGTTCGACATGGTCCAGTCGAGGTCTTCATGGCCGCCGGCGAAGACGATGTCCTGCTTGCCCCACTGGATCAGTTCGGCGGCATTGCCGACGCAATGGGCCGAGGTGGAGCAGGCCGAAGAGATGGAATAGTTGACGCCGTGAATCTTGAACCAGGTCGCCAGCGTGGCCGAAGCGGTCGACGACATTGCCTTCGGCACGGCGAACGGGCCGATTCGCTTGGGGCTGTTGTTCTTTTCCGTGATCGCGGCCGCTTCCACGATGGTCTTCGTCGAGGGCCCGCCGGATCCCATGATGATGCCGGTGCGCTCATTGGTGATGTCGGTCTCTTCGAGCCCGGAATCGTCGATCGCCTGCTGCATGGCCACGTGGTTCCACGCGCCGCCCTTGTGCAGGAAACGCATCGCGCGCCTGTCCACCAGTTCGGACGGATCGAGCGTCGGAGCGCCCCACACCTGGCATTTGAAGCCGTGCTCGGCGAATTCATCGGCGAATGTGATTCCCGACTTCGCATGACGTAGCGAGTCAGTGACTTCCGAAGCATTGTTGCCGATCGAGGATACGACACCGAGGCCGGTTACGACGACACGTCTCATCTTGCACTCCCGGGGCTGGCTCCGTTGCCGCCCTCAAGCGATTGAATTCAGGATTCCTGCTGCGCGAGGCCGACCTTCAGGTCGGTCGCCTTGTATATGGCCTCGCCATCGGCTTTCAGCCAGCCGTCCGCGATGCCGAGGACCAGACGGCCGCGCATGACGCGCTTGAAGTCCACGCCGTACTCAACAAGCTTGTTTTTCGGCGTGACCATACCCTTGAACTTCACCTCGCCGGTCGACAGCGCCATGCCTTTTCCCGGCAGCCCCAGCCAGCCGAGGAAGAAACCCGTCAATTGCCACATGGCGTCGAGGCCAAGACATCCCGGCATCACCGGATTTCCGGGGAAATGGCACGGAAAGAACCACAGGTCGGGCTTGATATCGAGTTCGGCCCGGACGCAACCCTTGCCGAATTCGCCGCCGTCCTCGCTGATTTCGGTAATGCGGTCGAACATCAGCATTGGCGGCGCGGGAAGCTGGGCATTCCCGGGTCCGAACAGATCGCCCTGGGCGCATGCCAGAAGGTCGTCGTACCCGTAGCTCGATTTGCGTTCCGCCATGAAGTCCTCGCCGCTTGCTTCCGTTCGAAGCTGATCTTGATCCGGGTTTCCCTATCACAGACGTCAACCGGCTGGAAACTCCGCATTGTGGCCAAGATGCGCGTTGGGCAGTTCGCCGCACCGCTATT
Source organism: Rhizobiaceae bacterium (assembly GCA_040880025.1). GTDB lineage: Bacteria > Pseudomonadota > Alphaproteobacteria > Rhizobiales > Rhizobiaceae > RCIO01. The sequence goes on from JBBDJD010000003.1 coordinate 6,045, forward strand.
GATCGCACCGGGCACACAAAATATATAGACTTTGTACCTATGGCTCGCGATTGGCGGCACGGATTGCGAAATGCGTGTAGAATGCGGGCACAAGCGGGACTGGTGAAGACGTCGATGACGACAGAAATGGCGACCGAATCGCGGATCGAACAGCGCGTCAGGAAGGCCGGTCTGCGGCCGACCAGACAGCGCATTGCCTTGGCTGAGCTTCTCTTCGCCAAGGGCGATCGGCATCTGTCGGCCGAGGAATTGCACGAGGAAGCGCAATCGGCGGGCGTCGCGGTGTCACTGGCGACCGTCTACAATGCGCTGCATCAGTTCACGCACGCCGGCTTGCTGCGGATATTGGCCGTTGAAGGCGCGCGCACCTATTTCGACACCAACACCTCGGATCACCACCACTTCTTCGTCGAAGATGAGAACCGGCTGGTGGATATCGACAGCGGCGCTGTCTCGCTTCACAACCTTCCGCAACCGCCCGAAGGCATGGAGATCGCCAACGTCGACGTTATCGTGCGGCTGCGGCGCAAGGCCCGCTGATCGGGCATGCATGTTCCGTTGTGGCGGATTCGTCAGTCCGCGATCGTTTCGTCGGGATAGGCGCCCCACACAATTGACTGTTTGATCCAGCCGCGCGCGGCGCCGAAATCCATCCGACACCAATCGCCGTTGCACAAACTGATCGTGCCGATAACGCCCGGCTGAATCTCGGCGACGATCCGCGAATTCTCTTCGGCATCGGCCCGCAGCGCAACCAGCGCGGTCTTGCCGCGCTGCCACGGCGCAACGATGGCCGTTCGCTTGCCCGAAAGCAGCGACTGATTGATCCACCCCTCGGTGCCGTCGGCATCGCGAACCCGCCGCCAATTGTCATATTCCTGGATGATCTCCATCGGCAGCCCCGACTTCAGATACATCCAGTCGATCGCATAGTTGAGGCCGGGGCCAATTCTGAGATTGACCCGGCTTGTCTTCAGGCTGACGAAACGCGGCAACGGCAGGCCGCTGGGGCCAACGGTTGTGCCGGGTTGAGTGGCGGCAATTGCGCCGCCGGGGTCTGGAATGGCGCCTGCCAGCAGCGTGCAGATGGCGGCTGCGGAGAAGCACAACGCGAGACGGGATGGCATCGATATTCCGTTGCTGTTGACGGGCCGGCGGACGGCCTCGCGCCTTGGCCCTTTTCCTTTGTTTTCGGCCGCCCGAGTTGATAGACAAAGGGGCCGACACCACCGAGAAGTGTCGCCTGTCTTGGTTAAAGAGGTCTCAACGGCCCGCATTTTGAGGAAACGATGGCAGGCAAAAAGAAGCCCCTCGTCGTCATTACGCGCAAACTTCCCGATCAGGTCGAAACGCGCATGCGCGAGCTGTTCGACGCGCGGCTGAATGTCGACGACAAGCCGATGCCGCAGCCTGAACTGGTCGCGGCAATGCGCGATGCCGACGTTTTGGTGCCGACCATAACGGACCGCATCGATGCCGCGCTCATCGCTCAGGCCGGCGATCGCCTGAAGCTGATCGCGAATTACGGCAACGGCGTCGACAATATCGACATTGCCGCCGCGGCCAAGAAGGGCATTACCGTCACCAATACGCCCAATGTCTTGAACGAAGACACGGCCGACATGACCATGGCGCTGATGTTGGCAGTGCCACGCCGCCTGACCGAGGGCGCGGCGCTCTTGCAGGGCGGCGGCAAATGGCAGGGCTGGTCGCCCACCTGGATGCTGGGTCACCGCATCTGGGGCAAGCGGCTGGGCATCGTGGGCATGGGGCGCATCGGCACCGCCGTTGCGCGCCGCGCCAAGGCGTTCGGTCTTTCGCTGCACTATCACAACAGAAACCGCGTCATGGCCTCCATCGAGGACGAGCTGGAGGCGACCTATTGGGACAGCCTCGACCAGATGCTGGCCAGGATGGATATCATTTCGGTCCATTGCCCGTCGACGCCGGCCACCTTCCATCTGCTCTCGGCGCGCCGGCTCGAACTGATGCAGCCGAAAGCTTACATCGTGAACACTGCGCGTGGCGACGTCGTCGATGAGGACGCGCTCGTCCGCCTGATCCAGGAGGGCAAGCTGGCCGGCGCGGGCCTCGACGTGTTCGAGCACGAACCCGCCGTCAATCCGAAGCTCGTGAAGCTGGCGGCCCAGGGCAAGGTCGTTCTGCTGCCCCACATGGGATCGGCCACGATCGAGGGCCGGATCGACATGGGCGAGAAGGTCATCATCAACATCCGGACCTTCTTCGACGGCCACCGCCCGCCGGACCGCGTTCTCCCGCAGCGCGCATGAAGATCTGCCGGGAGATGCTGCACCAGCAATTTCTTATGCAACTGTGCGGATGTATCCTTCCGCGTCGACGGCGATCCTGCTCCCGGTGAACTGGGCGTGCTTTGCACGATCGAGCCGCAATGCGGGCGGAACCACCCATCCCATCTCCGCCGCGGCGACAAGGCCGATGAGCAATATTGCGTCGGGCTCGTGCAGCACGATTGCAGCCGGCGACTTGTCCCCGCGAACCAGTTCCATCAGCACCGCCGAGGCGGATGACGAGCCAATCGTGCCGGGCAGGAAGACCACCTTCCCCGCGATATCGGCGCCATGTTGCGGGTGACGGGGATCAATCACCCTCGCCGTGGCGGGGTCGATGCCGCCCCAGAAGCTGATGGGTGCGGAAAGGACGAGGGCGGGGCCGCCGCCCGGCATTCCCGCGACGAGGATTTCGCATTGTTCAACCGGCATGGCGGTGCGCCGCCGTGACGGGCCGCCCCGTAACCGCGCTTTCCACGCAGTCCGCCAGCGAGGCGAACAGCACATCATAGCCGGTGTTGCCCGGCGCATAATGGGCGAATTTGCCGGAATTCGTCATCAGCACGCCGCCTTTTACCTCACGCATGATCGGCGTGACGACGACACAGGTGTCGGCCACAACCGTAACGCCTGCGTCTTCCAGGACCTTGCGGCGGCCGTCCCGGTCGAGCACATGCAGCACGTGACGGCCGGTGCAGGCGTAGAGCGGGACCGCCAGCCGGCGCCCGGCCAGCCGCCGTTCCAGTTGTTCGAACTCGGCCAGCGACAGATGCGGACTGCCGATTGCGACGGCATCGATCCTTTCCGGCCTCTCGGCGGTGGAAAGGCGGTTTTGGGCGTCGCCGATCATTGCAGGCGTGAGCCGGATGGTCTCGGAGATGTCGGCATCGCCGGCAATGCCGTTGCGCGCTTCCGGCGTCACGCCCTCAATGTGATAGAGGCCGACCGCACCCGACGACGCCGCGGCGGCTCCGAACGCTTTCAGATTGTCCTCGCCCGGGTCGAAGCCGATGCCGGTCAGGATGCCTACGGCATCGCCGGCAAGTCGCCCGTAGAGGCTGCCGAGAACCGGCCAGGCAATTTCCTCCCGCAGAAACGAGCGGCCGAGCTGCGAGCAATCGACGCCCAATACCGGCTTGCGATTCTCCGGCTGATGCAAGCCCGAATAAGGTGTACGGCCGGATATGGCGCAGGCAATATCGAGGAAGTCTCCGTAGCGGTTGGTTCGCGCGCCAAGCGCGGAATTGCAGAACACGACCGCGTTGGATTCGCCCCAGGCGACATCGGTCCCGAAGGCTGGCCGGTGCCCCGCCTGATACGGCGCGCAGGTCCAGCTCGTTTCGCAGCCCATCGAACGGTAGGCGTCCATCATCCGCCGTGCCATTCCGCGTTGCGGTTCAGCGAGGCGGATCTGGGCGCAGCCGGTGAGGTCGAGCGCTCCGACATTGAGAGTGGAGCGCACTGCGACTTGCGCACCGCCTTCCACAAGCTTCTCCGCGAACAGGGTGCCGGAATCGCCGTGATAGAGAGCTCCGTCGATATGCGCCGAGGCGATCGGGATCAGCCGTGATGCGCCCAGAAGCCGGGCGCTCTCGGCAACAATGCGCATTGCCATCGCCGCGCCTTCGCCTTTCGCGCCGGTAGCCAGTGCGCTCTCGGTTTCGGTGAGCGTCAGGCTCAACGAGCCAATTCCTTTCGCATCGTGATGGAGGTGGGACGATCGTAGCCCTGGTGCGAGGTGCGCGCCGTCTCGTGGAAGCCCAGTCGGGCGAACGCGGCGTGGTTGTCGGTCAGCTCGACGCGTGTCTGCAGCTCGACGACGAGGCGGCCCAACCGTTTCGCTTCCGCTTCCGCTGCCTCGAGCAGCCGCTTTCCGATACCTTGCCCCTGGAGAAGTGGATCGACGGCCAGCTTGCCGACATTGGCGTGGACCCCGCGGATCGCGATAAAGACGCAGCCGGCCAGCCGGCCTTCAGCGACTGCCAGGAAAACGGTCTCAGCCGCGCATTTCTCCTCGAGCGAAACCAAGGTCATCCGGTGAGCAGAGGAGGGCGGGTCGATAACGCCGTCCATATAGGCGAACGCCCGCAGGATGAGGTCCAGCAGTTCCTGCCAGCGATCGAAGCCGGGCGGCAACAGAACGATGTCGACCGGCCGGTCAGTCCCTGGTGCGGCCATAGCGCACGGTGTCGAAACGCGCGCCGAACGCGTCATACATCAGGAGCCGTCCGACCAGCGGCTCGCCGATGCCGGCAATAAGCTTGATGACTTCCATCGCCTGCAATGTGCCCATGACGCCGGTCAGTGCGCCGAGCACACCGGCCTCGGCGCAGGAAGGCACCATGCCGGCCGGCGGCGGTTCGGGGAAGAGGTCGCGATAGCCCGGATTGGGTTTGCCGTCATCGTTTGTCTCGAACGGCTTGAGCACAGTCAGCGTCCCGTCGAACCGGCCCACCGCGGCCGAAACCAGCGGCCTTCCGGCCTTTTCGCAGGCATCCGCCATCGCGTAGCGCGTGTCGAAATTGTCGGACCCGTCGGCGACGATGTCGTAGTCACCGACAAGCCTGGCGGCATTGGCGCCGGCAATCCGCAATCTGTGTTCGACCACGCGCACATGCGGGTTGATGCGCGAGACGGCATTTGCCGCGCTTTCGACCTTGGGCGTTCCGACCGCACCGGTGTCGTGAATGACCTGCCGCTGCAGGTTGGACAGCGACACCACGTCGTCATCGACGATGCCGAGTGTGCCGACGCCCGCGGCCGCAAGATAGGCGATAAGCGGTGCGCCGAGCCCGCCCGCGCCAACGATCAGCACCCGCGCCCGCTTCAGCTTCTGCTGTCCCGGCCCGCCGATTTCGGGCAGCACGATGTGCCGCGCATAGCGCTCCAGTTCGGTCGCGTCGAGTTGGGAAACCCTGTCGTCCATGATGCCAGAAGCTTAATCCGCGACGATCGCCTTGTCATGCGCCTTCGGTCGGCGAAACCTGACCGGCATTGACGGTCAGGAACTGGGCCCGGCCCTGCAGGCTTTCGAACAGGCCCGGCTCGGTCCCGGTCGCGAAATACTGGCAGTTGAGCTGCTGCAATATGTCGAAAAGCGCGGCCCGCCGGTCCGCGTCGAAATGCGCGGCGATCTCGTCCAGCAGCAGGACCGGAGCCATTCCGGCAATCTCGCCGACAAGCTGCGCGTGCGCCAGAACCATGCCGACGAGCAGCGCCTTCTGCTCGCCGGTCGAGCAGAGCTCGGCCGCCTGATCCTTCGGCACATGCCGCACCAGCAGGTCAGTGCGGTGCGGCCCGGTGAGTGTCCGCCCGGCGGCGCGATCGCGCGCGCGTTCCCGCGCGAGCGCCGAGCGATAGCTTTCCTCGACGTCGACCGCCGGCTTGCCGCTCACCTCGGACTCAAGCGTGCCTGACAGCGCCAGCGCCGCGCGCGGAAACGCGCCATCCGCAGGCAGGCGTTCCACCATTGCCGTCATCAGACGCACAAGCTCGGCCCGCGCCGCCGCTATCGCCGTGCCGGCCTCCGCCATCTGGGTTTCGATCGCATCGAACCAGCTGTCGTCGTGGACCTCGTCGGCAAGCAGCCGGTTTCGGCCGCGCATCGCCTTCTCATAGGCGATCGCCCTCTGTCCATGAGCCGGATCGACGGCCAGCACCAGCCGGTCGAGAAAGCGGCGCCGGTCTGAGGCCGGACCGGTGAAGAGCTGGTCCATCACCGGTGTCAGCCAAATGACACGCAGCCATTCCAGCATGGCGTCTGCGCTGCGCGCAGTTGCGCCGTTGATGCGGACCCTGCGCCCGCCTTCGCCGGGATCGCCATTGCCGCCCGCCGTTCCGGTGCCGATCTCGGCGTCGCCTTCCGGACCGTCGAGCGAGGCATGGACGGCAAAGCCGGTGGCGGAGCCAATCCGGGCGATATCGGCAAGCCGGGCCCGGCGAAGCCCGCGGCCCGGCGTCAACAGGGAAATGGCCTCAAGCAGATTGGTTTTTCCGGCGCCGTTCTGACCGGTAAAGATCACCGCGCCCGGCTCGACATCGAGCGAAAGCTGTCCGTAATTGCGAAAATCGCTGAGTGTTAGCCGCGTGAGATGTACCTGCGGCGGGGCAGTGTCCTTCAGCGCATCGGATTTGGCGGACACACGTCCTAAACCCGCATGGGCATCAGCACATAGAGCGTGCGTTCGTCGGCCGCGTCCTGGATGAGCGTGGGCGATCCGGCATCGGCCAGCATGAAGCTTGCCTCGCCGCCGGTCAGCTGCGCCGCGACGTCGAGCAGATATTTCGCGTTGAAGCCGATATCGATTGGATCGGACGAATACTCCGCCGCCAGCTCCTCGGTGGCGCTGCCCGAATCCGGATTGTTGACTGTCAGGGTGACCTGACCTTCCGCGATCGACATCTTCACCGCGCGCCCGCGCTCCGATGAGATGGTCGAAACGCGATCCACCGCCGCCGCGAAAGTCTGACGGTCGACGACAAGCTTCTTGTCGTTGCCCGACGGTATCACCCGCTCATAGTCGGGGAAGGTGCCGTCGATCAGTTTCGAGGTCAGCACCACGCTGCCGATCGTGAAACGGATCTTCGTGTCGGACAGCTCGATGGTGACGGCGACATCGGGATCGTCGACGAGTTTTTGCAACTCGCTGACCGTTTTGCGCGGAATGATGATGCCGGGCATGCCTTCGGAGCCTGCAGGCGCGTCGATTTCGGCGCGGGCCAGGCGGTGCCCGTCGGTGGCGACGGCGCGCAGATTGAGCGTTCCGCCCTCCTCATGCGTGTGCATGAAGATGCCGTTCAGATAATAGCGCGTCTCCTCCGTCGAGATCGCAAACTGCGTATTCTCGATCAGTGCCTTGAGCGCGGTCGAGTCGAGCCGGAAGATGTGGCTGAAGGACCCTGCGCTGAGCTGCGGGAAGTCGGATTGAGGCAGGCACTGCAGCTTGAAGTTGGAGCGGCCCGAAACCACCGACATGGAGCCGCCGCTCTCATCGGTCTTCAGCATGACCTCGGAACCTTCGGTCAGCTTGCGGACGATGTCGTAGAGCAGGTGCGCGGGTACCGTGGTGGCGCCGCCCTGCTCGACATTGCCGGGTGTAGCCTCGGTGATCTCAAGATCGAGGTCCGTGGCCTTCATCTCCAGGCTCGCGCCGTCCGCGTTCAGGAGGACGTTGGACAGGATCGGAATGGTATTCCGCCGCTCGACCACGCGGTGAACATGGTTGAGCGACTTGAGAAGGTTGGAGCGTTCTAGGGTCACACGCATGACGGGACAGTCTCGTTAGAAATGCGGGACGGCTACTGAAAACCTGCCTGATCCCGAACGGCCGCGGATGGGCCAGAATCGAAGCAAACTGACAGGAAATCCGCCAGAAAGGCAAGCCTGCCCGGCCTTTCCCGAGGCGCTTCGGCGGTCTATCTGGGGAAAAGGCCGGACGCGCGCGTCCGGCCTCGCCGCATCCCCTCTCCGTCGTGATTTCAGGCCTGCTCGGCGATCAGCCTTTTGAGCAGTTCGATCTCCTGCGCCAGGGTGTTGTCATTGCCCGAAAGTCCCTCGATCTTGCGGACCGCATGCAGAACTGTCGTATGGTCCCTGCCGCCGAAACGCCGTCCGATCTCCGGCAGCGAGCGCGGCGTCATCACCTTTGACAGATACATCGCCACCTGGCGCGGCTTCACGATGGTACGCGTGCGCCGGTTGGACAACAGCTCGGTCTTTGACACGTTGTAGTGCCTCGCCACGACACGCTGGATATCTTCGATGCGAACCCGCTTCGGCTCGCCCGCCCGGCATATGTGCCCCAGTATCTCGTCAACGCGCTCGATGGTGATCTGGGGTTCGAACGAATGGCGGAACAGAAGCTGGTTGAATGCGCCTTCGAGCTCCCGGCCGCTGCCGGTGACCGACCGCGCGATGTGCTCGAGAATCTCCGCCGGGATATCGAGTGACTTGTCCTCGACCTGCGCTACGGCGAGACGCTGCCGCAGGATCAAATGCCGCATGTCGTAGTCCGGCGACGTCATCTCCAGCGCCACGCCGCCATTGAGGCGCGAGCGCACGCGCGGCTCAAGCGATTCCAGTTCGGACGGCGGCCGGTCGGCCGCCACCACCACCTGCCGCGCGCTGTCGAGCAGCATGTTGATCAGGTGGCAGAATTCATTCTGGATCGATTTGCCCTGCAGGAACTGCATGTCGTCGATGATCAGAAGGTCGATATCGCGAAGCTGCTCCTTCAGCGTGAGCGCGTTGTTGTCGCGGATCGCGGTGGCGAAGCGCCACATGAAATATTCCGCCGTCAGATAGACGACACGCGCCTGCGGCCGGTTCTTTAGCGCTTCCGAAGCGATCGCCTGCAGCAGATGGGTCTTGCCGAGCCCCACCGACGCGTGCAGGAAAAGCGGGTTGAAGCGAACCGCGTTCGACCCCGATTCCGCGATCGCCCGCGCCGCTGCCAGCGCCACACGGTTGGATGGCCCTTCGACGAAGGACTGAAACGTGTAACGCCCGTCGAGCGGCGAACCGAGCACCTGGTTGCGTGCCGAATCCATTCCCAGCCCGCGCATGGCGGGCTTGTCCGGCCTGCCGCCGTTCGCTGCGATTTGCCCGCCGACACCCGTGGCGGACTTGGTCGTCAGGCGCTGTTGCGTCTGGCTCTCGTCGATCACCGTCCGGCCCGGGCGCACGCTGCTGCGGACAATGATTTCCAGTTTCAGCAGACCAGTATCGCCCTGGCGCCAAATCTCGGTGACAAGATCGACATAGTGTCCGTTGATCCACGATCTCAGAAAGGCGGTCGGCACCGAAAGCCGCACGAGACCTTTCGACGCTTCGGCAACCTTCATCCGGCCGAACCAGCTCGAATAGACCTCCGTGCCCAATCGCGCCTTGAGTTGGGCCTTTACCCGTTCGAAATTCTTCTCCGCATTTTCGCTTTCCGCATCTTTGACACCCCCGTTTGTTATCCCAGTCGATGAAAAGCCCGCCCCACTCTTCCGTTCGACGCCGCTCTGCATATCCATTTCCCTGTTATCTCTCTTATTTGAAGGCCGTCATCCGGAGCTTCCTCGCAAGCGCCGCCGCGACCAGTTTGTCTGTTCTGGCTCCCACTCTTCGGATACCGACGCCACCCCCTGCCGCGCATCCGCCGCACAGAACTGGCGCGGCGGAAAATGTACGCAAATTCCCCATTTCCAGAGCGTACGCTCCGGATTACAATCGCCCGCAAGGACGATAAACTTACTTCAGCATTCGCAGCGATGGGGGACAAAGACCACCAGTCCGCGCACAAACGCGCACGGCGACTGTGATGACTTTTTTGGCTGGTCAGCTGGGCCGCAGCCCGCCCCCTTCGATTGCCTGACTGTACAAAAATCGCCGCAGAAAGAGCAAGTGCGGGAAGCCTAAATTTTCGTTAAACGGGACGCATCGCCGACCAGAGTGGGTGTCCGATTCTTGGGCGGTTTTGGCTAAACCGTTATGAATCAAAAAGTTCCCCAGGAGGCCGGGCCCGTGGCCGCCGGCAAAAAAGAAAATGAAAAAATTCGCTTGACTTCCAAAAGCCTTACAATGCCGTTGCGGCAATTGGCCAACCTGCGGGCTATCTCTGGTAATCGTCTGTTTTTGAACGAATAATTGTGCGCGATGCTTGATGGCCCGCGCCTTGGGAGGTGCTCAGTGCACCTTCTGTGCCGGCAAATGAAAACAGCCGATAAATGCTACGCGGTGGGCTCCTTTCGAGCAACCCCTTGCTCGCAAAACAAAAAACCCGGCGCGTTACGCCGGGTAATGAAATTCGGGCCTGTGAAGGTCGTGTCAGGCGGAAAGCGTCTTCACGCGCTGAGCGAGCCTGGAGACTTTGCGCGAGGCGGTGTTCTTGTGGAACACACCGTTCGCCGCGGCACGCATCAGCTCCGGCTGGGCCGCTTTCAGCGCAGCCGCTGCGGCAGTCTTGTCACCGGAGGCCAGAGCCTCCTCGACCTTGCGTATGAAGCCGCGAACCCGCGAGCGACGGTTCTTGTTAATCAGGGTACGGCGCGTGATCTTGCGCGTTGCCTTCTTTGCCGAAGACGTGTTGGCCATGATGCCTCTCTATCGAACTGGGTTGGCCAACGTGCCGAAGCCGGACAGGCCATAAAACAAAACGGCAGCCACAGGCCGCCTCAAGTGCGGCGGCTTATAGTGCAGCTTACCAGACCAGTCAACGCCGATCGGCGGGCTTTTGGCTTCATTCAGCGGTTCTGGAAACCAGGTGACCTCTTCTCCGTGAAAGCGGTCATGCCTTCCTTCTGGTCTTCGGTGGCGAAGAGCGAATGGAACACCCTGCGCTCGAAGCGCAGACCTTCCGCCAGAGTGGTCTCGTATGCCCTGTTCACGGCCTCCTTGGCCAGGATCACCGATGGCAGCGAGAGATCGGCGATCTTGTCTGCGGCCTTTAGCGTTTCCTCAATCAGGTCGTTCAGCGGCACGACCCTGGAAACCAGGCCAGAGCGCTCCGCTTCCTTCGCATCCATCATCCGGCCGGTCAGGCACATATCCATGGCCTTGGACTTACCGACGAAGCGGGTCAGACGCTGCGAGCCGCCCATTCCGGGGATCACGCCCAACGTTATTTCAGGCTGGCCGAACTTGGCGTTATCGGCGGCGATGATGAAGTCGCACATCATGGCGAGCTCGCAGCCGCCGCCCAGCGCATACCCCGCCACCGCCGCGATGATCGGCTTGCGTACCCGCGACAACGCGTCCCAGTCCGCAAAGAAATCCTCCAGGAAAGCGTCCATATATGATTTTGGCTGCATCTCCTTGATGTCGGCCCCCGCCGCGAATGCCTTCTCCGAGCCTGTAATGACGATCGTGCCAACCTTGGCGTCCTTGTCGAAATGGCTGGCGGCTTCGATGACTTCGCGCATGAGGGTCGTGTTGAGCGCGTTGAGCGCGTTCGGCCGGTGGAGCGTGATCAGCCCGACCTTGCCGCGCGTTTCGGTCATGATCGTCTCATATGCCAATTGAATGTCCTCCGGTCCCGTTGGGGGTTGTTCTGCTTAGCTAGCGCTGGCAGGCGCCGCAATAGAATGTCGATCGGCCCGACTGGACGATGCGTCGGATTGTGCCGGTACAACCGTCCCGCCGGCATGGTTCGCCTTCGCGGTCATAGACGTCGAACCTGTGCTGGAAATATCCAAGCGATCCGTCGGCGCGGACATAGTCCCTTAGCGAAGATCCGCCGGCGGCAATCGCGTCGGCGATCACACCGCGGATGGCGAACGCAAGCGTATCGGCGCGCGGCGTCGACCCCCGCCTCGCCGATGCAATGGAGCCTGCAGCGCGTTTCGGCGAGAGACCGGCGCGCCACAGCGCCTCGCTGACATAGATATTGCCAAGCCCCGCAATCAGCCGCTGATCGAGCAGGGCGGCTTTCAGCGGTGCGCGCCTGTCCTTGAACAGCGCGTTGAGCAGAGCGCCGTCCAGCGAGTTGCCGGTCGGTTCGACGCCCAGCCCGGCCAGCATCGGATGTTGCGCCAACGCAGCCGCATCGGAAAACAGCATGAAGCCGAAACGGCGCGGATCGTTGAAGATGATCCTGCTCGCAGCGCCTGCCGGTGATCGCAGGTGAAACACCGCATGATCGTGGGCCACGGCTTTCGACCGCTCGTGGTGAAAGCGGCCGGGCGTATTGATTGCCTCGTCCATTTCGATGCGAAACGAGCCTGACATGCCGAGATGGCTGATCAGCACGGGGTCCCGGTCGAGATGGAAGGTGAGATATTTCGCCCGCCGCGAAATGGCCGCCACTGTTCGCCCGGTCAGCCGCTCGACGAACCCTTCGGGGAAAGGAAACCGCAAATCCGGACGCCGCTGCTCGACCCGCTCGATCAGCGCGCCTTCCATCACCGGCTGCAGCCCGCGGCGAACGGTTTCGACCTCGGGCAGTTCAGGCATCGCCGTCCAGCAGGTCGTGGAAAGAGCGCCCATGCGGCCCCGGATCGAGACCAAGATGCGCAGCCACCGTCTCACCAATATCCGCGAATGTATCGCGGACACCCACCGACCCGCCTTTAAGGCCAGGCCCGATCCCGATGATCGGAACGCGCTCCCGCGTGTGGTCGGTGCCACGCCACGTCGGGTCGTTCCCGTGGTCCGCGGTGAGAATGAGCATGTCGCCGTCGTTCAGCTTGGCGAATGCCTCGGGGAGCCGGCGGTCGAACGCTTCAAGCGCGGCCGCATAACCCGGCACGTCCCGGCGGTGGCCGTAGAGCGAGTCGAAATCGACGAAATTGGCGAAGACGAGATCGCCGTCGCCGGCGTCATCCATCGCGCCGAGCGCGGCATCGAACATCGCCATGTTGTCGGGCGCCTTCCTCACCTCGGACACGCCGCGATGGGCGAATATGTCGCCGATCTTGCCGATGCCGAAAACGCGCCTCCCCGCCGCGATCTGGCGGTCGAGCAAGGTGGGTTCGGGCGGTGGAACTGAATAGTCGCGCCGGTTGGCCGTACGCCGGAAGTCGGCCGCGCTGTCCCCGACGAAGGGCCGAGCGATGACACGCCCGATATTGTACGGATCGGCCAGCTTGCGCACGACAAGACACAATTCGTAGAGCCGCTCCAGCCCGAACGACGTCTCATGCGCCGCTATCTGGATGACGGAGTCGGCGGACGTGTAGAAGATCGGCTTGCCCGTCGCGACGTGCTCTTCGCCCAGCCGTTCTATGATCTCCGTGCCCGATGCGTGGCAATCGCCGAGTATGCCGGGCAGCGATGCCTCCTTGATCGCAGCGTCGGTCAGTTCGGCGGGGAAGGTCGGTACAGTCTCCGGAAAATAGCCCCACTCGAAGGTGACCGGCACGCCGGCCATCTCCCAATGCCCTGACGGCGTGTCCTTGCCGCTCGATATCTCGCTCGCAGCGCCATGGAACCCGTCGGGAACGATACCGGCTGCCGGCGCGCGTCCGGTTGCGAGCGCCGCGGCATGATCCAGCCCCAACCGTCGCATATGTGGAACTCGCAGCGGGCCTGCCCGCAGCCCGTCTTTATCGCCCCTGCCGTCCGCGCAGCCAGCCAGGATGTGCCCGTACGTATCGGACCCTTCATCATGGAAGCGCGCCGCATCCGGCGCGCCGCCGATGCCGAAGGAGTCGAGTACGAACAGGAAAGCGCGGGCCATGAAGGCAATACCGGTCTTTTGGATACTGACCAGACATAGAATTCGGACGGTGGATTGGCAAACGGGAAACCAAAACGCAACGCATTGGCCCGATTATCACGACACAGGCGGCGTAACGGATGCTCCGATGATGGGCAGTAGCGGCAAACAAACAGCGGGCACACGCGCGAAACGCCTTGGCGTCGCGGTCGTCGGGTTGGCGCTGATCGTGGCGTCACCGGCATCCGCCGGCTGGCAGCACGAATTCGGCACATTGCGCATCGGCATGGTGTCGCCGTCCGGAGGCCGGGGCATTGCCGGCCTGGGGCAGATGACGACCGCATTTCAGCAGGCTGCGGGCATTCCCGCCGAAATCCTCGTCGCCCGTGATTATCCGGCGCTGATTCGGGCGATTTCCGAGGGTCGAGTGCACTATGCGATCTATTCCGCCATTGCCTACGGCGTCTCCGACGCGCTGTGCGGCTGCGTCGAGCCGCTGGCGGCTCCTCGCGGCGTCGATGGCGCCGTGGGATTGCGGGCTGTTCTGCTCGCCCGGCGCGGCGCCATAGCAAGTTTTGACGAAATGTCGGGCGCACGGATCGTGGCGGGGCCAATGAGCGGCCTTGGCCCTCAATCGCTCGCTCTGGCGGCGATGGCCGATGCCGGGCCTGCCGGCGGCGCGGTCTCGGTTCTCCACGCAAGATCACACAGCGAGGCAGAGCGCCAGTTCCGGACAGGTGATGCCGACATCCTGGTGGGATGGGAGCCCGTCTACGAGGACGACGGCGTCGAGCCCCAGTCGGGCACTCTCGTGAGGCTGGCGTCGGCGGGGATGGACACAGTTGAACTGGCGATCATTTGGTCATCGGCGACTGTCGGTTATGGTCCTCATGTCGTGCGAAGTGACCTGCCCGAGGAATTGAAGGCGCGTCTCGGCCGGTTCCTGGTAAATCTGCGGGACCAGCAGCCGGACGTTTACGAATTTGTGGAGCCGAACAGGGGTGGCGGCTTCAGGAAGATAGGCCTGCCGGACTACCGCGTCGCGAGGCAGGTCGCCGATGGCATTGCCGCGCGTTGATTGCGAAAAGTCAGCAGTCGCCGCAGGGAACGGTCGCGCTCATGCGCGGGCGCAGGTAATAGCGCTCGGCCATGGAGATGCCGTCGAACGCTGCAGCGAGGCCAAGCACTTTCTTCTTGTCCGCTGCCCAGGTGATCACCGGCTGGTAGGCAAGATCGCTTTCGACGCGCATCAGAAACGTGTCGCGGATCTTGAGCTTGGCCGGAACTGTCGTCGTTGAACCCTTTGCCGCGCCCGGTCCGGCAGCGCCATTTTCGAGCTTGCGCGACCACACCACCTGGACCTTTGGACTATCCTCGTCGGTGATCTGGATGGCTGTCACCTTGATGGCGCCCTTGGAACGATTGTAAGGCTGCAGGATCGACTCGCCGATCTTCAGGATCGCGTCCACTTCCGACCTGGTGGTCGATTGCTGCTGGGTAAGCAGATCGGCGACCATCGAACCGACGCGACCGACCTTCTTGTTCACCTCGATCGCCTGCGAGACTTCCATGGTGACGAAATACAGTGACAGCAGCACTGGTGCGATGAAGGCGAATTCCACCGCCGCAACACCAGAGCGTGCGCCGGCAAACCGCGTCGCCATCGCGCGCAGCCGGCTTGCAGCCTGCCGCATCCTGCCAAGCATTGCCTTGTGACCAGCCCCGGTTTTCATTATCCGCACCATCCGCTCAGTCATCGAACGGCTCGTTCTGCCAGGTCGCCGTTGCGAAATGCAGCGTCTTGTTGTCCTTCAGGTTCGACATCGACTTGCGCATGAAGTCGGTCATCACCGGCCAGCGATAGAAGACACGAAGCATGTTCTTGGTCATGGAGGGACCGGGATCCACGTCGAAGTCGGAGGTATCGATATCGCCGTCGGAGCCGATCTTGATCCTCACAGCAGCGGCCTCCGCAAATGTGTTGAATTCGCGAAGATCAACTTCGAGGCCCGGGCATCCGCTCGTCACGATGATGTCGATGCGTTCGCATACACGGTCTTTCAACCATTGTTCGCTGGCAACGTCGGACGCCTTGATCTGTCCGGTACGCAACTGGCGCGCGAGGTCGTCCGTGGCGTTTGCGAGCACCTGTTGGGCCGCAAACGAGATGGAGCTTTCCAGAATGGCGAAGACCAGAAGCGCGAAGGGGATCGCCAGAGCCGCGAATTCGATCGCCGCTGCGCCTTCCCTGTCACGTCCAAACCGGCCGAACAGAGACGGCCTGCGTTTTCGCATGGTCTTAGTGGCTTGATCGATCTGCATCTCTTGCCCCAGGTCCACCCCAGTCGGACTCCTGCCTCGCTCAGGCACAATCTAGTGCTAACGGGTTTCGGTCCGGTTTTTTCGGCGACCAGAATGCGGCAGATGTCGTTCACGGATGGTTAACCGCCGCAGCGGCCGGAGGCTACTGGCTGGCGCCGAGCTCCATATCCGAAGCCTGTTCGGCAGCGCTCTTGTAGGAGCCCTCGCAATAGGGCGTGCATGAAAGCGTCTGTACGCTTGCGCGGCGATAGACTCGAACCGAACTGGCCGTGCCGCGCGACACAAAGATCTGTTCATCCACGATCGGGGCGCCATCGGCGTCGAGAATCACGATATTGGTCACGCCGAAGCCCTTGCCGGTCAGCACGATCGTCATCGCATCCTGGACTGAGGCATCGGCGATTTCCGGATTGCCGATCACGATCGTGTCCGCGGGCCGGGCCAGCTTCACGATCTTGGCCTGGTTCATGATCACCTCGATGCCGGAGGCGGCAAGCGCCTGCGTGCAAACAATCAGCGATGTGGCGGAAACGACGGCCAAAGCCATGCGCGCACGTGCGGATATACCAAAAGCAAAACGCACCATGGCGTCCTCCGGGAACCAGAACCTTCCCGAACCATGAATGAGATTGGTGAACCAAGCGTTAAGTGCACGCTTCCTGTCGGTGTTCTCCCGGGATACGCTTGATCGCGACAGGCAATCGCAAACCGCAGAGGGCGATGAAATGGGAAAGCATGCACGCGCGGCATTCATGGCGGGTCTGGCGTTCATTGCAGTGTCGGGCACAACTGCGGCGCAGACCTTGGGTGACATAGAGTTGGCGGAGGAGGCGGTCATTGCTGCATGGCAGCGGACGTCGCTTACCTTCCGCACCGCTGTGATCGTTGACGCGCCGCCGGAGGGGTTCGGCATATATCAAGAGCGGGCGCACAATGAATTCGCGCCAGGCGAGCCGGTCGTCATCTATGCCGAGCCGGTGGGGTATGCGTGGCACGAAAATCCTGACGGCACCTATACGTTTGGATTCGACGTGGACCTGCTTCTCAAGAAGACCGATGGCGCGATCGTCGGCGGGCAGGAGAACTTCCAGCACCTGGAACTCACCAGCCGGACGCGGAACCGCGAATTCATGCTGACCCTGACCCTTACTGTCGATGGAGCGCCGCCCGGGGATTATGTCGTCGAGTACACGACCCGCGATATCGCCAGCGAAGAGGCTGCCGTGATTTCGCTGCCTTTTTCCATTGTCGAGTAGCGCCAGTTGCGGCCGGACCCGCAATTCGGAACGTTGGAATTATTTTAGGCGAGGCTTAACCACGGCGGCGGGTCGCGGCCCGAAAGGTTTTGGTAAGGCTGTTTGTTAAGCCGTTTGAAAGAGCTTCCCCGTAAGTTCGCCGCGATCCGATCAACGCACGAAGATGTTGACGGACGTGCTGTTCATAACGTGGAGTAAGGAGCTCTCAAATGTCCAATCTTTTCGTTCGCTTCGCCAAGGACGAGTCCGGCGCGACCGCTATTGAATACGGCCTGATCGCCGCGCTGATCGCTCTGGCGATCACCGCTGGTGCATCGACCCTGGGTGGCTCGCTGAGCAACAAGTTCTCGGAGATCGCCGGCGATCTCGACGCCGCCGGCGGCGATTGATCCGAGCCGTTGTCGGCCAATGCCGATTTGTGGAAGGGCCGCTCTTTCGGGGCGGCCTTTTCCGTTGCAGGCAAATCCCGTCCGGCCCGATTTCACCAATGCTTAAGCATGGATAGATAGGTTTGCCGGGCGACTGAAGCCTAGGAGCCTTGCATGCTTGCCGCATCGATCTTCGTCATCTTTCCATTCTGCATGCTGTTCGCGGCGGTTTCCGACGTGGTCTCCATGACCATCGCAAACCGGGTCTCGATCCTCCTCATCGCGTCATTTGCCGTCATCGCTCCGATGACGGGCATGGATTGGGCAACCTATGGCTGGCACTTCGCCGCAGGCGGTATTGTGCTTGCGGTGACTTTCGTCATTTTCGCCATCGGTGGCATGGGCGGGGGTGATGCGAAGCTGCTCACAGCCACCGCCATCTGGATGGGGTTCAGCATTACGCTGCTGCAATATCTTGTGCTCGGCGCAATGCTGGGCGGATTTCTTACGATTGCCATTATCGTCTTCCGCAATTCGCCTATGTCGGTCATGTCGGCCAACAACATGTTCCTTCGTCATTTTGCCGACGATAAGGCCGGCATTCCTTATGGCATTGCGCTCGGCATTGCCGGGTTGATGGTCTATCCGCAGACCGAACTGGTTCGGTGGGCACTGGATCGCATCGCCGCGGGCTGAACCCTTTCCGCCTCTTCTGAATATAAGGAATGTGATCCGCCTGGGCGGCCTTCTTGGCTGCGGCGGATCGCAGTTCGCGGCATTTTCATAAACTTTAAATTAAGCACGATCGTAAGCGGTCCATTAACCGTAATTTGACGATTGGCCGTCCATTGTCCGGCTCGGTGAAGAGTTCCGCCGAGTATGAGGTCCGGATCAATGAACACATCGCGCTTGATAATCCTGGGGGTCGCGGTCGTCGCGGCAATCGGCGCGGGCTACGTCGCAAAGAACATGCTGACGCCGCCGCCGCCGCAGGTGATCGTTGAAAGAGCGACCGACGAGCCTGCGATCAAGCTGAGCGAAGTCCTTGTCCTTGATTCCGATGTAAGCATGGGATCCGTAGTGGGCGAGGCACTGGCCTGGCAGTCATGGCCTTCCGACGCGATCAGTGAGGCCTTCATAACCAGGGAAAGCGATCCCAACGCGCTCGAGGAGTTGACCGGAGCGCTCGCGCGTGTCCCGCTCTATTCCGGGGAACCGCTGCGCCGCTCCAAGCTTATTGGCGAGGGCCAGAGCTTCATGTCGTCGATCCTGCCGAGCGGCAGGCGCGCCGTGGCCACCCAGATTGCAGCCGACACATCCGCTGGCGGGTTCATCCTTCCGAACGATTACGTGGACGTGATCATGACCCGCCGCTCCAGCGCCGCTGGCGGTACGGCGGAAGGCTTCATCACCGAGACCATCCTCAAGAACATTCGCGTTCTGGCCATCGACCAGGCGATCCAGGAAGACGAAGAGGGCCGCCGTGTTCGCGTCGGCGACACCGCCACCCTCGAGCTGACCCCCGAACAGGCTGAGATCATCACCGTCGCCCAGCAGATGGCTGACCGGCTCACACTGGCGCTGCGACCGGTAGCCGACGCCCAGGATCCGGTGGAAAGCGCCGGCGCATACCTCATCTCCGGCGACGGCCGTCGCGGCACGATCAGGATGATCCGCTCCGGCGAAGTGACCGAGGTGGGGGCACGATAATGACAGGGGACAAAACCATGCGGCACTGGATGTCGACAGCGCTTGCCGTCACCACACTTGGGCGCCGGACGGCGGCTTCCTTGTTCGCTTTCGCGCTTGTGGCAGGCACCGTGTTACCGGATGCCGTTTCGACCGCATCAGCCCAGAGCGGCCAGGTTCGCGTCAGTTCATCATCGGCCAGCACACAGCGTTTGAAGCTGGGCCTGAACAAGTCGGTCGTTGTCGATCTCCCGGCCGACGCCTACGACATCCTCGTCGCAAATCCGACGGTCGCCGACGCGGTTACCCGCACCGCTCGCCGCATCTACCTCTTCGGCAAGCAGGTCGGAGAGACGAACATCTTTGTCTTCGGCGCCAATGGCGAGCAGATTGTCAGCCTCGATCTGGCGGTTGAGCGTGATGTGTCCGGCCTGCAGGACTATCTGAAGCGGTTCATCCCGAATTCCGACATCCAGGTCGAATTGCTCAACGACAACGTCGTGCTTTCAGGCACGGTTCAGACGCCGCTCGACGCCGCGCGCGCTGCACAGCTGGCGCAGGTCTTCGTGACGGGCGGTGAAGCGACTACGGGTCAGTATTCGCAGACGGCGGCGGGTGGCAGCGCATCGGGCGGTGTCGACATCGACAACCCCGACCAGGAGCGCCGCACCAGCCAGATCGTGAATCTGCTCAAGGTCATCGGCGAAGATCAGGTGACGCTGAAGGTGACGGTGGCCGAGGTCAGCCGCAATGTGATGAAGCAGCTTTCGGTCAACCTGCTCGCCAACAACACGTCGAACGGCATCAGCTGGGGCATTGTCGGCGAGACCGTGGCCGGGCTTGGCAAAAGCATTTCCGGATCCGGCGGCAGCTTCGAATCCGGCCTGCTCGATGCCTATTTCAACGCGATGGAACAGTCCGGCGTCATGAAGACGCTGGCCGAACCGACGCTGACTGCGGTGTCCGGAGAAAAGGCGACCTTCCGGGTGGGCGGCGAGTTCAATCTCATAACCGGACAGAGCGTCGACGACGACACCGGCGCGATCACATACGATACCGAACGTCTCGAATACGGCATAGGGCTGGAATTCTTGCCGGTCGTGCTGTCGCCGGGCCGCATCAGTCTGAAGATACGCACGTCGGTTTCCGAGCCGACCAACGAAGGCTCGGTCCAGCTTGGTGCCGGTGGGCGCAGGGGCTCGACCAACCTCCTGTCGATACGCCGGCGGTTGGCCGACACCACTGTCGAATTGCCTTCGGGCGGCTCGATGATGATCGCCGGCCTGGTTCGCGACGACATCAGACAGACCTCGTCGGGTCTTCCCGGTCTCTCGAAGATACCGGTGCTCGGCGCGCTTTTCCGCAGCCGCGACTTCGTCCGCAACGAGACCGAGCTTGTAATCATTGTGACGCCCTACATGACGCGGCCTGTCGCACGAAACGACCTCGCCCGCCCGGACGACAACTTCAATCCTGCCGACGATGGCGCCGGAATGCTGCTTGGCCGCATCAATCGCGTTTACGGAACGGCCCAGACCAACAAGCCGAACGGTCGCTACCACGGCGTCGTCGGGTTCATCTACAAGTGATCGGGAGACCACAAATGTCACAGGCGGGTTTGCCCAGGCGCGGTGCCAGCAGGCTTTCGGTCACGGCCGCGGTCGTTGTCACGCTGTCGGCGGCCCTGATGTCCGGGTGCGCCAAGCGCCACCACATCACGGTCGGTTCGATCCCTGACGATTACCGGACCAACCATCCGATTGTCGTTGCCGAGCGCGACCAGGTTCTCGACGTGCCGGTCGGGGCCTCGAGCCACCGCTTGAGTCGCACCCAGCGCGAAGTGATCGCCGGGCACCTGTCGGATTACGAGAAGGATTCGGGCGCCGCATTGCGCATTCTGGTTCCGTCAGGATCCCGCAACGCAGGTGCCGCATCCTATGTGGCCGACGAGATTGCGGAAATCGCTCGGGCGCAGGGCATCCATTCCGGTCTGATCCTGATCAGCTATTACTCGGTGGGCAATCCTGAAACGTCGGCGCCGGTCCGCATCGCGTATGCCGCCATCACCGCAGACACAGGTCCATGCGGCCGCTGGCCTGAGGACGTTCTGAACACGGGCGAAAACAAGCACTACGCCAATTTCGGCTGCGCCTATCAGAAGAACCTTGCGGCACAGCTCGAAAATCCCATGGACATCCTTGGTCCGCGCAAGAGGTCCGAGATCGATCCTGAAAACCGCGCGGTTGCGATCGAACTCTACAAGACGCGCGGCGTCGCGGAGGAGTTCCTTACAAGCTCCGAAGTAGACTATTGAGCTGGCAGATCGGGTGATACGAAGATGAGCAATCTAGCCTACGAGACATCCGCGGAAGAAAGCCGGATCGACAGCGACGCCTCTTCGATGGCCGACCTGCGGCCGATCCCGCGAATCTCGATCCAGGCGTTCTGCGAGACCGAAAGCGTCGCCAGCCCGATCGAACGAGCCGGCGAGGATCGTCGTATGGTCAAGGCGCACCTCAAGCTGCACATGGGTGGCATCGCGACCGCAATCGAGTTCTATCAGTCGGCCCCCACGCCCAATCTTGTCATCATGGAATCGCGCCAGGAGCCGAAGGAACTGCTGGGATCACTCGGCCAGCTTGCCGAAGTCTGCGACCCCAACACCAAGGTCATCATCATCGGCCACTACAACGATGTATGGCTTTACCGCGAACTGATCCGGTCGGGTGTCTCGGAGTATATCGTTGCGCCCATATCGATGGCCGACATCGTGGCCGTGATTGCGCAGATCTTCGTCGATCCCGATGCCGCTCCGATCGGCAAGGCCATGGCATTCGTCGGCGCCAAGGGCGGGGTCGGGTCGTCGACGCTTTCCCATAATGTCGCCTGGGCTATGTCGAACCTGTTTGAGTCGGAAGTGGTGGTCGCGGATCTCGATCTCGCGTTCGGGACGGCGAACATCAATTTCGATCAGGACCCCGCCCAGGGCATCGCGGAGGCTGTGTTCGCGCCAGAACGCATTGACGAGGTCTATCTGGACAGGCTGCTTGCGCAATGCGCGGAGCATCTGTCACTGCTGGCCGCGCCCTCCACTCTCGATCGCATCTACGACTTCGACGCGGAAGCCTTCGCCCAGATCATCGATATCGCGCAGCGGAGCGCGCCGCTGCTTGTGCTCGACGTTCCGCATATCTGGTCGGGCTGGAGCCGTAACGTTCTGGCCCGTGCCGACGACGTGATCATCACCGCGACACCGGAACTGGCCAACCTGCGCAACACCAAGAACCTGATCGATACGCTGAAGAAGCTTCGGCCCAACGATCCGCCGCCGAAGCTGATCATCAATCAGGTCGGCGTGCCGAAACGGCCGGAAATCTCGATTTCCGATTTTGCCGAACCGCTCGAGCTTGAGCCGACAGCAATCATTCCTTTCGATCCGCAACTCTTCGGAAACGCCGCGAACAACGGGCGCATGCTTGGCGAGATGGACGCTCAACACGTGATCGTCCAGTCGATACAAGAGCTTGCGCACATCCTGACCGGTCGGATCGAGTCGAAAACGAAAAAGAAAACGGGCCTGGGCGGGATCCTCGGCAAGCTTTCGCGCAAACAGAAGTAGTGAATTGCGCCCAGCCGGCAATGCGGCGGGACGCGTTCAGGTAACCACGGTCAAGGGATACGGCTGGGGAAATGTTCGGTAAACGAGGCAGCACAGACGATGCGGTTAGCGTCCCGGCTCCAAAGCCGGCGGCGCCTCCCGTTGACGCGCCAAAGCGCATGCCGGAGCTGGAAACCGCCTCCGCGGTGAAGGCTCCGAATTCGGACAAGCTTGGCCCCAATCAGCCGCTTGAACCGAAGCCGGCCGCTTCAACCCAGCCGCAGGAAAAGCGCAGGATCGAAACGCCGCCGCTGGCGCCGGAGCCGCCTTCGCGTCCGGTCGCCCGCGAGCGCAGCGAAAACTATTACGACATCAAGGCGCAGGTCTTTTCCGCGCTCATCGATACGATCGATCTGTCCCAGCTCGCCAAGCTCGAGCCGGACAATGCGCGCGAGGAAATCCGCGACATCGTCAACGATATCATCGCGATCAAGAACTTCGCGATGTCGATCTCCGAGCAGGAGGAGATCCTCGAGGACATCTGCAATGACGTCCTCGGCTACGGGCCGCTTGAGCCACTGCTGGCCCGCGACGATATCGCCGACATCATGGTCAATGGCGCCCGGCAGGTCTTCATCGAGGTGAACGGCGTCACCGAACAGACCAATGTCCGGTTCCGCGACAACCAGCAGCTTCTGAACATCTGCCAGCGCATCGTCAGCCAGGTCGGCCGGCGCGTCGACGAATCCTCGCCGATTTGCGACGCCCGTCTTCCCGACGGCAGCCGCGTCAACGTCATCGCGCCGCCGCTGGCGATCGATGGCGCCTCGCTCACGATCCGCAAGTTCAAGAAGGACAAGCTGACGCTTGATCAGCTTGTCAAATTCGGAGCCATCACGCCTGAAGGCGCCGAGGTGCTGAAGATCATCGGCAAGGTGCGCTGCAACGTCATTATTTCCGGCGGCACCGGCTCGGGCAAGACGACGCTGCTCAACTGTCTGTCGAACTATGTCGACCGCAACGAGCGCGTCATCACCTGCGAAGACTCCGCCGAACTGCAGCTTCAGCAGCCGCATGTCGTGCGTCTGGAAACCCGCCCGGCCAATCTTGAGGGTGAAGGTGAGGTGACCATGCGCGATCTGGTCAAGAACTGCCTGCGCATGCGTCCTGAGCGGATCATCGTCGGCGAGGTGCGCGGACCCGAGGTGTTCGATCTTCTGTCGGCCATGAACACGGGTCACGACGGCTCAATGGGCACGATCCACGCCAACAGCCCGCGTGAATGCCTCAATCGTATCGAATCCATGATCGCCATGGGCGGCTACACGCTTCCGCAGCGAACGGTTCGCGAGATCATCGTCGGCTCGATCGACGTCATCATTCAGGCAGCCCGCCTGCGCGACGGCTCGCGCCGCATCACCCACATCACCGAGGTGATCGGCATGGAAGGCGACGTGATCATCACCCAGGACCTTGTCCTCTACGACATCCAGGGCGAGGACGCGTCGGGCAAGCTCATGGGCAAGCACATGTCCACAGGCGTCGGCCGCCCCGCCTTCTGGGACAGGGCGCGCTACTACAATGAAGAAAACCGTCTCGCGCAGGCGCTCGAGGCGATGGAGAAACAGTCACAATGAGCGTGAACGGACGCTGAAGGCGATGTTCGGAATAGACACACCGCTGCTGATTTTCGTTTTGCTCGCCTCGATCGCCGCCGGGGCGGTCGCCTATGCGTTGATGTTCACGACGATCTCCAACGAGACGAATGCCGCGAAGCGGCTCGACATCGTCAAGAGGGCGGAGACAGACCGCACGGTGGTCAAGGCCTCCCGCGACCGTCTGGCGGAGGCCGCGAAGCGGCGCAAATCCGTTCAGGATTCGCTCAAGGATCTCGATGATCGTCAGAAGGCACGCGACCGCAATATCAAGAAGCCGCCGTTGCGCATTCAACTTCGTCAGGCCGGGATGAGTGTCACCATCGAACGCTTCTACATCTATTCGGCGATTACGGGTGTCGTGGTGACGATCATCGCATTCGTGGTCGGTGCACCGCTGATTGCGCTGCCAGGCGCGCTGATCGCCGGCGCGTTGGGGCTTCCGCGGTGGTTCGTGTCGTTCCGCCGCGCCCGGCGGGTGAAGGCCTTCCTCAACGAATTCCCCAACGCGCTCGACGTGATCGTCCGCGCGGTCAAGTCGGGCCTGCCGCTCAATGACGGTATCCGGTTGATTGCGACCGAATCCCAGGAACCCGTGAAGACCGAATTCCGCCGCATCGTGGAAGCGCAGCAGATGGGCATGCCCACTTCCGAGGCGACACTGCGCATGCAGGAAACCATGCCTTGCCCGGAAGCGGGCTTCTTCGGCATCGTGATCCAGATTCAACAGCAGGCGGGCGGCAATCTGTCGGAAGCCCTGGGCAACCTCTCGCGTGTGCTTCGCGACCGCAAGAAGATGAAGGCCAAGGTGCAGGCGCTCTCCATGGAGGCCAAAGCGTCGGCGGTCATCATCGGCGCCTTGCCCTTCATCGTTGCGATTCTCGTTTATCTGACCAGCCCGGCATACATCATGCCGCTCTTCACCACGAGCAAGGGTCATCTCATTCTCGGCATTTCCGCCATCTGGATGACCATGGGCGTGTTCGTGATGAAGAAGATGATCAACATCGATGTGTAGGCTCCAATGATCGATCAAGTCGTCAGGGGCATTCTCGATCCCGGTTTCCTCATCGCGCTGCTGGTCGGCGTCGCGGTATTCGCGACCTTTTTCACAGCCATTCCGGCGTTAAGCGGCAATCCGCTCAAAACCCGCATGAAGTCGGTTGCACTGGAGCGCGAGGAACTGCGGGCCAAGCAGCGCGCGCGTCTGGCAAGCGAAGCGGATCGCCGCCGCAAGGGACTGCGCGAGGATCAGGGTTCGGGCGGAATGCGCTCGATCGTCGATCGGCTCGACCTCAAACGCGCATTGGCCGACGAGGGTACCGTCAGCAAATTGCGCATGGCGGGCTTCCGCGGCCAGAACCCGCTGACGCGCTTTCTGTTCTTCCGGCTTGTGTTGCCGCCCGTCGGACTTGCTCTGGCCGCTGTCTATGTCTTCGCGCTGGGCGGACTGCCCGAGCAGCCGTTCTTCGTGAAGCTGTTCGTCTGTATTCTGTTCGCCTATGCGGGTTTCTACGCGCCGGTCCTCTATGTCTCCAACCGGGCGACGAAGCGCAAACAGTCGATCCAGATGGCTTGGCCCGATGCGCTCGACCTGATGCTGATCTGTGTCGAATCCGGAATCTCGATCGAGGCCGCGCTCCGCCGCGTCGCCGAGGAGATCGGCGGGCAATCGGTCGAACTGGCGGAAGAACTCGTGCTGACCAATGCCGAGTTGTCGTTCCTTCAGGAGCGCAGGCAGGCTTATGAGAATTTGGCCAATCGCACGGGCCTGGACTCGGTAAAGAGCGTTTCCCAGGCGCTCATCCAGGCAGAGCGCTACGGTACGCCGGTGGGGCACGCGCTGCGCGTGCTGTCGGCCGAAAGCCGCGATCAGAGAATGAACGAGGCCGAGAAAAAGGCCGCCGCATTGCCCCCGAAACTGACCGTGCCGATGATCCTGTTCTTCCTTCCCGTGCTGTTTGCCGTCATTCTCGGACCGGCAGGCATTCAGGTCAGCGAGCGGGGGATATTTTAGGGCAGCAGGGCGGTAGGCGGTAGGCAGCAGCAAAGCGTCGCCAGCCCCTATGCCGAACGCAAGAAGGGCGCCCCGCGGCGCCCTTTTGCCTATTGCGACTGCCTTGTGTGCCTAATTGGTGTTGCGCTCTTCATCCTCGAGCTGGCTCCAGGCGTTCTGCTGCGACAGCATTGACCGCAGATAGGCCACGTTGGCCTCGGCCTGCTTGGAGGAAATCTCATGGCTGGCGATCTGCTCGGCTTCCTTGAAGCGGCCTTGCAAGCCGACAACCAGCGCGAGGTTCTGGCGTACCCGGCTGTCGGCGCCTGGCGTTTCAACGGCGGTCCGCATGTGCTTCTCGGCGGTCTTCAGATCGCCCTCCAGCACATAGGACATGCCCAGATTGGAGTGGATCGACGGCTCGTTGGGCTTCAGGTCGAGCGCCTTGTTGTAAAGTTCGCGCGCCTTGGCTCTCTGGCCCAGCTGGTCGAGTATCGCCGCCTCGGCCGACACAAGCTTCCAGTCCGGATATTCGGGCGTCTGTGCGCGGCGCACCGCGTCCAGCGCTGGCTCGAATTGCCCGGCGGACGCCAGCGCCTTGCCATAGGCCGCGAGCACGGCGCGCTGTTCGGGAAAATCAATCGCTGCCTTGCGCATCACCGCAAGGGCCTGGTCTGTGCGGCCGCTCATCTGCAGGACTGCGGCATAGCGCATCGCAACGTTGGCGTTCTTGGTGTTGCTTGCGTAGGCGCGCCCAAGCGTTTCGAGTTCACCTTCCAACTCGCCTTGCGAGAGCGTTTCCACGGGACGCGAATTGGTCCGGTCGACCGAGCCGGTGGTCATGCGTTTGTCGGCGCAGCCGGCAAGACCGATGGCAAGCGCGGCGACTGCGGAGGCAAGCACCAGTTTTCTTGCCAATAACGGGGTGTGGCGAACGGGCAGCATCGCGGCACAGGCTCCTGTTCTTGTGGGTGTTCGGCTGGTCATCTTCCCGTCGAGAAATATTCTGTTAACCCTAACGGATCGTTAAGACCGGCCGCTTCGGCCCGGGGAGAATTCAGTTCCATGCCGCTCACCCTCGTCGCGCGAAAATCGAAGAAATCCCGACCGGTCCATTGCGTCACGCGGACCTCTCTTGACCGCAGCGAAGCCGGGGACCGGGCCGTCGCATGGGCGAGGGCGGCGGGGTTCAGGGGCGAGGCGGGGAGCGTCTTGCTGGTCCCGGGCGAAAAGGGCGAGGTTGCCGGTGCATTCTTCGGTGTCGCCGACGAACGGTCGGGCTTCTCTCCACTGGCCTATGGCAAACTCGCCAAGGCACTGCCGGCGGGCGACTGGCATTTCTCGCGGCAACCGCCCGAGGCCGACCTGGCCATGCTCGGCATCCTGCTGGGAGGCTATGGGTTCGACCGTTATCGAAAGGCGGAAGACAAGTTGCTCCGCTTTGCCGGCACGGGCAGCGCCGATGCGAAGGAAGCAAACCGTATCGCCAGCGGGGTCTTCCTCACGAGGGATCTGATCAACACACCCGCCAACGACATGGGGCCGGAGGGGATCGAGAAGGCGGCCCGAAAGCTCGCCCGCGCTCACAAGGCCGAGGTCACGGTTATCAAGGGCGATGCGCTTCTCGGGCGGAACTTTCCGATGATCCACGCGGTGGGGCGCGCATCGGCGGAGGCGCCGCGCCTGATCGACCTGCGATGGGGGCCGAAAAACGCGCCGAAGGTGACTCTGGTCGGCAAGGGCGTGGCGTTCGACACCGGCGGCCTCGACATCAAGCCACCGAGCGGCATGTTGCTGATGAAGAAGGACATGGGCGGCGCGGCCAATGTGCTGGGGCTTGCTTCCATGATCATGGCTGCCGGCCGGAAGGTCCGCCTTCGCGTTCTCGTTCCGGCTGTCGAGAACGCGATCTCCGGCAATGCCTTCCGCCCGGGGGATGTGTTGAAGAGCCGCAAGGGGCTGACGGTCGAGGTCGGCAATACGGACGCCGAGGGCCGCCTCGTGCTGGCCGATGCGCTTGCGTATGCCGACGAGGAAAAGCCCGATCTCATGATCGACATGGCGACCCTGACGGGAGCCGCGCGTGTGGCGCTCGGCCCCGACCTGCCGCCCTTTTTCACCGACGATGAGGAACTCGCCCGCTTAGTTTCGGACGCTGCCGCCGACCGCGCGGACCCCGTTTGGCGCATGCCGCTCTGGTCGCCTTATGACAGCCGCTACTCATCCAGGGTGGCCGACATCAACAACGTCAACAATGACGGTTTTGCTGGCGCGGTCATTGCGGCGCTGTTCCTGCGCCGCTTCGTGGAAAAGACAAAAAGCTGGGCCCATTTCGACGTGTTCGGCTGGAGCCCGATCGAGCGCCCGCATTGCCCGATCGGAGGTGAGGCGCAGGCGATCCGGGCACTGGACGCGGTCATCGCCCGTCGCTACGGCGCCTGACGGCTTGCGTTGTCGGCCATTCGGGGATTGAATGAACCGGACCCGAAACGATTCAGGAATCGCAGGCAATGGCGGTGACGTTGCGGCCGTCTCAGGCGTTGCGGCTGTGGCAGCAGGTGGCTGTTCAGGAGGTGGAAACCGGCATGCCGGACCTCTCGACACGGCAACTGGCCATCCTGCTCACCATATATCTCGATCCGCCGCCCCATACGGTCCGCGGCCTCGCCGCGCGGCTCAATGTCTCCAAGCCGGTCATCACACGTGCCCTGGATACGATGGGCGCGCTTGATCTGGTCAGCCGCCGCCGCGACGAGACCGACCGCCGCAACGTCCTGATCAGGAGGACGGTCAAAGGAGCGCTGTTCGTCGAACGTTTCGGCGACGTGGTCATCGCAAAGGCAGGGGAACTCCCGACATGACGGCGCTTGACCGCCGGCTCAACGCCTACCGGCCTGACCTTGCGGATATCCGGCTGAAGGGAAAGGTCGAGGCGGAACGGTTTGCCGATGGCGAGGCAGCCGAAATCACGGTTCCCGTCGCCGACATCAGGGATGCGCCGCGCGGCGATGCCGGCGTCGACCATCAGCTTCTGCTCGGCGACCGGGTGCGGGTGTTCGATCGCGCCGATGGCTGGGCATGGCTGCAGGCGGATCGCGACGGCTATGTCGGCTATGTGGGAGAGACCCGGCTTGGCGAGCCTGGCCCGGAGCCGACCCATCTGGTGGCTGTGCCGCGCAGCTTCGCCTATCCGTCGGACGATCTGAAATCGGCGCCCGCCACGCCGCTCTCAATGGGATGTGCCGTCACCGTGACGGGACGGACAGAACGGCGCGGCACGATCTATGCAACGCTTTCCACGGGAATGTCGGTCATCGCCGAACATCTGCGGCCTGCCGCCGAGCAGGCGGGCGACTATGTGGCGGTCGCCGAGATGCTCGAACGCGCGCCCTATCTCTGGGGCGGAACCAGTGGCTTCGGCGTCGATTGCTCGGGGCTGATCCATCTTGCAATGCGCATGACGGGCCGCTTGGTTCTGCGCGACACCGACATGCAGGAACGTTCCCTTGGCAAGGAGATCGATCCCGGTTCGGACATGAAGGAATTGCGGCGCGGCGACCTGGTGTTCTGGAAAGGTCATGTCGCGATCATGAGCGATCCCGAAAACGCCATCCACGCAAGCGGGCGGTCCATGCTGGTCACGCGCGAGAAAATAGCCGACACGGTGGCGCGTATCGCCCGGCAACACGGCTCGCCGACGACGTTCCGCCGCCCTTAATACCCCGCACGCCGGTCGACAACATTCTTCAGCGGTTCGCCGCGCTCGAACGCATCCATCTGCGCCAGCATGGGCGGAACCAGATGCGCCGGATCGGATGTGGCCGCTGCATGCGGTGTTACGAACACACTCGGATGTGCCCACAGGGGGCTGGCTTCCGGCAGCGGTTCTTCCTCGAATACATCGAGGCTGGCCTCCTTGAGCGTCCCGTCGTCGAGAGCTCGTGCGATATCGGTGTCGCGCTGCAGTCTGCCACGCCCGGCATTGACAAGCACGGCGCCGCCGATGGCATTTTCCGTGCGCAAGCCGGACAGAAGGTCGTGATCGATGATGCCGTGTGTCTCCGGCGTCAGCGGCAACAGCACCACGAGGATGTCGGTTGCCGCAAGGAAGCCTGTAAGTCCCTTTCGCCCGTGCCAGCACCGCACGCCATCCATTGGCCGTTCGGTTCTCGTCCAGCCGTTAACGCGGTAGCCGATCGCCAGCAACGCCTCGGCCGCCGCGCGGCCGAGATGGCCCAACCCCATGATGCCGACCGCGACTTCGTTTGCCGGCGGCTGCGGCGGTTCGTGCCAGATCTTTCGCGCCTGCTGCGAGCGGTAGAGAATGCCATGGCGATGATGGTCCAGCACGCGCCAGACGATGTATTCACGCATGTATTGTGTCAGGTTTTCCGCCACCACGCGAACGATCGGCACGTCGGGCAGGCCCGGGTCGGCGAACAGGTGGTCGACGCCTGCGCCGATGGAAAAGATCGCGCGCAGATTGGGCAGCGAGGAAAGCACGTTCGGCTTTTGCTTCCAGACGACCGCATATCGGATCGATGGGTCGCGAGCGCCTTCCGGCTCCAGGGCCACCGTCCGCTCCTTCGACAGCAATTCGTACCAGCGCTTGGGATTGAAGCCGGTCACCGAAAGCAGGATGCGCCCTCTGTCCGCTTCGCTCACTGGCTCACCACTCCCTGTGGCGCTGTTGCTATGTCGAAAGCCGCCGCGATCAGGGCTTTCGTGTACTCGGCCTGCGGATCGTCGAAAATTTGTTCCGCGCTGCCCGCCTCGACCACCTTGCCGTGGCGCATGACGATCACCTGGTTTGCCAGCGCGCGCACGACCTTGAGATCGTGACTGATGAAGAGGTAGGCGAGGCGGTGACGGCGCTGCAGGTCGCGCAGCAGGTCGACCACTTGGGCCTGCACGCTCATGTCGAGCGCCGAGGTCGGTTCGTCGAGCATGACGAAGCGCGGCTTCAGCACCATGGCGCGCGCAATCGCGATGCGCTGGCGTTGTCCACCGGAGAACTCGTGTGGATACCGGTGGCGGGTGGCCGGGTCGATGTCCACTTCTTTGAGCGCTTCAACAACCCGCCTTTCGCGCTCTTCGGCGTCAAGGCGGGGCTCGTGAATGCGCAGCCCTTCCTCGATGATCTCGGTGATCGACATGCGCGGGCTCAAGGAGCCGAACGGGTCCTGGAAAACGATCTGGATCTTGTCGCGCAGCGGGCGCATGCCGGAGAAACTGAGCTCCGACAGGTTGGTTCCTCCGAAATCGATTTCGCCTTCGGAGCCGATCATCCGCGTCAGCGCGAGACCGAGCGTGGTCTTGCCGGAACCGGATTCTCCCACTACGCCGATCGTCTCCCCGGCACGCACCGACAGGTCGATGCCGTCCACCGCCTTCACATAGTCGACGGTGCGGCGGAGAAACCCCTTCTTGATCGGAAACCAGACCTTCATCCCCTTGGCGTCGATCACCGTTTCCGATGCGGTGTCGGTCGACGGCGGCCGCCCTTTCGGCTCGGCGGCGATCAGGTGCTTCGTGTAGTCATGTTGCGGGGTATCGAATATCTGCTTCGTCGGGCCGGTTTCGACGATCTTGCCGTCGGTCATCACGCAGACCCTGTCGGCCACCTTGCGCACGATGCCGAGATCATGGGTGATGAACAGCATCGCCATGTTGTTCTTCGTCTTGAGACCGGCGAGAAGTTCCAGAATCTGCGCCTGTACCGTGACGTCGAGCGCTGTCGTCGGTTCGTCGGCGATCAGAAGCTCCGGTTCGTTGGCAAGCGCCATGGCGATCATGACGCGCTGCCGCTGCCCGCCCGAAAGCTGGTGTGGATAGGCGCCCAGCCGCCGTTCCGGCTCCTGTATGCCGACCTCGTGCAGCAACTCAAGCGTACGTGCCTTGGCCGCCGCCTTGCCCATGCCCTGGTGGACGTCGAGTATTTCTCCGATCTGCTGTTGGATCGTGTGCAGCGGATTGAGCGAGGTCATCGGCTCCTGAAAGATCATGGTGATCTTGTTGCCGCGCACCCGCCGCAGGGCCTTTTCGTCCCGCGCCAGAAGATTGTCGCCATGAAACAGGATCGAGCCGGACGGATGGCTGGCCGACGGATAGGGCAGCAGCTTCAGGATCGACAGCGCCGATACCGACTTTCCCGACCCGGATTCTCCAACGAGCGCCACGGTCTCGCCGCGGGCGATGTCGAACGACACGTGGTCGACCGCCAGCAGCTCCTGATCGCCGTGCCGGAAGGCGACGGAAAGGTCACGGATCGAAAGGAGAGGCTCGCCGCTCATCGGAACGTCTTCCGCGGATCGAAGGCGTCGCGTGTCGCCTCGCCGACGAAGATGAGCAGCGACAGCATGATCGACAGCGTCAGGAAGCCGGTGATGCCCAGCCACGGCGCGTTGAGATTGCGCTGACCCTGCCGCAGCAGCTCACCCAGCGATGCCGAGCCCGGCGGAAGGCCGAAGCCGAGGAAGTCGAGTGACGTCAACGTCGTGATCGATCCGTTCAGGATGAAGGGCAGGAATGTCAGCGTTGCCACCATCGCGTTGGGCAGCAGGTGCCGGAACATGATCGTCCTGTTCCTGACGCCGAGCGCCCGCGCCGCGTTCACATATTCGAAATTGCGCGCGCGCAGGAATTCCGCACGCACCACGCCGACGAACGCCACCCAGGAAAACAACAGCATGATGCCGAGCAGGATGAAGAAGCCCGGCGGCAGCACCGCGGCGATGATGAGGATGAGATAGAGGACCGGGATCGACGACCAGATTTCGATGACGCGCTGGAATATGAGGTCGGTCCAGCCGCCGAAATAACCCTGCACCGCGCCCGCCGATACGCCGATCACGGCCGATGCCCCGGTCAGGATCAGGCCGAACAGGACGGAGATACGGAACCCGTAGATGATCCTGGCAAACACGTCGCGGGCCTGGTCGTCGGTTCCCAGCCAGTTCCAGTTTCCGAGCCGGCATTCCGGATCGTTCGCGCCGTCCAGATAGCGTTGGCAGCGCGTTTCGCTGTCGTAGAGCCAGGAAGGCTTGGCGGGCGCCGCCTCGGGGATTTCATTGTTCACCGTCCGGTAGGAGTAGCGGATCGGCGGCCAGATCATCCAGCCTTCAGCCTCGATCTCCTCGGCAATGATGGGGTCGCGGTAGTCGGTCACCGCGAGGAAGCCGCCGAATTTCTCCTCCGGATAGTCGATGAGAACCGGGGCCAGCAATTCGCCCTTGTAGTAGGCGAGGATCGGCTTGTCGTTGGCGATGAATTCGGCAAACAGCGATAGAATGAACAGGACGAGGAAAATCCACAGCGACCAGTAGCCCCGGCGGTTCGCCTTGAAGTTCTGCCAGCGGCGCTGGTTGAGCGGCGACAGCCATGGCCGCGCGGTGCGTTCACGCGTCTTTTCAACTTCCGCTTTGGCGATCGTTTCGCTCATGGCTAGACGTCCCGCCGATCGAAGTCGATGCGCGGGTCGATCCATGTGTAAATCATGTCCGACATCAGGCTGACGACCAGGCCGAGCAGCGAGAAGATGTAAAGCGTCGCGAACACCACCGCGTAGTCGCGGTCGAGCACGGAACGGAAGCCGAGCAGACCCAGCCCGTCGAGTGAGAAGATATTCTCGATCAGCAGTGAGCCGGTGAAGAATGCCGAGATGAAGGCGCCCGGAAATCCGGCGACAATGATCAGCATCGCATTGCGGAACACGTGGCCGTAGAGCACCTGCCGGTCAGACAGGCCTTTGGCGCGCGCGGTGACGACATACTGCTTTCGGATTTCCTCAAGGAACGAGTTCTTGGTCAAAAGGGTCGTGGTGGCGAAGGCCGACAGCACCATCGAGATCAGAGGCAGTGTGAGGTGCCAGAAATAGTCGAGAATCTTTTCGGGCCATGAAAGCTGGCTGAAATTCTCCGAGGTCAGTCCGCGCAGCGGAAACCAGTCGAAAAAGGAGCCGCCGGCGAAAAGCACCATCAGAAGGATGGCGAACAGAAAGCCGGGGATCGCGTAGCCGATAATGACGATGCCGCTCGTCCATATGTCGAAGACGGAGCCGTCCTTGACCGCCTTTCGGATGCCGAGCGGGATGGAGATCAGATAGGATATGAGGGTGATCCAGATACCGAGCGACACCGAGACCGGCATCTTCTCGATGATCAGGTCGATCACTGTGATGTCGCGGAAATAGCTCTCCCCGAAATCAAAGCGGATGTAGTTCCACAGCATCGTGAAAAAGCGCTCGACCGGCGGCTTGTCGAAGCCGAACTGCTTCTCCAGCTGGGCGATGAATTCGGGGTCCAGCCCCTGGGCGCCGCGATATTGGGAGTCGTTTCCCGATTCCTGGACAATGCCTTCTCCGCCGCCGCCGCCGCCGATGCGCTCCATCGTGCCGCCATCCTGGCCGGACAGGCGCGCTATCACCTGCTCGACCGGACCGCCCGGGGCGAACTGGATGACGATGAACGAGATCGCCATGATCCCGATCAGCGTCGGAACCATGAGCAGCACGCGGCGGAGCACATAGGCGCCCATCAGGTGCGCGCCCTTATGCGGGTTGCCGGGAGACTGCTTGCAGCCAAATCAGGCCTTGCCAATCGCTTTCGCCTTTTCTTCGTCCAGCCACCACATCGTCTCCACCGGGAATCCGTAATCCGGCTTCGGCTCCTTGAAGCCGAACACGTCCCAGAAGGCTGCCCGGTGATTCGCGGCGTGCCAATTTGGAATCCAGTCGCGCCGCGCGCGCAAGACCCGGTCCAGTGCGCGCAGCGCAGCGGTGAATTCGTCACGGGTCTCGGCCTGCCCGGCCTTGTCGATCAGGGCGTCGACCGCGGCGCTCCTCGTGCCTGGATAATTGCGGGATCCGGGTACGTCCGCCGCGGAGGAATGGAAGGTGTTGGCGAGGCCGCTGCGGGTTGGCGTTCCGCTGAATGATTGCGCCATGCCCACCATGTCGAAATCGAAATCGGTGAGCCGCGCCTGGAACTGGGTCGCGTCGACAAGACGGATAGAGGCATCGAACCCGACCGCTCTCATCATTTCGACGAAGGGCGTATAGACCCGCACGAAAACCTGGTCCCGAACCAGCATTTCCAGCGAGAAGCGCTGGCCGGCATCGTTCCGGAATACGCCGCCCTGGACGGTCCAGCCTGCCTCTCCCATAAGCGTTCGCGCTTGCCGCAGCATGACGCGATCGCGGCCCGAGCCGTTGGAAACCGGTTGCAGGACGGCTTCGCCGAATGCTTCCCGAGGCAGTTCGTCGCGAAACGGTTCAAGCAGCGCCAGCTCCTCCGCGCTCGGCATGCCTTCCGCCTTGAATTCGGAGCGTTCGAAGGTCGATTGCGAGCGCGCATAGGCGTCGAAGAACAGGTTGCGGTTGGTCCATTCGAAATCGAAACAATGCGCGATGGCGCTACGCACGCGCACATCCTTGAAGCGCTCCCGTCGCTGGTTGATTGCCCATGCCTGCATGGAGGGCCTGAGTTCACTCGGGAATTCGCGCTTGATCACGCGTCCGTCTTGAACCGCGGGGAAATCATATTCGGTGGCCCAGACGCGTGAGGTGAATTCCTGCCTGTAGAGAATTTCGCCCTTCTTGAACGCCTCGAACCCGGCCTGCCGGTCGCGGAAGAATTCGATGCGGATACGATCGAAATTGTGTTGGCCCCGGTTCACGGCGAGATCCTGGCCCCAGTAATCCTCGACCCGGTGATATTCGATGGTTCGTCCGGGGGATACGAAACCGACCTTGTAGGGCCCGCAACCGAGCGGCGCATCGAGTTGAGAGCCGTCGAACGGGTGATCCGCGAACCATGCCTTCGACAGGACCGGAAACGCCGCAATCGCGAACAGCGTCTGCGGCGACTGATTGCCGTTGAACGACACACGGAACGTTTTCGGCCCCTCCGCCACGGCTTCCGTCATGTCCAGAAGCGGCAGCTGGAATGCGGGGTGCCCCTTCTCCTTCAATATGTCGAAGGTGAAGACCGCATCCTCGGCGGTCATGTCGGACCCGTCGTGGAAGCGCGCTTCGGGTCGCAGCACGAAGGTAAAGCTGTTCCAGTCGTCCGCGATCGTCACGCTTTCCACCAACAGGCCGTAGAGCGAGTCCGGTTCGTCGAGTGCGCCCGTCATGAGGTAATCGTGACAAAGCTCCATGCGCGGCGGCGCGTCGCCGCGCGGCACGAATGTGTTGAGTGTGTTGAAGGTGTCGGTAGCCTGGTTGAAGAACCAGTTCGGCGGCGAGAAGTTGAAGGTTCCACCCTTGGGCGCGTCAGGATTGATGTAATCGAAATGCGTGAAGTCCGGCCCGTATTTCAGGTCGCCGAACGTCGAAATCGCATAGTGCGGGGTCTCGGTCGCGAGTTTCGCGAAGGCCCGCCCCGGAATGAACGGCAAGGCAAGAGCAGCCCCGCCGAGAGCAAGGAAGTCGCGGCGGCGGATGAGTGGCGGCATGCTCATCATCAGCGCCCGTATTTCCGTGTGAGCGCCGCTTCCTTTTCGGGGTCGATCCACCAGGAATCGATGTCGACGCCCACATAGTTTGGCTGTTTTTCAGGAATGCCGAACTTGTCCCAATAGGCGAAACGCAGCGTCGGCTGGTAATATTGCGGGATCATGTAGAAATTCCACAACAGCACTCGGTCCAGCGCTCGTGTCACCGCCACCAGTTCCTCGCGGTCCTTGGCGAAGATGATCTTGTCGACCAGCGCGTCGACCACCGGATCCTTGATCCCGCCCACATTGCGCGAACCCGGAATATCCGCAGCTTCGGAACTCCAGTAGTCGCGCTGCTCGTTGCCCGGAGACATGGATTGGGCGAAGCGCCCGGTGACGACATCGAAATCGAAACTCTGATAGCGCTGGATGTACTGCGACGTATCGATGATGCGCAGCGTCGCGTCGATGCCGATCTTGCGCAGGCTCTCGATCAGCCCGCCGGCGATGATTTCGGACGTTGGCGACGCGCCCAGGAATTCGATACTGAACTGCTCGCCGGTTTCCGCGCTGACCATGCGGCCGCCCTTGATCTCCCATCCGGCTTCCTGGAACAGCCGCACGGCCTCGCGCAAATAGGTTCGCTCGTCGCGCGGATCGTCATGGACCGGCAGTTCGAATTCCTCGCTGAAAAGCTCCGGCGGCAGCTGGTCGCGGAATTCCTCCAGTATCGCCAGTTCGCGGCCTTCCGGCAGTCCGGACGAGGCAAGCTCGGATTTCTCGAAATAGCTGCCGAAGCGTTCGTTGAGGCCGAAGAAATGCGTCCGGTTCTGCGCCTCGAAATTATAGGCCAGCGTCAATGCCTCGCGCACGCGCCGGTCCTGAAAGCGCGGCAGGCGCATGTTGGGCACGAATGCCTGCATCGCCTCGATACTGTTGGACGTGAATTCGCGCTTGATGACGTCGCCGGCCTGAAATGCCGGGAAGTCGTAGGCCGTCGACCAGCGCCTGGTGCTGACTTCGCGGCGTACATCCTCGATGCCGCCTTTCTGGAAGCCCAGAAACTCCGCATTGTCGTCGAGGAAATAGGTGTAGCGGCGGCGGTCGAAATTGTTGCGGCCGATGTTCACCGGATTGTCGGCCGCCCAGTAATCCTCGACGCGTTCCCACACGATCCGCGAGCCGGGCTGAAAGCTTTCGATCCTGTATGGGCCGCTGCCAAGCGGCGGCTCCAGCGTCGGCTGGCTGACGTCGCGTGTGTTTCCCTTCGCGTCGGTCCCCTCCCACCAGTGCCTGGGCAGCACCGGCAGGTCGCCCATGATGTGCGGCAGCTCGCGGTTCCCGGCCTGGTCGAAGCTGAACTTCACCTCATGATCCGATATCGCAACGGCCTCGGTGACGTTGGCGAAATAGCGGTTGTGCATCGGGCTGATCTCTTTCAGCACGTTGAACGACCACACCACGTCTTCCGCGGTGATAGGCTCGCCGTCGTGCCAGCGCGCGTCCGGGTCGATCCGGTACGTGGCGGAAGAGAAATCGTCCGGGTGCTTGAAGGCTTCGGCGATCAGCGGGTGGCTGCTGCTCGGCTCCGCGATCGACTGCTGCATCAGCGTATCCCACAGGAGCCCGCCGAACTGGGTCAGCCCGGCCGCCGGATTGCCCCGCACGATAAAGGGATTGAAGCTGTCGAACGTGCCGAACGCGGCGGAGTTGAGCGTGCCGCCCTTGGGGGCGTCCGGATTGACGTGGTCGTAGCGCTCGAAGGCTTCGCGGCCGCGGTCGGGGTCGATCAGGGACGAGGTGGTCAGCCATTCCTCCTCTGCGGCTGAGGACGGCGCGCCGCCGGCGGCGAGCAGCGCGGCGGCAGCCGATGCAAGGACGAAAAAACGAATCCGGTCGATCATCTCCAACCCCTTTGGCGGTTGTCATTAGGGCATCCTGAAAAACCTAGCCCGCCCGGCGTCAAAAGAAAGCGCCCGCGGCCAGGAATTTCGGCCAGTACCCGGCAATGAACAGAAAAAGCCGGGCTGAACCCGGCTTTTTTGCGATCACGCGAATGACAATGTCGTAATGTGGCTCTAGGTCGTGTGGACACTTATCTGATCCATAGGACGGTAGCAGCGATTGTGACGA
>JBBDJD010000004.1:0-1337 GCA_040880025.1 Rhizobiaceae bacterium
TGAAGGATCAGGCTTCAGCAGTCACTGGGGCGGCGACGTCTTCGCAGAGATTCCAAGGCAGCAGCTCATCGATGCGGTTGATCGCATGCGCGTTGATCCGCTCCAGCACGGTCCTGAGATAGGCAGATGGATCCATGCCGTTGAGCCTGGCGGTGCCGAGCAGACTGTAGATCAATGCTGCACTTTCACCGCCACGATCCGAGCCCGCGAAGAGGAAGTTTTTCCTCCCCAGGGCGACCACGCGCAGTGCCCGTTCAGCCGCATTGTTATCGACCTCCACACGCCCGTCCGCGCAGTAGCGCGTCAGCGCCGCCCAGCGCGTAAGCGCATAGCGTATGGCCTCGGCGATGCCGGACTTTGCAGACAGTTTGCGGAGCTTTTCCCGCAGCCAGACCTCCAGCTCCGCGAGCAGTGGGCCGGCCCGGGCCTGGCGTTCAGCCAGGCGCACAGCCGGTGGTCTGCCCCGGATGTCCGCCTCGATGGCGTAGAGCTTGCCGATGCGGCTGAGCGCTTCCCCGGCAAGTGGGGAGCCGTTGGCCTGCTGGATCTCAACGAATTTCCGGCGCGTATGCGCCCAACAGGCGGCTTCCTGGATCTTGCCTGTTTCGTACAACTTGCCGAAGCCGGCATAGCCGTCGGCATGCAGCACGCCGGTAAAGTGTTTGAGGTGCTCCTGCGGATGGATGCCCTTGCGATCCGGGGAGTAACGGAAGCTGACAGCGGGTTTGCGATCACCACCAGCCGCCCGCTCATCACGCACGTACGTCCACAGCCTGGCCGTGCGGGTCTTGCCGCGCCCGGGTGAGAGCACGGGGATGGGCGTGTCATCGCCGTGCACCGTGGGGCCGCTGAACACATAGCGCTCCAGCGCCTCCCCGAGTGGCGCCAGCAGCGCGGTCGTGGAGCCGACCCAGTCGGCGAGCGTGGAACGCGACAGCTCCACGCCCTCACGGGCGTAGATCTGGGACTGCCGGTAGAGCGGCAGATGATCGGCGTATTTCGCCACCATGACCTGGGCCAGCAGTCCTGCGCCGGCAAGACCGCGGGCAATGGGCCGGATGGCGGCCGGTGCCTGGATGATGGTCTCGCAGCGTGCGCACCGCCGCTTTGGCCGCACATGCCGGATGACCTTGAAGGAGGCTGGCACGTAGTCCAGCACTTCCGAGACATCCTCGCCGAAGTCGGTGAGCGCACCGCCGCACTCCGGGCAGGCGCAGGCCGGTTCATGCACCACCGGTTCTCTTGGCAGGTGTTCCGGCAAGGGCTGGCGCATGCTTCTGGAGACGGGTTTTTCCGGTTCCACGACGCCCGTCAACACATCGCCCTTCGCCCCCTCG
>JBBDJD010000005.1:0-160321 GCA_040880025.1 Rhizobiaceae bacterium
GGATCAGGCAGGCGATCACCCGCTCGATCGCCGATCAGGCGCGCACCATCCGCATCCCGGTCCACATGATCGAGACGATCAACAAGATCGTGCGGACCTCGCGCCAGATGCTGCACGAGATCGGCCGCGAGCCGACGCCGGAGGAACTGGCCGAAAAGCTCGCCATGCCGCTGGAAAAAGTGCGCAAGGTGCTGAAGATCGCCAAGGAGCCGATCAGCCTCGAGACGCCGGTCGGCGACGAGGAGGATTCGCATCTGGGCGACTTCATCGAGGACAAGATGGCGGTGCTGCCCATCGATGCGGCGATCCAGGCCAATCTGCGCGAGACCACCACGCGCGTGCTGGCATCGCTGACGCCGCGCGAGGAGCGCGTTCTCAGGATGCGCTTCGGCATCGGCATGAACACCGACCACACGCTGGAGGAAGTCGGCCAGCAGTTCTCGGTGACGCGCGAGCGTATCCGCCAGATCGAGGCCAAGGCGCTGAGGAAGCTGAAGCACCCGAGCCGGTCAAGGAAGCTCAGGAGCTTTTTGGACAGTTAGGCCAAGTTCAAAAATTCAGAAACTGAAGACCCGGCGGAGACGCCGGGTTTTTTGTTGGCCGGACGGTCTTTCCAGGCAGGCTGTTCCGCTGCGATATATTCACACATGATAATGTTTTCATATTGGAATCCAACCAGGCAGCGCCGATATGACGGGGAGGCACCCTTGTCCTTGGCCAATCGATCCGGAGATCCGATGCAAACCCTCGTTTCCTACCTCAACCAGATTCCGTGGAACGTGGTCATCTTCGCCTGTCTGACGCTGGGGCTGGCGCCGTTTTTTCCCGAGCCGCATATCTGGGAGAAGCTGAAGATGATCGCCGCCGGCACGCTTTCGCGTCCGATCGATATTTTTGATCTGCTGATGCACGGCGCACCGTTCATCCTTGCCATGCTGAAGGCGGGTGCGATGCTGGCGCCGGTCGAATAGGCGGAGCCTCACCGGTCAGCGCGGCTTGACCCGTATCAATTGGCGGAGCACGAAACCGGGCATCGTCACCGGCAAGGACAGGGAGGGCCACCAACGTGCAAAAAGTCGATTTCAGGAAGACGCTGAAGCATCTCTATCTGCCGCCGGCGAAGGATTTCGTTGACGTGGACGTGCCGGCCATGCAGTTCGTCAAGATCGACGGGGCAGGCGATCCGAACACGGCGCCGGCCTACCGGGACGCGGTGCAATGGCTCTACACAATCAGCTATGCGCTCAAATTCGCGTCCAAGCTCACGCTGAAGCGAGACTACTCAGTGCCGCCGCTGGAAGGGCTGTGGTGGGCGGACGACATGGAGACTTTCCTGACGCGCGAAAAGGACGAATGGTCGTGGACGATGATGATCATGGCGCCGGACTGGATCGACCAAGCGATGTTCGACGCGGCGGTGGAGAAATCAGCGGCCAAGACCGGAACGCAGCCGCCATCAAGCCTGCGGCTCGAGCCGTTCGACGAGGGGCTGTCGGTTCAGATCATGCATATCGGCTCCTATGACGCCGAGGGGCCGACGATCGCGCGGCTGCACAAGGAATACCTGCCCGCGCACGGGCTGATCGAGAACGGCCTTCACCACGAAATCTACATCGGCGATCCCCGGCGCACCGCGCCGGAAAAGCTGAAGACCGTGCTCAGGCAGCCGGTCAGAGCCCTATGATGGAAGCCTGACGAGGCAAGGCCGGGCATTGCGCCCGGCCTTTTCGTTTTCGCAGAGCAGGTTTGCGGCTACCCCGCCGCCTCCGTCGCGCATTGGCTGCACAGCGGGGTCTGGGGCAGGAGGTCGAGGCGCTCCTCCTCGATCGGCTGGCCACATTTCACGCATTTGCCGTAGGTGCCGGCCTTGATGCGGTCGAGGGCGGCGCGGATGGCGCGGTATTCGGCCAGGCCGCTGGCGCCGAGGCTTTCCAGAACCTCATCATCCTCCTGCTCGATGGCGTTTTCCTCCCAGTCGGGATTGGGCGCGTCGTCAAGCAGGTCTCCGATATTCTGGAGCCGCTCGTCGAGTTCCGCAAGGCGGTCCACGAGTTGTTTCCGGCGGGCTTTGAGGTCTTTCATGTCTGTTCCTCGGTTTGCGCGCATACACGCATAGACGGTCATCGTCGGCTGCAAATTGACGCCGGTCAATCCATAACGCGGATGTGACGAAACGGCCACTCGGCAGGGAGACGCGCCGGGGGCAGCGGCTGCACTTCCAATTCGACAAAAATGTTTGCGGTCTCGCCGGGTTCCAGCCGCTTGACGCATGTCAAAGATTCGATATAACTAGTTTTATGGTGATAAAAACCGACATTGCGATCGAGGAAGCCGCGCAGGGCTTTGCCGCGATTGGCTCCGAGGCCAGGCTTCAGGTGCTGCGCGTGGTGGTGCGCGCGGGCGACGGCGGGCTGTCGGTCGGCGACATACAGGCACGGACCGGCATTCCAGCGTCGACGCTCGCCCACCACCTCCGGTTCCTGGCGGCAGCGGGGATGATCGGGCAGGAAAAGACCGGGCGCACGGTGATCAACCGCGCGGCCTACGACCATCTGAGAGCCCTGGCCGGCTACATCCTCAATGAGTGCTGCGCCGATGAGGCAAGCAGCGAGGCGGCGGCATGAGCGACATAGCGCAACCTCATGCAAGGTCGCGGAGGCAATGGCGGGACATGCTCGCCACTCCGTGGACGGTGGTGGTGCTCGCGCCACTGGCGGTGCTCATTTTCGACCCCGCCAACGCGGCGGGCGTCGCGACATTCGCGGTCTCGGCGTTCGCGGGAACGCTGCCCTATATCGCGTTCGCGGTTCTGTTGATCGCCTGGCTGAAGGCGGCCGGCGCGGAAGCGGCGATCGGCGCCGCTTTCAAGGGGCGCGAAAACAGGATGATCGTGCTGGCCGCGCTGTTCGGCGGTCTGGCGCCGTTCTGTTCCTGCGAGGTCATTCCGTTCATCGCCGGGTTGCTGGCGGTCGGCGCGCCGCTGTCGGCCATCATGGCCTTCTGGCTGTCGTCGCCGCTGATCGACCCGCCGACGCTGTTCATCACAGCCGGCGCGCTGGGCTGGCCCTTCGCCCTGGGCAAGGCGGCCGCCGCGGTCGGGCTGGGGCTTGCCGGCGGCTTCACGCTGAAAGCGCTGATGGCGGGCGGCATGTTCGCCGATCCGCTGAGGAACCGGCCGGTGAGCCGCTGCGGCTGCGGGCCGTCGCCTCTGGAAGGCAAGCCGGTGTGGCGGTTCTGGGTCGAGGCGGAGCGGCGGAGCGCCTTTGGCGAGGAGCTTCGCGACAATTCGCTGTTCCTCGTCAAGTGGCTGGCGCTGGCCTATGTGCTGGAGGCGCTGCTGATCACCTATGTGCCGGCCGAACTGATTGCCGGACTGGTGGGCGGCAAGGGCGTCGGCACGATCGCGATTGCCGCGGCTGTCGGCATGCCGGCCTATCTCAATTCCTATGTCGCGCCGCCCCTGCTGGCCGGGCTGATGGAACAGGGCATGAGCGCGGGCGCTGCGATGGCATTCATGGTGGCCGGCGCGGTGAGCTCGGTGCCGGCTATGGCGGCGGTGTGGTCGCTGGTCAAGCGCGACGTGTTCGCGGCCTATATCGGGCTCGGCTTCGCCGGAGCGGTGGCGGCGGGGCTGCTGTTCCAACTCGTGGTGTGAGGCCAGTGGAGGAACGCCGCGCGCCCCTCCACGCACGCTCACGGCGTTCTTAGGCGGAGCGGGTCTCCAGACCTCGCTCGCGCGGACCCCAAAGCCACAGCAACGAGCCGAACAGGGCGGCGTTGAACATCGGAAAAGCCGCGACAGCCACGCCGATCGTGCCGGTGGCGACGTAGAAGGCGCCAACGCCGAAATCGATCACCTGGATGAGGATCATGTTGCGGATCCAGAACGGGTCCGGCCGCTCGGCGCGCGCCAGCATGGCCATGCCCGCGCCATAGGCGATGAAGCGCGCGGCCAGCATGCCGAGCATGTAATTGTTGTCGGCGGGCGGGACCGTCAGCCCCATCCAGGCGAAGAATTGACCCGGCGCGAAAAGGGTCAGCATGCCCAGCACGAATTGCGAGGCGGCGATCAGCCAAAGAAGTGCTTTCAATCTGGTCATCGTTGGATTCCTTCCGTTGATAGTTGCCGGAAGCTAG
This sequence comes from Rhizobiaceae bacterium, assembly GCA_040880025.1. Lineage (GTDB taxonomy): Bacteria > Pseudomonadota > Alphaproteobacteria > Rhizobiales > Rhizobiaceae > RCIO01. The sequence goes on from JBBDJD010000005.1 coordinate 4,138, forward strand.
GCAAGGCGCTATAAAAACGGAAGTAGTTACAAAAAGTATAGCGCCGTGAACCTTGCAATACTCAATGAGAACAATGAGATATGTGACGCGGAATGCCCAGTTTCGCGGGCCAGCGGCATTCTCAGCGGCAAGTGGACGACATTGATCATCCGCGATCTGCTGTCGGGCAAGAAACGCTATTCGGAGCTGGCGCGCTCTCTCGCAGGCATCAGCCCGCGCATGCTCGCCGCCCGGCTCGACATGCTGTGCGAGGCGGGGCTGGTGGCGAAAACGATCTATCCGACCGTGCCGCCCAAGACGGAATACGAGCTGACGGCGGAAGGCCGGCGGATCGAGCCGGTGATCGCGGCGATGGCGGAGTTTGGAGCGAGGCTTAAGTCTGGCGGGCGAGCCCGGCCACAATCGCGTCCATGACTGCAAGCTGATCGTCCAGCGCCTCGCCCTGCTGGACGGCGAGCGCGGCACGGTCGAACATGGCGCCCAGCAATGCGGTGAGCGGGCCGACCGGCATTTTCGCGAGCGAACCGGCGCGCATCGCGGCTGTCAGCCCCTCGCGCAAGGCGCGGTTGCCATGCCGGGCGTCGATTTCATCCATGAGCGCACGACCGAGCACCGCCGGCCCGTCGAGCAGGAGCAGGCGCGTGCGGCCCGGCATGCGCATCGCCTCCAGATAGGCGCGGCCGCCCACGCGCAGCGCTTCGATCGCGTCTGTCGCGTCCGGCGCGGCTCGCTCGATCTCGCTGGCGACAGCGGCCGCCTCCTGTTCCACGACGGCTCGAAACAACGTCTGCTTGTCGGCGAAGTGGTGGTAGAGCGCGCCGCGCGTTACCCCGGCTGCACCGACAATCTCGGGGGTTCCGGTTGCGGCATAGCCGGCCCCCGTGAACAGGCGGCGCGCGGCCGCCACAAGCGCGGCCCGAGTGGCGTCCGTGCGTTCCTGATTCGATCGCCGCATTGAATCCGATTGCATACATACAGCCTGTATGTTAATTGAATTTACATGCAGCCTGTATGTAAATGCGAAAGGAACAATGCGCAATGAAGGCGTCCAGCTATTATCCCGTACTGATGACCGATGACGTGGCCGGAACGGCTGAATTCTATGTCAGGCATTTCCGCTTCCGGTCCCTGTTCGACAGCGGCTGGTATGTGCATTTGCAGTCGGCCGAGAGCAAGCGCGTCAATCTCGGCATCGTCCAGAGCGATCACGAGACGGTGCCGGTTGAAGCGCGGGGCAGGACTTCCAGTCTGCTGATCAATTTCGAGGTCAAGGACGCCGACGCTGTCTATGAGCGGATCAAGGCGGCCGGGCTGCCGATTGTGCTCGCCCTGCGCGACGAGGCCTTCGGCCAGCGCCATTTCATCACCCGCGATCCCAACGGGGTGCTGATCGACGTCATCAAGCCGATCGCGCCCAGCGCGGAGTTTGCGGCGCAGTACCAGCCGGAGGCGCTGCCGGCGGCCTAACTGCCGAAGCTGGACCAGGCAGTTGACAGCCGCCGCCGGCTGCGGCCACCTCACCGCATGCCGCAATCGACACTGACGATCCAGACCTCCGGCCCAGGCCTCTATGAATTCACCGACCGGGCAGCGGATTTCGTGCGTGGCGCGGGCGCGGAAGAGGGTTTGCTTACGATCTTCGTGCGCCACACTTCCTGCTCGCTGCTGATCCAGGAAAACGCCGATCCGGACGTGCGGCGCGACCTCGACATTTTCTTCAAGCGGCTCGTGCCGCCGTCCGACGATCCTTCCATGTCCTGGGTGGTGCATAGAGCGGAAGGCCCCGACGACATGCCGGCGCATATCAAGGCAGCGCTCACGGCGGTGTCGCTATCGATCCCGGTCAGCGGCGGGCGGATGGCGCTCGGCACCTGGCAAGGCATCTATCTGTTCGAACACCGCGGCCGGCCGCACCGGCGCGAGGTGGTGCTGCATTTGAGCAAGTAGCGGCAGTTTGGAGGGCGGGATGGGGTTCGACTATGTCAGCATCGAAGAGGCTATGGGGCGCGGCGGCCTGCGCATGGTCGTGGTGGGTGGCGTGCCCAGCCCGTGGGGCGAGGCGGCCAAGGGCATTCTCCACATCAAGGGCATCGAGTGGGTTGCGGTGCGGCTTGCCTATGACAGCGAGGCGCTGAAGGACTGGGCGGGACAGCGCAGCGGCCCTGTTGCGATCTATGAGAACGAAAAACCGCGCTCGAGCTGGTCCGATATCCTCTTTCTGGCGGATCGGCTGGCGCCCGAGCCGCGCCTGCTGCCCGGGATCGAGGCCGACCGGGTTCTGGTTTCCGGGATCGTGCAGGAGCTTTGCGGCGAGGGCGGTCTGGGCTGGTCGCGGCGGCTGCAGATGATCGATGCCGGGCTTAGCGGCAGCGGCGGTTTCGCGGAGCCGGTGGCGAAGTATCTGGCGAAGAAATACGGCTACCGGCCGGGAATCGCCGGCGAAGCGAACCGCCGGGTCGTCGACATCGTTTCGATGGTGATCGCGCGGCTGAAGGCGCAGCGCGCGCAAGGAAGCCGCTACATCGTCGGCGACGGGCTCAGCGCCGCGGATGTCTATTGCGCGACCTTTGCCGCGATGTTCCGTCCGCTGCCGCATGGTGTCTGCGCCACGGATGGGCAGACGCGGGCAGCCTTCGAAACGCTGGATGCCGAAACCGAGGCAGCACTCGACCCGATCCTGTTCGAGCATCGCGACATGATGTATCGGGAGTATCTGGAATTGCCGCTGTCGCTGTAGGGTGACAACGGGGCGGCTAACGGGGCGGGGAGACAATTGGCCTATATTTTGATGACTGGCGCGCTCGCGTGGGCGCTGTCGGAGTTCCTCGAACTCGCGCAGGGCGGATTTACGCCGCTCAACAGCAGCGTGTCGGCGCTGGCGTTTTTCCTGATCGGCGTCGGCGTCTGGGCGCTGTGGCGACAGCCGGGCCAGAATCGCGCCGGGCAGGCCGGCGTCGCGATGCTTTCGCTCGGCATGGTGCTGTTTGCGATTACCGCCATTCAGGTCGTGCTGACGGGCGCGGCGAACGATACGGAAATTTCCGGGACGCCGCTGTTTTTGACGGCCGGCAGTCTCGTGAGCCTCGGGACGCTGGTTCTGGGCTGGTGGCTGATTGCCGGTTCGGGTTTCCCGAAATGGATCGGCGCCGTGCTGATCGCGGCAACGCTGTTTACGCTGGCGGTTGCGTTCCTGCCGGCGATCGTGGCGTTGCAGCCGCTGTCGAACCTCGTGCTGGCGGCAATCCTCGGCTGGCTCGGGTGGCGGCTGCGGGAGAACTAGCACCCTGTAGTCAGCGGCTCACGGCCTTCAGCAATTCCTCTCCCGACCAGTCGCGTTTGCCGCCGGCCTCCGCTTCATTCACCAGCTTGACGATGGCGGCGTTGACCGGCGCCTGACGGCCGGTCTTTTCGGCCAGCCGCACGATCTCGCCGTTGAGGAAATCGATCTCGGTCGGGCGGCCCGCGGCGAAATCATCGGCCATCGAGGAGCGCGCGTGAGCGTCGATCTTCTGCAATTTGAGGCCGATCGTGTTGAAGATGAAATCGGGCGCGGCGACGAAGCGGGGAATGAGGCGCGGCGGCAGTGGCCCGACCTTTGCAGGTTCGATGCCGGCGGCTCCCAACACCTCCAGCGCCTCGCGCATCGAAGCGGCGAGCACGCGGCGATAGGGGCGTTCGGCAAGCTCGGCGAGCAGGGTCTTGCCCGCCAGTGCGTTGATGGCGTTGTTGAGATTGAGCAGCAGCTTGCCCCAGGCGAGCGCCAGCGGGTCGTCGACGAGCGTCAGTTCGGCCGGCGTGCCTGCGAGCGCGGTCGCCAGCGGTTCGGTCAGCGCATGGCGCTCTGCGGCGAGCAGCCCCGACGTGCCGCGATGCAGGTGGCCGTCGCCCAGCCAGGCGACGTTGAAGCCGACCATGCCGCGCAACACCGTGCGGCCGGGCAGCGCCTCCTTCAGCATGCCGATATTGCTGATACCGTTCTGCAGGCTGAGCACGGCGGCGTTTTCAGGGGCATGCGCGGCGATCTCGGCCGCGGCCTCGCTTGTGGCGGTGCTCTTGACCGCAAGCACGACGAGTTCGGCGTCCGACATGGCTTCAGGCGAGGTCTCGACGGCGATGCCGCCGGCGGGAATCACGACATCCAAACCGTCGTGACCGGTCAGGCGCAACCCGTTTTCGGCGATCGCATCACGGACGGCCGGGCGGCCGATGAGTGTGACATCGATGCCGCTGTGCTTCCACATGCCGCCGACGAAGCAGCCGATGGAGCCTGCGCCGAGAACCGCGATGCGTGGCGTCATAGGTTTGCCTCCCTGCCGTCCAACTCTATAGTGGACGCAAGGAACGCGGTAGCGCCGAGGTCGGCAGGAGGTAGCAATGTCCTTTTTCAAGAAGCTCTTCGGTGGCGCGGACGCCGGCGGCGTCGATGGCGGCGAGCCGGTCGAGCACAAGGGATATCTGATCAGGGCGACGCCCTATCAGGAAGGCGGGCAGTACCAAACCTGCGGCGTCATCACCAGGGAGGTCGACGGGGAGACGAAGGAACATCGCTTCGTGCGCGCCGACAAGGCGACTTCGCCCGAGGACGCCATCGCGATCTCGCTGCGCAAGGGCAGGCAGATCATCGACGAGCAGGGCGACGCGATCTTCAGCCAGTAGGGCGGGCTGGGCCAGTCCGGGCGAGTTCTTGGTCCGGACGTGAATTCGCTGCGGTGAATACCTACATGTTTCCAAATCGGCTGCCGGCGCATAGGGTTGGCCAGGCCGTCGCGCGGGAAGCAGGTCCATCCCGACGCACAATCCACGCATAATGATACAGGGGAGCCGCCATGCTGCTGGATGATCTGGACCGGACATTTGACATCGAGTCTTCAGTCGAAACCGAGGACGTGCCGGGCATAGCGCTGGACCGGCGCCCGTCCGCGCAACCCAGGACCGCGAAACAACAGGATGCGCACCCCGAGGCGGTGTTGCCGGCCGACGCGCCGGAGGAGCTTGTCGCCGCCGCCGAACGGCTTGTCGCCGCCGGCTACCGGATCAGCCGCGCCGACGGGGAGGCCGATGCCGGCAATGAGACCGGCGCTGGCGAAGCGGGCGGGGACATCGAGGCGGATCAGGGCGGGGAGGACATTCCCGCGCTGTCGCCGCGCGAGCTGCAGGTGCTGGCGCTGCTGGCCGAGGGTGCGCCGAACAAGGTGATCGCGCGCCGGCTGGACATTTCCGTTCACACAGCGAAATTCCACGTCGCCTCGATCATCGCCAAGCTGAATGCCGCGAACCGCACCGACGCGACGGCGACCGCGATCAGGCAGGGGCTGGTGGGGGCGTAAGGGGCGTCGATCCACGCTTGTATCGCCGACCGCCAGCATCCATGTTCTTGACGGAGCGGGAGGCGTGAGTTGGCCAGTGGCTCGATCATCATTGAAGGTAAAGATGATCTTCGAGCTTGGCTCGAAGACAACCCGCCAGGATGGGCGCAGGTGATTGCAGCACGTGCAGTATTGCGCGTGTTGCCGCTAGTTGGCGGCAGCGACAGAACAAGTAGAAGGCAGGCAAGGCAAAAAGGTGCATCAACGCTTGAGGTCTTGCGTGGGGCATTCATATCCTGGTCTGCCAGCGTCTATCCGGCCAGAGTTACGTCTACTGCGGCCTTCGACGCAGTGACCGCCGCTGACAACGCCGCCGACCGTTTCTCCGCCGCTGCCGATCGAATTTCCGCTGACCCCTACAACAGTTGGGGTGCCTCCGGTTTCTCCATAACCGCTGCCGTTGCGTATGCTGCGGCTCGTGCCGTCGCCGCTATCTCTGACCGAGCGTCCGCTTCCTCCGCGGTCGCTGCAGTAACGTTTGCTGCCGCGGCGGTTGACAGGAATGCCCACAGCCTCCCCACTGATATCTGGAAATCTGTAACGCTCGACGCGCGCAAGCTTGGCACGTTGATTGATGAATACGGCGAAGCTAAGCGAGCCGCTTACGAACTGGCAATTGCCCCGCTCTGGCTGAACTTCGAGCGTCATGCTGGCCTGACGGGATATGCCAAGGGTCCAATCTCGTCCAACGTTTTCCAAGACAGTGAAGTCGTTGCTGGCCGCCCACCAATCTGGGCGCAGGACGCTATTGAACAGATGATCAAAGATCCTGCGCTGGTCGAAACTGGATTTGCGCATCTGATTTCATGGTACCGTAGGCTTGTACCGCTTGGCCAGAAAAACCCCTCCAGCCATTTTGGCGAAGCCCTTGATATTCGAATCGCGACGCAACGGGACGACTGGTGGAAACGCGATGCAGAGGTGGTGAACGCGGAGATTGCGGAGTGGGTGGAGACAAGTACGAACAAGCCGCCAATTCGCCAGTTTATTTTGGACCATCTCAAAGAGCGCGGAGCGCCTACAAGCCTCCAACAGTTTGTAGATGCTTTTGAGGAAAATGGCGGAAAAGCAAGGCGGAAGTCATTTATTGACGAACTGAGCCGACTCACAAAAGCGAGACGTATCCGGAGAGTCAGACGCGGTTTGTACGAATTGGCGGCCAACGACGTTCAAACTGTCGATCCGCTGCCGGCCGATGTCATTCCAGACCAGAATCGACATGCGGTACTCTTTTCGTCGCCATCAGATGGGCCTTTGCGACCGCTGACAGATGATGGAGGGGCGACCGACACTGAACAAGCGCTTCTGTACGCGGCGCTACGCGATTCCCTGCGGAACCTACGGGAACAGGTCCCCACACAAGAATTGGGTCCCGCTGCGAAGCCGGTGGACGGCCTGCTAGAACAACCAGATTCTTGGGAGGATGTGCAATACAAGAAGATACTATGGCTTCGTGGCAATGCGCTTCGAAATCGTCTCGCGCGCCATGACGCGGTCGCGAAAGACCCCGAGCCACATTACGACAAGCTGCCACCTGCGGTAGCAGAAGCTTTCCGTTTGCCGGTCGAGGCATGGAATATCCTCGTCATCGGGGATTCAATACTTAGCGCGCTCGATGCTTCCCGCCCCGGCCCGGGCGAAGTGGAACGGCTCGATCGAGAAAGTCAGGCGTCTCAGCCTGTCGCTGAAACGGCGGTTCTGGACCGGAGTGTAACTGCGGAAGAAACACAAGGCGTCGTCAATGCCAACAAGGCGGTCCTCGAATCTGCAGGCAATGACATAAGTGGTCGCCAGGGTCGTGACTGGGCCAACGAAACGAACAAGAACCTCGCAAGTCGGCTGATTCTCGGTGCCTATGCGACGGTTCGCGATCTAGCCGATCCTAATTCTGAAGAAGCAAGGATTGCCGTCAAGGAGATCAAATCGGGGTTCTATAAAGCGGCGGGCGCTGGCGCAGCCGCTGGGGCCGCTGGGGTTGCGGCCGCCAGCTACTTCCATGGATGGCAGTTCGTTGAGTTCGTGGCCGCGAATGCGCCCATGTTCAAGCATTACGTCGCTACCGTGTACTCAAATATCCAGCTTGAACAAGTGATCGACTACATCAAATTGATCCGTGATCGCGTACGTGCGCAGTCACTAAGCTAACAAATCAAATCGGTCAGACCCGCCCACCCTTTTCACGCCAGCGGACTTCCCTCCGACGCGACGATCTCAACCACCTCGACCTCGAAGGTCAGTTCGTGGCCGGCGAGGGGGTGATTGGCGTCGACGGTGACCTGAGTGTCGTCGACATCCTTCACCACCAGCTGGATCGCCCGGCCATCGGGCGTCTGCGCCTGCAGCACGCCGCCGACGGCCAACTCGATATTCGGCGGGATGGCCGAACGTGGCACGACCTCGACCTGGCGCTCGTCGCGCTCGCCATAACCTTCCTCGACCGGAATGGTGACCGTGCCCTTCTCGCCGACGGCCATGCCTTCGATCTTGCTGTCCAGACCCGGAATGATCTGGCCGGCGCCGACCTGCACCTCCAGCGGCTCATCGCCGGCGGAGGAGCCGAACTGCGTGCCGTCTTCCAGTTTGCCTGTGTAGTGGATGCGCACGACGTCGCCGCTTTTGACTTCGGTCATCTTGATATCCGTTGTGTTTCGAGAGGTTCTCGACCACCGCTATGCGGGGTCGGGTGATCGGCCAGCATTTGCCAAGCCACATTCCTGACGCCGAGAGTAATGCGCTCACAGGCTATGTAAAGGGCGGCGGTGGAAACCGCACAGCTCGATGTTTGCGGCTTGCCTTGGCGCCGGCGCCGGGCGACGATTGCGCGATCAAATCAGGGAGGCCGCATCATGTCGCTGAAGGGCAAGACCGTATTCATCTCCGGCGGGTCGCGCGGGATCGGACTGGCGATCGCGCTCAAGGCGGCGCGCGACGGGGCCAATGTGACGATCGCGGCCAAGACCGCCGAGCCGCACCCCAAGCTGCCGGGCACGATCTATACGGCGGCGCGGGAGATCGAAGAGGCGGGCGGAAAGGCGCTGCCGGTGATCTGCGACATCCGCGACGAGTTGCAGGTGGCGGAGGCGGTGGACAAGACGGTGGCGGAGTTCGGTGGCATCGATGTGTGCGTCAACAACGCCAGCGCGATCCAGCTCACAGGAACGCTCACTACCGACATGAAGCGCTACGATCTCATGCACCAGATCAACACGCGCGGCACTTTCCTGGTGTCGAAAATGTGTATTCCGCACCTGAAGTTGGCCAAGAACCCTCACATTCTGAATCTGGCCCCGCCGCTCGACATGAACGCCAAATGGTTCAAGAACCACGTCGCCTACACGATGGCGAAATTCGGCATGTCGATGTGCACGCTGGGCATGAGCGCGGAGTTCGCATCGGCCGGCATCGCGGTCAATTCGCTGTGGCCGCTGACGGCGATCGACACGGCGGCGGTGCGCAATCTTCTCGGCGGCGAAACGGTGGCGGCGATGAGCCGCTCGCCCGAGATCATGGCCGACGCGTTTCATGCGATCGTGATCAGCCCGTCGCGCGAGACGACCGGCAACTTCTTCATCGACGAACTGGTGCTGCGCGAACACGGCGTGACGGATTTTTCCGCCTACGCGCCGGACGCCAAGGGACCGCTGGCGGCCGACTTCTTCGTGCCGGACGAGGTGTTCGCCAAGACGGATACGAAGGTGGGCGGGTTGGTGGGTTAGGCCTTCAAGGCGTCGTTGACGGCCGCTATCACCCGAGTTCGTTCTTCTGAAGATATTCTGCCAGCAACCCTGATTATCCGTCCAAGATCGACGGTAGCCAGTTTCCAGGGGCGGATTACGGATTCGGTTCGCAAGCCGGCGGCGAGGGTGCTTCCGATCAGTATGTCGCAAGGCCACCCGGCATTTTCGGCGCTCGTCACCATCGCCAGCCAGACGATTTGCCTGGCGTGGAGAGCTTCGGTCGAAACGATGACGGCCGGCCGGCGCTTTTCGGCCAGGCGATCGGCATAGGGAAACGGGACGACGACGACGTCTCCCTGTTTCGGAACTGCCGCGTCAGAGGTCCCCATAAGCCAATTCGTCTGCCTCGGTGGACCATTCGGTGAAAGTGGCGAAGGGATCGTCCTCGATCACACGGGCCTTTTCGATCACAATGCCTTCATCAGTCTCCACATATCGTACATAGTCGCCAGGCTTCACCGCCAGCTTTTTGCGAACGGCAGCTGGGATGACCGTCTGGCTCTTGGAACTGAGCTTGGATGTGTATGTCTTCTTACCCATGCCGGTAGGTTAGTAAGAAGTAAGATGTTTTACAACCTACCCGAACATCAATGCGTGGACCAATTCCGGCACCAGCTGGATGGCGCGGAGCGCGGTCTTGAGCTCGGCCTGCTCGCCGGATGAGAGCGCGGCGACTTCTACCTTGTTGGACACCGGGATGCCGGCCAACAAATCCCGGCTCTGCTGGGCCAGCATGAACTTGACGACCTTGCCGTGGGCGGCGGCCAGCCGGGCGAAGTCGGCATCGCCGCCAATATCGAGCTCGCGCAGGCCGGCCAGCCGTTCACGGGTCGAGCGGGCGCGCACATCGTGGCGGATCGCCAGCGCGCGGGCGAAGGCGACGACCGGAAACAGGCCGTATGCCTTGAGGTCGATGCGGCCCTGTTCGGTGCGAAAGCCGCCGAGCAGGGTGAAAGGGTTGACCGGGCGCGCGGCGGCTTCGCCCAATCCCTTGGCGAAGGTGATCTGGCCATGCGCGGCCGCGAACGCGGCATCGAGCAGCTGGTTCGCGAGGCCGCGGTCGCCGTGGACCGGCTGAAGATCGTAGAAAATATCGACATTGAGCAGGTCTTCAGGCCGCGAGCCGCGAACCCAGCCGTCGAGGCGAGCGGTCCAGGTGGACAGCGAGCCGCGCCATTGCGGGTTCTTCGCCATCACCCCGCCCTTGCAGAGCGGAATGCCGGCCCGGTCGAGCAGCGGCGCCATGCGTTCGCCGAGGGCTGCAAACCAGCGGTCGTTCTCGCTGTCGGGCTCGCCTTCCGCGAAGACGATCGCATAGTCCTGATCGGCGGCAAGCAGGCTCTCGCCGCGCCCGCCCGAACCGAGCACGATGACGGCGTAAGGGCATGGGGGTTTGCCCAGACCCTCAGCGGCCATTGCCTCTTCGGCCAGAATCGTTGCGCGGCGGGTCATGGCCCGCAGTTCCTCGCTGACGATCTCGGCGATGGTGACGGCGCCGATGTCTTCCATCAGCAGCGAGGTCGCCACGCCGGGGAGCTGCGACCATGCGGCGGCCAGCTCCTGCGCGTCTGCGGCGTCCTCGATGGCGTCATTGAGATTGATGGCGGCGCTCGCCCGAAGCTTGAGCAGGTCGCGCGCCGAAATCACGCCGACGAGATTGTTGTCTGCGTCACGCACGGCGAGGTGGCGGATGCTCATGCGCGCCATGCGGCCGATCGCGCGATAGGCGTAGGCTTGCGCGCGGATGGTGACGAGCGGTCGCGTCGCGATAGCGCCCACCGCCGCCTCCAGAACCTCGCCGCCATTGGCCGAGATGTGGCGCATCAGGTCACGCTCGGTGACGATGCCGTAGTCGTGGACCGGCCCGCCCGGTTCGCCGGCCTCGGAGACGAAGACAGAGCTGATTCTGCGCTCCAGCATCAGCGTCATCGCGTCTCCCGCGTTGACGGAGGTCCGGATGCAGACCGGCGGAGCGCTCATGAGCTCGGCTATGCGGTGGCGGTAGGCAAAAGGATCGACGGCGACGAACGAGCGGACGAGGTCGGGCCGGGTGACGGGTTCGGTCCAGCCGGCGCGGGCATGAGTCTCGAGCTGGGCGGTCAGCTGCAGGCAGGCCCGCTCGGCTTCGGCCAGCGTGCGGATGCCGCGCTCGGCCAGGTGCGGCACCATGGCGATGAAGATGTCGGCCGCCGCACGCGCGTCGCCCAGCGCCTGATGGCGCGACGTTACCTCCACGCCGAGCCAGCTTGCCAGCGCTTCGAGCGAATAGTCGGGCAGGTTGGGGTTCACGGTGGTGGCGAGCAGGCGCACGCAAAGCGAGCGCGGCTTCGACCAGTCCAGCCCGGCGCGTTCGGCCTCACGCGCCAGAACCGCGAGATCGAAGCCGATCGAATAGCCGATGAGGATGCGGCGGCGGATGTGCGTCTCCGCTTCGCGCCATGCTTCGCGGAAGACCGGCGCCTGGCGCACCATCGAATTGGTGATGCGGTGGATCGCAGTTGATTTCGAGGGGATCGCCACGCGCGGGTCGACCAGACGTTCCCACACCGTCCCCGGGGCCAGCCTGCCGCGCTCGATGGCGACCAGCCCGATCTGCACAATGCGGTCGTTACGGGCGTCGAGGCCCGTGGTTTCGGTGTCGATCGCGACCGCATCGAGAGCGGCAAGCGGCGTTGCGCCAGTGACGATCATTTGGCCCTCCCAGCCCGCATTGAACCACAATAACCGCTCCTGCGGATTGATGCATGTCAGAGCTTTTGCGGGGGATGCAAAAGGCCCGGCCGGTGGAGGGGAGGGCCGGCCGGGCCTTCGTGCCTATCCCCGGCTATTGGGGATGGGGCAGGGAACGTCTTATTTCGGACCGCAAATGTGGCAATTCAAGAGCCGGCGGTCCTCACCTTTTCTTGTTCCAGAGCCTCACCGACTTGCCATCGGGGCCACCAGCGGCGTGATGCGGCGCACGGCGACACGGCGGTTGGTGCGGTTCGGTTCCTCGGTGTTCACCTTGAGGTAGGCCTCGCCATAACCCTGGGTGACCAGGTTTTCCGGCGGGATCTCAAACACGTCGGTCAAGGCCTGGGCCACCGATTCCGCGCGCCTGTCGGAGAGCGCCAGATTGGCCGTTTCGGTGCCGACGGCGTCGGTGTGACCCTCGATCAGGAAGGTCTCGGCCGGATTTTCATCCAGCTGACGCGCCATGGCATTCGCCAGGCCTTCCAGCTTAGCGACTTCGGACTGGCTGATGGCAGCGGAGCCGAAATCGAAGGTGATGTTGTCGAGATCGATCCTGCGCATGCTGTCGCGAATGCGGGCAGAGTACTTCACCTCGTCGATCGAATAGAGGCGACGCACCTTCTCGACCGGGGGCTGATCCAGGAACTGGTAGTAGCGGTCCGGATCTTGGACGCGCCGCGCATCGAGAATGTATTCATTGACAGGAATGCGGAGGCGAAGCGGCGGCAAGTCACGGCCCGGATCGCGCCAGCGATCGCGGCGGTCATCGTCGTCGCGGTCACGGTCGCCCGCATAGACGAGGATGTATTCTCGACCGTCAGGGGTGATACGCGAGCGCTGTATGATGTCGCCGTAACGATCGCGAATCGTCACTATGCGCGTGCCATTCGGCCGGACAATCGTCTCGCGCGTGCGGCCCCGGCGAAGCTCTTCGAAATAGAACTCGTCGGCGCCGCGGCGCATGCGGTCCCGGTCGTCATGCTGGATAATCTGGCGTCCCGCCAGCGTGAGTATCAGGCGACCGGCAATTTCGCCGATGATTTCGGCGTCGCTGTGCTGTTGTACGCTGCTCTGCACCTGGCTTTCCTCGACGCGGGTGCCCTCAGTGGCAGTTGCTGATTCCACTTCGCTGGCCGCCGGTACGGCCTCGGCCTGGGCGTCCTCGTCGGATTCAGGCGGCGGCGCCTGCTCGGCTTCAGCCTCGACGGTGGCGTCGGCCTCAGCTCCGGCTTCCGCCTCGCCTGAGGTTTCCGTTTCCTTCTGGCTGTCGAGAATGGGGGCTGCGTCTTCTTCGCTCTGGGCGTCGGCGGCTTCGTCCTCGACGGGGGCTTCTTCCGCGGCAGGTTCCTCAGCGGCCGGAGCTTCCTCAGCCGCCGGCTCTTCGGCGGGCGCAGCCTCTTCGACGGGCTGTTCGGCTTCAGGAGCGGCTTCCTCCGCCGCAGGCTCTTCCGCAGCCGGTTCCTCCGCAGCAGGTTCTTCGGCCGCCGGCTCTTCCGTGGCAGGCGCTTCCTCAACAGGCGCCGCCTCTTCCGCAGCGGGCTCCTCGGCTACAGGTTCTTCAGCTGCCGGAGCTTCCTCGGCGGCAGGCTCTTCGGCCGCCGGCTCTTCAGTGGCGGGTTCCTCCGCGGCAGGCTCTTCGGCGGCTGGCGCTTCTGCGGCGGGTTCTTCAGTTGCAGGAGCTTCCTCCGCAGCGGGCTCTTCGGCTTCGGTGGCGGGTTCCTCAGCGGGCGCTTCGGCCTCGGCCGCGTTTTCCAACGCCTGAATCTGCTCTTCGATGACGCTGCGTTCCTCGTCGGTCAGATCTTCCGTCTCGAGACGCAGGCGCAGCTCTTCGATGGAGGCCTGCGCGAGGATGACGGGCGGCGCGTTGTTCAACGATTGGGGAATGGCGGGAACACCGGAATTCAACGGCGCAGCAGACAACGACCCCGTGTAGAAGGGCGCTGTCATCAACAGGGCAAGCGCGGTTCCGGCAGCGATCGTGCGATGCAATTTCATGGTTATCTCCAGATTCAGATGTCCCAACACCCAACTAAACAGCTGAGAGGCATGTTGGTTCCCGATGGTTGGCGAAAGAACGCGGCGATTATGCGATCTGTTCCCCGTTGAGTTTGCAATTCGGGAGCCTGAAGTGCTTGACGCAGATAGCCGAAGGGACCAGTTGTCCCGGCATGGCTGAGCCGTTCTGGAAGACGAAGACGCTGGAGGAAATGTCGCGCACGGAGTGGGAATCGCTCTGCGACGGCTGCGGCAAGTGCTGCCTGGCCAAGCTGGAGGACGAGGACACGGGTGACATACACTTCACGAGCGTCGGCTGCCGGCTGTTCGACGCCGATCGGTGCCGCTGCACGGATTACGCAAATCGACTGGAACGCGTTCCCGATTGCGTTCAGCTGACGCCGCAGAACGTGAAGACCATCGCATGGCTGCCGCAAAGCTGCGCCTACCGTGTGCTCGCCGAAGGCCGCGACCTTGCCTGGTGGCATCCGCTGGTGTCGGGGCGCCGGGAGACCGTGCACGAAGCGGGCATATCCATGCGCGGGCGGGTGACGGCCAGCGAGAACGACTTGCCCGATCCGGAAGACTATTTCGAGCACATGCTGGAATCGGAGCCATAAGTGGCGTGCGGGAGGCGGAAGCGGCATCGATCGCATCCGGGCAGGAGAAACAGATGAACAAGGCCGACACTGTCGCGCTGGTGCAGCGATATCTCGATGCGTTCAATGCCAACGACGTGCAGGGGATGCTCGCCTGCCTCCAGGAAGACGTGGCGCACGACATCAACGAGGGCGGACGCGAGATCGGCCAGGAGAGGTTCCGCTGGTTCATGGCCGTCATGAACCGCCACTACCGGGAGGAGCTGTCGGACATAGAGGTCATGGCCAATGAGGCTGGCAATCGCGCGGCGGCGGAATTCACGGTCCGCGGCACCTATCTCGAGACAGCGGATGGGCTTCCGGAGGCCAACGGCCAGCACTACAGCATGGCGGCGGGCATCTTCTTCGTGATCGACGACGGGCTGATATCGCGGGTGACCACTTACTACAATCGCGCCGACTGGATCGCGCAGGTGGAGAAAGGCGCCGGCTAAGCGTCCGCCGGGGCTGTACGCGCGCGTTGTTCGATGAGCAGGTCGCGGTGAGGATCGCGTGCGTTCCAGGGAATTTTGGCTCAAGATGTTGAAATAGAAGCCGTTTTCCGGACGCGGCATGCAGCGTCCGGATATGGTGGGCGCGACGATCATCGAGATGAACGGCAGATGAACGGCCGGTTCCGGCCGGGTTCAGACGCGGGCTGGATAATCACGCCATGAACTTTGCCCGGGCATTCCGCCCGCGCCTACACATGGAGCCAGTCATGTTCAACAAGATCAGAACCGCCGCCCTTTCCGCCGTCATTGGCCTTGGCACGCTTGCCGCCGTTCCGGCGACCGCGCAGGCCGACAGCTTCTATTTCGGCATTTCGCCCAATGGCCCGAGCTTCGGCTTCAACAGCGATTCCAGCCGTCAATACGACCGGCGCCGCGATGACCGCCGCTGGGGCCGCGATCAGGGGCCGCGGCACTTGCGCCGCGGCTGGGACCAGTGCTCGTCGAACGAAGCGCTGCGCAAGGCCGACCGGATGGGTATCGCCCGCGCCTATGTCCGCGGCGCGAACCATCAGGTAATCCGCATCGGTGGACGCAAGGGCGGCCATCGCGTGGCGATCACCTTCGGCAAGGCGGCCAACTGTCCCGTCGTGGCCTGGCGCTGAACCAGCAAACCGGAAATTCGAAAAGGGCCGGCGGATCCCTCCGCCGGCCCTTTCATTTTTCGCGTTCTGCTTTCCGCTACTGTTCGAGCTTGAAAGTCATCGTGACGTTGACGCTGTAGGAATTCTCGCCTGCCTCGACGGGCACGGAGGCGTCGGCCGCCTCCATGCGCATGTCACGAGCGCCCATCGGCATGGGCTGAGGCATGTTCGCCTGTTCGGTTATTTCCAGGATGGCGCCGAGCTCGACATTGGCGGCATCGGCCAGCGTGCGCGCCCTGCGCGTTGCATCTTCCACGGCCGCACGGCGCGCCTGGTCGATGACGGCGTCGGGGTCCTGGTTGGTGAAACTGATCGAACCGCCCTGATTGACGCCGAGTGAGACCGAATTGTCGATGACCGTGCCGACCCGGGCCAGGTCGCGGACGCGGACGGTGAGCGAATTCGTTACCTGGTAGGCCGCCAGCCTGGCGGTCTGACTCCCATCCTTGCCGGGCTGATAGTCCCAGCGCGGCTGGATCGACAGGCCGGAGGTCCGGATGTCGCGCTCCTCGATGCCGGCCTGCTTGAGCGATGCAATGACGGTGCTCATCGCTTCGTTGTTGGCGTCAAGCGCCTGGCGGGCCGTTTCGGCCTCGCGCATGACCGACAGGCTGACGATCGCCATGTCCGGCCGGACCGCCGCTTCGCCTTCGCCGGTGACGACGATGCGCGGTGTTTCCGGCGCTTGCTGGGCCAGCGCCGGCAGGGGAAGCGCAATGGCGGCGGCAAGGGCGAGGGGCGTCATGATGCGGATCATTCTCAACTCCAATTCAGCGGCGCGCGCGGTTCGCCTGCAGATGACGGTCGGAGCGGCGGGCACCATCGCGTCCCGGTTAGAACGCGATTGTGCGTTGATTGGGGCGCGGCTTGTATGGCATGGCAAAAATCACTATCGATGCGCGCGTGGGGCCTGTAGCTCAATGGTTAGAGCCAGCGGCTCATAACCGCTTGGTTGCAGGTTCGAGTCCTGCCGGGCCCACCATTTCCGTTGGCCGGAAGGCAGACTTCCCGTTAATTGGGGAGATGCGTCAGGCAACATTCATGGCCCGCTTGCCGTTCCTCGCGCGTCGGCAGGGCACAAACAACAATCCTGTTTGCACTCCGAGCAAATGGTTGTGCTGACACCCAATCAAACACATACCGCCGCGGTCACACCGCCGCCCTGCAGTGTCAGGAACAAGAGCGATGGTCCCGCCCTCAAGCGGTCGAGATTGCCCGTCGGAGGCTGCCTTTTTGGGCCGGGTCCGATGCGCTTCAGAACAGCTTGTCGTCCTCGGCCGACTGACGGGCGCGGCGTCGGGTTCCATCGGCATCAGACTTGCGATGCTGTTCCCTTGCAGTCTTGCGAATCTGCTCGAAACGGTTCTCTTCGCCTTGGTTGGGCGCAGGCTTGGGCTCGGGTTTCTTTGTGAAGGTGATCATCGGTCACGCTCCTTCCGGGTTGAATTGCGGATCGTTCGGTCCGGACGCGCTGGCCGGACGGTTCAGCGCTGTTCTCAGTATCCCATCCCACCCATGCCGCCATTGCCAGCCGCTGGCGCGGAGTCCTTCGCGGGAATGTCGGCGATCATCGCCTCGGCCGTGATCAGAAGGGCCGCTATCGAGCCTGCGTCCTGCAAGGCGGTGCGAACGACTTTGGCGGGATCGACGATGCCGGCCTTGATCATGTCGACATAGGTTTCCGTCTGGGCATCGAACCCCTGGTTGCGATCCTTGCTGTCAGCAAGCTTGCCGACCACGATCGAACCTTCGACCCCGGCGTTTTCCGCAATCTGCCTGATCGGGGCTTCGAGCGCCCTCAGCACGATCGAGATGCCGGCGGTCATGTCTGCGTTGGCGCCCGTCAGCGAGGCCAGCGCTGAGCGCGCGCGCAGCAGCGCCACGCCGCCGCCGGGCACGATGCCTTCCTCCACCGCCGCACGGGTGGCATTCAGAGCGTCGTCGATGCGGTCCTTCTTTTCCTTGACCTCTGTCTCGGTCGCGCCGCCGACGCGGATGACTGCGACGCCGCCGGCCAACTTGGCCAGCCGCTCCTGCAGCTTCTCCTTGTCATAGTCGGAGGTGGTCTCTTCGATCTGCGCCTTGATCTGGCTGATACGCGCGGAGATACCTGCCTTGGCGCCGGAGCCGTCGACGATGGTGGTCGTGTCCTTCTCGATCAGCACGCGCTTGGCGCGGCCGAGCATGTCGAGCGTGACGTTTTCAAGCTTGATGCCGAGGTCCTCGGAGATCATCTGACCGGCGGTCAGCACCGCGATGTCCTCCAACATGGCCTTGCGGCGATCACCGAAGCCAGGCGCCTTCACCGCCGCGACCTTGAGGCCGCCGCGCAGCTTGTTGACGACGAGCGTCGCCAGAGCCTCGCCCTCGACATCCTCCGAGATGATCAGCAGCGGCTTGCCGCTCTGCACCACGGCTTCGAGGATCGGCAGCATGGCCTGGAGATTGCCCAGCTTCTTCTCATGGATGAGGATGTAGGGGTCCTCCATCTCCACGCGCATCTTTTCGGCATTGGTGACGAAGTAGGGAGACAGGTAACCGCGATCGAACTGCATACCCTCCACGACTTCGAGCTCGGTTTCGGCGGTCTTGGCTTCCTCGACGGTGATGACGCCCTCGTTGCCGACCTTATCCATGGCCTTGGCGATCATATCGCCCACGGTCGCATCGCCGTTGGCGGCAATCGTGCCGACCTGGGCGACCTCGGCCGAAGACTTCACCTTCTTGGCGCGCGCCTGGATTTCCTTGACGACGGCTGCGACGCCGAGATCGATGCCGCGCTTCAAATCCATCGGGTTCAGGCCTGCGGCCACGAGCTTGGCGCCTTCGCGCAGGATGGAGGCTGCTAGCACGGTCGCGGTGGTGGTGCCGTCGCCGGCGAGGTCGTTTGTCTTCGAGGCCACTTCGCGCACCATCTGCGCACCCATGTTCTCGAACTTGTCGGCAAGCTCTATTTCCTTGGCGACGGTGACGCCGTCCTTGGTGATGCGGGGCGCGCCATAGGCCTTGTCAATGACGACGTTGCGGCCCTTGGGGCCAAGCGTCACCTTGACGGCGTTGTTGAGCAGTTCGACGCCGCGCAACATGCGATCGCGTGCGTCGCCGGCGAATTTGATTTCCTTGGCAGACATGATGTGTGGTCCAGTTCGGTCTTGAGAACGAGGGGTCGGAGAAAATCGGTCAGGCGGCTTTCCTGGTCGCCGCATCGGTCTTCTCAACGATGCCCATGATGTCGGATTCCTTCATGATCAGGAGATCCTCGCCGTCGATCTTCACCTCGGTGCCCGACCATTTGCCGAACAGGATGAGATCGCCCGCCTTGACGTCGAGAGGAACCAGCTTGCCGCTGTCGTCGCGGGAGCCTGGACCGACGGCGATCACTTCGCCTTCCTGCGGCTTTTCTTTTGCGTTGTCGGGAATGATGATCCCGCCCCTGGATTTGAGTTCACCTTCCGCACGTCGGATGACGACGCGGTCGTGAAGTGGCCGGAATTTCATTGAAGATCTTTCTGCGACCGGCGCATAGGGCGACCGCAACCCATACATAATCCTATTGGCACTCGAATGATAGGAGTGCCAATACATTTATTCTTGGCGATTCAAGATGTCGATTTCGGTGATTTTTGTCGCTTCACCGTGTTTCTCACGCGGACCGGAACATTTTCCAGGAGGCCGCCTTTCGCGCGCTTAAAGGAGGGAGATCTTTTGGACCGATCCGCAAATAAAACCAGGAGACGTCTTGTTTGGAGCGGGTTTGAAGCGTATGTGTAAATTACGTTGACTTGCCGAATTGGCTTCGCGGTGTCAGAGATTTCGACCCGCCATCACCATCGAATTCTCGATATCGAATGCATGAGCGCCGATCCGGCGAACATGCCGCCCGTTCGAACCTTGGAATGAATCCCGGCGCTGACCACGGATGTACTGGCAGCTTGGGACCGCGTTCCGGTTTGGATGGGAATAATGCAGGAGGCGCGTCGGCGTGCTCCTGCGGAGACCCACTGCCATGACCATTCGCACCACCCAGTCAGTCGTTCGCTTCTCATCCGCCTTCCTGTTGCCCGGTATAGATGCGCAACAGCCGGCGGGAGAATACCGCGTCGACCACGACGAGGAATTGATCGAGGGGATTTCCCGGCTTGCCTGGCGGCGTGTCGGGGCCTTCATCCACCTGCCGGCGATCGCCGTCCGGAGTTCGACGCAGCAGATGGTGCCGATCGACCCGGCGGATCTGGAAGTCGCACTTCAAAAGGATATTGAACAATCATGACAAACCTCACCGTGGCGCGCCGCGCCAGGCTCAACCGCCCCGACGCCGCCGCCCACACAATGTCGATCGGCCAGACCGTGCGCCTCAACGATGGCATCGGACGGCCGATAGCGCCCGGAATGCTCTATCAGATCACCGGCACCCTTCCGGCAAACGGAGGCGCGCCGCAATACCGCATCCGCAACAGCGACGAACGCTATGAGCGCGTCGCCCCGCAGGACGACCTCCTGCTGGCCGAACCCCCGGCCGGCGACGATGCCGCAACTCTTGCAGAAAGGACCTTCGGTCATGGCTAAGGGACAAAAGAAAAGCAACCGCGAGATCAGGAAACCAAAGCAGCAAAAGGCGCCGCCGGCGCCTGAAAACTCTTTCGGCGCCCAGATCAAGCAGGCATCGAATGCCAACGCCCCGCGCGGCAAGGGCAGCAAGCCCTGACGGTCCCCGGGATGGGCGGAACGCGACAATGAAGGTCCGGATCGAGTTCTACCGCACCCGTGACGCGGACGACGCCCATGCCGTCATCGGCAGCGAGACCGCGGATGCACAGGACCTGGACGACGCCATCAGGATCGCCCGGCAGTTTTCGCTGACCCTCGACATGCCGCAGCGCGCCGATGCCGTGACCATCACCGGCGCGGACGGGGCGACGATCTATTCCGGCGCGCTTCAGGCCGGATCATGAGGCAGGGAAGGCCGCATCGATGAACATTTTCACCGAGATTGAACGGCAGCTCCGCGTCCGCGCGATCGCCGCCTGGGAAAACGAAGGCGGCGCGCCCCGCCGCGGTTCCCCTGACGGTCAATATGGCGGCTCGCGCGCAACTGGTGGCATGCTCAACGCCCGCAACGCACCCCGGCACGGGCAGCGCATCCGCCTTCCCGTTGGCCGCGCGCACTCCCCCGTCTGATCGCGCCATGGCCGCAACCACCGTCGACTTCCCCAACCAGAGCCGCAGCTTCGACGAGGTGCGCGACGCCGTGCGCTTCACCGGCTATGACGGCATGTTCGAAGTGCGCTTCTTCGTCGAGGCCCAGGCGCTCGCCCTGCCTCATCCCGAACCGGACGATCCGGATGCCAGGGAATCGGCATGTCTTTCGGCCTTCGATGCCCTGCGCCCGTCCATTTATGACGCCGCCCGCAAGATCCATGCCAGGAACAGACAGGACATCCACACATTGACGGCCGACAATTTCCGGTGAACCGCGGCATGCTGATCCGCTACGGCTATGAAATCACCCTGACTTGCCCGCAGCCGACCGCCCTGGTCTGCCTGCTTTCCGTTCATGAAGAGCGGGCGGCCGACATCCGCGTTCCGGAAAGCTTCTTCACCACACCCGACGCGCCATCGACCGTCTATCACGACCTGTTCGGCAACCGCTGCCGGCGGCTTGTCGCGCCGGCTGGCGATCTGACCCTGTGGGGCGACCCCACGACCGAGGCCGACGGCCGGATCGATCCGGCCGACTGGAGCGCGCGCGAAGTGACGGTGCCCGAACTGCCTGACGGCACACTGGTCTACCTGATGGGCAGCCGCTATTGCGAAACCGATCGCCTGAGCCAGATCGCATGGGACATGTTCGGCAACACGCCGCCCGGCTGGGCTCGCGTGCAGGCGGTTTGCGATTTCGTCCACAACCATATCCACTTCGACTACATGCAGGCCCGCGCCACGCGCACCGCGTTCGAAGCCTTCAACGAGGGCGTCGGCGTCTGTCGCGATTTCGCCCATCTGGCGATCACATTTTGCCGCTGCCTCAACATTCCCGCGCGTTACGTCAACGGCCATCTCGGCGACATCGGCGTTCCGGTGGTCGACCCGATGGACTTCTCCGCCTGGATGGAGGTTTATCTCGACGGTCGGTGGTGGACGTTCGACCCGCGCAACAACATGCCGCGCATGGGCCGGATCGTCGTGGCGCGGGGCCGTGACGCCACCGACATCCCGCTCATCAATTCCTTCGGACCGCACGTACTGAAGTCGTTTCGTGTCTGGACCTATGAAGTGTCTAGCCTGTAGCTGTCACGAGGTCCACCGACGATCCCTGGAGCGGATTGTCATGGCTGGCGGGATTCAGCCAAGTTTGCTTCAGACGTTTGTTCGCCCTGGTGGAGGGGCGCGTTATCGTTCCCTTCTTAATGGTCTTGTGGCCGGCTTTCTGACGTCTTCAAAGGTGCAGCGGCACCCAATCGCCTGGCAAGAGAAATCGACACCGAGACCGGCTCGCCAGAGACTGCGCACACCACCAATTTTCCGCTCACGCCACGCTCACCGCGCTCGCTGGCTCCGCGAGGGCGGGCGAAAGCCCGGACCGCGGTGGCGGCCTTGTTCCGGTTCGAGGATACTCCTCTCTCGTCCACCATCTTTTCGCGCACGCCAAACTCGCTATTGTGGCGCGCAAGATCACCAGGCGTGAACGCGCAGGATCAGGCGGCATCGAGGCAATCGAGGACAGGACCATGCGCAAGGCGATGATCGTGTGGGGCGGCTGGGACGGCCACGAGCCGGAGCAGGGCGCCGCAATCATCAAGGATTTTCTCGAACAGGACGGTTTCGACGTCGCGGTGGAGACGACAACCGAGGCGTTCGGGGATCCGGGCCTTCGCGACTTCAGCCTGATCGTGCCGATCTATACGATGTCGAAGATCGAGAAGGAGCACGCCGTCAACCTCGCCGCGGCGATCGAGGGCGGCGTCGGGCTGGCCGGCTATCACGGCGGCATGGGCGACGCCTTCCGCGAGTGCGTCGAATACCAGTTCGTGGTCGGCGGGCAATGGGTCGCGCATCCGGGAAACATCATCGACTACACGATCGAGATCACCATGCCCGACGACCCAGTGATGCAGGGCATCAAGGATTTTCCCTACCGGTCGGAGCAGTATTACATGCATGTCGACCCTTCGAACGAGGTGTTGGCTACGACCACGTTCGGCGGCGAGCACGCATGGTGGATCGAAGGCGTCCGGATGCCGGTCGTGTGGAAACGACGGCACGGCAAGGGGCGCGTCTTCTATTCATCGCTCGGGCATGTCGCCAGCGAATTCGAGGTGCCGGAGATGAAGACCATCCTGCGCCGAGGCATGAGCTGGGCCGCGCGGAGCTAGGCAGCCCGCCGACTGGAACTCTCCGCTGCCCGCTCCATTTAGAGTGCGAGCAAACGGGAGGCGTTCATGGGCTTTCGCCGCGATTTCATAACCAAGCCGATCTATCGCTGGGCCGCAGGCGTCATGCCGCCCATATCGAAGACCGAACGCGAGGCGATCGACGCCGGCACGGTGTGGTGGGATGGCGACCTGTTTTCCGGCAATCCCGACTGGAACAAGCTGCTCAAAATGCCGCCGGCGAAGCTCTCCGAAGAGGAGCAGGCGTTCATGGACGGCCCGGTGAGCGAATTGTGCGCCATGATCGACGAATGGAAGATCGCATGGGAAGACCGCGACCTGCCGAAGCCGGTGTGGGACTTCCTGCGCGGACACAAGTTCTTCGGCATGATCATCCCGAAGGACTATGGCGGGCTGGGCTTTTCCAATACCGCCCATTCGGAGGTTGTGCGCACCGTCTCGTCCTGCAGCGTGGTGGCGGGCGTGACCGTCATGGTGCCCAATTCGCTTGGGCCGGGCGAACTGCTTCTGCATTTCGGGACCGACGAACAGCGCAAATACTGGCTGCCCAGGCTGGCCGACGGGCGCGACATCCCGTGCTTCGGGCTGACCTCGGAGGATGCCGGCTCGGACGCCGCGGCAATGACCGACACCGGTGTAGTGGAATACGGCCAGTGGAAGGGCAAGCGCGTGCTCGGCATGCGCCTCAACTTCCACAAGCGCTACATCACGCTCGGCCCCGTGGCGACGGTGATGGGGCTCGCCTTCAAGATGAAGGATCCCGACAATCATCTGGGAAGGGGCGAGGACCTCGGCATCACCGTAGCGCTGCTGCCGAGTTCGACGCCCGGCGTCAGCCATGGCGAGCGGCACATTCCGCAATTCACGCACTTCCAGAACGGTCCGCTCCACGGCAAGGACGTGTTCGTGCCGCTGGATCACATTCTGGGCGGCGAGGAACAGATCGGCCAGGGCTGGACCATGCTGATGACGGCGCTGGCAGCCGGCCGGAGCATCTCGCTTCCGTCGCAGTCGGCGGCATCGGCCGCTGTTTGCGCCCGCGTCACCGGCGCCTATGCGCGCGTCCGCAAGCAGTTCGGCGTGCCGATCGGCCTGTTCGAGGGTATCCAGCATCCGCTGGCGAACATCGCCGCCAATGCCTATCTGATCGACGCCGCGCGGCGGGTGACCATCGCCGCGCTTGACGAGGGGCACCGGCCCTCTGTCATCTCGGCAATCATGAAATTCCACGCCACCGACCGCATGCGCGATTCCATCGAACAGTCGATGGACATCCATGGCGGCAAGACGATCATCGACGGACCGCGCAACTATCTCGGCAGCGCCTACCGCTCCGTGCCGATCGGCATCACGGTCGAGGGCGCCAACATCCTGACGCGCAATCTGATGATCTTCGGGCAGGGGGCGATCCGCTCGCATCCCTATCTGCTGGACGAAATGCTGGCGCTTGGCGACGACGACAAGGAACGCGGACTGGATGCGTTCGACAAGGCGTTCTGGCGTCATGCCGGGCACGCGATCGCGACCGCGGGGCGCGCCTTCGTCCGCGGCTGGAGCGGCGGCGGCATCGCGCCGGCCCCACGGGATGCGGCAATGCAGGGCCGCTGGCGCCAGCTGTCGCGCTATGCCTCCGCCTTCGCGCTGCTCGCCGATCTGTCGCTGCTGACGCTGGGCGGCGCCCTGAAGCGCAAGGAGTCCATCTCGGCGCGGCTGGGCGACATATTGTCGGAACTTTACCTGCTCGGCGCGGTGCTGAAACGCTTCGAGACCGAAGGCCGGCAGGAGGAGGATCGCGCCATCGTGGAATACATCATGGCGCAGGGGGAGCATCGCATGGGTATCGCATTCCAGGGCGTGCTTGAAAACCTGCCGGCGCGCTGGGCGGCGTTCCTGGTCAGGCTGATCGCCTTCCCGTTCGGCGTGCCTAAGCCGATGCCGTCAGACGAACTCACCGCCGAAGTCTCCGGAATGCTGATGAAGGCGTCGGCGCAGCGCGACCGGCTGACGCCCGACATCTATCGCGGCGAGGGTCATAAGGAGCATCCGCTGCAAGATCTGGAACGCGCCTTCGCGCTGGTGCTGGAGGCCGCGCCGATCGAGAAGAAGATGCGCGAGGCGGACGTCGACGACGCGGAGGCCGCGCGCGAGAAAGGGGTCATTTCGGCCGCCGAGTCCAAGCAGTTTCGCGAAGCGGAGGCCGCCGTGCAGAAGGTCGTCGCTGTCGATGCCTTCCCGGCGGACGAGGTGTCGCCTATTGCCGCGCAGCACAAGCCGGAGAGCGCCAGCGCCAGGACGCGCAAGCCAGCGCGGCGGCAAACCCAGCGCGAAGCGGCCGAGTAGCTGCGCCCAGGCCGAGGCCGTGCCCGGGATCAGCCCTTCGGCGCGTGCAGATTGTGGCGGCCGACATTCGCGATGTCGCGTTCGCCGCAAAAGGCCATTGTCAGGTCGAGTTCCTTGCGGATGATTTCCAGCGCGCGGCTTACGCCCGCCTGACCGCCCGCGCCCAGTCCATAAAGCCAGGAGCGGCCGATATAAGTTCCCTGCCCGCCCAGCGCGAGCGCGCGCAGCACGTCCTGGCCGGAGGTGATGCCGCCGTCGAGATGCACCTCGACCTTGTCGCCGACGGCATCGACGATGCTCTCCAGAACCGAGATAGAGGAGGGCGCGCCGTCGAGCTGGCGACCGCCATGGTTGGACACGATAATGGCGTCGGCGCCGATCTTGACGGCCATGCGGGCATCGTCGGCATTCATGATGCCCTTGACGATGAATTTGCGCGGCCAGCGTTTCCTGAGCTTCGCGGCCTTGTCCCAATTGAGCTCCAGGTCGAACTGCTCGGCGGTCCATGTGGACAGCGAGCCCATGTCGTCCACGCCCTTGGCGTGGCCCACAATGTTGCCGAATGTGCGGTTCTTCGTCCCCAGCATGCCAAGGCACCAGCGCGGGCGCGACATCAGCTGAAGAAGTGTCCCCAGCCCCGTCTTCGGCGGCGCGCCCAGCCCGTTGCGGATGTCCTTGTGGCGCTGGCCGAGGATCTGGAGATCGAGAGTGAGCACCAGCGCATTGCAGCCGGCGGCTTCGGCGCGGCCGATCAGGTTCTCGACGAAATCCTGGTCGCGCATGACATAGAGCTGGAACCAGAACGGTTCCTTCACAGCCGCCGCGATCGCCTCGATCGAGCAGATGCTCATCGTCGACAACACGAACGGAACGCCGAATTCGGCAGCCGCCTTCGCGCCCAGTATCTCACCGTCGGCGTGCTGCATGCCGGTCAAGCCCGTTGGTGCGAGCGCAACGGGCATGGCCACCTTTCGGCCGATCATCGTGCTTTCCAGCGAGCGGTCGGCGAGGTTGACCGCTACGCGCTGCTCGAATTTGATCTTCTGCAGGTCTTCGGAGTTGGCGCGGTAGGTGGTTTCCGTCCACGATCCGCTGTCGGCATAGTCGAAGAACATGCGTGGCACCCGGCTGCGCGCCATTTCCTTCAGGTCGGCGATCGTCAGTGCCTGGTCCAGTCGCATCGAATATTCCTTCCCAAACAGCCGGCGCGGCCGCCGGTTCTCGTTTCAGTGCGAAACCCGTGCCTCAACCCGCAGCGGCGTCGACAGTCCAATAGACCGGAAACCCGGGGTCGAACACCGTGACGGGTCCTTCCGCTGTTTCGATCTTCGCAGGGAATGCTGCCGGCTTGTCGTGGCGGCGCAGGGCGATGCGGGTCTCGTTGGGCGCGAGGCGATAAAAGGCCGGGCCATTGAGAGAGGTGAACGCCTCGAGTTTGTGGAGCGCGTTTTCATCCTCGAACACATGGGCGAGCAGCGGCATTGTGTTGATGGCCGTGAAAATGCCCGCACAGCCGCAGGCGCTTTCCTTCAGCGGGTCGAGATGCGGCGCTGAATCGGTGCCGAGGAAAAAGCGCGCATCTCCGGAGGTGGCCGCTTCGCGCAGGGCGAGCCTGTGATGCTCGCGCTTGGCGACGGGCAGGCAATAGTAGTGCGGACGTATGCCGCCGACGAGGATGGCATTGCGGTTGATGATGAGGTGATGGGTGGTGATGGTTGCCGCCGTATCGCGCGCCTGTGAGCGAACATAGTCGACGCCTTCCTTTGTCGTGACGTGCTCCATCACGATGCGCAGGTCGGGCAGCTTGCGCCTGGCGGGATCGAGCACGCGCTCGATGAAGACCGCCTCGCGATCGAATATGTCGATATCCGGGTCGGTTACTTCGCCATGCACGCATAGCGGCAGGCCGATCTCGGCCATCTTTTCCAGCACCGGCATGGCTTTCGCAACGTCGCGCACGCCGCTCTGGGAATTTGTGGTCGCGCCCGCGGGATAGAGCTTGACCGCGGTGACGACGCCGTCGCGGAAGCCCGCCTCGACATCGGCAGGATCGGTGGTCTCGGTGAGATAGAGCGTCATCAGCGGCGTGAAATCGTGGCCGGCCGGCAGCGCGGCCATGATCCGATTTCGATAGAACACGGCGTCGGCGGACGTGACGACCGGCGGCACCAGATTGGGCATTATGATGGCGCGGGCGAAACTGGCCGAGCTGTACGGCAGGACGGCATCCAACATCGCGCCGTCGCGCAGATGCAGATGCCAGTCGTCTGGCCTTCGGATCGTGATCGTCGTCATTGAGGGTCCGGCCCGGTCGCTGCCCCGTTCAAGATGGTTGGGCGGGATTCGTCAAGCCGTGAGCAGGGTTTGCGTGAGCGGGTGATCCGCATCGCACAGACCGTCGATGATGTTGAAATGGTGGCGGTTCGGTTCCTCATAGGCCGCAGTCGCTGCTCCGAGCCCTGTCCAGACATTGGCGAGAAGCGCGTTCTGGCGAATGAACTCGGCCCGTTCGGAAGCGCCAACCCAGCAGGTGAGCTTTACGCCGGGGAGGGGGCGCAGCAGCGCCGGGCTTTCGGCAATCGCTTCGGCCTCGTCCAGTTTCAAGGTCGCATTCATCGCCGTCGCCATCATTGGCCGTAGATCATGGACGCCGGCGATGGAAACCGTGTTGGCGATGCGGGCGTGGATTTCCGCGGGAAGCGGCGATGTGGCCGATATCATGCGGGCGGCGAGGTGGCCGCCCGCAGAGTGGCCGGTGAGGCGGATCGGGCCGGGGATCATCCCGGCGGCTTTGGTGATTGCCTTGCCGACCTCCTGCGTGATGCCGGAAATGCGGATGTCGGGCGCCAGCGTATAGGAGGGCATCGCGACCGCCCAGCCGCTGTCGACGCTGCCTTTCGCCAGGTGCGACCAGAAGCTGCGGTCGAGACGCAGCCAGAAGCCGCCATGGACGTAGACGACGAGGCCGACCGGCTTTGCCTCGGGCAGAAACAGGTCGAATGCGTTGCGCGGGCGCTCGCCATAGACGACGCCGAGCTTGGCGCGTTTGGCAGCCTTCAACTCCTCGCGATAGGTCCCGGCGGGCGCAACCCAGGCTTCCGGCCAGCGGTCGCCGCCGGGTATGTTGGGGCCGTTTGAATAGGCGTCGTCCCAGTCTTGGACTTTGTGCAGGATCATCGGCCGTTCCTCCGTTCGCGTCATGGCGATCAATAGCGGGCGCGGCGGGGCGCGTCATGCAATTATCACGTACTCTTTCAATCTTGAAATTTCATACTTGAAGCAAATTCGAATCCGTGGTTCGCTGCCTCGCCTGGTGAGGTGAGATATGGTCAGCGCGACTTCTCGCCCGAACGTCAGCGCGCACGGGAGGTGGAACTTTTCCGCGATCTGTGGAACCTAGCGCCATGAGCAAGATGAGATCAGAGTGGTTCAATCTGGCCTCATCGTACTCCGACTCTGAGCGCGGCAGATGCGGGGCATGGGTGAACAAACGCCGGGAGAAGGTCTTCCGGAGGGGCAAAAGAAAACAACGGGAGTAATGAAATGAAAAAAGCACTTGCAGCGGCCGTTCTGGGGCTGTCGATGAGCGTGTCATTCGCATCCGCGGAGCCGGTGAAGGTGGGCATGATCACCACCACATCCGGCGGCGGCGCGGGCCTTGGCGTCGACGTTCGTGACGGTTTCATGCTGGCAATCAAGAATGCCGGCGTTTCCGACATAGAAGTTGTCATCGAGGATGATGCGCAAAAGCCCGAAATCGCGGTTCAGCTCGCCGACAAGATGATCCAGAGCGATCAGGTCGACATCCTGACCGGCATCATCTGGTCGAACCTTGCCATGGCGGTCGTGCCGAGCGTGACGGCGCAGGGCAAGTTCTACATCTCGCCAAATGCCGGTCCGTCGCCGCTGGCCGGCTCGCAGTGCCACGAGAACTATTTCAACGTCGCCTGGCAGAACGACAATCTGCACGAGGCGATGGGGGCCTACGCCAACGACGCGGGCCATTCCAAGACCTTCATCATGGCGCCGAATTACCCGGCGGGCACCGACGCGCTGGCAGGCTTCAAGCGCTTCTACAAGGGAGAGGTGACCGGCGAGGTCTACACCCAGCTCGGCCAGACCGACTATGCGGCAGAGATTGCGCAGATCCGCGCCTCCGGTGCGGACTCGCTGTTCTTCTTCCTGCCGGGCGGCATGGGCATCGCCTTCATGAAGCAGTACGCACAGTCGGATGTCGGCATCCCGGCGATGGGCCCGGCCTTCTCGTTCAGCCAGGATATTCTCGGCGCGGTGGGTGAAGCGGCTCTTGGCGTGAAGAACTCCTCGCAGTGGAACAAGGATATCGACAACGAGGCCAACAAGAAGTTCGTCGAGACCTTTCAGGCCGAGTACGGACGCCTGCCTTCGCTCTATGCGAGCCAGGGCTACGACGCGGCGAACCTGATCATATCGGCGATGGGCAAGGCCGATGTCTCCGATGCCGACGCATTCCGCGCCGCGCTGAAGGAAGCCGATTTCGCCTCCGTGCGCGGCGACTTCAAGTTCGGCAACAACAACCACCCGATCCAGGACATCTATGTCCGCGAGGTGGTGAAGGAAGGCGACGTGATCACCAACAAGATCATCGCGACGGCCTTCGAAGACCATCAGGACGCCTACGCGGCCGAATGCGGGATGTAATGGCGCTCTTCTCCCCGCTTGCGGGGAGAAGATGCCGGCAGGCAGATGAGGGGCAGCCCCAGCATTAGCGATTGGCCTCCAATGTCAGCGCTGCCCCTCACCCTTGCCCTCTCCCCGTGAACGGGGAGAGGGAGCCGGCCGCGTCGTGCATCCATTCGAAAGCCCGCAATGCAAACAGCCTTGATCATCGAGCAGTTGCTCAACGGCCTGCAGTTCGGCGTCATGCTGTTCCTGATGGCGGCCGGGCTGACGCTGATCTTCGGCGTCATGGGCCTGATCAACCTCGCGCACGGATCGCTCTACATGGTCGGAGCTTTCGCCTGCGCTACAGTGGCGGCATGGACGGGCTCGTTCTGGCTGGGGCTGATCGCCAGTCTGGCGGCGGCGGCTGCCGCCGGCGCGATCGTGGAACTCGTCGTCATCCGCAGGCTCTATGAGCGCGACCATCTCGACCAGGTGCTCGCAACTTTCGCCCTGATCCTTATCTTTTCGGAAGGCACGCGCTGGGTGTTCGGGTCGTTTCCGCTCTATCTCGATATTCCCGCGCTCCTGCAGGGCACGGTGCCGCTGCCGGGCGGCTCCCGTTATCAGCTCTACAGGCTGGCGATCATCGGCGCTGGCGTGGCGGTGGCCATCGGCCTCTTCCTGCTGATCTCGAAAACACGGCTCGGCATGCGCATCCGGGCCGGCGAGAGCGACCGCGAGATGATCGGCGCGCTCGGCGTCGATGTCGCCACGCTCTACACGCTGGTCTTCGCGCTGGGCGCAGCACTTGCCGGCCTTGCCGGAGCCATGGTCGGCGCAATCCAGTCGGTGCAGGTGGGCATGGGCGAGCCGGTGCTGATCCTCGCCTTCGTCGTCATCGTCATTGGCGGGATCGGCTCGATCAAGGGTGCGCTGATCGGCGCGATCCTCGTCGGCGTCACCGACACGATGGGCCGATTTCTCTTGCCGCAGACATTGATGCTGTTCATGCCTCCATCGCAGGCCGCGCTCATCGGCGGTGCTATCGCCTCGATGCTGATCTATCTTCTGATGGCCGTCGTACTGGCGCTTCGCCCCCGCGGCCTTTTCCCGGCGAGCGGCTGAGCGATGGCGTCGCGGGAAACCATTTTCAACCTGATGCTTGCGGTGCTGCTTCTCGCCGTGCCGGTGTGGGCGAGCTATGGTGGCGAACCATTCTACGTGACGCTGGCGACGCGCATCGCCATCCTGTCGCTGGCGGCGGTCGGGCTGAACATCGCGCTCGGACTGGGCGGGCTCGTGTCGTTCGGCCACGCCGCCTTCTTCGGCATTGGCGGCTATGCGGCCGGCATCCTCGCCAGCCACGCCTTTTCCGGCGACCCGCTGATTTTCGGATTGCCGGGCACCAAGCAGATGATCGTGATCTGGCTTGTGGCAACTGGCGCGGGCGGCCTCGCGGCCTTCCTGATCGGGCTGATCACGCTCAGAACCTCGGGCGTCTATTTCATCATGATCACGCTCGCCTTCGCGCAGATGATCTTCTATTTCGCGATTTCCTGGCCTGCCTATGGCGGCGAGGACGGGCTGCCGATCTATGTGCGCAACGCGTTTCCGGGCGTGAATACGTTGGCGCCCTTGCCCTTCTTCCTGATCTGCTACGGGCTGCTGGCCGGCGGGCTGGTGCTGTTCAAGCTGTTTCAGGATTCGCGCTTCGGCGCTGCTCTGCAGGCTGTCCGGCAGAATGAACTGCGGGTGGCCTCCGTCGGCATCGCGCCCTACCGGATCAAGCTTGCCGCCTTCGTCATTTCGGGCATGTTGACCGCGATTGCGGGCGCTCTGTTCGCCGACCTCAACCGCTTCGTCAGCCCATCGATGCTGTCGTGGCAGATGTCGGGCGAATTGATCGTGCTTATCATCCTCGGCGGTACGGGCCGTCTGTTCGGCCCGGTGGCGGGGGCGATGGTGTATGTGCTGCTGGAATACTGGCTGGGCGGGGTGACGGAACGCTGGCAGTTCTTCCTCGGACTGATCCTGCTGGGCGTGGTGTTGTTCGCGCGCGGCGGTCTGATCGGCCTGATCGCGGGGAGGGCGCGCCATGGCTGAGCCGGTGCTTGTCGTGTCCAATCTCGTCAAGAATTTCGGAGCGCTGAGGGCGACCGACGATATCAGCCTCGACCTGCGGCCGGGCGAGATCCACGCGCTGATCGGACCCAACGGAGCCGGCAAGACGACGCTGATCAACCAGATCGCAGGCACGATCCGGCAGGATGCGGGGTCGATCAGCTTCGCAGGCGAGGATATCGGCCGCCTGGGCGTGGCCGAACGGGCGCGGCACGGCCTGGGGCGCACCTTCCAGATATCGTCGCTGGCGCCGGAATTTTCCGCTCTTCGCAACGTGATGCTTGCCGTCCAGGCGGTGCAGGGATCGAGTTTCCGCTTTTTCCGGCCGGTGATGCGCGACCGCACACTGACCGAGCCTGCCATGGCGGCGCTGGAGCGTGTGGGGCTTGCCGCCCGCGCGCACTTGCCAACCTCGGAACTCTCGCACGGGGAAAAGCGGCAGATCGAGATCGCCATCGCGCTGGCGCTGGGCTCGAAGGCGTTCATGCTCGACGAGCCGATGGCCGGCATGGGGCTCGAGGGGTCCAAGCGCCTGACCGAATTCCTTGCCGGGTTGCGTTCCGAAGCGCCGATCCTGCTGGTCGAACACGACATGAATGCGGTTTTCACGCTCGCGGACCGCATCACGGTCCTCGACTACGGGCGGATCATCGCAACCGGAACGGTGGCGGAGGTCCGTGCCGACGCGGAAGTGCGCCGCGCATATCTCGGGGCCGAAACCTGATGCTGCTCGAGGTCCGGAAACTTCAGGCGGGCTATGGCGGAAGCCAGGCATTGTTCGGCGTCGACCTTGCCGTCGACGAGGGCGAGGTGGTGGCGCTGATGGGACGAAACGGCATGGGCAAGACCACGACCATCCGCGCGATATGCAACCTCACGCCTCCAAGCGCCGGTGAAGTGACATTCGCGGGCCGGCGGCTCAAGGGGCTGGCGCCGCACCGCGTGGCGAAGCTCGGCATCGGACTGGCGCCGGAGGGGCGGCGGTGCTTCGCGGCGCTCACAGTGGAGGAAAACCTGATCGCGACCGCGC
The DNA here is from genome assembly GCA_040880025.1 of Rhizobiaceae bacterium. GTDB lineage: Bacteria > Pseudomonadota > Alphaproteobacteria > Rhizobiales > Rhizobiaceae > RCIO01. Next base: position 37,292 of record JBBDJD010000005.1, read on the forward strand.
GGCCGGGCAAATGGGACTTCGGGTCAGTCACCGCGCTGTTTCCGCGGCTGGCGGAACGGCGCAATCAGATGGCGAACACTCTGTCTGGAGGCGAGCAGCAAATGCTGGCGATCGGCCGGGCGTTGATGACCAATCCACGCCTCTTGATCATGGACGAGGCGACCGAAGGACTGGCGCCGGTGATAAGGCAGGACATCTGGGCGGCGATCCGCAAGCTCAAGGCCGAGGGCGAGGCGATCCTGATCGTCGACAAGACCTTGCCGGAACTGCTGCCTGTGGCCGACCGCTGCACGGTGCTCGAGAACGGCATGACCGCGTGGACGGGCACGCCCGGCGAGTTGACCGGGGAAATGCAGGTCCGCTATCTCGGCGTCTGAGCGCGGCGCGCCAGCCTTTCGGCGACGCTGAAACCGGGTGAGCGACCTGATGGCAATTGCCCGCAAGAATAGCACTTGCCGTTTTCGACAAAAGTTACATTTGCCAGATGACGCAGATTTCCTGCACAGTACGGGTGTTTGCCGCCCGCGCTGAGCGATCCATTCGCGATGTTGCTGGAAACACGAACAGAGAACTGGTGAAGCAGGATGAACCGCCAGACCGGCAATGCGACCCGACTTGATGACGCCGCGCGTGCAGGGTGGCTTTATTACGTCGCCGGCAATACCCAGGACCAGATAGCCGCCACGCTCGGCGTGTCGCGGCAAACAGCGCAGCGGCTCGTCTCGCACGCCATGTCGGAAGGGCTGGTGCGGGTGCGGCTGGAACATCCGATCGCCAACTGCCTGGACCTCGCGGCACAACTTCAATCGCGCTATGCGCTCGACCACATAGAGGTGGTGCCGAGCGATCCCAATTCGAAGTCGACCACGTTGGGCGTGGCCGAGGCGACGGCGGCCGAGATCGAGCGGCGGTTGCGGGCCGAAGAGCCGACGGTTCTCGCCATCGGAACGGGACGCACGCTGAAAGCGGCCATCGAACAGCTTCCGGCGATGGAATGCCCGCATCACAAGGTGGTTTCGTTGACCGGCAACATAGCGCCGGACGGTTCGGCCGCGTACTACAACGTGATTTTCACGCTCTCGGACCGCGTCAAGGCGCGCAGCTTTCCGATGCCGCTGCCCGTCATCGCCTCGTCTCCGGTGGAGCGCGCAATGCTGCACGGCCAGCCGATGATCCAGTCCACGGTGGCGCTGGCGGCGAAAGCGGACACGACTTTCGTCGGTATCGGCGATCTCGGCCCGGACGCGCCGCTTTTCATCGACGGGTTCATCACCGATACCGAACTCAAGGCGCTGCAGAAGGCCGGCGCCGTGGGCGAAATCGTCGGCTGGGCGTTCGACCGGGACGGGCGCTTCGTCGAAGGCATCACAAACGAGCGGGTTGCCAGCGCGCAGATCCCGTCGCGCGAGCAAAGCCTGGTGATCGCCGCCGCCATGGGCGAACGCAAGCTGCCGGGTATTCATGCGGCATTGGTGCGGCGCCTGGTGAACGGGCTGATCACCGACGAGCGGACGGCGACGGCGCTTCTCGCCTACTGATTCTTTTCACTTTCCGATCAGGAACGACGCCGATGCTGCGGCGCAGCATCGAATGCACGTTGACAATTGTCATGTGGAATGAATAATTGCTCACATCAAAGGCAAATGCTCAACTTTGATAGGGAGGATTTTTCCATGAGATTACGATCAATCGCGCTCGGCCTGTGTTCGGCGAGCCTTCTGGCGTTCGGCGCCCATGCCGAGACGCTGACAATCGCCACCGTGAACAACGGCGACATGATCCGCATGCAGAAGCTGACGGACGATTTCACCGCCAAGAACCCCGGTATCGACCTCGAATGGGTGACGCTTGAGGAAAACGTGCTGCGCCAGCGCGTGACGCAGGATATCGCCACGAAGGGCGGCCAGTTCGACGTGATGACGATCGGCACCTACGAGGTTCCGATCTGGGGCGCCCAGGACTGGCTGGTTTCGCTCAATGACCTGCCGGCGGAATATGATGTCGATGATCTGCTGCCGGCGATCCGGGCGGGTCTCACCGTTGACGGCGAACTCTACGCCGCGCCGTTCTACGGCGAATCCTCGATGGTCATGTACCGCAGGGACCTGATGGAACAGGCCGGCCTCGAAATGCCCGACGCGCCATCCTGGGATTTCATCAGGGAAGCCGCGGCGGCGATGACCGACAAGGATAACGAGGTCTACGGCATTTGCCTGCGCGGCAAGGCGGGCTGGGGCGAGAACATGGCCTTCCTGACAGCCATGTCGAATTCCTTCGGCGCCAGATGGTTCGACGAAAACTGGCAGCCGCAGTTCGATAGCCAAGCCTGGGCCGACACGCTCAATTTCTATCTCGACCTGATGAACAATTACGGCCCTCCCGGAGCATCGTCCAACGGCTTCAACGAGAACCTGTCGCTGTTCCAGACCGGCAAGTGCGGCATGTGGATCGACGCGACCGTTGCGGCTTCCTTCGTGACAAACCCGAACGACAGCCAGGTGGCCGACAAGGTCGGCTTCGCGCTGGCTCCGGACAAGGGTCTCGGCAAGCGCGGCAACTGGCTGTGGGCCTGGTCGCTGGCGATCCCGGCCGGTTCCGACAGCGTCGACGCAGCCAAGAAGTTCGTCGCCTGGGCGACCAGCAAGGACTACACCCAGCTGGTGGCCGAAAAGGAAGGCTGGGCCAATGTCCCGCCCGGTACCCGCACCTCGCTTTACGAGAATCAGGAATACGCCAAGGTTCCGTTCGCCAAGATGACGCTGGACTCCATCAACTCGGCCGATCCCACCAACCCGACGGTCGATCCGGTGCCTTATACCGGTGTCCAGTTCGTCGCGATCCCTGAATTCGCGGGCATCGCGACACTTGTCGGACAGGAGTTCTCGGCGGCGCTGGCCGGCCGGCAGTCGGCCGAAGAGGCGCTTGCGAAAGCCCAGGCTCTGACCGCCGACGAGATGGAAGCCGCCGGTTACTGATCCTCCCGCGGCGGTGGAGGGCAGGGGCGGTCCTGCCCTCCACCCTTCTTGCCTAGTCCTGGAAGGGCGGCAGCGTCGTCGTCTCCCACGCTACGAATGACGGAGACGGAAGGGGTTTCGTCATGGCCACGCAACACTCACGATCCGCAGCCCGCATCATGATGGCGCCCGCCGTCATCCTGCTTCTGGGCTGGATGCTCATTCCCCTGACCATGACGCTTTACTTCTCATTCAAGCGGTATTTGCCGCTGCGCGGAGGCGATCTCGGCTGGGTCGGCTTCGAGAACTATGTGCGGTTTTTCACATCAAGCAGTTTCTGGCCGAGTGTGTGGGTCACGCTGCTGCTGGTTGGCGGCGTGCTCCTGATCACCGTGGTTTTCGGCGTCCTGCTCGCCATGCTGCTCGACCAGCCGATCTGGGGGCAGGGGATCGTGCGCATTCTCGTGATCGCGCCGTTCTTCGTGATGCCGACCGTTTCGGCGCTGGTGTGGAAGAACATGTTCTTTGACCCGGTGAACGGGTTGTTCGCGCATCTGTTCGAATTCTTCGGCGCGCAGCCACACGACTGGCTCAGCCAGTCGCCAATGGTGTCGCTCATCATGATCGTGTCATGGCAGTGGCTGCCGTTCGCCACGCTCATCCTGCTCACCGCGATCCAGTCGCTCGACAGTGAGCAGCTCGAAGCCGCTGAAATGGACGGCGCGCCGGCACTTTCGCGCTTCGGCTACATCGTCCTGCCGCACCTGTCGCGCGCAATCACAGTGGTGATCCTGATCCAGACGATCTTCCTTTTGTCGATCTTCGCGGAAATCTTTGTCACCACGCAGGGCTCGTTCGGCACTCGGACGCTGACCTACCTGATCTACCAGCGGGTTCTGGAAAGCCAGAATGTCGGGCTTGGTTCCGCCGGCGGCATCTTCGCGGTCATCCTCGCCAATATCGTCGCGATCTTCCTGATGCGGATCGTCGGCAAGAACCTGGACGCCTGAGGAGGCGACGACCATGGCACGCGCAGTCTCCACCCGCCGCCGCGTCGTTACCACCGCAGTCGCGTGGGCGATCGGGCTTCTGATCTTCTTTCCGATCCTGTGGACCGTTCTGACCAGCTTCAAGACCGAGGCGCAGGCGATCGCCGATCCGCCGCTGTTCCTGAACTTCAACTGGACGCTGGAAAACTACGCGGTCGTGCAGGAACGGTCGGACTATCTGCGGTTCCTGTGGAATTCGATCATCATCGCCGGCGGTTCGACCCTGCTCGGTATCATCGTCGCGGTGCCCGCCGCCTGGTCGATGGCGTTCGTGCCCGGCAAGCGGACCAAGGACATCCTCTTGTGGATGCTGTCCACCAAGATGCTGCCCGCGGTCGGCGTGCTCTATCCGATCTATCTGATTTTCATCGAGCTCGGCCTGCTCGATTCGAAAGTGGGCCTGGTCGTGGTCCTGATGCTGATCAACCTGCCGATCATCGTGTGGATGCTCTACACCTACTTCCGCGAAATACCGGGCGAAATCCTGGAAGCCGCCAGAATGGACGGCGCATCGCTGCGCAAGGAGATCTTCTACGTGCTCACGCCGATGGCCGTGCCGGGCATCGCGTCGACCATTCTCCTGAACATCATCCTGGCCTGGAACGAGGCGTTCTGGACACTGAACCTGACCGCGGCGAACGCAGCGCCGCTGACCGCGTTCATTGCCTCCTATTCGAGCCCCGAGGGTCTGTTCTACGCCAAGCTCTCGGCTGCCTCGACCATGGCGATCGCGCCGATTCTCATTCTCGGCTGGTTCAGCCAGAAGCAACTTGTCCGCGGCCTGACCTTCGGCGCGGTGAAATAGGAGGGGGCCATGGGCGCCATTCAACTCAAGCAGGTGGTCAAGTCCTTCGGCGACGTCCAGGTCATCCCGCCGCTCGACCTGCAGATCGAAGACGGCGAGTTCGTCGTTTTCGTGGGTCCGTCCGGCTGCGGCAAGTCGACCCTGCTTCGGCTGATCGCGGGGCTGGAAGACGTAACTTCCGGGGTCATCGAGATCGACGGCATTGACGCAACGGCGACCGCTCCGGCCAAGCGCGGGCTGGCGATGGTGTTCCAGTCATATGCGCTCTATCCGCATATGAGCGTCTACAAGAACATCGCCTTTCCACTGAAGATGGCCGGCATGGAAAAGGAGGCGATCGACAAGAAGGTGCGGGACGCGGCCCAGGTGCTCAATCTGCATGAGTATCTTGACCGCCGGCCCGGTCAGCTCTCGGGCGGTCAGCGCCAGCGCGTCGCGATCGGCCGCGCCATCGTGCGCGAACCTTCGGCGTTCCTTTTCGACGAGCCGCTTTCCAACCTCGACGCGGCGTTGCGCGTCAACATGCGGCTCGAGATTTCGGAACTGCACCACCAGCTCAAGACGACGATGATCTACGTCACCCACGACCAGGTCGAGGCCATGACCATGGCCGACAAGATCGTCGTGCTCAACAGGGGCAATATCGAGCAGGTCGGCTCGCCTCTCGAACTGTACCGCAACCCGCGCAACGTATTCGTGGCCGGCTTTATCGGATCGCCGAAGATGAACCTGATCGAAGGCGATCTGGCCAAGACGCATGGCGCCGCGACGATCGGCGTGCGGCCCGAACATATCTCGCTTTCGACCGACAAAGGCACGTGGTCGGGTCTCGTCCGAGTCTCGGAGCATCTTGGCGCCGACACCTTCCTGCATGTCGATGTCGACGGCATCGGTTCGATGACCGTGCGGGCCGACGGAGAGTATCCGGTCAAGTATGGCGATCGGGTCCAGCTCACTCCGCAGGCCGACAAGATCCACAAGTTCGACGCCGGCGGAGCGGCGATTTGATGCGTCGCCTCGATGGCAAATCCGCCATCATAACCGGCGCCGCGCGCGGCATCGGCCGCGCTTTCGCCGAGGCGTATGCGCGCGCGGGCGCGAGGGTTGCGATCACCGATATCGACCTGGAGCGGGCTCAGGCCGCGGCTGCGGAAATTGGCGAGGGGGCGATGGCCGTCAGTCTCGACGTTACCGATCAGGCGTCGATCGAGCAGGCGGTTCGTGAGGTCGAGACTGCATTCGGCGGCATCGACATCCTCGTGAACAATGCCGCGCTGTTCGATCTCGCGCCGGTCGTGGAGATCACGCGGGCCAGCTATGAGCGGCTGTTTTCGGTCAATGTCGCGGGAACGCTGTTCACCTTGCAGGCCGTTGCGCGCTCGATGATCCGACGGGGCGAGGGCGGCAAGATCATCAACATGGCGAGCCAGGCGGGGCGGCGCGGCGAGGCGCTTGTAGGCGTCTACTGCGCGACCAAGGCAGCCGTAATCAGCCTCACCCAGTCGGCGGGGCTCGACCTGATCAGGCACGGGATCAAAGTGAACGCGATCGCGCCCGGCGTGGTGGAGGGCGAGCACTGGGACCATGTCGACGCGCTGTTTGCGAAGCATGAAGGCCTGATGCCCGGCGAGAAGAAGAAGCAGGTCGGCGCCGCCGTTCCCTACGGCCGCATGGGCCGGGCGGAGGACCTGACCGGCATGGCGGTCTTTCTGGCGAGCGTGGAGAGCGACTACGTCGTCGCGCAGACTTTCAATGTCGATGGCGGCAGCTGGATGAGTTGAGTGCGCCGGGCCGGGGACGCCGGCTTTGCGGGAATGGAAGGCAGGACCGATGGGCATCAGACTCTCCAACGACGCGCTAGAGCGCCTGGGAGAGAAGGTAAGCGTACCGGCGTATCGGCAGAGCGATCTGTCGGCCGGTATCCTGCATTTCGGCATCGGCAATTTTCATCGCGCGCATCAGGCCGTCTATCTGGACGATTTGTTCAACACGGGGTGCAATCTCGACTGGGGGATCGTGGGCGCCGGCGTCCTGGCATCCGACGCGGCGATGCGCGACAAGCTCGCAGCGCAGGACTGGCTGACGACCGTGGTCGAGCAGGACGACGGCCACATGGCGGCAAGGGTGATCTCGCCGATGGTCGGCTACCTGCCGGCCGGCAACGGCGCTGCGATCATCAACGCGCTCGCCGACCCGGCGATCCGTGTCGTTTCCCTGACGATTACCGAGGGCGGCTATTTCATCGATCCGGCGTCCGGCCAGTTCGATCCACAGCATCCCGCCATTGCCGCTGACGCCGGAGATATCGACAACGCCAGGACCGTATTCGGGCTGATCGTGGCCGGACTGATGCGGCGGCGGTCGAAAAGCGTGACGCCGTTCACCGTGATGTCCTGCGACAACATTCCCGGCAACGGCCATGTGACGGAAAATGCGGTGCGCGGGCTGGCGGCGCTGGTCGATGCAGGCCTGGCCGAGTGGATCGGCGCCAACGTCGCCTTTCCGAACAGCATGGTCGACCGCATCACGCCCGCCACCACCGACCGCGAGCGGGCGATCCTGTGCGAATCCTTCGGCATCGACGACAATTGGCCGGTCTTTTGCGAGCCGTTCCGGCAATGGGTGATGGAGGACAGGTTCACCGCCGGCCGCCCGGCGCTCGAAAAGGTTGGCGTCACATTCGTGGCCGATGTCGCGCCTTATGAGCTGATGAAGATCCGCATCCTCAATGGCGGACACGCGGCGATCGCCTATCCGGCGGCGCTGATGGACATCGAGTACGTGCACGAGGCGATGGCCGAACCGCTGATCCGCGATTTTCTCGCCAAGCTGGAGCGCGAGGAGATCATACCAGTCGTACCGCCTGTGCCGGACACCGATCTCGGCGACTATTTCGCCAAGGTCGAGGAGCGGTTTTCCAATCCGAAGATCGGCGACACGGTAGCGCGGCTCTGCCTCGACGGCTCCAACAGGCAGCCGAAATTCATCCTGCCGTGCACGGCGGACCGGCTGGCGGATGGAAAGGACATCAGCGGATTGGCGCTGGTGTCGGCATTCTGGTGCCGCTATTGCGCCGGCACCTCCGACAGCGGACGCGCGATTCCGCCCAACGACGCCAATGCCGCGCGGCTGAAGGAAGCGGCGCTGAAGGCGAAGCACGAGCCCGGCGCGTTCCTGGAGCTGTCCGATATTTTCGGGGAGGTCGGCCGCTCGGATGTGTTTCGCCGGGCGTTTTCCCGTATGCTGGAAACCGTGTGGCGCGATGGCGCTCGAACCACGCTGACGAAATATCTCTCCGGCGCGATCTGACCGGGGACACCCGGAGACAGGCGTGGCCGTGAACCCGCTTCCAGAACTGATCATCTTCGACTGCGACGGCGTGCTGGTGGACAGCGAGCCGATCTCGATCGCCGTGCTCAACGATGTGATCGCGGGGGCCGGCGTGGAGATCGCGGAAGAGCGCGCCTACGAGCTTTTCCTCGGCCGCAGCATGGCGACGATCAGCGAGACGCTGGCGGCTGATTTCGGGCTGGCGATGACGCGGGAGCATCTGGATGAGATGCGGCGCAATCTCTATGAGCGGTTCAGGGCGGAGCTGAAACCGCTCGGCGGGGTGGCGGAGATGCTGTCCGCTCTGCCCCCGTCGGTCAGGCGCTGCGTGGCCTCGTCCAGCCTGCCGGAGCGCATTCGGCTTTCCCTCACGGTAACGGGGCTGATCGAGGCGTTCGAGCCGCACATCTTCAGCGCCTCGATGGTCAGGAACGGCAAGCCGGCGCCGGACCTCTTCCTGCACGCCGCCAATGAGATGGGCGTCAAGCCGGCGCATTGCCTCGTCATCGAGGACAGCCCCGCCGGCGTGGAAGCCGCGCGCAAGGCAGGCATGCGCGTGTTCGGCTTTGCCGGCGGCTCGCATGCCGGCGGCGGCGCGTTCAGTGAGACGCTGTTGGAGCTGGGCGCGGAGCTCGTGTTCGACGACATGGCGGAACTGCCCGGACTGCTCAGCGGCAGACCGGCGGCCGCGGGCGAACGCTATCTGTGCGCCGTCGATGTCGGGACGGGCAGCGCGCGGGCGGGCATTTTCGACGCCGTGGGCAGCCTGCTGGGGCGCGGCGAACGCGCGATCGCGATGAACCGGCCGAGGGTCGATCACGCCGAGCACGATTCGGAAGACATCTGGCGAGCGGTCTGCGCGGCGGTGAAGAGCGCGCTTGCGGCTTCCGGCGTGGAGCCGTCGCGCGTTGCGGGCATCGGGTTCGACGCGACCTGTTCGCTGGTCGTGCGCGACAGGCAGGGCGCGCCGCTGACCGTATCGACCGGCGGTGAGGCGCGCTGGGACACGATCGTGTGGCTCGACCACCGGGCGCTGGACGAGGCCGATCAGTGCACCGCCACCGGCCATGAGGTGCTCGCCCACGTGGGTGGGGTGATGTCGCCTGAAATGCAGACGCCGAAGCTGATGTGGCTGAAGAAGCACCTGCCGGAGACTTGGGAGCGGGCAGGGTATTTCTTCGACCTTGCGGATTTCCTGACCTGGCGCGCGACCGGTTCGACCGCCCGCTCGCAATGCACGCTGACCTGCAAATGGACCTATCTGGCGCATGAAGACGACGGCTGGCGCCGCGATTTCTTCGAGGCGGTTGGCATCGCAGATTTGCCGCAGCGTGGCGGGCTGCCGGACAAGGCCACGCCGGTGGGCGCCGATCTCGGGCCGCTGACCGAAGCCGCGGCAGCCGAACTCGGCCTGACGACCGACTGCCGGGTATCGACGGGCCTGATTGATGCCTATGCCGGTGCGCTCGGCGTGCTGGGCGGAATCGCCAGCGATTCCGATGAACTGGACCGGCACCTGGCGCTGATTGCCGGCACGTCGAGCTGCCTGATGGCGATGTCGAAGACGCCGCGGCAGTTCGCCGGCGGGTGGGGCCCCTATTTCGGTGCCGCCCTTCCCGATTGCTGGCTGATCGAAGGTGGGCAGTCGGCGACGGGTGCGCTGCTCGATCACGTCATCCGCTGGCACGGCGCGGGCGGGGAACCCGACAATGCATTGCACGCCCGCATAGGAATGCGCGTGGCGGAGCTTCGTGAAAGCGAGGGTGCGCGGTTCGCGGAGCGGCTGCACGTGCTGCCCGATTTCCACGGCAACCGGTCGCCGCTGGCCGACCCGCACGCGGTGGGCGTGATCAGCGGCCTGACGCTCGACGCGTCATTTAACAGCCTGTGCCGTCTCTACTGGCGCACCGCGGTGGGAATTGCGCTGGGGCTTCGCCACATATTGGAGACGCTGAACGGCAACGGCTTCGTGATCGACACGCTGCATGTGACCGGCGGACATTCCAGGAACCCGTTGTTGATGGAACTTTATGCGGATGCGACCGGGTGCATCGTGCTGGAGCCGGAGGCGGAGGACGCCGTGCTGCTGGGCACCGCCATGACGGCGGCCAGCGCGGCGGGTCTCCATGACGATCTGCCGGCGGCCTGCGCGGCGATGCATCGTGGCGGCGTGGAGCGCCGGCCGAACCCGGTCGCGAAGGAGCGCTTCGACCGCGATTACCGGACTTTTCTCAAGATGCACGAGCAGCGGCGCGAACTGGACCGGCTGAACTAGCCTCCGCTTCGTCCGCCGGCGTTGATGACCACCTCGCCGTCTTCCTTGGTGAAGGCGCCGATGTCGGCATTGGGAAGGATATCGAGTACCGCCTCGGAAGGTCGGCAGAGCTTCGCGCCAAGCGGCGTGACCACGATCGGCCGGTTGATCAGGATCGGGTGCGTTATCATGAAGTCGATCAGCTCGCCGTCGGTCCATTTCGGATCGTCGAGGCCGAGTTCATCATAAGGCGTGCCCTTGCGGCGCAAGAGATCGCGCGGGGATATGCCCAGCGCGGCAATCAGTTCGACGAGCTTTTCGCGCGACGGCGGGGTCCTGAGATACTCGATGACTTCCGGCTCTTCTCCGGATTGCCGGATCATCGCCAGCGTGTTGCGCGAGGTGCCGCAGGCTGGGTTGTGATAGATCGTGATCGTCACGGGTGCTCAATCCTTTGGGAACCAGTGTTGCGTTCGGTTGGCGAAGGCGACGAGCGACAGCATGACGGGCACCTCGACCAGTACGCCGACCACGGTGGCGAGCGCGGCGCCCGAGTTGAGCCCGAACAGGCTGATGGCCACGGCCACCGCGAGTTCGAAGAAGTTGGACGTTCCGATCAAGGCACAGGGCGCTGCGATATTGAACGGCACCTTCCATGCCTTGGCCGCGAAATACGCGACGAAAAAGATGCCGTAGGACTGGATCAGAAGCGGCACGGCAATCAGCAGGATCAGCAGCGGCCGCTCGACGATCACATTGCCCTGAAAGCCGAACAGCAGCACCACGGTCGCGAGCAGACCGACCACCGAAACCGGCTTCAGCGCGCCGGTGAACCGGGAAACCGCCCGTTCGCCCTCTGTCCCACCGCCCGCCCGGCTGACCAGCCGACCGCGCACGATCACACCCGCGATCAGCGGTATCACCACATAAAGACCGACAGAAAGCAGCAGCGTTTCCCAAGGCACCGCGATATCGGTCACGCCCAGGAGCAGGGCCACGAGCGGCGCGAAGGCGAAGACCATGATGACGTCGTTCACCGAGACCTGGACAAGCGTGTAGTTGGGGTCGCCCTTCGTGAGCTGGCTCCACACGAACACCATGGCCGTGCAGGGCGCAGCGCCGAGCAGGATGAGGCCGGCAATGTATTGCTGGGCGTCGGCCGGCTCGATCCATGGGGCAAAGACATGCTCGAAAAACAGCACGCCGAGCGCGGCCATGGTGAACGGCTTGATCAGCCAGTTGACGGCGATTGTGACGACCAGTCCCTTCGGGCGATCCCCGATATGACGCAGACTGGCGAAATCGATGTTCACCATCATCGGGAACACCATCGCCCAGATCAGCACCGCCACCACCAGATTGACGGACGCGTATTCGAGCGACGCCAGCAGGCCGAAAACGCCCGGCAACAGGTTGCCGGCCACGATCCCGCCGACGATGCACAGCGCCACCCAGACGGAGAGCCATTTCTCGAAAAAGCCGATGCCGCCGGCCGGCGCGGCTTCGGCGTCCAATATCTGCTCGCTCACGAATTCACTCCAATTCAGCCTACCCGGCCTCGGGCAGCTTGCGTCCGATATCGTCCAGCCGCTTCTGCAGCGCAAGCCGGTCGATCGACGCGAGCGGCAGCGAGGTGAAGACCGAAATGCGGTTGTTGAGCATCCGGTAGGTATCGGCGAAGGCGAAGTGCTTTTCGGCGTCAGAGCCCTCGACCGCGGCCGGATCGGGCACGCCCCAATGCGCGGTCATCGGCTGTCCCGGCCACACCGGGCAGGCTTCGGCCGCCGCGCTGTCGCAGACGGTGAAGACGAAATCGAGCTTCGGCGCGCCAGGCTGCGCGAATTCGTCCCAGCTTTTCGAACGCGCGAAGGAGGTGTCGTGGTTGGCGTTCTTCAGAAGCTGCAGCGCAAAGGGATGGATTTCGCCCTTGGGATGGGAACCGGCCGACCAGGCCTTGAATCGGCCCATGCCGGCACGGTTCAGGATCGCCTCCCCGATAATGGAGCGTGCCGAATTGCCGGTGCACAGGAAAAGCACATTATAGACATTGTCGCTCACGGCGGATCCCTCCTCAAACGAACCTAACAATCACAGGCAATGGCATCTATGACCGGCCGGCAGAGCTCCGGGCGGCCGTTGCAGCAGTCTTCCATCAGGAAGGCCAGCAGATCGCGGAAGCCGGTCATGTCGGCGACGTAGCGGATGGTGCGGCCGTCACGCTCAGCGCGGACGAGGCCGGCATGATCGAGCACCTTGAGATGCGTCGACATGGTGTTCTGGACGGTGTCGAGCCGCTGCGCGATCTCACCGGCGGGAAGGCCGTTGGCGCCAGAGCGCACCAGCAGGCGGAACACTTCGAGCCGCGTGTCTTGACCGAGCGCGGAGAGCGCCGCGAGGGCGGAATTCTTATCCATATATCCAAGTTTCCCGATATTTCAGGAGGTGGATACCAAGTTCGAAATCACCGGTCAACCGCATGCTGCATCATGCGGGTTGGCGCGCCTACTGGCTGTCGAGCATTTCTCCGGGGAGCCGAGGCAACCAGGGAAGTCTGGACCGGCTCCAGAACTGACGACCGGGCGTCATTTGCGCGCGTTGCTTCAGCGTTCCGACCCTGATGCCGAAGGTACGATTGTCACCCGCAACCGACGTCGCGTAGATCGCAGAGCCGCAGTCGCCACAGAAGGTCTGCACGCGCGAAGCGCCGCTTTCGGCGGTCTTGACATATTGTTTCGGCGTACCGCTGAGCAGGCGGAAATTTGCCTCGCTGGTCGGCGCGGTCATCCGAAATGCCGATCCAGAAAGTGTCTGACAATCGGTGCAGTGACAGATTCGCACGCGTTCAGGATCGATCACTGCTTCAAACGTTATCCGCCCGCAGTGGCAGGAGCCGTCGACTTTCATGACCTAGTCCTTCCCTGATACCCCCGCGTGCTCGAAGGTCGCCATGCCGTCGAAGCAGGCGAGCGCGGCGCGGATGATGGATATGGACAGGGCCGCACCGGTGCCTTCGCCCAGCCTCATGCCGAGGTCGAGCAACGGCCTCAGGCCGACATGTTCGAGCAGACGGCGATGCGCGGCTTCGGCGGAGACGTGACCGGCTTCCATGTGCCTCGTCGCGCGGGGATGCAGCTTCGCCAGCGGCGCGACAGCCGCGGTCGAGACGAAACCGTCGACGATGATCGGCTTGTAGCGGTGGCGCGCGCCGAGTGCTGCGCCCAGCATCGCCGCCGTTTCGCGCCCGCCAAGGCGCATGGCGACCTGCAGCGGGTCATCCAGATGCTCGCGGTGGAAGGCGATCGCCTCGGCCACCACCTCAGCCTTGCGGGTGAGGCCGGCATCGTCGACGCCGGTTCCGCGGCCGACCCAGTCGGAAGCTTCGCCGCCGTACAAGCCCGCGGCAAGCGCGGCGGCTACCGTCGTGTTGGCGATACCCATTTCGCCCAGGCAGACGATGTCGGCGTGGTCCTTGACCGCGTCATAGCCGGTGGCGACCGCCTTGAGAAATCCCTCCTCGGTCATCGCCGGGCCTTGCGTGAAATCGGCGGTCGGTTGGTCGATCTGCAGCGGGACAACGCAGAGTTCGGCATTGACCGCGCGGGCAATCTGGTTGATGGCGGCGCCCCCGGCGGTGAAGTTCGACACCATCTGTGCGGTGACCTCGGCCGGAAATGCCGACACGCCGCGCGCGGCGATGCCGTGCGAACCGGCGAAGACCAGAATCTCGACACTGTCGAGGCGAGGGCGGGGCAGATGCTGCCATGCCGCCAGCCATGCGATCAGGTCCTCCATTCGACCCAGGCTGCCGGGCGGCTTGGTGAGCGTGTTCTGGCGCTGGCGCGCGGCCTCGGCCGCCGACTCGTCGCCGTCGGGAAGATTGAGGCAGGCCTCCCGCAGGTCTTCGAGGCTTGCGAATTCGGTCATTGATCGTCCTCCCTCATATGCGTCAAATCACTATGGCGGTCGCCGCCAACAAAACCAAAATCTCGCCGCCCTGTTCCAGCGCGCCGCAAATATCGCCGGTGTGCCCGCCGATCTGGCGGTGTGCGACTGCCCGCACTGCGAGAAGCCAGAGCCCCAACATCGCCGCGGCGGCGAGGGCCGGCAAGAATCCGAGCAGCAATAGCGCCCCCGCTCCGATCGCCAGGGCCATCAGCGCCGTGCGTTGCGAAACCGTTCCGATGTTGGCGGACAGCCCGTCCCCGCGAGCGGAAGGCGATGTGGCAAGTAGATAGGGCATCAGCGCGCGGCCGGCAGCATGCGCGGCGATCAGCGCCACGAACCCCTCCGCCGGCGTCAGGGCGGCGAGGGTGGCTACGCGCAGCAGAACCGAAAACAGCAGGGCCGCCACGCCGTATGTGCCGATGCGGCTGTCGCGCATAATCTCCAGCTTGCGCTCGCGCGTCGCGCCGCCGCCCAGACCGTCGGCAGTGTCGGCCAGCCCGTCCTCATGCAGCGCGCCGGTGACCAGCATTGTTGCCGCGACAGCAATCAGCGCCGTGACCAGCGGCGGCAGGCCGATCCACGACGCGATGAGCAGTGCGCCGCCGCCGATGAGGCCGACCAGCAGCCCGGCGACGGGCGCGGCCCATTGCGCAGGCGCGAAATCGGCGGATGGCTGGCTCAACAGGCCGGCCGGCAGGCGGGTGTAGAAGCCGACGCAGGCGGCGACGTCGCCCAAGGGGTTGCCGGACGCCATCAGGCCGCTCGGTCGCGGGCAATGGCGTGGAAGAAGCCGCCGCTGACATCGCCGCGGTGTCCGCCCGACGGGCCGATCTCGCGGCCCTGGCCGTCGGCGAGTATCGCCAACGGCTCGTCGTCGCCCGGTTCGATCAGCCGCGCATAGTGGAACTCGTGGCCGCGGATCACGTCGCCGCGCGCGCCGAGCGGGCCGTCATGCGCCAGCGTTGCCTGGCGATAGCCGAGGTTCATCTTGCGTTTGGCGAATGAGGTGGAATGGCCAAGCATGCCGAGCATGCGATGGGTCATGCCGTCAGCGTCCTCCAACGCTTCGCCGAGCACCATGTAGCCGCCGCACTCGCCGTGGACGGGGCGCGTCCCTCCGAACGCGCGGATGCCATCGCGGAAGCGCGAAGCCGCCGCAAGCCGGCCGGCATGAAGTTCGGGATAACCCCCCGGCAGCCAGCAGGCGTCGCAATCATCGGATGGGGGCTCGTCGGCAAGCGGCGAGAAGGGAACCAGTTCCGCGCCGGCGTTGCGCCAATGCGCGGCGACATGGGGATAGACGAAGGTGAAGGCAGCGTCGCGGGCGATCGCGATGCGCTGGCCGGGCGGGTTGAGCGCAGCGGCAACGTCGCCCACGGGGATGGAGACGGGTGCTGCGATCTCCAGCACAGCATCGAGATCGATCGCCTGCTCAATGACGTCGGCGAGACGGTCGATGTGATCCGAAATGCCCGCCTGTTCCTCAGCCTGAACGAGGCCGAGATGGCGTTCGGGCAAGGTCATTGCCTGATCGCGCGGAACGGCGCCGACGACGCGGATGCCACGCGCTGCGATGGCGTCGCCGGCAAGGCGCGTATGGCGTTCGCTGCCGACCCGGTTGAGGACCACGCCGGCAATGCGCACTTTCGCGTCGAAACTGGCGAAACCGTGGGCTACGGCTGCCGAGGTCTGCGACTGGCCCGAGACGTCGAGCACCAGCAAGACTGGCAAGTTGAACGTCCGCGCGAGATCGGCGGCCGCGCCGGAGCGGCCGCTATCGGAGGGAATGCCGTCGAACAGACCCATGGCGCTTTCGACGATGACGATGTCAGCCGCCGCGGCGGTTTCCGACGCCAGGGCGCGGAGATAGGCGGGCGGCATGGCCCAACTGTCGAGATTGAGGCCGGGCGTGCCGGTGGCGGCGGCGTGGAAGCCGGGGTCGATATAATCCGGGCCGGATTTCGCGCCACGCACGGTGAGGCCGCGCCGGGCGAGCGCGCGCAAGAGCCCGATGGTGATCGTGGTCTTGCCGGAACCGGAGCGCGGCGCGCCGATGATGAGGCCGCGCGCCGTCATGCGTTCGGGTCCCCGGGCAGCGAGAGCAGTGCGTCGCGCATCGCCACGATGTTGCCGATGACGATGATTGCAGGCGCCTCCAGCTTGGCCTTGGTTGCGTCGTCATGGATGGTGGCCAGCGTGCCGGTGACGATGCGTTTCGAAGCTGTTGTCGCGGAGGCGATGACGGCGGCGGGTGTGGTCGACGGCAGGCCGCCTTCCAGCAAAGCCGCCACGATGCGCGGCAGGTTCTTCAACCCCATGTAGACGACGATCGGCTGGTTGGTGCGGGCCAGCGAATGCCAGTCGAGGTCATCAGGCGTGCCGACTGCATGGCCGGTCGCCATGATGAAGGCCTTGTTGACGCCGCGCATGGTGGCGGGAATGCCGGAATCGGCCAGTCCGGCAATCGCGGAGGTGAGGCCCGGCAGGATGCGGTAGGGAATGCCCGCCTTGACCAGCGCCAGCGCTTCCTCGCCGCCGCGCCCGAAAATGAACGGGTCGCCACCCTTGAGGCGCAGGACACGCCGGCCGGCGCGGGCGAATTCGATCAGTTTCGCGGTGATGTTGTCCTGCGTGGGCGACGGCTTGCCGCCGCGCTTGCCTGCGAAAACCAGTTCGGCACCTGCCGCAAGGCCGAGGATCGCCTTGTCGACCAGCGCGTCATGCACCACCACTTCCGCCTGGCCTAGCGCGGAAAGAACGTCGAGCGTCAGCATGCCGGGATCGCCCGGACCGGCGCCGGCCAGCCATACATGGCCCGGCTGAAGCCGTGGCCGGACCGACAGGATTGCGGAAAGGCGTTCGGCGTCGCTCATGCGGCTCCCACAAATTCGTGACGTGTGTCGCGGCGATCACTATAGATCGCGCCATGGAAGACGGGGATCGCAACCTGAGACGTGGCTGGACCACCGGGGCGTGCGCCGCTGCTGCGTCCAAAGCGGCGTGCGCGGCGCTGTACGGCGCGGAATTTCCTGATCTGGTGGAAATCACGCTGCCGGGCGGCAAGCGGCCGGCCTTCGCGCTCGCTGTGACCGAGACCGGCGACGGCTTCGCGCGGGCGGGCATCGTCAAGGACGCCGGCGACGATCCGGACGTGACGCATGGCGCGCTGATCGTCGCGACGCTGCGGCAAGGCGAGCCGGGCAGCGGGATTACGTTCAGCGCAGGCGAAGGCGTCGGCATAGTGACGCGGCCGGGACTTCCAATTCCGGTCGGCGAACCGGCGATCAACCCCGTGCCGCGCCAGATGATCGGCCGGGCGATCGCGGACGTCGCGGGCGAGGGTGCCGATATCCAAGTCGAGATTTCCGTGCCGGGCGGCGAGGCGATGGCCGCCAAGACGCTGAATGGCCGCCTCGGCATTGTCGGCGGCATCTCGATCCTTGGCACGACGGGGATCGTGATCCCGTTCTCCTGCTCGTCCTGGATACACTCCATCCATCGCGGCATCGACGTGGCGCGGGCGATGGGTCTCGACCATGTCGCCGGTTCGACCGGCTCGGCGTCCGAAGCCGCCGTTCAGAAGCATCATGATCTGTCGGAAGTGGCGCTGATCGACATGGGGGACTTCGCCGGCGGCATGTTGAAATATCTGCGCGCGCATCCAGTGCCCAGGGTCACGGTCGCGGGCGGCGTCGCCAAGATGACCAAGCTCGCGCAAGGCATGCTCGACCTGCACTCCAAGCGCGGTGCGGCCGATCTCGGCGCGCTTGCCGATGCGGCGGCAAGCGCCGGCGCGGATGGCGCGCTCGCGGACAGGATACGAGGCTCCAACACGGTTGCCGAGGCCTTCGGCCACGCTGAAGACGCCGGCATCTCGCTGGGCGACGCTGTGGCGAAAGCTGCCTGGGAGACGGCCGCGGCTGCTCTTGCGCCTGCCGATATCGCGCTCGAAATCCTGATCTTCGACCGCGACGGCAACAAGCACGGCGAGGCGGCATTCAGGCCGGTTCATGACGCCTCCCGGCCGCGAAAACGGCGCTGATAGTAGGCATCGTAAAGTGCGCTTTCGCGGAAATCGGCCGCGCCGAGCGCTTTTCCGACAAAAATGATTGCGGTGCGCTCGATCGGGGCGTCTTTCAGCTTGTCCTCGATATCGGCGAGCGTGCCCCTGACGATCCGCTCGTTCGGCCAGCTTGCATGGGCGACGACCGCGACGGGACAATCGGCGCCATAGAGCGGGGTGAGTTCGGCCACCACGCGGTCGAGCGCGTGGATGGCGAGATGGATGGCGAGCGTGGCTCCCGTGGCGCCGAAGGCGGCGAGGGTCTCGCCCTCCGGCATTTTCGAGGCGCGGCCCGAAACGCGGGTAAGCACAAGGCTCTGGCCGATCTCCGGGATCGTCAGTTCGCGCCCGAGCGCGGCGGCGGCGGCGGCGAAGGACGGGACGCCGGGGGTCAGCGTGTAGGGGATGCCGCGGGCATCGAGCCGCCTTATCTGCTCGGCCACCGCGCTCCACACCGACAGGTCGCCCGAGTGCAGGCGGGCCACATCCTTGCCAGCCTCGTGGGCGGCGACGTATTCGGCCTCGATCTCATCCAGTGACAACGGGGCGGTGTCGACGAGACGCGCACCTGCCGGGCAATAGTCGAGCAAATCCTTCGGCACGATGGAGCCGGCATAGAGGCAGACCGGGCAGCGGGCGAGGATGTCGCGTCCGCGCACAGTGATGAGGTCGGCGGCACCAGGGCCGGCGCCGATGAAATGTACGGTCATTGCCGGTCCTCGCTCACTGCCAGCGCGCAGGTGACGGGGCCGACCGCAAGACGGGGTCCAAGCAGACGAGCGCCGGGGCCCGCGGCGGCGAGCGCGGCCGCCTCCGACAGGCTGGCCAGCCCGGTTGCGGCAATGCTGGCGCCGGACTGAGTGATGGTGTGTTCAGCCGCCCTGCGCAGGGTCGGGTGCGCGATGGCATGGCATTCGACGCCGAGTTCTTTCGCCGCGTCGAGCAGGCCCGCTTCGGCGGATTTCGACATGTTGGAGTAAAGCGCGCTGACTGCGTCTCGCTTCAGCCCGTATGCGTTCAGGGCGGTGTCGACGGCCGCGAGAACGTCCTTTGCCTTGACGCCTTTCTGCGCTCCGATGCCGGCGAATATCATGGCTTCGTCCATGCCCATTGGGTGACCGGCATGGCCGGGCGCCAGCCCGTCATGGAGCCAACCGGCGCGGCGTGGGACACCGACAGGCGGGTGAGCTCTCCGCCAAGCGAGGCGTGGCGGGCGATCAATTGTGCTTCGGTCTCCAGCGTGATGGCGTTGGCGACCAGGCGGCCACCTGATCCGAGGCGGCCCATGGCGGCGTCCAGAACACCGGCGTCGCTGCCGCCGCCGCCAATGAAGATAGCGTCAGGGTCCGGAAGGTGGGAAAGGGCGGCCGGGGCCGTGGCTTCCACGATCTCCAAGCCGGGCGCGCCAAGCGCATCGGCGTTGCGGCGAATGCGGGTCGCCCGCTCGCCGTCGGCCTCGACCGCGATGGCGCGCAGCGACGGATCGCGCAGTATCCACTCGATCGCAATGGAGCCCGAGCCAGCGCCGATGTCCCACAAGAGTTCGCCGTGGCGCGGAGCGAGGGCGGCGATGGTGGCGGCGCGCACTGTCCGCTTGGTGATCTGGCCGTCATGCTCGAACCAGTCGTCGGGCAGGCCGGGCGTGAAGGGGAGGATGCGGGCACCGGGAGCGGCGGCGACTTCGATGGCCACAAGGTTGAGCGCATCGACATCATTCATTGTGAAACTGGCGGCGACGGTTTCACGGACACGCTCGCGCGCACCGCCCAGCGCTTCCAGGACGGTGAGGCGCGAGGGGCCGAAGCCGAGCTCGGTCATCAGCCTGGCGACGGCGGCGGGACCGTCCCCGTCCGATGTCAGGCAGAGCAGCCTTCGGCCGGGCTGCAGATGCGGGCGCAGCAGGGCGAGCGGGCGGCCGTGGAGCGACAGGCAGGCGGTTTCCTGCAACGACCAGCCGAGGCGGGCCGCGGCAAGACTGAAGGCGGAGGGCGCCGGCAGGACGCGCATTTCGCCGGCATCGACATGGCGCGAGAGCGTCGCGCCCACACCGAAGAACATGGGATCGCCGGACGCCAGCACGCAGACGGGCCGGCCGCGAAGGGTGAGCACAGCATCGATCGCCTTGTCGAAGGGGCTCGGCCAGGGAAGCGCCTTGCCGCCGATCAGTTCGGCCGCGAGCTCCAGATGCCGGCGGCCGCCGAAGACCGTTGCCGCATCGGCGATCAGCCTCCTTGCCTCCTCGCCGAGCCCTTCCATTCCGTCTTCGCCGATGCCGACGATGGACAGCCAGGGCGTCGCTGGTGCAGTTACGGGGTTCAAGTCAGCGGACATGGCCATGCACCATATCCTCATTTTGGGCGGCACCAGCGAGGCGCGCGAGCTTGCGGGCCGGCTGGCGGTGCGCGGCGACTGCACGATCGTTCTGTCGATGGCCGGGCGCACACGATCGCCGGCGCTGCAGCCCGTGCCGGTGCGCGTCGGCGGCTTCGGCGGCGCCGCCGGATTGGCGCGTCATCTCGAGGCCGAGGGCATTTCGCTGCTGATCGACGCCACGCACCCCTATGCGGCGCAGATCTCGCGCAATGCAGTCGAGGCCGCGCACTCGGCGGGTGTTCCACTGATTGCGCTCAGACGCCCGGCTTGGGCGCCGGTCGGGGGCGATCGCTGGAGGGAGGTCGACAGCGTGGAGGAAGCGGTTGGCGCGCTGGGCCAAACGCCGCGCCGGGTGATGGTCACGCTCGGCCGGCAGGAGTTGTTGCCGTTCGAGCGTGCGCCACAGCACAGCTACCTGGTGCGCTCGGTCGATCCGGTTGAGCCGCCGCTTGGCTTGCCCGTCGCGACGTACATACTCGGGCGCGGGCCTTTCGACGAATCCAGCGAGCGGGCGCTGCTTCGCAAACACCAGATCGAAGCCATCGTTTCCAAGAACAGCGGCGGGACGGCCACATACGGCAAGATCGCCGCCGCGCGGAAGCTCGGTATCGAAGTGGTGATGATCGGCAGGCCGGACCTGCCGGAGGCGGCGTCCGCAGGCTCGATGGATGAGGCCGTCGCGATGGCCGATCATGTGCTGACCTCCGCGAAGCGCGGCGTGTAGACCAGCGGCGGCAGGCCGGGCCGTTCGACTAGGCGGGTCTCGCGCGAGCCGACGATGATGCATGTCGCCATGTCGGCTTTGGCCGGGTCGGCGTCGGACAGCGTCGTGATCTCGATGCGCTCGTCAGGCCTGCCGGCGGCGCGGCCGAAGACGACCGTGGTTTCGCCCGGCAGGACAACGCGCAGGCAATCGAATGCCTTGCCGAGCTGCCAGGGGCGGGCGCGGCTGATCGGATTGTAGAAAGCCATGACGAAGCCGGCGGAGGCGGCAGCGGTCAGGCGCTTTTCGATCAGTTCCCAGGGCTTGAGATTGTCCGAAAGCGAGATGGCGCAGAAATCGTGGCCCAGCGGTGCGCCGATGCGGGCGGCGACCGCCAGCATGGCGGTGATGCCGGGCAGGACGATAAGTTCGACGCGCCGCCATTCCTCGGGACCGTTGTCGACCGCCTCGCAGACGGCGGCCGCCATGGCGAAGACGCCGGGATCGCCGCCGGAGACGACGCAGACGTTGCCGCCTTGGGCCGCGCGGGTGAGCGCCGCGCCGGCGCGGTCCAGTTCCTCGCGGTTGTCGGAAGCATGGCGTTTCTGGTCGGCGCGCAGGTTCAGGCGGTCCAGATAGGGCGCGTAGCCGTAGAAATCGCCCGCCTGCTCGATGGCCTGCGTAACTTCCGGCGTCGTCTGGTCCGGATTTCCGGGGCCGGTGCCGACGACGGTCAGCTTCCCGCTCATGGCCGGCCGCTCCAGCCGGGCACCAGCACGATGGAGAAATACGGCGCGGGCGCGTCGTCCCGCTCGGCGAAACGAACGGTTCGACCGTTGGCCATCGTGCCGCGCTCGACATAGACGGCGCGGTCGAGCTTGCCGGTCGCAGCCAGCGCGTTTCTGATTTTCGGCAGATTGCGCCCGACCTTCATGATGACGGCGGCGTCGGCGTCGGCGAGCCGGCGCACCAACTCGGCCTCGGTCAGCGTTCCCGGCAGAACGGAGAGCACGTCGTCGCCCTGGGTGATCGGGGTGCCGGCCGTCGACCAGCAGCCGGACATGGCCGTCACGCCGGGAATTACCTCGGTGTCGAACCGGTGCGCGAGGCGCACATGCAGATGCATGTAGGAGCCGTAGAAGAGGGGATCGCCTTCCGACAGCACCGCTACCGTGCGGCCGGCCTCGAGATGTTTCGCCACATCGCCGGCCGAACGGTCGAAGAAGCGGGTGATGGCGCAGTGATAGTCGGGATGCGCCTTGTCGATTTCCGTCGTGACCGGATAGAGCAGCGGCAGCTCGATGGTGCCGCCGTTGATGTGGCCGTTGACGATGGCGCGGGCGTTGCTGCCGTTGCCCTGTTTGGCGAAATGGGCGACGACATCGGCCTCGCCGAGCGCCCGCACCGCCTTCAGCGTGAGCAGTTCGGGATCGCCCGGTCCGGTGCCGACGCCGATCAACCGGCCTTGTCGCGGCGTACTCACAGGCCCGGCCTCGCCAACGCGTTGACGGCGGCGGCGGTCATGGCCGAGCCGCCCAGCCTGCCGCGCACGATTGCCCATGGAATGCCGTGGCGGTTTTCGGCAAGCGCTTCCTTGGATTCCGCCGCGCCGACGAAGCCGACCGGCATGCCGATGATCGCGGCTGGATGCGGCGCGCCGTCGTCAAGCATTTCGAGCAGATGGAACAGCGCGGTCGGCGCGTTGCCGATGGCGACCAGCGCGCCGTCCAGCCTGTCGCCCCACAGATGCATGGCGGCGGCGGAGCGCGTGTTGCCGATGTCCCCGGCGATCTCCGGCGTCATTGGATCGCGCAATGTGCAAACCACCTCGTTGCCGGCAGGCAGCCGGGCGCGGGTGACGCCGTGGGCGACCATCTCGGCGTCGCACAGGATCGGCGCACCGGCAGCGAGAGCCGCACGGGCCGCATCCACGAAGCCGGGCGCGAAGGCGAAATGCGATGCCGCCTCGACCTGCCCGCAGGCGTGGATCATGCGGATCGCGACGTCGGCCTCGGCAGGGGAGAAGCGCGCGAGATCGGCCTCCTCGCGGATGATCGAGAAGGAACGTTCATAGATTGCATCGCCGGCGCGGATATAGTCGTAAGCGGTCAATTCACTCTCCGGCGAACGCGTGGGCGGGATGCGGCGGTCGCCGGTTTTCCAGCTGGGTCTGGCTGCTTGCTGTGCGTCGTACCTCACTTGCGAGCCGCGCTGCAATATCCTGATTTCCAAAGGAAATGCCGGTTCCACGGGCAGAGCCGCTTTCGACCAATAACGGGCCGTTTTCCGTGCCGACCAGGGTCAGCTCAGCTGGTGCGGGGTGGGCGCAGCCCTTGGGGCAGCCGGATATGTGGAGTTCGAATTCGGGGGCAGCGTCACCCAGTTGGCGGGCAACAAACGCAGCGACCTCGCGGGCCGCGATGTGACCCGAGGCGCAGCCGGCGCTGCCCGAGCAGGCGAAGATGCGGGCGCGGGGGTCAGCAGCGTCGATGACCAGGCCGGCGGCGCGGGCGGTGCCGCGGGTGTCCGAAGCGGCACGCTCCGATCCACAGATCAGGATGAGGCCGCGGCCCGGTGCGAGGCGGAGCTCGGCGACGCGATGCGATTGTGCACTTTCAAGGAAAGCAATCAGTTCAGCCGCACGCATGCTCCCGAAGGGCAGGGCGACGGGCAGGGCGATGCGTCCGTCGGTGAGGGGGATCCCTTCTCCCCGTTCACGAGGAGAAGGTGCCCCGTAGGGGCGGATGAGGGGCTGCGCCTTTGTCTGCTGAACCTGGCGCGGCCCCTCACCTGCCTGCCGGCATCCTCTCCCCGTGAACGGGGAGAGGAGAGCATTCATTTCCGCCGGCACGAGATCGCGCGCACGGGCGTCACGGCCGCGTGCCGCCAGAGCTTCCAGTATCACCAGCGTGGCGGCTTTGGCGGTCGCATCATCATCGGCGATACCGAGCGCCTGCGCCGTTGCCGCATCGCCGCCGGTCGAGATAAGCCATGTCGTTCCGGCACTCTCGTGGATGGCGGACAGGCGCACGTCCGCCGCGATGTCCCCAAGGCCAATGCGACCGCCGCCGTCGATGACCACCGAGACCTTCGGAGCCAGGCGGGACGCCAGATCGGTCGCGTCGATGGCTTCGCGGATGGCCGCAGCCAAGGGCGCGGCGTTGGAGAACTCGGTCGGGTCCAGCCCCGCCAGCGGATTTGTCTCGACCGGCACGCCGTCGCGCAGGCCGAGGTCCATTGCTTCGATGTCGCGGGCAAGCGCGGTTGCGCTTTCCGCCGTCAGACCGCGTATCTGGAAATTGCCGCGCGCGGTGATTTCCACCAGGCTGTTGCCGTGGCGTTCGGCGGCGGCGCAGAGCGCGGCGAGTTGGGCAGGAATCAGGCTCGCGCCTGCCGTCGCAAGGCGCACCAGCAGGCCGTCGCCGGTCTGCATCGGCGCGGATAGAGCGGGGCAGGCGCCGCGGCGGAAACTCATGCGGCCTCCCTTGCGCGCGCTTCGGCGATCAGCTCGGCAAGGCCGGCGTCGATCGAATTGCGTCTTGGATGCCACAGACCGCGCCGGCGCGCGGCGGCGAAACGCTCGGCGATGGAGCGGGCGGCGGCGGGGTTCTCGCGCAGCATGAAGTCGCGCACCCGTTCGTCGCCCAGATAGGCGTCGTGCACGGCTTCCAGCAGTGTTTCGGGAATGGCGAGCGTGGTCTCGGCGAAGGCGACGAGGCGGTCGACCGTCTCGGCGAATTCGGCAGCGCCACGCGGGCCGTGACGCATCTGCCCGTCGATGAAGCGCGGGCTGACGGCGCGGCCGCGCACCACGCGGGCGACGGCCTCGGCCACCGTGCGGGCGCGCGGGCGCTGGGGGTCGGTTGTATCGAGCGTGATCAGATCCGCGGAGCGGCCGAGCGCGGCGAGGGCCGAAGCAAAGCCGCCGATATGGGCGGCGTCCGCGGAGCCGTCGAGCAGGTCGCGACCGGGGTCGTCGCCAGTGTGAATGAGAAGCTGGGCTTCGGAAACGCGGCGGGAAAATGCGTCGGGGGCAGCCTCGCCGTCGCCATCGGCGCCGCCATAGCTATGGCTCGCGGCATCGAGATAGGCCTGGCCGATCTCCACGCGCTCCTGCCAGTCGCCGGTGGCGAGGATGTCTTCCACCCCGGCGCCATAGGTGCCGGGCGAGCCGCCGAAGATGCGGGGAGGGACAGCGCCTGCATCCCTTGCCTCTGCCGCGAGCGGATTGTCGCCTGCTTCCTCATCCCGCGCGGCGACGGCGCGGGCGGCGGCATCGAGCAGAGCGATCTGTGCCGGGAACATGTCCCGGAACAGGCCGGAGATCTTCCAGGTCACATCGATGCGCGGGCGGCCAAGCGTGGCGACAGGCTGGACTTCGACGCCGGTGACGCGGCCGGTCGCGGCGTCCCACACCGGTTTCACCCCCATCAGGTTCAGCCCCTGCGCGATCTCCTCGCCGCCGGTGCGCAGGCTGGCCGAGCCCCACAAATCGATGATCAGCGACCGCGGCCAGTCGCCGTGATCCTGCAGATAGCGGCGCACGACCTCGTCGGCCGCAAGACGGCCGAGCTCGAACGCCGTCGGCGTCGGCATGGTGCGCGGATCGGCGGTGAAGAGGTTGCGGCCGGTGGGGAGTACGTCGGTTCGGCCGCGCGCCGGCGCGCCGGCGGGGCCGGGGTGGATGTGCTCGCCGTCGAGCGCGGCGACCAGGGCGGCGCGTTCGCGTACCACGCTCTCAAGCCGCAGCGGATCGTCTTCACCGGGCGCCGAGCGGCCATAGACGTGCTGGCCGTCCTTCAGGGCGAAATCCTTGATGTCGCAGAGCCAGGCATCGATTTTCTGCAACGCCTCGCCGGCATCGAGATTGTCGGCAAGACCCGCCTCGCGGGCGAGGCCGGTGTCGCGCGCCGTCTCGATGATGAGCAGCGCCAGGCGGTCGCGGCGACGGCGGTCGAGACCGTCGGCCTGCGCGTATTCGTCGACCAGATGTTCAAGCTTGCGCTCCGCCTCGCCCAGCTCCGCACCGACCAGCGGCGGCGGCAGATGGCCGACCGTGACGGCGGCGATGCGGCGCTTGGCGTGGGCCGCCTCGCCGGGGTTCGACACGATGAAGGGATAGACGACCGGCAGGCCGCCGGTGACAATCTCGGGGAAACATTCGCAGGACAGCGTGACGGCCTTGCCGGGCAGCCATTCCAGCGTGCCATGCGCGCCGACATGGATGATGGCGTGGCAGGCTAGCCCGGTTTGCATCCAATGGCCGAAGGCGAGCAGTTCGTGGCGCGGCGGCAGCTCCGGATTGTGATAGTCGGCACGGCGGTCAGCGGAGCGGCCGCGGTCGGGCGCCAGCGCCACGGTCACGTTGCCGAAGGTCGCGGCGCGGAACGAGACCTCCCCTTCGACAGACGGCGCGCCCCATGCACCAACGACCTTTTCGCAAGTCTTTCCAGGGAGTTGAGCGAACCAGGCGCCATAGTCCTCGAATCGCGTTGCGGGGCGTTCCTCACGCAGCGATTCAAGTAGTTCGCGCGATGATTCAGGGATGCCGTCGATGACGTAGCCCTCGGCCTGCAAATCCCGCAGCATGGCGAGCACGCTTTCCGGCACGTCCAGCCCAACGGCATAGCCTGTGCGGCCAGTGGCGTTGGGGTAATCGGGAATGAGGATGGTCAGGCGGCGTTCAGCGCGGGGCGTCTGTTGGAGCCGGATCATCGCTGCGACGCGGTTGGCGAGGTGTTCGATGCGGTCGGCTTCCGGCCGGTTCTCCTGACCGCGAAAGCCGAGCGCCTCATCGAGCGGCCGTTCCGACTTGAAGGCAATTGCGCCGCCGAGGATGCGCCCGTCGAGTTCAGGCAGTACGACATGCATGGCAAGATCGGCAGGCGCCAGGCCGCGCTGATTTTCAGCCCATGCCTCGCGGCGCGTGGTGGCGACAATCGCCTGGAAGACCGGCACGCCGGCACGGTCGAAAAGGGTTTCCGCGCCCGGCTCCGCGCCGCTGGCGAACGCCGTGGTGGTGACGATGGCCGCCGGCCGCAGCTCCGCAATCGCCTCTTCGACGAATGCGAGCGAGTCGCGGTCCTTGAGGCTGGCGACAAAGATCGGCACCGGCGTCATGCCTCTTTGCGCCAGTGCGCCGAACAATGCGTCGATTGGCGCCGCATCGGAAGCGAGCAGCATGGAACGATAGAAGAGGATGGGGATGATTGGGTTCGCGGCCGCTCCCGCTCCGGCAAGCCTTGCGATGTCGACGATGCCCGCGCCAGGCAGGTAGCATCCTGCCCTCGGCACCTGTCTTGCCTCAGAAACCTCCGCCTCGTTGCCGGCCAGCGCTGACAATCTGGCTGCGAGGCCTGCCATGTTGTCCGGGCCGCCCTCGCGGAAGAAGGCCAGCAGGCGGTCGAGCTCCGGCTTGTCCACGGTCGAGGCTTCGATCAGGCGCGCGTCCTCTTCGCGGCATTCGCCGGGGAGAAGCGCCAGCCTGATACCTTTCTCACGCGCAGTCGCGGCGAGCCGGTCGCAGCCATATCGCCACCAGTCATAGCCGCCGAGGATGCGGACGAGGATCACCCTGGCGTGGCTTGCCACGCTGTCGATCCAAAGATCGACAGACATCGGATGGCGTAAATCGCGCAGCGCGGCGAGGCGCAGCGATGGCTGGTCCGCCTTGCCGGTGCGCCAGGCCGACGCGATGCCCGCCAAATCGCTGTCGGAGAAAGACAGCGCCACGATATCCGCCGGCTGCTGCGCCAGGTCGATGGGCTCGGCGAGATCGTCGAGCGAAGCGGATGATGTGGCGAGGAGATGCATCGGGTTCCGTCAGCCGGTCAGAGCGGCTGTGATAGCGTCCTGCCTGAGGCCCTTTTCGCCGATGACGACGAGGCGGCCGAGTCGCTCCTCCGCTGGCGCCCAGGCGCGGTCGAAATAATGGTTCACGCGGGCGCCAACGGCCTGGACCAGAAGCCGCATCGGCTTGCCGTCGACCGGCACGAAACCCTTCACGCGCAGGACGTTCTCCTTCTCGGCGACGGCCGCCACGCGGGCCGCGATCTCGGAGGGATCGGCGATGGCGCCGATCTCGACGATGAACGTGTCGAAGTCGTCATGGTCATGATCTTCGAGCCCGTCGTGATGCGTCTTGCGGGCGTCGATCTGATCCTCCACGGCGAGGCCCAGACCGAGCAGGATCGCCGGATCGACGTGACCATCCTTCACCGCAACCACCTTCACGGCGCGGGGCAGGTGTGCGGCGATGGTCCTCTCCGCCCGCTCGCGGCCAGCGGCATCGATCAGGTCGGATTTCGACAGGATGACGAGGTCGGCGCAGGCGATCTGGTCCTCGAACACTTCCTCGATCGGGTCGTCATGGTCGAGCTGGTCATCTGCCGCGCGCTGGGCGGCAAGTGCGTCCATGTCGGACGCGACCATGCCATCGGCCAGCGCCGCGCCATCGACCACGGCGATGACGCCGTCGACCGTCACGCGGCTTTTCACCGACGGCCATTGGAAAGCCTGCACCAGCGGCTTGGGCAGGGCCAGTCCGGAGGTCTCGATCAGGATGTGATCGACGGCCGGCTTGCGCGCCAGAATCTGGTCTATGGCCGGCACGAAATCGTCGGCCACGGTACAGCAGATGCAGCCATTGGCGAGCTCGACGATGTTTTCTTCGGGGCAATCCTCGATGCCGCAGCCCTTGAGAATCTCGCCGTCGATGCCGACATCGCCGAATTCGTTGACGATGACGGCGATGCGCTTGCCGCCCGCGTTCTGCAAGAGGTGTCGGATCAGCGTCGTCTTGCCGGCGCCGAGAAAGCCGGTGACGACGGTGCAGGGAATGCGGTTGAGGGCGGTGTTCATGTGTCGTCACCAATGTGAGCGAGAGTGGGGATGCGGGCGATCAGCCCGCGCTTGAGCGATTCGGGGCGGGCGCGGAACGGCATGAAACCGTCCTCCGAGCCTGCAAGCAGGGTCGCGCCGGCGATGAGGTCCTGGCCGCTCTGCTCAGTCAGCCAGCCGAAGACATAGCTCCACGATCCTTCGCGCAGGATGGCGGCGCTCATGCCGCGCTTGCAGTTGCCCAGGCAGCCGACCGAATGGACGCGCACATCCGTGTCGGCGGCTGCGCGGCGGGCGTCGTCGGCAAGGCGCGATCCGGGGCGCGGAAAGTCGTCGGAGCCTTCTGGGCCGCGACAGGAATGGCAGACGACAACCGTCACTTCACCGGTCACGGCTTGAGCCGGACTGCGCACGGGGCCTGCTGGGCTGTCGGTCGTCATGGCCTCTCCCGCCCGGGTCACCCGCCGGGCCGCTGGAATGAATCGTTCGACGGCAGGTCTCCTGGCTCGCGGGTCGCTGCCTGATGCCGCCTTCCCGGGCTTACCCAGTGGCTATCGGCTTCCGGCTCGTCGCTCACAGTTGCGGGGACAGCTGCGGAGTTGCATGAACCCATGCGCACCGCATTCCCTCTTAGCCGCCATCCCGTGAGGAAGGCGGACCGTCGCCCGCTATCTATTCGTGGTGGTGGGACAGAGTCAACGAGCCGAGACGAGGCTCGGGATTTTGGGTTTGCGCCGAAAGCGATTTCAGTTAAGTGTTGGGCATCGCCGGTTCCCGAAAGGGGCCGAGAGGGAATGCGGTGCGGGTGAATAACCCAATTCCGTGGCTGCCCCCGCAACTGTAAGCGGCGAGCTTGCCCGATAGCCACTGGAGACTATTCCGGGAAGGCGGGATCAAGCGCCAAAGTCGCGAGCCAGGAGACCTGCCGGCGATATGCGCAACACCGGCGCCCTCGGGTGGAGGGCAGGAGGGAAGAACATGAACAGCACGATCCGTACTTTGGGGACCGACGTATCCGCGCAATCGCGCCTCATGCAGCTCGCGTTTGCAGGGCTGCTTGGCCTTTTCGTGATCGGTTTTGTCGGCTTCAGCCATGTCGAGGCGGCGCACAATGCCGGACATGACTACCGGCATTCCATGGCCTTTCCCTGCCACTAGGGAGATGATCCGATGACCATATTTCGCAACGTCGTGTTCATCGCGGCGCTCGCAGGGCTTGTGGCCGGCCTGCTGATGGCTGCCATGCAGGCCTACGCCACCGTGCCGCTGATCCTTCAGGCCGAGACCTTTGAAAACGCCGCCGCCGGCCATTCCCATGATGACGCCGCCGCAGCGGGCGAAGAAGAGGAAGGCTGGGGACCGGCGGACGGCTTCGAGCGCTTCTTCTATACCTCGATGGCCAACATCGTGACCGCGATCGGCTTCGGGCTGGTGCTCGTCGTTGCATCGGAGTTCGCCGGGGGCATTGCCGGATGGCGACAGGGGCTGCTGTGGGGTCTCGCCGGCTTCGCCACCTTCACGCTGGCTCCGGGGCTTGGCCTGCCGCCCGAACTGCCGGCGATGCCCGCCGCCGATCTCGAGGCCCGACAAGCCTGGTGGCTCGGTACGGTGATCGCGACCGGGGCGGGACTGGCAATGATCGCTTTGCGCCGCTCGCTGCCGCTGGCCGTGCTCGGCATCGCGCTCATCGTGGCGCCTCACGTGATCGGCGCTCCGCAGCCGGCGAGCCATGAATCGCCGGTGCCCGAGGGGCTTCACCACAATTTCGTCGTCGCCGTCACCGTCACCAACCTGATCTTCTGGGTGGCGCTTGGCGTATTGACGGGCTTCCTCCGTGAGCGGGTCGCCGGCCGATCAGGCGCAGCGCAAGAAAGCCTTGCCTGAGCGCCAATCGCTGACCTTCGTTCTCGGCGGTGCGCGCTCGGGCAAGAGCGCTCATGCCGAGGCGCTGATCGAAATGCATCCCGCGCCGTGGCACTACATTGCCACGGCTCAGGCCTTCGACGACGAGATGGCGGAGCGCATCGCTCTCCACCGGGACAGGCGCGGCGGTGACTGGCGGACGGTCGAGGCTCCGCACGATCTGGCCGAGGCGCTGGGGGCTGTCCCGGAAGGCAAAGCCGTTCTTGTCGATTGCCTGACGCTGTGGCTGAGCAACCGCATGCTGGCGGAGGCGGACGTCGAGAGCGAATGCGCGGAACTGGCCGAGGTGCTGTCGCATCCGCGCGGATCCTGGGTGGTGGTTTCCAACGAAGTGGGTCTCGGCATCGTGCCCGACAATGCACTGGCCAGGCGCTTCCGCGACGAGGCGGGAAGGCTCAACGGACATATCGCGGCAGCGGCCGACGAGGTGATTTTCATGGTCGCCGGCCTGCCGATGAAGGTGAAATGAGATGACCGAGACGAGTGAAGCCGAACGTCACAAGGCAAAGATGGCCAAGCGCAAGGCCGTGCAGGACGCCGAGGTGGCAGGCAAGACGATCGAGAAGGGGCTCTTGATCGTCAATACCGGCCCCGGCAAGGGCAAGACGACGGCGGCTTTCGGGCTGGCGCTGAGGATGCTTGGCCACGGCAGGCGCGTCGGGGTCGTGCAGTTCATCAAGGGCGGCTGGCACACCGGCGAGAAGGACGCGTTCGCGGCATTCGGAGACCGCGTGGTCTGGCACACGATGGGCGAGGGCTTCACCTGGGAGACGCAGGATCGCGAGCGCGATATTGCGGCGGCGGAGCGGGCCTGGGGCAAGGCGGAGGAACTGCTGGGCGATCCCTCTATTGGATTGCTGGTGCTCGACGAGCTCAACATCGCACTGCGCTATGACTATCTCGATCTGGACAGGGTGGTCGCGGCGCTGAACGCCCGCCGGCCCGACCTGCATGTCGTGGTCACCGGACGCAACGCCAAACCGGCGCTCGTGGAGGCTGCCGACCTGGTGACCGAAATGGGCGTGACCAAGCACCATTTCTCCGCCGGGGTGAAGGCGCAGCAGGGCATCGAGTTCTAGCAAATGAGCGCGCGCGCGCTGATGTTCCAAGGCACCGGCTCCGATGTCGGCAAGTCGCTGATCGTCGCCGGGCTGGCGCGGGCGCTGACCAATCGCGGCCACGCGGTGCGGCCCTTCAAGCCGCAGAACATGTCGAACAATGCCGCCGTCACCGCCGACGGCGGCGAGATCGGCCGGGCGCAGGCGTTGCAGGCGCGCGCGGCGAGGGTTGCACCCACGGTCCACATGAATCCGGTGCTCCTGAAACCGCAGAGCGAGACCGGCGCTCAGGTGGTGGTGCAGGGCAAGGTGGAGGGCAATGCACGCGCCGCCGACTACCAGAAGCTGAAGCCAACCCTGATGCCGCGCGTGCTCGACAGCTTCGGCCGCATGAAACGGCAGGCCGACTTCGTGCTGGTCGAGGGCGCGGGCAGCGCCTCGGAGATCAATCTGCGCGGTGGCGACATCGCCAATATGGGCTTTGCGCGGGCAGCGGACGTGCCCGTCATCCTGATCGGCGACATCGACCGGGGCGGGGTGATCGCCAGCCTGGTCGGGACCAGGGCGGTGATCGCAGTGGACGATGCGGCGCTGATCGCCGGCTTCATCGTCAACCGTTTCCGCGGCGATCCGGCGCTGTTTTCAGACGGCATGGCGAAAGTGGCTGAGCTGACCGGCTGGACGGCGATCGGGCTGGTGCCGCATTTCCCCGATGCGGCGAAGCTGCCGGCCGAGGATGCGTTGGCGCTGAACGCTCCGCGTGAACGCAAGGCCGGCGCGCGCCTGCGCATCGCGGTGCCCATTCTTCCGCATATCGCAAATTTCGACGACCTTGACCCGCTGGAGGCGGAACCGGGCATCGACGTGATCCGGGTAAAGCCGGGAGCTACGCTTCCAGGCGACGCCGATCTGGTGCTGCTGCCGGGGTCAAAGGCGACGATCGCCGATCTTGCGGCGCTCAGAAAGGCCGGTTTCGACATCGACATCGCCGCGCATGTGCGGCGCGGCGGGCGCGTCCTGGGCCTGTGCGGCGGCTACCAGATGCTGGGCAAGACACTGTCCGATCCCGACGGGATCGAGGGGCCGCCTGGCGACGTGGAGGGGCTGGGCCTGCTCGACATCGAAACACGGTTGAGCGGCGACAAGCGGCTGGTCGCGGTGGAAGGTCGGACCGCCGACGGCGCATCCTTCAGCGGCTACGAAATGCATATGGGAGAGACCATAGGGCCGGACGCGGCGCGGCCCTTTGCCACCATCGGCGGCAAGCCGGAAGGCGCGATTTCGCCCGACGGGCTGGTGGGAGGGACCTATGTGCACGGGATTTTCGCCGACGACCGCCAGCGCGCTGCGTGGATCAAACGGCTCGGCGGCCAAGCGTCGGCACTGAACTACGAGGCGGGCGTCGACGCTGCGCTCGACGCATTGGCCGCGCATCTGGAGGCGCATCTCGATGTCGATGCGTTGATCAGAATTGCCAGGTGAGAAGCGCCAGCGCCCCGAAGAGCGCGATGAGAAGCAGGTCCGCCGTGCGGTAAAGCTGAACCGCGCGGCCGATATCAGCCGCGCGGGCTTCGATGGCGCCGCCTACGCCCATCACCGCATCGTCCACGATCATGCCGCCATAGGCGCGGGGTCCGGCAAGCGCGACACCGAGTGCGCCGGCCATGGCGGCTTCCGGCCAGCCGGCGTTGGGCGAGCGGTGGAGCGGAGAGTCCCTTCGCACCGCACGCCAAGCCGCTTTCGCGTCGGCGCCACGTGTCATGGCGGCGGCGGCCACGATGAGCAGTGCGGAAAGCCGCGAAGCCGGCAGGTTGACGAGATCGTCGAAACGCGCCGCCCCCCAGCCGAACTGGCCATGGCGTTCGGTGCGGTGGCCGATCATGCTGTCGGCGGTGTTCACCGCCTTGTAGACCGCAGCGCCCGGAAGACCGAGCAGGCCCAGCCAGACGGCGGGCGCTACGACGCCATCGGAAAAGTTTTCCGACAGGCTTTCGATCGCCGCGCGGGCGATGCCGGATTCGTCGAGCGCTTGCGGATCGCGACCGACAATCATGGAGACGGCCTTGCGCCCTGCGTCGACGCCGCCGCTGTCGAGCGCCTCGGCGACGGCGAGGACGTGATCCTCGAGGCTTTTCTGGGCAATCAGGCTCGATGCGACAAGGGCCGCCGCGAGCAGGCCGAAGATCGTCGGGCCGAGCAGCCAAATAACCGCCAAGCCGGCAAGGCCGGCTGCGAAACAGATGATGAGGAGCGCAGCGGCGCCCATGGCGCGGCGTACTTCAGGCGTGGAGGCCTCGCTGTTCAGTTTTCTGTCCAGCAGGGCGATCAGCCAGCCGATCCACATCACCGGGTGGCCGACGGCGTTGACCAGCCATGCGGGATAGCCGATGGCGCGTTCGACGATCAGGGCCATGAATGCAAGCGGGAATGCCATCATGCAGCCGGATAAGCGAGCCGCATCGCCGATAACCGATCACGGTGGCAATCTGGCCGCCGCGCGGCTGCGTTTTCGGGATGCGCCGGAACCATGGATCGACCTCTCGACCGGGATCAGCCCGTTTCCCTATCCGCATTCGCCGCTGCCCGCCACCGCCTTTTCCCGTTTGCCGGAGCCTGGGCAAGAGAAGCAACTGAGGGAGACCGCAGCCCAGGCATATGGCGCGCCCTCGGCGGACAATGTGGCCGCCGCGCCTGGCACGCAGTTGCTGCTGCCGTTCGTCTTCAGCCTGCGAAAGCCGGGCAGGGCGGTGGTGCTTGGCCCGACCTATGCCGAGCATGGACGGGTGGCCGCGCTGTGCGGCCATGAGTGCGAGGAAACCGGCGATGCCGGCGACCTGGCGGGCGCCGACCTCGCCGTCGTCGTCAATCCGAACAATCCCGACGGGCGCGTGCTGAGCCGAGGCGATCTCGTGTCGCTGGCGCATGACATTGCCGCGCGCGGCGGCCTGCTTGTGGTCGACGAGGCGTTCATGGATGTCGGGGCGGAGGAAACAAGCCTTTGCGGCGACGTCAACGAGCTGCCGATCGTCGTCCTGCGTTCCTTCGGTAAATTCCATGGTCTGGCCGGGATCAGGCTGGGTTTCGCAATTGCACGGGGAGATATCGCCGGGCGGCTGCGGGAACAACTCGGCCCCTGGGCGGTTTCCGGTCCCGCAATGGCGATCGGCGCGGAAGCGCTCGCGGATGCTGATTGGCGCGCTTCAACCCGCGACCGGCTGGCGGCGGCGGCCAAGCGGCTCGGCGCGCTGCTTGAAGGCCACAGGCTCGAATCTGTCGGCGGGACCAACCTGTTCCAGCTCGTCCGCCATCCCGAGGCCCAAAGGCTCTGTGAACTATTGGGCCAGAACGGGATATTGGTGAGGTCATTCAGCGGGCGCCCCACGCTTCTGCGCTTCGGCCTGCCGGACAACGATGCGGCTTGGGGTCGCCTCGAACAGGTTCTTATACTATAGTCGTATCCGGAATGGGGTGACTGCATGCTGTTTGTCTGTTCGCTGCCGCGCATGCCGGAGGTGGTGGAAAGGGTTCGCGCAAAGCGGCTGGTCTCGCTGCTCAACGCAGGCACGCCCGTGGATCGGCCCCGCACAATCGCGGAATCCGATCATTTGACGCTTTCCATGCATGACATTGTCGATGTGCTGCCCGAAATGGTGCCGCCCGGCGAAGCGCATGTCCGCAATCTGATCGCGTTTGCCCGCGAATGGGACAAGGCGCGGCCCATGGTTGTGCATTGTTTCGCCGGCATCAGCCGATCGACCGCCGCCGCCTACATCATTGCGTCCGTGCTGGCTCCGGAGCGCGACGAGGCGCAACTCGCCCAAGACCTGCGGTTGGCCTCCCCCTCGGCGACGCCGAATGCCCGCCTGGTGGCCGTCGCCGACAAGCTGCTCGGACGCGACGGCCGCATGGTGGAAGCGATCGCCGCCATCGGACGCGGCGCCGACGCCTTCGAAGGCGAGCCGTTCGAACTGGGCATCGGCCCGGAGCGCTGACGGATTTCGGTTAATCGCTTCCATACCGGCATTCGGTGAGGCTAGTGTCGGTCGACGGGATATCGGAGAGGCAATGGGTGCGGAGAGTCAGATAAGCGGCATGGCGACTGATTTTCTGTTCTCCAGCGTATTCGCGCAGATCGCCGCGCTCCTGATGCTGGCGGCAGCAGTCGGGTTTATCGGCAATTTGCTGCGCCAACCGCTTATTGTTTCATTCATTGTGGTCGGCATTCTGGCTGGGCCGTCCGTTCTCAACCTGGTTCACGCAGAACAGGAAATCGATCTGCTGGCGGAACTGGGGATCGCCCTGCTGCTGTTTCTCGTCGGCCTCAAGCTCGATATGAATCTGATCCGCTCGCTCGGGACGGTCTCGCTGACGACCGGGCTCGGGCAGGTTGCGTTCACCTCCGCCTTCGGGTTTCTGATCGGCCTCGCCCTCGGGTTTTCGAGCCTGGAAAGCCTTTATATCGCCGTTGCCCTGACCTTTTCTTCCACGATCATCATCGTCAAGTTGTTGTCCGACAAGCGGGAGATCGACTCGCTTCACGGTCAGGTCGCCCTCGGATTTCTGATCGTGCAGGACCTTGTTGTCGTTCTCGCCATGATCGTGCTGTCGGCGATCGGCATCGGGTCCACTGATGATGCTTCATTGGCCAATGTAGCCACTGTCCTGGGCGCCGGTCTTGCGCTCGTCGCATTTGTCGTCGTCTTCGCCAACTATATTGCCGATCCGCTGGTCGAACGAATGGCGCAGGCGCCGGAACTGTTGATCAGCTTCTCGATCGCGCTTGCGGCACTGTTCGCGGCCGCGGGAGATTTTGCAGGCTTCGGCAAGGAACTCGGCGGCCTGATGGCCGGCGTGGCGCTGGCATCAACCCGTTTTCGCGAGGCGATTGCGTCTCGATTGGCGCCACTAAGGGACTTCCTTCTGTTGTTCTTTTTCGTTGCACTGGGCTCGCGGCTTCAGATCGACCAACTCGGCTCCAATCTATTCGGCGCACTCATCTTCTCCCTCTTCGTGCTGGTCGGAAATCCGCTCATCGTGCTCGCCATCATGGGCGTCATGGGCTTCCGCAAGCGCACTGGTTTCCTTGCCGGTCTCACAGTCGCTCAGATCAGCGAGTTCTCGCTGATCTTCATCGCCATGGGGGTCACGATCGGCCATCTGCAGGAGGATTCACTTGGCCTCGTCACCCTGGTCGGGATGATCACTATTGCACTCTCCACCTACATGATCACCTATTCGCACCACATATATGCGATGTGCGAGCCGTTTCTCGGTGTCTTCGAGCGACGGAATCCGGATCGTGAACCCGAAGGCGATCCCATCGTCGGGAAGTACGACACGGTGATATTTGGCTTGGGTCGATTCGGCACGGCGATCGGTCTACGGCTAAAGGAGCGCGGGCTCCGCGTACTCGGCATCGACTTCAATCCCGCCGCCGTGCGGCGCTGGCGAAAACTTGGTCTCAATGCCGAGTTCGGAGACGCCACCGATCCGGAATTCGTGGCGGGTCTGGATTTGTCAGGAATCAGATGGACGGTGTCGACCGCGCCTGACCAGTCGGTCGGTGTCGCAGGAGCCGACTCCAATCTTGCGCTGCTGCATGGTCTGAAAGCGGCCGGGTTTGCGGGCAAGATTGCCGTGACGCTTCGCCACGAGATGGATCCGAAGGTGCTGATGTCAGCCGGCGCCGATCTGGTGCTGGAGCCGTTTCAGGATGCGGCGGACCAGGCGGTCGATCTGTTGACGGGCGACCGCAAGCCGACGCGGCTCGAAATCGAGCCGGTGGCCGGCGAGTTTCCCGACGGATAACAGCGTTCCCGAGGCTTTACTTTGGCGGCCAGCGCCGCTAAAAGAGCGGCGCTGGCGCCGTTGATGGCGTGTCTCGGGGTCACGGAACATGACGAAGTCAAAGCCGCTGCGCGGTGTCATCGCGGCGATCGCAACGCCTCTCGACGCCAATGGAGCGCCGGACGCGCAGCGTTTCATCGCGCTGGCGAACCACCTGCTGGGCAATGGGTGCGACGGGCTGAACATGCTTGGCACCACGGGCGAGGCGACGTCCTTTACCACCGCGGAGCGCATCGCGCTGATGGAAGCGGTCGCGGCATCGGGCCTCGACCTGTCGCGGCTGATGGTGGGAACAGGCGCTGCCGCAACCGGCGACGCCGTGCGGCTCACCGGCGCCGCCGCCGCGCTCGGTTTCGCCGGCGCGCTGGTGTTGCCGCCTTTCTACTACAAGGGCGTGCCGGATGCGGGCATTGTCGCTTATTTCGGGCCGATTGCCGCCGTATCCGCGGCTTTGCCGCTCTATCTCTATAATTTCCCGGCAATGAGCGGCATTGCCTATTCACCCGTGCTGGTGCGGGCGCTGATGGCGGAATTGCCGGGGCGGATCGCCGGTCTCAAGGATTCGTCGGGTGACCTGGCCTATGCGCGCGAAATCGCCGAGATCAGCGCGGACCTGTCCGTCTTTCCGTCAAACGAGGCGGTGCTTCTGGATGCCAGAAGAGGCGACTTCGCGGGCTGCATATCCGCTACCGCCAATCTGAACGCGGCGCTGTGCGCCCGCGCCTTCCACGAAGGCGACGAAGACGCATTGGAGAAAGCGGTGGCAATCCGCGCGCTGTTCGACGGCAAGGCGCTGGTGCCGGGCGTCAAGGCGGTGCTGGCGCATATTCATGACGACGATACGCTGGCGCGGACCAAACCGCCGCTCGTGGAGGCCTCCAGCGACGAAAAGGCGGCATTGTCGGCGGCTTATGATAGGATTGCCGAACCGAAGTGAGGCGTACCGTCCTTGCTCTTGCCGGGCTTGAACTGGCAAAGAACGTGGTCACATTAGTGTCCATGCGGTCGAAAAGCCGCAATGCGCGCCGGCAACGGCGCCAAAACCAGTGAACAGGAAACGTCATGCCCGTCTATCGTTCCCGCACAACCACTCATGGCCGCAACATGGCCGGCGCCCGCGGATTGTGGCGCGCCACCGGCATGAAGGACGGCGATTTCGGCAAGCCGATCATCGCGGTGGTGAATTCCTTCACCCAGTTCGTGCCGGGTCACGTGCACCTGAAGGACATGGGCCAGCTTGTGGCGCGCGAGATCGAGGCGGCGGGCGGAGTGGCCAAGGAATTCAACACGATTGCCGTCGATGACGGCATCGCGATGGGCCATGACGGCATGCTCTATTCGCTCCCAAGCCGCGAACTGATCGCGGATTCGGTCGAATACATGGTCAACGCGCATTGCGCCGACGCCATGGTCTGCATTTCCAATTGCGACAAGATCACGCCCGGCATGCTGATGGCGGCGATGCGGCTCAATGTCCCTGCGGTGTTCGTCTCCGGCGGACCCATGGAGGCCGGCAAGGTCGTGTGGAAGGACAAGGTGACCGCAATCGACCTGATCGACGCGATGGTGGCCGCCGCCGACGACAAGGTTTCGGACGAGGAGGTGACGGCGATCGAACGATCGGCCTGCCCGACCTGCGGCTCCTGTTCGGGCATGTTCACGGCCAATTCGATGAACTGCCTGACAGAGGCGCTGGGCCTGTCGCTGCCCGGCAACGGCTCGACGCTGGCCACCCACGCCGACCGCAAGCGGTTGTTCGTGGAGGCCGGCCATCTTGTCGTCGACCTGTGCCAGAAGTATTACGAGCAGGACGACGAAAGCGTTCTGCCGCGCAACATCGCCTCCAAGAAGGCGTTCGAGAACGCCATGTCGCTTGATGTCGCCATGGGCGGCTCCACCAACACGGTGCTGCACATCCTCGCGGCGGCGATCGAGGGCGGTATCGATTTCGACATGGATGACATCGACGCCCTGTCACGGCGCGTGCCCGTGCTGTCCAAGGTCGCGCCGGCCAAGAGCGACGTTCACATGGAGGACGTGCATCGCGCCGGCGGCATTTTTGCAATTCTCGGCCAGCTTGACGCGGCGGGGCTGATCAATCGCGATTGCCCGACCGTTCACTCCGCAACCTTGGGCGACGCGATCGACCGTTGGGATATATCGAGGACGAACTCGGACAGCGTGCGCAAGTTCTTCATGGCCGCGCCAGGCGGCGTGCCGACGCAAGTCGCGTTCAGCCAGGACCGCCGCTGGGACGAACTCGACCTCGACCGCGAAAATGGCGTCATCCGCAGCGCCAAACACTCGTTCTCGAAGGATGGCGGACTGGCAGTGCTGAAGGGCAATATCGCGCTCGACGGCTGTGTGGTGAAGACCGCCGGCGTTGACGAGTCGATCCTGAAATTCTCCGGCCCGGCGAAGGTCTACGAGAGCCAGGACGACGCGGTGAAGGCGATCCTGAGCAATCAGGTCGTTGCCGGCGATGTCGTGGTCATCCGCTATGAGGGACCGCGCGGCGGGCCAGGGATGCAGGAGATGCTCTACCCGACGAGCTATCTGAAATCGAAGGGACTCGGAAAGGCCTGCGCGCTGCTGACCGACGGTCGTTTTTCCGGCGGCACATCCGGTCTGTCGATCGGCCACGCCTCGCCGGAGGCGGCCGAAGGCGGTGCGATCGGGCTGGTGCGCGAAGGCGACATGATAGAGATCGACATTCCGAACCGGACAGTCAACCTTGCCGTGGACGACGCCGAGCTGGCCCGCCGGCGCGCCGAACAGGACAAGCTCGGGTGGAAGCCCGCGGGGCCGCGCAAGCGCAAGGTCACGGCCGCGCTGAAGGCCTACGCGGCCTTCGCCACAAGCGCCGCCAGAGGCGCGGTGCGCGATCTCGGCGAGTTTGGGTGAATCGAATTCCCTCCCCTATCAGGGGGAGGGACGTTTCTCACCGTCCCCTGATGCGCGGGTCGAGCGCATCACGCAGGCCGTCGCCGATATAGTTCACAGACAGCACCGTCAGCGAGATGGCCATTCCAGGCCACAGCACGCGCTCGGGATATTGCTGCAGATAGTCGACAGCGTCGAACAGCAGACGTCCCCAGGTCGGGAAGTCCGGCGGGAAGCCCAGTCCGAGAAACGACAGCGCGGATTCGGTAATGATCGCGTTGGCGATGCCGAGCGTCGCCGACACCATGATCGGCGACAGCACGTTGGGCAGGATGTGGCGGAAGATGATGCGCCGCGGCGGCGTGCCGATTGAGCGGCCGGCGAGCACGAATTCGCGTTCTTTCAGCGCCAACACATCACCGCGCACGATGCGCGCCGTCTGCATCCAGGACGTCACGCCGATGGCGACGACGATCAGGATGAAGATGCCGGTCTCGGGGCCGAAGCGTGACGCCAGCGCCTC
Source organism: Rhizobiaceae bacterium (assembly GCA_040880025.1). Lineage (GTDB taxonomy): Bacteria > Pseudomonadota > Alphaproteobacteria > Rhizobiales > Rhizobiaceae > RCIO01. The sequence continues at coordinate 78,841 of JBBDJD010000005.1, forward strand.
GCGGAACAGCATGACCATCACCAGAAGCAGCGGCAGCAAAGGCAGCGCCAGGAACAGGTCGGTCACGCGCATCAGTATGCTGTCGAGACGGCGGAAGTATCCCGCCAACACGCCGATGGCCGTGCCCAGGACGAGCGACAGAAGCATCGCGGTGACGCCGACCGCCACCGAGACCTTGCCGCCGGCCATCATGCGGGCCAGCAGGTCGCGACCCAGCTGATCGGTGCCGAGCGGGTGGCTGAGGCTCGGGCCCTGGTTGCGGGCGCGGATGTCAATGAACTGCGCATCGTACGGCCACAGATAGGGACCGATGACAACGGCCAGCACGATGAACCCGAATATGCCGGCGCCGACGAGCGCGCCCTTGTGCGTCTTGAACTGGTCCCACACATCGCGCCATTGCGAACGGACGGGGCGCGGCATCGCTGCGGGCGCGGGCGGCGGAGCGATGATTACATCAGTCATAGCGAATCCTCGGATCGAGAATGCCGTAGAGGATGTCGGCGATGAGATTGAAGCCCACGATCAACACCGCGAAAATGAATGTGAGCGTCTGCACCATGGGGATGTCGTAGGCATAGATAGCTGTGATCAGCAATTGCCCGATACCGTTCACCTTGAAGATCTGCTCGGTGATGATTGCCCCGCCGAAGATGCCGGGCACGCCGAGCGCGATGACGGTGATGACCGGGATCAGCGAATTGCGCAGCACATGCACGAGCACGACGACACTCTCGGTCATACCCTTGCCGCGTGCCGTGCGCACATAGTCCTGGTTCAGATTGTCGAGCATCGAAGCGCGCATGAAGCGCGAAATCTGTGCCGTCGTCTGAAGCGCCAGCACCATGACCGGCATTATCATCTGCCTGAGCTGTACGACAAAGCTGTCCCAGTCAACGACCCGGTGCGTGGTGTCGTAGATCGATGGAAACCAGCCTAGATGGACGGAGAATATGACGATCACCAGAACGCCGGTGAAGAAAGGCGGGACCGAATAGCCAACCATCGTCACGAAGGTGCCGGTCTGGTCAAACCAGGAATATTGCCGGTACGCGGAGATGATACCGATCGGGACAGCAATCAGGATGCCGACCACATAGGACATGCCGACGACCCAGAGCGTTTGCGGCAGCCGCTGGACGATGGTGTCAAAAACCGGCGAGCGGCTCTGCCAGGAGATGACGCGCTGCGAATTCCCGGCAAGGTCCCAGCCGGTCATGCCTGAAAGGATGTGCAGCGGCTCATTGATGAGGAACTGCTTCAGCCACAGAATGTAGCGGATGTGGATCGGCTCACCGAGGCCGAGAGCGATACGTATCTTCTCTTTGACGTCCGGCGGCACCGTGAGCGGCATCTGTGCCGTGGGATCACCAGGCGCCAGGTCAAGAAGCAAGAAGATCGCTAGGCTGATGAACAGCAGCGTCGGCACCGCTATGAGAACCCGGCGGATGATAAAGTTCAGCACGTTTCAGGTTCCCCACGGAGACGAGGAGCACGCCCCGGCCGGAGGCCGGGACGTGCATCTGTTTTTTGGCAATTACTTGACGCGGTGCCAGTCCGCGACGTTCCACAGCTCGCTGTCCCAGGTGTTGAGGACGACACCGCCGAGCGAGTTGGCGTGAGCCGATACGCGGCCGCGATCGACCAGCGGAACAACGACGTAGCTTTCCTTGGTCAGCATTTCGTTGAGCTTGCGGCCGATTTCGCCGCGCTTCTCGAGATCCGCAGTCTGGCCAAGCTCGGCAACCAGGGCGTCATATTCCGGGTCGCAGTAGCGGTTGATGTTCTCACCCTGCCACTGCGTCGAAGGCTTCGGAGCCTTGGCGCAGGTGTGCTGGGCCAGATAGGCCTCCGGGTCGGTTCCGTCGAAGTTGTTGGCGTACATCTCGACGTCAGCGTAGAACTTCTGGAAGGTGTCCGGGGAGCCCGGATCGCCACCGAAGAAGACCGACGCGTCGATGTTCTTCAGTTCAGATTCGACGCCAACATCCTGCCACCACTGCTTGATCAGGGCCTGGAAGTCCTGACGAACGGCGTTGGTGGAGGTCTGGTAGAGAAGCGAAAGCTTCTTGCCGTCCTTGTCGCGGATGCCGTCGCCATTGGTGTCGGTCCAGCCGGCTTCCTCAAGCAGCGCCTTGGCGCCCTCGATGTCCTGCGTCAGGCAGTCCGTGTTGTCGGAGGCATAGAGTTCCGGCGCCGGGACCAGGTTACAGGTCGGACGACCGGCCTGACCGTAGCCGATTTCGACCAGAAGGTCGCGGTCGATGGCCATGGACAGCGCCTTGCGCACTCTCAAGTCCGACAGAATCGGATGCGGGTGCGCCTCGGTCGCACGCTCCCCTTCCGGCAGGCTCGGCGACGGGTCGGTCATGTTCATTTCGATGCGCTCGACGAGCGAACCGAATGCCGCGATCGGCGTGCCCTTTCCGGCTTCGGCCATATTGGCGAGCACGTCGGGAGCAAGCTGCAGGTTCCAGGCGTAGTCGAACTCGCCGGTTTCCAGAACGGCGCGTCCGGCCGCGGCCGCGTCGCCGCCGCCCTTGAAGGTGACCTTGGCGAAGGCCGGCTTGTCCGGATCCCGGTAGTTTTCGTTGGCTTCCAGGGTGATCACGTCGTTGGTGCGGAATTCCACGACCTTGAATGGTCCGGTGCCGATCGGATTGAAGTTGGCTTCCGTGCACTCAGGCGCCTTGGCGCCCAGGCAATCCTGGAACTGCGCTTTCTGGATGATCGGCGACTGGCCGCCCATGAATGCCTGATATGGATAAGGCTTCGGCGAGTCGAACGTCACCTTGATGGTGAGATCGTCGAGCGCTTCGACGGATTTCACGCCCTCGAACTTGGCAAGCTGCGCGCAGCCGCCTTCAGGGTGCATGCAGTATTCGGCCGTGAACGCCACGTCGGCGGACGTCACCGGCGTGCCGTCCGACCACAAGAGCCCTTCCTTGAGCTTCCAGGTGATCGAGGTCAGGTCCTCCGATACGCCGCCATTGCCGACGGTCGGGATTTCCTCGGCCAGATAGGGAACCAGGTTACCCTTTTCGTCGAAGCGGCCCAGCGGCTCGATGACGAGCGACGCGGACTCGATGTCCTTCGTGCCGCTCGACAGGTACGGGTTGAGGATCGACGGCGCCTGCCAGTAGATGATCTTGACTTCGCCGTCGGAGCCTCGCTCCGCATATGCCGTGGTCGCCACCGCGGCGGCAGCCACGGTACCGATCAACAGTGATCTGAACGTTTTCATTTCATACTCCCATTATCGTTGTTCCCGTTGAGGGGAATACAGTCCGCTGCCGGCGGGCGCTCTGCACCCATTCTCCGCTGCGGCCTGATCTCATTTCCGCACAAGTCTATTCCGTTGGCAATCACTCCTGATTGTTATCTTTGATCTCTTCGGCGAAATGGCACGCCACCGAGCGACCATCGGCAAGGCTGCGCCAAAGCGGCTCTTCCGTGGCGCATAAATCCTGCGCCCACGGGCAGCGGGTACGAAAGCGGCAGCCGGACGGCGGGTTGACCGCGTTGGGAATGTCGCCAGTCAGCAGGATGCGCCGGCGGTTGGCCTCGATCTTCGGGTCCGGAACTGGCACAGCCGAAAGCAGCGCCTTGGTGTAGGGATGTTTCGGCTTGAAGAAGAGCTGATCCACCGTTCCCAACTCGACCATCTTGCCGAGATACATGACCGCGACGCGGGTCGCGATGTGGCGCACCATCGACAGGTCATGGCTTATGAAGAGGTAGGTTAGGCCGAGCTTCTTCTGAATATCCTGCAGAAGGTTCACCACCTGCGCCTGGATCGACACGTCGAGGGCCGCGATGGGCTCGTCGCAGACGATGAACTGCGGATCGAGCGCAAGCGCGCGGGCGATGCCGATGCGCTGGCGCTGGCCGCCCGAAAACTCGTGCGGATAGCGGTTGATGTAGTCGGGATTCAGGCCGACCGCATCGAGCAGTTCGCGAACCCGGTCCTTGCGCGCCTTGCCCTTGAGGACGCCGTGCTCGATTAGCGGTTCGGCTATGATGGAGCCCACGGTCAGGCGCGGATTGAGCGAGGCCTGCGGGTCCTGGAAGATCATCTGCATGCGCGGACGCACCGCGCGAAGGGCGCCCGCATTGAGCTTGGCGATGTCCATGTCGTCAAAGCGTATGCGGCCGGCGGTCAGATCATAGAGGCGCAGCAGCGCGCGGCCTGTCGTCGATTTTCCGCAGCCGCTTTCGCCGACAAGGCCAAGCGTCTCGCCGCGCCTGATATCGAAGCTGACGCCGTCGACGGCCTTCACCGCGCCGACCTGGCGGCGCAGGATTCCCTTGTAGACGGGGAAGTGGACGGTAAGGCCCTCAATGTCGACGAGTGTATCGGCCGCGACCTTTTCCCTGCTGAACACCATCGCTTCAGCGGCCATTCGGCGCCTCCGCATTCGCGGATTCCAGCCAGCAGGCGACGTCGTGGCCCGTCGCCACCCTCAACAGCGGCGGGTCCTCCACGCGGCATCTGTCGAACGCATGCCGGCAGCGCGGAGCGAACGGGCATGAGGAGGGTTGCGCCATCAGCAGCGGCGGCTGACCGCTGATCGAGCGCAAGCGCTCGTTGGCTTCGTGCCGTCCGGGCAGCGATTCCAGCAGAGCTTGCGTGTAAGGGTGACGCGGATGTTCGAACAGCTCACCGACGCGCGCCTGTTCGACTATCTGGCCGCCATACATGACCATGATGCGGTCGGCGATGCCTGCGGCAACACCGAGATCGTGCGTTACCCAGATGATCGCCATGCCGAGTTTGTGGCGCAGTTCGCGCACGAGCTCCAGAATCTGCGCCTGGACCGTCACATCGAGCGCGGTGGTCGGCTCATCGGCAATCAGCACCTTGGGATCGCAGGAGAGCGCAATGGCGATCATGACGCGCTGGCGCATGCCGCCGGAGAACTGGTGCGGATAGTCGTCCAGCCGGTCCGTTGCGGCCGGAATCCCGACGAGTTCGAGCAATTCGGCGGCGCGCTTGCGGGCGCGGGCCTTCGACATCCCCATGTGCTTGCGCAGCGGCTCCATGATCTGGAAGCCGATTGTGAAGACCGGGTTGAGCGAGGTTAGAGGGTCCTGAAAGATGAAGCCGATACGGGCTCCGCGCACATCGCGTATCTCGGATTGCGACAGCTTGACCAGATCGCGATTCTGAAAAATCACCTGTCCGGCCGCGATGTCGGCCGGCGGCATCGGCAGGAGCTGCAACAGCGACATCATGGTGACGCTCTTGCCGGAGCCGCTTTCGCCGACGACGCAAAGCAGCTCGCCTTCCTCCACATGGAAGCTGACGCCATTGACTGCGTGAACCTCGCCGTCCTGCGTATGAAAGACGGTCTTCAGGTCACGGACTTCGAGAACCTGACTGATGGCCTACCCCATTTAAGCTCCCGATGGACCACCGGGCATGTTCCCCGCCGCCCGTGTTTTGATCACCGGTTACGGCGCGGGCATCTGACCATCTGGTCAAAAAGAATTCAAGCGATGAATGCCGCGATGCCTCTTCACGCTGGGGAATGGATCGAAAGTTGCCGGGGACCCATCAATATTGCCGAAAGATTTCCGCGCCGCGCGCGATAGCGAACGGATATTGCTCACCCAACACTGGCGCGGATGAAGGGAACCGCCCGTCCCGATGGCTCGGCCCGAGGGTTCGTAGGCGACGAGCATTTCCGGCTTTACCTTAACGTGGTGAGTGCGGGCGGGTTTTTCTTGATTGGCGACTTGGCCCCGTTGTAAAACTTGAGAAGATTATTTATAAGTAATTATGAATATACAAGAAATATAACTTTGTGTGTCAACAATACTATGTGTCGATGATTTAGATATGTTTTATATATCAGGCGATCTTGCGTGTCGCAATTTGAATGAAATCCGGCGTAATTTCCAATCCAAGCGAACGCAATACAATTCCTGATCAATGACTAGCGCGGCGGTTGCCCGCATATGAGGGGCCTATACATTCAGGTCGCTCGGTCAAATTTGATTGTCGAACGCGAATGCCTTAGGGTTGGGCAAGACAGGCAAACGCGCACTAATACGCGGGGAGAAAGATTTGAACGATGTAAGCGAGCTGGTAACGGCTCCGGGATCAAAGACGAGTGCCGGAAAAGGCTCCCCCGAAGATGCCATGGTGCTCTTCGACCAAGTGCAGAAGTCCTATGACGGGGAAACCCTCGTCGTCAAAAATCTCAATCTCGGCATCGCCAAGGGCGAATTCCTGACGATGCTCGGCCCTTCCGGGTCAGGCAAGACAACCTGCCTGATGATGGTCGCCGGGTTCGAAGCCGCCACACACGGTGAGATCTATCTCAACGGACGACCGATCAACAGCGTGCCTCCGCACAAGCGCGGCATCGGCATGGTGTTCCAGAATTACGCGCTGTTTCCGCACATGACGATCGCCGAGAATCTGGCCTTTCCGCTGCAGGTGCGCGGCGTCAACAAGGCGGATACGGAAAAGAAGGTTCAGCGTGCCCTCGACATGGTGCAGATGGGAGAGGGAGGCTTTCACGGCCGCCGGCCCGCGCAGCTGTCGGGCGGCCAGCAGCAGCGTGTGGCGCTGGCCCGTGCGCTGGTGTTCGAGCCGGAACTGGTGCTGATGGATGAACCGCTGGGCGCGCTCGACAAGCAGCTGCGCGAGCACATGCAGTTCGAAATCAAGCACATCCATGAATCGCTCGGCGTCACGGTGATTTACGTGACGCACGACCAGAGCGAAGCGCTGACCATGTCGGACCGGATCGCTGTGTTCAATGACGGCGTTATCCAGCAGCTGGCGCCGCCGGAGGTGCTCTATGAGAAGCCGGATAATGCTTTCGTCGCCCAGTTCATCGGCGAGAACAACACGCTTCACGGAAAAATGAAGTCGGTCAATGACGGTATCGCCAAAGTGGAACTGACCGACGGCGAGATGGTCCAGGCTCTCGCAATCAATGCGGGACCGGGCGAACGCACCCAGCTTTCCATCCGGCCGGAGCGTGTCGAGATCGACCCCGACGAGAGCGTCACGGACCACACCGTGACGGGACGCGTCGAGGAAGTGATTTATCTCGGTGACCATATCCGCACCCGCATGACGGTGGCTGGCAACAGCGACTTCGTCGTGAAGACCCGGAATCGACTCGGCGCGCGCCGGTTCAAGTCCGGCGAAATGGTCAGGGTCGGCTGGGCGACCGAGGACTGCCGGGCGCTCGATCGCGGCGCCTGACACCCGAACAGGCCCTGCCGGCGGGTCTCAAAGAACAAGCGGAAGGCCGGCTCAAACTCACTTTGAGTGTCAATTTCGCAGACTACCAGAAAATAAAGAAGGAAGGTAAAGATATGAAAAGGTTACTTATTTTGACCGCATCGGCCGCCGCGATTGCGGCTGGCGCAGCGATCGCGCAGGACAATGAATTGATCATTGTCTCGTGGGGCGGCGCGTACAGCAACTCGCAGATCAAGGCTTATCACGAGCCCTATACCGAGAAGACCGGGGTCAAGATCCTCAATGAGGACAAGTCGGCCAACGCGCTTGCGGGCATCCGCTCGCAGGTGGAAGCCGGCAATGTCACCTGGGATGTCGTCGACATGCTGCAGGCCGACGCACAGCGTGCCTGCGACGAGGGTCTGGTGCTTGAGATCGACCACGACGAGTGGCTCGCGCCTGCTCCGGACGGCACGCCTGCCTCGGAGGACTTCATCGAGGGCACGCTCGGCCCCTGCTTCATTCCGCAGATCCTTTACGCCACCATGTTCGCCTACAACACCGAGGCGTTTCCGGATGGCGGTCCGCAGACTCTCGAGGACGTCTGGGACCTCGAGAAGTTCCCGGGCAGCCGTTCGCTGCAGCAGATCCCGCAGAAGAATCTCGAATGGGCCCTGATCGCCGACGGCGTTGAAACCGACCAGGTCTACGAAGTGCTCGCCACTCCGGAAGGCCAGGACCGGGCGTTCGCCAAGCTCGACGAGATCAAGGGCAACGTGATCTGGTGGACTGAAGGCGCACAGCCTCCGCAGATGCTGGCCGATCGGGAAGTGGTCATCGCGACTGCTTACAACGGCCGTATCTTCAACGCGCAGGTCAATGAGGACCAGCCTTTCGAGATCATGTGGGATCACCAGATGTTCGAGACCGACGGCTGGGTTGTTCCGGTCGACACGGGTAACGAGGAGACCATCAAGGACTATCTCCGCTTCGCTACCGATACGCAGCGTCTCGCTGACCAGGCGAAGTACATTTCCTATGGCCCGGCCCGCAATTCGTCAGCGTCGGAAGTCGGCATGTTCGAAGGCACCGACATCGACATGAAGCCGCATATGCCGACCAGCCCGGAAAACCTGAAGACGGCGATCCCGTTCGACGTCCAGTTCTGGGCTGACTACGGCGACTCGCTTGAAGAGCGCTTCAACGCCTGGGTTGCCGGCTGATAGCAGCACCCACTACCGGAACGGGGCGCTCCGGCGCCCCGTTCTTCAAGTACTTCAAACGGGCGGACGGGAATCATGGCATCGCGCGATAGACCACAGAAGCAGGAACTGTTGCTCGCGGCGGACGGCACGCCGCTCAAGACCGCGCTCAGGCGCTCGCAGGCGATCGAGCGTCGCCGCGCCTTCATGCTGGTCGCGCCGCTCTTGTTTTTTCTGCTGATCGTGTTCGTGGTGCCCATCATCGCGATGACGTGGCGTTCCGTCCACAATCCCGAGATCCGAGATTATCTGCCGCAGACCGCCGCCGCCCTGCAGGAATGGGACGAAGAGGACGTACCGCCCGAGCCGGTCTTCCAGGGCATGGCGGCCGACATGATCGTCGGTGTCGAGAAGCGAACCATCGGACGAGCGGCCGCGCGCATAAACCGCGAAATCCCGGGTGCACGCAGCACCATGATGCGCACCTCCAGGGAGGTCGATGAATGGTCGGCGCCTTACCGGGAGAAGTTCCTCGATCTCGACGAAGACTGGGCCAATCTTGAATTCTGGCGCATCCTGAAGCGCGAATCGCGCGTGGTCACGCCGACCTATTATCTGCTGGCCGTGGATTATGAATACAATTCGCAGGGGGAAATCGCTCCGCGCCCGGAAGTCTACCAGATATACAAACAGCTGTTTTTCCGAACGGCCTGGATGAGCCTCCTTATCACCGGCCTTTGCATCGTGCTCGCCTATCCGATCTCGTACCTGATTGCCACGCAGCCGGCGCGCACCGCCAATCTCCTTCTCATCCTCGTGCTGCTGCCTTTCTGGACGTCGCTCCTTGTCCGGACATCGGCCTGGATCGTGCTCTTGCAGCAGCAGGGCGTGATCAATGAAATGCTGGTTGCGCTGGGGATCATCGACCCCAGCGGCAGGCTCAGGATGATCTACAACAGTACCGGCACGATCGTGGCCATGACGCACATCTTGCTGCCGTTCATGGTGCTGCCGCTCTATTCGGTCATGAAGACCATTCCGCCGAGCTATCTGCGTGCCGCCAAGTCGCTTGGCGCGCACCCGTTCCGCGCCTGGTGGCGGGTCTACTTCCCGCTGACCGTTCCAGGACTCGCGGCGGGTTGTATCCTCGTGTTCATTCTGGCGATCGGCTACTACATCACGCCGGCGCTGGTGGGCGGCGACAGCGGCATCTTCATCTCCAACCTGATCGCCGACAACATGCAGGGCTCGAGTGCACAGCTGAAGCTCGCGTCGGCCCTTGCGACGATCCTGCTCGTCGCCGTGCTGCTGGTATATTGGGCATTCAACAAGCTCGTCGGCGTCGACAAGCTGAAGTTCGGTTAGGGGGCGAGCGATGGCACTTCCGGCTTACACGACAACCGCCGAGCGGGTCTGGCACTATGCGTTCGGGATCATCTGCGCGCTGATCTTCTTTTTCCTGGTCGCGCCGATCGTGGTGATCATCCCGCTGTCATTCAACGCGCAGCCGTACTTCACCTTCACGAAGGAAATGCTGTCGTTCGATCCCGACGGCTATTCGCTGCGCTGGTACAATGCGTTGCTCGGCTCGAACGAGTGGATGAGTTCGATCCGCAACTCGTTCATCATCTCGATTTCGTCGACCGTCATAGCGACCTCGCTGGGCACGCTGGCCGCGCTCGGGCTCAACCGGCCGAACATGCCGGCGAGAGGCATCATTACGGCGGTTCTGATCTCGCCGATGATCGTGCCGCTGATCATCACCGCGGCGGCGCTGTTTTCCTTCTTCGCGCGCGTCGGCCTGTCGAACACGTTCCCCGGCATCATCCTTGCCCACGTCGTGCTCGGCACGCCTTTCGTGGTGCTGACGGTGACGGCCTCGCTGGCCGGTTTCAACGAGACGCTGATCCGCGCCTCGCAAAGCCTCGGCGCCAATCAGACCACGACCTTCTTCAAGGTGATCCTGCCGCTGCTCTTGCCGGGTGTGATAGCGGGAGCCCTGTTTGCCTTCGTCACCTCGCTGGACGAGGTGGTGATCGTCAACTTCATGGCCGGGCCGGAGCAGACACCGATGACGGTGCGCATGTTCTCCGGCTTGCGCGAGGAAATCAGCCCGACCATCCTGGCGCTGGCAAGTCTGCTGGTGGCGATGTCGATCCTGCTTCTGACCACGCTGGAACTGATCCGCCGCCGCAACGAGCGGCTGCGCGGCATGACGCCGGGCTGACTGCCGGAACGCTATTCCAGGAACACGTTGACGCTGGCGGCGCGGCCGGCGGCGTCGATGACGGTGAGGGTGGAGAACCCTTCGCCGTCCGGCTGCCAGCTTGTCGTGCGGCGGCGGACCAGCTCCTCCAGCGGGCGGCCGTTTGCCAGCCAACGGAAGGGCGCGCGACCGCCCTGCAGTTTCAGCACAAGCCTTGCATCGCCGCCGATGGACGCCAGGTCGACGCGCGCGCCCTGGGGCGGGAACACGATCTCCGGCGCGGCCTCCACGACACCGGCTGGCGCCTTTTCCGACGTGGTCGACATGAAGCGGCGCATGGTGACGGGCAGGTCGTGCCTCGCCAGCCGTACAGCGCCGGGAGGCGGGGAAGGGTGTTCCACGAAAGCCACGCCTGAGCGCGAGAACGCGTCGAACAGGATCGGCGCGGCCGTGTCGAAGCCGGATATGCCGGGCACGGGACCGCCATCAGGCCTGCCGACCCAGACACCCAGCACATGCCGGCCATCGAACCCGATCGACCAGGCATCGCGATAGCCGTAGCTGGTGCCTGTCTTGTAGGCGATGCCGATCTTTGGCGCGCCGCGCGGCGGCGCCACGCCAGACAATATGTCGACGACCTGCCAGTTGGCCGCGGCGTCGAGCAGGCGGACCGGTTGTGGTTGCGCCGTCTTGATGTGCAAGGGGGTGGCGAAACCGCTGTTGGGCAGCGCCGTGTAAAGCTGGACGAGGGCGTGCAATGTCAGACCGACGCCGCCGAGGCCCATGGCCAGTCCCGGCTTCTCGCCCGGCGGCAGTTCAAGCTTCACGTCTGCGTCGCGGAAACGCCCAGCGAGCCGGGTCGGCCCCAATGCGTCGAGCAGGCGGATCGCCGGCACGTTGAGCGAAAGCTGCAATGCCTCGCGGATGCTGACATCACCCATATAGGCCATGTCGAAATTGCGCGGCCGATAGCCGGCGAAATTGGCCGGCCGGTCCTCAATCAGCGTCTGCTGGGAGACCAGGCCCTCCTCGAATGCCAGCCCGTAGATGAAAGGCTTCAGAGTCGATCCCGGCGAGCGGACGGCGCGCGTGAGGTCGATCCAGCCGTTGCGGCCGGCATCGAAGAAATCCGCGGAGCCGACTTCGGCCAAAATCTCGCCGGTGCGGGCATCGGCCATCAACATGGCGACGGAAGCCTTGTCGCCGATGCGGGCGGCTGCCTCGCCGGCAACAGTCTCGAGCTGCTTCTGGATCGAGCGGTCGATGGTGAGTTCAATGCGCGAGGCGGCGGGATCGGCCAGACGGGCGGCGTCGGCCGCATGGGCGGCGAGTGCAGGGAGCTGCCGGCGTCCTTCCGGAACGATGGTCACGGACGAGGCGCGCGAAGCCTCGGTCTTGCTCATCAGGCCGGCATCCACCAAGCGCATTAGAACGCGGTCGCGGGCGGTGTGGGCATTTGCCGGATGGCGGTCGGGTCGGCGCGCCTCGGGCGACTGGGGCAGGGCGACGAGAAGCGCCGCCTCGCCGACGGTGAGGCGACGCGGCTCCTTGCCGAACCATGCGAGCGAAGCGGCGCGAACACCTTCTATGTTGCCGCCATACGGTGCGAGCGTCAGATAGCGTTTGAGGATTTCGTCCTTCGACAGCCGCCGCTCGATCTGCCAGGCGCGGAACATCTGCTTGAGCTTGGCTGCGACCGAGCGGCTCTCGCGCGGCTCAATCAGCCGGGCAAGCTGCATGGATATCGTGGAGCCGCCCGACACGATGCGGCCATTGGCGAGCAGCTGCCCGGTGGCGCGCAGCATGGCGGCGAAGTCGATGCCGGCGTGCTCGCGGAAGCGCTTGTCCTCATAGGCGATCAGCATGTCGAGGAAATGCGGATCGACCTCCCGCAGATCGACCGCCATGCGCCAGCGGCCGTCGGGCGCCGCGTAGGCGCGAAGCAGTTCGCCATTGCGGTCAAGCACTTCGGCCGAGATGGGCGCGGGGTCCAGCGGCGGCGCAAATGCGCGATCGGCCTCCAGCGCCGCGATCATGCCGGTCATGGCCAGCGCCGCCGCCGCGGCAAGCGCGGTGGCGGAACGGGGCAGCAGCTTCCGGGGAAGCCGGGCGCGGATCAAGGCGCGATCACCTCCATGTAGCCGTCGCCGGTGCGCGCGTGGAACTGCGGCCGGTACATATCCTCCACATGCGCCGCCGGGTGTGCATAAACGCCGGGCGTTACCGCGCGCACGACATAGGCCATGACCATCTCGCGGTCATTGCCTGCCGACCGGTCGAACGCCGCCACAAAACGATCGTCGCGGAATTCGACATGGGCATAGTCGGTACCGGGCAGCCAGCCGAAATTCGACAGGTCGGCGCTGCTCACCAGGCTCGGATTGTCGATCTCGAAGCCGGCCGGCAACAGATCACTCACCAGAACATCGGAATGCCAGGCATTCTCCTCCGTGACACGCAGCACAACCACGAAACGTTCGTTCTGCGTGACCGTGCTGACGTTCGCCGGCGTGCCGTCCATGTCGTAGTAGGTGCGCTCGATGGTGAAGCCCTCGCCGCCGGCTGGCAGCGGCTGGGCCGGTGTCGCCACCGTTGTCACCACCGCATCGACGGGTGCTGCGCCGCGGTTGACGATGGTCACCGGATTGCCGGGCAGGTCCAGCCCGTCCAGCCTGGCGGCATAGTTGCCCATATGGGAGGCGCCGTCGATCTCGAGACGGACCGCTTCGCTGCCCTGCGCCAACGCGCGGGCGGCGAGCAGCATCCATGCCTGTTCCTGCGTGGACAGGTAACGGTCCTCGCCGCTCACCCGGGCGGCATAGGAGATCATTTCCGGGACCATGCCCGGCACCGGCCGGGTCTCGGCAGCCAGCGCAAGGATCGCCGCTCCGTCGCGCAGTGAAGAGCCGTAGTCCGACCGGTAATGGTCGGTCTCCCCGTTTCGGGCCAGTTCAAGCGCGGAGCGGAACGCCCGCTCGGCGCGCAGTGAATCGCCGTAGAGAGCAAGGCTCGCGCCGATCTGCGCGCGGGCCATCGGCGTGCCGAACTCGTCAAGTTTGGTGTCGGCGTAGTAGCGCAGGTCGCCTGCCGAAGCGCGGCGGTTGCGGGCCAGAACATAGAGCGCATAGCCGATCTCGGGACCGCGCTCGACCAGATCCAGATCATAGGCGGTCGAGTTCTGGAGATTATCCAGCGCGAGCCGCATTCCTTCCGCCGGCACCTCATAGTCGAGTTCGCGGGCGCGGGTCAGGAAGTCGGTCACGTAGGAATCGAGCCACAGATCGCCGTAGCCCGGCGCCCAAAGGCCGAAGCTGCCCGACGACGACTGGTAGGACAGCACGCGCAGGATCGCGTCCTGCACGCGTTTTTCGACCTCGGGATCGGGTTCGAGCCCCGCTTGAGCCGACAGTTCGGCGACATAGAGCAGCGGCAGGGCGCGGCTCGTTGTCTGCTCCGCACAGCCATAGGGGTAGCGGTCGAGGCTCATCAGCAGCGAGGGGATGTCGAACGCGGCCACCGGCGAGACACCGATGGAGACTGTCGCGCCGTCGAGCAGGCTGTCGCCCAGAAGTTCTTCGTCGACCGTGATCGAACCGCCATTCGCCGCGAGCGAGACGATGCGGCGTGTCGTGACCGGCTGCGCGGACGGGCGAACCGGAATCGACAAATTGTGTTCGATTTCGGCGCCGCCGGCATGCGCCAGTTGCACCGAGATTGCCGAGCGGCCGGTCATTTCCGCGGTGAGCGGGACAGATACGGCTCGCCTTTCGCCGGATGCGAGCGTGATCGTCTGCCCGCTTTGTCCAGCATTCACGCCCCCGTCGGTCAACACGCTCAGCGTGTATTCGCCGGCCGGGCCGTCCGTGTTGGCGATGTCGAGGCGCAGCGAAGCAGTGTCGCCCGGCGCCATAAAGCGCGGCAGGCCGGCCGTCACGACGACCGGTTCGCGCACGATGACGTCGGTCTCGGCATTGCCGACGGCGTTCTTCGTCCATGCAACGGCCATCAGCCGCACAGTGCCGTTGAACTGCGGGATGTCGAACGAGATGACCGCGCGGCCATCGGCGTCGAGCTCGACCGGGCCGGTGAAGAAGGCGACGAGTTCCTCCGTGGGCGGACTGCCCTCGACAGCCATGCCGCCGCCATCGCCGCCGGTGCGAATGCGGCCCGCGGCGCCAAGCGAGCCGTCGATCAGGCGGCCGTAGAGGTCGCGCAGTTCGAGGCCGAGCCGTCGCTGGCCGTAATACCAACCGGTCGGGTCGGGCGCTTCGTAGCTGGTCAGATTGAGGATGCCGACATCGACGGCCGCCAGCATGACGTAGGCGGTTTCGCCGGCAGCGCCGGGAACGGACACAGGCACGGCAAGCGGGCCGCGCGGCTTCGACTGCGCCGGGGCTTCAAGCGCCACGTCGAGCTTGCGCGGGCCCGGGTCGATCGACAGCCATTTCAGCCCGATCGCGCGGGCCGGCATGCGCGTCTGCTCGGCGTCGCCAGGCCGGAACAGGGTGGCCGTGACATAGGCGCCGGCGCCCCAATCCTCGCTGACCGGTATGTCGATGGTCGCGCCGCCTTCGGGTACGCTGGCAGTGAAGGTTTCCAGCAGACGGTCGGCGCCCACGGTGACAAGCAGCTCACCGGCAAAGCGTGGCGAGACCTGAAGTCGGGCGGTATCGCCTGCCGCGTATTCCTCCCGGTCGAGGGCAATCTCCAGGCCGTCGGGCGTTTCGGTCGAACTTGCCGCGACGTACCAGCCGGCGTCGAACTCGACGCTGGTCTGCGGCCCGGCAGGGTCTGGCGTCTCCACTGTGAGCCGGTAGCGTCCCCATGCGACCGCCGCCTGGATGCGGCCTTCGGTATCCGCGCCGACATCGAGGCGGCCATCGGCGACCTTGGTTTCGTAGGTGATTGGCTCGTAATTCCAGCGATCGCCGTTTCGGTACCACTGATAGCGGCGATCGAGCTTTTCCAACGTCCAGATCAGGCCGTCCATGACGGCGCGTTCACCGCCGGGCGTGGCGCCGATGACCCGGAAGGACGCAACCGCGCCTTCCGGCACCGAGCCGCCGGAAAACTCCGGACGGATGCCGATCAGGTCGCTATCCGGTTCGATGCCGATTTCAGCTGAGCGCTCGACGGCGCGCCCGGCGCCCTCGCGCATGCGCAGCACGACATTTGCGTTCACGCGCTGGGTCGTTGACGGGATGGCGTTCACGACGACATCGAAACTCGCCTTGCCGTCGTCGTCGGTCAACGGAAGGTCGGTCAGCGGCGTGATGCTGGCGACCTCGTCGCCCTCTTCATCGGCGAGGCCGAACAGGTAGCCGGGGAACGCGGCCCAGTCGCGCGTGGTCGAAAGCGCGACCTCGCCTTCCATGGAAAGGCCGGCCGCCGGCGCGCCATAAAGGAAGCGGCCGTCCACTTCGACAAGCGCAGGCTCGCCGACAGCGATCTCGTCGCCGGCGGATTCCATGTCGAACTCGATGCGGTCGGGCACGAAGTCCTCGACGAGGAAACGCCCATCGGCAACCGACGTTTTCTCCGGATCGGCGTGGACGCGGTAAGTCCAGGTGCCGCGCATCGCATTCGCCTGCAGTTGCAGATCGACCGCGTAGCCGCCCATGGCCTCGCCGCCGGCGACGATGCGCCGGTCCTCGACGCCGTCGGGGCGGGTGAAGATGAAGGTCAACGGCAGGTCCTCGACCGCCGTCGCCGCGTCGTCCCGGGCAAGCGCCGCCGCATGGACGGTCTCGCCGGCGCGATAGATGCCGCGTTCGGTCCACGCGAACACGTCGAGCGCGCCGGGGGCGGCGCGGCCGGTGACGCCGCGGTCGGACAGGTCGAAGCCGGCGCGCGTCATGTCGAGGAAGACGAAATCGCTGCCGCCGCCGCGGGCGAGAAGCACCGCCGGCGCCAGACCGGCATTGCCGCGGGTCAGGCCGGGTGTGAACGAAGCCTGGCCGTTTGCGTCCGTCGTCGCGGTTCCGAGAATCTCGTTGTTGCGGGCAAGCAGAGTGAGTTCGGCGCCCTCGATGGGCGTCGCGGTCGACAGCGAGCGCGCGAAGACCGTCAGCCCGTCAACGCCGGTATAGGTGGAGAGGCCGATGTCGGAAACGACGAGCCATTGCGTGGCCTTGGCCGACCAGTATTCGCTCTGGTCTCCCTTGGGCGTGGCCGACAGCACATATACGCCCGGCTTGCGCTCAGGCAGCGCCTCGTCGACCGGAAAGCTGGTCGTCACTTCCGAATTGAGTTCGGAGCGGATGTCGATTTCGCCTTCCCAGACCGGCTGGCCGAGTTCGTCACCGACCTCCGAGAGGCTGTAGCCGTCGAGTTGGCGCAGGAAACTGTAGCCCGAAAGCAGCTGCGCGAGCGCGCGGTCACCGACCCTGTACATTTTCAGTTCGGCAATTTCGGTGTTGACGCTGATCAGCGGAATGCCGCGACGGGCGGTCGACGGCAGGACAAAATTGTCGCCGGTGAAGCGAAGCGAGGGCTCGCGGTCGCGCACATAGATATTGAGCGCGACCGGGCTGGCGATGACCTCGCCGATGGCCGAAGGCAGGCCGGAGCGGACCAGGATGTCGTAATATTCGCCATGTTCCAGCCCCTCGACGCAGAGCTGCTTCTCGCCCGCGTCGACCGCCTTCGGCAGGCGGCCGTCGACGGTGACGAATGAGGCGTAGTCGGTGCCGGTTTTCACCAGCGCTTCGGAGAATTGCAGGCAAATGCGCGGTGCGACGGTGTCGGAATTGACGGTGTGATCGACGACGCGGAAACCCTTGCGGGCGCGCAAGTCGTCGAGCGCGGCGCGCACTTCAGCGCTGTTTCGCAGTTCGAGGCTGGCATTGTAGGCTTCGATCGCCGGGCGGTAGAGATCGCGCCGGTCGAGCGAGCGCGCCAGATGGGCGAGCGAACCCGCCCGTTCCGAGGCGCCGCGCGTCAGCTTGTAGGCATTGAGCGCCGAGGACGTAGCGGCGCGTGCGAAGGCTCCGCTTTCAAAACTGTTTTCGGTTTGCACGGCCAGCAGCGCATCGGTCAGCTTGGTCCATACCGGCCGCTCATCGGGTGAAATGCGCAACGCCTGACGATAGGATTGCGTCGCGGCGCGCGCGTCTCCGGAGGCCAATGCGTTGTCGGCCACGGCGATGAATACGCCGATGCCCATACCGGGGTCCGGCCGCGCTTCGGCCATCAGATCGGAGCGGTAGCGTATCGCCTCGTCGGCGACATTTTCGGGAAGGAAAGTCAGGCTGGCAGGGGCTCCGATGTCCGGCTCGCCGGACGAATAGGCGACACGTCCGGCCACGGCCCCGGGGAAAGGGTTGAGCGCGCTGAAATCGGACTTGAGGAAACACCACTGCGCGTTGGTGTTGTAGGTGAAGGCGCGGCATGCGCCATCGTCCAGGCAGGCCTGGGCGCATTGTTTGAGCGTCAGGTCGCGTTCGGTTCTGAGATCGAAGCCGAAATAGTCACTGTCCTGCGAGAGGACGATGCTGCGCTGATCCTGCGCAGCCGCCGATCCGACTGAAACGACTGTGGCAATGAAAACCAGAAAAATGAACTGGACCGCGCGCATGGCCATGCTGCTCCTCCAACAGTATCCGCATCCCTTCGGACAATCTGGCGCCGGTGCGACACCGGATGTCAATGCCACCCTAAGGTGTGTCTGCGACGGCCAGATCACGTTTGCCCTGCCTTATTGCCGTGCTAAGGCAATACGGGGACAGTCAGACGGGCCGGAATCCATGCTCCGTTACCGCCTGAAACAGAGTGTGAACTTGGGATTGTGGCCGCATTAGGTGCGCCCAGCTTCAATACCAATTTAGGATTTGTGGTTACTCTAGAGTAATGAAAATAGTGAGACCGGAGACAAAGCCAGGAGCGGGCACAACGAAACCGGGCGGGCTACGCGTGCGTCTGGCGCTTGTTGCCGCCCTGGTTGCGGGCCTTGCCTGCATTTCCGCCGCGCCTGCATCCGCACTGGAAATCTTCGGCCTGCGCATCTTCGGCGGGTCCGATGCGGACGATATCGAGATTGTCGATCCTCTCGCATATACGGTGACGTTCGATGCGGGCGCGAGCGACGGTGAGCTCGCGGATACGCTCAGCGAGGCCTCATTGCTTGTGCGCGACGAGGACACACCGGTTTCCGGTTCGCTCGGGTTGATTTCCAAGGCGCGCAACGATCGCGAGCGCCTGGTGGCCGCGCTTTACGAGCACGCACGCTACAACGGCGTCGTCATCATCCGTATCGCCGGGCGTTCGCTGGACGAGATACAGCCGGATGCCGAATTCGCCGGAAACGGCCCGGTGCCGGTTTCGATCAGCATTGATCCGGGCGGTGTGTTCGTGCTGGGAGATATCCGGCTGGCAGGCGACGCGGCCAATCTCGCTCCCGCGCGTTTCGGGCTGATACCCGGAGGCGATGCGGGATCGCGGGCAATCCTCAAGGCCGAGCGCGACATGGTGCGAGCGCTGAAAGAGGAGGGCAGGCCGCTCGCCCGCATCGTGTCACGCGAAGTCGTTGCCGACGGCGCCACGAACAAACTGGACCTGAGGCTTGCGTTCGAGGCGGGTCCGATCGCGCCTTATGGCGAAACGACCGTCGAGGGTACTGACGAGGTCAATCGCGAATTCACGGCATATATCACCGGGCTTGAACCCGGCGAGACCTATTCGCCCGAACAACTCGACCGTGCACGCGAACGGCTTCAGAATCTCGAAGTGTTCAACAGTGTCGCCGTCACGGAGGGCGATGCGCTTAATCCCGACGGATCGATTCCCATCAGTGTCGCCGTTTCGGAGCGCAAGCACCGGTATTTTGGCGTCGGGGCAACCATTTCCAGCACCGACGGTGCGGGCATCGAGGGCTATTGGGGCCACCGCAACCTGTTCGGCCGTGCCGAGAAGCTGCGTATCGAAGGCTCCATCAGCCGCATTGGCAGCACCGGCAACCTTGCCAGGCTGAACTACAATGCGCGCATCCTGTTCGAGAAACCGGGGGTGATGGGTCCCGCCTCCAAGTTCATATCCAGCGTAAAGGCGTCGTTCGAGCATCCTCAGGCCTATGACCGGTTCTCGATCGATGCGCGGGCGGGCATTCGCCGCGAACTGACCGCCAAGCAGACGGCGTCGGCCGAACTTCGCGTCGAATGGTCCAATGTCACCGACAGTTTCAGCCCGGTCGTGCCGCGCCGCCATCTTCTGGTCAGTATTCCGCTGGAATATGTCTATGACGGTCGCGACAACCGCCTCGATCCGACACGCGGGCTGCGCTTTCTGGTCAATGTCGAACCGACGCGCGATCTCTTCTCGGGCGCGAACTTCGTGAAGATGAGAGGCGAGGCCTCAGCATACCGCGCGCTCGACGGCGATGGACGTTTCGTCGTCGCCGCAAGGGTTGCAGCGGGATCGATTGTCGGAGCGCCGCTTTCCGCCATTCCGGCGGATCGGCGTTTCTATTCGGGCGGCGGCGGCTCGGTGCGGGGCTACGGCTTTCAGGGCGTGGGTCCGCGCGACGCGACCGGAAAACCGACCGGCGGACGGTCATTCGCGGAGGCATCACTGGAAATGCGTTTCAAACTCAATGACAGGATCGGACTGGTTCCGTTCGTCGACGCGGGCACTGTTTCGGCAGGCACGGTGCCGGGCGCTTCGGCATGGCAGTTCGGCGCAGGTCTTGGGTTGCGCTATCTGACGCCTCTCGGGCCGCTAAGGGTCGATGCCGCCGTGCCGCTCAACCGCAGGCCGGGCGATCCGAGCTTTGGTGTCTATGCCGGCATCGGTCAGGCGTTCTGACCGGATCATGATACGCTATCTCCGGATTGCGCTCCGGTACCTCCTCTATTCACTCCTGGTCCTGATCGTGCTTGCAGCGGGCGCGGTTGCGGTGCTGACGCTGACCGAACGAGGACGCTCTAGCCTCGCCGGCATTGCATCCGATCTCGCATCCGGCCCCGGCCGAACGGTGCGCATCAGCGGTATCGACGGAATATGGAGCGGCAATCTTACCGCCGCTCAGGTGGTGGTCGAGGACAAAACAGGGCCGTGGGCGGCGTTGACGGACGTTTCCGTCGACTGGTCGCCCACCGCGCTGCTCGGTTTCGCGTTCGATGCGGAGCGCGTATCGGCCCACCGGGTCGAGATCACAAGGCTGCCGAAGGCGGCCGAAACCGAGACCGACGGTTCATTCAACCTGCCCGTGACCATCGACATTGCGGCGGTCGATCTGCCCGACATCAGGCTTGGCGAAGCGCTGGCGGGAAGTGCGGCGCGGTTTTCGGCGACCGGCTCGGTCCTGGTCGACAATGCGCCACTTGCAGCCGAGGCGACGCTTGCGGTTGAACGGACCGACAGCCGTGCAGGCTCGCTGACCGCTGATATCGCATTCGTGCCCGACGAGAACCGGCTCTACATCGAGATCAATGGCAGCGAACCGCAAGGCGGGGTGATCGCCACCCTGCTGAGATTGCCTGAGGCTCCGTCCGTGGAGATCAACGTCAGCGGCAGCGGGCCGGCGGCCGACTGGAAAGGCAGGGCGACATTTGCCGTCGACGGCGACGTCACCGCGGCGGTCGACGGGCGACATCAGCTTACCGATGCGGGCAGCAGGATCGAGGCAAGCGGAACCGGCGATTTTCATGCCTTCCTGCCCGACGGGTTTGCCGCCGTCGCCCGGGGAACGACCGAGTTCACGTTCGCGGGGCTGGTTCGGCCATGGAATGCCATCACGGTCGATACGCTCACGCTGAAGGGCGAAACGGTGGAGGCCTCCGCACGAGGCGGGCTCGACCCGGAAGGCGTGTCGGATTTCGAGTTTCAGGCGCAGGCAACCGCCGCTCCGGTTCCGCTGCGTTTCGGCGACGGTGAGGCACGGATCGAACTGGCGCTGCGCAATGCGTCGGGTCGCGCATTCGGACCTGGCGATGCCCTGGGCTTCAATATCGACGCGGAATTGGCGCGCTTGTCGGTCTCTGATCTGGCGGCGGAAGACATCGCACTCACCGCCAGTTCGCAGGCATTCGATTTCAAGTCGCGGTCCGGCCCCGTGTCGCTTTCGGCCACGTCCGCTGCCGTCGGCAGCTCCATTCCGACGCTTGCCAACCTGCTGGCGGGTGCGGTGTCGCTGGACGCCCAGACGGTCGTTTCGGCGGACGCGGTCACGTTGGAAAACGCTGTGCTGCGTTCCGGCACCGTCAGCGCACAGGCGACCGGCCGCTACGGTATTGCCGACACGACCGTGACCATCGATCTGACCGGCGAGATGCTTTCGGCGGTTCTGCCGCCGGCCTCGGCAATTCTCTTCGGCCGCGACATCAAGCTGAGCGGCAGGCTGGAGCGTAGCGCCGACGGGGGGCTCTCGGTATCGGGCGCCGAAATGCAGTCGGGCGACCTGAGTGTCTCGGGATCGGCTTCGATGGCCGATGAAACGATATCGGCGGACATCAACGGCACATTGACCGATCTGTCACGGTTGTCCGCGGTGGCGGAGGGCGGGGCCGCTTTCTCGCTGCAGGCGAGCGGCGACATCGCCAAACCGCAGGTCAACGTCACTGTCTCCAGCGACCGGTTGACGGTCGCGGGACGCGAACTGACCGGCCTGTCGCTCGACGCATCGGTGACCGCGGACCGCGCCGCGCCGGCCGGCGACATAACGCTCACTGGCCAAATCGGATCCGATCAGCTGGAAGGCAAAGCAACACTGGCGACGAACGATGGGCGGCGCGAGATCGGCGACCTCGGCCTTTCGCTCGGCGAGAACCAACTCTCGGGCGCCTTGACGCTCGACGATGCATTCGTGCCGGAAGGAACCGTGCAGTTCGATTTTCCCGAGATCGGACCGCTGGCCGCTCTGGTGCTCGTCGACGTTTCGGGCGCCGCCAACGGCACCATTCGTTTCGTGCGCGACGGCGGCACGCCGCGCTTGTCGATCGAGGGAACGGTTCCCCGTTTCGCCATGGAAACGTTGAGCGCAAACGGGGTCTCCGTTTCGGCTTCGGCGGACAACTATATTGAGGCGCCGGTGGTCTCCGGAACGGTGCGTGCGGATAGGGTTGCCGCCAGCGGCGCCGACATCCGCGATGCGCAAGTCAATCTCTCGCGCGATGGCGCGTGGACAGCGTTTGACGGCAGCGCAACGGCGAACGGCACGCCGGCTTCGGCGGCGGGGCGCGTCAAGGTTGAAGACGGCGACGTTACGCTTGAACTCGCAAAGGCAGGCGCGACCTATCGTGGTCTCAATGCCGCGCTCGCGGCGCCAACGATTGTGACCGTGACGGACGGCACGGCTCGTCTTGACGGGCTGGCCGTGAACGCTGCGGGTGGCAACGTAACGATATCCGGCACGGCCGGTTCGTCGCTCAATCTGACGGCCCGGATCAGTTCTTTTCCCGCAAGCGCGGTGACTGCCTTCGCTCCGGGGCTGGGCGCCGAGGGAACTGTTTCAGGCAACGTCAACATCGACGGTACGGTGTCCAGTCCACAGGTCGCGTACGATCTCAATTGGACCGGAGGGGGCACCGCACAGACGAGGTCGGCGGGCCTGGGAGCGATGAGCGTATCGTCGAGAGGCACCTATTCCGGAAACGCCGTTCGTTTCAATGCCACGGTCGGCGGCGGCTCTGGCCTGACAATGACGGGCGGCGGCTCCGTCGACATGCGGGGCCGTTCGGCTGATGTCACCTTCAACGGGCGGGTGCCGTTTTCGCTGCTCGCCGGCCGGCTCGCCGCGCAGGGCATGGCGCTGAACGGCGGCGCCGACGTGTCGCTGAAGATCGGCGGCGGGTTCGGCGCGCCGCAGATCAGCGGGACCGTGCGCACATCGGGCGCAAGGCTGGTCCACGCGCCGACCGGGGTCGCGGTCGACGATCTCGCCGCCGCGATTGACATCGGCGGCGGCATCGCCACCATCACGAGCCTCGAGGGGCGGCTGTCCACCGGCGGCTCGATTACCGGCAATGGCAGCGTCGGCATCGACCCGGCGCAGGGCTTTCCGGCAGACCTCAATCTGCGCATCGACAATGGCCGCTATACGGACGGGCGTATGGTGACGGCCAATTTCGACGGGTTGCTTGCGCTCGAGGGGCCGATCACCAACAGCCCGTTGCTAAGCGGTGAGATCAATCTCGGCCGCTCGGTCGTTACGATTCCCGATCGACTTCCGACCAGCCTGTCGCAGCTGGACGTCCAGCATCGCAACGCGCCGGCGGCGGTCGCACGGCAGCAGGAGGCATTGAGGCCATCGACAGGCGGCGGTCCAGGCGGGGGTGTAAGGCTCGACCTCAACTTACGCGCGCCACAGGAGATTTTCGTTCAGGGACGCGGGCTCGACGCGGAACTTGGCGGCAGCCTGCAGCTCACCGGGCCGGCCAGCGCGGTCAACGCGCTGGGACAGTTCGAGATGCGCAGAGGGCGCGTGAACATACTGAGCCGCCGGCTGGACTTCACCCGTGGCACGCTCAGCTTTTCCGGGTCGCTGGTCCCGTATCTCAATTTCGCCGCCGACACGCGCGCCGGGGACGCCACCGTCACCGTTCTCGTCACTGGCCCGGCGAACAATCCGTCGTTCAATTTCGAGTCCAGCCCGATCCTGCCGGAAGACGAAATTCTCGCCAGACTACTGTTCGACAAGGCGATGTCGGGCCTGTCGGCGGTGCAGATCGCCCAGCTTGCCTCCGCGGCCGGGCAATTGGCGGGGATCGGCGGTTCGACAACGCTGCTGCAACGCCTGCGGGAGAGAATCGGCGTCGACGATATCGACGTCAGCACCGACGAGGAAACCGGCGATACATCGGTGTCAGTCGGCAAATATCTGAACGACCGCACCTATCTCTCGGTTGAAAAAGGCGCGCAGCCGGGATCCGGCAAGGCCACGATCGATCTCGACATCGGGGGCGGCGTGAAGCTGCGTGGCGAGGCGAGCGACAGCGGCGGAACCGGCGGAGGCATCTTCTACGAAAAGGAATATTGAGCGCGGCAGCCCATCACGTTTGCGCGATTTGGCGGCTCCGGGCTCGCCGCGAGCCTCCCCGACGCCAAACCCGTCTTTTGTCAGAGAGTTTGCCATCTGCATGGCCGGGGCGGCTGCCCTTGGGGCATTTCCGCTCGGTCAATAGAGCAAATGCGACACGACTGTCGCAAACCCGGCATCCGTTCAGCCTTTTAAGTTGCAGATTTCACTTCGCTGTTGGTCGCCTGCCGTCTTTTTGACATCGGGCACCGGATGGGGAATGCTGACGACAATGCATAAGATAACGGGAGAGCGCAGATGAAATTCTTCAGAAGTAACGGCGGTCGCGTGCCGTCACATGTCGAGGACATGGCCGACAAGGTCGTGGCCGGCAAGGTGGACCGACGCGAATTCCTGACCATGGCCAGCGTATTCGGGGCTTCGACCGCGATGGCTTACGGCATGATCGGGCTTGCCGCGCCGACCAAGGCGCTGGCGCAGGAGCCGAAGAAGGGTGGCGTCCTCAAGGTCGCCATGTGGATCAAGGATCCGAAGGATCCGCGGACCGCCGACTGGTCCGAGATCGCCAACGCCCAGCGCCAGACGCTGGAGCCGCTGGTGAAGTACACGCATGACTACACGATCGAGCCTTACCTGCTCGAAAGCTGGGACGTGAACGACGACGCCACGGAATATGTGCTGCACGTACGGCCGGGCGTGACCTGGAACAATGGCGACACGTTCAACGCCGACGACGTGGTCTTCAACTTCACGCGTTGGGCGGACAAGAGCTCGGAAGGCAACTCAATGCCTGGCCGCCTCGGCTCCATCGTCGACGAGGCATCGGGCAAGTTGCGCGAAGGCTCGGTCACCAAGGTTGACGACATGACCGTCAAGATCAGCCTGACCAGGCCGGATATCGCCCTCATTCCGAGCCTTACCGACTATCCGGCGCTTATCGTGCATCGCAGCTTCGACGAGACCGGCGCGAACTTTGTCAACAATCCGATAGGCACGGGTCCGTTCGAACTTGTGTCGTATGATGTCGGCCAGAGCGTCGTCTACAAGCGTCGTGAGAATGGTTCGTGGTGGAACGGCGAAGCCTATCTCGACGGTATCGAGTTCATTGACTACGGCACCGATCCGTCGGCGATGGTCTCGGCCTTCGAGGCCGGCGAGGTGCAGGCCAACCACGAGACATCGGCCGATTTCGTGTCGATCCTCGAAGGCGTCGGCATGGAGACGTCGGAGGCGGTGACCGCGGCAACGATCGTGGCGCGCACCAATGTCAACAACAAGCCTTATGACGACCAGAAGGTACGCCAGGCACTCCAGCTGGCCGTGGACAACGCCCAGGTCCTGGGCCTTGGCTACGGCAATGCCGGTGAAGTGGCGGAAAACCACCACGTCGCGCCGATTCATCCCGAATATGTGGATATCGGTCCGGTGGTGCGCGACGCCGCGAAGGCCAAGGCGCTGATGGAAGAGGCCGGGCAGGCGGATTTCGAGCACGAGCTCATCACCGTCGATGAGGACTGGCACAAGAACACCGGCGACGCGATCGCGGCTCAGATTCGTGACGCGGGAATCAAAGTGAAGCGCACGGTGCTTCCCGGTTCGACCTTCTGGAACGACTGGACGAAATATCCGTACTCGATGACCAACTGGAACATGCGTCCCCTGGGCATCCAGGTTGTCGCCATCGCCTACCGGTCGGGTGAAGCCTGGAATGAAGCGGGGTATTCGAACGAAGAACTCGATTCCCTGATCAACGAGGCGCTGACTATCGCCGATGCGGACAAGCGCAAGACCGTGATGGAGAAGATCGAGACCCATCTGCGGGAGTCCGGAATCATCATCCAGCCATTCTGGCGCAAGCTCTACAACCACCATGCGCCCGAGGTGATGAACTTCGAGATGCATCCGACCTTCGAACATGATTTCGGCAAGGTCTGGATCGACGCGTAAACTAGACTGGAGATGGGGGCGCTCTCGCGCCCCCATCTCATTCAGGGGGCGCCGGTTCGTGTGCCGTCCAGAGGGAAATGACAATGCCGGAAAAACCGGCTCGGCGATGCGGAACCGTTCGCGACGGGCGCTTGGGGCTCCTATGCCGGATTCCGGCAATCGTTGATTCCGTCTGCAGGGTTTACGTCTAGAGCGCTCTCCCCAACCTGACCGGCAGGGGGACGATTATGTTTGCTTTCATCGGGCGACGCCTGGGCACAATGGCGCTGACCATGCTGTGCCTGACGCTCGTCGTGTTCTTCATGATCAATCTGGAGCCGAACCTGCGCAAGCTGGCCATCAGCCAGCTCGACATGCGGTCCTCCGACGAGCACATCGAAAGCTGGCTGGTCAAGAACGGCTATCGCGACAATTTCTTCGTGCGGTACGGCCGTTGGCTCGGGGTGGTCCAGAAGCGGCCCTATGTCGATCCCGATACCGGCGCGATCACGCCGCGCTTCGGCTATTGCGACGAGCCGGCGGAGCCGCATTATGGCGGCATCGTCCAAGGCGATTTCGGCTGTTCCACCAAATTCAAGACGACGGTAGCGGCCAAGCTGTTTCCGGCGCTTGGCGCCACCGGCATATTGATGTTCTGGGTGATGGTGGTGATGGTTCCCGTGGCGCTCCTGATCGGCGTGCTGGCGGGAATGCGGGAAGGAACGCGAACGGATCGAACGCTCTCGGTCGCCTCGATCACGACCACGGCGACGCCGGAATACGTGTCAGGCGTCATATTCACCGTCGTCTTCGCCTCGTGGCTCGGCATCTTCAACGGTTCGGCGGCGAGCGCCACGCGCGAAGGCGTCACGTTCTACAATTTCACGCTGCCTGTCATGACCATGGCGATCTACGGCATCGGTTATATCGCGCGCATGACCCGCGCCTCGATGGTCGAGGTGATGACGCAGCAATATATCCGCACCGCACGGCTGAAGGGCCTGGCGTTCAACGCGGTCGTCATCAAGCACGCGCTGCGAAACGCGCTGATCGCGCCGTTCACCGTCATCATGCTGCAGTTTCCGTGGCTGCTGACCGGCGTCGTGATCGTGGAAGTGATGTTCCGCTACCAGGGCTTTGGCTACACGCTGGTCGAGGCGGCGGGGAACAATGACATCGACCTGCTGCTGGGGTGTTCGCTGGTTTCGGTGTTCGTCGTGCTGTTCACGCAGCTCATTTCGGATGTGGGATACGCCTATCTCAATCCACGCATTCGCGTCAGCTAGGGGGCGGCACGCATGGAACTCGAATATCTGAACGGCTTCCAGATACTACTGGGCGTCCTGTGGCGCTTCTGGTCCGTATGGATCGCCCTCGCGATCATTCTGGTGCTGAGCTACAGCTTCAAGCCGAGGCTGGGTCTGTACGGCCAGCTCTTCGACACCGGCGTCGGTGTCGCGGGCGTGGTGATCTGCCTGTTCTGGATGTTCACGGCGATCTTCGCCGACATCATTTCGCCCTTCAATCCGCTGGCGCAGATATTCGTCATGAAAGATGTGCTGCCCGGTGCGATCGAGCCGGAGACGGGACAGGCATTCCTGTTCGGCGGTGACCGGCTGGCGCGCGACATATTCAGCCGCATGGTGTTCGGCAGCCAGATCGTGCTCGTCATCGCCCCGGCGGCGACGCTGTTCGCGCTGATGGTGGGTACAACGCTGGGGCTGCCCGCCGGATATTATGGCGGGCGTGTGGACACAATCTTGTCGTTCCTGGCCAATCTGGTGCTGGCCTTCCCCGTGATCCTGCTGTTCTACCTGCTGGTGACGCCCGGCATCATGGACACGCCGATCCCCTACGCGATGGCGGGAGTGTTTTTCCTGTTCCCGATCATCTTCTTCTGCACGCTGTTCTACACGCGCTTCCGGCGACGGCCGCAATTGCTGGCGATCCAGATAGGGCTGACACTGCTGATCGGCGGCTGGGTCTATGTCGGTCTGGTGTTTAACGCCGACCCGCTGGGCATCATCTCGATCCGGCCGAACGAACTGAACATTTTCGTTGCTGTCGTGTTCGCGTCCAGTCCAGGCGTGTTCCGCATCGTGCGCGGGCTGGTGATGGATATCAAGACGCGCGACTATGTGGCGGCGGCACAGACGCGCGGTGAATCTCCCTGGTACATCATGCTGTGGGAGGTGCTGCCCAACGCGCGCGGCCCGCTGATCGTCGATGTGTGCCTGCGCATCGGCTACACGACGATCCTGCTCGGGACGCTCGGCTATTTCGGCCTGGGGCTGGCCCCTGAGAGCCCCGACTGGGGTACGGCGATCAAGGAATCGAGCAGGCTGCTGCGCGCCTTCGTGCATCCGGCACTGCCGCCTGTCATCGCTCTGATGTCATTCGTACTCGGTCTCAATCTCCTGGCCGACGCGCTTCGCGAACAATCCCTCAAGGACTGAGTGCAAACGATGAACGAAGCTGTCAAAGCCACGAACATCGCAAAGAATGCCGAGCCGATCATCGAGATCGAGAATCTCTCGATCTCGTTTTTCACCCGAAAGGGCGAAATACCGGCGGTGATGGACTTCTCCTGCACGGTCATGCCGGGCGAGGCGATGGGTATCGTCGGCGAGTCCGGGTGCGGCAAGTCGACCGTGTCGCTGGGCATCATGCGCGACCTGTCCAATGTCGGCCAGATCGTCGGCGGCCGCATCAAGTTCCGCGGCAAGGACATGGCGGAACTGTCGGAGGCGGAGCTTCGCGAAATCCGCGGCAACAAGATCGCCATGATCTACCAGGAGCCGATGGCGAGCCTCAATCCGGCGATGAAGATCGGCCAGCAGCTCATGGAGGTGCCGCTGATCCACGACAAGGTTTCGAGGGAGGAAGCCTACAAGCGCTCGCTGGAGATGGTGCGCGCAGTGCGGCTTCCCGATCCCGAGCGCATGATGCGATCCTTCCCGCACCAGCTTTCGGGCGGCCAGCAACAGCGCATCGTGATCGCGATGGCACTGCTGTCGAAGCCGGCGCTGCTTCTGCTCGACGAGCCGACGACCGCGCTCGATGTGACGGTGGAGGCCGGCATCGTGGAACTGGTGAAGGGGCTGGGCGAAAAGTTCGGCACTTCGATGATCTTCGTGTCCCACAATCTCGGCCTGATCCTGGAAACATGCGACCGCATCACGGTCATGTATTCCGGCGAAGCGGTGGAAACCGGCCGGATCGAGGATGTGTTCGACCGGATGCGCCACCCCTATACGCAGGGGCTCTTCCGCTCCATCCCGCTGCCCGGCGCCGACAAGAATTCGCGGCCGCTTATCGCAATTCCCGGTCAGCTTCCGCTGCCGCACGAGCGGCCGAAGGGCTGCAATTTCGGCCCGCGATGCCATCACTTCAAGAAAGGCGTGTGCGACGCGGCTGAAATCCCCATGATCGACGTCAGGGGCCACGACAACCATTTCAGCCGTTGCGTCCGCTTTGACGAGATCGACTGGGAGGCGCTGCCTGAAGGCGCGCGCACGCAAGCGCCCGCGGTGAAGGCCGGCGCGCCGGTGCTGAAGATCGACAATCTGAAGAAATACTACGAGGTCGCCGCCAACGCGATCTTCGGCGGCGGCGAGAGCCGTACGGTGAAGGCCAACGAGTCGATCTCGTTCGAAGCGCGGGAATCGGAGACCGTGGCGATCGTGGGCGAATCCGGCTGCGGCAAGTCCACGCTGGCCAAAGTGCTGCTCGGGCTGGAAACAGCGACATCGGGCACGGTGACGCTGGGCAATGAAGAGATCCAGTCGAAGGCGGTTGAAGATCGCGACGCCAGGACCGTCGGTTCGATCCAGATGGTGTTCCAGAACCCGTTCGACACGCTCAATCCGAGCCATTCGGTCGGCGGCCAGATCATTCGCACGCTCGAGAAGTTCGGCTACGGCAAATCGGTTGCGGATAGGCAGCAGCGCATGTTCGAGCTGCTGGATCTGGTGAAGCTTCCACGAGCATTCTCGGTGCGCATGCCGCGCCAGCTTTCGGGCGGGCAAAAGCAGCGCATCGGCGTGGCGCGCGCATTCGCCGGCCAGGCCAAGGTGGTTGTGGCGGACGAGCCGGTTTCAGCGCTCGATGTGTCGGTGCAGGCCGCGGTGACCGAATTGCTGATGGACATCCAGCGCAAGAACAAGACCACCATGCTGTTCATCAGCCACGATCTTTCGGTGGTGCGCTACATCGCGGACCGCGTGGTGGTCATGTATCTCGGCTATATCGTGGAGCAGGGCACCACCGACCAGATCTTCTCGCCGCCCTACCATCCATACACGGAGGCGCTGCTCTCGGCGATTCCGATCGCCGACACCAGCGTGGTGAAGAAGCACATCGTGCTTGAGGGCGACATTCCATCGGCGATGAACCCGCCGAGCGGCTGCCCGTTCCAGACCCGCTGCCGCTGGAAACAGTTCGTGCCCGGCAACAAGTGCGAAACGGAAGTGCCGCCGGTGAAGCACCTCGGCAACGGGCATATGAGCCTTTGCTGGCTCGACGACGACCAGCTGGCGACGATGGAGCCGGTGATCAGCATCAAGGATAAGGGCGCGAAGGCAAAGCCCACGACAGCGAAGCGCCCGTCGGCAAAACGCAAGCCGGTCAAGGCGGCCAAGACGGCGGAGAAACCTGCGGCCGGAGCCGCCGCGACGCCGGCAACCGCGCGCAAGGCCGGATCGGCCGCCAATGGGCGGCCGTCTGCTTCAGTATCGGCGCGGCCGGGCGAATCCTCGCCCAAGAAGATCGCCGGCGAGGCGGGCGGGGGCCGCGAGGCGGCCAGCACGCGCGTCAAGCCAGCGACCGCCAGAACGAAGAAGGAAGAAGCGACAGCGGCCGGAAAGCACGGGGCGCAGAAGCGCTCCGTGAAGACCGCATCGTCACCGGCCGCGGCAAGGGCCGCCATCGGAGCCAAACCTGGCAAAGCAATATCGGCCAGCGGCAAGACGGCATCGGCTGATGGCGGGCGTCCGCCGGCCGTGAAGAAGCCGGCCAAACCCGACGACCTGAAGAAGATTTCCGGCGTCGGCCCAAAGATCGAGGGGACACTCAACGATCTTGGCATCTACACCTATGCGCAGGTCGCTTCCTGGAAGAAAGCCGAACGCGAATGGGTGGACGGCAAGCTCAATTTCCACGGCCGGATCGAGCGCGAGGACTGGGTCAAGCAGGCCAAGGCGCTGGCGAAGGGCGGCAAGCGCTAGAGCGCACAGCTGCCTGAAACCGAGGCGCATTGGCCTTGTAGGAGCCTCAACGGGCTGCGTTTTCACACAGGCACGGCTTCCCGTCTTAGGATTTTCGTTATCTTGAACACGTAAGCCGGTATCCGACTTCGGGTTTGGACGGGTTAGCCGCATGAGCTGCACTGGCCGATTGAAGACGGCGTTCGGGGCGATAATCTGCGCCGTTCTGTCGGCCTGCGCGGCCAGTGACCGGGGTCCAATCAACAGCTTCGTCGCCGAGGTCGGGCCGGCAAGTCCGGAATTCATCCCGGAATCCGGCGATGACGGGTCGCTCGTGGTCGGACTTTCATTTTCCGGCGGCGGCGCGCGCGCCACGGCCTTTGCCTACGGAATTCTGAGCGAACTCGACAGCTATGTGATCGACCAGGCGCCGTACGAAAGGACCATGGTCGATGATGTTCGGATCGTCTCCGGCACATCAGGCGGCGCAATCGCCGCGGCCTATTTCGGCTATCGCGGCAAGGACGGCTATCGCGACCTCAAGGAACGCTTCCTGCTGCAGAATGCCGAAGCGAGCATGCGCACCTCCGTGCTGCCGTCGACCCTTGTGCGAGCTCTGCAGGGAGGAGCGAACGACCGCGGCAATTTCGCCCGCTGGCTGGACGACAATCTGTTCGACCGCGCGACGTTCCAGAGCTTCAAACGCTCAGACGCGCCGATCGTCTGGCTGACAGCCTCGGACATCTACCACGGCACGCCGTTCCTGTTCACCTACGATACGTTCGCTGCCTTGTGCAGCGATCTGGACAAGGTGAAGCTGTCGGACGCGGTCGCCGCGTCCGCGGCATTTCCGGTGGTATTCGCCCCGCTCGTTATTTCCGCCGATGCTCCCGACTGCGGATATCAGCGTCCTGCCTGGCTCGAGAACGCTTTGAACAATCCGGAAGCGCCGCTGCGGCTGAAGGCCTATGCGCGGTCGCTCGCAGCCTATCGCGAGGGCAAGGAACTGATAAACCTGCGCCTTCTGGATGGCGGGCTGACGGACAACAACAGCGTGACGGGCTTCGCGCTGGAGCGGGCCGCGTCGGCGACGCCTCATGGGCCGCTTTCGCTCGAAGAGGCGGTCAAATTGCGCAGGCTGGTCTATATCGTCGCCGATGCGGGCCGTGAACCAGCGCCCGAATGGGGCGCCTCGCGCCGGGGTTTGAAGCTGAAGCAGATACTGCCTGCCCTCAGCCATACCGCGATAACCTCATCGATGAGGGACGGTTACGATGCGCTGAAGCTGGCGGTGGAATCCTGGCAACGGAAGATCATCGCATACCGGTGCAGCCTGAGCCATGACCAGGTCAGGCGCATACGGGGCTCGACAAAGAACTGGGACTGCCGCGACGTGAAGATCATCGTGGAGCATTTGTCGTTCCGCGACGCCGACCCGCGCGCCCATGGCGCGCTCAACGCGATCCCGACGCGGCTGGCGCTCAAGCGCGATCAGGTCGACATGGTGATCGAAGCGGGGCGGCAGGCGGTGCGTTCGAAGGCGTCGATCCAGCAGGCGGTGGCGGATATCAGGCGCTACGCCGGCGTGCGGTAGGCGTCGCTCCAACATTGTCAGGCGGTCGGCGCTTCCTTCTTCTCACGTTCGCACTGACGACCGCCGGGCGATGCGCAATCAGGTCCGGTGCACTCCTGCGCTGAAAGCCGGTTCGTGAGCGGCATCAGGGTGAACGCGCCGGCGATCAGCAGCATGGCCGATACGGTCGCGAGAGCATGGCGCATGTAAGGCCTCCGGTTGGGGAACGGCGCAGTCTAGGCGTAATCACGACGGGCGGAAGCCGCCGGGCTTTTTATCACGTCAATCTGATTGTCAGGATTGCGACGTATTTGTCGTAATTCCGACAATTGGTGCAGAAAGTTGCCGCGATTTCTAAAATCGCGCCGGAAGACGGCGCATTTTCAACAGAAGAGAGCGCCGGCTGCGCTATGCCGGAATGATGAACGCGCCAACACGACGCCGACGCTCGGCGCAGCGCAGCACCGGCAATCAGAGCAGGGCGATACCTCAGCTTGCCAGGCGCGAGGTGCGCAATCCCTATCCGGCATTCCCGCTTCTGTCCTGCGATCAGGTGGAGGCGATCCACGAAGCCTCTATGCGACTTCTCGAGGAGATCGGCATCGAGGTGCTGAGCGATGCGGCGCTCGACCGGTTCGTGAAAGCCGGAGCGAAGGTCGACCGCTCCACCAGGATGGTATTTCTCGACCGCGGCCTTGTCGCCGAGAAACTGGCGACCGCTCCGGCGGAATTCACGCTGACGCCGCGCAATCGGGACAACCAAATCCGGCTCGGCGGCAACGCAATCAACTTCACGCTGGCCGCGGGTCCGCCCAACGTGCACGACCGCGAGCGCGGCCGTCGTGCGGGCAATATGGAAGATTACCGCGACCTCGTGCGGTTGGCGCAGCATTTCAACGCGATCCATCTGCTCGGCAACCAGGTGTGCGCGCCGATCGAACTGCCGGCCAACACACGCCATCTCGACACCTATCTGGCCAATCTCACGCTGACCGACAAATGCTTCCACGTCTCGGCCATCGGGCCCGGCAGGGCGCTGGACGGCGCCGCAATGATGGCGATCGCGCGCGGCATGACACTGGACGAGATGCGGGACGATCCCGGCGTGACGACCATCATTTCGGTCAACTCGCCGCGCCGTTTCGACGAAGCGATGGCCGAGGGCATGATGGCGCTGAGCGAGGTAGGCCAGTCCGTCTGCGTGACGCCGTTCACGCTGATGGGAGCGATGAGCCCGGTAACGCTTGCCGGCGCGCTGGCACAGCAGAACGCCGAGGCGCTGGCGGGCATTGCGCTTACGCAGATCGTGCGGCCCGGCGCGCCGGTCATCTATGGCGCGTTCACATCCAACGTCGACATGCGTTCGGGCGCGCCTGCCTTCGGGACGCCGGAAAACGCCAAGGCCAACATTGCGTCTGGCCAGCTCGCCCGGCGCTACAATCTGCCGTATCGCACCAGCCCGTGCAGTTCGTCCAACGCAGCCGATGCGCAGGGCGCTTGGGAGACGATGATGGCGCTGTGGTCGGCGGTGCTCGGGCACGGGAATCTGATCTACCACGGCGCAGGCTGGCAGGAAGGCGGGCTGACGGTGTCCTATGAGAAGCTGGTGCAGGACGTGGAGATGATCCAGCACATGATCGCGTTTTTGGAGCCGGTCGCGACCGGCGAAGCCGAACTCGGCCTGGATGCGCTTGGCCGGGTGCCGCCGGGCGGTCACTTCTTCGGCGACGAGCACACGCTGGCGCGCTACGCGACGGCATTCTACCAGCCGATGCTGTCCAACTGGCAGAACCATGAAAGCTGGCTCGAGGCCGGCGGAGCGGACGCGACGGAACGAGCGACGAAGGTCTGGAAACAGGTGCTGCAGGAATACGAGCAACCGCCGATGGACGCGGGCGTGCGGGAGGAACTGGATGCCTACGTGGCGAAGCGAAAAGAAGCGATCGGGGACGGCGAACCGTGAACCGGACCGGTTAAGGAATTGATTCAGGTCGTTGACAGGCCGATTCTTCACTTCGTCCCAAATGGCGGAAATTCCAGCTAAAATTCCCTAGCAAGCTCAGCTCTCCACATATTTGTGGAGGATCGAATTGATCAGCGTCTGATAAGGCATGCCTTCCTCGGCCGCGCGGGCCTTCAGGCGCAGAAGGTCGCGTTTTGGAATGGAAATGGAGATGCGCTGGCGCTCACTTTCAATTGTGTTGTGGGCCACTTCCCGCCAAAACTCGCGTTGGGCTTCGATGCCACCGACCGATACCCAACCGTCCTCCTCGCTCAGCGCGATCAGTTCGCGCTCTTCTTCGTCTGAAATTTTCGGAATTCGGCTCATGACTTAGGTCCTAGATAGCGTCTGGTTGCCTTTCGGCTAGGAAACATAGTCTTCAGGAAGAATTTGTCTCCATCGCGAATGAACGGCACGATCCACGCGTAGCGTTCAACCTCAACAATGAGCTGGCGCTGATGTCCGTACCGTTCGGAATTCGGGTGCGTTCGATCTGCAAGCAGCGCCCCATTCTGGATGGCAACCACGATGCGCTCGAAACCGAACCCGTGACGAGTCTTTAGTTCCTCATTCTTCTCGTCGTTCCAAACGAATGAAGAATCCATATTGAATATATATTCGATCTATATCGGTGAGGCAAGCTTCAGCTTCCGTGCTTGCCCGCGCGCCCGTCATCGGTCTTGTCATAGAACCGCCCCAGCAGTTGCCGCACAGGCGGGTTGGCGGCGCCCGAATAGCCGGTGAAGGCTTCGTAGGCGAGCTGGTCGTCGAGAGGGCGGCCAATGACGTTGAGGATCGTCTCCTTGGCTGAGCGCACCGCCCACGGATCGTTGCGCAGGATCTGCGCGGCGACCTTTTCGGCCTCTTCCATCAGCGTGTCATGCGGGACGACGCGCGACACGAGATTGACCTGCCGGGCGCGTTCGGCGTCGATCGCCTCACCGGTCAGAAGCATCTCCAGCGCCACACCGGCGCCGCAGATGTTGACCAGGCGGACGATGCCGCCATCGCCGTGATGGAAGCCGCGGCGCACCTCGAACGAGCCGAATTGCGCGCGCTCCGAGGCAATGCGGATGTCGCAAGCGAGCGCGTTTTCCAAGCCACCGGCAAGCGCCCAACCGTTCACCGCGGCGATGATCGGCTTGTAGATACGGTGGAGCCCGCGCGTGATGCCGCCCAGCCCGTCCCCGATCTTGCGGCGCGGCAGCATCGCGTCGGCATGCTCGACCCAATAGGGGAGATGCTGCTTGAGGTCGGCGCCGGCGCAAAAGGCCTCATTGCCCGAGCCGGTGACGATCGCGACCTGCGCCTCGTCATCGTCGCGGAATTCGGCCCATATCTTCCAGAGCAATTCGTGCATCTCCAGATCGATCGCATTCATGGCCTCGGGGCGGTTGAAGGTGACATAGGCGATCTTGCCGCGTTTCTCGTAGAGGGCCTTGGGCATGTTTATTTCCTTCCGCATCGCCGCTCGTTGCAG
Source organism: Rhizobiaceae bacterium (assembly GCA_040880025.1). Lineage (GTDB taxonomy): Bacteria > Pseudomonadota > Alphaproteobacteria > Rhizobiales > Rhizobiaceae > RCIO01. The sequence goes on from JBBDJD010000005.1 coordinate 115,607, forward strand.
TGACAACACTGACGCCAGGTGACGTTCGCCGCAAGCCGGCCGGATTGTGGCGATGGCACGGCTTGTTGAATTGAACGTTATCTCCCGCCTGTGTTCGGTTATTGCGCATGAACGCCTTCGTTGCGCACGCTTTCCACCCGGACGTTCGCATCATTGCCGAGTAGCTTCGCCGCGCTTCCCGAGACCGGGCACGCGCAGGGCCTGCCTCGAAAACATGATCGAAATAATCATCTTAATGGTTGTTTTGACAGGATTAATCCCAAAATTTGACCGATTGATAAAAAATGAAAGCGTGGTAGCCTTCCGCCAAAACAAGACTTGGGGAACAGCAAGAATGGCGACAGGCCAGTTCAAGGACGGGATCGCCGCGGGCCGGCTCGATCCGGGGAAGTACGCGGAGAATTTCGCGGACCTTCACCCGCCGCTCGACGATCACGAAGCGCTTGTCGAAGCCGACCGCTGCTACTTCTGCTATGACGCGCCGTGCATGCAGGCCTGCCCAACCTCGATCGACATTCCAATGTTCATCCGCGAGATCGCGACGGGCAATGCGATCGGCTCGGCCAAGACCATCTTCGACCAGAACATTCTCGGCGGCATGTGCGCGCGCGTCTGCCCGACCGAGACGCTGTGCGAGGAAGTCTGTGTGCGCGAGACCGCAGAGGGCAAGCCGGTGCAGATCGGCCGCCTGCAGCGCTATGCCACCGACGCGGCGATGCGCCAGGGCAGGCAATTCTACGAGCGCGCGGCGCCGACCGGCAAACGGATCGCCGTCGTGGGCGCCGGGCCGGCGGGCCTGGCCTGCGCGCACCGGCTGGCCGTGCATGGGCATGAGGTGACATTGTTCGAGGCGAAGCCCAAACCCGGCGGGCTCAACGAATACGGCATCGCCGCCTACAAGACCGTCGACGGCTTCGCGCAGGCGGAGGTGGACTACGTGACCGCGATCGGCGGCATCGAAATCCGTTACGGCCGGGCGCTTGGACGGGATTTTTCGATCGGTTCGTTGGCCGGCGAGTTCGACGTCGTATTCCTCGGCATGGGGCTGGGCGGCGTCAACGCACTCAGGGCCGACGGCGAGGATGCGCAGGGCGTGGACAACGCCGTCGAATTCATCGCCGTCCTTCGGCAGGCAAGCGATCTGGCGGCGCTGCCGGTGGGACGCAGGGTCGTCGTGATCGGCGGCGGCATGACGGCCATCGACGCCGCGATCCAGTCAAAGCTGCTGGGCGCCGAGGACGTGACGATCTGCTACAGGCGCGGCAAGGCGCAGATGAATGCCTCAGAATACGAGCAGGACCTCGCCGCCTCGCACGGCGTCACCATCCGTCACTGGCTGCAGCCCAGGCGGGTGATCGCCGAGGGCGGCCGGGTCAAGGCAATCGAACTCGAATACACGGCGGAGACGAACGGCAAGCTGGCCGGCACAGGCGAAACGCTGACGCTCGCCGCCGACCAGGTGTTCAAGGCGATCGGCCAGACGCTCGACGCAGGCGCACTCAACGGTAGCGGCAATACCGCGCCGGAACTGGTCAACGGCCGTATCAGGGTCGACGAGGAAGGGCGCACGTCGCTCGCCAAGGTCTGGGCCGGCGGAGACTGCATATTCGGCGGCGACGATCTTACGGTTTCGGCCGTGGCGCAGGGCCGCGATGCGGCTGAGAGCATCCACCGGGCACTCACCTCGAACGGGAGGGCATGAGCATGGCAGACATCCGCAACAACTTCGTCGGCATCAAGTCGCCCAATCCGTTCTGGCTGGCCTCCGCACCGCCGACCGACAAGGAATACAATGTCGTGCGCGCCTTTCAGGCCGGATGGGGCGGCGTGGTGTGGAAGACGCTGGGCGAGGAAGGCCCGCCCGTCGTCAACGTCAACGGCCCGCGCTACGGCGCGATCTGGGGCGCCGACCGGCGTCTGCTGGGCTTGAACAATATCGAGCTGATCACCGACCGCGCGCTGCAGACCAACCTTCGCGAGATGAAGAAGGTCAAGATGGACTGGCCGGACAGGGCGCTGATCGCCTCGATCATGGTGCCGTGCGAGGAACATGCCTGGAAGGCGATCCTGCCGCTGGTGGAAGAAACCGGCGCCGATGGCATCGAGCTCAATTTCGGCTGTCCGCACGGCATGAGCGAGCGCGGCATGGGCGCGGCGGTTGGCCAGGTGCCGGAATATATCGAGATGGTTGTCCGTTGGTGCAAGCAATATACGCGCATGCCGGTGATCACCAAGCTGACGCCGAATGTGACGGATATCCGCAAGCCGGCCCGCGCCGCACATGCCGGCGGGACAGACGCTGTGTCGCTGATCAATACCGTCAACTCGATCACGGCGGTCAATCTCGATACGTTTTCGCCTGAGCCTTCGATCGACGGCAAGGGCAGCCATGGCGGCTATTGCGGCCCCGCGGTGAAGCCGATGGCGCTGCATATGGTGGCCGAGATCGCCCGTGACGCCGAAACCCGCGGCATGCCGATTTCAGGCATCGGCGGTATCACAACCTGGCGCGACGCGGCCGAGTTCATGGCGCTCGGCGCCGGCAACGTTCAGGTGTGCACCGCGGCCATGACCTACGGCTTCAAGGTCGTGCAGGAAATGATCTCGGGCCTCACCAATTGGATGGACGCGAAGGGCCACAAGAGCCTCGACGACATCGTCGGACGGGCTGTGCCCAATGTTACCGACTGGCAGTTCCTCAACCTCAACTACATCACCAAGGCGCGCATAAATCAGGATCTCTGCATCAAGTGCGGGCGTTGCTACATCGCCTGCGAGGACACTTCGCACCAGGCAATCGCCAACACGATAGACGGCATGCGCGGCTTCGAAGTGATCGATGCCGAGTGCGTGGCCTGCAATCTTTGCGTCGACGTGTGCCCGGTCGAGAACTGCATCACCATGGAGGAATTGCAGCCGGGCATGATCGACGAACGCACCGGCAAGGTGGTCGAGGCAGACTACGCCAACTGGACCACGCACCCGAACAACCCGATGGCAAAAGTTGCCGCGGAATAGTTCCTCCCCGCAGGGCGGGTCCGCAGCGTATCGTTGAAAGCGGACCCGCCCTTGTCTGACGCGACAATCACCAAAACGCACGCCGTCGGAAGCGACAAGCTTCTCGCGCATCTGGCAATGCTGCTGTTTGCAGCACTGGTGTCGGGCTCCTATTCGCTGGGGGCGATCGCGGCTCCCTATCTCGGACCGTCGGCAATCAATGCCGTGCGCTTCGTCGTCGGCATCGCGCTGATGGGCGCGGCGGGCCTCCTGCTGCTGGGCGGCGGAATGCGGGTGCGTGGCGCTCCGTGGCGCTTTGCCTTGCTCGGCGCGCTGATGGCGGTGTTTTTCGTCACCATGTTCGTGGCGCTCCGGCTGACCACACCGGTGGCGACCGGAGCTGTCTTCACGCTGATGCCGCTGATGGCGGCGGGATTTGGATATCTGTTCCTCGGCCAGGTGCCGCGCGCAATCGTAATCGTTTCGCTGCTCGTTGCCGGCTGCGGCGCAGTGTGGGTGATCTTCGACGGCGATCTCGAAGCGCTGCTCGGCTTCCGCATCGGACCCGGCGAGCTGATCTTCGCCGTCGGGGTGGCCTGTCATGCGGCTTACGCGCCGCTTGTGAAGAAGTTCAACCGCGGCGAGCCGGTGCTCGCCTTCACCTTCTGGACGCTGGTGGCAACCGGCATCTGGATCGCCGTGTGGGGTGCCGGCGAGATCGCCATGACAGACTGGGCTGCACTGCCGGCAGTCGTGTGGCTGGTGATCGCCTATCTGTCCATATTCACGACCGCGGGCACGTACTTCCTGCTGCAGTACGCGGCACTGCGCATCCCCGCCGCCAAGGTGCTTGCCTATACCTATCTGACGCCTTCGTTCATCATCTTCTACGAGGGACTGCTGGGGCATGGCTGGACGAGTATCAGCGTCATAGCCGGCGCCGCCGTAACGGCCGTCGCCCTTCTGGTGGTTGCCTTCTCCGGCGATGCGCCCCGCCGCTAGCCATTCCCGAACGCTTCGCGCGCAACCCGACGACGGAAGTGGGGAGATTCGTGTCTCGGACGGGGTGCGGCGGAACGGAGCCGACGGCGCCGCCGGGGCGAGGGCATCCCACCTGATTTGGGCCGCGCCGCTGCTCGGCCCCAACGCTCCGGCGTTCACACCCGTCAACGGCCTGACCCGTCGGGACGCAAAGGCGCTCCAGTCTAGCGCCGGATCACACCTCGCATTAAGCGCGCTGTGCTCCAGGCAGCGAAGATGCTCAGCGCGAACGTGGCGATTCCGGTCCCCTCGTAGAACCAGTAAGTGGCGCTGTTTGACCACAGCGTATAGCGGGTCTCGACGAAGACGGCGTCGCTTCCCTCCAGCAAGGTCAAATTGTCCAGGCTGGCGACCTTCAACACATGGTCGAGGAAGCCGTCGAGTATGCCGAAGGACAATATCGCAAGGACCGAAAGGAGCCCGTAGGAATAGGCGATCCAGCGATTGCCAGTGTGGCGATAAAGCGCAAAAAGGGAAACAGGCGCGAGGAACAGCGCCGCCGCGGTCCAAAGCCATTCCGGTCCAAATCGAAAGGCGTGATGGAGCGTCGTCGCCGCCATCATCAACAGAATCGATACGAGAGACCGGATTTCCGTTCTGTCGGCTGCAGTGAGATATTGGGTCGATCGGTCGGTACTGGTCATGGCATGGCCTCCTGAGATGAGAGGCCGCTTTGGCCCAAAAGCCGGTCCAAACGCCATGAACAGTTCTGACGAGATGTGTGTTTTCGAACAGATTTGGCGAAGTGTATCGGGATTGGAGCGCTCATGACCGTCCGCAACGAGGATCGACGGGTGGAGAGGACAAGGAGCGCGCTCTACTGTGCCTTCCAGAGCCTTGTTCTCGAGCGAGGATATGACGCGGTTACGGTTCAGGACATTCTCGACTGCGCCAATGTCGGCCGTTCCGCCTTCTACAGCCACTTCAAGGGCAAGGAGGCGCTTCTGCGATCGGGCTTCGAGGCTCTGCAGCATCAGCTGCAGGCAGCGGACGAAAGCACTGTCGAGACGCCGTTCGCCTTCAGCTTGCCGCTGTTCCGTCAAGCACAGGCGCATGCCGCACTCTACCGGGCGATGTTGGCCGGTCGTGGCGAACTACTGGCGCGTCGGGAGTTCCGCCGGATCCTCGACCTGTGGATCGACAGGGATCTCGGACCGCCGGCGTCCGCGCGACCCGGTCGGGGTTATGCGGTCTCACTCATCTCGGGTGCCTTTCTCGGTGTGCTTGAGCACTGGCTCTCGGGAAATCGAACCGCACCTGCCGAGGAACTCGACGCGATCTTCAGGCGGCTGCTGTCCGACGGCGCGTCTCCCTGGCTGAGGCGATGATGGCCGGCGCCGGCCCCCTGCTCACAACTGACCGGCGGCTGCAATCAAGCGTCGGGCTTGAGCCCTTCCAGGAAAAGCTGCTCCAGAAACCGCGCCGCATCCTCGAAGCGGCCGTCGCCGCCGCGGCGCGGTCCCAGCACGGCCCGGACCTGAACGTCGAAATCGGCATAGTGCTGGGTCGTCGCCCAGATGGAGAAAATCAGGTGCCAGGGATCGGTGCGCTGAATTCGTCCAGCGCGCATCCAGCTCTTGATGATCTCGGCCTTCTCGTCCACGAGCGCTTTCAGTTCACCTTCAAGCATGGGCATGATGCGCGGCGCGCCCTGCAGTATCTCATTGGCGAAAAGCCGGCTTTCGCGCGGATAGTCGCGCGCCATCTCCAGCTTGCGGCGGATGTAGCCCCTCAGCTCGGTGAGGGGGTCGCCAATATCGTCGAGCTCGCGCAGCGGCGCCAGCCAGGTTTCCAGCAGCCGCTGGATCAGCGTCGTATGGATGTCTTCCTTGGATTTGAAATAATAGAGCAGGTTGGGCTTGGACATGCCCGCGGCTTCGGCGATCTGGTCTATCGTGGCCCCGCGAAAACCGTGCTGGGAGAACACGTCTAGCGCCGCGTCCAGAATAAGCTCCCGCTTTTCGGTCTGGATGCGGGTTCGTCGGGGTTTGGCGGGCGCGTCCATGAGATCCCGATCCTAGCAGCCGGTCTGACAAGGCGCGATCAACTGGACCAATGGTGTGGACCAGTTCTTGCGGTCGTGTGGTGCGCGCTTCAAGCGATCCAAATCCCCTACTATTCCCTTGACCGCCATAGTGGCGGTGTTAACGTTTGTCCAATCGGTCAAAAATTTGCGTATCACAGATACGCGCCGAAAACCAAGCGTTGGCCGAACCAAAACAGGGAACAAGAGAAAGGCTTGGTCATGTCCAACAGGCTCAACGTGGCACCGAACGATCTCAGCGCATTCTGGATGCCGTTCACCGCGAACCGGCAGTTCAAACAGGCGCCGCGCATGCTGGTTGCCGCAAAGGACATGCATTACACGGCGAGCGACGGCCGCAAGCTTCTCGATGGCACCGCCGGGCTGTGGTGCGTGAATGCCGGGCATTGCCGCCCGAAGATCACCGAAGCCATCCAGGAACAGGCCGCCACGCTGGATTATGCGCCGGCTTTCCAGATGAGCCATCCGATCGCCTTCGAACTCGCCAACCGGCTGGTCGATCTGGCGCCCGACGGCATGGACCATGTCTTTTTCACCAATTCAGGCTCCGAGTCGGTCGATACCGCGCTCAAGATCGCGCTCGCCTATCACCGGGCGCGGGGCGAGGGCTCACGCTTCCGCCTGATCGGCCGCGAGCGCGGCTATCACGGGGTCAATTTCGGCGGTATCTCGGTGGGCGGCATCGTGGCAAACCGCAAGATGTTCGGCACGCTTCTGACCGGTGTCGACCACCTGCCGCACACCCATATTCCCGGCAAGAACGCTTTCACGCGCGGCGTGCCCGAACATGGCGCGGAACTGGCCGACGAGCTGGAGCGTATCGTGACCCTGCACGACGCCTCGACCGTGGCGGCGGTGATCGTGGAGCCGGTTGCCGGTTCGACCGGGGTGCTGATCCCGCCGAAAGGCTATCTGCAACGCCTGCGCGAAATCTGCGACAAGCACGGCATCCTCTTGATCTTCGACGAGGTCATCACCGGTTTCGGACGTCTCGGCACGCCGTTTGCCGCCGACTATTTCGGCGTCGTGCCGGACATCATGACGACAGCCAAGGGCGTCTCCAACGGCGTTATCCCGATGGGCGCGGTGTTCGTGAAGAAGGAAATCCACGACGCCTTCATGAACGGGCCGGAACACCTGATCGAGTTCTTCCACGGTTATACCTATTCCGGCAATCCGATCGCCTGCGCGGCCGCTCTCGGCACGCTCGACACCTACAAGGATGAGGGGCTGCTGACGCGCGGCGCCGAACTCGCGCCGGTGTGGGAAGACGCGCTGCACTCGCTGAAGGGTGAGCCGCATGTCATCGACATACGCAATATCGGCCTTGTCGGCGCAGTCGAACTGGAACCGATTGCCGGGCACCCCACGAAACGGGCGTTCTCGGCCTTCATCAAGGCGTTCGAGAAGGGCTTCATGATCCGCACCACCGGCGACATCATCGCCATGTCGCCGCCGCTGATCATTTCCAAGGAGCAGATCGCGGAACTGATCGACCATTTGCGCGAAGTGCTGCGCGCCATCGACTGACACGCCAACAAGACTGAGGAGTTTACCCATTCATGGCAGCACCCGGCGAGAACCTCCGCATCAACGGCGACCGTCTCTGGGATTCGATCATGGAGATGGCCAAGATCGGTCCTGGCGTCGCCGGCGGCAACAATCGCCAGACGCTGACCGACGAGGACGGAGAAGGCCGGGCGCTGTTCAAGAAGTGGTGCGAGCAGGCGGGGCTGGAAATGGGCCTCGACAAGATGGGCACCATGTTCGCGCGGCGCGAGGGGTCCGACCCCGACGCGCTGCCGGTCTATGTCGGCTCGCATCTCGACACCCAGCCGACCGGCGGAAAATATGACGGCGTGCTGGGCGTGCTGGGCGGGCTGGAGATCATCCGCACGCTCAACGATCTCGGCATCAGGACCAAGCATCCGATCGTCGTGACCAACTGGACCAACGAGGAAGGCACGCGTTTCGCTCCGGCGATGCTGGCTTCCGGTGTCTTCGCGGGCATGCACGAACTCGACTGGGCCTACGACCGCAAGGACGCCAAGGGCAAGCGCTTCGGCGACGAGCTCGAACGCATCGGCTGGAAGGGCGACGAGGAGGTCGGCGGCCGCAAGATGAAGGCCTTTTTCGAGCTGCACATCGAGCAGGGGCCTATCCTCGAGGACGAAGGTATCGACATCGGCGTGGTCACGCACGGCCAGGGCCTGTGGTGGCTGCAGGTGACGCTGACCGGCAAGGACAGCCACACCGGCTCCACGCCCATGCCCAAGCGGCGCAATGCCGGCCTCGGCATGGCGCGGGTGACCGAACTCGTCCACGAGGTGGCGATGGACCATCAGCCGGCCGCCGTCGGCGCGATCGGCCATGTCGAGGTCTATCCCAACTCGCGCAATGTGATCCCCGGCAAGGCGGTGTTCACGATCGACATCCGCTCGCCCAACGAAGAGGTGCTCAACGAGATGCGCGCGCGCATCGAAAAGGGCATCGCGCAGATATGCGAGGCGCTGGACATCGGCTTCGAGATTGAGCCGGTGGGGCATTTCGATCCGGTCACCTTCGACAAGGACTGCGTGAAGGCCGTCCGCGACGCCGCGGACCGTCTCGGCTACTCGCATCGCGACATCGTTTCTGGCGCCGGCCACGACGCCTGCTGGATCAACCGCCTGGCGCCGACGGCCATGGTGATGTGTCCGTGCGTCGACGGGCTGTCGCACAACGAGGCGGAGGAAATCTCCAAGGAATGGGCGACCGCCGGCGTCGACGTTCTCATGCATGCGGTGATCGAGACGGCGGAGATCGTGGAGTGATCCTATGACCGCCGCGACGATCATTGCTTTTGCCGCCATGGCGGCGCTGCTCATCATGTCGCCGGGCCCCAATGGCGTGTTGATCGCCAAGACCGTGCCGACGTCCGGCAGGGCCGCCGGGTTCGCCAACATCGGAGGCTTCGTCGCCGCGTTCTTCATTCACGGCACGTTTGCGATATTCGGCCTATCGGTGCTGCTGCTCCAGTCGGCCAATCTCTTTATGGCGGTGAAAATTGCCGGAGCGGCATACCTCGTGTGGATCGGGGTCAAGGCGTTGCGCGATGCCTGGCGCGGACTGCCGGCGGCACTGGTACAGGTCGCCCCGGCGCGGCGCCGCCGCACGCTCCTGAAGGCGTTCGGAGAAGGCTTTCTGACGAATGCGCTCAATCCCAAGGTGGCGATGTTTTATGTCGCCGCGTTTCCGCAATTCGTGCCGCCCGACGGAGTTTCGCCGCTGGCCGCATACCTGCTGGTCGCTGTGCATGCCGCTCTGAACGTCGCCTGGTTCGGACCGATCGTGCTGCTTTTCGACCGACTTTCGACGGTAGCGCGGAACGACCGCATCCAGCGCGTCGTCAAGGCCCTGACGGGAATGGTTTTCGTCGGCTTCGGCATCAAACTCGCCACGTTGCGGCCGTGAGATCGGGAAGCACTGGATGATTTGCCAAAGCGCTCCGCCAAGCTTCGCGGCGCAAGACGCGGGAGCCGCCTGAATGGACGTCGAAGGCCTTCTTCAGAGCGTCATCCGCTTCTCGAACTTCATGACTTCGCGGCTGGTCGTGTCGGGGGTCGTCTTCTACGTGCTCTCCGGGTTTACCGAGATAGGCTCGACCACAGAGGGCCTGCTGCCTGACGCGGAGCTGCTCAACGAGGTGGTGCAGAACTATCAGACGATTTTCGATGTGCTGGGTGTTTCGGACTTTGCCCTGCTGCTGATCTTCTTCCTCTTCGTGACGACGATCCATCTGCTCTACGTCTCCTTCAAGCGGATCGGCGAGTACATACCACCGGCAATCGCGCCGCTGTCGGGCTGGGCGGCGATCGACGACGTGACGCTGTCGGCTTTCGACATCCTGCGCGAGGCGCGCGGCGAGGAGCACACGGACGACGAGAACCAGCGTCTCTACTACTTCAAGAAGAAGCTGCACGAGATCGAAAAGGCCAACGATGCGGCCCATCACGATGAGATCGCCGGCGTGTCGGCAGCCTACAGCATCGCCAAGGCAATGATCCTGTTCACGCTGCTTGCGGCGCTCTATGCCCTGGTGTCGCGCAGCTACAGCAACGATCCGACGATCCTCGCCGTCATTCTGGGATTGAGCGTCGTGGTTGCGGCCTACACGGCATTTGCGATCTTCCGTTCGAACTATGAGCGTATCGCCGAATTGCGGGCGGAAGTCATCAATCAGTTCCTGGAGTTCGCGCGCATATGGGCGCCGCCCGAATATCAGGCACGGGTCGCTGAGGCCTGCACGCCATCGCGCGATCTCAGGCCGGCCGAATTCGCCGTCATGGTGCCGGTCTATGGGACGCTTGATGAACTGGTCGCGGATTTGCGCAGGATGCGGGATGAACGGCGGCGCAGGAAGATGCCGCCAACCACGGGCGCGCCGGGCGTATGAGTTTCACAGGGACAGTGCAGCGAGAGATGAGGGAGTAGCCACATGTCGAAGGTCATCAAGAACGGCACCATTGTCACCGCCGACCGGACCTGGAAGGCGGATGTGCTGATCAAGCACGACAAGATCGTTGGCATCGGGCCGGACCTGCACGCCGATCACGAGATCGACGCGACCGGCTGCTATGTGATGCCGGGCGGCATCGATCCGCACACCCACCTCGAAATGCCGTTCATGGGAACCTATTCGAGCGACGATTTCGAGAGCGGCACGCGCGCGGCGCTGTCGGGCGGCACGACCATGGTGATCGATTTCTGCCTCAGCCAGCCGGACGGCTCGCTGCTCGACGCCATCAAGATGTGGGACAACAAATCGTCGCGCGCCTGCTGCGACTATTCGTTCCACATGGCGATCACCTGGTGGGGCGAACAGGTGTTCAACGAAATGCCGGAGGTCGTCGAGCGCGGCATCACGTCGTTCAAGCACTTCATGGCCTACAAGGGCGCGCTGATGGTGGACGACGACGAGATGTATTCGTCGTTCCAGCGTTGCGCCGAGCTTGGCGCGCTGCCGATGGTGCATGCCGAGAACGGCGACGTGGTCGCGCAGATGCAGGCGAAGCTTCTGGCTGAAGGCAATAACGGACCCGAGGCGCACGCCTATTCGCGCCCGCCGGAGGTGGAGGGCGAAGCGACCAACCGCGCGATCATGATCGCCGACACGGCCGGCGTGCCGCTTTATGTGGTTCACACCTCCTGCGAGCAGAGCCACGAGGCGATCCGCCGGGCGCGGCAGAAGGGAATGCGCGTCTATGGCGAGCCGCTGGTGCAGCATCTGGTGCTGGACGAGAGCGAATACGCCAACTCCGACTGGGACCATGCGGCGCGGCGCGTCATGAGCCCGCCATTCCGCAACAAGCAGCACCAGGACTCGCTGTGGGCCGGGCTGTCGGCGGGTTCGCTGCAGGTCGTGGCGACCGACCATTGCGCCTTCACAACCGAGCAGAAGCGCACCGGCGTCGGCGACTTCACCAAGATCCCCAACGGCACCGGCGGGCTCGAGGACCGCATGCCGGTGCTGTGGACCTACGGTGTCGGCAAAGGCAGGCTGACGATGAACGAGTTCGTGGCCGTCACCTCGACCAATCCGGCCAAGATTTTCGGCATGTATCCGAAGAAGGGCGCCATCGTGGAGGGCGCGGATGCCGATATCGTGGTGTGGGATCCGGAAAAGACCAAGACGATTTCCGCCAAGAACCAGCAGTCGGCGATCGACTACAATGTCTTCGAGGGCATCGAGGTGAAGGGCTTGCCGAAATATGTGCTGACGCGCGGCGAGATCGCGGTCGATAATTTCGAGGTCAAGGCCAAGCCCGGGCATGGCGAATTCGTCAAGCGCGAGGCGCGGGGCGCGGTGAACCAGGCGCTGTCGGCATGGAAGTCCGTCGTTGCCCCGCGCAAGGTCGAGCGCAAGGGCATACCGGCCAGTGGCGTGTAACAACGGAAGTGTCTGATGAAGTGGAACCGCGAAACTAACAGGCGCAAGTATGAAACTTATGGGGTCCTGGTGACCGTGCTATCACTGCAGATGATTGTAATTTACGCAGATGGAAATTTTGACGTTTGGGACGCCGCCGTTGGCGCTGTTGGTTTCCTTTTCGCAGCGGGATATCTCTGGCAGGTTTTGCCTGTCAACATAATCGAAGTTTCTCTTTGTTCATGTATATTTAGTATTTCACTTTTTGTACTTGTTTTTGTGTACAATTCTTCAGATGTTTGTGGCCGACGTAGCAAGGAATTCGAAGAGTGTATTGCAGGAATGAATGCCGTCAGTGAAATAACTTTTCTCGAGGGGGCGGCAGTAATGGCCGCATCCGTTGTTGGCTTATGGTACTTGTTCTATGTTGCGCATGTAGTTTGGAGGAAATTTATTGAGCAATCATAATGCTGCTCGTATGAACTTGTCGCCCAATTTGATGCATGCGTCGGCCGGTTGCAGCCAAACGACGACGACACGCGTCGTCAGCAATCCAGTGCATTGGGTTGGAGGTTTGCTCGAGTCAGACGGGAACGACGGCATCCAACTCGGGCAGCAGGACGACGCTTTCCTGTTCGTTCGGGTCGGTGCGGGCGATCACCGCGACGACCGGCGTATCGGAGCGGTTGGCCGGCAGGTGCGGCACGCCGGCGGGAATGTAGATCAGGTCGCCGGCGCGGGTGATCATGTGTTTTTCGAGCTTTTCGCCGTGCCACATCTCCGCTTCGCCGCTCAGCACGTATATCGTCGTTTCATGGGTTTCGTGCAGATGGGCCTTGGCGCGCGAACCCGGCGGAATGGTGAGGAGATGCATGCAGATGCCGGACGAGCCGGCGGTCTGGGCCGAAATTCCCGCAAAGTAGTCGAAACCCTGCTTGCCCGCATATGTCGTCTCGGCGCGAAACTTGCGGCATTCGGGCTTGCCATTTCTGGACATCGGTGTGCTCCCTGAGATGCTGGAGACGAAGATAACGCAATCCCGAGATACCCATAAGCCGCCTTCCGCAGCTGTCGTGGAAGCCACGAACCTGTCGCTGACGTTCCAGACCAATGACGGGGCGGTCGAGGCGCTGTCCGACGTCAGCCTGACCATCGGCAAGGGCGAGTTCGTTTCGTTCATCGGCCCGTCCGGTTGCGGCAAGACGACGTTCCTGCGCGTTATCGCCGATCTGGAGCAGCCGACATCGGGCACGATTTCGGTCAACGGCATGACGCCGTCGGAGGCGCGCGAGAGGCGCGCCTATGGCTACGTCTTCCAGGCCGCGGCGCTCTATCCGTGGCGCACGATCGACCGCAATGTCGGGCTGCCGCTCGAAATCATGGGGCTGTCGAAGGCGGAACAGCGCGAGCGTGTGGCGCGCACACTGGAGCTGGTCAACCTGACCGGTTTCGAGAAGAAGTTCCCCTGGCAATTGTCCGGCGGCATGCAGCAACGGGCCTCGATCGCCCGCGCGCTGGCCTTCGACGCGGACCTGCTTTTGATGGACGAACCATTCGGTGCGCTGGACGAGATCGTGCGCGATCATCTCAACGAGCAGCTTCTGGAACTGTGGGCGCGGACCAACAAGACGATCTGTTTCGTCACCCACTCGATCCCCGAGGCAGTCTACCTCTCGACCAAGATCGTGGTGATGAGCCCGCGGCCGGGCCGGGTGACGGATGTGATTGAATCGACGCTTCCGGCGAAACGCCCGCTCGACATTCGCGAAACGCCGGAATTCCTGGCAATCGCCGCACGGGTGCGCGACGGGCTGAGGGCAGGGCACAGCTATGATGATTGAGGGTCGGGCCGACAGGACTGAGGAAGGCGTGCCGACGCTGCTGATGCGCTGGCGAGGCGACGCATGACAGGCGCCAGGTATATCCCGGTACTCACGATCCTCGCCGGCATTGTCGTGGCCTGGTATGTCGGCGCGTATCTGATGAATGCTCCGTTCCAGCGCCAGCTGGACAGGCGCGCAGGCGAGGCACCAACCACCATCGAGTTTATCGCGAAGACGATGTCGCAGCCGAAACCGACGCTGCCGGCGCCGCACCAGGTGGCGGTCAACTTCTTCGAGAACACGTTCCTGCGCAATGTCACCAGCGGGCGCAGCTTGGTCTACCATTCCTGGGTGACGCTGTCGTCGACGCTGCTCGGCTTCCTGTTCGGTACGGTGCTGGGCATCGTGATCTCCATCGGCATCGTGCACGTGCTGGCGCTCGACCGAAGTCTGATGCCGTGGATCATCGCGTCACAGACAATCCCCATTCTGGCGCTGGCGCCGATGATCGTGGTGGTGTTCGCGGCGATCGGCCTGACCGGACTGATTCCCAAGGCGCTGATATCCACCTACCTCTCCTTCTTCCCGGTCGCTGTCGGCATGGTGAAGGGGCTGCGCTCTCCGGAGCGCGCCTATCTCGATCTGATGCACACTTACAATTCCAGCCGGTCACAGGTCCTCTGGAAGCTCAGGCTGCCGGCCTCGGTGCCATTCCTGTTTGCTTCGATGAAGGTGGCGATCGCGGCGAGCCTCGTCGGGGCAATCGTCGGTGAACTGCCGACAGGGGCGGTGGCCGGCATAGGCGCCAAGCTGTTGGCCGGCTCATACTACAGCCAGACCATCGACATGTTTGCCGCTCTCATCGCCGGCTCTGTCGTGGCCGTGCTGCTTGTGACGGCGGTGGGGATTGCCGGCCGTATTACCGAGCGCGCGATGGGAGCGCAGCCTGCATGAGCGCTTTCCGCCCTTCCTGGCAGGCCCTGGCGTGTATCGTCGCCGTCATCGGCGCGCTGCTTGCACTGCCGGCGGCCGGCGGGGACGCGTCGATGGCGGCAACGGGCAATGCGCTCGCCGTGCTCGCTCTTCTTGTGCTCGGCATTGCGGGATCAAGCATCGGCTTGCCGCCGGGCGCGGCGGCTATCCTGCTTTTCGTCTCCGCGCATGGCGCCGCCTGGCTGCTGATTGCCGGGATTGCCGGCGGCGAGGGAACGGCAACCGCTTCCTACTTCTTCATGATCGCCGGCGCATGGCTGCTCGCATGGCGGCTGGTCGCGGTGCTGTCGTCGATCAAGCCGGGCTCGCGACAGGTGGACCTGTTTCTGCGCCTTCTCGTGCCGGCGCTGTTCGGTGCGTGGCTGCTTATCCTGTGGGAGACGATCGTTCGCGGCGCCGGGGTACCGTTCATCCTGTTGCCGCCGCCGAGCGCGATCGGAGCGCGGATCGCCAATTCGATTCCGATACTGGCCGCCGATGTGAACCAAACCATCTTCAAGGCGGTGATCGCAGGCTATGCGATGGGTTGTTCGGCCGGGTTCGCCGCGGCCGTGCTCGCCGACCGGTTCCTGTTTCTGCGCCGCGGGCTGCTTCCGATCGGCAACATGGTTTCCGCGCTGCCGATCATCGGCATCGCGCCGATCATGGTCATGTGGTTCGGCTTCGACTGGCAGTCGAAGGCCGCCGTCGTCATCGTTATGACATTCTTTCCCATGCTGGTGAACACGGTGGCGGGGCTGACCGCCGCCGGCGCCATGGAACGCGACCTGATGCGGACCTATGCGTCGAGCTACTGGCAGACATTGTGGAAATTGCGGCTGCCGGCGGCGGCGCCGTTCATTTTCAATGCACTCAAGATCAACTCAACGCTGGCGCTGATCGGCGCTATCGTCGCGGAGTTCTTCGGCACGCCGGTGGTGGGCATGGGGTTCCGCATTTCGACCGAAGTCGGCCGGATGAATGTCGACATGGTTTGGGCGGAAATCGCGGTTGCCGCACTTGCCGGTTCCGTTTTCTATGGCGTGATCGCTCTCGCAGAAAGAGCCGTCACGTTCTGGCACCCGTCTATCCGTGGTGGATAGACTAATTTCAGAGGGTAATATCATGAAAAGACTTGTTGTTTCGATGCTGACTGGGGCGTTGTCGCTGGCTGCCGTTCAGGCCTGGGCGGCCGACGAGGTTGCGCTCCAGCTCAAATGGGTCGCGCAGGCGCAGTTCGCCGGCTACTACGTGGCCAAGGAAAAGGGCTTCTACGGAGAAGAGGATCTCGACGTCACCATCAAGCCGGGCGGCCCCGATATCGCGCCCGAGCAGGTGATCGCCGGTGGCGGCGCCGATGTCATCGTCACTTGGATGGCCGCCGCGTTGTCCGCGCGCGAGAAGGGCGTCGGCCTCGTCAATATCGCCCAGCCGTACAAGAATGCCGGCATGCAGCTTGTGTGCCCGAAGGACGGCCCGGTGCAGACTACCGAGGATTTCCCCGGACATACGTTGGGCGTCTGGTTCTTCGGCAATGAATATCCGTTCTATGCCTGGATGAACAAGCTCGGCATCTCGACGGAGGGCGGTGACGATGGCGTCACCGTGCTGAAGCAGAGCTTCGACGTGCAGCCGCTGATCCAGCGCCAGGCCGACTGCATCTCGGTCATGACCTATAACGAGTACTGGCAGCTCATCGATGCCGGCTACAAGCCGGAAGACCTGATCGTGTTCAACTATTCCGCGCTCGACGCCGACCTTTTGGAAGACGGTCTCTATGCGCTGGAAGGCGATCTCGCCGACCCGGCCTTCAAGGACAAGATGGTTCGCTTCGTTCGCGCCTCGATGAAGGGCTGGGAGTACGCGATCGCCAACCCGGAGGAAGCCGCCGGCATCGTCATGGATAATGGCGGCCAGGACGAAAACCATCAGGTGCGGATGATGGGCGAGGTGGCCAAGCTGATCGGTGAACCGGACGCGAAGCTTCCGATTGACGCCTATGAGCGCACGGCCGACGCCGTACTCGCCCAAGGCATCATCACCAAGGCGCCGGAAGGCGCCTATACGACGGAAATCACCGACGCCATGTAGGCGCTTCGGATATCAACACGGAGAAGGGGCGGGCGACCGCCCCTTCTCTATTTCTAAAGCCCGACCGCCTTACGCAGCGCGGCATTCATGCGGCTCTGCCAACCCCGGCCGGTGGCACGGAAGCGCGCCAATACCTCGGCGTCGACCCGCAACGAAATATGCTCTTTCGGATTCTGTGCCACGGGACGGCCGCGGCGAATCAGCTTTTGCCCCTGATAGATGTCGGCTTGCTGGAAGTGGCTGTCGGCCAGCTCCGGGGCGTCGTCCGGATCAACCCAAGTGTCTGCGCCAGCGTCTTTCTTCTTTCTCATGGCAGTGCCTCATCGAGATTATGTGCCGTGCGGTTCCGCGTTGGGTCCAGACCATGACGACCATTTTTTCTTCGAGAAAACCGGCACTGATAAACCGGGCTTCCCCATAGTCGAATCGATCATCACGCACGACAGTATGCGTGCCTTCAAACACCTTTGCCGCATCCGCGAAATCAAGGCCGCGTTCCTGCAGGGTGATTTCGCGCTTGCGCGGATCAAACGTGATTTTCATGTTTAATGTATATACATAATTGTGGAGCCGCAAGGTTCGTCACAAAGCCAGTCTTTGCCGCTCCGCTTCACGAAATGCGCCCGGTGTCAGTCCCATCGCGCGGCGGAAGAAGCGGTTGAAATAGGCCGGGTCGGTGAAGCCGAGCGAATAGGCGACTTTCTGGATCGGGCTTGAGGAAAAAACCAGGTCGCGTCGCGCCGTCTCCACGATGCGGCGTGTGATCAGTCCCTGCACCGTCATGCCCGCCTCGGTGCGGGCAATGCGGTTGAGATGGGTGGGCGTTATTCCCAGCCGTTCGGCGTAGAAAGCGACCGGCCGATGCTCACGATAATGCACTCCGATCAGTGCGACCAGATCGTCGATCCGGCGGGCATTGCGGTCGCCGGATCGCATTCCGCTCGGGTTCCGCTCGATATGAAGACGCGCAAGGCCGACGATGGCCTGCGTCATCAGCGCCTCCAGCGCCGCCAGCCGACCCGGCGCCGGATTGACCAGTTCATCGGCGATCGTCAGCAGCGCGCCGGTGACCGGATCGCCATTGCCCGGAGGTAGCGGCACGACCCGCGTTGCCGCCGAGAATTCGGCAATCTGGCGGTCGCTCGCCGCGACCGAAAGCAACCTGTCAGCCAGCGCCGTCACGACCAGCCCGTCAATGTCGCGCGCGAAGCGGAAGCCGTGGACGGCATTGTGCGGGATGAACAGCGCGCACGGTGCGTCGAAATCACAAGTCCGGCCGTCGCCCAGCATTTCGCCGCTGCCCGATGCCAAAAGGAAAATCTGGAACAGCGCATCGTGGCGATGGGGAGCGATTTCGTAGTTATGTCGGGCGGTGCGCTCCAGAAGGGTCTCGCAATGGAGCCAGAAATCGGCCGTTTCGCCGGTTTGCTCGCGGTAAAGCCGGTAGGTGGGAACGGGATGCGGTGTCGCTGCCATGTTCGGATAGTGCAATCGAATGCCGGTATTGTCCATTGCGGCAGGGGATAGCGCGATACAGTTTGGCCGCAATATCGAACGCACCGGGAGGAATTCGGCATTTTGCGTACGCAAGTCGTCATCATCGGATCTGGCCCGTCCGGGCTTCTGCTCGGGCAATTGCTGACCAATGCCGGCATCGACAATGTCGTTCTGGAGCGCGTGTCGAAGGAGTATGTACTCGGCCGGGTGCGCGCCGGCGTGCTGGAAGAGGGCATGGTCGGGCTTCTCGACGAGGCGGGCGCCGGCGAACGCATGCACGAGGAGGGACTGCCGCATGACGGCTTCGACCTTGCCTTCGACGGCGGGCATCACCGGATCAACCTGTTCGAACTGACGGGTGGAAAGCGGGTCATGGTCTACGGCCAGACCGAGGTAACGCACGACCTGATGGACAAGCGCGAGGAGACCGGCGGCAAGTCGGTCTACGAGGCGGCCAACGTCAAGCCACACGCATTCGATGGCGAGCGGCCCTATGTCACCTACGAGGCCGACGGCACCGAGCATCGCATCGATTGCGACTTCATCGCCGGTTGCGACGGCTTCCACGGTGTGTCGCGCAAATCCGTGCCTGCCGACGCCATCACGCTGTTCGAGCGCGAATATCCGTTCGGCTGGCTCGGTATCCTGGCGGAGATTCCGCCGGCCAGCCACGAACTCATCTACGCCAATCATCCGCGCGGATTCGCGCTGTGCTCGATGCGCTCGATGACGCGCAGCCGCTACTATGTGCAATGCCCGCTGACCGACAAGGTGGAGGACTGGAGCGACGA
This sequence comes from Rhizobiaceae bacterium, assembly GCA_040880025.1. Taxonomy (GTDB): domain Bacteria; phylum Pseudomonadota; class Alphaproteobacteria; order Rhizobiales; family Rhizobiaceae; genus RCIO01. The sequence goes on from JBBDJD010000005.1 coordinate 134,771, forward strand.
CAGGTTCTGGGACGAGATCCGACGCCGCCTTCCCGACGACGTGGCCGAACGCATGGTGACTGGCCCATCATTCGAGAAATCGATCGCGCCGCTGCGCTCGTTTGTCGCCGAACCGATGCGATTTGGACGCATGTACCTGGTCGGAGACGCAGCGCATATCGTGCCGCCCACCGGCGCGAAAGGGCTGAACCTTGCGGCAAGCGACGTGCGCTACCTGTTCGACGCGCTGCGGGAGTACTATGTCGACAAGTCGCATGCCGGCATCGACGACTATTCGCGCAAGGCGCTGGCGCGGGTGTGGAAGGCCGAACGGTTCTCGTGGTGGATGACGACGACGCTGCACCGGTTCGACGACCAGGGCGCGTTCGGCCAGCGCATCCAGGAGGCGGAACTCGATTATCTGGTCAGTTCCCGCGCGGCCTCCATGTCGCTGGCGGAGAATTATGTCGGGCTGCCCTACTAGGCGGCGGGAGAGCGGAATGAGTGAAAAGAAAAGCGAACGTCACAGCCAGGGCATGCAAACGCGACGCAGCGTGCTGGGCCCGGCCCATGTCGATCGCGCCGAGGCTGCCAAGACACCCTTCGACGCGCCATTCCAGGAGCTGATCACGGAGGCGGCGTGGGGGCATGTGTGGTCGCGCGACACAATCACCCCGCGCGAGCGGTCCATGATCACGCTGGCGCTGCTGGCCGGGCTCGGCAATTTCGAGGAACTGGCGCTGCACACGCGCGCCACGGCGAACACGGGCGCCAGCCGCGAGGACGTCATGGATGCGATGCTGCACGTTGCGATCTACGCCGGCGTGCCGCGCGCCAACCACGCGATCAAGGTAATCAAAAAAGTATTCGAGGAAATGGACGGGAGCAGCGCGACATGAGCAGCGCAACATTATCCAACCGCAAGCCGGAAACCGGGGCGTTCTTCCAGCGCGATCTCGACTGGCACCCGCCGGCATTCACGCCGCAATACAAGACATCGGTGCTGCGCTCGCCGCAGAAGGCGCTCTTGTCGCTCGACAATACGCTGTCGGAAATCACCGGTCCGGTGTTCGGGCACAATATTATCGGCGACCTGGATGGCGACCTGATCCACAATTTCGCCAAGTCGGGCGAAAGCGCCATCGGGCCGCGCATCATCGTTCACGGCCATGTGCTCGACGAGCGCGGAAAAGGCGTGGACGGCGTGCTTCTGGAATTCTGGCAGGCGAATGCCGGCGGCCGCTACCGGCACAAGAAGGAAGGCTATCTTGCGGCGCTGGATCCCAATTTCGGCGGTTGCGGACGCACGATTACGGACGAGAACGGCTATTACTCCTTCCGCACCGTTCAGCCGGGACCCTATCCCTGGCCGAACCGGGTCAATGACTGGCGGCCGGCCCACATCCATTTCTCGATCTTCGGGCACGGCTTCGCGCAGCGGCTGATCACCCAGATGTATTTCGAGGGCGATCCGATGATCTGGCAATGCCCGATCGTCGACACCATCCCCGGCCGCGAGGCGATAGAGGGGTTGACGGCCGCACTCGACAGGCAGGCGACGATCCCGATGGACGCGCGCGCCTACAAGTTCGACATCGTGCTGCGTGGGCGCCGCTCGACGCTGTTCGAGAATCGCAAGGAGGGCAACTGACATGGTCCAGCCGCTTGACCGCCTCAAGGAAAGCGCATCGCAGACCGCAGGCCCTTACGTTCACATCGGACTGACACCCAATTTCGCCGAAATCGGCGGCGTTTACGAAGGCGATCTCGGAACGTCGATGGTCAATGACAAGACCAGGGGCGAGCGCATTACGATCGTCGGCAGCATCATCGACGGGGCGAATACGCCGCTGAAGGACGCCCTGGCGGAAATCTGGCAGGCCGATGCCGACGGGCGCTACAACAGCCCCGCCGAGATGCGCGGTTCGGCGGATCCCAACTTCACCGGCTGGGGGCGATGCCCAACCGACATGACCAGCGGCGAATTCCGGTTCGAGACGATCAAGCCGGGACGCGTGCCGTTCAACGACGGGCGGCTGATGGCGCCGCACATCACCTTCTGGATCGTGGCGCGGGGCATCAATCTGGGGCTGATGACGCGGATGTATTTTGCCGACGAAGAGGCGGCGAACGCGGAAGACCCGGTGCTCGCACGTGTGGAACACCGTGTGCGCGTGCCGACATTGCTGGCGCAGAAGGACGGAAACGGCTACCGTTTCGACATTCACCTCCAGGGTGAAAAGGAAACCATCTTCTTCGACATCTGAGCCCGCACAACGTGACCGTATCGGCCTTCGATCATCCGTTCCTGTCCGGTTTTCTCGGCGATGAGGAAACCGCTGAGCTGTTTTCGGCGAAAGCCGATGTCGATGCCATGCTGGCGTTCGAGAAGGCATTGGCAAGGGCCGAGGGAGCCGAAGGCGTCATTCCATCGGATGCGGCGGACGCTATTTCCCATCGCCTGGGCTCGTTCAGACCGGACGTCGCGGCATTGCGCGAAGGTGTGGCGCGTGACGGGGTCGTTGTGCCGGAACTGGTCCGCCAGTTGCGGGAAGCCGTAGGGGCGGCGCATGGCGATTACGTGCATTTCGGCGCGACCAGCCAGGACGTCATCGACACGAGCCTCGCAATGAGGATGTCGAAGGTCCTGGATATCGTTGCCGGCCGGCTGGAGCGGCTTGCGGAAACGCTCGACGGCCTCGAAAAACGCGATGGCGCGGTCATGGTGATGGGGCATACGCGCATGCAGGCGGCCATTCCCGTCACAGCCGCGCGCAAGATCGCGAGCTGGCGCGATCCGCTGTTGCGGCACAGGGGACGGCTCGATACGCACCGGAAAGAGACCGCGGTGCTGCACCTTGGCGGCGCCGCTGGAACGCTGGAGAAGCTTGACGGCAAAGCGGTGGCCGTGGCGCGAAGCGTGGCGGCCGAGCTTGGATTGAAGGCGCTCGACCGGCCGCGCCACAGCGAACGCGACAGCGCCGCCGATCTGGCGTCATGGCTGTCGCTGGTTAGCGGCTCACTGGGCAAGATGGGACAGGATATCGCGCTGATGGTGCAGAGCGAAGTCGGGGAGGTCAGGCTCGCCAACGGCGGCGGATCGTCGGCGATGCCGCACAAGACCAATCCGGTCGGCGCGGAGGCGCTGGTCGCGCTGGCGCGCTTCAACGCAACACTGGTGTCGGGAACGCATCATGCGCTCGTTCATGAGAATGAACGCTCAGGCGCCGCCTGGACGCTTGAATGGCTGATCCTGCCGCAGATGGCGGTCGCGGCAGGGGCAGCGCTGCGGATCGCGACGGACCTCGCCGGCTCGATCTCGTTTCAGGAGCGCGGTTAGCCGTCAGATCATCGAGGCTGCGACCGGGAACACTTCGGCAGAACCCCGGTAGATCATGTCGAGCGACACGTAGAGGATGATCGCCAGCCCGACATAGGCGATCCAGCGACGGCGATCGAGAAGACGCGCAATCCATGTTGCCGCGAGCCCCATCAGAGCGATCGACAGCACCAGCCCGATGACCAGCACTGTCGGGTGGTCTCGCGCGGCGCCAGCGACGGCCAGCACGTTGTCGAGCGACATTGAAACGTCGGCGATAACGATCTGGGTGGCTGCCTGCCGGAACGTCTTGACCGGTGCGCCGCTGGCGACGGTACCGTCCGCATTGAGGTCAGCATCCGCCAGAGCCTCCTGAGCCGCGACGGCATGCGCGCGGGTGGTTCTCAACTCCCGCCACATTTTCCAGCAGACCCACAGGAGAAGGAGGCCGCCGACAAGCAGCAGACCGATGATTTCGAGCAGTTGGACGGTTATGCTGGCGAAGCCGATGCGCAGGAGCGTCGCGGCTATGATGCCGGCCAGGATAGCCTTGTTTCTTTGCGCCGGCGGCAGGCCGGCCGCCGCAAGGCCGATGACAATCGCGTTGTCACCGGCGAGAACCAGGTCGATCATGATCACCTGGATCAGGGCGGCGAAACCTTCATGCGTGAAGACGTCCATGGTCAGCCGCTCCGCGCCATCGAGGCAGCCGCAAGGGCGGGGTCAACACCGGCGCCGGAGAGATGCAGGCACGTTGCGGCCGGGCGTGAGGTGGCACGGCGTCCATCACAACCGCCCGTGCGGGCGATACCGCACCGGAACACATTCAAATTGCGCAAAGAAAAAACTTCTGGTCGCGCCGCGTGTGCGCAGTGTCGATCAGACCGACATCACAGGCGACGCCTCGCCTGCCAGAGGGGCCCGGTCCGGGTGACAGGCGCTATACATGCCGTGCGGATCGTGGCGTTTCAAGCCTGCACAGTGACAATGTTCACATTGGTGCTCGGGTTTCCGGCCATTTCGCTGGAAATGCGCCCGCTACCGGCCTTCGCGGATCTGGGTCAGCGTGCGGGTGGGCGTGATCGCCTCCTGAGAAAGCCTGACTTCGATGATCGCCGGCTTGCCGCTGGCGCGGGCGCGCTCATAGGCGGGTGCGAATTCTTCCGTTCTCTCGACCGTTTCGCCATGGCCGCCATAGGCGCGGGCAAGGGCCGCGAAATCGGGGTTCTTGAGGTCGGTGCCGGACACGCGGCCGGGATAGTCACGCTCCTGATGCATGCGGATCGTGCCGTAAGTGCCGTTGTTGACAACAAGGATCACGTAGGGCGTGCCGTACTGGATCGCCGTCGCGAACTCCTGGCCGTTCATGAGGAAATCGCCGTCGCCGGCGAACACGAGGACGTCGCGGTCTGGGAATGTCATCTTCGCCGCGACGCCGGCGGGCGGGCCATAGCCCATGGAGCCGGAAGTCGGGGCGGCCTGCGTGCCGAAACGGCGGAAGCGGTGGTAGCGGTGAATCCAGGTGGCGAAATTGCCGGCTCCGTTGCAGATGATGACATCTTCCGGAAGCACCGATTCCAGCCAGGCCATGATCGGTCCCATATGGACGTCGCCCGGCCCGGTTGCGGGCGGGGTCGACCAGGCAAGATAGGATTCGTGCAGCTTGGCGGTCCTGTCGGCCCAACGGGGGTCGGCCGGTGGCGTGAGCGCGGCAAACGCGTCAGCGAACGCAGCAGGCGAGGCATTGATCGGCAAGGCCGGACGGTAGACGCGGCCAAGCTCGTCCGGATCCGGATAGACGTGGACGAGCGTCTGGTCGGGGTAGGGGCTCTTGAGCAGCGTGTAGTCGGACGAGGGAATCTCGCCGAAACGCGCGCCGACCATCAGGATCAGGTCGGCTTCCCTGATTGCGCGCGCAAGATCGGGATTGGGACCGATGCCGATATCGCCGGCATAGCAGGGATGAAGCTGGTCGCAGAGCGACTGGCGGCGGAACGTGCAGCCGGCCGGCAGCGCCCAGCGTTCCAGCGCCTTGCCCATGTCGGCTACCGCCTTGTCGCTCCAGCGCGATCCGCCAAGTATGACGAAAGGGCGTTCCGCCTTCTCCAAGAGCGCCTGAAGCTCACCCATTGCGTGGGGACCGGGGCTGGTCTCGACCGGGACAAAGGGCAGGGGCGCGGGCGCATCGACGTGATCTCTCAGCATGTCCTCCGGCAGCGAGATCACCACCGGGCCGGGGCGGCCGGACGTCGCGACGGCGAAGGCGCGGGTGACGATCTCGGGAATGCGCGCCGCATCGTCGATCTCGACCGCCCATTTGGCGATCGGGCCGAAGAAGGCGCGAAAATCGACTTCCTGAAAGGCTTCGCGATCCTTGGCGTGGCGCGCAACCTGGCCGATGAACAGGATCATCGGCGTGGAGTCCTGCATGGCGATGTGTACGCCCGCAGATGCGTTCGTCGCGCCGGGCCCTCGGGTTGCGAAACAGATGCCAGGCCTTCCGGTCAGCTTGCCGACGCAATCGGCCATCATCGCGGCGCCGCCTTCCTGGCGGCAGATCACGGTCTGGATCGCGGAATCGTGCAGCGCATCGAGGACGGCCAGATAGCTTTCGCCGGGCACGCAGAACAAGCGCTCGACGCCGTTGGCTTCCAGTGCATCGACGATGAGTTCGCCGCCAGTCTTCATGGCTTCCGGTCCTTCAGTTCGGCCAGTATTTCGTCCGTATGTTCTCCGAGCCGCGGCGAGGGTCGGTGATAACGCAGCGGCGTGCCATGCATCACCATCGGCGCCCGCACCGAGGGCAGCATGTTGCCGTGGCCGTCTTCCAGGTCCATGCGCATGCCTCGCGCAATCACCTGCGGATCGGCGAACATCTCGGCGATGTTGTTGATGGGGCTTGCCGGCACGGATGCCGCGTCGAGCTTGGGCAGCAGGTCGTCGCGCGTCCAGCCGGCAAGCGTGTCGACGATCTTTTCACGCAGCGCGCCCCTGTGGGTGACGCGCGCGGGGTTGGTCGCGAAATCGGGATCACTCGCCAGATGGTCGAGGCCGACGACCTTGCAGAAGCGCTGGAACTGGCCATCGTTGCCGACCGCCAGAATGATGTGACCGTCCTTCACCGGCAGCACTTCGTAAGGCGAAATGTTCATGTGGGCGTTGCCCATCTGAACCGGCGGCGTGCCGGAAACGAGGTAGTTGAGGTTCTGGTTGCCGAGGATCGAGACCTGCGAATCCAACAGCGCCATATCGATGAACTGACCTTCCCCGGTCTGTTCCGCGTGGCGAAGGGCGGCCTGGATGGCGATCACCGAATAGAGCCCGGTGAAGATATCGGATACCGCGACGCCGACCTTCTGCGGTTCGCGCCCCGCTTCGCCGGTGATCGACATCAACCCGCCGATGCCCTGGATGATGAAGTCGTAGCCGGCGCGCGGAGCATAGGGTCCGGTATGGCCGAAGCCGGTGATGGAACAGTAGACAAGGCGCGGATTGAGCGGCTTCAGGCTCTCATAGTCGAGGCCGTATTTCTTCAGCCCGCCGTGCTTGAAATTCTCGATGAGCACATCGGCGGTTGCGATCAGTTCACGCAGGGTGTCGGCGCCTTCCGTCTTCGAAAAATCGATCGCTGCTGAACGCTTGCCCCGGTTGGTGGAGTGATAATAGGCGGCCGACAGGTTCTCGCCATCCTCGCCTTCCACAAATGGCGGCCCCCAGCTGCGCGTGTCGTCGCCGCCATTCGGGTTTTCGACCTTGATCACATCCGCGCCGAGGTCGGCCAGCAACTGCCCGGCCCATGGCCCGGCAAGGATGCGGGCCAGTTCTACGACGCGGATGCCATGGAGCGGGGGATTGGGCATGGAGACCGATCTGCGGAAACGAATTGGCGGCGCCTGCGGATAGCACGGCAGAAAGGTAGTGGATTGATCCAGCTCGGGCTAGCGGCAGGCCCTTTCCGCCCAGGCTGCGAATTCGTCCATGATGAGGTCCCGATTCAACTCGTTCAGGCTTTCGTGCCGGGTGTCGGCGTAAACCTTTGAAACCAGATTCGAAAAGCCCATCCGGGTCATTCGCTTGTCGAGGTCTTTCACCGCCTTGCCGCCGAAGGTGGCGGGATCCTTCTCGCCGCCCACCAGGTTGAACGGTTTGTCCTTCGGCACGCCGGCGAAGTTGGAATCGTCGGCGCCGAAGAAGACGAAGCCGAAGAGGTCGCGCCACATCTCCACCGATGCGTCCCAGCCGCAGAGCGGGTCGGCGATATATTTGTCGACCTCGCCGGGATCGCGCGACAGCCAGTCGAAATCGGTGCGCCGGTCGGGGATCTGTTTCGCCCATGCACGGAAGGTCAGGCGCGGCAACGCGCGCGAGGCCGCGTCCGAACCCAGACGGAAGCGCTCCCATGCGAGAATTGCCTTCACGACGAGGCCGGTCGCGCCGGCGGTGAAGTTGGCGTTCCATACCGCCGTTCCGGCCGAGCGATCGGGATGGCGGAGCGTGTGGTTCATGGCGATCAGACCGCCCATCGAATGGCCGAATGTGATGACGGGCAGTCCGGGGTGCTTTTCCGCGATGTGAGCGTGCACGGCGTCCACGTCGGCTATCACGCTTTCCGCCGCTGGATACGCGCCGAACATGCGCGGCGGCGCGCCGGGCGCCGTCGTGCCGCCGTGGCCGCGATGGTCATGCGCGTAGGTGTGGAACCCGCGAGCGGCCATGAAGTCGGCGAAGCGGGCGTAGCGCGCGGCGTGCTCGGCCAGACCGTGATTGATCTGGATGACGCCGCGGGCCCTTCCCTTGGCCTTGCGGACGTAAAGGTTGAGGTCAGCGCCGGTCGGCGAAGCAAGCGATTGTGGCTCGGCGAACGGCATTCAGCGGTCCCGTATCACGAAGCCGCAGGTCACTGGAACGCGCAGGGCTTGGCTCTTGCCCGGCACCGCCAGGCGTTGATGCCGATCACGGTCGTGTATCTGGAGCAACTGAAGCTCGAGGCTTCCGCATTCTGCCAGTTTGCGAAGCGGAGCGTGTGGACATCGGCGACTTTCGTCGACCATAGGGTGGCTGCCGCGACCTCGGCCGTTATTCGCGTCGGGTGACCGCGTACCGTCGGGCCGGTCACGCTCACCTTGCAGGTCTTGGCTGCCTCGGCGGCGCCAGCGAAACCCGCACAAACAGCCACGAGGGCGGTGACGATGAGCAGACGGTGAACTGGCATGAACGGCCTCCAGGAGTGACTTGCGCTCATTCGGCGCGAACTGAGGTGAACGCTAGCATCAAGCGGTGCGGCAATCCATTGCCAAGAATGGCGGCGGCGGGCGGTGACGCTTCGGAGGGCACCTGCCAGTTGTCCGGCATGGGGCCGTCGCCGCCTTGTCTTTGCGACCGGTGTCAGGAGTGATGTCGGGCCGGTATTGACCGCGCCGCAGCCCTCGGCATCACTTCAGCCGCCAATAGCGAGGACGCGGGCATGGCGACTTTCTCCTTCCCTGCCGAAACGGCTGCCTTCCTGACCGATCTTGCCAGGAACAACGAGCGCGCTTGGTTCGAGGCCAATCGCGGCCGCTACGAGGCGGGCTATGTCGGGCCGGGCCGGGCTTTCGTGGAAGAAATGGGACCACGGCTGCAGACGATCTCGCCCAACGTGCATGCAGAACCGAAGATCAACGGTTCCATCTCGCGCATCAACCGCGACACGCGCTTTTCGGCCGACAAGACGCCGTACAAGGATCATCTCGATTTGTGGTTCTGGCACGGCGACAAGCGCGGCTGGGACCAGCCGGGATTTTATCTGCGGGTGACGGCGGAGACGCTTTTTCTTGGCTCGGGCATGCATGTGCTCAACAAGGAGCTGATCGGCAAATACCGCGACGCGGTTGTGGACCAGCGGTCGGGTGAGGCGCTTGAGGCGGCGGTGGCCAAGGTTGTGGCGGCCGGACCTTATGAAGTCGGCGGCGCGACGCGCAAGAATGCTCCGCGCGGTTACGACGCGGACCATAAACGCGCTGTCTATCTGCTGCATGACGGGCTCTACGCAGGTCTCGAACTGCCCTTCGCGGCCGCGAAGGCGACCAATTTCGCCGACGTGGCGCAAGCGCATTTCGCCGCAACCTGGCCGGTGGGGCGCTGGCTGCTCGACGAGGTGATCGGGTAGCGGCTTCGGGGCCGCATTTGGATCAGGGCGCGACGCCGAACAGCTCGCGGCGCTTGGAGCGGTAGTTCTCGGCGCGGAAGTGGCCCGCGACCCATGAGTCCGTCTCGTCCAGAAATCGGATATCGGGATCGCTCTCGCCATCCTCCGCCGTCTGGTTGGCCACCTGCCTGAAATAGAAGTGGTTGAGCAGGCGGAAGAACTCGGTCAGGTAAACGTCGGACACCGCGGTGTTGCCGCGGATGAGCAGCATGTTCTCGTCATTGCCGCTCAGCGAACCGGGCGAAAAATTGGCTGACCCGGTGAAGATCAGCGGATCGTCGGTCAGGATATCAATGCCCATATATTTCGTGTGCACGAAGAAGACATGGCCGGAGGAGCGGAAGTGGTGCTCGCGCCACAGCCATTGCTCCAGCTTGAAGCCCGGCACCTTTCGCCAGTGCCCGAGCGAGCCGGTGTAACCCAGTCCCTGGCCGAACACGACACGCGTGTCCTTGTCGCGCTCGACCATCTCCTGTGCGCCTTCGCCGCGGCTCCTCTGTTCCATCAGCACGTAGCGCAGATAGTCGCGGTCGTTGTCGAAATAGCGCGCCAGCCGGGTGGTGACGCCGAAGGCGGAGGTCAGGATGACCGTCTGCTGAGCTTCCTCGATCCGGCGGCCGTACCAGTCGAGCATGGATGTCCCGCTACGCGGCGAAAACAAAGGGGTGACGGAATCGGCTGCGAGAGCTTCCGGCGGGTTCGCGTTGTGGGCGCCGGTGAACGCCTTCATGTCCTCGCGCTGGGCGTCGCGCGCCAGTAGTTCGAAATAGTCCGCATAGGCCTTCGCCACCGTCTCGTCGCGGACGATGTGGCCGGTATTCGACTGGCCGCAGAAGCCGGACGAGGTGATGTTGGTCGAGCCGGTCCATAGCTGCACGGGATGGCCGTTCTCCGACAGCACCATGAACTTGTTGTGGGTGATGCTGATGAAGTTGATGCGCTCGCGGAAGTGCAGGCGCGGCCTGCCCTGAAACGCCGCGATCGCGGCGCGGTTCATCGCGCCGTATTTGGTTTCCACGCGCTCGTTTGTGCCGCGCTTGAAATGGTCGGCCTCGAAGGTGACCTCCACGGTCGCGCCGCGATCCGCGGCATCGGCCAGCGCCAGCAGGATCGGCGGGTAGGTCAGTTCGTAGAAGCCGCAACGCAGGCTGAACCGGCTGTCCCTGGCCTGGGCGATAAAGGCTAGAGCGCCTTCCAGCAGACCACGTGAAAGCCATTTGGTGCGTTCGGCGCTCGCATCGTTGAGTTCGGCATCCAGTTCGGCGTCCGTCAATGTCTGGTCATTGGCGAATTTTTCGGCATAGGCCTGACTGACGATGGCGCCGCGGTTGAAGAAGACCGAATGGTCGCCCATGTCCTCCGATTCGGTGCGCACTGCGACTTCCAGATCACTGCCTGCCCTCAGATTGGAGAGGTCGCCATTGGCCGGCCGGAACAAGGGTCGCACGATGTAGCGGTACTCCCGGTCGGGATCGGCCGAGAAGTGCCCCCATTTGAAATCCTGCACCGGGTGTTCGACCGTCTTGAAGCGCTGCGCGCGCCCGGGGTCCGGTTCAACCGAACGGAAGCATTTGAAGCCGTTGAGCCAGGTGATCTGGGCGCCGGGAGAAAAACGGATGCCGACGCCAAAGCCGAGGAAGTCGTCCACGGCGTCCGCGCGGGCGTTCATGGCAAGCATGACAGCCCTCGTTCCCGAAATGGCATGAACCGAAAAGCCGTCTTTCTTGGCAAAAGCGCGCATTTTATCTTTCCCCCTCGTTTCTTTGCTTAGGGGATATTGATATGCTCGGAATGTTTCAGGAACAAGTCGGTCCAGCGGCACAGTTCTGGAAGCAGCGCGCGACTATTCGGGTTTCGGCCGCAATATTCGATTGCTGTTCGGTCAGAAGTTCTCCACCCAGGGCCGGACTTCGATTTCCCACGACCAGGCGCTGCGGTGCTGATCGATGAGCTGCATGTAGGTCTCGGCGATCGCATCGGGATCGAGCATCGAATCGGGCCGGTCCGGCGGTTCGGTGCGGCCCGGATTGCGGATGCCGCCGTCGATGACGACATGGCCGATATGGATGCCCTTGGGGTGCAGTTCGCGCGCCATCGACTGGGCCAGACCGCGCAGGGCGAACTTGCCCATGGCGAAGGACGCCGACTGCGCAAAGCCCTTCACGCCGGCCGAGGCGCCGGTGAAAAGGATCGTACCGCGCTTGCGCTCCAGCATGCGCCTGGCCGCCTGCTGGGCGACCAGAAAAGCGCCGAAGGCGGTGACCTGAAGCGCGGCCTGCACCTTGTCGGGATCAACCTCGACAATCGGTCCGCGAACGCGCGAGGACGGGTTGTAGATCGCCACATCGAGATCGCCGCCCAGAGCGTCGACCCTCTCGAACAATGCTTCCACATCGCCGCGTTGAGAGGCGTCGCAGTCGATTGCGGTGGCGTTGGTTTCCTTGACGAGGTCTTTGAGCTTGGCCGTGTCGCGCGCCGCGAGCACGACGTGATGGCCGCGCCGGACGAGCTTTCTGGCCAGCGAGGCCGAAAGACCATCGCCGACACCGACGATCAGGGCATTGGACATGGACTTTTTCCTCCCGAGTTTTGCTTCGGCGCATGTCGGGATTGGCGCCGCCGACCGCAAGGCCAACCCGCGCATTGCTCCGGCGGCCGGTTTCGCCTACATACGCCGCGACCGAATTCCCACGCATTCACATCACGGAGTCCGCGCGCGCCATGGCACGCCAGTTCATTTATCACATGTCCGGCCTCTCCAAGGCCTTCGGGCCGAAGAAGGTGCTGGAGAACATCCATCTCAGCTTCTACCCGGACGCCAAGATCGGCATTCTTGGCCCCAACGGGGCCGGCAAGTCGACCGTGCTGAAGATCATGGCCGGGCTCGACAAGGAATTCACCGGCGAAGCCTGGCTTGCCGATGGCGCAACCTGCGGATACCTGCCGCAGGAGCCGGAGCTCGACGCGTCCAAGGACGTGATGGGCAATGTGATGGAGGGCGTCGCAAAGAAGAAGGCGATCCTCGACCGCTACAACGAACTGATGATGGACTACAGCGACGAGACGGCCGACGAGGCCGCGAAGCTGCAGGACGAGATCGACGCGCAGAACCTGTGGGACCTCGACAGCCAGGTTGAAATGGCGATGGAAGCGCTGCGCTGCCCGCCGGGCGATGCCGACGTGACGACGCTTTCGGGCGGCGAAAAGCGCCGCGTGGCGCTGTGCAAGCTGCTGCTCGCCCAACCCGACCTTCTGCTGCTCGACGAGCCGACCAACCATCTCGACGCCGAGACCACGGCCTGGCTGGAAAAGCACCTGCGCGAATATCCGGGCTCCGTGCTGATCATCACCCACGACCGCTACTTCCTCGACAATGTGACGGGCTGGATCCTGGAGCTCGACCGCGGCCGCGGCATTCCCTACGAGGGCAACTACTCCGCCTATCTGGAGCAGAAGGCCAAGCGCATGGCGCAGGAAGAGAGCGTGGAAGGCTCGCGCCAAAAGGCGCTGGCGCGCGAGCGCGAGTGGATTGCCGCCAGCCCCAAGGCGCGGCAGGCCAAGTCCAAGGCGCGCATCAGGGCCTATGATGATCTGGTCAAGGCGGGGAACGAGCGCCGCCCGGGCGACGCGCAGATCGTCATTCCGGCCGGCGAGCGGCTGGGCCAGCAGGTAATCGAAATCGACGGGCTGTCGAAATCCTATGGCGACAAGGTGCTGATCGACGATCTGTCGTTCAAGCTGCCGCCCGGCGGCATTGTCGGCGTGATCGGACCGAACGGCGCCGGCAAGTCGACGCTGTTCAGGATGATCACCGGACAGGAAACGCCCGACGCGGGCGAAATCCGCATCGGCGACACCGTGCATCTGGGCTATGTCGACCAGAGCCGCGACCATCTCGACGGATCGAAATCCGTCTGGGAGGAAATCTCCGGCGGCAACGACATCATCAAGCTCGGCAAGCACGAGGTGAACTCCCGCGCCTATTGCTCGTCGTTCAACTTCAAGGGCGGCGACCAGCAGCAGAAGGTCGGCAATCTGTCCGGCGGCCAGCGCAACCGGGTGCATCTGGCAAAACTGCTGCAGGATGGCGGCAACGTCGTGCTGCTCGACGAGCCGACCAACGACCTCGACACGGAGACGCTTGCGGCGCTGGAAGACGCGCTGGAGAATTTCGCCGGCTGCGCCGTCATCATCAGCCACGACCGCATGTTCCTCGACCGGCTGGCCACGCATATCCTCTCCTTCGAGGGCGAAAGCCATGTCGAATGGTTCGAGGGCAATTTCGAGGATTACGAGGAAGACAAGAAGCGCCGGCTGGGGCCGGACAGCGTCAACCCGAAGCGGGTGACGTATAAGAGGCTGACGCGGTGAGGGGCTATGGAGCGACGCCCACAAGTACCAATGGTACGGCAGGGATTCCTCGTCCTTGCCGAATGAGGTTGTATAGCTCGCCTTCGTAGTAGCCCGGTCCAGAAGACATCTGCCTTTGGAGTTCTTTCATGGGCAATATTTCAACACCGATATCGATGACATCCCCTACAAAGAATGCCATGTGTTTTACAAACAGATCGTATGCTACGAAGGAATATTTCCCGAATTGTATCTCAACAGCAATTCTGTCCTTAACAAAATCGGTTTGATTGTATGAATGAATAGCGGTTTTCCCAGCAGACTCGATCTCAGCTTTTTGCTCATCTCGACCCATCTGTAGAGTCTTACGAATAATATTTGCGTCAGATGTGACCCAATAGCTTGTATGCTGCTCGCTCCAACCTGCATCCTTGAAGAATTTCTTGTAAGCTGCATTTAGCTGCTTGGGGGCGAACAGTGCCTGCCCAGCCGTGCGTTTTTCTTCGGAAATTTTCGTTCGAAACGCCGTTGCGTCTACCGATTTGATTACCGTTCTAATTTCTGCCCAAAGTTTCTTTTTGTGAACGAGTAGATACTCAAGTCCATTGAGATGAGAATATGTCTCAACGATCCGCATCAGTGACCGCCGCGCGGTAGCGAAGGGTCATAAACCGGCTTGTTCATTGGCCGCGTCCGGAGCTTGCCGGACCTGAGTTCTCTTACTCGCTGGCGAGCAATCTTCACATATTCAGGCACAATGTCGCAGCCGAAGCCGGATCGGCCATGTTTCAACGCTGCTACAACCGAACTCCCAACGCCCATATAGGGATCAAACACGGCCTCCCCGGGATCGGTCAACGAAACGACGAGTCGCTCCACTAGTTCGACCGGAAACTGACATGGGTGGATCGTCTTCTCGACGTGGTTGTTTTTGACATTCGGAAAAACCCAAACATCGCTTGGATTTTTGCCCAAGGGGTTACCGGAAAGCATCCCAGCGTTCGGTCCCTTGAAGTGTTTCTTGCCAGGATATTTCGACGGAACCCGGATTGGGTCCAGGTTGAAGGTGTAGTCGTCACCCTTGGTGAACCAGAGAATTGTTTCGTGACGACCTGAAAGACGGTTCTTACAGTGAAGCCCGTGCTCGAAATGCCAAATAATCCGATTTCGCAATCGCAAATTATGCTTCCTGAAAAGCGGATAGAGGATGATGTCGAGCGGGAACACTTCGCCGCCAACTACGTGGTTGCCAACCTGCCAGCAGATTGAGCCACCAGGGCGTAGAAGCCGGACGCACTCGTCAATTACAGCTTCCTGCCCGTCCACGTAGCTCTCCAATGGAGAGCGGCGTTCATAGGACTTGCCGATATTATATGGCGGCGAAGTCACAATAAGTTGCATGCTTTCGTCGGGCAACTTCAGCATGAAGTCGAGGTTGTCTTCGCATTCCATGATTGCGTCCGAAACGCGAACGCTGGTCCGCTCCAATCGGAGGTCCTGCAGCATGGTGTTCTCCCTCTCGAATCACGCTGGATATTTACAGTATCCGGGGCGGGCTAAAGGATCTAGACCGTAGGTAAATATCTCCCCAACGTTTCTAGCCCGCGATGGAACAAAAGCAGAACATAGGTCAGTAGTCAATGGCGACCTGGTCAGCGACCCTTCGTGCGAGGTCCCGTGCCCGATCACATCCCACCGTTGCAAATCCGCATCCGGTAACGCTTTGAAGACAAGCTCGTGAAAGAATTGCGTGGAATTTCACCGCCATTTCGCATTAGGCTGATTTCGGCCTTGTGGGTAATGGGGCTCCGGGAGCGCAGAGGGGTGCGCGGGGTTCAAGAGTAACGGGCGATGAATATGCTACGTCGGGTAGACGATACTGTGCTGGCTGAAACAGCCCAGCGCGACGATTCCAGGTTAATGCAACGTGCCTGCATCAGCGGCATCGGGGTGGAAATTCCCGAAGCCGTGATCTCCAACGAGGAACTGGTCGGCAGTTTCAACGAATGGGTGAGGCGCGAAAACGTCAGGCGCGAGGCGCAAGGCCTCGAGCCGCTGCCGGGCTCCAGCGTCGAATTCATCGAATACGCGTCGGGCGTGAAAAACCGGCACGTCTTCGAGCGCGACGGCATTCTCGACCCCGACCGCATGACGCCGCGCATCGCCGAGCGGGGCGACGACGAAGTCTCCGCCATGGCCGAATTCGGCATTGCTTCGGCGCGCAGGGCGCTCGATCACGCCGGCGTCGAGGCGTCCGAGGTCGACATGGTGATCTGCGCCGCCTCGCACCAGCAGCGGCCCTATCCGGCGGTCTCGATCGAAATCCAGAAGGAGCTCGGCACGTCGGGCGCGGCCTTCGACATGAGCCTCGGCTGCTCTTCGGCCGCCGCTGGCCTGCACATGGCGTTCAATCTGGTGCGCACCGGGGCGCAGAGGCGCGTGCTTGTCGTCACGCCGGAAATCATCACCGGCCATCTGAACTTCCGCGACAGGCAGACGCATTTCATCTTCGGCGACGCATCTTCGGCGCTGATCGTGGAAGCGCTGGATGACGGCGAGGAACGGGCAGGGCGCTTCGAGATCGTCGACACCCGTACCTGGACGCAGTTTTCCAACAACATCCGCACCAATTTCGGCTTCCTCAACCGCGCCGCGCAGGAGGATACCTCCGTCGTGCCGACGGCCGGCAACATGATCAAGCAGGTCGGCAACCGGGTCTTCAAGGAAGTCACGGTGGCGGGGCACAAGTTCATCGTCGATTTCCTGGCCGAACACGGCCACGCGCCGCAGGACATCCGCCGCTTCTGGCTGCACCAGGCCAATTCGCGCATGAACGCGATGATCCTCAAGCTCTCCTTCGGCCACGAGGTCGATCACGACCGGGCGCCAACCGTGCTGGAAAGGCTGGGCAATACGGCCGCCGCCGGCGCGATCATCGCGATGAAGGAAAATCACGAGGACATGAAGCACGGCGAGCACGGGCTTCTGTGCGCCTTCGGCGCGGGGTACTCCATCGGCGGCGCGCTGCTCAGAATGATGTAGTCCGGGAACGTCGCTGAACGACCTGTCAGGGAATACAGGAAACGCCGCGCTAGCGGAGCCGGCAACGGTATGCAGCACCCTACGCTGGAGGGCTAGCCGGCCCGCAATTCCCAGCCGCTTGTAGATTTGGCTCGTATGCTGGCGGACGGTCTGGGCGCCAACATCGAGGATGGTGCCGATATCGGTGTTGCTCTTGGCCTTTCCTTTGCGCAGGGAGCATTTTTCCTTATTCACATATTGCGAAGTTGTGCCGCCAGCTGGTCGGTCAGCTCTCCCGAGGCACGTATTGCATTGTCATCACAGGGGTCATTGCAGCCTACTACTATGCGCAGCCACTTTTCCCGCTCGGGAAACGCCCTCTCAACAACATAAGAACAATATTTATCATCGCTACCGCATCCTCCGTATAAAGAGAACCCATTCTCCCCGATAGCCTTTAAATTGTAATCTCCTCTCTCAGTGCTTCTATATAAGAACGCTTCAGTGTTTAGCATTCCAACATAATCCGGGTCGAATTTATATGACGTTATTGCCAATATAACTTCTTTGCTCTCAAACAGAACAATTTCTTCCGCTCCGTCGCCATCCCGACCTGCGAATTTCAATTCAGGAAGAAGGTTCAGCTGATAACTTTCCCCCTGCAACGTGAAGGACCGCTCCGCCCCACCGCTGAGGGACGTCAGCGCCAACGACCAAAAAACCACAAGGATAATGCGCATCATACCCTCCGCCCGCACAGCTCCCACCACAAGAACGCACATCACGGCCGTACTGTCTACTTGCCCATTTTCCAAAGCGATTGGGGTACCAGCGCTGTCGGTTCCGGATTTCCGCCTCATCTTTGCTCCTTTGAAAGGCTACGATCGACGAGACAACCTCCGCTCTCAAATGAGCCGGTCAGGTCGCACCTCAGCGCTGACGCAGGACAGTGACCAACGGCGTGCTTATCCTGCCCTTCGGGTTGCGGCTCGACGCGGGCGTGAGGCTGGTCATCGACGATGGTACCGCAATCGATCCTCCGCGCTTTTCGACCTGCCGTCCGGCGGGCTGTCTCGTGTCGCTCGCTTTCGATGTAGCAATGGTGACAGCGCTCAATGCGGGCACGGCGGTGTGTTGACAGTGATCGCCAATGAAAGCGGGGAGGAAGTGGCCTTCTCGATCTCGCTGTCCGGCTTCAACTCGGCGCTAGCGCGACTGACCGAACTTTCAGCACGCTGATGAACCGGCGACGCGTCTCTCGGGCCTCACGGTTCCAGCAATCAAAGCTCTATCGCGCAGCGAAAAAGGCGAACCGCCCATTGAGCTGGGGCGGGCAGACCAGACCATCCACAGCGTCCACTTGAGACAAGGGCATCAAAATGATATCGCGATCACACTGGCGGAGAAGCAAGGATGAAGACGCTTTTCGTGTGCATTGTCGCCGTCGCCGTTTCTATGGCGACTTTGTCACATGCCAAATGGCTCGAATGGTACGAGCTCACCCACACTACTCAGTTGCGCGAGGGACCAGGCACAACTTATCGGGTGGTGAAATCGCTCCCCGCACGCACCCACGTCAAGCGAATAGGAACCCGCAAGATCGGCAAC
Organism: Rhizobiaceae bacterium; assembly: GCA_040880025.1. GTDB lineage: Bacteria > Pseudomonadota > Alphaproteobacteria > Rhizobiales > Rhizobiaceae > RCIO01. The sequence continues at coordinate 153,235 of JBBDJD010000005.1, forward strand.
AGGACCGTACCTTCGGTCGTGGATGGCCCACCGGTTTGCAAGAGGGGATGGTGTCATGTGAATGGGGGCCTTCATCTCAGCGGTTATATTCCCAAAGATTCCTTCAAGCGCGTCCGAACCAAGGCCAGCGACATTGATGATTGCGAACTTTTCGACGATTGCGACTTCTAGCAGCTGGCTGGTCGATGTTCCTTTCCAGTGCTCGCTCACAAATCTTCGCTAGCGCCTGCGCGGGCTGGTCGGCTGGGTGGAGAGACCCGGCACGATCAAGCGGGGCGAGCAGGTGTCGGTGAGGATACCGGAGCAGTGGATCTACGGCGACTGACCGGCGCCTTCATTTCTCATCAGTGTCGAGGTCGAGAAGCCTCGTCGCGCGCCAGGACGTCAGGACGGCATTGATTTCGTCGATGACGAAGTGACGGGCGGCGTCGCGATCGTAGCCTTCATCGAGAAGCCGGTCGTATTGGGTGTGGGCGTGGCGGACGTGAGCGACGGTCGCGATCCACACCGCGATCGACGGGGGCAGCTCGCGCATCTTGCGGGCGAGCGCGGCCTCTCGGATCGCCTCGATGTCTGCGTAGGGCGCCATCGGCAGAAGCAGCGTGAGGGCCCTGGCGATGGCGCGCTGACGGCCGGTCCGCGCCGTCATCCGCCGGACGCGTCCGGCATCGCGTCATTGGAAGCGAAATAGGGCTTCACATCGATGACGGGCGTGCCGTCGAGCGTGTCGATGGCGTCGATCCCGAGCAGCCCCGTTTCGGCATCGACCGAGACCAGCTTCACGACATGCAGGCCGATCGGGTTGGGCCGAACCGGCGAGCGCAGTGCGAAGGTGCCGCGCGGCTCCTCGGCGTGGCGCGGGTTCTGGATGATCAGGTCGCGCTGCGAGCGGTCGAGCCAGGTGAGCAGGATCACATGGCTGAAGCGCTCCAGCCCGGTAAGCCCGCGCCGGTATTGCGCATCGATCGTAACACTGGCGGCTTTGCCCGACGCGCGGGCGGCCGCGACGTTCTTCGGACATTCCTCGCGCGACGTCCACGGCGAGTGGATGCGGCCGATGAACACGACATGGCCGTCTCCGGCCAGCGCGCCGGGATCGAAGCCGAGCGCCTCTTCGCCTTCGCGCGCGCCGCTCATCGGACCGACCGAAGCGGGTCTTGCCGCGTTTTCGAAAATGATATAAAGATATCTTTATATCTTGAGGGAAGTGCCATGCTCAGCCGCTCCTCCGTCGCGCTCGATGCGATGGTTGATACATTGAAGGCCGCCGCCGAATCCAGCCGGCTGCGCATTCTGCTGCTGCTTTCGCGCGGCGACCTCACGGTTTCCGACGTGACCGAGGTGCTCAACCAGTCGCAGCCGCGCGTTTCGCGCCATCTCAAGCTGCTGCTCGATGCCGATCTCATCGATCGCTATCAGGAGGGGTCGTGGGCTTATTTCCGGCTTTCCGATTCGGAAGCCGCGCGGGAATTCGTCAGCGGGGCGATCGCCCGCATCGATCTGTCGGATCCCGTCGTCAGCCGCGACCTGGAGCGCCTCACCGCGGTGAAGAAGCGGCGCGAGCAGCGCGCGGCCGAATATTTCAGCGCCAATGCCGCAAGCTGGGACCGCATCCGCTCCCTGCATGTGCCGGACCAGGCGGTCGAGACGGCGATGCTGAAGCTGGTTGGCGAAGCGCCGTTTCAGGCGATGGCCGATCTTGGCACCGGGACGGGGCGGCTTCTGGAACTGTTTGCACCGCTCTATCGCCGCGGCGTCGGTGTCGACCTGTCACGCGAGATGCTGTCGGTGGCGCGCGCCAATCTGGACGGGGCCGGCGTCACCAACGCGCAGGTCCGGCAGGGCGATCTCTACGCGCCGCCGGTGGAGCGCGATTCCTTCGATCTGGTGACGATGCATCAGGTGCTCCACTATCTGGAGGAGCCGGCGCTGGCCGTGGTCGAGGCGGCGCGGCTGCTGAGGCCCGCCGGGCGGCTGCTGATCGTCGATTTCGCGCCGCACGGGCTTGAGTTCCTGCGTGACGAGCATGCGCATGTGAAGCTTGGCTTCTCCGACCGGCAGATCGAGGAATGGCTGGCTGAAGCCGGGCTCGAACTCATCGAAAAGCGCGATTTCGACCGCCGCGCCGCGGCGGCGCCCGGTCTCACGGTGAAGCTGTGGTTCGCGCGCGACCAGCGGCTTCTGATCGCCGACGACATTTCCACTCAAACCGCCCTGACGGAGACTGCCTGACATGTCCCAGTACCGACTTTCGCGACGCCCCGACATTGGCGATGGCGTTCGCGTGTCGTTCGAGTTCTTCCCGCCCAAATCCGACGATATGGAAACGCGGCTATGGGATACGGTGAAGCGGCTGGAGCCGCTGGCGCCGCATTTCGTGTCCGTGACCTACGGGGCGGGCGGTTCGACGCGCGAGCGCACGGCGCGCACGATCAACCGCATCCTGGCGCAGAGCCGGCTCACGCCGGCCGCGCATATGACCTGCGTCGACGCCAGCCGCGGCGAGGTCGACGAGGTGATCGCAGATTTCGTCTCGATGGGCGTGCGCAACTTCGTGGCTCTTAGGGGCGATCCGGCCGATGGCGTGGGCGCGCGTTACCAGCCGCATCCGGACGGCTATTCCAACGGGGCGGAGCTTGTCGGCGCGATCCGGCGCCAGGGCGATTTCGACGTTTCGGTTTCCGCCTATCCGGAGAAGCACCCGGAAAGCCCGGATTTCGCGACCGATTTCGACATGCTGAAGCGCAAGGTCGACAATGGCGCGACGCGGGCGATCACCCAGTTCTTCTTCGACAATGACCTGTTCGAACGCTACGTGGAAAAGGCGCGCGCGGCCGGCATCTATGTGCCGATCGTGCCGGGCATCCTGCCGGTTCACAATTTCACGCAAGTGGCCAATTTCGCCTCGCGCTGCGGAGCGCATGTGCCGAACTGGCTGGCCGAGCGGTTCGACGGGCTGCAGAACGATCCGCAGACCCACGCGCTCGTTGCCGCGGCGGTGGCGGCCGAGCAGGTGCTTGACCTGATCGAGCGCGGCGTCGGCGACTTCCACTTCTACACGATGAACCGCGCCGATCTGGCTTTCGCCATCTCCCACATGATCGGAATCCGGCCGGGAGAGGCCAATGGCGGCGCCAAGGCAGCCGCCGCCTGACGCGGCTCAAAGGGACATCATGAGAAAGGCCGGCTTTCGCCGGCCTTTCCCTGATTCGTTACCCGAGGGTCGTTCTTGCTTACCGGTTCAGGGAAGCAGCCCCACGACGGCTGCGCCGATGAATGCGAACGCGGCACAGAACACCAGTGCGTTGATGGGTCTGGATAGTCCCATGTCATAGCCTCCTCTGTAAGACTATGCGGTGGAGTCTATGGCAGACGCGCGCCCAGACAAGCGGAATTTATGCTGCGATGCAGCGCCGGGAAGAAATATCCATCTAAGACTTTCGGCTAAGGGGCACCATTTCATTGCGAAAATCGGGTGACGGCGCCTGTTGAAAAAATCATTTGTCCGGGAATCGAAAAAAATGGCGCGCGGGGCATCCCGCGCAGGGCGGCTTCAAGAATTGCGGATTCGGACGAATAGTCTCCCGTCGACGACGACCAGACCAAGGCCGATGAGAGCGATGCCGGCCATCTCGAACAGCTCGAGCGTTTCACTCAGGAAGACCGTCCCGAGCAGGATGGCGCTTACCGGAACGATCAGCGTGACCAGTGATGCGTTGGTTGCGCCGGCGGAAGAAAGTATAATGAAATAAAGGATATAGGCGAAGGCGGTGGCGAGCAGGGCCAGTCCCATGACCGACCACCATGCGTTTGCGGACACATCAGCGAAGCCGCCCGTGCCGTCAATCAAAAGCACGACCGGGATCATGATCACCGTGGATGCGGTCAATTGTCCTGTCGCCATGAGCGGCGGGGCAACACCCTTGAAACGGCGAGCGAAAATGAAGGCGAATCCGTAGGATAGCGCGGTGCCGATGAGCGCCAGCTTGGCCCAGACGGGGCCGCCGAGGCCGGCGACAATGCCCGGACCGACCATGACCGCGGTGCCTGCGATGCCCAACACGATGCCGAGCACCTTGCGTCCGGTCAGCTTCTCGTCCTGCAGGAATGCGTTGGCGAGCAGCATGGTCCAGAACGGGGTAGTGGCGTTGAGCACGGACGCCAGCCCGGCGCCGATCGCGGTCTGGCCGGCGAACATCAGCGAGAACGGGATCACGTTGTTGAGGATCGCCATTCCGAAGAAGCTGGCTGCGAGCGGCAGGGCGGCGCGGAAGGAAGGGCCGCTCAAGACGAGATACAGATGCAGGGCCGCCGCGGCGATCGCGACGCGCAAGAGCACGAGCGTGAAGGGCGGAATTTCCTGCACCGCGACGCGCGCGAAAAAGAACGATCCGCCCCAGATCGTGCCAAGCAGCACGATCAGAAGCCAGTCGCGCGCGGAAATCGCGGGGCGCTGTGTCATGGGTTCGGTTGTCATCGGTCGCGCATTTCTGATGCCGACACCTAAGACCGGGCGGTTCGCCGCGCCACCCGAAAACCGGGCTGGTCCATCAACGACCTTCGGTTGGAACGGCCTTTTTCGGATAGCGACCCGCTGATAGTGTCATCCTGGTTGCGAGGAGCCACATGCAGAAATTCGAGAATGCGCGCGAAGCGGCGCTGGAGCTGAGGCCGGACGATCCCGTCTATTGCTTCCGGCCCGAAGTGCTGAAGGCGGATGCGCGGCGCTTCATGGCGCTGTTTCCCGGCAAGACCGCCTATGCGGTGAAGACCAACGGCGAGGAACTGGTGCTGAAGACGCTGGCCGAAGCCGGCGTGAAGGCCTTCGACGTCGCATCGCCGGCCGAGTTCGCGGCCGTCCGCGCCGTCGCCCCCGATGCCGAGATGCTCTACATGCACCCGGTCAAGGCGCAGTCGGACATCAGGCTGGCGCTGGAGCAATACGGCATCCGCGTGATTGCGGTCGACCACGAGGACGAGATCACCAAGCTGACGCGGGTGGTGCGCGCGCTCGACATCGACCCCGGTACGATGACGGTCTTCGTGCGTATCCAGACCAAAGGGAGCGCGGCCTATGAACTGTCGAAGAAATTCGGCGCCGGGCCGGCCGCGGCCGTCGAACTGGCCGACCGGCTGGCGCGCACCGGCTACAAGGTCGGGATCTGCTTCCATGTCGGCAGCCAGATCAACGATCCCGAAACCTACGAGCGGGCGCTCGCCTCGGCCGACTGGGTGCGGAACCGCGCCAACGCCGAAATTTCCACGCTCGATGTCGGCGGCGGGTTCCCGGCCGAATACGGACACGATCCCAACAAGCGCGAGCCGGTCCTGCCGTCGCAGGACGAACTGATGGCGCAGCTGCGCGACGACATCGCCGAATGGGGGTTCGACGACCTGCCATTGGTGGCGGAGCCGGGGCGGGTCATCGTGGCCCGCGCCTTCTCGCTGATCGTTCGGGTGCTGTTGAGAAAAGGCAGGAGGCTCTACATCAATGACGGCATCTGGGCGTCGCTGTCGGACAGCTGGACGGGCAAGATCACACTGCCGGCGCGCTTCATTCCCGATCCGGCGATCCGCTCGCGCAACGGCGACGGCGAAAACATCGTGCCGTTCAAGGTGATGGGCGCGACCTGCGATTCGGTCGATATCCTGTCGCGGCCGTTCTGGCTGCCGGAAACGATCGACACCGGCGACTGGATCGAGATCGGCCATATCGGCGCCTATTCGCTGTCGCTCAGGACGCGCTTCAACGGGTTCTATCCAGACACGTTCGTCGAGGTGACGACGCCGTTCGAGGCGGGCGATGCGCCGGAGGGGTTTGCCAGTCTCGAGACAATGGCGGATTAGCGCGCGCAAGCGGGGTGGAATGGCACGATGAAGGTCAAACGCATCGTCACCAATATTGCGGCGAATGATGTTGCCGCGGCCCGGCGCTTCTATGGCGATGTGCTGGAGTTCGACGTGCTGATGGATATGGGCTGGATCGTGACATTCGGCTCGGACGCGCAGATGACAGTCCAGCTCAGCGTCATGTCGGAGGGCGGCTCGGGCACGCCGGTGCCGGATATTTCAATCGAGGTGGACGACGTCGATGGGGCGCTGAGACGCGTGCGCAATGGCGGTTTCGCGGTCGAGTACGGGCCTGCCGACGAGCCTTGGGGCGTGCGGCGGTTCTTCGTGCGCGATCCGTTCGGGCGACTGGTGAATATTCTGGCGCATCGGTGAAACAACTGACTGCGGCGCAATTGCCATTCGACCAATTTTCAATGATCACACCCTACCGAATTCCATCGTCCAGTTCGTTTCCCAGTTCTTGCCGCCATCACGGGACATAGCCTGTTCCCATCGTGGCGAAGAAGTATCCGTCCGCAACCATAGGAACCTGACCGAAACCGGTTCTTTGCCAAGCATGTCGTTTGCAAAGAATGATCCGACGCCACCTTCAAACTTGCCGATCACCGGCGCGTCCAGATGGTGCGGATCATTTCCAGACAGCCACCATATCGCCCAGCTCTGGCTTGCGACATCGAAAGAGCGAATAGCGATGGCCCGATAGGGTCCGCCTGGAAAGTCGAGCAGATTATCTTCAATGTTGCCGTTTCCGCCCAGTACGGGCCGGGTTTCGGAGCTGCCGGCAAACTCTTCCCAATCGTTGCATCCCACCAAACGTTCCTTCAAGCGACGATGGCGCACTTGCCAACTGCCAAACTCGAAATCGAAATCGCTGGAATTCTGGACCGGGTGTTTCACAAACATGATCCTTTGGTGCGTCGGTTATTAGTCTCATGTTCCAAAATTCGCCGAAGTCAACGAGGACTCTTTGTTGCGACTTCGATATCGGTGTTTCTACTGACATATTTGGGCTGAGGCAGGCCGATGGAAACTGAATACGGCAGACCGCCCAAGAGTGGATTTGCCCGGCTGGATTCGGAATTGCTGGTTGAGGACACAGTCGTCAGCCCATCCACTCCTTCATGCAGGGCAAGCTCAAGGTCGATGGCGACATGTCGGTCGCCATGCAGCTCAGCCAGGTGCTTTAGGTCGTGTGGACTCTAGGGATTCCCAAGACTGAGCAAATCAGATTCAA
>JBBDJD010000006.1:0-1051 GCA_040880025.1 Rhizobiaceae bacterium
CGTAGAGCGATCGCATTCAGAACAACCACCCGCTCTGTGCTGGTCTTGGTGACAGTCTCCGGAAGAATGAACACCGAGGTCTCGAGTTCCGGAATGGCCACTTCCCAATCCCATCTGAGCTGGCAGATCTCCTGTTCGCGGCAGCCCGTGTTGATGGCAAAGAGCACCGCGTCCGCGAGATGCCGGGGTAACAACTGGATCAGCCGATGCTGCTCTGCCCAGGACAAGGGATAGGCTCTGGCCTGCTTGCCCTTGAGCGACAGCCGGGTGACCATCGCCGGTGCCTGTGACAGCCACGGCCGTCCTTCATCATCCCGCCACACCCGAGCCGATCGGTTCAACACCGTGGAGACGATGCCCAAAACATTGTTGATGCTCTTGGGCGCCATGCCCCGTCCCAGTTCATGCTCGATGAACGGCCGAATGGTGCCGTCATGAACGTGGGCGACCGGCAGAGTGCCGATGAAGGGAAAGAGTTGATCCAGATGCATGGCGATGTTACCGGCCGATGGTTTTTCCGCGATCTCTTCCAAATACCGCAATCCCGCCTCCTGAAAGGTGAAGATCGCGAACTCTCTTCGTGTTGCTTGCTGCTCCAGTTCCGCCAGTCGGCGGATCAGGACTTGCTCTGCCTCAGCGCGAGAAGATGTGCCCGTGCTTTGCCTGAGCCATCCGCCCGCCGCATGGCGGCAGCGTTTTTCAATGTGCCAGAGTCCGCCTTTCTGGCGGAGTCCCGGCATACGGTTTCGTTTTGACATGTGTCGTCCTCCGGTTTTGAAGCCTTCAGACGACGTCCGTTGCGGGACTTATAGTCGTCCACCCAGGCATCAAGTTCAAGTCGGTCGAAGGCAATGCCCTGCCGGCCGATGGGAATGGTGGTGACGTACGGCCGGACCTCCGCGTTGAAGCGGTTGCGGTCCATGCCGAGGTAGTGGGGTGCATCGCGGAAGCGCAGCAGCCGCGGCAGGAGAATCGGTTCGCCGGTCGCTCTCATGTGCCCAGGTACACCTTATGGAAAGCTTTCCATAAGGTGTATTTAGCAAAGTAAGTG
>JBBDJD010000007.1:0-387500 GCA_040880025.1 Rhizobiaceae bacterium
TCACCCCTTCGGTGCGGATCAGATCCACTGCGGCCGACCGGTTCAGGCGGCGCAAGAGGCTCGATGTCGTGGGCTGGCGCTTCATATACGGACCAGTGTGCGAGGGCCGGCTGCCCGGCAACGAGCCACGGCATAGACCAGAACAGAAATAGAATCCGCCTTTTTCTGAAGACGCACAACGCTGAGCGGCGAAGGTAACTGCGGTAGCCGGTCGATGATCGCCGCGAAACGGCGCCGGGCTCCCAAGCCCTGCGGACTACTGCAGGCAGTACGCGACATGATCAACGACCGCAATTGGCGCCTACTTGTCGTCGGTTGCTGCCAACAGACTCGGCCGCTTACCACTCAATGCGAGACCCTGTCAGGCAAAGCCGACCGGCAGCCTTGGGAACGCAGTGAAGGCTGCATAAAGGTCTTAAATGAAGGCGCACTGCTGCCATTCGCAACGCAGACAATGCAGGTCTTCCACGGACTCGCTGCGTCTATCCGAACTTCGGCTCAGCCAACCCATCAAGACTCGAGATTGAATAGCAGGACGCCCGAACCACACCACGGATCGCAGTTCGCTCCCTCAATACCGGCGCGTCAATCCGACTGACACGTCGTGGCTGTCGTTGTCGAAGCGACATTGGAGAATTGGCGTGCGCAACGGATTGCAGCGAGCTAACTCTGCGAATAGATTGAGCAACAGTTAGGGGATGTGGCACTTCCAAGCTAGGTTCGGAACGCTCCGGCGTTGGCCCTGCGTCAACTGACGTCATCCTCTAGCTGCCCCTTGTCCTTGCGGAACTTCTGCCATCGTCTTCTCTGAGCCTCTGCAATGCGCGCGATCCCCTCTTGTGTTCTGGGTCCCGTCGACAGGCCACCGTGCAGCCGGCATCGGGTCATTCCCGGAACAACCGCCATCTGGCACGCGCTGCCTTTTCGCGTCTTTGAAGCGCACCTCGCTCGCATTCGCTTCGGAATAGGCGTTCCGTCCCCGAACTGACCCCGTTGCGCCATGTCGATGCAATGAAGTCCGAACCTGCAGGCCCGAGCATGACAGAGCCGCCCATCGGCCGGGCACGCGAACTGCCGGTACCGACACCAGCTTTCCCAAGCGCTTTGCCGGATGCGACGGTCTGGCGGACCGCGGTCGATGCGGGCTTGCAGTCGCCGCTCATCAGCACGCTACTTAGCCATTTGCTCCGCCTGAAGTCCCTGAATGATGCGGTCAAGCCAACGTGCCAACAGCTGTCTCCATTCGTTCAAAGGCGTTTCACCGCTTGGGTGATGCCTCGAATTCGCTTATTCAGAAACTGAACTTTTATGAAGGTGATGAGTAACACCCCAAGACGAAGTCCTGAGTGCAGCCCCTCTATGCGGATAAGCTCGGACCGCTGAACATTTCCCACTTGGCCGCGCCTACCTTAACTGGCCGATCTTGGTGAGATCCTCGAGCGGCGCATCCGGGATCGTGTCGAGCAAACTGGCAGGGTAGTGACTGGACTGCCGACGTTGATCGCGCAGCTTGATTGCTGCAGAGGCAGCCAAGTCTCTGAGGCGTTCCCTGCCCTGTAACTTAGTCGGCCGCAGCACGGAGTTTTCACGTCGCTTGGAACGCTTCCGGACAACCTTCGCATCTTGCGCGCGCTTGCGGCCTTTGGAACGCTTCATGCGCTTTGGCGCAGATGTGGCCCGGGGTATGCCCGCGTCGAGCTTTTCCGGGGTAGGCGGGTTTTTCCAGCCACCGACGATCATGCGGTCGGCCACGTCGTCTGGATTAGCGTGCCGACCAAACAATCTTACGTGGGACTCGACCGAACTCTGGTTGATAGGTCGATCTGCCCCGTTCTGATATTCGAGATACCTGAGTGCGACCTCACCACTGAGGACCGTCACCAATCTGGCGATCACCAGATCGAAATCCGCCTGCCGCGCTTGTTCGCGCCCAGAAAGAAATATTTTTTTCTTGGGGGTATGGGGGACCTTCTTTTTTTGTAAGCGTAATCGTCGCTTACGCTTACCCCCGATGCCTTTGCCCGATGATTTGCCTGGGCCCGGCGATTTCGATCGCGTCGTCTGTCAATTCTTTGTTTCTGCTTGGCATCGACCAAGTCCGCCAAGCGCCGAACCGCTTCGTGGCATTCGGGAAACTGTTCCAAATAAGTCGTCAGTTCTTCAAGAGACACCTGCATCAGTGTGCTCCCCGTTCGGCTTCGAAACGGCGAAGCTCGCTCAGGCGCCAGCGAGAGCAACCGGGACCCAACCTAACCGGAGAAGGGAAATCAGGGTTCTTCGCCGACCAGCGCCAAATGGTGTTCGGGGAAACGTCAAAGCGCTCGGCCACGTGCCGAACCGAGAGGAATCCGTTTTCGGTGGGATCTTGCATCGCGTGCTTCCTTCGGACAGCCAAGGGCTGCCACGGCTAAGCACGTCCTGCGCGAGTGAGTGGAATCGATCCGAATCGGTCGGACACAAGAAAGCATCGTCGTGCGTTTGGATGCAGTCAAGTGCAATGGCTTGAGGCGGCCTGTCGAGCACACAGCGCAGCCCAGTCCTCCATCATCGCGCGGCGTTTCTCCAGCAGGTCGCCGCGCCGATAGGCAGCTTCGACCTTGTTGCCGATTGCATGGGCCAGCGCCATCTCCGCGAGCTCACCCGGGTAGTCCGTGTGCTCGGCGGCCCAATCCCGAAATGTCGAACGGAATCCGTGAGGTACCGCATCCTCACCCATGCGGCGCATGACCGCTGAAATGCTCATGTCGGAGAGCATTCTCCCCCTCGCCGACGCAAAGATGTAGGGGCATCCCTCGAACCTTGGGAGCGTGGTTAGAATCGATTGAGCCTCGGCCGACAGCGGCACGCGGTGCTCCCGGTCGGCCTTCATTCGCGCTGCAGGGATAATCCACAACGCAGAATCCTCCGATACCTCTCCCCAAGTGGCGCCGCGGACCTCGCCGGAACGAGCTGCGGTCAGGATCAGGAATTGCAGCGCTCTCGCGGGCATGCCGGACATGGCGCGCACTCTGGCAAAGACCGCCGGCACCTGGTCGACCGGAAGCGCTCGATGATGCCTTACTCGGTGGATCTTGCCAGGTGCAGGAAGAATCGCGTCGAGGTTACCTTTCCAGCGAGCGGGATTGTCACTCGTGCGATGTCCCGACACGATCGACCATGCCAGAACCCTTTCCATCCGGCTCCGCAGCCTGCTGGCAGTTTCCATCTTCGTGTCCCAGATCGGCAGCAAGACGCCGGTGACATCTGCGAGAGTGATGTTGGCGACTGGCACATCGCCGAGCCGTTCGAAAGTGTAAGTCTCAAGCGTGCTTAGTATCTGCGCGGCATGTTTGGCGTTCCGATATTCCGGGCTCTTCGACGCATGCCACGCACGTGCGGCCTGTTCGAATGTCATTGCCTGTCTGCTGATGCGCAGTGCCTTGCGGTCTTCGACTGGGTCGTTGCCATCCCGGATACGCAGGCGCACCGTACTTGCTCGGTCGCGGGCCTCGGCCAAAGACACGTCGGGGTAGCCTCCAAGGCCGATCGAACGGCGCCTGCCGTTGACCAGCGTTCGAAGGATCCATGACCGCGCGCCACTGTCGACGACCTGGAGACATAGCCCCTTCACCCCGCCAACGGCATGTAATCCTGGCTTGGTTAGACGCTTCACGTGAAGCGCTGATAGCTCCTTTGCCGTACGTGGCATTTCCCACCCATCAACCTACCTATCAACGATAGATGCAATTGATTGAGACTGATTGCAACGGAACAGTACAGCATTCTTCACGCAACACGCGGATATCGAGGTATCTCTAGTGCACAAAGCCACCAGGTGAAATCTGACGGTGGCTGCCCCCTCTCCGCCATCGTCCCAAACGGGATGTTCAGCTAAACATTTGTAAACGCGGAGCAATCGGGCGGCTGTGGCCCGATTTCCGCAGCTTTCTCAGCCACTTTCGAACCCGACTGACTGCGATGTTTGTCCAAAGGCCGGAAGCCTGCGGACTTGACGATGCTGCCGCACCGTCTGTCCGATCGTCTGTCGTGGCTGATATGTTCGTCCAATCCTCGACCAGGATTCCTGGATGGACTGTGCGGCCATCGCACGCAATGGTCCGGGGACGCTATTGCCATAGCCGGAGGAGGCAGTCGACCATGGCCCGCAAGCGCGCCCTGACAGCACGGGAGGTCGATGCGCTGCGCGATGTCGGCATGCACTCAATCGTTTTCTGAAGTCATTGATGTTTTGCTGGTGGACAAACTCATTGCGATGATTGGGCAAGGGCGCTCCATTCATCCAGCTGGGGAAATCAACATAATATACCTTCTGGTGGCACCAGGTTAGGCGATGGCACATCTCATCCCGTGACGGCAGGGTATGTTGTGCCGGGCCGAACCCGACCAAGCCACGGCTGGCTTAAGAGTTGGCAAATGGGGTGGTAGTCGAACTCCGATCCTGCGCGGACTGAAGAGCGCGACCCGGCACTCGCGGTGCCTCAGCGCCGCTTTTCGGTCTGGGGGCGGCCAGTCCGCGACCGTTCGATGACTGGTCGGGATCCGCCCACCGGCGCGGTTGCCGGAGAAATGATCGCGCTGCGTGCCTCGACCCGGTTCCTGCCGGCCGACTTGGCCGCATACAGCGCCTTGTCGGCAGCGATCATCAGATCGTCGACACTGCCATGAGGGGTGGGAATCATCGACGCGGCACCGATGCTTACAGTCACGTGAGCGCCGGGCCCCAGTCCGGGGTGCGGCAGATTCATCTGTTCGATAGAACGTCTGAGTGTTTCGGCCTCGGCCATGAGCGGTTCCGGCTCGAGATGCGAAACGACGGCCATGAATTCTTCGCCGCCGTAGCGTGCCAGATATTGTTTTGCATGGCTGACTTGTCGCTCCAGTTCGCCGGCAATTGCAATGAGGCAGCGATCGCCTTCGTCGTGGCCCGCGGTGTCGTTGAAATCCTTGAACTTGTCGATATCGATCATCAGGATACCGAGCCAGTCATTGTGCTCGCGCGCCTCTTGCCACTTTTCCTGCAATGTCTGGACCAGGTGACGCCGGTTGAACAGGCCGGTCATGGGATCGGTCTCCGCCAACTTGCCAAGGGCCTTGGTCATCGCGATCAGGCGGGCCGACTTGAGATCGTCACGCAGCCCGTGGAGGAACATCACGCGCGCAACCCATTCGGTGCGATAGCGAATGACCAGCGAAACGACGCCGGCAACGGCGGTGAACGTCATGAGCGGAAGATGCTCGATCGTGACGCTCGAATAGATCAGCGACCACGCAATCAGTGTCCCGATCGAGGCCAGGGTCATGGCAAGAGCATCGCGAAAGTGCATCGGCGTGGTGATGTTGACGAAAAGGATCACCACTCCGGCCATCATGATGTACCTGTCCGAGTGCTCCGCAGGCGCCACTTCCGCTAGGAATCCGCTTGCCGCCACGAACACAACCGATGGCACGGTCGCCGCGGCGGCACGCAGCCATTTGGGACCGCGATCGAGCAGAGCCAGTGCGACGAGGTAAACCGGGACAACGAAACCCAAGCGGGCGATCAAACCATACAGGAAGACATCGGCAATCGGGTCGAGGGCAAGAGTGGCAACGTTGACTGCAATGGCGACCCAAAACCAGCCGCGAATAACCCGCAGGCGATCCGGAGCGGTCTTGGCGCGAAATTCGTTCTCGAACTGCGGCGTCAATCCCAACTGGGAATACGGCCGCTCAAGCTCGGCGTTGATTGTCGCCACCTGTTCGTCGAATTGCGTCTCTTGCGGCATCAGCCCTGTGGTTCCACGACACTATTCTCCGAGCATAGCTTTAGCGCCAGATGATTAAGGACTGGTGTCCCGGCCGGTTGGTCACGGAATGTCAATCACACCAGCTATTCTGGTGGGGTACGACGCTGATAATGATCCCGCTGCAGCTACGAGTTTACCAGCAAATTCATGCTCTTATTTGCAACCTGCCCTTGGGGCAGCGTTCTATGCGGTGTCACCGCCATCGTGCATGGTTTCCGTGCCGCGTTTTCCACTTGAGCTCGGGAACAGTGTCCGGCGTGAGCCACCCGGTGTAGCTCACAATCGGACCGACGAGCGGCAGCGCGATCGGCACGTCGAAGCGGAAGCGCCGGCCCTCCTGCCATTCGCGGGCGCGGCTCCGCGGTGCGAGCGCCATCGCCATCGGCAGCGGAATTCCAGGGCAGTTCCGTTCGCGCATACCCGCTCGGCCTTACCATGATGCGCAGACCGCACTTTGACACCATCTCCGTTCCGTACGTCGGATAGACTCCCCGGCCGCCCGAAAGGACGCGCTTCGCCCATCGACAAGGGCGTACTGCACGGCGCTACTCCCCGAGGCCTTCCAGCGTGCCGGCGACGAAGCCCCAGCCGTCCTGCGTGACCACGAATTCCTGAGCGCTCTTGTCGACGGTCAGATAGCCCTTCTTGACGAGCGCGCCCGCGACCCAGACGTCCGGCCGGAAATAGGTCCCGTGCATCTCGATGCCGCGCAGCGGGATGCGTCCACCGGAGAAGACGAGGTAGGCCATGAACAGCGCCCGCGTGCGCGGCGTGTCCCTCTTCGAATCATTGTTGTCCTGACCCCAGTTGCCGTAGTCGGCGAGGTCTTCGTAGGGGAATTGGTTGAAGCTCTTCGCCGATGAGGGCTTGCCATCGATCGCGACCGCCAGCGCGTCGATAATCCTCTTCGCAGTGTCCTTCTCGATGTCCAGCATTCCGTGCCACCCGTTGTCGCTGTCGCCGCCGCCGGCGAGATCGATGTAGCACAACATGGAGGCATCCCGAATGTTGGCTTCTCCGCACCGTCAAGCGGCCCCGCGCCTGACATAGCCACTGCGTTATACGCCTTTTTTGTCGCACACAGGCGGCTCGTGGGGCCGCTGTCGGTCCCGGTCCCCGGCATCGACCGCCTCCCCGAAGCGATACGGGCGCCGATCGCGTTCTGGGACGGCAAATGACCCAGCCTCGGCCCGTCGATGCCGTTCTGCCGCCAACTGATCCAGCCGACACCCCATCGCCTCGGATAAGGAAACCCGCAGGAGCGGCTGATGATCGTACTCACAAGCGAAGTCATACGACTTCACTGATGACCGAAGGCGTTGCGACGCACCTTCAGCGCACAACCAAGACGGATATTCGGGCGTGGCGCGCAACCCGTGCGGCGTTCGGTCCCAAGAAATAGTCTTCTGGCCCGGGGGTGCCAGCAGAGATAACGATGAGATCGGCGCCGATCGCGCCCGCTTGCTTCAAGATCTCGCGATAGATCGATCCGTGTGCGACAATATGGCGGTGGCGCACTTCATCCGGAACGTAGCGGGTGGCGAATTCATGAAGTTCGGTATTGGCGTGCTCGATCGCCTTCTTTTCGTGCTGCGGCGGGAAGAAGCCGCCGACTAGCGACAGACCGTAATCCGGCACAACCGTCATCACGTGCAGCGTCGCGCCGAACACCTTTGCATACTCAACCGCCGTCTCCATGGCCTTGGATTCGTGGTCCGGCTGGCCGAGATCGATCGAAACGAGAATGTTGGCGTACATAGCGCCCTCCCTATGCCGCCTGCGGATTGCCGGCCAGTGTGCCGCCGCGGCGGCGTTGCCTAAACACGACGAGCGCGAAGATGAGCAGGGCCGGGATATAGAAGACCTCGCGCGGCAGTCGCTCGGCGCTGACCTCCACCGCGGTGACCCGCACCGGTTCGTCGGCGTAGAAATCCATCTTGGAGAGCGTGCGGCCAACAAGACTGTTCATGTCCAGCGGTTCTTCGAGGATGACAGTATCACCCTCGATGCGCACCTGAAGTCCCATCGCCTGCTCGAAGCGAGCCTCGCCAGGCTCACCGGCGGGGCCGAGGCCGAAAGCCATCGTGCGCTCCAGCATCTCATCCGGATTGTCGAAGCTCGGGCCGCTGATAGCAAGCCGCACCGTGGCATCGTCGGGCTCCGCCTCAACCGCCTGGAATATCTGCTGCGGCTCGACCTGGTCATAGGGTGGCTGCACCTGGTCGAGGAAGAATCCCGGCCGCAACAACATGAGTGTGACGAGAAGCAGCGCCGCCGATTCCCACAGCCGCGAGCGGGCCATGAAAAAGCCCTGCGTGGCAGCAGCAAACAGCAGCATCGCGAGCGTCGCCTTAATGAAGATCCAGATACCGCCAGCCCAGCCGACGCCGATCAGAAGAAGGTCGGTGTTGAAGACGAAGATGAACGGCAAAAGCACCGTGCGGAGCGAATAGAAGAAGGCGGTGAAGCCGGTCCTGATCGGGTCGCCGCCCGACACCGCGGCGGCCGCGAATGAAGCGAGCCCCACCGGTGGCGTCACGTCGGCCATGATGCCGAAGTAGAAGACGAACATGTGGGCCGCGATCAGAGGGATGAGCACGCCGTTGGCCGCGCCGAGCTGCACGATGACGGGCGCCATCAGCGACGACACGACGATGTAGTTCGCCGTCGTCGGCAGGCCCATGCCGAGCACCAGGCTGATCACCGCCGTGTAGATCAGGATCAGGAAGATGTTGCCGCCGGACAGGAACTCCACGAATTCCGCCATTACCTGGCCTATGCCTGTCAACGTCACCGTGCCGACGATAATGCCTGCCGCCGCAGTGGCGCAGGCAATCCCGATCATATTGCGTGCGCCGGCGATCAGCCCGGCGACGAGGTCGTTGAAACCCTCCCGCGCCGCCTGCTGGGTTTCCGGCCCGTGCAGGCCGCGGAAAAATACCTTCAGCGGCTTTTGCGTGAGCATAATGACGATGAGCAGCAGCACTGCGTAGAAGGCCGACAGGCCCGGCGAGCGACGCTCGACCATCAGGAACCAAACCAGCACGAAGAGCGGCAAAAGGTAGTGCAACCCTGTCTTCAGCACCTCCGAGGCGATCGGCAACCGCACGACCTTCGCGTTAGGGTCGTCAAGTTCGAGATCGGGCGATTTGGCCGCGTACCAGACAAGCGCGACATAGGCCGCGAGAAGGGCAAGCAACAGCACCGGCCCCGAAAGGCCGGGTATGACAATGCGAACGAGCAAGATCGCCCAGTAGATTGCACCGGCGAGTATGACAATCGAGCAGGCGACGATGCCGAAGCGCAGCATGGCCTGCAAGGCGGTCGACTTCACAGCCTTGGGCAGCATCGGCATATCATGCTTCACCGCCTCGAGATGCACGAGATAGAGCAGCGCGATGTAGGACACGACCGCCGGCAGGAAGGCGTGCTTGATCACCTCAAGGTAGGAGATGCCGATATATTCGACCATCAGGAAAGCCGCCGCACCCATGACCGGCGGCATGATCTGCCCATTCACAGAGCTTGCCACCTCGACCGAGCCAGCCTTTTCGGCAGAGAAGCCGACACGTTTCATCAATGGAATGGTGAAGGTGCCTGTCGTCACCACGTTGGCGATCGACGAGCCTGAGATCATACCTGTCATCATCGAGGCGAGCACCGCCGCCTTTGCCGGCCCGCCCCGCAGGTGGCCGAGCAACGCGAAGGCCAGCTTGATGAAGAAATTGCCGGCGCCGGCGCGGTCGAGCATCGAGCCGAACAGTACGAACAGAAAGACGAAGGCGGAGGAGACGCCTAGCGCCACGCCGAACACGCCGTTGGGCGACAGCCACATCTGGTCCATGGCGCGGCTGAACGAGGCTCCGCCCCATCGGATCACGTCGGGGATCCATGTCGACGAGCCGAAGAAGACGTAGGCGAGGAAGATCAGCGCCACGGCAACCAGCGGCGGCCCGAGCGCGCGGCGGGTTGCTTCCAGCAAGAGCACCATGCCCAGCCCGGCCACGACGAGGTCCTGCGTGATCGGCAGGCCCGGGCGCTGCGCCAGGTCGCGGTAGAATACGAAGATGTAGAGCGCGCAGCCCGCCGCCGCGATCGCCAGCACCCAGTCCTGCAACGGAATGCGGTCGCGCGGGCTGGAGCCGAGCGCGGGAAAGGCCATGTAGGCGAGGAACAGGCCGAAAGCGAGGTGGATCGCGCGCGCCTGCGCGTCGTTGAGAACGAGCCCCAGCCCGGTCAAGCTGGAAAGCGTGTAGGGCAGCGGCGAGGCGATGTAGAGCTGGAACAGCGACCACGCGAGCGCCACGCCGGCGATGATCATGCCGGCTATGCCGGCGGGATTGCGCGCGCCGGTGTCGGCCGAGGCGACGAGGTCCTGCAACTGGTCACCGCTCATCGCGGCCCGTTCGCGGGCGGCTTTCGGATCCTCGCTCATCATCATGTTCCCCTTTGGCGCCCCGACCCTTTGCAGGCCTGTTGAAGCGAAGGCGCCCGGCGGTCGCCGGGCGCCTCCCTGGACAGTCTACTGCAGCCATCCCTGCTCACGGTAGTAGGCTTCTGCACCGGGATGCATCGGCGCCGAATTGCCTTGGCTGACCATGCTCTCAGGCGTCAGGTTGGCGAGAGCCGGATGCAGAGCCTTGAAGGCGTCGAATTCCTTGAAGACGGCATCGACGAACACTCGCACCACCTCGTCCGGCACGTCGGCGGAGACCACCACCGTCGCACCAACGCCGAAGGTTTGGATGTCGTCCGGATTGCCGCGATACATGCCGCCGGGGATCGTCGCCTTAAAGTAGTAAGGATTCTCGTCAACCAGCTTGTCGACGGCCTCGCCCTCGACCGGTACAATTACGCTGTCGCAGGTCGTGGTCGCCTCCTGGATCACGCCGGCCGGGTGGCCGACCGTGTAGGCGAAGGCGTCGATGTTGTTGTCGCAGAGCGCCGAGCTCTGCTCGGCCGGTGCCAACTCCGCCGCGAGCGCGAAATCGGCATTGGTCCAGCCCTTCTCTGCGATCAGCAGGTCCATCAGCGCCCGCTGGCCGGAACCGGGATTACCGATGTTGACGCGCTTGCCCTTGAGGCCATCGAAGTCTGGAACACCTGAATCGGCGCGGGCCACCACGGTGAGCGGCTCCGCATGCAGCGAGAAGACGGAACGCAGGTTTTCGTGCTTGCCGGTGTCGGCGAAGTTGGCCAGCCCGCTATAGGCGTTGTACTGCACGTCCGACTGTACGACGCCGAACTCCAGGTCGCCGCCCTTGATGGCGTTGACGTTGAAGACCGAACCGCCAGTCGACTCGACCGAGCAGCGGATGCCGTGATCGCGGCGCGTCTGGTTGACCAGCCGGCAGATTGCGCCACCGACCGGATAGTAGACGCCCGTTACGCCGCCGGTGCCGACAGAAATGAATTGCTGCTCTTGAGCGTAGGCCGAACCGGCGATCAGCCCAGCAAACAGGGCGGCGGTTACGCCGAGACCGGCTAATCTTTTCTTGTTCATGGTTGCGTCTCCTTGTTGGGCACGTGACCTCGAAGGTCTTTTGAAAGGCGTCCGATGACCCCGTGCCAGGCCTCGAACTGCGGCAACGGTACGCCATGAGCGCCCGTCGCGGTCCACGATGGAACCTTGCTCGTACAAGTAGCGTACGACGTGAAATTGTGCCGGTTAAGTCCTCCGTCACCGAATACCTGCCTCATGACGCTTCCGCCACGGCGGCTTCGACGGCATCGCCAAGTCGTCCGACGATCTCGTCAATCTGGCCGGCCTCCACGATGAAGGGCGGAGCCAGCAGCACGTGGTCGCCGCGCGCGCCGTCAATCGTGCCGCCCATAGGATAGACCATCAGGCCGCGATCCATCGCGGCGCGCTTGATCCGGGCATGCAGTTTCAACTGCTGATCGAACGGCTCCTTCGTGGCTCGATCCTTGACGAGCTCGATCGCGCGAAAGAGCCCCCGTCCGCGAATGTCGCCCACATGGTAGTGATTTGCGAAGCGTTGTCGCAGGCGTTCGTCGAGGCGACCGCCCATCTCAACCACATTGCCGAGCAACCGGTCCCGCCCGATCGTCTCCTGCACGGCGAGCGCCGCAGCTGCAGCCAAAGGGTGACCCATATAGGTGTGACCATGCTGGAAGAAACCCGATCCGCCCGCGAGAGCGTCGTAAACATGCCGCCCGACGAGCACGGCGCCAATCGGCTGATAGCCGCCGCCGAGCCCTTTGGCGATCGTCATGAGATCGGGAACGATCCCCTCCTGCTCGCATGCATGCAATGTCCCCGTCCGGCCCATGCCGCACATCACCTCGTCGAGAATCAGGAGCACGCCGTAGCGGTCACAGATATCGCGGATGCGGCGAAAATAGCTGGCGACGGGCGGCACTGCACCGGCGGTCGCGCCGACCACTGTCTCAGCTATGAATGCCATGACCTTGTCACCGCCAAGTTCGAGTATCTTGTCCTCAAGCTCTGAGGCGGCGCGGGCTGCGTATTGCTCGTCGTCCTCGCCCTCACCTTGGTGGTGATAGGCAAAGCAAGGGGCGATGTGGTGTGTCTCGATCAAGAGCGGTGCGAACTGCAACCGTCGCCACTCGTTGCCGCCGGCTGCGAGCGCGCCGAGTGTGTTGCCGTGATAGCTCTGCCGCCGTGCGACGATGTGACGACGCCTGGGCTCGCCTTTCTCGACGAAGTATTGCCTAGCCATTTTTATCGCCGCCTCGACCGCCTCCGAGCCCCCGGAAACCAGATAGACATGGTCGAGACCGACCGGCGCGTTTTCGGTCAGATGGTCGGCTAAACGCTCTGCTACCTCGGTAGTGAAGAATGAGGTGTGGGCATAGGCGAGACGATCCAGCTGTTCGTGCAGAGCGGCGACGACGGCCGGATGGCTGTGGCCGAGACAGGAAACCGCCGCCCCGCCCGAGGCGTCTATATAGCGCCTGCCGTCGGAATCGATGAGCTCGACACCCTCGCCCCCCACGGCGACTGGCAGGCGGCCATGGATCTGACGGTGAAGGAGGTGCGTCATGCAGTTTTCATCGGAAAGCGCCGATCCAGGTGGATGTTGAATGCTGCAGCCTGCTCGTCGGTGCGCTTGAGCGTCTCGAGCGCCGCCTCGCCGCCATGGCCGGCGACCAGAGAAGCGAGTATCTCGGCGACGGCGAAGGCCGGCGTCATTGTGTGGAAGAAGGACGGGCTGTCGGTTGGAACCACGACGGTGTGGCGCGCGATCTGCGCGAGTGGTGCGACGGAACTGTCGGTGATGGCAATGACCGATATCCCGTTCAACGCGGCATATTGCGCAGCCTCAACGGTGAGGCGTGTATAGGGCATCACGCTGACGGCAAGCAGCGCGTCTGCCGTCGTCATGTTGCGCATCGGGTCGACGCTCGTGCCAGCGCCACCATCGATGAACGTGCTTGTCTCACCGAGGAGCGAGAGGATGTAGTGGAAGTGCCATGCAACAGGATAGCTAGAGCGCAGGCCGAGGCAAAAAATGCGGCGCGCACCGGCGAGAGCGGCGGAGGCGGCGCTAAGACTTTCACACCTGTCGGGCGCGGCGAGCCCGTCCATCTGGCGGCCGATCGATTTGACCATCTCGCGAGCCAATGCCCGGTCGCCGTTGAGCTTCTGACTTGCAACCTGAGCTCCGGCGCGACCTGCAAACCCCATGCCCTCGCCACGGATGATCGCGGCGTAACGATCGCGCATCTCCTCATAGCCGCCGAGGCCCAGATGCTTGGCTAGCCGCATCATGGTCGCCGGCTGGACGCCCGCGTGACGTGCCTGTTCGCGCATCGACAGGAGGGCGACATCCTCAGGGTGGTCGAGCACATAACGTGCCGCCCGCTGCAACTGGGTGGACATTGCATCGAACTCGCCGACGATCTGGTCCCTGAGCGGCCCTTGCTCCATGATGGAAACGCTATATCCGGTGGATCATGATTGCAACATATGTTCCAGTTCCTGATGAAATGATTCAATTGGATCAATCATGGAATCCGAAGTCATGACAGCTGCGGCACCGGATCATAAAGTTGCAATTACTGTCGCGCCCAACGGCGGCAGGCGCGTCAAGGATGATCATTCCGCCATCCCCCTTGACGCGCGTGAGCTTGCGGCAACGGCTGCCGAGTGCCTTGCCGCAGGCGCTGCAATGATCCACATCCACGTACGCGACGTGGATGGAAAGCACCTCCTCGACGCCGACGCCTATCGCGACACTATTGCGGCCATCCGCACTCAAGTCGGCGATCGCCTCATCGTGCAGATCAGCACCGAAGCACTCGGCATTTACGAGCCCGATCACCAGATTGCAGTGGTGAAGGCCACGCGGCCGGAAGCGGCATCCATTGCCCTCCGCGAATTCCTGCGGAACCCCGAGGACGAACAGCCCTTTGGCGATTTTCTCGACTGGCTCCACCGGGCGCACGTCCTGCCCCAGATTATCCTCTATGAGCCGGCCGAAGCGGTGCGCCTCGCCGATCTTCAGCGCCGGGGATTGGTTCCCTGGAGTGATGTGCCCGTCCTTTACGTCCTCGGCCGATACACTGTCGGCCAGACATCGGAGCCGACGGATCTTTTGCCCTTCCTTGCTTCCGGCATACCCCATTTCCGCCACTGGAGCCTGTGTGCCTTTGGCCAGAACGAGGCAGCATGCGTTGTTGCCGGGGCACTGCGCGGCGGCCACGTCCGTGTTGGCTTCGAGAACAATCTCTGGATGCCGGACGGCTCGCTTGCCGCAAACAACGCCGATCTTGTGCGTGTGACGGCGGCAATTCTCGCCGCTGCGGGTAGAACGCCTATGTCTGCACAGCAACTTCGTGGATGTTGGACAGGGATGACAGCATAGCTCGCGAGCCGATCGTCAGTCGGGCCGCCGGTGCGCCGCTTCGCCGACGGTGTTCTGGCAAGGCTCGGCATAGTGGCGGTCTACTTACGATCCGCGCATTGCCGCCGTGCCCATTGAGGCGCCTGAGAGGCTCAAGCGGGTCTGGATCGAGGCGCCGGGGTCCACAACGATGGAAATCCGGATTTCGGCCGGCTCCATACGCTGGCCCGAACGCACGGCGCGCTGATCGGTTATGACAACTCCTGGGCGACGCCCTTGCTTTACCGTCCACTCGAACACGGTGCCGACATCGTCGTGGAGGCGCATACGAAATATCTGACCGGCCACTCCGACCTGCTCATGGGATCGCTTCGTCAAGCCCGTTTCGGGCGGAACATCCGCATTAGAACCTCCGACCGGCGGACAAAATGCTGGAACAGCGCTCCGGCGACGTGAAGGACGACGGCTGCGAGCAACAACTTCTGGAAAAGCTCGTGCGCGTCGCCAGCCGCTTCGACACCGAGGAACCACGCGGTAGCACCGGAGATCGGCAGCAGGAGAAGGAGGAGGTAGATTGAGCCGTGAACCGCTTCCGCCGAAACCTGCAGCAGTCGCGGCTCGTCGGCGGGGGGTGATGGCGCGCCGCGCGTCAAGCGCAGATAGATGCGGGCCAGCGCCAGGAAGAACACGAGGACTCCGGCAGCGATGTGCATGTAGGTCAGGATCACTCGGTCGCCAGGCGCGCCGCCGGGCGCGGGCGCCTCGCGCACGAATGCGCGCCATGCGTCCTCGATTCCGTCGTGCGCGAGGAACTGGAATGCCACCAGCACGACGACGAGCCAGTGCAGCGCTATCTGGGTTGGCGAGTAGCCTGCTACCTTTTTCGCCATGAAGGACCCCTCGGTATCGAATAGTCGTAGGGCGGAGATCTCGCATCCAATGCTACGCAACGCTCCGGCGAATGCACTGCCGGTCCTCATAAATCGCTGGTCCGCGATTGATTAACGTTGGCTGGGGCGATCACGTTCCGCTTGCGCTTCGGCGGTGGGTCCGGCCGTCGAAACTTCATCGCGGAACATTTCAGGCGCAACGCCGTTACGCAATCTCCCAGGGAGAACACGGTTGGCTCGCGCGCAAATTTCGAGAAGGCGTATACTGACTGCATCGGTCCTCGGCGGTGCCTCGCTGATGGTTTCGGGCGCCTGGGCCCAATATGGCTCTTATGGCATCCCTTGGATTGCCGGGACGTCTCCCGCTCCGCGCGGGATCGACGGCGCGCGGTTCTTTACCGACGCCGAGCGGCGTTGCGTCGACGCACTCGTCGCTAGGCTGATCCCCACGGATGAACTTGGGCCGGGCGCGCGCGAGGCGGGCGTCGTCGATTTCATCGACAACCAACTCGCCGGTTCATATGGGCGAGGCGAGCGCTGGTACATGCAAGGACCGTTCGCCGAAGGCCTGGAAACTCAGGGCTATCAGAGCGAGCATCCACCGGCTGGCCTCTATCGCGTCGCCATTGCGGCCCTCAATGCCCATTGTCGCGAAACCTACGATGACCGCCCGTTCGCGGAATTGTCGGAGGATGAGCAGGATGCAATCCTTAACCGGGTGGAAACCGACGAGCTGGAGTTCGTCGAGGTGTCGGCGACGGCGTTTTTCGAGGTGCTGCACGACAACACCATCGAAGGTTTCTTCTGCGACCCCGTCTATGGCGGAAACCGCAACATGGTGGGCTGGGATCTCGTGGGCTTCCCCGGTGCCCGCTACGATTATCGCGACTATCTCGACCACAATGGAGCAGAGATTTCGATTGCGCCGGTCGGCCTTATGGGTCGGGCGGAATGGGACGTCGATTGAACCCACCGCCCGCGACGGGCAGCAGGCAAGGAGGAGAGAATGGCGCGGAAGCTTCCGCCAGTCGATGTGGTGCTGGTCGGGTTTGGGTGGACGGGCGCGATCCTGGCACAGGAACTGACGGAGGACGGGCTGGAGGTGCTGGCCATCGAGCGCGGCGCGTGGCGCGATACGCCGACCCATTTCCCAACCACGGTCGCCCAGGATGAACTGCGCTGGTACTGGCGCAAGGAGATGTTCCAGTCCACCGCCCGCGAGACCCTGACGTTTCGCAATAATCGCAGTCAGACAGCGCTGCCGATGCGGCGCTGGGGCTCCTTCCTTCCGGGCGAAGGCGTCGGCGGCGGAGGCGTGCACTGGAACGGCCAGACCTGGCGTTTCCTGCCAAGCGACTTCGTGGCCGCCAGCCACAACGTCGAACGGTACGGGCCGATGCGTCCGGGCATGACGGTACAGGATTATGGCGTCACCTATGACGAACTCGAGCCGCATTTCGACCGTTTCGAGAAACTGTGCGGCATCGGCGGTAAGGCCGGCAACCTGAACGGCGAGACCCTAGTCGGCGGCAATCCGTTCGAAGGCCCGCGCAGCGCCGAATATCCCAACCCGCCGATGCACATGACCTTCGCGCAGCACCGCTTCGAAGCGGCGGCGAAGGAGTTGGGGCTGAACCCGTTCCCGGGACCGTCGGCCAACATGTCGCAACCCTATGTGAATCCGCTCGGTTGCCAGCTTGGGCCATGCACCTATTGCGGTTTCTGCGAGAAATACGGCTGCGGCAACTACTCCAAGGCCAGCGCGCAGACGACCATCCTGCCGGTCTTGATGAAGAAGCCCAACTTCACGTTGAAGGTCCACAACGAGGTGCTTCGGGTAAAGCTCGATTCGACCGGCCGCCGCGCGACCGGCGTCATCCATGTCGACCAGAACGGAGAGGAATACGAGCAGCCGGCCGACCTTGTGATCCTGTGCGCTTACCAGCTTTCCAACACGCGGCTGATGATGCTGTCCGGCATCGGCGAAATCTACAATCCCTCCACCGGGGAGGGCCTGGTCGGCAAGAACTACTGCTATCAGGTGATGTCGGGCGCCGACGTGTTCTTCGACGACAAATACACCAACGAGTTTGTCGGCGCCGGCGCGCTCGGCATGTGCGTCGACGAATACAACGGCGACAATTTCGACCATTCAGGCCTCGGCTTCATCGGCGGTGGCTACATTGCTTGCTGGACCACCCACAACCGGCCGATCGAGCGGCAGCGCACGCCCGAAGGCACGCCGGGCTGGGGTTCGGCTTGGAAGAAGGCGGTGGTCGAGAACTTCCGCAAATCGACCGGCGTCGGCGCACACGGCGCTTCAATGGCCTATGCCAACAATTATCTCGACCTCGATCCGACCTACACAGACGTCTATGGCCGCCCACTGATGCGGATGACATACGATTTCACGCCCAACGACCGGGCAATGGCGGCCTTTCTGACCGAGCGCGTGCGCGAAATCGCCGAGCGCATGGGCGGCCGCGAGATCAAGGTCAGCCCGCGCGAGGGTCCCTATGATTCCATGCCCTACCAGACGACGCACAATACCGGTGGCACAATCATGGGCTCCGAGCCCGCCAACAGCGTCGTCAATCGCTACCTGCAGAGTTGGGAGGTATCGAACCTCTTCGTCATGGGCGCCGGCGTGTTCCCGCAAAACGCCGGCTACAACCCCACCGGCGCGGTCGCCGCACTTGCGTACTGGGCGGCCGATGCGATCCGCACTCAATATTTGCGCAGTCCTGGCCCTCTGGTGCAGGCATGAGACGGCACGCAATCTCGGCCGTCGCATTTGCGGCATCGGCATTTGCGGCCACTGTTCCGGTAGCGGCGCAGGAGACCGTCTATTCGCAGGTCGAGCGCGGCCGCTACGTGCTCATCACCGGCAACTGCCAGGGGTGTCATACCGCTCCCGGCGAGGAACCCTTCGCCGGCGGGCGTGGCCTCCAGACACCTTTCGGCACGATCTATACGCCGAACATCACCTTCGAGCCGGAGACTGGTCTCGGCCGCTGGTCGCGCGACGATTTCTGGCGAGCGATGCACGAGGGTATGGCTCCCGACGGTTCGCGGCTCTATCCTGCATTCCCCTACCCGCATTTCTCGAAGATGCCTCGCGCCGAAGTCGACGCGCTTTACGACTATCTCGCGACGCTGCCGCGCGTGAAGAAGGAGAAGCCCGAAAACGAACTTCCCTGGCCGCTCTCGTGGCGAGCGTCCCTCGCCGGCTGGCAATGGATGTTCTTCGATCCCGGCGTGTTCGAGCCCAACCCCGAAAAGTCGGATCAATGGAACCGCGGCGCCTATCTGGTCGAAGGGCCGGCACATTGCGGCGGCTGCCATACCGAAAAGAACGTCGCCGGCGCCGACAAGGAGAGCCGCCACCTGATGGGGGGACAGCTCGAGAACTGGGCCGCACCCGACATCCGGGCCGGCCCGAATGGTGGTCTGGCCGACTGGAGCGAGGACGACATCGTCGAGTTCCTCGAGACCGGACGCAACGCCCACACTGCTGCATTTTCCATCATGTCCGAGGTGATCGAATATTCGACGCAACACATGGCGAAGGACGACCTGCGCGCAATCGCCACCTACCTCAAGGATATGGAGGGCGAGGAGCGAAGCGTTCCGGCCGAGCCTGGCGAGGCGGTGATGGAGGCAGGCACAGCCATCTATTTCGACAGTTGCAGCGCCTGCCATGCCTCGGACGGCTCCGGCGTGCCGCGCTTCTTCGCGCCGCTCGCCGGCTCCGGCAAGGTCAACGGCGAAGATCCGACGACGGTGATCCGCGTTATCCTGGAGGGTGCGCGCGCAGTGCCCACCAAGGCGCATCCCTCGCCGCTGACCATGCCCGCGTTCAACTGGAAACTGACCGACGAGCAAGTGGCGGCCGTTGCCACCTACGTCCGGTCGAGCTGGGGAAATCGTGGCAGCCCGGTGTCCGCCTCCGACGTTGCGGATTTGCGGCAGCGGCTCGCGGACGGACTCGGGCCTGATCGATAGAACGCGACACGGAAGGAGATGAACATGCCGCGCATTCTCACCGCAGTTCTTGCCACATTGCTGGCGGGTGCCGCCTTCGCCCAGGAGCCAGCAACGGCGATCGCCAGCTTCGTTGATGCCGATGGCGAGGCTGTCGGTACAGCCGAGATCTCGGCCTCGCAGGCGGGCGGCGTCCTGATACGGGTAGAGGTGACCGGCCTGCCCGAGGAAACGTGGGTGGCTTTTCATGTCCACGAGACGGGAGTATGCGACCACGAAACCGGTCACGAATCCGCCGGGGGACATTTCAATCCCGGCTCGGCCGATCACGGCTACAGGGCTGCCAATGGACCGCATGCCGGTGACATGCCGAACCAATATGTTCCCGCCGGCGGCGCGCTGCGCGTGGAGATTTTCAACGCGAGAGTATCGCTGGACGCGGGGGAGGCGGGCATACGCGGCCGCGCGCTGATGATCCATGCAGGTGCCGACGACTACGAGACTCAGCCCTCCGGCAATGCTGGGGACCGGCTGGCCTGTGCCGTCATAGAGTAAGCGAATTGCCGGTGTGCCCGGCAGGCCCATCCGGCGGCCATGAGATCACGGAGAAGCGCATCTGTAGCGATACCCCCAATCGAATCGATCGTCACGACCCGGTGCCAGGACGGCGCGCCGGGTCGTATCGCGTCGTCGCCGTCGCGGCGGTAGCGCCCCTGCTTGCCTCCTGCAGTGGCATTCAGTCCGCGCTGGACCCGGCCGGCGAGGAAGCAAGCCAGGTCGCGACGCTGTTCTGGGTCATGACCATCGGCGGCGTGGTCATCTGGGCCTTCGTCGTCCTGATTGCGCTCTACGCCTCGCGGTGGAAGCGCGACGCCATGTCCGAAGAGGCTGCCGGCAGGGTGATCCTGTGGGGAGGTGTCGTGTTCCCTGTCACTGTTCTGACCGCGCTATTGAGCTATGCACTCTGGCTGATGCCTTCGCTGCGCCCTTTCGCCGCTGGTGAGCAGGCGAGCCTGCGCGTCGAGGTCGTCGGAAGCCAGTTCTGGTGGCATGTCGTCTACCATCGGCCGGACGGCTCGCAAGTCGTCTCGGCCAACGAGGTCAGGCTGCCGGTAGGCGAGCGCGTCGAATTTTCGCTGGCCAGCACTGACATGATCCATTCTTTCTGGATACCGGTGCTGGGCGGCAAGATGGACCTCGTTCCCGGTCGCGTTAACCGGTTGTCGCTGCGCGCGACGCGCGCGGGAATCTATCGCGGCCAGTGCGCCGAATTCTGCGGCACCTCGCACGCCCTCATGGCATTCCCTGCGGTTGCCATGGATCCCGCCGATTTCGAAACGTGGCTGGACACGCGCAGCAGGCCTTCGAGCGGCATTGCGTCCAGCGCCGCGGGCCAAGAGCTCTTCATGCGCGAAGGATGCGGCGACTGCCATCGCGTCGACGGCACGCAGGCGCGGGGGACAGCCGGTCCAGACCTTTCGCATGTCGGCTCGCGCCTCACCATCGGTGCGGGCCTGCTCGAAAACGACATCGAGGCACTGGGTCGTTTCATCGCCCATTCCGGCCTGCTGAAGCCGGGAAGCACGATGCCCGGCTATCCCAACCTCACCTCCGGCGGACTCGACCAGATCGCCAAGTGGTTGAAGGGGTTGCGATGAGCGACGCGCCGACACCCGAACGCGACAGGGCGGCCGAGGAGGGACGGCTTCGGGCGGTCTGGGCAAATCCGCCCGGATGGCGCTACTGGACTTCGGTCAACAACACGCAGATCGGCCTTTGGTACGGCTCGGCCGCCTTCGCTTTCATGCTGTTCGCCGGGTTGCTCGGCCTGTTGATCCGCGCTCAGCTTGCCGTGCCGGAAAACGATCTGCTTTCGGCCGAGACGTACAATCAGGTCTATTCGCTCCACGGCACGGTGATGATGTTTTTGTTCGCCGTGCCAATCTTCGAAGCGGTGGCGATCTTCCTGTTGCCGCCGATGCTGGGCGCCCGTGAGCTGCCGTTCCCGCGGCTAGGCGCATTCGGCTTCTGGAGTTTCCTGATCGGCGGTGTCTTCGTCTGCGGCTCGATCTTCTTCGGGGCCGCGCCGAATGCCGGCTGGTTCATGTACCCGCCGCTTGCCACAAGCGAGCAGGCCGGGATCGGAGCCGACATCTGGCTGCTCGGCCTCTCATTCATTGAAGTCGCCTCGCTGGCGGCAGCGGTCGAACTCATCGTCGGCATAATGAAATGCCGCGCGCCTGGTATGCGCGTAAATCTGATGCCGCTGTTCGCATGGTACCTGCTGATCGTAGCGGGCATGATCCTGTTCGCTTTCCCGCCCCTGATAGCCGGCGACCTGCTGTTCGAGATGCAGCGCATGTTCGACTGGCCGTTCTTCGACCCCGAGCGCGGTGGAGATCCGCTCCTTTGGCAGCACCTGTTTTGGATCTTCGGACACCCGGAGGTCTACATCATCTTTCTGCCGGCCATCGCGCTGCTGGCGATGATTGTTCCAACCTTCGCTGGTCGGCCGATCGTCGGCTACTCGTGGATTGTGCTCGCCGCCGTCGGCACCGGTTTCCTGTCGTTCGGTCTGTGGGTGCACCACATGTTTGCGACGGGACTTCCGCAGATATCGCTCGCCTTCTTCTCGGCCGCCTCGGAAGCGGTCGCGATACCCACCGCAGTGCAGATCTTCGTCTTCGTCGCCACCATGCTTGCGGGCCGGGTGATCTTCTCCACGCCCATGCTGTTCGCCTTGGGCGGCATCGCCATCTTCGTGATGGGCGGGCTGACCGGCGTGATGGTGGCGCTCGTGCCCTTCGACTGGCAGGCGCACGACACCTACTTCATCGTCGCTCACCTGCACTACGTGCTGATCGGTGGCATGCTGTTCCCGGTTTTTGCCGGTCTGTACTATTATTATCCGTTGATCGACGGGAAGCATATGTCGGACCGGGTTGGCCGCCTCGCTTTTTGGCTGATGTTTACCGGTTTCAATATCGCCTTTCTGCCAATGCACTTGACAGGCCTGCGTGGCATGCCGCGGCGCGTCTACACTTACCCTGCAGACGTCGGCTGGGATTGGCTGAATCTGATCTCGACCATGGGCGCGGTGGTGCTCGGCATCGGCATGTTCGCCGTGGTCGTCGATGTGACCCTGCACCGTCGCAAGCAACCGCGCGGCGAGGTGAACCCCTGGAACGCCGGAACGCTGGAGTGGATCAACGAGCCGGAGGAAAACTGGGGCGTACGTTCCATACCCCGTATCGAGAGCCGCTACCCGCTCTGGGAGCAGAAGGACCTGGCGACACAGGTGAATGCCGGCGAATGGTACCTGCCGGATGCAGAGGAGGGGCTGCGCGAGACCCTGGTGACCTCGGTGCTTGACGCCGAACCGGAGCAGGTGCTTCGCGTCGGCGGCACCTCATATGTCAGCATCTTCTGCGCCGCGACGCTCGGCACGGTATTCATCGCG
This sequence comes from Rhizobiaceae bacterium, assembly GCA_040880025.1. Classification (GTDB taxonomy): domain Bacteria; phylum Pseudomonadota; class Alphaproteobacteria; order Rhizobiales; family Rhizobiaceae; genus RCIO01. The sequence continues at coordinate 22,952 of JBBDJD010000007.1, forward strand.
CTTACCTTCAAGTTTTGGATCGTGTCCCTGCTAGCCGGCCTCGCATTCCTGTGCGGCCTCATCTTCTGGCTGTGGACCGGTACGGGAGACATACCCGAGAAGGAGGAAAAGGACATCGGTCGGGGTATCAGCCTGCCGCTCTATGCTTCGGGCGTGAAGTCGGTTGGGTGGTGGGCGATGTTTGTCACCATGACCGGGGACGGCACCGCCTTCGCCAGCCTGGTCTTCGGCTATTTCTTCTTCTGGACGATCCATGAAGATTTCACCGGCGGCCTCGGCGGGCCGGGTGCATTGTGGCCGATGGCGGCGCTTGCTCTGTTCACGGCTGCCTGGGCCGCCACGGTGGGCGCGCGGGAGTTCAACCGGCGTGGGGGTGTCGTCGCCGCCAGAACCCTGCTGCTTTCGGGTGCGCTGCTGTCGGCGGCCGGCTGCGCGGCGGCACTCGCCGGGCCGTGGAGGAGCGGCATGGACCCGACCGCGCATGTTTACCCGGCGATCGTGTGGATTCTCGCCATCTGGGCGTCAGTTCACGGCGCGGCGGGCATCTTCATGCAGCTTTACTGCTTCGCACGGAGCATCGCGGGGAGACTCACGCCCCGCCACGACATGGAACTGCATAATGTCGCGCTCTACTGGCACTTCATGCTGATGACGGCGGCCGTAACCTTCAGCGTGATCGGCCTGTTTCCGGGGGCGATGTGATGTGGCGGCTGCTGCCCAGGGAGGTCGAGTCTCTATGGACGTTGTTCACCGCCTCCGTGGTCTGGGCGCTGCATTTCCTCGCCTGCTACGTCGGCGCCGCGATTTATTGCGAGAAACCGGGCCTCCTCGGCTACGATTTCGTCAATCTGCGCATCGCCATCGCCGCGGTGACCGCACTCTCGCTCGCGATGATCGCGCTGTCGGCCATTCTCGCATGGCGTCAATGGGGCTTTGGCGCCGGCGATCCTCCGCACGACGACCCGACCCGGCAGGACCGGCTGCTGTTCCAGGGCTACGCGACGCTGCTGCTTTCAGGCCTCAGCTTCGTTGGCGTGGTCTTCACAGCACTGCCGGCACTCTTCATCACGGAGTGCTTGCGATGAGGCAATTGGCGCTACCGGCGGGCCTGGCCGTTCTCGCGGTCATATGGCTTGGGCCGCTGCTCGGACCTTGGCGCGAATCCATCGCCGCCGGCATGATTGCTCACATGGGCGTCATCGCGATCGCCGCCCCGCTGATAGCCATCGGCCTGCCGGTGCGCTGGCGGCCGGGCATCTCGATGCCGGCGTCGCTTCCGGTGCTCGCCTCGTTGCTCGAGCTGATCGCCGTTTGGGGCTGGCACGCGCCCGCCATGCGCGCGGCGGCTGAAGCCTCGTTGGCGGTGACCGTCGCCGAACAGGCGACCTTTCTTATCGCCGGTCTGTTCCTGTGGTCGACGAGCTTCGCTGCTCCGGGCGAGCGCAGGCATGCTGCCACTGGCGCCGCGGCCTTGCTGATGACGTCGATCCACATGACCCTGCTCGGCGCCCTGCTCGCGCTCAGTCCGCGAGCACTCTACGGTACCGGCGAGGTGACCTGCTTCGGGACGGTCTTGACTGCGGGCCAAGACCAGCAGGTTGGCGGGATCATCATGCTGCTCGTCGGCGCTGTCGTCTACCTGGTGGGCGGTTTGGTTCTCGTTGCGCTGCTTGTGAAGGAGCGTGCGCCGGCGTTGCACAATGTCTGGACGCAGGCGGCGACGCATCGAAAGTCTTGATAGGGGCCGGTAGCCTATCGAGACCTGTGCGGACGGCGGCCTCGGGGACTTGGTAATTGGCTCGCTGGACGGCTAAGATTGCGCGCAAAACCGTCCGACAGGATCGGGGCCGTCTGCGGACTTTCAGCTTTGAGTGCACTCATTCAGGTGATCGGCCGTTAGGATTTGAATGGGGAAGCTAGAGATCGTCCGTCCCGCTATCATCCTGGACTTGCCCGGATTTAGTGGAGAGGCTTTCACTCTGTGATGGCCATATCGGCCTCGAATGATGCCGGCGATTTGTATCCCAATGCGGAATGTCGCCGACGTGGATTGTAGAAGCCGTCGATAGATAACGCGTGTTCGAAGCGCTGCCGCATGGCTTGCCTAAAGCACCTCAGCAGGGGTTCTTAGGTCTGGCGATTCAACCTTGTTGGCAGGTCCTTGGGGCAGTAGTGTAACTCTCTTTCGCTCGACCGCGCTAGTCTAGGCGCGAAAGAGCGGGGGAGGGGCAGAAGTGCTTTTGCAATATTCCAGGATGTCGCCATTGCGCCTGCTCCAGGTAGGTAGCATCCTTCTGCCTGCCTTGGCCTTGGTACTTTGGGCAACGTTCAGCTGGCAACGTCATGTCAACCAGACTCTCGCGATGCTTTCAACGGAGGTAGAACTTCTTCGAGAATACTCACTGAGAGTTATCGAGACGCAAGTAAGTCTGCTCGTAGAGGCGGAGCGCCTCCTCGGTGACACCGACGTCCGGATCGCATCACAGGCGGAAATACATGATACGCTGAGTCCGCTGATAGGACGTTTGAAACTGACACTAGGCGTGGGAGTGATTTCGCCTTCGGGCGACGTTGTCGGAAGCACGACGTATCCGATTTCCGGGTCCGCCGCAGACCGGGCCTACTTTGAGCACTTCCGCGATGGCAGAGGCACTATCTTCATAGAGCGCGTCATCATCGCACAGTCGGGTGTTAGTGCTCTTCTCGTCGCTAAACGGCTTGAGGGCGAAGCTTTCAACGGCGCAGTCGTCGCGGCAGTCGATGTCGAGGCGGTCACTGATTTCTTTGCGCGTGTCGCGAACGAGGACGGCATGATCGCCGAGCTGGTGAGTTCCAAGTCCGCGATCCTGCTCCGTTATCCGAGTGTCTCGCTAACGACACTACCCCCGGAGTCGCCGCTTGCGCAGGAAGCAGCGGTGCTGGATTCGGGTATTGTAGAGGCGACCTCGCGGAACGATGGCGTCACGCGATTCTACGCGTTTACGCGACTGGAGAATTTCCCCGCTTTCGCTGTTTTCGCAACGTCCAGGTCCGCAATATTTTGGGATTGGTTCAACTACTTCCTGCTGGTGGTGGGGATCGTCGCGACCGGCGCCGCGCTCGCGTTCGCCGCAACGACGCAAGCGATCCGGCGGGTCGCCTCGGAGGAACAGCAGAAGCAGCTTGCGTTCGACCATCAGTTGCTGGAGGAGGCACAAAAGGCCGCAGAAATGCGCGCTCAACTCCTTCGAGAAGCCCATCATCGCATCAAGAACAATCTCCAGATGGTCGTGTCGTTGGTTCGCTCGAAGCGGATACCGGGTCGGACTGACGCACTTGAAGACGTTGAGAACAGGGTCCAGGCGATCGCGCAGGTGCATGATCTGCTGTATCATGAAACTGGTGGTGGATCGGACATCGACCTCTCCGACCTCTCCGACCTCATCGATGCGATCTGTCGAAATCCGAGTATTATTCCACCGGAACGCAACATCGAGATTCAGCTCGAACTGGAGCCATGTCCCACGCACGTGGCGCGAGCTGTGCCACTCGCGCTCGTTGTCGTTGAGATCATCACCAACAGCCTAAAACATGCTTTTCCGGATGAGCGGGAGGGCAGAATCGACATCTCGCTCAGCTGCGCCAACGGCCTCGCTGTTCTCACCATCAGCGATAACGGCACCGGCTTGAGCATGCCTGAAGGGCGCAAGCGAAATTCAGGTCTCAAACTAGTTGAAGCGTTCATTTCACAATGCAATGGAACCTTGGAGATGTCCGCCGAGCAGGGCACTCGGTTTCATATCACCTTCCCGCAGGAAGCGGTCGCGACAGAGGAGCACGCAACTACTCCACCTTCGGCTGCAAGTCCGAGCTAACCGGTGGCCCATCGTCTTGGCGATTCGCGTTATTTGTCATGGAGTACCCGATTCAGGGTTGGTAGCATGATACGGAATACCCTTGAGGATCGGGCATCAGAATGTATGACAGATTTCCATGAGCGAAAGAGGTGAGCTGAAACGGGAAGTCGGCGTCTTTGGCGCGACCATGATGGGCATGGGGGCCATGGTCGGAACCGGCGTCTTCGTCAGCATCGGCATCGCGGCGGGCGTCACCGGCCCATCGGTTGTGCTTGCCATCGCTCTTGCCGCACTCGTCGCCACCTGCAACGCGCTGAGCAGCGCCCAGCTCGCTGCAAGCATGCCGGTCAGCGGCGGAACGTATGAATACGGCTACGCCTATCTTAACCCCTGGCTTGGGTTCACGGCGGGATGGATGTTCCTGTGCGCGAAGGTGGCGTCAGCCGCTACGGCTGCGCTCGGCTTCGCAGGCTATCTGCTTCAGGCGCTCGGCGTCGAAGGTTTCGTGGTGCCTCTTGCCGTTGCCGCCGCCGCCGCTATCACTTTGGTTGTGCTGGCAGGCATCCGCCGCAGCAGCCTGACGAACATCCTCATCGTCTCGACTACGATGTTTGCGCTCTTCTTCTTTGTCATCGCCGGATCGCTCGCTGCGTGGTCCGGCGGCTCCCAGCCCTGGCAGCCGTTCCTTCAATCCGGCGAGGGCGGATCGGGCCTTGGCTCGCTCCTCCACGCGACCGCGCTCATGTTCGTCGCTTTCACCGGCTATGCCCGCATCGCTACGCTTGGCGAAGAGGTCAAAGAGCCACGCAGCACTATCCCGCGTGCCATTATCTACACGCTGATCCTGTCGGGACTTCTCTACGTGGCCGTGGGCGCGGTGGGGATTTCCACAATCGGTTCCGAAGGTCTGGCTGGAGCAACGAAGACAGAGGTCGCGCCGTTGGTGGTTGCGGCAGCAACATTCGACATTCCGGGTGCGGCATGGATCATATCCATCGGTGCCATGACAGCCATGCTGGGCGTCCTACTCAATCTGCTTCTCGGGCTCTCCCGCATGCTGCTGGCAATGGGGCGTCGCCGCGATATGCCAGGCATGTTTGCTTCAGTGAGTGGTTCCGGTTCCCCCGTCCCCGCCGTGATCGCCGTTGGCGTTGCCATTGGCACTCTCGCTCTCCTGGGCGACGTGAAGGCCACGTGGTCGTTCAGCGCCTTCACCGTACTCATCTACTATGCGATCACAAATCTGGCGGCGTTGCGTCTGCCGAAGGAAAAGCGTCTTTATTCGCCACTGATCGCCTGGGCCGGTCTTGCGGCTTGCCTCTTCCTCGCCTTCTGGGTTGATCGGCAAATCTGGCTGATCGGGCTGGGACTGATCGGTGCAGGCCTGTTCTGGCATGCTCTGGCCGGGCGCATTTTTCGTTCCCGACACGAGCCACCATTTCGTGCATCCGAGAGTTAAGCACTCGCTGGAGCGCCCCGCTTTTCAACAGGTTCGGACAAGCAAGAACGGGTGACAAGCCTGTGATGACGACCGAAAACGGAAGCCGCCCCAATCTCGCGGACCAGGCCGCCTTGGAACGATAAGCGTCCACGTCTGGGTGGCGCCGTCACCGCCGACTGCGATGTTTGTCCAAAAACCCGCTGTGCTGCAGGACGCTGCGACGTCTGCTGTCGGATCGAAAACCGGTCGATCCGGCATCCGGCTCAACCGGAGACGAGCGGGAAGTCCTTCAATGCGGTTGTAAGCTGCATGGCAAAGCGGGCCGAGGCCACCGGAAGCGTACGCCCGCGCATCTGTCCGAGAATCAGGTTTCCGGGCGGCAAATCGCGTTCCGAGATCGGCCGGAAAACAAGCGAGCCATCCTCGGCTTCGCGCAGGCCGATCGGGATCTGGAAGCCGATAACGTTCTCGTGCATCACATAGTGGCGGATCAGCTCAAAGCTTTCGGTTTCCACAACCGGCGATATGCGCCTCGTTCCGCGCCTGGCCGCGAAATCGAGCAGGTATCGAACGCCGTATTTGGTCGATGGCGCGATATGGCGGGCGTCCAGGCAATCGCGCAGCCGGATTTCCGACTTGGCCGCGAGCGGATGGTCCGCCCGCATCACGACATTCACCGGCTGCGGAACGATCTGGATCACTTCGAAATCCACCAGATAGACCGGCTCGAAGACCAGCGCGAGATCCGAGGAGAAGGTGGCGAGTTCATGCTCGGCCTGCGAACGGTCGCGGATATTGACGCTGAAGGTCACGCCGGGATGGTCTGCCCGATAGCGAGCGATCTGTTGCGGCAGGAAGTAAGGCAGCATCGCCTGCGAGCAGGCGATCGAGACATGGCCGCGACGCTCGCCCTTCAGATCCGCCACCTGACCCTGCACACGCGCCAGGTCCGACAGGGTGGCGCGATAGTGATGCAGCACCAGTTCTCCCGCCGAGTTCAGCCTCACCCCGCCCGGAATCCGCTCGAACACCTCCGCGCCGAACTCGTCCTCGAACTGGTTGATGCGCCTGACCAGCGCCGACGACGTGAGGTGCATGTCCTCCGCGGCCTTGCGCATCGAGCCGGCCCTGGCCACCGCCTCCATGAGACGGAACGTGCTCAAGTACCTCATAAGTCTCACCTCTTCATGCCGTGCTGAGTTTTTCTCAGCGCTTTGCTGCAATCTTAGCAGTTTTCGCGATCACAAAAAGCTGCAAGCTGGACTTTGCCTTTCCGCTCTGTCCCTAGGGGGTTCGACATGTCCATTTCGAGACGCACTTTCCTCGCTGCGAGCGCCGCGGTGGCCGGCTCCGTCTCCTTCGCCCGCGTGCTCTCCGCACAGGCGGCGGCCGACACGCTGGTCGTCGCTTACAACCAGACCATCAACTCGCTCGACCTGCACCGTACCGGCACGAACCGGGCCAGCTATCAGATCGCCGTGAATTGCTACGACCGGCTCGTTACTTTCGGCACGAAGACCTTGCCGGACGGCAGCCTGTCCTATGACTATTCCTCGATTGAACCGGAACTGGCGGAAAGCTGGACGATCTCGGATGACGGGCTGGTCATCACATTCAAGCTGAAGCCCGGTGCCACCTTCCAGGACGGCAGCAAGGTGACCGCGCACGACGTCAAGTGGTCGTTCGACCGCGCGGTCACGGTGGGCGGGTTCCCGTCCACCCAGATGCGGGCTGGAGGGTTGGTTCGCCCCGACCAGTTTGAAGCGGTCGATGACCAGACCTTCATCGTCAAGCTCGACAGGCCATCGAAGCTGTCGCTGCCCGACCTGGCCGTGCCGGTGCCGTTCATCATCAATTCGACGCTCGCCCGGGAGCATGCGACCGACGAAGACCCGTGGGCGATGGAATATCTGCACCAGAACACGATCGGCTCCGGCGCCTACAAGGTCGTACGCTGGGATCCCGGTCAGCAAGTGGTCTACGAGCGCTTCGACGGCTGGGTCGGCGGGCCGCTTCCGGCGGTGCGGCGCGTGATCATGCGCGAGGTGCCTTCGGCTGCGACGCAGCGCGCCTTGATCGAGCGCGGGGATATACACATGGCCTTCGACATACCCGACAAGGACGCGTCGGAACTGGCCGACAGACTCTCCGTCCATTCGACGCCGATCGAGAACTGTATCCATTGCCTGTGCATGAACTCGAATTTCGAGCCGTTCCAGGATCCGGAAGTCCGCAAGGCAGTCGCCTATGCAGTGCCTTACGAGGCGATCTTCCAGGCAGCCGCCTACGGCCGCGGCGCGCCGCTGTGGGGCGGCACCGGCGAGATCGACGACATCGAATGGCCGCGCAAGACCCCCTATGCCACCGACATCGCCAAGGCGAAGGAACACATGGCGAAGTCGAAATATCCCGACGGCTTCGACACGACGCTATCCATCGCCACCGATCTCGGCTGGATGGAGCCGGCGGCGATCCTCGTACAGGAGGCCGTCAAGGAACTCGGCATCACCACCACGATTGAAAAGATCCCCGGAGCCAACTGGCGCACTGCGAGCCTGGTCGAGAAGAGCCTGCCCTTCCATTTCGAGAATTTCGGCGGCTGGCTGAACACGCCCGACTACTACTTCTTCTGGGCCTATCAGAAGGACCGGCTCTTCAACTCCTCCAATTACGTCAATGAGGAGGTTCACGAACTGACCGAAGAGACGCTGCACATGCCGATGGACGACCCCGAATATGCGGGCAAGATCCAGCGAATGTTCGAAATAGTGCTCGATGATCTGCCTCGCATCCCGCTTTACCAGCCCGCGCTCAACGTAGCGGTCAACGGCGCCGCGGACTATCAGTTCTGGTTCCACCGCATGCCCGACATCCGTACGCTCAAGACCGTGGAGAGCTGAGTTGGGAGCCCGCGGCGGCGCAATCCTCATGCGCATCGCCCAGGCGATCCCTGTGATCGTCGGGGTGATCGTCATCAGCTTTGTGCTGACGCGGGCTCTTCCGGGCGACCCCGCCGCGCAGTTTGCAGGTCTCACCGCGACTCCGGAGTCAATCGAACAAACGCGGGTCAAACTCGGTCTCGACAAGCCCCTCCCGGAACAGTTCCTCCTTTATGTGGGTCAGTTGCTCAGGGGAGACCTCGGCCAATCCATTTCCACCGGCCGTCCAGTGATCCAGGAACTGGGCGCCCGGCTGCCGGCCTCGCTCGAACTGACGCTGACGGCGCTGATTCTGGCCTGTGCCATCGCCATTCCGCTTGGCGTGCTGGCGGCGACACGGCCTGGAAGCTGGATCGACCAGCTCTGCCGGTTGCTGGTGACAGCGGGCGTATCGCTGCCGACTTTCTTCACCGGCATCGTGCTGATCTACGTCTTCTACTATCTCCTGGGCATCGCGCCGTCCCCGCTCGGCCGGCTCGACTTCCTCTATCTCGACCCTCCACACGTCACCGGCTTCTTCCTGATCGACGCGGCGATTGCCGGCGACTGGGCGACCTGGCGGGGAGCGGCCGCGCAACTCGTCCTGCCGGCCACCACGCTGGCTCTGTTCACGCTGGCGCCCATCGCCCGCATGACTCGCGCAGCAATGCTCTCGGCTCTGTCCGCCGACTTTATACGCACCGCGCGGGCGGCAGGGCTGGATTCCGGCAAGGTGCTCTATGGCTATGCCTTCCGCAACGCACTCCTGCCAGTCGTCACCACGCTTGGAATGGTCTTCTCCTTCGTGCTCGGGGCGAACGTTCTGGTGGAAAAGGTCTTCGCCTGGCCGGGCATCGGCTCATACGCGGTCGAGGCGCTGGTGGTCTCCGATTACGCGGCCGTTCAGGGCTTCGTGCTCGCCATGGCGCTTCTTTTCGTCACCCTCAACCTCGTCATCGACCTGGCCTACTCGCTGATCGATCCGCGCTTCGGAACATCCTCGAAATGACCGACGCCACGCTCACCTCCGTACCGGAACCCAGTGAGAACCCCTCATCCGGCAGTCTTGGACACGTCGTCTACGTCCTGCGCGAGAATCCGGTCACGGCCGCGGCCTTCGGCATGTTCGCCTTCCTGATCCTCTCGGCTCTCATCGGGCCGCACGTCGTGCCCTATGATCCGCTGGCCACGAACGCGGCGAGGGTGTTGCAGCCGCCCTCGCTGGATCACTGGTTCGGCACCGACAATCTCGGCCGCGATGTGTTCAGCCGCGTGATTGTGGCGACAAGACTGGATCTCGTCATCTCGGTGGCGGCGGTCGCTCTGTCGTTCGCAATAGGCTCGGTGCTCGGCGCGATCGCGGGCTACCGCGGCGGCTGGGCCGATGCGGTGCTGAGCCGCGTGCTCGACACGATCATGGCTTTTCCGCTGTTCGTGCTCGCCATGGGCATCGTCGCCGCGCTGGGGAATTCGGTCGCCAACATCATCTATGCCACGGCGATCATCAATATCCCGTTTTACGCGCGGCTGGTCCGAGCGGAGGTCAATATCCGCCGCGAAGCCGGCTTCACACTGGCTGCGAAGCTCGCGGGCAATTCGGACGCGCGCGTCCTCGCCCTCCACATCTTCCCCAACGCGTTGCCGCCGATGATGGTGCAGGTCTCGCTCAATCTCGGCTGGGCGATACTCAACGCCGCGGGGCTTTCCTTCATCGGGCTCGGCGTCCGCCCGCCGACGCCGGAGTGGGGCATCATGGTCGCCGAGGGCGCCAATTTCATCGTGTCGGGTGAATGGTGGCTGGCCCTGTTCCCCGGGCTCTGGCTGATGCTCGCCGTCTTCACCTTCAATCTCATGGGTGACGGCCTTCGCGACATCGTGGACCCGCGCCGGAGGACGTAGAGATGCTGTCCATCAAGGATCTTCAGGTGTCATTCCGAACCCGCCGAGGCGAGGTGAATGCAGTCAAGGGCATCAGCTTCGAAGTGGCCAAGGGCGAGCGACTGGGCATCGTCGGCGAGAGCGGTTCCGGCAAGTCGGTCACGTCCTACGCGCTCATGCGCATTCTCGAAGCGGGTGGGACGATCAAGGCCGGGGAGATCGTCTATGGCGGTATCGACCTGCGCAGAGCGGGCGAATCCTCGATGCGCGAAATCCGCGGCCGCGAGATCTCGATGATATTCCAGAATCCGCGCGCCGCCCTCAATCCGATCCGCAAGGTGGGCCACCAGATCGAGGACGTGCTGCGTCGGCACGGCCGCGCGACAAGGCGGGACGCCAGGGAGAAAGCGATTGCGGCTCTCGAGGCGGTGAAGATCAACGACGCGGCGGCGCGCTACGAGGCCTATCCGTTCGAACTCTCGGGCGGCATGTGCCAGCGCGTCATCATCGCCATCGCGATTGCCTGCGATCCGCGCCTTCTGATCGCCGACGAACCGACCACCGGCCTCGATATCACCACGCAGAAGGCGGTAATGGATCTGGTGGACGATCTCGTGCGGGCGCGCGACATGTCGTCGATCCTGATCACCCACGACCTCGGGCTTGCCTCGCAATATTGCGATCGGATCGTGGTCATGAAGGGCGGGTTGATTGTCGAGGAGGGACGGCCCGCCGAGTTGTTCTCAACGCCGAAACACCCCTACACGAACAAGCTCGTCGACGCGACGCCGCGGCGGCACGCAACGATCCGCGGCCTCCTTCCCGAGGACCAACGCACGCCGCTTGATCCGCGCACCATCGGCAATGCGCCGATGATAGAGGTGGTCAACCTGCAGAAAACCTATGACGGCAAGTCGGGTCCGGTGCATGCGGTCAGGAACATCAGCTTCGCCATCCGCGAGGGCGAGAGCGTCGGGCTGGTGGGCGAATCCGGCTGCGGAAAGTCCACGGCCTCGTCGATGATCGTGCGCCTGCTCGACCCGTCTTCCGGCGTAATCCTCTATCGTGGCGAAGACCTCGCACGGATTCCCTCCGCCGGCTTCGCCGGGCATCCGTTGCGGGCGAAGATCCAGATGGTGTTCCAGGACGCGACCGACAGCCTCAACCCGCGTCACACCGCCCGCCAGTCCATTGCCGAGCCCTTGAAGCGGCTGACCGATCTCAAGGGCGCCGCGCTCGCCGCCCGTGTGGAGGAACTCGCCGCCCTGACCGGCCTGCCGTCGAATCTGCTCGATCGGTTTCCGCATCAGCTCTCCGGCGGGCAGAAGGCGCGTGTCGGCATCGCACGGGCGATCGCGACCGGGCCCGAGCTGCTGATCCTCGACGAACCGACCGCCGCCCTCGATGTGTCGATCCAGGCGGTCGTTCTCAACCTGCTTGCCGACCTCAGGGCCCGGCTCGGCATGAGCTACCTTTTCGTCAGCCACGACCTCAACGTGGTGCGGCTTCTGTGCGACCGCGTCCTTGTCATGAAGGACGGCGAGATCGTGGAAGCCGGGTCCGCCGAGCAAGTGATTGACAAGCCGGCACACCCCTACACGCGGGCCTTGATTTCGGCCGCCCCGCAAGCCCCGACACGCAGGGCAGCGTGATCCCACCAATCCAGAAGACGCATGACCATGATCGAAGACCTTCCATTTACGCTCGACGCACTCGCCAAAGCCTACGCGGAGGGACTGCGGCCTGAAGCCGTCGCCGCGGAGGCGTTCCGCCGGCTCGATGCAGTGGCCGATACCGGCATCTTCATTCACGACGCGCGCGAGGCCGCTCTGGCAGAAGCGCGTGCGCTCGGCGCGCCCGATGGCCGCGCGCTCTGGGGTATTCCCTATGTGGTGAAGGACAATATCGACGTTGCCGGCATGCCGACCACAGCCGGCTGTCCGGATTTCGCCTACATGGCCCAAGCCGACGCCTTCGTCATCGGGCGGCTGAAGTCCGCGGGCGCCATCTGCCTGGGCAAGACCAATCTCGACCAGTTCGCCACCGGCCTGGTCGGCATGCGTACGCCGTTTCCGGCGCCCCGCAACGCGCTCGACCCCGCGATCGTGCCGGGTGGCTCCTCCTCGGGCTCGGCGGTCGCCGTGGCGCACGGCATCGCCGCTTTCTCGCTCGGCACCGACACGGCGGGGTCGGGACGCGTGCCGGCGGCGCTCAACGGCGTTGTCGGGCTGAAGCCGACCATCGGCACCGTGTCGGCATCGGGGCTGGTTCCCGCCTGCCGGACACTCGACACAATCTCCATCTTCGCGATGACGGTCGCCGATGCCTGGTCGGCCTTCAATGTGGCCGCCGAATGCGACTTGAACGACGCGTATTCGCGCCCCTTGCGTCACCGCGCGCTCGCGGGGGTGGCGCCATCGCTACGCATCGGCATCCCGAGCCCCACCACGCTGGAGACCTTTGGCGACGCAATTCAGGCCGAGGACTTCGGCCGCATGGTCGAAAGGTTGCGCGTTGATGGCGCTATCATCGTCGAGCTCGACTTCAGCCCTTTCTATGCCGTTGCGCGAATGCTGTATGAAGGCGCATGGCTGGCGGAGCGCGTCGCCGCCGTCGGCGAGCGGCTGACGGAGCTGCCGGACACGCTTCACCCGACCACCCGGGCGATTCTCGAGCCGGGCCTGAAATTGACGGCCGTCGACGCCTTTCGCGGCTTCTACCGGCTGAAAGAGATGGAGCGCGACTGCCGTGAGATCCTTGCGCGCGTCGACGCATTGTGCGTTCCGACGATTCCCACATTTGTGACGGTGGACGAGAACGCGGCCGATCCCATCGGGCCCAATTCCCGCCTGGGAACCTACACCAATTTCGTCAATCTGCTGGACATGTGCGGCATCTCGGTTCCCACCGGCACACGCGCCGACGGCAGACCCGGGAGCGTCACCATCCTGGCGCCGTCCGGACAGGACACCCTCTGCGCCGCCCTCGCAGCCACAGTCGAGGCGGGCCCGCTTGGCGCAACCTCATGGCCGAGACCGAGGACGCCGCTGCCGGAAGGAAAGCCGCAGCCGGGGGAAATCGCACTCGCGGTCTGCGGGGCGCATATGTCGGGCCTGCCGCTCAACCACCAGCTCACGGCGCTCGGCGGCCGCTTCCTGCGCGCCTGCCGCACGGCACCGGCCTATTCACTGCACGCGCTGGCCGGCGGCCCGCCCGCTCGCCCCGGTCTGGTCCGCAGGTCCAGCGGCGGCGCCGCGATCGAGCTGGAAGTGTGGGCGTTGCCGACCGAAAACGTCGGCGCATTCCTGGCCGGTATTCCCGCGCCGCTCGGCATCGGCACGGTCGAACTGGAGGACGGAGAGGCGGTCAAGGGATTTCTCGGCGAAAGCTACAGCCTTGCCGGAGCCACCGACATCACTTCCTTCGGTGGTTGGCGCAAATGGATCGCCGCAAGCGAACCGTTGGCCAAACGGGAGGTCGTGGCGTAACCCCGCTGGATGTCACATTAGCCAATGGCGACTCCCAGGTGGTGGCCGTCAGCTGGCAACACCTCGAAGCACCGCTCTGATGCGCACCGCTACCTGGCGGCACTTGGGTGGCCGGGAGCGGACGGGCAGCGTCAGGGCTCGAAACTTCAAGAGCGGACATTCATGTCTGCGCGAGCATCATCGTGACATGACCTAAGGCGGGCCAATGGTAGTGAAGGGCAACCGTCAGAAAACTCCTAGATCGGAGGTTCGCTAAGTCCCGGTGGTAGTACGTCAGCTTGAAGTATATGCGAGGTGAAGGTTGCCTAAGTGACCGATACGCGCAAACCCGCAGTGCGGCTTGTCGTTTCAATGCGCGCTTCGAGCTGATTGACGAGGGCATCGACGATTGCGCTTCCCAGCCCGGCGCTTCTTCCGCCGGCTTTGGCGGTGTCTTTTCCAGTACCGTTGTCGGAGGCAAGGCTGAAATATAATTGCAGACGGAAACCCGCGCGCCGGGCCGAATATATCGGCACTCTGTTATTCGACCGCCGAAGACACTATATAAGCGTGCGGCTGGCCCTCCACACCGGTCGCAGAAAAAACACTCCATGAATTCCGGCAATTTGAGGCGACAAAGTTCGGGCGTCTCGGTGTCCGTTGTAGACGGCACCGCGCCCAAGGGCGGATTGACCGGCGGCATCATCGATGCGCCCATTCTCCTTGGGGAAAACCGATCCCGCACAACCAGACCTTTTGGCCATCGATTTCCGCGGCAACCAGGCCTGCGAACGACTCCCGGATGGAACACAAGGCCCGAGCGATCAGCGGCCGGAACAACGACGCCAGCGGCATTTTCCACCCGGTCATGGGGAGAGCCGCGAGGCCATGGACTTAGATTCCATCCCCATAAGGCGAACGATCATGACGCTTACGTTTCACAATAGAAGCCGCAGCTACGACAAAGTCAGGCAGCGCGTTCGTTTCATCGGCCATGATGGCGTGTTCGAAGTGCCGTTTTTCGTCGAGACCGGTGCGCTCCCAACCGCAACCAACAGCGAAGCGGATAATCTGGCTGCGTTCGACGCCGCGCGCGCCACGATTCACGACGTCGCGCACGAGATTTACGGGAACGAGCGCAAGACCATGTACGTACTGACGGCAAGGGATTTCCGCTAGGCCGGGCAATTTCCCCACCGCACCATGGCCGTCCGCACCATCGATACCGGGAAGCTGGCGGCGGATTGCGAACGCGGATGCGCTCGTTCGGACAGAACTCTCAGAAAGGAAATCGCTCATGCAGTATCTTGGTGGAATTCATGGAACCGGCACCTTGAAATGCAAGGATGAAACACTGATGCGCGCCGACTACGATTTTGATGGTTTCGTGAGAAAGCCGGGGGAAGTGATCGGCAGTGGCGAAATCCGCATGGCCCCGGACACGCTGCGGCAGGTGTTCGGTCGCAAGGATCTCCAACTTCTGACCGACGACGGGCGGCTGCTCAATATTCATTTTTCTGAAATGCAATTACCGACAGCCAGCAACTCGGCCCATGTGGATGTCACCGGCGATCTCCCGCCGCAATCCGGCTGGCGCCACTGAATGCCTTGGTGGCGCGGGATGTTCGATTCACGTGCCATCCGATCCCGACCCCGCATGAAGGGTCCGCAAGAAGTCCGCCGATTTGTTTGCAGTCGCGTCGGCTGAAAAGGCACACATTGAACTCGATCCAGAGCCTCATGAGGATTCGAACTTCGTCGCTGCCATGGAGTGACGGGGCGCCGGTGAGGGATGAGCTTTTCAGCGTCGAGCGGCTCGAGCAACATGCGGAAAGCCTCGCTGCCGCACAGCCGGTTACCGACCGGCCGCCGGCCGTCCTGTCACTGCACGCGAGGCTCAACGACAATGCCGCTGTTTTGCTCGCTGCCTATCGGGCAAGTGCTGCGGAGCTGGAGAGCGGCAGGGGAGTGGTTCCCGCCGCGGAATGGCTGCTGGACAATTATCATCTGGTCGAAGAACAGATCCGGGAGATCAGGAATGATCTGCCTCCCGGCTATTATCGCCAACTACCAAAACTCAGCGACGGTCCGCTTGTGGGTTATCCGAGGGTTCTCGGGCTTGCCTGGGCCTTTGTCGCGCATACCGACAGCCTCTTCGACCGGGAGAAGCTGCGGCGGTATCTCGTTGCCTATCAGCGGGTTCAGCCGCTGACTATTGGTGAGCTGTGGGCAGTGGCGATCACGCTGCGCATCGTGCTTGTCGAGAATTTGCGCAGGCTGGCCGATCAGATGACCGTGGGCCGCGCGGCGCGCGCGGACGCGGCGGCGCTGGCTGGGCGGCTTCTCGTATCCGACGCCGGCAGGAGCGCGCTCGACACGGATATCGCCTCGCGCGCACAGGAACCATTGTCCGAAGTCTTCGCCGCGCAATTGTCCAAACAGTTGAGGAATCAGGACCCCGAAACAACGCCCGCGCTCGGATGGCTGGAGGAGCGACTTGCGCTGCAGGGCGTGTCGGTCGATGCCGTGGTGCAGCACGCCCAGCAGAGGCAGGGCGCCTCCAATGTCACTGTACGCAACATCGTCACCAGCATGCGGCTGATTTCCGATATCGACTGGGCCGAGCTTTTCGAAAGTGTGAGCCTGGTCGACGCGCGGCTGCGGGTGGGGAGCGCCTTCGCTGGCATGGATTTCCCGACCCGCGACCTCTACAGGAACGCGATCGAGCGACTGGCCCGTGGCTCCTCGCTATCGGAACTCGAGATCGTGGATCGCGCGCTCGATGCCACACACCAGGCGGCCGCAGCCGGCGATCCAACTGGTACCGAGCGCACTGGCGATCCTGGCTATTATCTGATCTCCCAGGGCCGCGCCGCACTCGAGCGGGCAATACGGTTCCGGCCACCCGCTCGCCTGCGGATAAGCCGCTTCAACACACGCCTCGGCATTGGCGGTTATATCGGAGCGATCCTGATTGTTACGGCGGTGCTACTGGCCGCGGGGCTGTGGGCGCTTTCGCGTCCCGGCCTCGACGCCGGCTGGCTCGTGCTGTTCGCCTTGCTCGCATTCTTGCCCGCGACCGATGTGGCGACCGCCCTTGTCAACCGGGCGGTGACCTGGAGTTTTGGCGCGACGATCCTGCCCGGTCTTGCGCTTAAGCAAGGCGTTCCGCCATCGCTGCGCACGCTGGTTGCGGTGCCGACGCTTCTTACCAGCGAATCCGATCTACTGGAGCAAGTGGAACGGCTTGAGGTCCATCATCTTTCCGGCGTCGGCGGCGACCTTGTCTTTGCTCTCCTCACCGATGGACTCGATGCAGATCAGGAGGTCATGGAGGGAGATGCCCGGCTGCTCGACAGTGCCGCTGAGGCGATCGCCCGATTGAACCAGCGTCACGAACCAGCCGCGAGCGGCAGCCGCTTCCTCCTCCTGCATCGGCGCCGCGTCTTCAACACGGCCGAAGGCAAATGGATGGGGTGGGAACGCAAGCGCGGAAAACTGCACGAACTCAACCGGCTTCTACGCGGCGCCGACGACACCACGTTCATGCCCGTAGGCGGGCGGCCCCCGCACGTGCCGGCCGATGTGCGCTATGTCATCACTCTGGACGCCGACACACGGCTGCCGCGTGATGCCGCGCGCCGCCTGATCGGCAAGATGGCGCATCCGCTGAACCGCCCGCGCTTCAGCGATGCAGAACAACGTATCGTCGACGGCTACGGTATTCTGCAGCCGCGTATCACCCCCTCGCTTCCGGTCGGCCGTGAAGGGTCCTTCTTCCAGCGCGTTTTCTCCGCCCCCGGCGGCATCGATCCCTACGCGGCGGCAGCCTCGGACGTGTATCAGGATCTCTTCGGCGAAGGCACCTACACCGGCAAGGGCATCTATGACGTCGACGCCTTCGAGGCGTCGCTGGCCGGCCGCGTGCCTGAGAACACCATGCTTAGCCACGATCTTTTCGAAGGCGTGTTCGCCCGCGCCGGCCTCGCTTCCGATGTCGAGGTGATCGAGGAATTCCCGTCCCGATACGACGTCGCCGCCAAACGCCAGCATCGCTGGACGCGTGGTGACTGGCAACTTCTTCCCTGGGTGACGGGACTGCGCAACGCACACCTTGCGGTTCCATCCATCGGCCGGGGGAAAATGCTGGACAATTTGAGGCGGTCGCTAATGGCGCCGTTCACGCTCCTGGCTCTGGGTCTCACCTGGCGGATGCCGCTGCCGGCTGCGGTGGCGGGAACTTCGCTCCTTCTTCTCGCCGTCGCGATCCCGGCATTCCTGCCGATCCTATTCGCCCTCGTACCGCCCCGCGCCGGCATTCGTTTGAACAATCACTTAGCGGAACTCGCCGCAGACCTGCGGCTCGCAGCTATCCAGAGCGTCCTTTCCGTCGCTTTCCTACCCGATCATGCATGGCGGATGGGTGATGCCATCATTAGAACGCTGGCGCGGCTCCTCGGGTCCCGTCGCCACCTGCTGCAGTGGACCACGGCCGCGCAATCAAAGGGAAGTCCGCGCCTGAACTTCGCCGGGTTTTATGTCGGGATGGCATGCGGGACGCTGTTCGGACTCCTCATGGCCGTGGGCGCTGTTGTCCTATCGCCTTCGTCGTGGCCGCTCATCCTGCCCTTCATGTTGGTATGGCTGGCCGCGCCGGCGCTTGCCTTGTGGGCAAGCCGGTCGCCTAAGGCTGGACCGCGGCTTGCGATTTCCGATCCGGATGCGAGCGAACTGCGTCTAATTGCACGCCGCACATGGCGCTTCTTCGAGACCTTCGTGACACCCGAAGACAACATGCTGCCCCCGGACAATTTCCAGGAGGATCCGAAGCCCATCGTCGCACACAGGACGTCGCCCACGAATATCGGGCTCTATCTCATCTCGACGGTTGCCGCCCGAGACTTCGGCTGGGCGGGTACGGTCGAGACCGTGGAGCGGCTGGAAGCCACGTTCGAAACGATGCGTAGGCTCGCACGGCACAATGGCCACTTCTTCAACTGGTATGCGACGCAGGACCTTCGGGTCCTTGAACCCGCCTATATCTCGGCGGTCGACAGCGGCAACCTCGCCGGACATCTGATTGCACTCGCCAACGCATGCGAGGCGTGGGCGAACGATGGTGAGAAGTCGAGTGCGCAGCATGGCATGGCGG
Source organism: Rhizobiaceae bacterium (assembly GCA_040880025.1). Taxonomy (GTDB): domain Bacteria; phylum Pseudomonadota; class Alphaproteobacteria; order Rhizobiales; family Rhizobiaceae; genus RCIO01. The sequence continues at coordinate 41,644 of JBBDJD010000007.1, forward strand.
ACAATCTCCAACTGGCACGTCAAGCGCTCGGCGCCCTGTCCGCCGCCCAGGACCACCGCGGCGTGCAACTCTCCCTGATGCTCGATGATATCGAAGCCCAGCTGAATGGTCTGCAAACGCTCGAGGTGTTGTCGCCCGTGCTGACGCGACTGGCGGACAAAGCCGCTGCATCGGCGAGGGATATGACCCCGACGGATGACGACGACAGCGTCCCGGATCTCGTCTTCTGGATCGAGTCCTTCAAGAAGACAGTGGTCGAACATGCGCGTGACCGGGACGCTGACCACGACCTGAAAGACCGGTTGCTGGTGCTTGCCGCCGATGCGCGCCAGATGGCGCTGGCCATGGACTTCGCTTTCCTTTTCGATCCTGAACGCAAACTGTTGTCGATCGGCTATTCCCTCGCCGACGACAGCCTCGACCCGAGTTGTTACGATCTGCTCGCTTCGGAAGCCCGGCTTGCAAGCCTCTTTGCCATCGCCAAGGGCGACGTCGAGACACGGCACTGGTTTCGCCTGGGTCGGTCCGCAACGCCGCTTGGAAGTGCATCGGCGCTGATCTCCTGGTCCGGCTCCATGTTTGAATATCTGATGCCGTCACTCGTTATGCGCGCGCCAGCCGGCAGCCTGCTCGAACAGACCAACCGGCTGGTCGTGGAACGCCAGCAGGCTTACGCGAGGTCACTCGGCATTCCGTGGGGAATATCCGAGTCCGCCTACAATGCCCGCGATATGGAGCTGACCTATCAATACTCCAATTTCGGCGTTCCCGGTCTGGGACTGAAGCGCGGACTCTCAGAGAATGCGGTGATCGCGCCCTACGCGACGGGGCTTGCAGCGATGGTGGACCCCCACGGAGCGCGCGAGAACTATGCTCGCCTGGCGCAAATGGGCGCCAGCGGCCGTTATGGCTTCTTCGAAGCGTTGGATTTCACCCGCTCTCGCCTCCCCGAAAAGAAGAATGTCGCCATTGTCCGCACCTCCATGGCGCACCATCAGGGCATGACCATCGTCGCCATCGCCAACACGCTCCACGATGGCGAGATGCGTGCCCGTTTTCATCGCGAGCCGATGATCCAGGCATGCGAACTCCTGCTGCAGGAACGCATGCCTCGCAATATCGCGATCGGTCACCCGAAGGCCGAAGAGGTGAAAGTATCCCCGGCCAATGCGGGCACGGAAATTCCCACCTCGCGCCGTGTTACAGCTATCACGACAGGCCCTCCGGTCACCCAGTTGCTGTCGAACGGTCGCTATGCGGTGATGCTCACCGCCGCGGGAGCAGGTTACAGTCGCTGGCGCAACCTAGCCGTCACGCGCTGGCGCGAGGATGCCACCCGCGACGAATGGGGCTCTTTCATCTTCCTGCGCGATATCCAAAACGGTGAGGTTTGGTCCGCCGGCGCCCAGCCGCTCGGCGTCGAAGGGGAACATCGCGAAGTCATTTTCGACGAGGACCGCGCCCAGTTCGTCCGCCGCGACGGCAATTTGACGACCACAATGGATATCCTGGTCTCCGGCGAATACGATTGCGAGGTCCGACGTGTGTCATTGAGCAATGGCGGGCGGCGGCCGTGCGAGATCGAGGTCACGTCCTATGCCGAGATCGTCCTGGCACCGCCGGCCGCCGATGTGGCGCATCCGGCGTTCTCCAAGATGTTCGTGCAGACCGAGCATGTCGCCGAATTCGGCGCGCTCGTCGCGACGCGGCGCCCGCGCTCGCATGCCGAACCACAGGTATGGGCTGCCCATCTCGCCGTCGTCGAAGGCGAGATCATCTCCGATCCGCAGTATGAGACCGATCGTTTACGGTTCATCGGCCGTGGCCGCTCAATAGGCACCGCAGCCGCAGTTGCGGAAGGTGTCTCACTGTCGAATACGGTGGGAACGGTTCTCGATCCGATCTTCTCGATCCGCCAGCGCGTGAGGATCGCGCCCGGCAAGGTTGCGCGGATCGCATACTGGACCCTCGTCGCGTCGTCGCGCGCTGAACTCATGGATCTGATCGACAAACACCACGATCGCAGCGCGTTCGAGCGCGCGAGGACCCTGGCGTGGACCCAGGGGCAGGTCCAGCTTCGCCATCTTGATATCGATGCCGAAGAGGCAGCTCATTTTCAGGGCCTAGCCGCACCCATCCTCTACGCCGACCCTCGCTACAGGACGCCGTCGGAGGAGATTGTCCGCGGCGCCGGTTCGCAATCCGCGCTGTGGCATCTGGCCATCTCAGGCGACCTGCCGATCGTCCTGCTGGGCATCGACGATCCCGACGATATGGCACAGGTACGCCAGTTGCTGCGCGCCCACGAATACTGGCGCATGAAAAGCCTCGCCGTCGATCTGGTGATCGTCAACGAGCGTGCATCCTCCTATACGCAGGATCTACAGACCGCCATCGAGACCGCCGTGCGAAGCAGCCAGTCGCGGCCCCACTTCGGGTTGGAGCTGGCGCAAGGATCAGTCTTCACGCTTCGCGCGGATCTGATGAGCGCCGAGGCGCGAGACCGGCTCCATTCCGTGGCCCGTGTCGCATTCCGTGCACGTCGTGGATCGATAGCCGAGCAACTTGATCGTTTGGCAATCCCATCGGTCAATCCACACCCGTCACTGGTCCCGCAAAAGCCCGCGCAACAGATATTCGAGACTTCTGCGCAGCACACGCTGCCGCTCGAGTTCTTCAACGGGCTTGGCGGTTTCGACAAGGGGGGACGGGAATATGTGACGATCCTTTCCGGCGGCGCCGTCACCCCCGCTCCGTGGATCAATGTGATCGCCAATCCCGATTTCGGATTCCAGGTCTCGGTGGAGGGAAGCGGCTACACCTGGGCGGAAAACAGCCGCGAGAACCAGCTCACGCCGTGGTCGAACGATCCCGTCATCGATCCGAGCGGCGAGATGATCTACATCCGCGACGAAGAGACCCTCGATCTGTGGAGCCCGACCGCCGAGCCGATCCGCGGCAGCGGCGCCTATGTCTCGCGCCACGGTTTCGGCTACAGCCGCTTCGAGCACGAGGCGAACGGCATCGCCCACGATCTGGTGCAATATGTGCCGCTTGCCGATCCCATCAAGATCTCGCGCCTGACACTTCGAAACCTTTCCGGCCGCCCTCGCCGCTTGTCTGTCACGAGCTATGCGGAATTGGTGCTCGGCACCTCGCGCAGCGCTACCGCTCCCTTCCTGTTAACCGAAATCGATAAGACCACCGGCGCGATGCTGGCGCGCAACCCGTGGAGCATCAGTTCCCCCGGTCGTGTCGCCTTTGCCGATCTTGCCGGGCGCCAGACCGCGTGGACGGCCGACCGGGCCGAATTCCTTGGCCGCTACGGCCGCCCGTCCGCGCCTCGCGCACTTATTGGCCAGGCGCCGCTGTCCGGGCTCACCGGCGCCGGCCTCGATCCGTGCGCCGCATTGCAGCAGACCATCGAAATCGGCGCGGGCGAGACAGTCGAGATCGTCTCGTTCCTCGGACAGTGCGGGTCGCAGGAGGAGGTACAGGCGCTGCTTGCGCGCTATCGCGCGGCCGATCTCGATGCCGTTCTCCTGGAGGTGACGGATCACTGGACCGGCCTTTTGCAGGCGTTGCAGGTCAAGACGCCGGACCGCGCGATGGACATCATGCTCAATGGCTGGCTCCTGTACCAGACGCTCGCCTGCCGCATCTGGGCGCGCTCGGCCTTCTATCAGGCGAGCGGCGCCTACGGTTTCCGCGACCAACTTCAGGACGGCATGGCCCTGACCCTGGCAATGCCGGAAGAGACGCGGCGTCATCTCCTGCGTGCGGCCGGCCGGCAGTTTGTCGAAGGCGATGTCCAGCATTGGTGGCTGCCTCAGTCGGGCCAGGGTGTCCGCACGCGGATTTCGGACGACCGCGTCTGGCTCGCATTCGCCGCAGCGACCTACGTGGATGCCACGGGCGATGCGGCGATTCTGGACGAGATCGTTCCGTTCCTCGACGGTCCCCCGCTTCTCCCTGGCGAGCACGACGCCTTCTTCCATCCCACGGAGGCGGCCGAATCCGCCTCGCTGTTCGAACACTGCGCCCGTGGCCTCGATCAGTGCCTCGAACTGACCGGCAAGCGCGGCCTGCCGCTCATGGGGACAGGCGACTGGAACGACGGCATGAACCGCGTCGGTGAAGATGGCAAGGGCGAGAGCGTCTGGCTCGGCTGGCTGTTGTTGCGCACCATCGATCTGTTCGCGCCTCTGGCGGAAGGCCGTGACCCAGGCCGGGCCGAACGTTGGCGCGCTCACGCAGCATCGGTACGCAAGGCGCTTGAGAAGCATGCCTGGGACGGTGAATGGTATCGCCGCGCGACCTTCGACGACGGCACCTGGCTCGGATCGAAGGAACGCGAAGAATGCCGGATCGATTCCATCGCCCAGTCCTGGGCAGTCCTGTCGGGTACCGCTGATCCGGCGCGGGCGGCAACAGCAATGGCGTCGTTGGAAAAGCAACTCATCCGCCGTGAAGATGGCCTGGCGCTTCTGTTCACGCCACCCTTCGACAAGACGCCGCGCGATCCCGGCTACATCAAGGGCTATCCTCCGGGCCTGCGCGAGAATGGAGGCCAGTACAGCCACGCCGCCATGTGGGCGATCCAGGCCTTTGCGAAATCGGGCGCGGGCGACAAGGCGCATGATTTGTTCGCGCTGCTCAACCCGATCAATCACGCGCTAACCAGCGAGGCTGTCGAACGCTACAAGGTTGAACCTTATGTCGTTGCAGCGGACGTCTATTCCATCACACCGCATGTCGGCCGGGGCGGATGGACCTGGTACACCGGCTCCGCCGCCTGGATGTATCGTTCCGGCGTCGAGGACATCCTGGGTATCCGGCGCGACGGGAATTTCCTCCTCGTCGACCCGCGCATCCCAACGGCCTGGCCGGGATTCGAAGCCACAGTGCGCGTGGGTTCAACCCGCTACGACATCCGTGTGGATAATTCGATGCAACGCGGCTCAGGTGCTTGGTCCGCTGTACTAGACGGCGAACCCCTTCAGCACTCCGGAACCTGCGTGCGCGTTCTGCTGGATGGGCTCCAACATAATCTGGCTCTGACCGTGGGGTGACCACAGCTGTGCGCTGCCTTCCATGCGTGCCGTCTTTGATGTTGACAAACAGCGCTTTGGCTCCGTCGGAGGATGCAGCGCTCCACATAGCGGCGGGCCGGCTCCTGAAGCGGAATGCGGTTCAGCCGTTCAGCGACGAATGCGTCTCGGTGTTCGAAGCGTATTTCCCCGACAAGCGATTTCAGATCGCTTTGGATATTCACCCCACCGATTCGCGCTCGACCAGCGGACACTCGACCTTGATCTGCGTCGGGCCGGCGTGCAGTCCGCCGGCGGCGTCGATCAGAAGCTCGGCGGCGATCTCGCCCATCTCGTAATGCGGCAGCACAAGAGTGGTGAGCGGCGGCCGGGTGAACTGCGCGATCTCGCGGTCGTCGAAGCCCACGACCGATATGTCCGCGGGGACCTGCTTCCCGAGTTCCCTCAGCGCATCGAAGCAGCCCACGGCCATCATGTCGTTGGCGCAGAATATCCCGTCGGGCGGGTTGTCCAGCGCCATCAGGGCGTGGGTCATCTCATAGCCGGATGAAGGCTCCCAGTTGCCGGGCCGCACCAGATCCGGGTCGAAGGTCAGGTCGTTGCTCGACAGGGCCTGACGATATCCCTTGAGCCGGTCGCGGCTGGCGTCCAGCCCTTCCTGTCCGTTGATCATGGCGATCCGCTGCCGGCCCGCCTGAATGAGCCGTTCCGTAGCCACCCGCCCGCCCACGAGTTCCCCCGGCAATACCGAGGGGAGCCTGCGCTTCGCGTCATAACAATTGAGCAGCACGGTGCGATGATCGAACAGTTCCGGTGCAGGCTCCGCGCGCCGGGTCAGGGTCGTCCCGTAGATGATGCCGAGCAGTTGCTGGCCCATCTGGCTGAGGATCATCGCCTCGGCCTCGGGATCGCCGCGCGTCACGACGAGGCTGACGGTGAAGCCGTATTCGAGTGCCTTTTCGCGGGCCCCGTCGAAGGCGATCGCCATCCAGGGGTCGGTGGCCATTTCATCGGCGATGAAGGCGATCAGATTCTGGTCGGCGGGGGCACGGCGCTGGCCGCGGCGGACAAGCTTGTAGCCGAGTTCGTCCGCCGCCTGCCTTACCCTCTCGCGCGTCGGGTCGCTCAGCCTCACGCCAGGGCTGTCGTTCAGGACCAGTGAAACCGTCGCCTGCGACACGCCGGCCCGCGACGCAACATCCATCATGGTCGGTTTCAGGCGTCCGCCGCCGCGCGGTCTTTCGTTGATTTCCGTGTCCACTATCGCCCCAGTCTCAACGGTTTGTCCGCTCCGCCCGAAACACTGCCATCCGCACGCCCATTGGGCTGAAATCGCAGTTCCGCCGGAGGTGACCAGATGCCATCAGTCCTGGCCCCGCAAGCGGCGGATCCGGTCGAATGCCACCGCAATCACAATGAAGGAGCCGATGAAGGCGCCCTGCCAGAAGGTGGAGATGCCCAACAGGATCAGCGAATTTCGGATCACCTCGATCAGAAGCGCGCCCACGACCGCGCCGAAGACCGTTCCCTCGCCTCCGGCGAGGTTGGCGCCGCCAATGACCGCTGCGGCGATGACGGTCAATTCCATCGCGGTACCGAGATTGGTTGTCACGCTGCCAAGCCAGCCCACCATCAGGATGCCCGCGACTCCGGCGGTGAAAGCGGAAAACATGTAGACACTGACCTTCATGCCGCGCACGGGAATGCCGGTCATCACCGCCGCGTTCTCGTTGCCGCCGATGGCGAAGACGTGCTGGCCCCATCTGGTCCATTTGAAGACAAAAGCCATGATGACCGCGAGAATGATCATCACGATCAGCGGGTGGGGAAGGCCGAACGTCGACCCTCCGCCAAGCCGCAGGAGCAATTCGTGGTCCGGGCCGAACTGATAGATCATCTTGTTGTTGGACAGCACCAGCGCCATCGAACGCGCGAAAGAGAGCATCCCCAATGTCACCACGAATGGTGGCATGCCCACGAAGGCAATCAGAATGCCGTTGACGAATCCGACGAGGAGCGCGGCGCCAATCGCGAACATCGCCGCGGCCCAAATAGGATAGCCCGCTTCCATGGTGGCACCGATGACAACGGCGGAAAGGACTACGGAAGCGCCGACGGAAAGATCAATACCGCCGGAGGCGATCACGGTCGTCATGCCGATCGCGATGATCGCGACAAAGGCGAAGTTGCGCGTGACGTTGAAGAGGTTGCGCTCGGTCGCGAAAGTGTCGGTGATGATCGAAAGCGCCAGACATGCCAGAAAGGCAGCCAGGAAAACCCAGAAAACCTGGAAACCCATGATCCGCGAAAGAATCGAGCGGTGCTGGCTCTGGCCGATGGCCTGTTCGAGCGTCGTTGTCATGAATTCCCCCTATGCGGTCTGAATCGCGCCGGTGATAAGCCCGGTCACTTCTTCCGGTGAGCTGTCGGCCGTCGCCTTGTGTGCGACGAGTTCGCCCCGACGCAGGACCGCTATGCGGTCGGAAACGCCGAACACGTCCGGCATGCGGTGACTGATCAGGATAACTGAAATGCCCCGGTCTCTGAGCCTCCGGATCAATTCCAGGACCTCGGCCACCTGCCGGACGGAAATGGCGGCCGTCGGCTCATCCATGAGCACGACCTTGGCATCGGCGAGCAATGTGCGGGCAATCGCCACCGCCTGACGCTGGCCGCCGGACATCTTGCGCACGAGATCGCGCGGACGGGTTTCCGATTTCAGCAGTGCAAACAGTTCGCCGGCACGGCGATGCATCGCCTTGTAATCGACGATGCGCACCGGTCCGAGCGTACGCCTGAGCTCGCGGCCGAGATAGACATTGGACGCGGCCGTCAGATTGTCGCACAGCGCGAGGTCCTGATAGACGATCTCGATGCCCGCTCTTTGGGCGTCCTTCGGGTGATGAAAGTCACGGAGCTTGCCATCCAGCTCGATGCTCCCATCGGACGGTCTGAAATTGCCCGCGATGATCTTGACCAGCGTCGATTTCCCGGCGCCGTTGTCACCCATCAGGCCCAACACCTCGCCCTCGCCAACCGAGAGCGACACGTCATTGAGCGCGCGGATTGCGCCGAAGTGCTTGCTGACTCCGGTCAGCCTCAATCTTTCAGCCACGTTTTCTCCTCCCTGGCGCCGAGCTTATACCGCCGACCGTCGTAAGAGAAATAGTTGACGAATGAATATTAGTAAATATTATCATTTTCAGCCTGGGAGGAATTATGAAGCTGTTAATCACCGGAGCGACCGGAAAGGTCGGCAGTCATTTTCTGCCAGCCTTTCTGGAGCAGGAGCGGTTCGCCAAGGGCGAGGTCGCGGCGCTGTGCCACAATCGCGTCATCGATCCGCGCGAGCGGACGACGGTGATCAAGGGCTCGCTGTCCGACCGCTCCGCCGTGGAGCAGGCGATGTCTGGCGTGACGCACGTCGTCCACATGGCTGCGGTGAAGGAGTCGCCCGACCTCGCGATGGACGTGTCGGTCAAGGGCATGTTCCATCTGCTCGAAGCTTTCCGGTCGTCGTCTACTGCGCGCCAGTTCATACTGATCGGCGGCGACTGTTCGGTCGGACATGCCTTCCACCACTACGACGAACCGGTGACCGAGACGTCGCCGCGGCGCGCCTATCCGGGATGCTACGCTCTGACCAAGGTCATCGAGGAAGTGATGCTCGAACAGTACCAGATCCAGTACGGGATCAATGGCTGCTGCCTGCGCGCGCCCTGGATCATGGAAAAAGACGATTTCCGCTACGCGTTGAGTTTCGGGCAAGACCAGTTTGGCGGTCCGCCATGGACCGATTTCATGCCCGGGTCCGAGGTCGGCAAGTTCACCGGGCAAAAGGTTGCTCCGCTCATGCTTGACGGTTCGGGGATGCCGCTGAGGCGCAATTTCGTGCATGTTTCAGATCTCGTGAGCGCCATTCTGGCTGCCCTCGACAACCGGGCCGCGGAGCAGCAGCTCTTCAACATCGCGATGGACGAGCCGGTCGATTACAGCCGTGTCGCCGAATACCTGAAAAGCACGCGCGGGTATTCGGCCGTGGAGATACCCACGAACCTGTTCAGCAACTGGCTGGACAACGCCAAGGCACGGCTAAGGCTCGGTTGGCGCCCGCTCTATGATCTGGGGGCGCTGATCGAGGACGCGTGGAACTATGTACGGGCGCAAAACGACCCGCGCCAAGTATGGTATCCGGGCTAGAGCCCGGGCACCGATCTCAGACCAACGGGAGGAAAACCATGAATGAGATCATTAAACTGGCTTCGGCGGCAGCGGTATTCGCGCTGATTACCGGCGCAGCACAGGCCCAGGACAAGAAGACCCTTGCGATCGTCGTGAAGGGTCTCGACAACCCCTTCTTCGAGCAGATCAATCTTGGCTGCCAGGAATGGGCGGCAAACAATCCGGATTCGGAGTATGAATGCCTTTACACCGGACCGGCCTCGAGCGCCGATGAAGCTGGCGAAATCCAGATCGTCGACGACCTGTTGACCCGCGGTGTCGCGGCCATCGCCATTTCTCCGTCCAATGCGCCGGGCATGGCCAACCGCGTTCGTCAGATTTCACCGGACGTGCCGGTCATGACCATCGACGCGGATTTCCTCGAGGCCGACCGCGACCTGCGGGCGACCTATCTTGGCACCGACAACTATCTGATGGGTGTCAAGATGGCCGAGGAAGCCGCGAAGCTGAAGACCGAGGGCGGCACTGTTTGTCTGCAACTCGGAAACGTCGCGGCCGATAACATCAATGCCCGCGCACAAGGCTTCCGTGACACGGCCGGTGGTGAAGACGGAATCGAGCGCCTGACCGGCCAGAACGGCTGGACCGAGATCGACGGTTGCCCGGTCTTCACCAACGACCAGGCCGATCTTGCCAACCAGCAGATGGCGGACACGTTCATCGCCAATCCTGACCTCGACGCGTTCATTCTCGTCGGCGGCTGGGCACAGTTTGCGCCGCAGGCCTATGCCCAGGTGACGGACCAGGTGATGGACAAGCTGAAGTCCCAGGATCTCATCATCATCGCCGGCGACACGCTGCCGCCGCAGACACAGGCGTTCCGTGACGGTCGCAGCCATGCACAGGTTGGCCAGCGTCCGTTCGAAATGGGCCTCCGCGGTCCGGACGTGATGATCCAGCTGATCAACGGCGAAAGCGTCGAGGATCCGCTCTACACGGGTCTTGACGTCTGCAATCAGGAAGATCCCGGGTTCTGCGCCGACAATTGATCGGCTGACCCGACCATCATTGGAGCCGGGCCGCACGCGGCCCGGCTTTTTCTTAGCTCAAACGGGAGACGCGGACATGACGGACAAGAAAGTGAAATGGGGAATCGTCTCGACGGCCAACATCGGACGCCAGAAGGTCATCCCGGGCATCATGGCCTCCCCTTCTTCCGAGGTTGTGGCCATCGCGTCGCGGGACAAGGCGCTGGCGGCGAAGGTCGCCGGGGAACTCGGCATTCCGCGGTCTTATGGTTCCTATGAGGAGCTGTTCGCGGATCCGGACATCGATGCGATCTATAATCCGCTGCCCAACCACCTGCATGTCGAATACACGCTCGCGGCCGCCCGCGCCGGCAAGCATGTTCTGTGCGAAAAGCCGATTGCGCTGAGTGCGAAGGAAGCCGAGCGGCTGCGCGAGTGCCCAAAGGATGTGACGATCGCCGAGGCCTTCATGGTCCGCTACCATCCGCAGTGGCATCGCGTCCGGGATGTCATCCGTTCCGGCGAACTGGGCGAAGTCCGGGCAATGCGGGGCGTATTCAGCTATTTCAACATGGACCCCGATGATGTGCGCAACAATCCCGAGATCGGCGGCGGCGCAATGATGGACATAGGCTGCTACCCGATCACCGGCGGGCGCTTTTTCTTTGAGGCGGAGCCGGAGCGCGTCCTGGCGCTGATCGACCGGTGCCCGAGTTTCGGGACGGACAGGCAGGCAAGTGTGATCGCCGATTTCGGCAGCGGCCGGCACTTGGCTTTCACCGTTTCGACCCAGCTCGTCAGCCATCAGTCGATCGAGGTGATCGGCACCAAGGCACGCGCGGAAATCCTCATTCCCTACAACGCGCCGCAGGGCGAGGCGACCGCGATCCTCATCGACAACGGGCTGAGCCCCGACGGGCATCTGGCCCGGCGCGAGATTCTGCCCCCTTGCGATCAATATGCCGAACAAGCCGAGGCATTCGCCAGATCCATTCTGTCCGGCAAACCGCCCCCCTACGGGGTCGAGGACGCCATCGCGTCGATGCGTATCCTCGATGCGGTCTTTGAAAGCGAGCGAAGCGGAAGCTGGGTCTCCGTCTGACCCCGCTTCGGCAACCTTCGCTTCCGAAAGTGGCCGGCACCCGCCCTCGACTTGTCCACGTTTCCCGCGCCACCGCTTCCCGCGGGCGAATTTTGGCGTTGATAATTTCGCGCTAATGTTATTAGCTAAATATATGCGCGGATATGCGCATCAAGAAAGAACACATCAGTAAGGACCATTGGGAGGAACGATGAAAATCAGAACCTTAGCAAGCGCTATCGCGGTTACAGCCGCGCTTGGCGCAAGCGCGTTCGCGCAGGACAAGCCGGAGATTGCATTTGTGGTCAACGGTCCGTCCGACTTCTGGAAGATCATGGAGGCGGCGGTCGCCAAGGCACAGACCGAACTGCCGGACGTGACGCTTTCTTTCCGCTACCCGGAGCGTGCCGACGCTGCCATTCAGCGCCGTATGATGGACGATCTTGTCGCGGCGGGCGTGGATGCCATTGCCGTTTCGATCGTCGATCCGCCGACGTCCACCGACGCGATCAACACGGTCGCGGCGCAGATTCCGTTCTTCACGTTTGATTCCGACGCGACCCAGTCCGACCGGATCGCCTATATCGGCTCGTCCAACACCGAGCTCGGTACGGCAGCTGGTGAGCTGATGAAGAAGGCAATGGAAGGCAAGGAAGGCAAGTGCATGGGCTTTGTCGGCCTGCCCGGCGCCGATAACGCCAAGGAGCGTATCAACGGCTACAACGAAGCCGTCGCCGGCACGGGCCTCGAGCTGATCGACGTTCGCGGCGACGACATCGACCAGACCCGCGCCCGCGCCAATGTGGACGATGTGCTGGTAGCCAATCCGGAAGTGAACTGCATGGTCGGGTTCTATTCCTACAACCCGCCGCGCATGTATGAAGCGTTACGCGATGCCGGCAAGCTCGGCGAGATCACGGTTGTCGCCTTTGACGAGGATCCGATCACGCTTGGCGCAGTCAACGAAGGTTCCTTCGCCGGTACGGTTGTCCAGAACCCCTATGATTGGGGCTACCGCGGCGCTCACCTGATCGCCGATTATCTGAAGGGCGACAAATCGGACATCCCGGCAGATGGCATCATCATCATTCCGGGTCTGACCCTGACCCAGGACAACGTCGTGTCCTTCCAGGAGGATTTCCAGGCGAAGCTGAGCGGGAAATAGCCAAGAGACCTCCCTGTCTCTGGAGGGTTGCGCCGGACACGCCCTAGTGCGTGCCCGGCGCAGCTTCCCTGTCGGAAATGTGCGAACAATGGGCGCGGTAACGATGTCTACGGCGCGGAAGCGATGAAGCCCGAGTTCTCTATCAGCCTTTCCGGCATCTCGAAGTTCTATCCCGGCGTGGTGGCGCTTGACGACGTCAGCCTGCATGTCGAGGCCGGTGAAGTTGTCGGCCTGGTAGGAGAGAACGGCGCGGGCAAGTCGACGCTGATGAAGGTGCTCGGCGGCGGCGTCGCTCCTGAGCGCGGCACGATCGTCATCAACGGCGAGGACTACGACAGCCTGACGCCCTCGGAAGCGGCCGACCTCGGTATCGCCTTCGTGCATCAGGAACTCAACCTGTTCGACAATCTTGACGTGGCGGCCAACGTCTATATCGGCCGTGAGCCGCATGGATACGGATTCCTCCGCCTGATCGACAACGCCAAGTTGAACGGCGAGGTTCAGTCGCTGCTTGACCGTCTCGGCGCAGCGTTTTTTCCCACGACGTCGGTGGCCAAGCTATCCCTGGCCCAACAGCAGATGGTCGAGATCGCCAAGGTGCTCAGCGTCGACGCGCGCATGGTGATCTTCGATGAGCCGACGTCGTCTCTTCCGATAGCGGAAACAGAAAAACTGCTCGAGGTGATTGCGGGGCTGAAGGAACATGGCATCGCGGTCATCTTCATTTCGCACCGCCTGCACGAGATCGTCGCGGCATGCGACCGGGTCGTGGTGCTGCGCGACGGCCGCCTGGCCGGATCGCTCCAGGGCGATGAGATCGAACACGACGCCATGGTCAGGCTGATGGTGGGCCGGGACCTGAAAGTCACTTACTCGCCGCCTGCCGCCCCGCCGGGCGACGCCGTGCTGTCGGCCAGGGGCATCAGGACCGGTACCTATCCCTACAAGGAGATCGATCTCGATCTCCACAGCGGCGAAATTCTGGGACTGGCTGGCCTGGTGGGCGCTGGACGCACCGAACTGGCGCGCGTGCTGTTCGGGATCGATGGTCTGTTGGGCGGCGTCATTCGTCTTGATGGCGAGGAAATCCATTTTGCGTCCTCCGCCGATGCCGTGAAAGCGGGGGTGTTTCTCGTGCCGGAGGATCGCAAGGGAGCCGGCCTGCTGCTTGACATGACGATCGCCGAAAATATCAGCCTGCCCGACCTCGCATCCTATTCCCGCAATTTCTTGGTTTCGCGTGAGGCCGAGCGGAAGCGGGCGGAAAGAAGCCGCACCGATCTCGATATCCGGGCGCCCGGGGTCGATATACGCACCGGCGCGCTGTCGGGCGGCAATCAGCAGAAGGTGGTGCTGGCCAAATGGCTCGCCATGGACCCGAAGGTCATGATCTTCGACGAGCCGACGCGTGGCATCGACATTGGAGCCAAGGCGGAAATCTACAGGTTGATGCGCAACCTCGCCGACAGCGGAGTGGCCGTGCTGGTGATTTCGTCCGACATGGAAGAGGTGATCGGCGTTTCCGACCGGGTGGCGGTCATGCACGAAGGCGGCATTTCAGGTATTCTGGACCGCGCCTGGGCCAATGAGGAGAATATTCTAAGCTTGGCGGTCGGCAAGCCGATCTGATCCACGCCCTGGGGGAGGGAGTTTGATGCTGAAGAAGGATCTCGGGCTGCTGATGCTCATCATCGTGGTGGGTGCTGTAGTCGCGATCATCAACCCGCGATTCCTGTCGCCGATCAATCTAGCCAACACGGCGAACCTGGTCGGACTTTTCGGGATATTCGCCATCGGTCAGGGTTTCGTGATCATCACGGGCGGCATCGAGCTTTCCGTTGGGTCGATCATCGCCCTGCTCGGGGTGATATTTGTCGACCTGATCGCCAATCAGGGCGTGCCGTGGCCGGTGGCAGCACTTGTCGTGATCGTGATCGGCGTTGCCATGGGGATGGTGCACGGCCTGCTGGTCACGAAAATGAGACTGCAACCGTTTGTGGTTACCCTGTGCGGCCTATTGATCTACCGTGGCGTCGCCCGTTTCTACACGCACGACGGCACCGCCGGGTTTCCGTTCGGCGTCAACTTCCCGACGCTCGAGTGGCTGGCGACGGGACGCACCGACTTCCTCGCACTCGTCACCGGCGGCACCGTTCATTCGCTGCTCGTGCCGCACTCATTCGTTTTCATGCTCGTTGTGGCGGCGGCCATGTGGTTCGTGCTCCACCGGTCGGTGTTCGGGCGCCATCTCTACGCGGTCGGCAAGAACGAGGAGGCGGCTCGCTTTTCGGGCATCCGTACGACGCGGGTCATCGTCGCCGCCTATGTCATCTGCACCGTCTTGACCGCGATCTCGTCGATCTTCTTCGCCATGTACACGCGCTCGATCTTGCCCTCGGGTCACGGAAATTTCTATGAGCTTTATGCAATCGCCGCAGCGGTCCTTGGCGGGTTCTCACTGCGCGGCGGTGAGGGGTCCATCGTCGGCGTGGTGCTGGGCGTAATTCTTCTGCAAGTGCTGCAGAATCTCGTGAACCTGCTCGGCATCCCTTCCTCGCTCAACTTCGCCGTCATGGGCAGCGTGATCCTGCTCGGCGTCATTGCGGATAACCAGTTTACCAAGTACCGGGAGCGCAGGCGGCAGGCCAACATGGTGTCGTCCCATTCGGACCAGGCAGTGCCGGCCACGGCGATCCCGTTGACCGCGCAACCGAGGCAGAGCGCCGAATAGCGCGATTGCGGGCTGATGCGTTTGATGCTGGTTTTGGCGGGCAGCCGCATCCATTTGCGCTGTGCGTTCTCTGGCTTCGTGAGGGGTAGGAAGCGATGGCTGGAAGCGATGCCTTGGCAATGCTGGACTGGATCGCCGCCGACTGGGGAACCAGCGCGTTACGGGTCTGGGCGGTAGGGCGCGATGGGTCGGTCATCGCCAATGCCGCCTCCGATGACGGGATGGGCAAGCTGCGGCCGGACGGGTTCGAGCCGGCTCTGCTGAGCCTGATTGGCGATTGGCTGCCCGCCGATGGGCGAACAATGTCCGTGACTGTTTGCGGCATGGCGGGCGCCAGACAAGGCTGGGTGGAGGCGGCTTACCGCCAGACGCCTTGCGCTCCGGTCGCAAGCGGGCATCTGACGCCAGTACAGACCAGGGATCAGCGGATTGCCGTCAACATCATCCCGGGACTGAGCCAGGGCGATCCGCCGGACGTCATGCGCGGCGAGGAAACCCAGTTGGCGGGCCTTGTGGCCAAGCTGGGCGTGGCCGAGGCGACCGTATGCATGCCGGGCACGCATTCGAAATGGGTGCGTGTCGAACGCGGGCAGGTCGCTGACTTCACGACATTCATGACGGGAGAAGCGTTTTCGCTATTCGCTTCCCAATCCGTCTTGCGTCACTCGGTCGATGCCGAGGGCGAGGACCGGAAAGCCTTTCTGACCGGCGTCGCCGACATGCTTCAACAGCCAGAGCGCCTGACCGCGGCGCTGTTCGGCATCCGCGCTGGCGGCTTGTTGAGAAACACAGGCGCGGCCGTGGCGCGTTCCCGCCTGTCCGGTCTGCTGATCGGCATCGAACTGGCGGCGGCACGAAGCCGATGGGAAGGGCAGGTGGTTCATGTGGTCGGCGCCCATGCGCTGTCGCAGGCTTACGCGGCAGCACTCGAACACGCCGGCGCCCGGCCGGTGATCGAGGATGCGGAAGCACTGACGCTCGCGGGCCTGGCTGCGGGCGCCGGCGGCGCTTCCTGATGCCGGTGACTTCGGTCACGGAATTGTCGGTTCCGGTCAGATGGTCCAGCCGCCGTCGATCGCGCAGGCCTGTCCGGAGGTGTATGTCGCATTTGCGAGATGGATCGCGAGCTCCGCGATTTCCTCGGGGGTTCCCAGGCGGCCCATGGGCTGGCGGGCGATGAAGGCAGCGCGGGCGGCTTCGTAGTCCCCTTGAGCCTTGAGACGATCCTCGAGCGACGGGCTTTCCACCGTGCCGGGGCAGATCGCATTGCAGCGTATGCCCTGCGCGACGTAATCAGCGGCGACCGCCTTGGTCAGGCCGATCACGGCCGCCTTGGTCGTGCCGTAGATGAAGCGGTTGGGCACGCCCTTGATCGAGCTTGCCACCGACGACATGTTGATGATGGCGCCGCCGCCGCGGTCCAGCATGGCGGGCAGCACTGCGCGGATGGTGCGGATCATCGAGCGGACATTGAGGTCTACGGCGAAGTCGAACTCCTCATCCTTCATTTCCAGTATCGAGCCGCCATGAACGTATCCGGCGCAGTTGAAGAGCACGTCGAAGGGGCCGGTCGCCTCGACAGCGGCCGTGACGTCTTTGTCGCTGAGGACGTCCAGACGGCGGGTTTCGATGCGGCTCTCGCCGGAGAGCGTGGCCAATGCTTCCTCGTTGATGTCCGTCGCCACGACGCGAGCGCCCGCCGTCGCGAAAGCAAGCGCGGTCGCCCGGCCTATGCCTTGCCCCGCTGCCGTTACCAGAACGGACTTGCCACTTACCCAGGCTGTCATGATTTCTCCGTATGCGGCCCGTTTCAGGCGGGCTTGTTCTTGCGCTCGACGATGTGAATGTGATCGGTGACCCGAACGACCTCATCGTGCTGGTTGATCACCTCGGTTCGCCCACCACCCTGCCCATCGCCGGCCGTTTCGGATCGTCCTCCTTGGCGGCGATGGTGACGCGGCTGTGGATCGTATCACCTATGAATACCGGTTTCACGAAGCGCAGGCGGTCATATTCCTCGAAATAGGTCGTCTGTTCCATCTCAAGGCTTCCTTTCAAGCGGCGTGGCCGGGGAGGCGGATGAGCGGTAGGCAGCCTCGACCAGCGCCATCGTGTTCCATGCATCCTCGACGGAGCTGATGAGCTCGGCGTCTTCGCCGGCGGCGAAGCGCTGCAGATTGGCCATGCGCCAGACGAAGGCATCCGGAAACCATGAGCCCTGAAGCGGTACGGAGACCCAGCCATCGCCGCCCTTGGGATGGATTTCCAGAATATCCGGCTCGCCGCGCGGATAGTCGAGATTGACGCCGAGCTGCAGATAGGCCGCGCCCTCGGTGCCGCAGATGCGGAATTCGCAGGCCTGGTGCTTGCGGCCGAATTTGTGGTCGTGATTGATCGACAGCGAGCAACGCACATCCTCGCCATAATCGAGAATGGCGCTGGTGCGTGACTGCGCGATGTTGTGCGAGGGATGGCCCATGGTCCTGGCGTGCACTCCCTTGGGATCGCCGAGCAGCTGACGGATCAGGTCGAGATAGTGGATCGAGTGCAATGCGACCTCGACCCGCGGCGCCTTCAGCAGGAATTCCCACAGCTCCCAGGGCGTGGCGAGCGCCAGCCAGGCGTCGAAATCGACCACCCGGCCCAACCAGCCCTTGGCGATTGCATCCTTCAGCGCCAGCGTCATCGGAGCGAAGCGGAGCTGGAAATTGACCGCTGCCTTCAGGTTCTTCTCGCGGCAGATGGTCAGAATTTCGGTCGCGCCGGCCAGATCGCCGCCCATCGGCTTCTGGATCAGCACCGCCGCGCCGTCCGGCAGGTGCCGCAGCACCGAGGCATGTACCGAAGGAGGGGTGGCGAGATCGAAGATGGCGCCGGGAACCGCAGCGGCTTCCTCGGGCGTTGCGAAGGCTTTCACGTTCCACCCCGCGGCCAGCTTCTTCGCCTTGTCGGCATTGGGATCGTAGAGGCCCGCGATCGGGAACCCGCCCTTCTTGTAGGCCGGGTAATGGGCGTCGCCAACGATCGATCCCGCGCCGAATGTCACGATCGGCCTGGGTCTGGAGGGAAGCGGCCAGCTCTGGCCAAGGGCGGCCGGGTCGAAGGCGTCAGTCATGATGGAACACCTCTTCCATCATCGCCCACCATTCGCCGTCCTTGCGAGTCTGCAGCGGCGCCTGGCAGGGCATGCATACGTCCCACCACTCCTGCGTCTTGGGATCGGCGGCCATCTTGGCGGCATCGGCATCGAAGTCGGCGCCGTGATACTCCCAATAGCCAAACAAAAGGTTCTCCGGCTCCCTGAGGAAGATCGAATAGTTCCTGATGTTGCATTGGGAGATCATGTCGAGGATCTCCGGCCAGACATCGGCATGAAGGCGCTTGTATTCGGCGACCTTCCCGGGCTTCAGGCCGATGACCATTCCCATCCGCTGCATGTCATTCTCCCTCGGCGGTGAATTCCGGCACGCACTTTCCCCTCACCGTCTCCCAGTCACAATCGATTCCGATACCGGGTTCGTGTGGCGCGTAGGCGCATGCCAACTTGTTCACAAGCCATTTCCCAAGACATTGTCCGGCACGGAGAGCAAGAGCCCGACCTCGCGACTATGGAAACGTCATTCATATAAAAATGTGCCCTTCATTAGCGGTCAAGCACGTGTGTTGTATCCACAGCGCTCATGCGTATATGAATGTCCGCATTCACGGGGGAAATATGGAAACCGAAGACGAGCGCTATCGCGCGCCAGCCCTCGACAAGGGGCTCGACATACTCGAGCTGCTGGCGAGCATCGACGGGGGGCTGACGCAAGCCGAGATCGCCAAGCGGCTCGGCCGCAACCCCAACCAGTTCTACCGCATGCTCGACCGCCTGGTGCGGCGCCGTTACGTGACCCGGATCGACGGCGACCGCTATTCGCTGACCCTCAAGCTTTTCGGGCTCGCCCAGTCGCACGCGCCGGTGAGGCGGCTGGTTTCCTACGCGACGCCCTTCATGCGCGAACTGGCCGAGGAAACCCGGCAGGCGAACCAGATGGCCGTGTTCGATCGCGGTTCCGTCGTCGTCGTCGCCCAGCAAGAAGCGCCTGGATATTGGGGCATTTCGATCCGCGTCGGGTCGCATATCAGCCTCTACGATACCGGGTCGGGCCACGTGCTGGCCGCTTTCCGCTCGCCGGAAGAGCGGATGATGATGATCAATGAGTACTCGCGCAGCAACGAGGAGCCCAATCTGCCGGAGGAGTTTCTCGGTCGGCTCGACCAGATCCGCGAACGCGGCTACGAGATGATGCCGAGCGCGCAGACGGCGGGTGTCTACAACCTGTCGGCGCCGGTGCTGGCGCCCGACGGCAAGGCGATCGCCGCGCTGACCGTTCCCTACATAAACCTCGTCAACCTTCCCCAGGCGCCAGACATCACCGGTACGCTGGACAAATTGGTTCAGACGACGAGGCGGCTCTCCGAACTTGCCGGCGTCGAAGTCGAAGCGCCAGGCTGAATTCTTATTTGAATGACCCGTTTTCCTGTGAAATGATCGTTCGCGCGGTCGGACCTGGGAAGAAACGGCATGATTGTCGATACACATCTGCATGTGATCGATCTCGCCGCACTCGATTATCCATGGCTGGGGCGCGTCGAGGCGCTGAACCGGACATGGTCTTACGATGCCTATGCCCTGGAGGCCCGGCGGGCCGGGATCGGCCGGGCATTGCATATGGAAGTCGATGTCGCGCCGGAACGGATCGAGGACGAAACGGCCTATGTGAAAACATTGGCCGACCCGCCAGAAAGCCTGGTCGCCGGCGCGATCGCATCGTGCCGTCCCGAGGATGAAGGCTTCGCATCCTATCTGGAGCGGCAGCGGGACAATCCGCTGGTGAAAGGCTTCCGGCGCGTGCTGCACGTGATGCCAGATGACTTGTCCGAACAGCCGCTGTTCCGGGAAAACATCGGGCGACTGGCCGGAACCGGCCTGACCTTCGATCTCTGCGTTCTGCCGCACCAGCTGCCGAAGGCGATCGCCCTTGCCGATCTCGCGCCCGATGTGCAGTTCATCCTCGACCATTGCGGTGTGCCCGACATCAAGGGCGAGGCGCGCGAACCGTGGGTGAGCAGCATTGCCGACCTGGCGAAGCGGCCCAATGTTGCCGCCAAGATTTCCGGCGTGGTTGCCTATGCCGACGCGGAGACGTGGACGGCGGAGACGCTGCGCCCCTGGGTGGAATACACGATATCGGCCTTCGGCTGGGATCGTGTCGTGTGGGGCAGCGACTGGCCGGTCTGCACCCTGGGCGACGGATTGCTTGCCTGGGTCGCGGCGACGCACGCGATCCTTGACGGCGTCGGTGTGGACGAAAGGCAGAAGCTTTTCGCGGGCAATGCGATACGCATCTGGAAGCTCTGAAGCGCGTTAGCCGAAGCTTTCCACAAACAGCCGGTTGAGATCAGCGATCACGGGCGCGGAACCCTCACCGCCCTGTCCGGTCGGCACGTCGCGGCGACAAACCGGATCATTTCATCCCGCCGTTTGTGCTTTCCCGCGGATGCTGCATTGCACAATTTTTCGGCTTGCGTAACATTGAGGCATGAACGCCAAGCCGCTCAGCATCCTCGTCATCGACGAAAACACGATCCGCGCCTCGATCATCGAGGCGGGCTTGCGCGAGGCCGGGCATGAGCTGGTCACCATCGTTCATGACGTGAGAGGCATTGCGCGACGCATTGCGGAGATCAATCCGGATGTCATCGTCATCGATCTCGAGAATCCGAACCGCGACATGCTGGAGAACATGTTTCAGCTTTCCCGTGTCGTGAAGCGGCCTGTCGCGATGTTCGTCGACCGCTCGGACGCAGCCGCGATAGAGCGCGCGATCGATGCCGGCGTGTCCGCCTATGTGATCGACGGGCTGAAGCAGGAGCGGGTCAAGCCGATCCTCGACATGGCCGTCAGCCGCTTCAATGCCTATGCGCGGCTGACGCGCGAACTGGAGCAGGCGCGCGACGAGCTCGAAAATCGCAAGCTGGTGGAGCGGGCAAAGGGCATCCTCATGAAATCGCGCAACCTCTCCGAGGAAGACGCGTACGCGCTGCTGCGCAAGACCGCGATGAGCGGAAACCGGAAGATCGTCGACGTCGCGAACTCCCTCGTTATGGCGGCCGGACTTCTCAACAACGAGCCGGAGCCATGAGCATGTCGGGTGGAAATCAGATCACGGCGGGGTTCATTCCGCTGCTCGATTGCGCATTGATCGTGGCGGCGCACGAAAAGGGCTTCGCGCGGGCCGAGGGCCTTTCTCTCACGCTGGTGCGCGAGACATCCTGGGCGAATATTCGCGACAGGATCGCGGTTGGCCATTTCGACGTCGCCCACATGCTGGCCCCGATGCCGATCGCCTTCAATCTGGGCCAGACGCCGCTCGCGTCACGGACCATTGCTCCTATGGCGCTCGGGCTTGGCGGCAACGCGATAACGGTTGCCGCCGGTCTGTGGGAGACAATGCGCAACAACGGCGCTGTGGCCGATCTCGATCCGCGAGGTGCCGGCGAAGCGTTGCGGGCGGTCGTCAAGGACCGACGCGTGTCCGGGGCATCGCAATTGCGCTTTGCGGTGGTGCATCCCCATTCGGGGCACAATTACGAATTGCGCTACTGGCTGTCGGCCTGTGGCGTCGCGCCTGACACCGATATCGAAATCGTCGTCGTGCCGCCGCCACTGATGGCCGACGCGCTCGCATCCGGGACGATCGACGGCTATTGCGTCGGCGAGCCCTGGAACACCGCAGCGGCCGTTTCCGGCGCAGGGCATATCGCGACCGTGAAGGCTGCGATCTGGCGATCCAGCCCGGAAAAGGTGCTGGCCGTCTCCGAAGGCTGGGCGGAGAAGAACCCCGATGCGCTCGCGGCATTGCTGCGCGCCGCATACCGGTCGGCGGAGTGGTGCGGGCGCGCCGAAAACAGAGAGGAACTTGCTTCCATCCTGGCGTCGCCCGCCTATGTGGCCGCGCCGAAGGAATGGCTGATGCCGGCGCTATCGGGTAAACTGCGTGTGTCTGCGCATGAGGAACTGGCGATGGACGATTTCTTCGTTCCCCTCGCCAAAGCCGCGACCTTTCCGTGGAAAAGCCACGCGCTGTGGTTCTATTCCCAGATGGTGCGGTGGGGACAAGTGGCGCACAGCCGGCACAATGAGCAACTGGCCCGGGAGACCTACCGGCCCGACCTTTACCGCGAGGCACTGCGTCCTTTGGGCGTGGCGCTGCCCAGCGCCAATTCCAAGGTCGAGGGCGCATTGAAGACCGCGACGCCGGTCGGTTCAGCCGGCGCCAGCCTCGTTCTCGGTCCCGACGGTTTCTTCGATGGCCGGGTGTTCGATCCGGACAGGCTGGACGACTATCTCGCCGCCCAATAGCCCGATGCGGCAATTCCGCACATCATTTGTGCAGATATGTGCATTGCACAAAAATTCATCGCGTATCCGCCCGTTTGCTGTCCGAATAAGCAGAATATGCTGAAGGATTGTGCGTTGCAGCACAACTAAGCATCTGAAATAACAGCGTTTTTTGCTTGATATGCGCCGCAAACCGTGCTTCGATAATGCCGAAGCCGACGTAGGCTCTCCCAAGAAAGTCCGCACCCAATGACGGGTGCCGCAGGCAAAGCCGCCAATCAGGAAACGCTCATCGGGACCGTCCGGGGGCAAACCTGATCGGCGGCTTTTTTTCGTTTTCGCCACATGGAATTCAGCCCGCGCAACCAAGTCGTTGCCAGCCACGGAGCCCAAGATGAAGATGCTGTTTCGCAGTCTCCTGTCCCGCCGTCGAACCCTACTTGCCGCAGGCCTGGCGCTCGCCGCCGCGCCCTTTGCCTCATTGTCCGCACACGCCGAAATGCTCGACGTGGAAAAGGACGAGCTCAAATTCGGTTTCATCAAGCTCACCGACATGGCGCCGCTCGCGATCGCCTATGAGAAGGGCTATTTCGAAGACGAAGGCCTGTTCGTGACGCTTGAGCCGCAGGCCAACTGGAAGGTCCTGCTCGACCGGGTGATCACGGGCGAACTGGACGGCGCGCACATGCTTGCCGGTCAGCCACTCGCCGCCACGATCGGCTTCGGCACCAAGGCGCACATCGTCACCCCCTTCTCCATGGACCTCAACGGCAACGGAATCACCGTTTCCAACGAGATCTGGGAGATGATGAAGGCCAACATACCGATCGGCGATGACGGCAAACCGATCCATCCGATCAAGGCCGATGCGTTGAAGCCGGTGGTCGACAAGCTCAAGTCCGAGGGCAAGTCCTTCAACATGGGCATGGTGTTCCCGGTCTCAACGCACAATTACGAACTGCGCTACTGGCTGGCATCGGGCGGCATTCATCCGGGCTTTTATTCGAAGACCGACGTGTCCGGACAGATCAAGGCCGAAGCGCTGTTGTCGGTGACCCCGCCGCCGCAGATGCCTTCGACACTGGAGGCTGGCACGATCCACGGCTATTGCGTCGGCGAACCCTGGAACCAGCAGGCCGTGTTCAAGGGCATCGGCGTTCCGGTGATCACCGACTACGAGATATGGAAGAACAATCCGGAGAAAGTCTTCGGCCTGACCGCCGGGTTCGTTGAAGAGAAACCCAACACGACGCTCGCCATTACCAAGGCGTTGATCCGCGCCGCCAAATGGCTGGATGAAAACGACAACGCCAACCGCATGGAAGCGGTCGAGATCCTGTCGCGTTCCGAATATGTGGGCGCCGACGAAGAGGTCATCGCCAATTCGATGACCGGCACGTTCGAATATGAGAAAGGCGACAAGCGCGACGTTCCCGACTTCAACGTGTTCTACCGCTACTTCGCCACCTACCCCTATTATTCGGACGCCGTCTGGTACCTCACCCAGATGCGCCGCTGGGGCCAGATTCCCGAGGCGAAGGACGACAGCTGGTACGACGAGGTCGCAAAGTCGGTCTATCGCCCGGATCTCTACCTCGCCGCAGCCAGGATGCTGGTCGAGGAAGGCCACGTCGAAGAGGCGGATTTCCCTTGGGAAACCGACGGCTACCGCGAGCCGACCCCCGCAGCCGACATCATCGACGGCGTCGCCTATGACGGCCGCGCGCCCAACGCCTATCTCGGTTCGCTCACGATCGGCCTGAAGGGCGAGCAGACGGTCGAAGGCAACGAAGTCGTCGGCGGCTGACGCCAAGACCGGCGACGGCTTCCGCCGCCGCCGGTCAAATCTTCCCACACAAGACACCAGGACCCGGATCATGGCGAACGCCACGGACGCAATCGAAACGAGCAATGGGCGCAGGGAACGCGTTTTCACTGCAATCAACAGGGCAGGCGGCTGGCTCGACGCTCTCGGCTTTTCGTGGCTGGTCCCGATCCTGAGGATCGCAGCGGGCGACAATCCGCGCGAACAGATGAATGAGTTGAAGCGTGTGCTGTTCATTCCGCTGATCGGCATCGCGGCCTTCCTCACCATGTGGGGCGTGCTTGCGCCGCAGGTGCAGACGTCGCTCGGCGCCGTGCCGGGCCCGGCCCAGGTCTGGGAGCAGACCGTCAATCTGTGGGACGACTATTTCCGCGAGCGCGAAAAGGCGGCCGATTTCTATGATCGCCAGGAGGAACGCAACGCCAAGCTCGAAGCCGAAGGCAAGGCCGACAAGATCAGGTGGCGTGCCTATACCGGGGCGCCCACCTATGTTGACCAGATACAGACCTCGCTCGTCACCGTGGGTCTGGGCTTCCTGATCGCGACGCTGGTCGCGGTACCGCTCGGCATCGCATCGGGGCTGTCACGCAGCTTCAACGGCGCGATCAATCCGCTGATCCAGATATTCAAGCCGGTCTCGCCGCTCGCCTGGCTGCCGATCGTCACCATGATCGTCTCGGCGGTCTACGCCAATCCGGTCGACTGGCTGCCGAAATCGCTGCTGATCTCGGCGGTGACCGTCACGCTCTGTTCGCTGTGGCCGACGCTGATAAACACCGCGCTCGGCGTTGCCTCCGTCGACAAGGATTTGATGAATGTCAGCCGCGTGCTGCAATTGCCGACGCGCAAGACGATCACGCGTATCGTCCTGCCTTCGGCTCTGCCGCTGATCTTCACCGGGCTTCGCCTGTCGCTCGGCGTCGGATGGATGGTGCTGATCGCAGCCGAAATGCTCGCCCAGAACCCAGGACTCGGCAAGTTCGTCTGGGACGAATTCCAGAACGGCTCCTCGCAGTCCCTGGCCAAGATCATGGTCGCGGTGCTGACCATCGGCCTGATCGGCTTCGCGCTCGACCGGCTGATGTTCGCCTTGCAGCGCGCCTTCACCTTTTCGGCAAACCGGTAGGAGCAGGCGATGAGCATCCCCGTTGTCGAAATCACCGGCCTGTCAAAGCATTACGGAGAAGGCGCGGCCCGCACCGAGGTGCTGGAGAACGTCAACCTGAAGGTGGCGGACGGCGAGTTCATCGCCATCGTCGGCTTCTCCGGCTCGGGCAAGACGACGTTGATCTCGACGCTTGCCGGGCTGATCAAGCCCGATCTGGGCGGCGTCATCTATATGGGCAAGGAGATCGACGGTCCGGGTTCCGAACGCGGCGTCGTGTTCCAGTCCTATTCGCTGATGCCGTGGCTGTCGGTGGAGGGCAATGTCGCGCTGGCCGTCGACAGCGTGTTCCGCGGCAAGCCGCGTGCCGAGCGCCGGGCGATCGTCGACAAATATATCGAGATGGTTGGTCTGGCCCACGCCCGCGACCGCAAGCCGGCGGAGCTTTCCGGAGGCATGCGCCAGCGCGTCGCCGTTGCCCGCGCACTCGCCATGCAGCCGCAGGTGCTGCTGTTGGACGAACCGTTGTCGGCGCTGGACGCGCTCACCCGCGCCAAGCTGCAGGACGAATTCGCGGCGATCTGCGAGAAGGAAAAGAAGACCATCATCCTCATCACCAATGACGTGGATGAGGCGATCCTGCTCGCCGACCGCATCATTCCGCTCACGCCCGGGCCCAAAGCCACGCTGGGACGCGAGTTCACGGTGGATCTCCCGCGGCCACGCGATCGCGGCGACATGAACCACGACGAGGCTTTCATCGGCCTGCGCGCGGCGATCACGCAATATCTGATGGATATGGGCGCTGAGCGCGGCGACGACTCTGAGAGCGATATCAGGCTTCCCGATATCGTGCCGTTCACGCGAAAGGACGAGCTCCCGCAGGCCTATGTGAAGGCCGCGCAGGCGGTGACGGACGATCGCTTCCTCGAGTTCAGCCAGTTGAGCAAAGTCTACCCTACGCCCAAGGGCCCTCTGACCGTCGTCGACGGTTTCGAGCTGAAGATGAAAAAGGGCGAGTTCACCACGCTGATCGGACATTCTGGCTGCGGAAAATCGACGGTCCTGTCGATGGTTGCGGGTCTCAATCCGATCAGCGATGGCGCCATCATTCTCGACGGCAAGCACATCACCCAGGCTGGTCCCGACCGCGCCGTTGTATTCCAGGCGCCTTCGCTGATGCCTTGGCTGACGGCTTACGACAATGTCGCGCTGGGCGTCGACCGGGTCTATCCCGACGCGACCGCCAAGGAGCGGGCGGAGGTCGTCGAATACTACCTGTCCCGCGTCGGCCTGGCCGATTCAATGCACAAGCCGGCGGCGGACCTGTCCAACGGCATGAAACAGCGCGTCGGCATCGCCCGCGCCTTCTCGCTTTCGCCGAAGCTGCTGCTGCTCGACGAACCCTTCGGCATGCTCGACAGCCTGACGCGCTGGGAGCTCCAGGACGTGCTGATGGATGTGTGGACGCGCACCAAGGTGACGGCGATCTGCGTCACGCATGATGTCGACGAGGCGATCCTTCTGGCGGACCGGGTGGTGATGATGTCGAACGGGCCCAACGCGCGTATCGGCAACATCATGGAAGTCGATCTGCAGCGGCCGCGCTCGCGCAAGGCGCTGCTCGCGCACCCCGACTACTACGCCTATCGCGAGGAGCTGCTCGACTTCCTCGAGGCCTATGAGGGCGGGGCAAATCCCGGTCCCGAACAGCTGAAGTCCATCCAGCAAAAACGTCAAAAGCGGCTCGCGCGGCAGGGACGCGCCGCGCTGGAAGCCGCGGAGTGAGCGTCATGAGCAAGCAGAAACTTGTCATCATCGGCAACGGCATGGCGCCCGGGCGAATGCTGGAACACCTCTTCGAAAAGTCCCCCGAGGCCTATGAGGTGACGATCTTCAACGCCGAGCCGCGGGTCAATTACGATCGCATCATGCTGTCGCCGGTGCTTTCCGGCGAGAAGAGCTATGAAGAGATCGTGATCCATGGCGATGGCTGGTACATCGACAACGGAATCACCCTCTACAAGGGCCACAAGGTCGTTGCGATCGACCGATCGGCGAAGACCGTCACCTCCGAGCATGGCGAAGTCGCCGCTTACGACAAGCTGGTAATCGCTACCGGCTCCAACCCCTTTATCATCCCCGTGCCGGGCAAGGACCTGCCGGGCGTTCTCACCTACCGCGATCTCGACGATGTCGAGGCGATGCTGCTGGCGGCCCAGTCGCGCGAGAAAGCAGTGGTGATCGGCGGCGGGCTGCTGGGGCTGGAGGCCGCGGCAGGTCTCAGGGAGCGCGGCATGGACGTCACCGTGCTGCACATCATGCCGACGCTGATGGAGCGCCAGCTCGACCCCGCGGCCGGCTACCTGCTGCAGCGAGCGCTGGAACAGCGCGGCATCAAGGTGATGTGCAAGGCAGACACAAAAGCGATCGTCGGCAATGGCAGGGTCGGGGGCGTCGAGCTTGGAGACGGCACCATTGTACCGGCATCGCTGGTCATCATGGCGGTTGGCATCCGTCCCAATGCGGGGCTTGCGAAGGAGGCCGGGCTGGAAGTCAATCGCGGCATCGTGGTCGATGGCGCGATGCGCACCAGCGATCCAGACATACTGTCGCTCGGCGAGTGCGCGGAAGTGAAGGGCCAGGTCTACGGGCTCGTAGCGCCGCTCTACGAGATGGCGAGGGTTGCCGCCGGCCATCTCGCAGGCGAGGCGGGCGCCGAGTTCATTCACGTCGATACACCGACCAAGCTCAAGGTCACCGGCATCGACCTCTATTCGCTGGGCGATTTCGCAGAGAGCGACGACCGCGAGGAGATTGTGCTGCGCGACGCGACGGCGGGCATCTACAAGCGCGTGGTGCTCAAGGACAATCGCATCGTCGGCACCGTGCTTTACGGCGAGACCTCCGACGGCGCCTGGTTCAACGATCTGAAGAAGAAGCAGACCGATATCTCGGAGATGCGCGAGACGCTGATCTTCGGACAGGGCTATCAGGGGGCCGAACCGCTGGACCCTATGGCGGCCGTTGCAGCCTTGCCGGATGATGCGGAAATCTGCGGCTGCAACGGCGTATGCAAGGGAAAGATCACCGGCACAATCACCGAAAAGGGCCTCACTACGCTGGACGCGGTGCGCGCCCACACCAAGGCGTCCAACTCCTGCGGCACCTGCACCGGGCTTGTCGAGAAGCTGATGGCGCTGACGCTGGGCGACGCCTACAACCCGGCAGCGATCCAGCCCATGTGCGGCTGTACCGATCTGGGGCATGACGAGGTGCGCCGCCTGATCAAGGCGAAGGGTCTGAAGTCCATTCCCGCCGTCATGCAGGAACTCGAATGGAAGACCTCCTGCGGCTGTGCCAAATGCCGCCCGGCGCTCAACTACTATCTCGTGGCCGACTGGCCGGACGAGTATGCCGACGACTACCAGTCGCGCTTCATCAATGAGCGCGTTCACGCCAACATCCAGAAGGACGGCACCTATTCCGTGGTGCCGCGCATGTGGGGCGGGGTGACGAGCTCGAAGGAACTGCGCGCCATCGCCGACGTGGTCGACAAGTTCGCCATCCCGACGGTCAAGGTGACCGGCGGTCAGCGCATCGACATGCTGGGCATCCGCAAGGAAGACCTTCCGGCGGTCTGGGCCGATCTGGGCAAGGCCGGCTTCGTTTCGGGTCAGGCCTATGCCAAGGGGCTCCGCACGGTGAAGACCTGCGTGGGCTCCGACTGGTGCCGTTTCGGCACGCAGGATTCGACCGGGCTCGGCATCCGCATCGAAAAATTCATGTGGGGATCGTGGACGCCCGCCAAGGTGAAGATGGCCGTGTCGGGCTGCCCGAGGAACTGCGCCGAGGCGACCTGCAAGGATGTCGGCGTAGTCTGCGTGGATTCAGGCTTCGAAATTCATTTTGCGGGCGCAGCCGGGCTCGACATCAAGGGCACGGAGGTGCTGGGCATGGTGCGCACCGAGGACGAGGCGCTCGAGCACATCGTGGCGCTCACCCAGATGTATCGCGAGCAGGGCCGCTATCTCGAGCGCATCTACAAATGGGCGAAGCGCATTGGCTATGACGAGGTGCGGCGCCAGATCATGGAGGACGACGGCAAGCGCAAGGCCTATTTCGACCGCTTCGTCTTCTCCCAGAAATTCGCCCAGGTGGACCCGTGGTCGGAACGTGTTTCCGGCAAGGACAAGCACGAGTTCATGCCGATGGCGACGCTTTCGCTGGAGGCGGCGGAATGAATGCCATGTCGGCGAACTGGATTGCCATTGGCACGCTCGACGATATCCCCAGGCGCGGCGCGCGGTGCGTGAAGAATGGCGCGATGACGATCGCGGTCTTCCGGACGGCGGACGATCGCGTCTTCGCGCTGGAGGACAAGTGTCCGCACAGGAACGGCCCGCTCAGCCAGGGCATCGTCCATGACGGCTGCGTCACCTGCCCGCTGCACAATTGGGTGATCTCGCTGGAGACGGGCGAGGCGCAGGGCGCCGACGAGGGCAGGGTGATGACCGTTCCGGTCAAGGTCGAGAGCGAGCGGATCTTCGTTTCCCTGGAGGCGGCTGGCGCGAAGGCCGCATAGCAGACATGCAGCAGGAGGAAGCGCGCGAGGTGAGGACCACCTGCCCCTATTGCGGGGTAGGCTGCGGCGTGCTTGCAAAGGTCGCCGCGGACGGCGCAGTGTCGGTCCGCGGCGACCCCGATCACCCCGCCAATTTCGGACGGCTGTGCTCCAAGGGTTCCGCGCTCGGCGAAACGGTCGATCTCGACGGACGCCTGCTGCATCCTGAAATCGACGGGCGCAAGGCAAGCTGGGACGAGGCTCTCGATCTTGTCGCATCCCGCTTCTCCGCAACCGTGGCGCAATACGGACCCGACTCGGTCGCCTTCTATGTTTCGGGGCAGCTTCTCACCGAGGACTATTACGTCGCCAACAAGCTGATGAAGGGCTTCATCGGCTCGGCCAATATCGACACCAATTCGCGCCTCTGCATGGCGTCTTCGGTCGCCGGACACCGCCGCGCGTTCGGCTCCGATACCGTACCCGGTAATTACGAGGATCTGGAACTCGCCGATCTTGTCGTGCTGGTTGGTTCCAACCTGGCCTGGTGCCATCCGGTGCTCTACCAGCGCATCGCGGCGGCCAAGGAAAAGCGGCCGCAAATGAAGGTGGTGCTGGTCGATCCAAGGCGGACCAACACGGCGGACATGGCCGACATGCATCTGCGCATCGCGCCGGATGGCGACGTGGCGCTGTTTTCCGGCCTGCTCGCATGGCTGTCCGATGCGGGCGCATTCGACCGGCAATACATCGACAATCACACGACTGGATTCACGGACACGCTCGCCGATGCCAGATCATGGACCGTCGAGGCGGTTGCCGCACAAACGGGGATCGCAAGGGACGATCTGATCGCATTCTACAGCCTGTTCGCGCGGACCGGGCGGACCGTCACCGTCTACAGCCAGGGCGTGAACCAGTCGGCCAGCGGGACGGACAAGGTCAACGCCATCATCAACTGCCATCTCGCCACAGGCCGCATCGGCAAGCCCGGCGCGTCGCCGTTCTCGGTGACGGGCCAGCCCAACGCGATGGGCGGGCGCGAGGTCGGTGGCCTGGCCAACATGCTGGCCGCCCATATGGAGATCGAAAACCTCGATCACCGTGGTCTGGTCGCGGGCTTCTGGAACGCGCCGCGCGTTGCATCCCAACCGGGACTGAAAGCGGTGGCCCTGTTCGACGCGATCGCGGCCGGCAAGGTCCGCGCCGTCTGGATCATGGGAACCAACCCCGCCGTATCGATGCCCGACGCGGGCAAGGTCCGCTCTGCGCTGGCCGCCTGTCCCTTCGTCGTGGTGTCCGATGTGATGGCGTCCACCGACACCATGCCTTTCGCCCATGTGAAGCTGCCCGCCGCCGCCTGGGGCGAGAAAAGCGGCACGGTCACCAATTCGGAGCGGCGCATCTCGCGCCAGCGCTCGTTTCTCCCGCTGCCGGGCGAAGCACGACCGGACTGGGACATCATCAGCGACGTGGCGCGCCGCATGGGCTATCGGGGGGCGTTCGATTTCGCTTCTCCAACCGGCATCTTCGCAGAGCACGCCGCGCTTTCGGGCCACGAGAACGACGGCGCGCGCGATTTCGATATTTCCGCCTTCGCGGAAGTTGATGATGACGGCTACGAGCGGCTGCAACCGTTCCAGTGGCCCCTGAGCCGGGGCGAGAATAGAGGGCGGGAGCGCTTCTTCGCCGAAGGCGGCTTCTACCGACCTGAGGGCAGGGCGCGGTTCGTCGCGCCGGCCCGGTCCATCGACATTACCGGCGAGGATGGCGCGCTCACCTTCAATACGGGCCGCGTGCGCGACCATTGGCACACGCTGACCCGCACCGGCAAAAGCCCGCGGCTCTCGCAGCACATCGCCGAACCGTTTCTTGAAATCCATCCCGAGGATGCGTTGAAGCGAGGCATCCATCACGCGGACCTCGTTCGCGTGCACAATGAATTCGGCTCCGCCGTGCTGCGCGCATTGGTGACCAGCCGGCAGCGGCCGGGTTCGGTGTTTGCGCCGATGCACTGGAACGACGAATTCGCGCCAACAGCATGCGTGGACAGGCTGGTGGCGCCCGATGTGGATCCGCATTCCGGTCAGCCGGCGCTGAAGCAGTCGAAGGCGACGGTCGGGCGTTTCCCCGTGAAGGCCTACGGCTTCGCTGTGACGCGCGAGAAGCCGGAGATCGGTGATGCCGCCTATTGGGCGCTGGCGCGCTGCAAGGGCGGCTGGCGCGCCGAACTGGCCTATGTAGAGGCGAATGCTGACTGGCGCGATTATGCGGCTGGCCTTCTGGGCGCATCTTCGGCCGACGATCTGCTTGCATTCAACGACGACGCGGTCGGGCTCAGGCGCTTTGCGCTTTTCCACGACGGCCAACTCACCGGCGCGCTGTTTCTGTCGCCTGACCCGGTCGCGGTTTCGCGCAGCTGGGCGGTCGAGCAGCTCTCGGCGGATTTCGCGGATCCGAGGGACCGGCTCGGCGTCATTGCCGGGCGGCCGGGCAAGGGCCGCGCCGATCATGGCGCGATCATCTGTTCGTGCTTTCAGGTCGGCGCCAACCAGATCGCAGCGGCCGTCCGCTCTGGCTGCCAAACGGTGGATGCCGTCGGCGCTGCCGTCAGCGCCGGCACCAATTGCGGCTCCTGCCGCGCGGAAATCAGGACAATCATCGGCGATAACCGTCTTGCGGCCGCCGAGTGAGGTCAGACCCTAATCTTCGGACCAGCGCGGCTTGCGCTTTTCCCTGAAGGCGGCGACGCCCTCCTTGGCATCACCGGTCTGTGCCGCCAGCGCGATCTGGCCTTCGGCGAAGGCAATGGCTGCTTCGAAATCCATATGCTCCATGGCGGCGATGGCGTATTTGCCGCGCCTCAGCGCCGCGGGCGAACCGGCCGTCAGCGCAGCCAGCAATTCGTCGACCTTCGCGTCCAGCTGATCCGTTGGCGTGATGTGATTGACGAGGCCGATCTCGAAGGCGCGCTGCGCGTCGATCATCTCGCCGGTGAGCGCCAGTTCGGCGGCGTGACGCGGCAAGAGCACGCGGCGCAGGCTCGCCATCACCTGCATGGGGAAAACGCCGATGCGCGCCTCGGGCAGGCCGAAACGGGCGTGGTCGGCCGCGACGGCAATATCGCACAGCGCCAGAAGGCCGACCCCGCCGGCAACGCATGCGCCGTTGACGCGGGCGACCAGCGGAATGCCGACGCCGCGCGCCAGCCGCGCCAGGCGACCGAACGGGGAAGACGGTTCGTCCTCGCCCTTGCCAAAGATTTCCGTGCCGCCTTCAAGGTCGCCGCCGGCGCAGAATGCCTTGTCGCCGGCGCCTGTCAGCACGGCGGCGCGGATCGCGCGGTCGGCGGAAAGGCCGGAGAGGGCGGCATGGACGCCTTCTATGACCGCGGCGTTGATGGCGTTGCGACGCTCGGGCCGGTTGATGGTGATCCACAGCACCGACCCCCGGCGCTCGGTCAGAACTGCGTCAGCCTCGCTCATGCCTCTCTCCCGGTTGGAGCAAAGAGGCACCATGAATCGCGGGACGATGCAATATTTGCGGGATCAGCCTTTGACCGTCTGCTTCCAGGCGCGCAGCTTCACCTGGCCGATATCGGTGCGCGTCGAGATCGAGTGCAGCATGTAGATGCCCTGCCGGTGCGTCGGCACGTATACGAACTCCATGTCGGCATGTTCGCGCATGTAGTCATATGTGTTGCTCTTGATATAGCCCGCGACCGGGATGAAGCGCGCCGAGCACGTGACCGCTCCATTTCCGGCGCCATAGACCCAGCCGACCGATACGGGGCTGAGTTGGACATCGACCCGGGTTCCACCCTCATAGATGCGCAGCGTGCGCCGGCAGACATCCTCGCCGCTGCCGCGCGCAACGATGGTTGCCGAAATCGGGTCGGTGACCGACTGCAGATCGCTCTTCTTGACGGGTACGACATCGTCGCCCGGCGGACCAAGCTCCGGCTCGTGGGTAAGGCGGGCGACATCGCCGTTCTGGAAATCGATCTCCATCCGCTTGCCGCCGGCATCGCCTTGCGCATAGCTCAGCGAAAAGCTCTCCGGCTGCGGCGTGCCGCTCCCCAGCGTGCCGACCGAATGGGAATTCGCCTCCGTCTTGTCGAATATGCGCGCCAGGCCGGCGCTTCTGAGGTTTCCGGAGACCTCGAAGCGGCTATCGGCCACCTGGCCGCGGAAATGGGCCTTGCCGACCGTGAACCCGCGTACCGTTATGACATAATCCGTTTCGAAACTGACCGGCGGCTCAGCCAGCGCGTTCGCCCCCGGCATTACAACCGTCCCGGCCAGAACCACGGCCGCGATCCAATTTCCATTCATCCGCCCGCTCCTCAATTGCAGGAAAGAATGTCCCTTCCTTTGCCCGCTCCAAACCCTCAAATGCGGTTTGTCCGGGGAGCGAGAGCCTTGTCGGCGAGAAATTCGGCAATTCCATGGACAATATGGCGGGACCGCCATATTTGTCGCGCGCCGCCGCGACTTGACCGGAAGGCAGACTGGGGCTATGGAGCGGCAACTTTTTCCAAGGCCGTCTGAGAGTGCCGCGCGCCGCTGTTGTGGTAGCGCCGTTCGCGTGTTCGGCCAGTCGAGATACAGAAGGTAACACAACCATGGCCCGCTCCTGCGAACTGACCGGCAAGGCCGTCCTTAGCGGCAACAATGTCAGCCACGCCAACAACAAGACCCGCCGGCGCTTCCTGCCGAATCTGGTCAATGTGACGCTCCTGTCGGAAGCGCTGGGTCAGAAGGTGCGCCTGCGCATCTCCGCCAATGCGCTGCGCACCGTGGAGCACCGCGGCGGCCTCGACGCGTTCCTGCTCAAGGCGGACGCGGCCGAACTGTCGCAGCGCGCGCGCTTGTTGAAGAAGCAGATCGCCAAGAAGGCAAGCGAAGAAACCGCAGCCGCGGCCTAAGCCGGCCGGTGGTTCGCCGCCAGCCACAAATTAGAGCGCTCCTTGGAGCGCGCTGGTTCCATCACCCAGGATAAAAAAATGTCCAAGCTCAGCAATTTCTGGCCCTTCGTGGCCGCGATGGCGATTGTCGTCGCGGCTTCCAACTATCTCGTCCAGTTCCCGGTCAACCAGTTTGACCTCGGCGAAATCCTTACCTGGGGCGCCTTCACCTATCCGGTGGCGTTTCTCGTCAATGATCTCACCAATCGGCGTTTCGGGCCGGATGCCGCCCGCAAGGTGGTGCTGGCGGGATTCGTGCTGGCGGTGGCGCTCTCCGTGTGGCTGGCCTCGCCACGCATCGCGATCGCATCCGGATCGGCCTTTCTGGTGGCGCAGCTTTTCGACGTCTCGGTGTTCAACGCTTTTCGCGGCCAGACCTGGTGGCGCGCGCCCTTTGTTTCGACGCTGGTCGGCTCGGCGGTCGACACCGTCCTGTTCTTTTCGTTGGCATTCGCGGCGTATTTTGCCTTCCTCGACACGGGCCTTGGGCTGGAGGACGGCTCGCTGGCCTTCCCGGTCGCCTGGTTCGGCGCTGAAGTCCCCCTCTGGGTCTCGCTCGCTTTCGGCGATTTCTGCGTGAAAATTCTGGTCGGGCTGGCGATGCTGGCCCCCTACGGCGCTCTGCTCAGAGTTGTGAAGCCGGCGGAAGCCTAGCTTTCTCTCACACGGGATCGCGTATCAGGCGCCGTTCACGCGCACGGCTTCATCGCGTGTCGCTGAAGGCTGGCTTGGGGCTTCGTTGGTTGCGCGCCGGGAACCGAAACGGGTCGACCGCGTTCCCATCTGGCGCGGGCCGTGTCAACCGGACGCGACGGCAAGGGGCACAGGTCGGTTTTTCCGGTTTCCCGCCTGGTTCGGGGATTGACACCCACCCTTATCCCGTCCGGCCCGCGCACTCTGTCTGCAATGCGAAGAAGCGCTACCTTGCCAACCAGCCGCCATCGACCGGCAGGGTGACGCCGTGCACATAGTCAGCCGCCGGTGAAGACAGGAACACGACCGCGCCGGCAATATCTTCAGGTGCGGCCCAGCGTCCGGCCGGAATCCGATCGAGGATTGCCTTGTAACGCGCCGGATCGTCGCGCAGCGCCTTGGTGTTGCCGGTCACCACATAGCCCGGCGCAACCGCGTTGACGTTGATGCCCCTGGCCGCCCATTCGCACGCAAGAAGCTTCGTCAGACCGGCCAGCCCGCTTTTAGCGGCGGTGTAGGAGGCGATTCTGATGCCGCCCTGGAACGACAGCAGCGAGGCGATGTTGACGATTTTGCCCGAGCCGCGCGCCACCATGTGACGCGCCGCGGCCTGCGACAGAAAAAACGCCGATTTCAGATTGGTGTCGATGACGGCGTCCCAGTCGTCTTCGGTAAAGTCGAGCGCGTCGTTGCGGCGGATGATGCCGGCATTGTTGACCAGGATGTCGATGGCGCCGGACCATGACCGCGTCTCATCGATGACGGTTTGCAGGTTCGCCGTTTCGGACAGATCGGCGCGGATTGCGTGAAACCGCCCCGGACCGCCGACGATCATGCTGGCGGTCTCATCCATCGGCGAGCGGCCGACTGCGGCGATTTTCGCGCCGGCCGCGGCCAGCGCCACGGCTATCGCCTGGCCGATGCCGGTATTGGCGCCAGTGACGATTGCGGTTCTGCCATCCAGGCTGAAGGGGCTCGCAGCCGGCATTATTTCAGCGTCTCCATGGCGATCATGTCCATATCGGTGAAGTCCTGATTGTCGCCCGCCATCGACCAGATGAACCCGTAGCGGGCGGTTCCGGAACCGCAATGGATCGACCAGCCGGGCGAAATCACCGCCTGCTGGTTGGCGACGACCAGATGGCGTGTTTCGGCTGGCTCGCCCATGAAGTGGAAGACCCGTGTCTGCGGCGCCATGTCGAAATAGAGGTAAATCTCGGAGCGCCGGTCGTGGGTGTGGCAGGGCATTGTGTTCCATACGCTGCCGGCCTCAAGCAGCGTCATGCCCATGACGAGCTGGCAGGAAGCGCAGATGTCGGGATGTATGTACTGGCGCAGAACGCGCCGGTTGCATTCGTCCTGGCTGCCGAGGTCCAGCCGGTTGGCGTCGTCGGGCCCAATCTTGCGCGCCTCGTGGCGCATATGCGCCGGCACGCTGATGAAGTAGAACCGGGCCGGGCTGGACTTGCCGGCGCTGGCGAAGACCACCTCGGCGGTTCCCACCGGCACATAGAGACAGTCATGGGTGGCGAGTTCGTAGACCTCGCCATCGAGGCTGACCGATCCGGCGCCGCCAATGTTGAAGATGCCCATCTCGCGTCGCTTGAGAAACGGATCCGAGCCGATCGGCTTTGAGGCGACAAGCGGCAAGGGGTCGTCGAGAGGCGCGGCGCCGCCGATCACCGTTCGATCGTGGTGCGTATAGGCCATGCGGATTTCGCCGGCCGCGAACAGATCGTTGATCAGAAAGTTCTGGCGGAGTTCGGCGGTGTCGAATGCCTTCACCTCGGCCAGACTGGTCGCCTGGCGGACGGATATGCTCGTCATGCGGGAATTCCTCTAATCCGAAAACATGTCGGGATCGAACATGCCGTCGTGGACGAAATAGTCCGGCCACATGTCGCGAAACACCGAGATGTCCAGCTTCAGCCTGTTCAAGTGGAGATCCATTCGGGCAACCGCCCGCTCGGCGTCGCGGCGCGCAATGGCGTCGAGAACGTCGCTGTGCTCGCCAAGTACAACCAGCATTCGTCCCGGTTGCGGCAGGGTGAGACGCCTGTAGCGCTCGACCTGTATCCTGATCTGCTGGATCATATCCCAGATGCCCGGCAGTCGCCCCGCTGTTGCGATTGCGGCATGAAAATCGTCATCGGCGTGGTGGAAGGCCTCTTCCTTGCCGCTTTCGGCGGTTTCGCGCTGGCGCTGAATGATGGCCCGCATTTCCATGATCTGGCTCTCGCTCGCCTTTTCGGTGGCGGCGCGGACGGTAACGGCTTCCAGCGCGCGGCGCGCGACGATCGCCTCGCCCAGAACGGATAGCGGGATGCGTGCGATGAAGGTTCCGGATTTCGGAACGACATCGATCAGTCGTTCCTCGGCCAGCCGCAACACCGCCTCGCGCACGGGCGTGCGGCTGATGCCGTAGCGTTCGGTAATCTCGCGCTCCAAGACCGGCGTGCC
Organism: Rhizobiaceae bacterium; assembly: GCA_040880025.1. Lineage (GTDB taxonomy): Bacteria > Pseudomonadota > Alphaproteobacteria > Rhizobiales > Rhizobiaceae > RCIO01. The sequence continues at coordinate 79,882 of JBBDJD010000007.1, forward strand.
GGGAACGAGCTGCATGGAAATGATGGCATTGCGCAGATCGCGGTAGACGACGTCCGAATTCTTGGCTGTGACGGCGATCGGGCTGTGGCCGTTGGTCTTTGGCGGCGCATTGCGGGCGCGCGGCTTGCGGCTGCGTTCCGGCGCCTGTGTTGCCGGCTGGGCTTGCTTCATTCCTCCCACCTTCATTTTGTCGTCGTCGCGCCGACGCCAAAGCCTATCGCCAATCGCAGCCCGGCGTGAAGCGATAAGGGGTGGCGGAGTGCGTACATTCAAGGCCTCTTGCGGTTGCCAGCTTTGTAGTATATCAAATATATCTTGTATACTAGTTATTTTCGCATTAGCGAGCAGTGGACGAAGCGACTTCGTCCACATCCAGGGAGGAGAATATGATCGCCAGGACCATAAAGCGGGCGGCGCTGACTGCCGCCATCATGTCGTTCGCGCTCGGCAGCGCGTTCGCGGCGGACCTGAAATGGGCGCATGTCTACGAGGAGGGCTCATCCTATCACAAATGGGCGAAATGGGCCGCCGACGAGATAAGCGCCAAGACAGAGGGCCGGGTGAACATCACGGTGTTTCCCGCGTCCTCGCTCGGCAAGGAGTCGGAAATCAATGAAGGCCTGACCATCGGCTCGGTTGACATGATCTACACCGGACCGAACTTCGCCGAGCGCGACTATGGTCCGATCGCGATCTCCGACTACCCGTTCATGCTCAAGAGCTACGATCACTGGAAAGCCTATCGCGACAGCGATCTCTTCAAGGAGTTGTCGGGGGGTTACAAGGAAGCCACAGGCCACACCGTGATGGCGATTACCTGGTACGGCTATCGTCACGTAACCTCGAACTTCCCGATCACCAAGCCTGAAGACATGAAGGGGCTCAAGATCCGCGTGCCGGATTCGCCGGTCATGGTGATGTTCCCCAACGCGGTGGGCGCCAACCCGACGCCGATCGCGTTTTCGGAAGTCTATCTTGCGCTTCAGCAGGGCGTGGTGGATGCTCAGGAAAACCCGCTGCCCACCATCCAGTTCAAGAAGTTCTACGAGGTGCAGTCCAACATCAACCTCACCGGCCATATAGGCAATTCGCTGATCATCGTGGTGTCGAGCACCGCGATGGACAATATCGGCGATGACGCGGCGACGGTCGATGCGGTTCTGAAAGAGGCGGCGGCCGGCTGCGCGGAGGAGATCAATACGGCGGAAACCGATCTGGTTCAGTGGTTCACGGACAAGGGCATCAAGGTCAACGAGGTCGACAAAGCCGCGTTCCAGGCCGCGGTCGAGCCGATCCTGACCGACGAATCGAAAGTGCCTTACGAGACCGACCACTACAATCGCATGCAGGCGCTGGCCGACTGACCGTCGCCTGATCTGCCGGGGAGGGGCGGTATGACCGATCGGGGTCGTGACAAAAGCGGGCGCGCCGAGGGTGCGCCCGCCCCTTTTGGGTTCGATGACGCGGAGACTTCGATCTCCGACATCAAGTGGATCGATGCGCCGGGGATTGTCGTATTCTGGGTGCTGGCGGTCATCGTTTTCCTGCAGTTCTTTACCCGCTACGTGCTCAACGATTCGCTGGCGTGGACGGAGGAGGTGGCGCGCTATCTGCTCATCCTCGTCTGTTTTCTGGGCTCGATCAGCGCAACCAGGCGCGGCTCGCACATCATGATCGAGTTTTTCATTCGCAGCGCGTCGCCGGCAATGGCGAAAGCGCTGGCTGTTCTCGCTGAACTCATCACCTTCGGCTTCTACGGCACGATGACCTGGATCGGCATCGAACTGACCCAGAAAACGCGGCAGAAAATGATCAGCCTGCCGATACCGAAGTCATGGATCTACACCATCTGCGTCATCGCGCTCGGCCTGATGACGATCTATTCGGCGATCTGGCTGTGGCGGAAAATCCGCGCGCCCAAGCACGAAATCCTGTCGCTTCTCGAAAATTCGCTGCCGGCCGACTGAAAGCACATATCGCATGTCGATCCTCTTGATGATCCTGGTCCTGTTCGCGCTGATGATCGTCGGCGTTCCGGTCGCCGTCGCGCTGGCGCTGGCATCGCTCGCCTTCGTCGCAACCAACGGCATGCCGCCGATGATCGTGCTGGCCAACATGGTCAACGGCATCAACTCGTTCCCGCTGATTGCCGTGCCGTTTTTCATCCTCGCCGGCAATTTGATGAACACGGCGGGCATCACCGCGCGCATCTTCGATTTCGCGCGCGCCGCCGTCGGCTGGATGCATGGCGGTCTCGGCCATGTGAATGTCGGCGCCAGCGTCATTTTCGCCGGTATGTCGGGCGCCGCGGTGGCCGATGCCGGTGGGCTCGGCAATATCGAGATCAAGGCGATGCGCGACGCCGGCTACGATACCGATTTCGCCGTCGGCATCACCGCCGCCTCCTCGACCATCGGCCCGATCATCCCGCCGTCGCTGCCGCTGGTCATCTACGGCGTGATTGCCGATACCTCGATCGGCCAGCTTTTCACCGCGGGGCTGATCCCCGGCATGATGATGGCGATCGCGCTGATGGTGATGGTGGCGTTTTACGCACGCAAGCGGAATTACCCGCGTGACTTGGGCTTTTCGCTGGGCCGCTTCAGCTATACCTTCCTGCACGCGCTGCTGCCATTGATGACGCCGGTCATCATTATCGGCGGCATCATGGGCGGTCTGTTCACACCGACCGAGGCGGCGATCGCGGCCGTCGCCTGGTCGCTGTTCCTCGGCATCTTCGTCTACCGAACCCTTGATTGGAAAAAGATCCTGCGGGTTTCGATGGACACGGTCGAAACGACGGCGGCGATCATGCTCATCGTCGCGTCGTCGATGATCTTCGCCTGGATCCTGACCGCCAATCAGGTGGCGCTGCATTTCTCCGAGATCATGCTGTCGATCACCGACAACAGGGTGGCACTGCTTTTGATCATTACGATGATCGTGCTGGTGATCGGCTGTTTCATGGAAACCATCGCGGCGATCACCATCCTGACGCCGGTGCTGCTGCCGGTTGCCGTCGGCCTCGGGATCGACCCGGTGCATTTCGGCATCATCCTGATCCTCAATCTGATGATCGGACTTTTGACGCCACCGGTCGGCATGGTGCTCTATGTGCTTTCCAAGGTGGCCAATGTTCCGTTCGAACGATGCGTGACCGCCACCGCTCCGTTCCTCATTCCACTGGTCGGGGTGCTCCTGCTTCTGACCTTCGTGCCGGCGTTCTCGATGTGGCTGCCGACGATGCTCTACCGGTGAGGGCAGCCAGGCGGCGCCGCGACCGCCGCCCGGTTCACCAGGCTTGCAGACCCAGCAGTTTCTCGCCCAGCGGCGTCAGCTTCGCGGTTTCGGCATTGTGCTTTTCCCACTCGCGCGGGTCGCCGGGAAAGTCGGGGCGCTTGGGATGGTCGAGTTCGCGCCACAGCCGGATGCGCTCCTGCCGCTCGGCCTCGTTGTCGTGTTCGGCTGGATACATGGAGATGTACTGCGCCATGCGAACCTTGCCGTCCGAATGATTGGGACGCACGCCGTGCGCCAGCAGCGAGTTGAATATCAGGAGGTCGCCTGCCTCCATCGAGATGTTCTCGCGCTCAAGCCCGGTCATGTCCGGAAGGATCGGATTGCGGTCCTCGGGCTGGGTCTTCACCCACTCGTCGAAATGCTCGAACAGGTAAGGCACGCACTGGAAGCCGCCGGTCTCGGCATCCTGCTTCTTCAGGCTGAGAACGCCCTGTACGCCGATCGGCAGCGGGCGCTGCTTGGTGTCCACGTCCCAATGGATGAAGCCTTCGGGGTTGCCCTTCTCCCGCTTCGGCGGGTTGAGGTTTGCGCGGTCGATCGCCACCCACAAATCCTCGCGGTCCCAGATGTCGACAAACGCGTCGTAGACACGCTCTTCCATCCGGTTGTCCCAGAGATACTGGTGATTGTAGATCTCCACCATGCCTGCATTGTTGAGCTCGGGGCGCACATGCGGGCGGCGCTGCGGCGCATACCAGGTGTCCGGGTCGTCGGGGTCCTTCGCGTCAAAAACCCAGAGCAGATCCGCAAGCCTTTGCGCATTCTCTGCAGGTACCGCCTGCCTGACGATGACATAGCCCTTGGTGATCCAGTGGCGCCAATCCGCCTCGGAAAGAACCCTTAAGGGCAGGGTCTTCTCGACATCCTTGAGCTGCGTGGTGAGCTTCGCGCTCGTCGGGTGGCTGATTTCGGCTGCGGTAACCTGCATGGCTTCCTCCCATGATTGCTCTCGGCGGAGTGCAGCGAGATTAACCCGCCAAATCACCCGGTGTGGCCGCCATCTTGCAAACAATGATACTATTCTGGCGCCAACCAGCGAACAAGCGCGAGATGAGACCATATCTGGAGAAGCTGCCGATCTTTCCCGATGCGTCGTGGAGTTACCTCAACCGCCGTCTTGACGACGGGATTCCGTTCCAGTGGCACCACCACCCCGAATACGAGCTTACACTGACGCTCAATTCGCGCGGCCAGCGCTTTATCGGCGATCATGTCGACGCCTATGGCGACGCCGACCTGGTGCTGGTCGGCCCGAACCTGCCGCATACATGGATGTCGCGGGAGAAACTCGACGCCGCGCAACCGCATATCGCGCTGGTGCTGTGGTTTCATCCCGACTGGGCGGCGCGGCTGACGCAGGGCCTGCCCGAATTCCGCAACGTGCAGTCGCTGCTCGCGCGGGCCGGATGCGGCCTGAAGTTCTCCGAATCCGCCACAGATACGGTTCGCGCCGATCATGAGGCGATCTTCGATCTGCCGCCGCCGGAGCGGCTGCTTTCGCTGTTGCGCATCCTCAACCGTCTGGCGGCCGACAAGGAGGCCCGGCCTTTGGCGAGCGTGCCGGTCCTGCAGCAGGGGGCGCCGGAAAGCCGCGAGCGGATCGACCGCGTGGTGACGCATATCCATATCAACTACACGGAGCAGATATCGCTGACCGAACTCGCCGGCATCGCGGCACTGAGTGCGTCGGGACTGCACCGGCTTTTCGCCAGGCACATGCAGACCACCGTGAGCGACTACATCATGCGCATGCGCATCGGCGACGCATCGGCGCGGCTGTCCGGCACCGACCAGACGATAGGGTTCATTGCGGAAGCCGTCGGCTATCGCGCGCTGTCCAATTTCAACCGGCAATTCCGCGCGCTCAAGGGCATGTCGCCGCGCGCCTATCGCCGATTGTTTCGATAATCCGGCCCCGGTCGTCCAACCGTATTGCGCGGCGGCCGGACATCGTTCACGCTTGGGGCCGTGTCGAGCATGGGAGGTTGAGTTGAATATTCAGGGGAAGAATCCGGACCGCGTCGCGGTTCCGTTCGATGCGGATCACGCCGACCGGCTGATGGAAGAGGCCGGCATCGACGTGCTGCTCGCCACCTCCAAGCACAACACGCAATATCTGCTCGGCGGGTACAGGTTCATCTTCTTCGTGGCGATGGACGCGATCGGCCACAGCCGCTACCTGCCGGTCGTGGCGTATGAAAAGGGCCGGCCCGACCGCTCGGCCTATATCGGCAACCGGATGGAAGGCGGCGAGCACGAGAACCACCCGTTCTGGACGCCGACGCTGCACCCCGCGACATGGACGTCGCTGGAGGCGGCGGAACTTGCCGTCGGGCACATCAGGAAGATCGGCAAGGAGAATGCGCGCATCGGCATCGAACCCGGTTTCCTGCCGGCCGACGCCTACCAGTACATTACGGCCAAGCTGCCGAACGCGACCTTCGTCGACGCCACCGGTATGCTGGAGCGGCTGCGCGCCATCAAGACGCCGGAAGAGCTGGCGCAGCTGAAGCATGCGTCGGAGATGATCACCGACTCCATGCAGGCGACGATCGCCGCTTCGGGCGAGGGTTCCACCAAGGCGGAAATCATCGAGCGGCTGCGGCAGGAGGAGACGAAGCGCGGCCTGCATTTCGAGTATTGCCTGCTGACGCTGGGTTCCAGCCACAACCGGGCATCCTCGGGCCAGGCATGGAAGAAGGGCGAGGTGCTTTCGATCGATTCAGGCGGCAATTATCACGGCTATATCGGTGACCTGTGCCGGATGGGCTTGCTTGGCGAGCCGGACGCCGAACTGGAGGATCTGCTGGCGGAGGTGGACACCGTTCAGCAGGCAGCGTTCTCGAAGGTGAAGGCCGGCGCCGCTGGCGGCGATCTCGTCACAGCCGGGCAGGAGCGGTTGAAGGGATCGTCGATTGCCCGCTTCACCGATTTCTTCGCACACGGCATGGGTGTGATCACGCATGAGGCGCCGTTCCTGATGACCAATCACCCGGTTACCTATGAAGGCGTCGATGCGGACCGCCCGCTGCAGGCCGGGATGGTGATCTCGGTCGAGACGACGATGCTTCACCCCAAGCGCGGCTTCATCAAGCTGGAAGACACGCTGGCGATCACCCAGAACGGCTACGAGATGTATGGCGAGCGCGGCCGCGGCTGGAACCGGGGCGGGACGGCTTAGATACGGGCCGATCTGTTACAGCCTGATCCGCCCGAACGGGTTCCAGCGCACGGTGCCGAGGCGGATGCGCTCGCGCGCTACTGTCAGCAGGCCGGAGCCGGCGATGACGGCGAGACCCGCGAGCGACCAGACGTCCGGCTGTTCGTTGAACAGCAGCGCGCCCAGCAGCACCGCCCAGGCGATCTGCGAGTAGTGCGTCGGCGCGAGTTGGTTGGCCGGTGCGAACTTGACCGCGCGCATCAGCAGGATGTGCCCGGCGGCGGCCCCGGCGCCCGCGACGAGCAGGATCAGCGCTTCGCGCCAGTCCGGCAAGTGGAATCTGGTCGCGGAGACCGCCGCCCCGTTGAACAGCACCCCGTAGACAATGAGATAGCCGAGGATCGTCGTGGTTCGCTCGCGCGGGGCGAGCGAGCGCATGAGGATGATGCTCGATGCGCTGAGCAGCGCCATCGTGAGCGCCGCGGCATGACCGAGTTCAAGCCCCCGGAATCCCGGCCGCACCACGAGCAGCACGCCGGCAAAGCCGATGGCCACGGCAGCCCAGCGCCAGCGCCCGATCTGTTCTTTCAGCAGGATCATCGACAGCAGCGTCACGAACAGCGGCGACAGGAAGGCCAGGGCATAGACCTCCGCGAGCGGGATCGTTGTGAAGGCGAACACGCCGATGACACTTGCAACGAGCCCGACGATTGCCCGCGTCTGCACTGCGACCGGGTACTTCATGCGCCAGAAATCGCGCCAGCCATGGCCGTCCGGCCGAGTCAGCAGAAGGAGCAGGCCGCCGGCGATCGACATCTGGAAAAAGCCGATCTCGAAGACGGTCATCGAGCCGCCGAGCGCCTTGATCGCGGCGTCGCTCCACGCATAGGTGGCGTAGGCGAACAGCGCCAGGAGAATGCCGTTTGTCACTTGAAGTTGTCCCGCAACGAAAGCACCGCCCATGTGGACGGCGCGAATCGGATCACAGCCGTTGGTCTGTTGGCCGCTTAGCCGAAATCGAACCCGCTTGCATCCGGCTTTCGTTAGGGATCGGCTTCAGCCTCTCGGCGGGATCAGCCTGAAATCGGGCAGGTCGCGCAACGCCTGTTCCGGGCCGGCTGGCGAATAGACCACGAAGAGCTGCATCGGTCCTGCGCCGGTGTTCAGCGTCGAGTGATAGCGACTTTCGGGCACATAGACGGTACAGCCAGGGCCGACCTTTTGCGTGACAGGGTTGCCGTTCTCGTCCTCCACCATCTGCTCGCCCTCTCCGGAAATCACGAAGATGATCTCTTCGGCGCCCGGATGGTTGTGCCGTTCATGGCCCTGGCCCGGCTTCACGTCGACGACGCCGCCGGAGAAGCGCTGTGCGCCGTTGACCTCCGGCGCGACGGTGAGCGAAAGGCGGCCCCAGTCGAAGCCGAACGCGCTCACATCCTTCGGATAAACGAACTTTTCTCCTTCGCCGCTCATGTTTTCCTCCCGCTATCTGGTCTTGATCGGCAGTTTCTTGAAATCGGTGGTCTGGTCGCGGATCGCGGCTTCGGCCGGCAGCCGCTCCATCGAGCTTGCCCCGTAGAAGCCGTGGCAGACCGCGCAATGGTCGAGAATGTAGCGCGCGTCGTCGGGCATCGAGATCGGTCCGCCGTGGCAGATGACCATGACGTCCTCGCGCACGGAGCGCGCGGCCTCCGATATCGCATCGATCTCGGCAACGCAGCTGTCGAGCGTCTTGGCCGAAGTCGCGCCGATCGAGCCGCCGGTGGTGACACCCATATGAGCGACGATGATATCGGCGCCGGCTTTCGTCATCGCCTTCGCTTCGTCGGCATTGAAGACGTAGGGCGTGGTCAAAAGGTCAAGCTCGTGGGCGGCGGCGATCATGTCGACCTCGAGCCCATAGCCCATGCCGGTCTCCTCGAAAGCGGTGCGCATCGTGCCGTCGAACAGGCCGATTGTCGGAAAGTTCTGCACGCCGGAGAAGCCCATCTCTTTCAGCTCGGCCAGGAATTGCGGCATCAAGACGAAAGGATCGGTGCCGTTGACGCCGGCGAGCACCGGCGTGTTCTTGACCACCGGCAGTACCTCGACCGCCATCTCCTTCACGATCTCGTTGGCGTTGCCATAGGCAAGCAGCCCGGCGGCCGAGCCGCGGCCCGCCATGCGGTAGCGGCCGGAATTGTAGATCACGATGAGGTCGATGCCGCCGGCTTCCTCGGCCTTGGCCGACAGGCCGGTGCCCGCGCCGCCGCCGACGATCGGAACGCCTTCCGCTATCATGGCGCGGAAGCGTTCGAGGATTTTCTTGCGCGGGATCGCGGGCATTCAGGCTCTCACTGTATTGCGATTTCGAGGAAGGCGGCCACTGCCGCCCGAGCGAATTCCGGGTCATTGACGTGCAGCGGCAGGCGGACGATGCGGCGATCGTCTGTCTTCCTCGCGGTGGCCTCAAGCGCATCGAACAGGGCTGCGTCGGCGACAGGGTCGAAGAACGCGCCGCCTTCGACATCGAGCGCCGATACACCCTTTTCCGGGATCAGGAATCGCACCGGCCCGTCGCAGGCGTTGAGCTTTGATCCAATCCACTCGCCGATGTCGCGGCACTCGTCCGCCGTGGTCCGCATCAGCGTGACGTTGGGATTGTGCTTGTAGAGATTGCGGTCTTGGTAGCGCTGGGGAATCGTGTCCGGCGCCCAAAAATTGACCATGTCGAGAGCACCGGCCGAGCCGACATAAGGAATGCGCGTACGGGCGATGGCTCCAAAGCGGTCTTCGGTCGCGGGCAGCACGCCACCCAACAGGAAGTCGCAGACCTCCGTTGTCGTGATGTCGATGACGCCCGTCAGCATGGCGCCGTCGGCGAGCTTCTCCATCGTGCGGCCACCGGCGCCGGTGGCGTGAAAAACCATGCAGTCGTAGTCCCCGCGGAGCTGCTCCGCGATGGCGGTCACGCAGGGTGTGGTGACCCCAAACATCGTCAGCCCGATCGCCGGCTTGTCCTCGGTCTTCGGAGCCGGATTCGCAGCCATCGCCGCGATCGCCTGGCCGGCATTGTGCAGGATGACGCGACTCAGTCGGTTCAAGCCCGCGATGTCGGTCACCGACGGCATCATGACGATGTCGGAGACGTCGACATAAGGCGCGGTGTCGCCGGAGGCGAGGGTCGAGACCATGATCTTGGGAACGCCGTAGGGCAGGCGGCGCATGCCGGCGGTTATGATTGCCGTGCCGCCGCCGCCGCCCAGTCCGATCATGCCTGCAATATCATTACGGGAGGCGGCGAAACTGGAAAAGGCCTCCGACATGGCCGCGACGGCCGCGCCGCGATCGTCAGTCCCGAGCGCTGCATCCGCCCCTTTGGGATGATGCCCCGCCACCTCGCCGGCGCCGATATCGACCGGTATCGCCGGCGTGCGCGTACCGACGTCGACGAGCAGCGGATCGCCGCCCGCGGCGCGTATGACGCCGGCAAGATAGGCCAATTCCTCGCCTTTGGTGTCGGCAGTGCCGACGACGTAGATGCGCGCCATTCCTCCTCCACCGCCGCAGCGCCGTCACGAAAGGCATTGCAATTTCGTGAGACGCGCGTATCGTATTGATATGGATGTCTCACGTCAACAACATGCGGAGGAAGCCCAGCGGGGGCCGCGGGCCAGGACGCGCCGGCTGATGCTGGAGACTGCGACACGTCTCATGCAGGACGGCAAGACGCCCTCTGTGAGCGAAGTGGCGGAGGCGGCGGAAGTGTCACGTGCGACGGCTTACCGCTACTTCCCCAGCCAGGCGGCTCTGGTTCACGCCGTGGTCGACGAGGCATTGGGGCCGATCCTGACCTGGAGTTCCGCATCGAGTGATGCCGGCGAGCGGGTCGAAGACCTGTTCCGCAGTTCGATGCCGCGCATAGGCGAATTCGAGGCCACGTTTCGCGCCGCGCTGAAACTGTCGCTCGAACAGGCGGCGCAGGGCGATGGAGGAGCGGAACCCGAACCCAGATTCACGCGCGGCCATCGAGTCGATCTTTTGAGAGATGCGCTGCGTCCGCTGCGGGGCGCTATGCCGCCGAAACAAGTCGACCGGCTGGCTCAAGCGCTGTCGCTGCTGTTCGGCGTCGAAGCGCTGATCGTGCTGAAGGACATATGGGGCATGGACGAACGGCAGGCCTATTCGGTGGCGGAATGGGCCGCGTTGTCGCTCGTTCAGGCTGCCACGGCAGGAGGACAGGGCAGCGTATAGGTCAAATCTCCATCTGGTTAGACCAGATCAATTGAGTTTATGTGCGATGCGGACCGAAGCCGGTGACGCATGGCAGGGGTATCTTGCCGACATTTCTCTTGGGAAAATCGTTTGAAATGTCGATAATCCCGGTGAAGTGAAGCGAAAAACCGAAAGGCGAATCGTAGAGAAGGGCCTTGACGAAGCTTTGAGTTTGGTAATACCAGATTGGAAGTGGAGGCCGTGGAGGTAAGGGCCGGCATCACGATCTGGATGCGGAATTTGGAAACAGGGTGCGACCGGAACCCAGACAGGGTCCGGCAGCGCCCGCAAGAGGCGCCATGCCGGCCGACGCGCTGGCGGAGTGCAAAACGGGAGGAATGAACATGCGCAAGAAACTGACCGGTCTCGTGGCCGGACTAGCCTTTACGCTTGCCTGCGGAACCTCGGCGTTCGCGCAGGAGCTGACAATCTTCTGGGCCGAATGGGATCCCGCCAACTACCTGCAGGAACTCGTGAACGAGTATGAAGCCGAAACCGGCGTGAAGGTCACGGTGGAAACCACCCCGTGGTCGGACTTCCAGACGAAGGCATTCACCGAGTTCAACGCGCGGGGTTCCGCGTACGACATGGTTGTCGGCGATTCGCAGTGGATCGGCGCGGCTTCCGAATCTGGCCACTATGTCGACCTGACCGACTTCTTCAACCAGCACAATCTGACCGAAGTCATGGCCCCGGCAACGGTCAAGTACTACGCCGAGTATCCATCGAACTCGGGCAAATACTGGTCGATCCCGGCCGAGGGCGACGCGGTTGGCTGGTCCTATCGCAAGGACTGGTTCGAGGACCCGAAGGAGATGGAAGCGTTCAAGGCCAAGTATGGCTACGATCTCGCCGTGCCGAAGACCTGGGCCGAGATGCGCGACATCGCGGAGTTCTTCCACCGTCCGGACGACAACCGCTACGGCATCGCCATCTACACCGACAACTCCTATGACGGTCTGGTGATGGGCGTCGAGAACGCCATCTTCTCCTATGGCGGCGAGCTTGGAAACTACGAGACCTACGAGGTCGACGGCATCATCAATTCGGAAGAGAACGTCAAGGCGCTCGAGATGTATCGCGAGCTCTACGGCTTTACCCCTCCGGGCTGGGCCAAGACCTTCTTCGTCGAGAACAACCAGGCGATCACCGAGAACCTGGCTGCGATGAGCATGAACTACTTCGCCTTCTTTCCCGCGCTGGTGAACGAGGCGTCCAACCCCAATGCCGCGAATACCGGCTTCTTCGCCAATCCGGCGGGTCCGGGCGGCGACCAGTTCGCCGCACTCGGCGGTCAGGGCATCTCGATCGTGTCCTATTCGGAGAACCAGGAAGAGTCCTTCAAGTTCCTCGAATGGTTCATCAAGGACGATGTCCAGAAGCGCTGGGCGGAACTCGGCGGCTACACGGCGAGCGCCGCCGTGCTGGAATCGGATGAATTCCAGAACGCAACGCCGTACAACAAGGCCTTCTACGAGACCATGTTCAAGGTGAAGGACTTCTGGGCGACGCCGGAATATGCCGAGCTGCTGATCCAGATGAACCAGCGCATCTATCCGTTCATCACGGCGGGCGAAGGCTCGGCCAAGGAGTCGCTGGACGCGCTTGCCGCGGACTGGAAGGCGACGTTCGAGAAGTACAACCGTTACGAGTAGCGGGGGCAATCTGCGAGGGGGCGGCAGTTTGCTGCCCCCTTGCTTCATTCTGCGGGCCATGCCCGTCATCGGCAAGGGAAGGAGTAGGGTTTGGCCAGCTTGGCTATGACGACGCTGGATCCGCGCTCGCGCGCCGCACGGCGCGGATGGAGCGACCTGACGATCCGCAACGCGTTCATTATCCCCACGATCGTCTTCCTGATCGTCTTCAATATTTTCCCGCTGCTTTATTCGCTCGGATACTCCTTCACGGATTTCCGCGCCTCGAGCAACGCGCCGGCCAATTTCGTCGGGCTCGCGAACTACAAGGCGCTGCTCAACGACCCCTTCATCTGGCGCAACTTCGCGATCACGGCGAAATACGTGATCGTGTCGGTGGCCGGGCAGGTGGTCGTCGGCTTCGGCGTCGCGATGCTGCTCAACAGGACGATCCCCTTCAAGGGACTGATCACTACACTTCTGCTTTTGCCGATGATGCTGTCCATGGCCGTGGTCGGGCTGTTCTGGAAACTGCTCTACGATCCGTCCTTCGGCATCATCAATTATGCGCTAGGCCTCGGCCGTTTCGAATGGCTGTCCAACCCGGACATGGCGCTCTACGCGGTGGCGATCACCGACATCTGGATGTGGTCGCCCTTCGTGATGCTGCTTTCGCTGGCCGGCCTTTCGGCCGTGCCCAAGCATCTCTACGAGGCGGCGGCGATTGACCGGGCGGGGACGTATTACACCTTCTTCCGCATCACGCTGCCGCTGGTGGCGCCGATCCTGATGATCGCGATCATCTTCCGCACAATGGAAGCGTTCAAGACGTTCGACCTCGCCTACATCCTGACCAGCCAGCCGACCACCGAGGTTATTTCCATCCGGCTCTACAAGATGGCCTTCCAGGAGTGGCAGACCGGCATGTCGTGCGCACTGGCCTACATCATGCTGATCATGGTCGTGGCGATCACCAACATCTACGTGAAGTACCTGAACAAGGTGAAGGAGCGCTGAGGTGGCTGCAGTAAGGACAACCTCCGAAGTCGCGCTCAACAGGCTGGCGATTGTCGCTGTCCTGGTCGTGACCATTATCTTCCTGGCGCCGATCTATTGGATCACCGCGACGGCATTCAAGCCCCGGAACCTCGCCACGACGATCCCCCCAACGGTCATGTTCGAGCCGGAGATATCGCCGTTCGTGAAGCTGTTCCTTCGGCGATCGCAGTTGCGCGAGCAGCCGACGGCGGAAGAATACGAGGCGGCGCCGTGGTGGGAACGCCTGGTGTTCGACGGCGGTGAGAAGGTTGTGCGTGACGGCAGGGGCGAGGTCCAGCTGTCCGGCTATCCGGACCGCTTCACCAATTCGCTGATCGTTGCGGTTGTGTCGACGGTGCTCGCCGTCGGCATGGGGACCTTGACCGCCTACGGCTTCTCGCGATTCAAGGTGGCGGGCGAACAGGACTGGCTGTTCTTCATATTATCGACGCGAATGCTGCCACCCGTCGTGGTGGCGATTCCGATGTTTCTGATGTACCGGGTGTTCGGCCTGAACGACACCCATATCGGGCTGATCATTCTCTATACGGCATTCAACATTTCCTTCTCGGTCTGGCTGATGAAGGGCTTCATCGACGAGATCCCCAAGGAGTACGAGGAAGCGGCACTTGTCGACGGCTATACGCGCATGCAGGCCTTCTTCAAGGTGGTGCTGCCGGAGGCCGCTACAGGCATCGCGGCAACCGCCGTCTTCTGCTTCATCATCGCCTGGAACGAATATGCCTTCGCGCTGATCATGACCAACAGGCGCGCGCAGACGGCGCCACCCTTCATTCCAAGTCAGGTCGGCTCGGGTCTGCCTGACTGGACGGTCATTGCGGCCGGCACCTTCCTGTTCCTGCTGCCGGTGGCCATCTTCACATTCCTCCTGCGCAACCATCTGCTCAGGGGCATGAGCTTCGGAGCAATCCGCAAATGAGTTTCCGCGAACTCAACCGCCGCTTTCTCGAACCGGGCTCCATGTGGGTGATGATTTTCGGCATCGTGGCTTTGTGCCAGCCGTGGAACTTCCTGCTGCACCGTTACGGCGTCACCATCATCATCGTCGGCCTGATCGGATTCATCATCACATCGCATATCGGACCCGGCTCGGTCGGCGCCGAGGACGATGTGGAAGACGAGGCGTTCGACGTCTCCGACCACCGCGAGGGCAAGGCCGGGGGTCGCACATGACGCATATCGAGCTTCGCGGCGTCCAGAAATGGTTCGGCAGCAACCAGGTTATCAAGGACATGAACCTGGAAATCGCCGGCAACGAGTTCATCGTCATGCTTGGCCAGTCGGGCTGCGGCAAGACGACGACGCTGCGCGCCGTCGCGGGACTTGAGACCATCGACGAAGGCGACATCCTGATCGACGGCAAGCGGGTTCAGCACCTCAAGGCGTCGGACCGCGACATCGCGATGGTGTTCCAGTCCTTCTCGCTCTACCCGCACATGACGGTCTATGAGAACATCGCCTTCCCGCTTCGAGCCACCCGGCTGAGCAAATCCGACATCGACCGGTCGGTGCGCGAGGTTGCCCGCGTGCTGCGCATCGCCGACCTTCTGCAAAGCAGACCGTCCGCGCTGTCGGGCGGCGACATGCAGCGCGTGGCGATTGGCCGGGCGCTCGTGCGTCAGCCGAAGGCGATGCTGATGGATGAGCCGATTGGCGCATTGGACACCAAGCTGCGCGAGGAAATGCGCGCCGAGATCAAGCGGCTGCACCTGAGACAAGGATCGACCACGATCTATGTCACTCACGACCAGGTGGAGGCGATGAGCCTGGCGGATCGCATCGTCATCATGCATGAGGGGGTGCTTCAGCAGGTGGGAACGCCTGAAGAGGTTTATTCCGATCCGCAGAACCTCTTCGTTGCCCAGTTCGTCGGCAGCCCGGTGATGAACGTGACGGATGCCCGCATTACCGAGGAAGGTGGCGCGGTGCGGGTGCATCTCGATCCCAAGGACCCCGGTTTCGAGTTTCCGCGGGAGCTGCTTTCCAAGCTCAATGGACACATATCGGGCGGATTGTCGCTGGGCATCAGGCCGGAGGGCCTGCTCGTGTCGCGGGAGGCGAAATCCGGTTATGTGCCGCTCGAGGCGGGCATCATCGAACCGCTAGGCTCGCACGATATCGTCGACCTCAAGGTTGGCGACGGCATGATACGGGCACGCACGCCGGCAGGCTTCGTGCCCAAGGTGGGGGAGAAGGTGCATACGCGCATCGATCCCGCGCAGGCGCATTTCTTTGACACCGGCAGCGGCAAGTCCCTGGGAGTAAGGCTCTAGCGATGGCTCATATCGAGCTCAGAAACATCACCAAGGTCTTCGGCGGGAAGTCGGCGCTGAAGGGACTGGATCTCGAAATCGAGGACGGTCAGTTCTTCGTTCTTCTGGGCGAGACCGGCGCCGGCAAGACCACGACGCTGCGCATCGTCGCGGGGCTGGAAAAGCCGACCGAGGGCGAGGTCCTCATCGATGGCGTCAACGTCAACGACTGGGGCGCGGCGGAGCGCGATGTGGCGCTGGTCCTGCAGCAATACTCGCTCTACCCGCGCTATACCGTGCGGGAGAATCTGGAGTTTCCGCTCAAGTCGAAAATCCGCCGCGTCGAAGCGGCCGATATCGAAGGGCGCGTCAACCGCGTCGCCGAGACGCTGCAGATCGGACATCTGCTTGACCGCAAGACCGACAAGCTGTCCGGCGGCGAGATGCAGCGCGTCTCGATCGGCCGGGCCATCGTGCGCCAGCCGCGCGTGTTCCTGATGGACGAGCCGCTGTCGGCGCTCGACGCCAAGCTTCGCGAGGCGCTGCGCACCGAACTCAAGAACCTGCAGATGAATTTGGGCGCCACCTTCCTGTTCGTCACGCACGACCAGGTCGAAGCGCTGTCGATGGGCGACCGTATCGGGGTCCTCGACAGCGGCAAGCTGGTGCAGGTGGGCACGCCCGCGGAAGTCTACGGCAATCCGAGAAACACTTTTGTGGCGCGTTCCGTCGGCTCGCCGCCGATGAACCTGATCGACGGAACGCTGTCGGGCGGACAGGCGGTGGCCGAGGCCGGTTTCAGCCTGCCGGTTGCCGCGAAGGCCAATGGCTCGACCGATGGCCGGCCGCTGACGTTCGGCATCCGTCCGGAAGACATGTTCCTCGCCCCCGGCGCGCCTGCTGCCGCGGAAGTGCACGATATCGAGAACCATGGCGTCGCCAAGATCGTGACGCTGCGCGCCGGCGACATGATGCTGCGACTCACCACGTCGGCGCGTGAGAAGCTCTCGATAGACGAAGCGGTGCGTTTTTCCTGGAATCCGGAGAAAGTCGTTCTGTTCGACAAGACCAGCGGGTTGAGCCTACGCCACAATGCCTGATCGGCGCCTCCCTGGCGCGGCACACTCGCGAGGAGACGACAGCCGTCCGACTAATCGGGCGGCTGTCGTTTATTTGGCTGGTGAGAACCGCCCGCCTCGCCGGGAGCGAATTGTTCGTTGCTGAATATCGGAACCTCTCACAATTGAGGGGCTGTCTCTTGTAAAGACCTCCTGTCCAGCTGCGAGCCGAACCATGCGGCCAAGGCCTGGTTCTTCTGCTTCCAGCCGGGGCAGAAACGATGCATGTCCATCAAATGGAGGGCGGAAGCGAGGGCTGCACCCCTGAACTCGCTGACGGTCGGCAATGGCCGGGTGATCGCACGGTTGTTGAGAAAATCGAGACATCGCAGCATTCGATCCCGTTCAACCTCCAGGAGGAAGTCCGATTGCTCCTCCCTCGCCCGCCGGCCCTCGCGCACCCAAGTCGCGATCCCTTCGAGGAAGCCGGCAATCTGCCCTTCCTCAGCAACCATTGTCCAATCAACCTGAGCCGCAACATCCGGGGCCTTTGCACCGGCAAGATCCCTGACATAGGCGAATATGTTTCGGGCCTCGGTAATAACAAGGCCGGCATCGACAAGGGTCGGAACGCGGCCCACGGGGCTGAATTCCAGCACCGGGTTGTCGGCTTGGCGATTGGCGGCGAGGCGCTCTTCCGCATGCCCAAGAACGCCCCATTCGCGCAACGCGATCCGGGCGGTCCGGGCATAGGGAGAGTTTTGTGTATAGAAGAGGATCATCGATGGTTCCCGCTGCCAACGTGCTGAAGGCATCCTACGGAAAATCGATATTATTGTGATGGAAGACGCCTGGGATTGGTCGATCCGTCCGAGAGTGGAGGCGTCGGCGGTCGGCAATTGGCAACACCGGGTTGCGCTGAACCTGAAACGGGCGGCACTTATCCCACCGGCATCGAACGAAGGTCGAGCCAGGACTTGATGCGTCTGAACTCTCCCTCGAAGGCCTTTTCCTTCAGCTCCTCGTAGACCAGCGAGCAGTACATCACGTCACCGCCGTTCAGTCTGCCGGACTTGGCGGCTTGCTCGCAGCCTAGATAGACGCCTTTCAGTTTGTCGATCGACATGGAACTGATGCGGGATGGCTCGTCGGCACGAGCGGCGTGAAGCACTCCGAGGGCGAAAATGAGTGCAGCGCCGAGCGGGGCGATACGAATAATGCGAGGCACGAGGCGTCCCGACATCATTTCCTCCTGAAGGCCTGCGGCAGTGCCGGCCTGCGGGACGAATCGTAAGGAACCTTATGGCCTCCCGCATGAGACCGATGTCCCGGAGCAGCGAGGAATCGTCACGGTGAAGGGAAAATATGTGGGTCCGGGGTCCCAGGTGACTCTAAATGCCGTAGCCTGCGTCGCGAGCTCTGACGACTGCCTCCACGCGTGTCGCTGATCCAAGCTTGTGGAGTATGGCCGAGAGATGGTTTCGAACGGTTTTTTCGGTGATCGCCAAGCGCGCGCTGATTGCATGATTGTCGAGGCCGCCTGCAACCAGATGCAGGACCTCGTGCTCGCGCGCGGTGAGTGCGGTGAACTCCGCGTTGTCCGCCGTCGCAGATGGCAGGAATTCGTGCATCGCCTCGGTGAACACCCGCCATGCCGGCTCGCCGCGAAGCATCAGGTGGTTAGGACTATCGAGCTCCATGAAAGTCGCGTTCGGGATCGTCTGTGCAAGGAATCTACCCTCCTCGATAGGCGCAACGGCATCGCGGTCGGCATGGGCAACCAGCGTAGAGCAGGTTATATGCTCGGCGGCCCGGCCGACGTCGATATCAAACATGATTCGCGTCAATTCCGCGGCGTTTTGCGCCGAGGCCGCGCGCCGTTGCAGTTCGCACCAGGAGCTCAAATGTTCCATCGAGCCTTCGGGCTGGAACTGTGTAGCGAAGGATCGCATGAAAGCGCTGTCCGCCTCTCTCCATCCCAACTCGATCATCTCAATCATTACCTTGGCCTTTTCGGGTTCAAGGGGCGGCGATGACCGCCTGTTCCTGCCCCTTGCGTAGGCACCGTAGAGGATCAGATGGCCGATGCGCCCGGGGTTCCTTTCGGCATATTTGATCGCGACGGCGCCACCCTGGCAGATACCGATCGAAGCGAACTGATTCAGCTCCAGCTTCGCGACGAGTCTCTCGAAGTCAAGGACCCAAGTTTCGAAGGAAAGATCCGATACATCGCGTTCCGACAGGCCGCAACCTCTTGGGTCGTATCTGATCAGCGTGTATCGCGTCTCAAGTTCTTCGAGCCACGGCTGCCATGCCTCGCTGCGACCCTGGTATTCGAGATGCGTCAGCCAGCTCGGCATTAGCACCACTGGCGGGCCGCTCCCCGAGACCGCATAGGCAATCCGGGCACCGTCGAAGCTCCTGAAGTAGCGTACCTGCTGGCCCGGCATTATGTCGATCCTCAGGTAGTCGGCTGCAGAACTCTAACAGCCTTGGACCCGCATTGCACGAGGCCGAGCTAATCCAGCATGGTTGATCGGAGAGGTCGACCCTCGTCCTGAGCGGTGAGCTTGTCGAACGGTCGAACCGTCGAAGGATGGGCGCTCTTTGACAATGGCCAGACGGCGCAACAGCCGGGTGTGGCGATGATGAATGGTGAGCGGCTGAGACGCGGCGTCAGACCGCAACGTCAGGAAACCGCTTCCGGTAGGCGTCCAGCACTTCGGGATTGCAGAAATTGAGCGGCAATTGACCGGCGAGAACACGCGCGGCTTCCTCGGCCGCCCCTATCCCCATGCGCCGCATGCTGCCCTCGGTGATGCCGGCCATATGCGGCGTCACAATTACATTGTCGAAGCTGAAATACGGATGACCCGGCGGCAGCGGCTGGGTGGCGAAAACGTCGAGCGCGGCCCCGCCGATGCGATTTTCCCTGAGCGCCGCGATCATCGCGTCGTCGTCGATGACCGGTCCGCGCGACGGGTTGATGATGAGCGCCGTCGGCTTCATCAGCCCGAGCAGCCGCGCATCGACCAGCCCGCGCGTCTCTTCGGTGAGCGGGCAGCAAAGGGCGATGATGTCGGACTTGGCGGCGAGTTCGTCCAGTTCAACGAAGCGGGATCCGGCCGGCGCGTCGCGCCTGCTGCGGCTGTGGATCAGAACGTCGAGGCCGAAGCCGTGCACCCCGATGTCACACACCCGCCGCCCGATATTGCCGAAACCGATGATGCCCAGCGTGCGCCCGTCGAGGTCGCCCGCGAGGTCTGCCTGGCGTCGGGCAACGGCCCAGCCCTCGCTTCGCAGTTCGCGGTCGAGAATGCGGAAGCGGCGCAGCAGCGTCATTGCGGCGAAGAATACATATTCGGCGACGGTGCGCGCGTTGACGCCCGGCGTGTTTGCAACCAGCACGCCGGCGTGGTTGGCGGCCTGCATCGGGATCATGTCGAGCCCGGCGCCGTGGCGGATTGCCGCGCGCAACCCGGAGGCCCGTTCGAACAATGCCGGCGGAAGCGGCGCCCGGACTATCAGGATATCCGCCCCGGTTCCCTCGCGCAGCAAGGTGTCAGGATCGGGCGCGGAGGCGAAACGCAGGTCGCCCAGCTTCGCCAGCATTGCCGCCGCGTCGGGATGCAGATTATGCGTGGAGAATATTTCCGGCACGGCGCCTACGCGTTTTCGAGTTCCGGGCTGGGCTTGCCCGCGCCCGGACCGCGGATGAGGCCTTTCCAGTAGCTTTCGGCGCCCTGCAGATGCGCGCTCATCAGCGCCTGGGCGAGGTTGCCGTCGCGGCGCACAAGCGCCTCGAAGATCTGGATATGCTCGGCATGCGAGCGCCGCCCGCGTTCGGGATCGGAGAAATAGACCGGCAGGCGCTGTTCGCCCATCACGTAATAGATGCTGCAGATTTTGTGGAACACGCTGTTCTTGGTCGCCCGGACGATCTCCAGATGAAAATCGCGATCCTCGCGTGCGAGCGGCTCGCCCGCTTCGACCTTCTTCTCCGAGATTGCCAGGATTTCGCGCAGTCGTTCGAAATTCTCCTCCGTCGCGCGGCTGCAGGCCAGTTCGGCGGCCTTGATCTCGTGGATCTTCCGCAATTCCACCGTTTCGTAGATCTGGATCGGATCAAGCGGCAGGCCGGCTTTCGCGAACAGCGCCAGTGCCTCGACGCTGGTATCGGTGGTGGTCAGATAGATGCCGGATTTGGCGCGGCGCTCCACGATGCGCATGGCCTCCAATATGGCGAGCGCCTCGCGTATCTGGCCGCGGCTGACGGAAAAATGCTCGGCCAGTTCGCGCTCGGAAGGCGTGCGGCCCTTTTCCGTATTGGAATAGGTGTAGAGATACGCCGCGAGATCGGGCAGCAGACTGTTTTCTTTCATCGTCAGCAGCTTTGCGCGTGTTTCTCCACGAAACGCTCGGAGATCGTGAAGCCCAATCCTGGAGTCTCGGGAATCGCAACCATACCATCCTCCGCCTTTACGGTCTCCCCAATCAGATCATGGATCATCGGATTAGCGCCGAGCGAGAATTCGATGACGAAGCTGGCCGGAGATGCGGCGCAAACATGCAAGCCGGCGAAGAAGCATGGGGCGCCGGCCCAAAGATGCGGCGCCAGGCGCAGGTTGAACGCGCTGGCGATCGCACCGATGCGCATCGCTTCGGTAATGCCGCCGCAGAAGGCCGGATCGGGCTGGAAAATGTCGGCGGCGCGCAGCACCGCGAGTTCGCGGAAGGCGAACCGCGTCGCCTCGGACTCGCCGGCCGCGATCGGCACCGGGCCCGCGGCGCGGACCTCCGCCATGCCGCGCTTGTCGTCCGCGATCACCGGCTCCTCGAACCAGGCGAGGTCGCAATCGGCGACCATGTGGATGAACCGCTTGGCATCGGCGACCGTGTAGGTGCCGTGCGCATCGACCATGAGATCGACATCCGGCCCGATCGCGTCTCGCGCGGCGCGCACGCGGGCGGCCGAGACGTGGGGCGCGCCGTCCATCGCGCCGACCCGCATCTTCACGGCCTTGAAGCCACCCGACTTGATGTAGGAGTTGAGCTGATCGCCGATGCCGCCGGCATCCGCCCAGCCTCCGGAGGCATAGGCCGGCAGACGCTCGGCCTTGCGTCCGCCCAGAAGCTGCCAGACGGGCTGTCCCAGCGACTTGCCCAGAATATCCCACAACGCGATGTCGACCGCGCTGATGGCGGCGATCGTCAGCCCCCGGCGCGACAATTCCGGCATGGCGTGACCCGCCTCGGCCGCGAGTTCGCTGCGCACGCCGTTATAGATCGAATCCCAGATCGCGCTGATGTCGCCGGCATGGCGGCCGACGAGCATCGGGCCGATCTCGTGGTTGATCAGGTGAACCAGCGTGCCATAGATGCCGGCGCTGCCCGCCGCGTTCTTTCCTTCGCCCCAGCCGACGAGGCCATCGTCGGTCTCGATGCGCACAATGGCGGAGTCGAATGTCCGCAGGCGGCCGAAATCGCTGCGATGCTGACGCTTCGCCTCGATCGGGATCTTGACCCACCACGCCTGAACCTTGTTGATGCGCATGTCGCTCACCGCATTGGCGACGCTGGCGCGCCGCCAACTCCCGCCGGCCTGACGGCTATTTCATCAACGGCAGAAGAGTTTCCGCCGTGATGCGCATCTGGTCGGTGTAGAACTTTTCGGTCAGCACGCTGGAGCCGTGGTCCTGGATGAACTTCAGCTGCTCGGGCGAGATGTCGACGGGATTGCGCTCGACCATGTCGGGATACCGATTGGCTGGCGTGCGGTCCACCGGCGCGACGAATTCGTTGGTCAGCGCGCCGTCATAGCCGATATCCTTGAGGATGCCGACGATCCTCTTCCAGTCGATCGTGCCGAGCCCGGCGGCGAAGCGGTTGTTGTCCGCGACATGGAAGTCGAACAGGCGCTTGCCGGCCGTGCGGATCGCCTCCTCCACATCGAACTCCTCCATGTGGATATGGTAGGCGTCGAGGCAGACACCGCATTCGGGGCTGACGGCGTCGGCCAGCGCCATGGCCTGCTCGCCGCGGTTGAAGAGATATGTCTCGAAGCGGTTGAGCGGTTCGACCGCCACCCGCACCCCGACTTTCTTGGCATGGGTGAAGCATTCGCGGGTCGCGTCCACAACCCAGCCCCATTCCTCTTCCTCGGTGCCGTCAGGCACCACCTTGCCGACGGTGGCGGGCACCAGCGTGATGATTTCGCCGTCGATCTCGCTGACCATGGTGAGCACGTCCTTGACGTATTGAACCGAGCGTTCGCGCTGGCCCTGGTCTCTTGCCGCGAGATTGCGTTCGCCCAGCATCAGCGTGACCGCGCCCCAGCAGCGAATGCCATGTTCCTTCAGGAGGGCGCGGGTCTCATTGGTCTTGTACTGCTCTGGCTCGCCGGAAATCTCGATCGACTCGTAGCCGAATTGCTTGATCCGCTTCAACGTCACTTCCAGCGGTTCGGCGCGCATCCAGTTGTGCGTCGAAAGATGCATGATCCCGTCCTCCCGATAGGCTCGCGGCTTGGGCGCAATCGGCCGTACCGCGGTGATTTGGTTCGTTGGCACCAAACTGGTTAGACCAATTCGAACTCCTGAATTCGTCTAACTGATTATCCCGAACGCCGCAAGCGTATGTCTCCGTACCGCCTGCATGGCCGAAATGGCAAGAAATGCTGTGCCAACCATGAAATCCGGCGGGATCGAACCGCCGTCTAAGACAATGTCTCGCCTTGACCTCGCCCATGCGTTTGGTATTACCAGATGAAGCGAGGCTAAACGCTTCAGAATACCATAAATGCCGAGCCGGAATCGGCATCATGGCCGTCAAGGTCCGGCCGTTTTGAGGAGGATTTTCGCGAGATGGGAAGATCGATGAAAGGCCCAGGGATATTTCTGGCACAGTTTGCGGGGGATGGGGCGCCGTTCGATTCACTGGGGAGCATTGCGCGCTGGGCGGGCGAATTTGGCTACAAGGGGGTGCAGATACCGAGCTGGGACGGGCGGCTGTTCGACCTTGAGAAGGCGGCAGGTTCGAAGGACTATTGCGACGAGGTGAAGGGGGTGTGCGCTGAGGCCGGCGTTGAAGTGACGGAGCTGTCGTCGCACCTGCAGGGGCAGCTGGTGGCGGTTCATCCGGCCTATGACGCGGCGTTCGACGGGTTCGCGCCGCAGAGCGTGCATGGCAACCCGAAGGCCAGGCAGGAATGGGCGGTCGAGCAGGTCAAGATGGGGGCGAAGGCAAGCCGCAACATGGGGCTCGACGTCTCGGTCGGGTTCTGCGGGGCGCTGGCGTTTCCTTATCTCTATCCGTGGCCGCAGCGCCCGGCGGGTCTGATCGAGGAGGCGTTCGGCGAGCTTGCCAGGCGCTGGAAGCCGATCCTCGACGTCTATGAGGATAACGGGGTCGACTACGCCTACGAGATCCATCCGGGCGAGGACGTGTTCGACGGGGCGACGTTCGAGCTGTTTCTGGAGGCCTTGAAGGGCCACAAGCGCTGCACGATCAATTACGATCCCTCGCACTTCGTCCTGCAGCAGCTGGATTATCTGGCCTTCATCGACATCTATCACGAGCGCATCACGGCCTTCCATGTGAAGGATGCGGAGTTCAACCCGACGGGCCGTCAGGGGGTCTATTCGGGCTATGCCTCATGGATGGAGCGGGCGGGCCGGTTCAGGAGCCTCGGCGACGGCCAGGTGGACTTTGCCGGCATCTTCTCCAGGCTTGCGCAATACGGCTATGACAGCTGGGCGGTGCTTGAGTGGGAATGCGCGATCAAGAGTTCGGCGCAGGGAGCGGCCGAAGGCGCGCCGTTCATCGCCGCCCACATCATCGAGGTGACGGATGTGGCCTTCGACGACTTTGCCGGCGGCACGACCGACAAGGCCGCGCTCAGGAAGATGATGGGGATTGGATGAGCGAATAGTGAGTAGCGAGTAGCGAACGGGGCAGGCCGGCAAAGCTTGTCCGGGGTCCATTCGCGAAGTTCATCCTACTCGCTACTCGCTACTCGCTACTCGCTACTCGCTACTCACGGGAGGGAACCGACAATGGTCAGCGCATCGAAGAGCCAAGCAGCAAGCGGTCCCATCCGCCTTGGCATGGTGGGCGGCGGGCAGGGCGCCTTCATCGGCGCGGTGCACCGCATCGCCTCGCGCATCGACGGCGAGTATCAGCTGGTGGCGGGCGCGCTGAGTTCCGATCCCAAGCGTGCGGCGGCATCCGCGGCCGAACTCGGCATCGCGCCCGAGCGCTCCTATGCCAGCTTTGCCCAGATGGCCAAGGCGGAAGCCAAGCGTCCCGACGGCATCGAGGCGGTGGCCATCGTGACGCCCAACCATGTCCACTTTCCCGCCGCGAAGGCCTTCCTGGAGGCCGGCATCCATGTCATCTGCGACAAGCCGCTGACCTCCACGCTGGCCGATGCGAAGAAGCTCGCCGCGCTGGTGAAGAAGAGCGGCAGGCTGTTTGTTCTGACCCACAACTACACCGGCTATCCGATGGTCCGGCACGCGCGCGAGATGGTGGCCTCAGGCAAGCTCGGCACGATCCGCCTAGTCCATGCCGAATACCCGCAGGACTGGCTGACCACCGACCTTGAGAAGACCGGCCAGAAGCAGGCGGCATGGCGCACCGATCCCGCAAAGTCGGGCGCCGGCGGCGCCACCGGCGATATCGGCACGCATGCCTGGAACCTTGCCCGCTTCGTCTCGGGTCTGGAGCTCGACAGCCTGTCGGCCGACCTCGATGCCTTCGTCAAGGGCCGCCGCGTCGACGACAACGCCCACATCATGCTGCGCTTCAAGAAGAAGGGTGCGGCACCCGCGGCCAAGGGCATGATCTGGGCCTCCCAGGTGGCGCCCGGCAACGAGAACGGCCTCAAGCTGCGCGTCTATGGCGACAGAGGCGGGCTGGAATGGGAGCAGGAGCATCCCAACCATCTCTGGTACACCCCCTTCGGCGAGGAAAAGCGCCTCATCACCAGAAACGGCGCCGGAGCGCTTCAAGCCGCAACCCGCGTGTCGCGCATTCCCCCCGGCCACCCGGAAGGCTATCTCGAAGGCTTCGCCAACATCTACACCGAAGCCGCCCGCGCCATCCGCGCGGCCCGCCCCAAAGCCGCCAAACTCGACAAGGCCGTCATCTACCCCACCGTCACCGACGGCCTCGAAGGCGTCGCATTCGTTACCGCATGCGTCAAATCCGCAAAACAAAACGCAAAATGGACAAAACTCGAAATGTGAAGGGGGCGGAAATGGAGAACGGGAGGCCTGCTGCGTGAAGATCGGCATGTGCATGTTTTTGTGGACCACGCATGTCACCCGGGAGCACGAGGCGCTGCTTCGCGACATCAAGGCGACGGGTTTCGACGGGGTGGAAATCCCGATCTTCGAGGGAACACCCGAGCACTATACGGATCTCGGCGGATTGCTGGACGAGATCGGGCTGGAGCGAACGGCCGTCGCGGCGATGGGCGACCCGGCGATGAACCTGATCTCGGCCGAGGCGGCGGAACGCGATGCCGGCGTCGATCACATGAAATGGGTCATCGACTGCACGGCGGCTCTCGGCGCGGACACGGTGAGCGGGCCGCTGCATTCCACGCTCGGTCATTTCAGCGGCGAGGGGCCGAGTGAGGCTGAGTGGTCACGCGCGGTCGAGGCGCTGAAGGCGATTGGAGACTACGCGGCCACCAAGGGCGTGACCATCGGGCTCGAGGCGCTCAACCGCTTCGAATGCTACCTGGTCAACACGATGGACGATTTGTCGAGACTGATCGACGACGTCGGCCATCCCAACATCAGGGCGATGTACGATACCTTTCACGCCAATATCGAGGAGGCCGATCCTGTCGGCGCCTTCACCCGCAATCTGCGCAACATCGTCCATGTGCATATTTCGGAGAATGACCGCGGCGTGCCTGGGCGCGGCAACATCCCGTGGGCCGAGACCTTCGCGGCGATCCGCGCAAGCGGCTATGACGACTGGCTGACCATAGAGGCTTTCGGGCGCGGCCTGCCCGACCTTGCTGCGGCGACCAAGGTGTGGCGCGATTTCGCCGAAAGTCCGGGAGCGGTCTACCGCGAAGGTCACGCACATATCGCGCGAAGCTGGGAGGCCGCGGTCTAACTGCGGCGGTCTATTTCCCGTCGATTTCAGGGGTCGCCGGGGGACCACCCCGCAGATCGGCGATGAGCGCCTTCATCTCCGCTATCTCGCGCCGCTGCGCCTCGATGATTTCGTCAGCCAGCTTGCGGACGCGCGGATCGGAAATCTCCGAGCGTTCGGACGTCAGGATGGCGATCGAATGGTGCGGGATCATCGCGCGCATATAGGAGACGTCCTGCACGGTCGCCTGGCTGCGCAGCAGAAAGAGCGAAGCGGCGAAGACAATCGCGGCACCGGCATAAATGGCCATATTCGCGTTTCTGTTCGTATACATGCCGAGCATGAAGGACAGCATGATCACCGCCATCGCGGCACCCATATAGAGCGCCATATAGGTGCGGGTCTCGCTGTAGAAGATATGATCCCAAGCGTAGGTGTTGAGATACATCAGGCCGAACATCACCACGGTCGAGGTGGCGATCATCGCGAAAAAGCGGACGTAAGACATAGGCACTTCCCTGTGGGGCAACTGCTTCAACAACGATGTGCAAGGAGATGGGTTCCCGGCCGATATTAGCCCGGATCATCTGCCCCACCGCCTTCATGTGCGCCGCGATGTCCTTCATCATCTCCATACGCTCTTTCACGACGCCGTCGGCTCCCCGTGGGCAAGGGCCGCGACGCCGAATGCGAGGAACAGAGCGGCGGCGGCGGCGGCAAATGTCGGAAGTCTCAAACTGTCATCCTGTCTGATCGTGGCCCGCAGGACCTCGTCGATGGCAGTGGTTGGTGGTGACGCTAGAAGATGCCGTTCGCGCGCTGCAGGGTGCGGATATAGGCAACAATCCTCTCGATTTCGGTATCCGTTATGCCGTCGACCGGCGGCATATCACCGAAACGCCAATGGTGGGCGGGAACGCCCTGTTTCGCGGCGGTAGAAGGACTGATCGCCGTGGTGGTTCGGCTCGTAGATGATGTGGACCAGCGGTGGGGCGACGCCTTGCTGCCCGGCCGCGTTGGCGCCATGACAATCCGCGCAGTTCTCGTTGAAGGCCGCTTCACCGGCTTGCGCCGCCGCGTCGAGTTGCGGCACGGTTACATCCACCAGCGGTGGACCGGATGCGGTCCGCGGATCGGGACGCGGGTAGTAGCGCCAAGCGACGGCGGCAATCACCGCAAGTGCAACGACCCTAAGGATCAATCGGCTTTTCATGCGCTGTTGTTCCGAGCCAGTCCCGACGGATTCCGTTTAGGGGTTCCACCTGCTGGAAGGTCAAGCGCTTGCTCGCAGTTCGTTTGTTTTCGCTCACGGGCCGTTTCGCTCACTTCGTTTGCGGGCCCTCCGCGGGGCCTCGCATTGGCTCGGACGGACGGTCGTCCTTGCGGCCTTCGGCCGAGTTTCATCATCGCCACGCCTCGTTGCCGGTCTGGCATTTGTCATCCTTCGACAGGCTCATGATGAGGGAGCCAAATTTGCTCGCGTCCCTAGAGGTTGATCGCCTCGAGCTCCAACCGCAATTCTTTGAGAATCCGACCTAGACGCTGCTTATCGGCGTATTCCATGTGTCGAAACGGCCAAGGATCAGACGCAATCGCGTCGATCACCGCCAACACATCGAGAAGCATACGGGGCAAGCCAGCCAATTCGATTGACCATCCCGCTGGCGCAAAATGGGCAAACTGCCTGCGAAGATTGTTCAGTCTCCGAAATGAGCTTCGCTGTGCCGGCATAACTTCGAGAGGTTCACCGGCCCCCTCGCATCGCTTGGTCTTTCGATAGAGTCGCTCGAAAAGGGTCGCTGGGTCTGCAAGTCGCTGGTCTGGAAATGCGTCGCGCTCGGGTTTCCTTTCGGACTCTATGGCGTCGTCCCCGGCTGCCTGCTGGTGGTCCTTTTCATGCCACTCAATTGTCTCGACCCAGGATTTCTTGGACAGGGCACCAAGCTGAGCCGTTCCCGACAGGTGGCAAACCATCGCCCCTTGGAGCGCGCTATGCATCGATAGAATGGCCCATTTCCAGAAGGCCGGCTCTTCGCTCACCCTCCTGATGCATTCGATACATTCGATCAGCGAGACAAGGACGTCCGTGCGCTCGTCAATCCTGAGCCAATCGCCATCCGCCATTCGACTGAGCCTTTCGCTATGAGCCGAGCCCTGCTTCTCACTCCTCGGTCAGCACAAACTCCAGATAGAGATTGCGCTGGAGGATGGAGTGGTTGTCGTCCGAGACGATCGAAACGATCAGCGCGCCGTCTTCGCGGCGCCAGACATCCAGTCCCTCCATATTGTCGATCTGGTAGGACATGTCGGCCTCCAGCAGCACCGGGCCGTCGGCAATGGAGCCGGGACGGATGGTGCCGGCCTCGATGCGCCGCAGCCGCATGGCCACGCCGGTTGCCATCGAAAAACGGCGCTCCAGCAAAAGCAGATCGCCGTCGGGCAGGAACGCGCCGTCGGTGATGTCGAAATCGCCTGACCGCGCGACCTTGAAGATGCCCTTCAGCGGACCCTCCAGAATAGCGGCGAAAGTGTTGCCGTCGCCGTCTATCGAACGCTCGGTGACGGCAATGCGCGCGCCGGCGAGCGGGCCGTTGTCGGGCGCGCGGGCAATCGCCTCGAAGCCGCGGTTGTTCCTCAGCTCCGCACGCGGGACAAGATAGTCGAGCGTGCCGGTCTGGCCTTTCATCCCGTCGGGTTCGAGCGCGAATTCGCGGATCTTGTGCTCGCGCTCGAAGCTGACGGTCGCCGTGTCGCCCGAAATGGAAAGCCCCTCGGCATCTGTTTCCCATTTGCCATCGATCGGTTCGCCGGCCTCGTCCACCATCGGCATCATGCGGAATTCCGTCATGCCGACGGGACCCAACTCCGCGTCGCGCTCGATTTGACCGAAGAACCAGAAGCCGGTGTCGGTGACGCCGACGAAATTTTCGCCGGCGTCCAGAAAGCGGATCGCCGACATGGCGCCGAAGTCGCCGGGGCCGGAGAGGCTCAGGCCGCCGACGAATTCGAGCGGACCGAAGCGGGTCGTGTCGCGGCCGATATGGAAGTTTTCGATGCGGCGGGCATCGAGGGTTATGTCCTCGACGAGCGAGGATTGCGCATACGAAGCGCCCACGGTTGCCCAGAGGGTCAGGAATAGCCCAGGCAGGGCGCGGCCGATGCGCTGGAGGATGCTCAGCTTGCCCGCCTCATGTTGCGCGCGCCGTTCCGCGCGGCCTCCTCGCCGAACAGAGCGGCGAGCTGCTCGGTCATGGCGCCGGCCAGTTCCTCGGCGTCGACGATGGTGACGGCGCGGCGGTAATAACGTGTCACGTCATGGCCGATGCCGATGGCGATCAGCTCGACCGGCGAGCGGGTTTCGATCAGGTCGATCACGGCGCGCAAATGGCGCTCGAGATAGTTGCCGGGGTTGACCGAAAGCGTGGAATCGTCGACCGGCGCGCCGTCGGAAATCATCATCAGTATGCGGCGCTGCTCGGGCCGCGCGATGAGGCGCTGATGCGCCCACAAAAGCGCCTCGCCGTCGATGTTTTCCTTCAGCAGACCCTCGCGCATCATCAGGCCGAGATTGCGCCTGGCGCGGCGCCAGGGCGTATCGGCCGATTTGTAGATGATGTGGCGCAGATCGTTGAGCCGGCCGGGGCTGGCGGGCTTGCCGTCCTTCAGCCATTTCTCGCGCGACTGGCCGCCCTTCCATGCGCGGGTGGTGAAGCCCAGGATCTCGACCGAGACGCCGCAACGCTCCAGCGTGCGGGCCAGGATGTCGGCGCAGGTGGCCGCCACCGTGATCGGGCGGCCGCGCATGGAGCCGGAGTTGTCGAGCAGCAGCGTGACGACCGTGTCGCGGAAACTGGTGTCGCGCTCCTGCTTGTAGGAGAGCGGCTGCATGGGGTCGAGGATGATGCGCACCAGCCGCGCGGGGTCGAGATAGCCTTCCTCGAGGTCGAAGTCCCAGGAACGATTCTGCTGCGCCATCAGGCGGCGCTGCAGCCGGTTGGCGAGCCGGCCGACGACGCCGGCCAGATTGGCGAGCTGCTTGTCGAGGAAGGCGCGCAGGCGGTCGAGCTCCTCCTGATCGCACAGTTCCTCAGCCCCCACCGTCTCGTCGAAGCCGGTGGTAAAGACCTTGTAGTCGAGCTGGCGGGGCAGGTCGCCCAGCGGATCGTTGGGCCGCCTGGCCTCGCCTGGCGTCTCGGCGTCGAGATCGTCGTCAGCCATCTCGTCGGCATCGGCGTCGACGGCTTCGCTCTCGCCGGTCTGCTCCTGATCGGCGTCGGCGTCCGATTCCTCGGCCTGGCTGTCGTCGGAGCCGGAATCGGTCTCGCCGGTTTCCTCGTTCTGCTCCTCGCCCTCGGGCTGGTCCTCGCTGTCCTGATCGTCCTCCTCCGACTGGTCGTCGTCGCCCAGCTCGTCCGCCATCTCCATGGAAACGAGCATGTCGCGCACCATGCGGGCGAAGGCGTCCTGGTCGTCGAGCCTGTCGAGCAGGCCGTCGAGATCGGCGCCAGCCTTTTCCTCGACGAAGTCGCGCCACAGGCCGACGAGCTTTTTGCCGCTGGCGGGCGCATCGCGGCCGGTGAGGCGCTGGCGAACCATCAGCGCGACGGCTTCCTCCAGCGGCGCGTCGGCCCTGTCGGCGACTTCGGCAAGGTTGGCCTTGGCGTATTTGTCTTCCAGCATCTGGGCCAGATTGTCGGAGACGCCGCGCATGGAGCGGGCGCCGATCGCCTCGACGCGCGCCTGCTCGACAGCGTCATAGATGGCGCGGGCCTGACGGCCGTCGGGCGCCAGACGCGAGTGCAGCCTGGAATCATGGCAGGCGCGGCGCAGCGCCATGGAATCGCCCAGCCCTCGCGTGATGCCGAGGTCGGTCGCCGTCGGCTTGCGCGGCGGTTCGGGCATGCGGGCATGAGAACCGGTCAGCGCCGGCTTGTCCTTGGCGAAGGTGACCTCGAAGTCACGGTCGCCGGCAATCGCGCGCATGCAGGCGGCGACCGAACGCTTGAACAGGTCGCTGTCGGCGTTAGTCTTCGGTCTTCCGCGCGTGTTATCGCCGGGACCGGCCATTTTGGGCACTTTCTTTCGACAGATTAGCCGCTTCAACCAATTCGACATACTTTTTACTACGGCGGTAAAAATACTTCGGCATTACGCGTACGTATAATTTAGGGGCCAGCAGCCGCAGAATTTGGAGCGTAAGCAAAGCAGTCAAGCAAAAAAATATAATAAATCCAATTACATTTTTGTATTTTACGTAATTATAACCTAAAAAATCTCCTATTATACGATCATTTTCATTTTCGCCAGCGCCTACGTCTAGTAACCGGCCATCTTGTAGCACCCTAAAGAGTGCCGTGGACTCCATATCAGTTATCATGGTTACGTTAAAATAATCCCCAGGGTCCAATTCACTTCGACTTAAAACATGAACATTTGTTAGTTTGGTTGCTCTATACTTCTCCGGCAGGTTGGATGGCATCCACGCAATGGCTAATTGGTTCTCTTGGGAAAACTGTACGTTTTTTATTCGCCTTTGTGTTTCATTTACTACGGTCACGTCGGTTATTCTAAGTTGGCCAATTTCGACCGTTGAAATTTCCCCCTCTGATATGGGTGCTGCTTTGTCGATACGTTCATCGTCATTCTCGCTGTTTTGGCGATCCGTATTGAAGGTACTCCTATCGCCGAGATAGGACGCTAGGCAGACAGGGCAGTTGATTATTGTGTCGCGGCGATAAACAGAAGCACTTGCCTCATCGGTGCCTATTGGAAAAAAAAAATAAGTTGCCGCTGCAACTACAACGCCGCCTATTACCGATATAAGCACACCTTTTAGGATATCAGACATTAACTCAGGACCACGTTGGCCGCGCTTTCGGGCAGTTCCTCGCCGAAGGCGCGCTGGTAGAACTCGGCCACGATCGGGCGCTCGAGCTCGTCGCACTTGTTGAGGAAGGTCAGCCGGAAAGCAAAGCCGACATCGCCGAAAATCTCGGCGTTTTCCGCCCACATGATGACGGTGCGCGGGCTCATGACGGTGGAGAGGTCGCCATTGACGAAAGCCGAGCGCGTCATGTCGGCGACGCGGACCATCTTGTTGACGATCTCGCGGCCCTCCGCCGTGCGGTAGTGCTTGGCCTTGCCCAGCACGATCTCGACTTCCTGATCGTGCGGCAGATAGTTGAGCGTGGTGACGATGGACCAGCGGTCCATCTGCGCCTGGTTGATCTGCTGGGTGCCATGATAGAGGCCAGTGGTGTCGCCCAAGCCCACAGTATTGGCGGTGGCGAAAATGCGGAAAGCCGGATGCGGACGAATGACGCGGCTCTGGTCGAGCAGCGTCAGGCGGCCGGACGATTCCAGCACGCGCTGGATGACGAACATCACGTCGGGGCGTCCGGCGTCGTATTCGTCAAACACCAGGGCGACATTGTGCTGGTAGGCCCAGGGCAGGATGCCGTCGCGGAACTCGGTGACCTGCATGCCGTCCTTGACCACGATGGCGTCCTTGCCGACGAGGTCGATGCGGCTGACATGGCTGTCGAGATTGATGCGCACGCAGGGCCAGTTGAGACGCGCCGCCACCTGCTCGATATGGGTCGATTTGCCGGTGCCGTGATAGCCCGACACCATGACGCGGCGGTTGAAGGCGAAGCCCGACAGGATGGCGAGCGTCGTCTGCCTGTCGAAAAGGTAGTCGGGATCGAAATCCGGGACATAGGAATCGGCGGCGGAATAGGCCGGCACGATCATGTCGGACTCGAAGCCGAACGTGTCCATTACCGAGACGGTGGTGTCGGGGAGGTTGGCGATGTCGCGGTCGACCTTGTTCATCATGACTCCAGAGGCGGAACGGCAATCCGCCGGTATTTCCTACAATGGTTCGGAGGCGTGTCTAGTGCGAGATGCGCCAAGATGGAAGCGGTCGAACCGTCATCAAGGCGTGTCCCGCGCTTCCGCGCTCTAGCACAGGCCGGCCTGCTTGAGCACCCGGTAGGCCTGCAGCACGTCGCGGAAGCGTTCTTCCGAACTCCGGTCGCCGCCATTGGCGTCCGGATGGTGCTGTTTTACCAGTTCCTTATAGCGCGCCTTGATGTCTTCGCCAGTCGCCTTGTGGCTGAGGCCCAGCGTTTCCATGGCCTTGGCCTCAAGCGTCTTGAGCTTGCGCTCGCGCGGCTGGGCGCGGCCTCGATTGCCGGTGAACAGGCCGAACGGATCGCCGACGCGGCCGTGGTAGGCGGCACTTCCCGAACGCGCGGTGGAGAAGTCGGGCGTGTAATGCGCCTGGCCGCCCGAACCCATCTTCCAGGTCGGTCGGTGGCCGGTCAGCGCCTCTCTCTGGAAACGGGCGACGTCGTCATTGGCCAATCCGGAGAAGTAGTTGAAATTCTTGTTGTATTCGCGGACGTGATTGAAGCAGAAGTGAAAGTACTCGCCCTCGCGCATGCGCCCCACCGGCGCGCGATGGGTGCCGGCCTCCGCGCAACCGTCCCACTGGCACTGCGGCGCGGCCGAGCGCGCCTTCGCCTCGGGATCGGGGCGGATGCGGATCTTCTCGAAATATTTCGAATAGGGCTTCATGCGGCCTGCCTTGGACTCAGGTCGATTATGGGTGCTTATGCCTGCGATACAAGAATTGACATTCGGGCAATGATAGCCCTAACGCCTGAATCGCACGTGAATGGGAAAACAGGCGCAATATGGTGCGCGGAGGCCGATATGTCCATCTCGACGGCGATCGAAAAGAAGCTGACGGAGGCGCTGAAGCCGGAGCGGCTGGCGGTGGTCAACGAAAGCCACCTGCATGCCGGGCATCATCACGTCGAATCAAGCCATCATGCGACCTTCGACGGTGGCGGCGAGACGCATTTCCGCATCCGCGTCGTTTCACCCGTGTTCGAGGGCATGAGCCGCATCGAGCGGCACCGCAGGGTGAACGAGCTTTTGGCGGAGGAACTTGCCGCGGGCGTGCACGCGCTGGCCATCGAACCGGCGGCGCCGGGCGAACCGACGCGCTGGTAGGGTTCAGCGCTTCAGCAGATCGTCCCATTCGGGGCTGTGGCGGGTGAATTCATCGGCCACGAACCAGCAGGTCGGCGTGATTTGATCGCCATTGGCGCGGGCATCCGCAATCAGGCGCTCGACCATCCGCTCGGCAACGCCCTGCTCGCGGAATGGTACGGGCACGAAGGTTGAAGCGGCGATGATGTGACCGGGTCCTGCGCGCATGGTTGTCAGCCGGGATTCAGTGCCGTCCGGCATCTCGACCGAATATTTCCCGCGCGGGCCGTCCTGCTCGAAACGGATGTCCAGTGGGTCGACTGTCATCTCTATCTCCTTCGCATCCGATGTAGGCAGCGCCGTTATCCGAAGAATGTGCGTGATCAGGACTTCGGATGTCCGCTCAGAACATCCTGCCACTCTGTGTGGCGGCGGAACTGGGCGGCGGCGAAGGGGCAAAGCGGCATGATCTTCTTGCCCGATTTGCGGGCGTCGTCGACGGCGCGCGCGACGAGCCTGGCTCCGACGCCCTGGCCGCGAAAGACATCCGGGACCTCGGTATGGTCGATGATGACCAGATGCTCGCCGGCCTTGGAGAAGGTCATCTCGGCTGCGGCGCCATTCGGGCCGCGATGCAGGTAGCGTCCCTTCGAGCCGGTTTCTTCCAGTTCGATCGTAAATTCCTCGCTCATGTCGTCTGCTCCGCCGTGTTGGAGGCATAGGTCGAAAGCAACGTCCGCGCGCTGTCGATCTCGCCCTTGCGTATCTCGTGTCCGCCAGAATGCCATTCAAGGCCGACCGGCGCGCCGGCGGCGCGCAGCGAAGCTTCCAGGCGCGACGTCAGCTCCGGGGGGCAGATCGGGTCGGCGCGGCCGGCCGTGATCAGCACCCTGGTCTCTAGACCGCCTTCGATCTTCGGCGTGAACGGAATCAGCGGATGCATCAGCACCGCTGCGTCGAACAGGCCGGGATTGGCGAACATTGCCGAGGCGAGAATATTGGCGCCGTTGGAATAGCCGAGGCCGAGCACGGAGGAGGGCTTCGCGGCCTCGACATGGGCATGGACGAAAGCGGCCATCTTCCCGGTCGCGCGAGCAAGATCGTCCATGTCGTAGACGCCCTCGGCGGCGCGGCGGAAATAGCGCGCGGCACCATGCTCGGAAACGTCGCCGCGCGGGGCAACGAGGCCGGCGCCGGGCAACAGCGCCTGGCCGAGGTCCCAGAACTGATTCTCGTCGCCGCCGGTGCCGTGAAACAGGAACAACAAAGGCTTGTCCGGGCCGTTGTCGAACCGATGGTGAACATAGGCATCCATGGTCATGGCAGGCCTCCTAGCCGTCGATCGGCTGGAGATATTCCTCCAGCCGCGCCCGCAAATGCTCGTGTTGCTTCGGCAGCCGAAGCTCCTCGCCCAAATGCTCCAGCGGTTCGTCACGCGCAAAGCCCGGTTCATTGGTTGCGACTTCGAACAGGACGCCGCCCGGCGTGCGGAAGTAGATCGAGAAGAAGTAGTCCCGGTCGATGACCGGCGTCACCACGTAGCCGGTATCGACGAGCGCCTGACGGACCGCGAGTTGTTCAGCGCGATCTGCCACGGCGAAAGCGATGTGGTGAACCGAGCCCGCGCCCTGACGCGCCGGATTGACGAGCGGCAGACTTTCTATCTCGACGAAATCGGCGCCGTTGCCGTCCGGAATAGCAAGCCTGCGAATATTGTCTGCCGCCTCAATCTCCTGATAGCCCATGAAGCGCAGCAATTCCGCCGTCTGGCCGCCGTCGCGCAAGCGCAGGGAGACATTGCGGAAGCCGCGTATGGCCGCGTCGCCCGGTACTCCGCCCTCGACCCAGATCGGGCGATCGTCGCCATCGACCTCGACCAGCGCGAAGCCGTCGCCGTCCGGCCCGTCAAAGGCAAGGCGCTTCTCTCCAAACGCTTCGCCGGCCTGCAGGCCGGTCACACCCTTGGCCGCCAGATGTTTCTCCCACCATGGGATTGCGCCTTTCGGCACTGAAAACATGGTGGTTCCGACCTCGCCGGTGCCGGGTTGGCCGCGCGCGATATTGGGAAAGGGAAAATATGTCATCACCGAGCCCGGCGTGCCGAACTCGTCCGCATAGTACAGGTGATAGACGTCGGGCGCGTCGAAATTGACCGTCTTCTTGACCCGGCGAAGGCCGAGCGTGCCGGTGAAGAATGCGTTGTTTTGCGCCGCGTCCCGCGCCATCGAGGTGACGTGGTGCAGGCCCGTGATCTGGTTTAGCATGAAACCGGTTCCTGTCGTTCGGCCGCTATTATCCGCGCCGTTCGGTCCTCATGTGGGACGACGCGCCTGCCAGCGAAACAGGGCGAACAGACGATGGACCGTTGCCGATTGTTGAACAACCGATGGCGGCCGTTCACCTCTGCTGCGCATGCTCAGGCGCCGTCGCCGTTTTCATCGCGATCGGAACCCGCGTTTTCGCGATAGATGGCGTAGCCGACGGCGGCCAGCGCCGACGCGACCAGACCAGCCGTTGCTCCACGTTTGGTTAGCAGGGCGGGCAGCATCGCCAGCCCGATAGGCACTGCCAGGGCGATCGCCTCGCTGGACATGCGCGCCCTGGCGCGGCGCGCGCGGGCCCGAGCGCTGATGCGATGATAAACGAACAACACAATCGCCAGCACCAGAAATCCGGCGGCGAATGCGACTGCGGCCGTCAGCCCATCATAGACGCGGGAAGCGTAAATATAGGCCGCGAGCAGCAGAAAGACGAAGCCAATTAGCGCGGCGGCGGCGGCAATGATGTATTCGACCGCGCTACGCCGGGCGCGCCGGGCGGCGGCGGACGCCTCGCCCGAAATAATGGACAGGATCAGATTCATAGCCGCCCCTCTTGGATTTCGGATCAGCGGCGCGTGAGAAGGGCGAAGAAGAACCCGACGCCCGCAGCGATTGCCAGAGAGGTTATCGGTTTTTCGCGTACTGCGTGGGTGAATTGCTTTTCATAGTCGAGTGCACTTTCGCGCAAATCGTCGAACGCGGCCTCGCCCTGCGCACGGAACTCCTCCGCCTTGTTCGTCGCCGCCTTGCGGGCGGTGCGGGCCGACATGTCACCCACTTCCGATACATGCTTGGCGAGATCGGCCAGCTCTTTCCGGAGCTTGGCGATTTCGGCCTGCAGTTGCTCGGTATCGGTTTTTGGACCTGTTTTCGTGCCGGTGGATGCAGCCATTGATAACTCCCTTGGCGCGAGCGCGCCGTGTCTTGGTTGGCGGGGACGATGCCCCTGCTATTGCGGGCCGAAGCCCATTTTTCGCGCCTTCAGTGTCAAGGCTTCCGACCGATCGGCGTGCATGAAAAGGGCTTTTCGGGTGCGAGTCCAGCCGGAAACCGCCTTCACCACCAACGCCCGGGAGTCGGATTTGACCCAAATCCGGCTCGGCGAATGGTTTCGGCGCTGTTAGATGAATGCTAACCAAGCCCGACAGGTTCCATTGCGAGGCGTATTCGTTTTCCATTGGCGCCCAATATCCGCCGCGTTCGGGTGATGAACGTCGTTTCGTGGAACCGAACGGCACCGCTGTGCGTTTATTGAGTTGTGCTCGCGCGTCAGCTTTGCCGTCGCGGGGTTTTGGAAATTTTCAACTGGAGGTTAATCGATGAAAAAGACACTTCTTGCGCTTGCCGCGGTCGTCATGCTGGCGGGCTGCACCACGGCCGAACGTTCGGCGACGATTGGCGCAGCCGCAGGCGGAGCGATCGGCGCGGCGACTTCCGGCACGATCGGCGGCGCGGCCATTGGCGCCTTCATCGGCGGCGCGGGCGGCTATCTGCTCGGACGGGCCGCGGATCGCGGTGACGGATGGTGCGAATACCGCGACAGCAGAGGCAGGATTTTCTACGATCGCTGCCCCGGCTACTGACCGGCACAGCCTGTCGCAAGGCAATGGGAGGAGCCATCGGCTCCTCCCTTTTTGTTTGGGATTATGACGCGGATTGATCTCCGGCTTCTCCACGGTGCGCCCGCAGGCCGTCATCCGCATGGCGCCAGGTCCGGGAATCGCACCAGGCGGGCTACCGAATACGAGATTTTTTCGGAACCCGAAATAAAATGACTCAGCCCTTCAACCCTGTCAGTATATTTGCCGTTACTGATGAGGACAGGGCATCTGTAAAGAGGGCCTAATGGAGTAACGCGGGAGGAACGGGGAAAATGACGGTCGGAGTCCGTCACGACGATCTGAGACGGCGCAACCGCGCTCTCGTGCTGAGCGCACTGCGCGCCGCCGAGCAGCACTCGCGCACCGCGATCGCGGGCCTGACGGGCCTCAGCAATTCCACCATCTCCGCCATAACCTCCAGCATGATCGAGGAAGGCGTTCTCGTCGAATTGAAGGGCGGGGAAAACGGGCTGGCGCGGCGCGGCCGTCCGCAAGTCGCGCTTGCTCTCAATCCGGAACTTGCCTCGGTCGTCGCGGTCGTGCTGACGCTCAATCATCTGTCGGCAACCATCATCGACTATGCGGGCAATGTGGTGGACGATGAGATCGAGCGCCTCTCGACGCAAGCCATGGACCGTGAAGCGCTGATTGGCGCGGTTATCGGCTGCGTGCGCAGGGTCGTCGACCGGCAGCGAGAGAAAGGCCGTCGCCCGTCGCGCATCGCGCTTGCGGTGCAGGGCATTACAAGCTCCGATTCTTCATCCATGCTTTGGTCGCCGATCACGCCGCAACAGAATACGCCGTTTGCTCCGGCACTGGCGGCGGCGTTCGGCATACCCGCCACCGTCGAGAACGACTGCAACATGATCGCGGTGGCGCTCAAATGGCGCGACCCAAAGCGCTATCGCGACGATTTCTTCGCGGTGATGCTGTCGGATGGCATCGGCATGGGGCTGATGACCAAGGGCCAGCTGTTTTCGGGGACACATTCCTCAGGCGGCGAGTTCGGCCACATGATCCACATACCCGACGGCGCGCTGTGTCGGTGCGGGAGGCGCGGCTGCATCGAGGCTTACGCCGGCAACTACGCGCTCATGCGCAACGCCAGCGGCGGCACCGAGGATGATCGGCCGGCGGCCGATTTCAGTCAGGCCGAAATCCAGAAACTTGCGGATGCCGCGCGCGCGGCCGGCGGCCCGGAACGCGCTGCCTTCGTGAAGGCGGGCCGCGCGATCGGTTTCGGGCTGGGATCGCTGTTCGCCTTGTTCGACCCGGCGCCAGTGGCCATTGTCGGGCCGGGCGCGCTTGCTTTCGATATACTGGAAGAGCCGATCCGCGACGCTATCGCGCGCACGGCCGGCGGCCAGCACAGTGGCGCGATATCATTCGAGGCCGAGCCGAACGAGATGCCGCTGATAAGGCAGGGCAGCGCGATGACCGCGTTGACGCGGGTGGATGCCGAGATCGTCGCACCGGGACCGGTCACGGAGCAGGTGCTCAAGGGACGCAAGGTCGCTTAGAGCCTTTCACGGCCAGATCGAATCGTTCCGCCGGAGCCAGATCGCGTCAGGCTTCATTGATGGCGTAGCCGGCGCCGCGCACGGTGCGGATCACGTCGGGCATGCGGCCATTGTTGACCGCCTTGCGCAGCCTGCCGACATGGACGTCGACCGTGCGCTCGTCGATATAGATCGTCTCGCCCCAGACATTGTCGAGAAGCTGTGTGCGCGAGAAAACACGGCCTGGATGCCGCATCATGAATTCGAGCAGGCGGAATTCGGTTGGCCCCAGCCTGATCTCGCTCTTGCGGCGATAGACGCGGTGAGCTTCGCGGTCGAGCATGATGTCGCCGACCTTGAGCACGCTGGACAGAACTTCGGGCTTGGCGCGGCGCAGGAGGGCCCGCACGCGGGCCATGAATTCGGGCGTGGAGAAGGGTTTGACGAGGTAGTCGTCAGCGCCGGTCGCGAGACCGCGCACGCGGTCGCTTTCTTCTCCGCGCGCGGTCAGCATGATGATCGGCAGACGCTCGGTTTCGGGCCGCATGCGCAGACGGCGGCAAAGCTCGATGCCGGAGATCGCCGGCACCATCCAGTCCAGCACCAGCAGATCGGGAGTGCTCTCCTGCAGCCTCAGCTCGGCCTCATCACCGCGATTGACGATCTCGACCTGATAGCCTTCAGCTTCCAGGTTGTATTTGAGAAGCACGCATAGCGGCTCCTCGTCCTCGACCACCATGACCTTCGGTGCAATCATTCGCGCTTCCAATCCGTCCAGTCGCCAGGGCGCCGTCATTCCGCCAGCGCGGACATCGCGGTTTCATCCTGCTTTGGACGCTGTGCCGGCAGCTGCTCGCCGGTGATCGTATAATAGGCGTTTTCGGCGATGTTGGTCACGTGGTCGCCGATACGCTCCAGGTTCTTGGCGCAGAACAGGAGATGGGTGCAGGCTGTGATGTTGCGCGGGTCTTCCATCATATAGGTCAGCAATTCACGGAATACGGCCGTGTATTTGATGTCGACCTTCTCGTCGCGGGCGCGCAAGTCACGCAAGCTGTCCGCATCGCGCGCGACATAGGCATCGATAACGCCCGTCACCTGAAGCAACACCATTTCCGCCATGGATTCGATGGAGAGCGACAGCGTTTTCTGGGTCGGGGTCGGCACGACCGCACCGACGCGCTTGGCGATGTTCTTGGCGAGATCGCCGATGCGTTCCAGGTCGGCGGCCATGCGGATGGCGCCCACGACGCTGCGCAAATCCTGCGCCATGGGTTGCCGCTTGGCGATCAGCGTGATCGCGCTCTCGTCGAGGTCGCGCTGGCGGGCGTCCATGACGGAATCGTCGGAAATGATGCGCTGAGCCAGCGCGTTGTCGGAGGTGACCAGTGCTCGCGTAGCATCCTGAACCATTGTCCCGGCAAGATCGCCCATGTCGCGGATCAGGCGGTCGATATGTTCCAGTTCCTCGTCAAAGGAGGTGACGGTGTGCTCGCCCATGATCATGTCCTCGTATGGTCTCGGTCAGCCGAAGCGGCCGGTGATATAGTCCTGGGTGCGCTTTTCCCTGGGGCTGGTGAAGATGACGTCCGTCGCGCCCTCTTCCACCAGAATGCCAAGATGGAAGAACGCCGTGCGCTGGGAGACACGCGCCGCCTGCTGCATCGAATGGGTGACGATGACGATCGTGTAGTTTTCGCGCAGTTCGTCGATCAGTTCCTCGATCCTGGCGGTAGCGATGGGATCGAGCGCCGAGCAGGGTTCGTCCATCAGGATGACCTCGGGCGAGACCGCAATGGCGCGGGCGATGCACAGGCGCTGCTGCTGACCGCCTGAGAGGCCGGTGCCCGGCTCGTCGAGGCGGTCCTTCACCTCCTCGAACAGTCCCGCCTTCTTGAGGGCGGAGGTGACGATCTCCTCCATGTCGGTCTTGTTTCGCGCGATGCCGTGGATACGAGGGCCATAAGCGACGTTCTCGAAGATCGATTTCGGGAACGGGTTGGGCTTCTGGAACACCATGCCGACGCGGGCGCGCAGTTCCACGACGTCGATGCCGGGGTCGTAAACGTCATTGCCGTCGAGGGTGATAAGACCTTCGATGCGGGCAATGTCGATCGTGTCGTTCATGCGGTTGAGGCAGCGCAGGAAGGTCGACTTGCCGCAGCCGGACGGGCCGATCAGCGCGGTGACTTCTCGGGCGCCAATGTCGAGATTGACGTCGAACAGGGCCTGCTTCTCGCCGTAAAAGACGCAAACGTCCTTGCCGGCCATCTTGACGCCCCCGGCGGGCCCGGATGATGTGGAAGTGGTGGTCGCCATCCGTTCACCTATGGCCTTTTCGACGGCGAATTCGCTCATCTGGTTCATCCTTCTTACTCCCTACCAGCGCCGCTCGAAACGCTGGCGCAGGAAGATGGCTATGGTGTTCATTGAAACAAGGAAGGCAAGCAATACGAGGATTGCCGCGGAGGTTCGGGCGACAAAGCCGCGCTCGGGACTGTCCGCCCAGATATAGATCTGTGTCGGGAGCGCCGTGGATGCTTCGAAGATGCCATCGGGCGGGCTGGTTATGAAGGCGTTCATGCCGATCAGCAGCAGCGGCGCCGTCTCGCCGAGCGCTTGGGCAAGGCCGATGATCGTGCCGGTCATGATCGACGGCATCGACAGCGGCAGTATATGGTGGAAAACCGCTTCGTGCTTGGAGGCGCCGATACCCAGCGCCGCCTCGCGGATGGATGACGGCACTGAAGTGAGCGCCGCCCGGGTGACGATGATGATCGTGGGCAAGGTCATCAGCGCCAGGACCAGGCCGCCGACAAACGGCGCGGAACGCGGCAGGCCGAACCATCCGAGAAAGACGGCCAGGCCAAGCAGGCCAAACACGACCGATGGGACGGCGGCCAGATTGTTGATGTTGATCTCGATGAGGTCGGTGAAACGGTTCTTCGGCGCGAATTCCTCAAGATAGATGGCCGCCCCGATCCCGACCGGAAAGCTGATCAGGAAGCAGACGAGAAGCAGCCAGAATGAACCGGAAATAGCGCCGGCCAGGCCCGCGAGCTCGGGAAAGCGGCTGTCGGAGTTGAAAAACAGGCCCCAGTTAAAGGGCTGCGACACAGCACCCTTCGCCTTGAGCTGGTTGAACAGTTTGACCTGATTGTCATTCACCCGGCGCTGGTCCTCTGGCAGGTTGGTGTCGACAAGACCCTTGGCCAGTTGATCGATCGGATCGGACATCGGGATGGTGAATGTTGCGCGCCCGTCCAGGATCGAGCGGTCGGCAATAATCCGGTCGCGGATCAGGTACGCCGCGGACGACGTGAACATCGAGAAGTAGTCCCGCTCCTCAGAACGCGACAGCTCGCCGACGTCGTCCTTGACCCCGTCGCGGAAGATGGTGCGCCAGTTGGACTCCATCAGATTGTTGCGATCAAGCTCGGCAGAGCTGAAATCAATGTCGATCGTGACCATCGACTGGGTGAAGGCGCGATAGCCGGTAAAGCTCAGCGTGCCGACCAGGATCATCAGAAAGCCGAGCGCAAAGCCAATCGCCACCATGCCGTAAAGGCGCAAACGACGGTCGGCCGCGTATCTGGCCTTGCGGCGCCTGGTCATCTCGTCGGACTTCCAGACGACAGGCAGTCGCGGCGAGGGCGGGGTTGCCGAGCTGCCGGCGATATCTGTCGCGGCCATCAGTATTTCTCCCGGTATTTGCGGACCGTGCGCAGGGCGATCAGGTTCAGCCCGAGCGTGATGATGAAGAGCATCAGGCCAAGCGCGAACGCGGCAAGCGTCTTGGGGTTGTCGAACTCGCTGTCGCCGATCAGAAGTGTCACGATCTGCACTGTGACGGTGGTCACGGAATCGAACGGGTTGAGCGTCATTTTCGCAATCAGGCCGGCCGCCATCACGACAATCATCGTTTCGCCGATGGCTCGGCTGAGCGCCAGAAGGACGCCGCCGACAATTCCCGGCAGCGCCGCCGGCAGCAGGACCTTGCGGATCGTCTCGCCCTTGGTCGCCCCAAGCGCGAAGGAGCCCTCCCGGATCGCACGAGGAACGGCGGCGAAGGCATCGTCGGACAATGACGAGATAAACGGGATGAGCATGACGCCCATCACCCCACCCGCCGCGAGCGCGCTGTTGGGCGCGGCGTCGATACCGAGCGAAAGGCCGAGATTGCGTATCAGCGGGGCGACGGTCAGGACCGCGAAGAAGCCGTAGACGAGGGTGGGGATGCCAGCGAGTATTTCAAGCAGTGGCTTTACCACGGCGCGAAAGCGCTCGTTCGAATATTCCGTGAGATAGATCGCCGACATGATCCCCGTAGGAATGGCGACCGCCATTGCCAGAGCGGAGATCACAAATGTGCCGAACAGCACCGGGATCATTCCGAACGCGCCTTGCCCGGCGACCTGATCGGCGCGAATGGCGATCTGCGGCTCCCAGCGAAGGCCGAACAGGAATTCCGTGACCGGCACACGGGCGAAAAACTGCAGCGCCTCATAGACGAGGGAGAGAACGATTCCCGCCGTCGTGAGGATGGCCACGAGAGACGAGA
Source organism: Rhizobiaceae bacterium (assembly GCA_040880025.1). Taxonomy (GTDB): domain Bacteria; phylum Pseudomonadota; class Alphaproteobacteria; order Rhizobiales; family Rhizobiaceae; genus RCIO01. The sequence goes on from JBBDJD010000007.1 coordinate 124,695, forward strand.
ACATCATGAACCAGGTTGCGGCGCGCTCGACGCTGTGACGTGCCGTAAAGCGGGTTTCGATCACGCGCAGTCCGAGGAAGGCGCCGACTGCGACGAAAGCAGCGACGACGGCGACCATCGCCCATGTGGAGATGGACCGCAGGGAGTTCAGGTGATCGACCGCCGCAAGGATTTCCGGGGTCGGCTCCTTGAACAGCACACCCGAGGCGGCCTGGCGGATTTCGCTGATGAGAAGATCCCGCTGCGGACCGGTCATGGCGTCGGAGCCGGGGTAGCTTCCGAGAACAAGCATGTCGATCACGCCGTTCTGCCCCGTCAACCAAAGAAGAAGGAAGACGAAAGCCGGGACGCCCGTCCAGATGGCGGCATTGAGGCCGTGATAGATCGGACGGGAATGCGTCTTGATCGTGGCCCGGCTGCGGTTCGCCTTGCTGCGCGCGACGCCCAAAAAGGCAGCCACCACGGCAGCGAGGGCCATGAAACCAATCAGATACCCCGCCATAAGACCCCCGATCGGCACGGTTGTGCCAAACAACACCGAAGCAAAGAGCGTAGCCGCCCGTCATGGACGGGCGGCTACGTTAGTGATGCGATTTAGGAGCCGAGCTTCTTCGCTTCGGCAACAGCCTTCTGCACTTCCATGCGCTTTTCGTCCGACAGCGGGGTCAGGCCGCGCTCCGGCAGGTAACCGTCGGCGCCAAGAGCTCCGTCAGAGACGTATTCCGCCAGGAACTCGTTCAGGTTCGGGATGACATCGCGGTGTGCGTTCTTGATGTAGAAGAAGATCGGACGGGCGACCGGGTAGGACGCGTCGGCGATGGTGTCGAAATTTGGCTCGACATCGTTGATTTTCACGCCCTTCAGCTTGTCGGTGTTCTCATAGAGGAACGAGTAGCCGAAGATGCCAACTGAGTTCGGATCCGACTCAAGACGCTGGACGATCAGGTTGTCGTTTTCGCCGGCTTCGACAAAGGGACCGTCCTGGCGCATGCGCGAGCAGATTTCTTCCCACTTGTCTTCGTCGGACTTCTTCAGATCCGCCATGCCGGGCAGAGTGGAGCAGCCGTCATGCATCATCAGTTCGACGAAAGCGTCGCGCGTGCCGGATGTGGGCGGAGGGCCGAAGGCGATGATATTGACGTCCGGAAGCGATGCGTCGATGTCCGACCACTTCATGTTCGGGTTGGCGATGAAACCGCCATTGCCGTCCGGCAGTTCAGCGGCGAGCGCCTTGAAGACCTGCTCTTCAGTCAGGTTCCAGTCGAAGTCATTGGCGCGGGACACTGCGATCGAAAGGCCGTCATAGCCGATCAGAGCCTCGGTGATGTCGGTGACGCCATTGGATGTGCAAAGCTCGACTTCGGAGCTCTTGATGGCGCGCGAGGCGCCGGTGACGTCGGCATGGTCGGGGCCGATACCACCGCAGAATGCCTTGAAGCCGCCACCGGTGCCGACCGATTCGACGACGGGAGCCGGCTTGCCAGTCTTGTTGGCGAACTCTTCGGCGGCCGCTTGGCTGTAGGGAAACACGGTCGAGGAACCGGTGACCTTGATCTGGTCGCGCGCGGCGGCAACGCCGACGGACGCGGCAAGCGCGACGGATGCCGCAGATGCCATGAGGATGAGTTTGTTCATTTGAGCCTACTCCTGTTCGGAATCCTTGAGGACGCTTCCTCGCGTCAGGGCAGGCCATATCGGTCCCGTGTAACAGTTCGATGACACATTTGTGTCGGCCCCGTCACAGGCCTGTTGATGGCAAAAGCAGAGCTTTCTGAATCGGTTGGCTCACCAATTCTCGGCAGCCGATTTCACCAACGGATATCAGTGACTTGCATCCTGTTCGCCTGGACAGCGCGTTGAAATCTGCCGCGTCGACATTTGGGGAAGAAAAAAAGCCGGACAGGAGCGCGACTTCAAGGCTGCAACCACCGCCGGTCCCGGCCTAAAGCCGGACGGAATGCATTGGGGCTCAAAGCAGTCCCGTCACTGGGCCGGCGGGTCGCCTCTCCCGCCCGGAATTAGCGAAACGGAAATCCCCGTCCGCACCACCATTGTCCAAGTGGCAAGGCAATTCCGCTATTGCGCGATCGCACCATATGGGTTCAACCGGTCGTGAACTGCGATTTGCGCGGCGCGACGCCCTGCGCGAACCGCGGTCAGGGAAGGCGAGATGACTGGACGGGCAACGGCGATCGGATTTTCTGCAGTCGCGATGTGGGCGCTGCTGGCCCTGTTCACCGATGCGTCCGGCAAGGTGCCGCCCTTCCAGCTTTCGGCAATGAGCTTCACCATTGGGGCCGCGCTCGGCCTCGCGCTGCGCGCTGTTTTTCCAAAGTCCGCTGTCGCGGCGTGGCCGCCGCTCGCGGCCTGGGTGATCGGCATAGGCGGGTTGTTCGGCTACCACTTTTTCTATTTCACCGCCCTGCGCAATGCGCCAGCCGCGGAAGCGAGCCTCATCGCCTATCTGTGGCCGCTGTTCATCGTGGTGGGATCGGCGCTGATGCCGGGCGAGAAGCTCAAATGGCATCACGTGGCAGGCGCATTGCTGGGCCTCGCCGGCACTGCGCTGATCATCACGCGCGGCGGCGCGATTGCCTTCGATGCGCGTTTCGCCCTTGGCTATGGCGCCGCGATCGTGTGCGCATTCACATGGTCGGGCTATTCGCTTTTGTCGCGCCGGTTCACAGCCGTGCCGACCACGATCGTGACGTGGTTCTGCGCGGCTGCCGCGGTTCTTTCGGCGATATGCCATGTTCTGCTTGAGCAGACGGCCTGGCCTGACGGCACGACGCAATGGCTGGCGGTCGCCGGGTTGGGTCTGATGCCGGTGGGGGCGGCTTTTTACGCCTGGGACTACGGCGTCAAGCACGGTCAAATCCAGGTGCTGGGGGCGTCGAGCTACGCCGCGCCGCTGCTCTCGACGCTGATCCTGATCGCCGCCGGGCGGACGCCGGCGACGCTGACGATCCTTGCCGCGTGCATACTGATCACGGCGGGCGTGGCGCTTGCGGCCAAGGACATGCTCGGCCGTCGCGCGCGCCTTGCAGACGCCGCGGAGACCTGAGGCGATGCCCTTTCCCGGCGGCCTGACAGAGACGGCCAACGGCCTGCTTGTTCTGTCCATCCTCGCGGCCGTTCTCTACGGCTTCATGGCGCACTGGCCGGCGTCCTGGCAGCGGACCGCGGTCAAGACGCTGTCGGTGGCGCTGCTCGGCGTTCTCGCCTGGTCAACCGGCGGGCCGCTGCTGCTTGCGCTGGCGCTGATGGCGAGCGCCTCGGGCGACGCGGCGTTGGCTGCGGAGGAGGAACGCTGGTTTCTGCCCGGCCTCGTCGCCTTCCTGATCGCGCATGTCATCTACATCGCGTTGTTCGCGACCGGCAGCCAGGGCCTTGGCATTCTCGTTGCCGAAACACTGCGCGGTATTTGGGCGCTGCTGATCGTGATTGCAGCGAGCGTGCTGCTGGCGAGACTCGTCCCGGCGGTACCAGCCGCGATGCGCGCACCGGTCGTCGTTTACGCGCTGGCGATCGCGGCGATGGGCGTCATGTCGGTTACGGTTCCGGGTTATGCGGTCGCCGTCGGTGCGACGCTGTTCATTGCCTCGGACGCCATCCTCGCTGTGCGCAAATATCTGATTGCGGAGACCTCGCCTCATGCGGCGTGGACGGGCTACGCGGTGTGGGTGCTCTACTTTACCGCCCAGCTCACAATAACGCTGGCTATCGTCGCGTATTCTCCGGCATGACATTATCCGAAGACCGGCATCCACTTTTCGGCATCACGCGCCGGCCGGCTCCCAGCCAGGCTCGGCCATCTCGAACGCAGTGAAGTCGAAACCCGGCGCGACGGTGCAGCCGACCAGCGTCCACGCGCCACGGCTTTGCGCCCGCTGCCACCAATTGGCCGGCACGACATGCTGCGGGCGCTGGTCCGCTTCCAGATCGGGACCGAGGATGAGTTCTTGCAGACCGGCGCCGTCCGGACCGGCGATTTCGAGGCTGAGCGGCCCGCCGGCATAAAAGTGCCAGACCTCGGCCGCATCGCGTACGCGATGCCATGCGGATTGTTCGCCTTCCCTCAGCAGGAAATAGATCGCCGTCGAATGGCCGCGACCGCCAGCGGGATTGTCTCGGAAGGTCTCGGAAAACCAGCCGCCCTCGGGGTGCGGTTTTAGGCCAAGGCGGGCGATAACCTGGTCGGCGGTCGGCCCGCCGGGCATGATCAGAACTGGTCCTTGCGCTTGCGGATCTCGGCGAAGACGGCTTCGTCGGAAGCGTCCTTCATCCCGAGATTGCGGCGGATGGCGGGGTCGTGCCAGCGCAGGAACGGATTGGTCGCCATCTCCTCGCGCAGCGTGGTGGGAAGCGTCGGCTTGCCCTCCTCGCGCAGCGTCTCGATCTTCGCCGCGCGTTCCTTGAGCGCCGAGTTGGTCGGGTCGACGCTCAACGCGAAACGGGCGTTGGAAAGCGTGTATTCGTGACCGCAATAGACAGTGGTGTCGAGTGGCAGCGCAGCCAGCTTGCGCATGGATCCCAGCATGTCGGCCGGGCTGCCCTCGAACAGGCGGCCGCATCCAAGCGCGAACAGGGTGTCGGCCGTGAAGGCGACGCCAGACTCCGGAAAGTAATAGCTGACATGGCCGGCCGTGTGTCCGGGAGTCGAGATGACCCTGGTCGGCTCGCCGGTGACATCGAGCGTCTCGCCGTCTTTCACCGTGCGGTCGATGCCGGGAATTTTGTCCTTTTCGGCCGCCGGGCCGATGATGACGAGATCGAAACGCTTCTTCAGCGCCTCGTTGGCTTCGACATGGTCGGGATGGTGATGGGTGGTCAGAATCAGGTCAGGCTTCCAACCGGTGCGTTCGATCGCGGCCATGATCGCGCTCTCTTCAGGCGCGTCGACCAAGAACACCGTTCCGGACGCCTTGTTGCGCGCCAGAATGCCGAAATTGTCGTCCCGGCACATGAACTGTTCAATCTCGAGGGCCATGCATTACTCCTTGTTGGCGCGCAACATAGTCGGCGCGGATCGAAAGGCAATGCGCTGCGGGCCCAAGCTTTGTTGAACAGTGCCGAACCACCATATAGCTTGCCGTATCATGATCTCGGATATCGTCGACCTGCGCAATTTCTACGGCTCGCTGCTCGGGCGGCTGGCCGAGCGTTCGATCGCCATGGCTCTTGCGTCGGTCTGGTCGAACATGCCGAACGAGCGGCTGGTCGGCCTGGGCTACGCAATCCCCTGGCTCGACCGGTTCGGGGCCGATTCCGAGCGGGTCTTCGCCTTTATGCCGGCAACACAAGGCGCGGTGAACTGGCCGCCGGCCGGGCCGTCGAGCACCGCGCTGGTGTTCGACGAGGAACTGCCGCTGTTCGATTCTTCCATCGACCGTATCCTGCTGGTCCACGCGCTGGAGCACGCGGAGAACCCGCATGAAACGCTGAAGGAGCTGTGGCGTGTGCTGGCGCCCGGCGGCAGGCTGGTGATCGTTGCGCCCAACCGGCGTGGTCTGTGGGCGCGCTTCGAACACACGCCGTTTGGAACCGGCAGGCCTTTTTCGCGCGCCCAGCTCACGGAACTCCTGCGCGAGACGAACTTCACGCCGAGCGCATGGACCGACGCGCTGCATTTTCCGCCGTCGCGCCGGCGGTGGCTGCTGCGGTTCTACCAGTTGCTCGAAAAGGCGGGCCGCCGGTTCTGGCCAATCTTTTCGGGCGTGATCATCGTTGAGGCGCAGAAGCGGCTCTATCAGGGCGTGCCTGTTGCCCAGCGTGTGTCGCGCCGCGTCTTCGTGCCGGTGCTGACGCCCCAGGGCGCGACGCGCGGCGGGGCTATCGGCTTTTCCAACGCTCCAGACGCGGCAGACCGCGCGTGAACAGCCAGCCCATGAAGCGGAGCATGCCTTTCTTCTGCAACTGCTCGATGCAGAATTCCTGCATCTGGGTCACGGTGAATTCCGGATGATGGAATTTGCCGTCTTGCCAGGTCAAAGCGGCTCTTTCAGATAGTGGAGGCCACAAAGGCAGCCATCCGGAGGCCGCACCAGGGCGTCCGGCCGGGTTACGAAGCGGCGAGCAGCGGCTCCTCGCCTATCTGCGCCACGTCGAACGGCGTGGTCTGGTAAACCTGATTGATCCAGTTGCCGAAAAGCAGATGGGCATGCGAGCGCCAGCGGTTGAGCGGATTTCGGCCCGGATCGTCGTCCGGGTAGTAGCCGTGCGGCACCTGGATTGGTGACCCGGCCGCCACATCGCGGTCGTACTCTTCCTTGAGCGAGGTCGAATCGTACTCGATATGGTTGAACATGTAGAGCCGGTTGCCGGTCGTCTCGGCGACAAGGCAAGGTCCGGTCACATCCGATTCCATGAGCAATTCGAGGTCCAGGACGGTGGCGATGTCGGGAGCGCGCACTTCGGTCCAGCGGGAAACGGGTATGGAGAAATCATCCGAAAAGCCGGCCAGGTAAGGTGACGCGGGGGCGTGATTGCGGTGACGGAAAACGCCGAACGCCTTCTTTTCCAGCGTGTATTTCGGAATGGAGTGGAAGCGCCAGGCAGCGGCCATCGCCCCCCAGCAGATGAAGAAGGAGGAATGGACGTTGGAGGTGGTCCAATCGAGGATCCGCGTCAGCTCTTCCCAATAGGTCACCTCCTCGAACGGCAAAAGTTCGATTGGAGCGCCGGTTATGATGAAGCCGTCGAACTTGCGCGACCGGACCTCTTCCCAGGTCTGGTAGAAGGCAATCAGGTGGTCCTCGGGCGTGTTCTTCGCCCTGTGGTTGCCGATGCGCACAAGGGTCAGCTCGACCTGCAGGGGCGTGACGCCTATCAGGCGGGCAATCTGTGTCTCGGTGCGGATCTTGTTGGGCATGAGGTTCAGGAGCCCGATCTGCATGGGGCGGATGTCCTGGCGCATGGCCGTCCGTTCGTCCATCACCGAAACGCCCTCGCGTGCAAGGACGTCGCGGGCGGGAAGCTGATCGGGAACCCTGATTGGCATGGGACATGCTCCAGACAAAAAAACCGGCCGCAAATCGCTGGCCGGTCCGTCTGATCGGTCCTTTAGCGACTTGTTTAACGTGGCTGCAAGCCGACCGGCCAAATCACCACGATGCTGCCGGCTTTCTAGTGCCGCGCGGGCTTTGCGTCAACGTCAAAGCTCTGATAGAGGCTGGCGACTTTCCGCGCGGAACCTTCAAATGAGCGAAACTGTTCGACCAGAACCCAATCCGGGCATCATGGACATCGCCGCCTACGTGCCGGGCAAGGAAGGCGCGCCGGGCGTGGCGAAGGTCTACAAGCTGTCGTCGAACGAAACGCCGCTGGGGCCGTCGCCGCAGGCCCGCGCCGCCGCGCAGGCAGTGCTGGACAAGGCCGAAATCTATCCTGATGGCGCATCGGCAAGGCTGCGCGAGGCGATCGGGGCCGCGCACGGGCTCAACTCCGTTAATATCATCTGCACCAACGGTTCCGACGAGGCGATCGCGCTCCTGGCGCAGGCCTATATCCAGCCGGGCGACGAAGGCATTTTCACCGAGCACGGCTTCCTGGTCTACCGCATCGACATCCAGGCGGTTGGCGGCAGGCCGGTCGCCGTGCCCGAGACCGAAGAGCGCGCCGATGTCGACGCAATCCTGGCGGCGGTGACGGAGCGGACGAAAGTCGTGTTTCTCGCCAATCCGAACAACCCGACCGGCACCTATCTGCCTGTCGACGAAGTGCGGCGGCTGCATGCCGGGCTGCCGAAGCGCGTGCTGCTGGTGCTCGACGCGGCCTATGCCGAATATGTCCGCCGCAACGACTACGAGGCAGGCATCGAGCTGGTGTCGGCCAACGAAAACGTCGTGATGACGCGGACCTTTTCCAAGATCCACGGACTGGCGGCGCTGCGCGTCGGCTGGCTCTACGGGCCGGCGCATGTGATCGACGCGCTCAACCGCATCCGCGGACCGTTCAACGTCAACGCGGCCGCGATTGCCGCGGGCGCGGCAGCGGTGAAGGATCGGGCGCATGTCGACAAGGCGGTCGCCTTCAACGATGAGTGGCTCGGCTGGCTGACGCAGGAACTCGGTGCGATCGGGCTGCGCGTGACGCCGAGCGTCGGCAATTTCGTGCTCATCCATTTCGACGGCTCGGGCAAGACCGCGGAAGAGGCGGACGCCTTCCTGACCTCGCGCGGGTTTGTGCTGCGCCGGGTGACCGGGTATGGTTTCCCCAACGCACTGCGCATGACGGTCGGGCCTGAAGAGGCCAATCGCGGCGTTGTCGCCGCGCTGCGCGCGTTCCTGGGCAAATAGGCATCGCGGACTATGGGACAGGTGGTCAAGAAACTCGCTGTCATCGGGCAGGGCCTGATCGGCTCCTCGATAACGCGGGCCGCGGTGGAACGCGGCGTCGTGTCCGAGCTTGTCGTCACCGACAATTCGGACAAGGTGCGCCGACGCGTGCGCGAGCTGGGGCTGGGCGAAGCGAAGGTCGTCGACACCAGCGCAGAGGCGGTGGCGGATGCCGACCTGGTCGTCATCTGCGTTCCTGTCGGGCAGATCGCCAAGGTCGCGGCCGAGGTTGCCCCCGTCATGAAGGCCGGCGCGATCCTGTCAGACGTCGGTTCGGTGAAGGCGTCGGTGGTTGCGGAGATACTGCCGGTGCTGCCGCACGGCATTCACCTGGTGCCGGCTCACCCACTGGCGGGTACTGAGCAGTCCGGTCCCGAAGCGGGGCTGCCAAGCCTGTTCATCAATCGCTGGTGTATCCTGACCCCGCCCGACGGAACCGACCCTTCCGCGGTCGAAAAGGCGAAGCAGTTCTGGGAGGCGCTCGGCTCGAAGGCCGAGATCATGACGCCCGAGCATCATGACTATGTGCTTTCGATCACCAGCCATCTGCCGCATGTCGCGGCCTATTCGATTTTCCACACCGCGCTCAAGTATGAGCGAGAGACGAATTCTGACGTCGTGAAATTCTCCGCAGGCGGGTTCCGCGACTTCACCCGCATCGCTTCATCCAATCCCGCGATGTGGCGTGATATCTTCCTTGGCAACAAGGTCCAGGTGCTGGACATTCTCCGCCGATTCATGGGCGATCTCGACGAATTCGCCAATGCAATCGAGGCCGAGGATGGCGAGAAGCTTGAGAAGCTTCTGTCGACCAGCCGGCTCACCCGCAGGAAGGTGATCGAGAAGGAGCATATTTCGCTCCAGCCGAAACCGGATTCGCTGAAATCGGACCGGGCGCTGGCGCGGCCCTATTCTTCCGACTTCTGACAGCGACGGCCGCGTCTGTCCTTCATATCGCCGGAATCCGACCCAATTCTATGAAGCCGAGCGTGGCTGTTCCGGCGCGGATACGCAGGGGCAGCGCCTGATCGGGGCCGAGCGCGGCCAGTCCCGCGCCCAGCGTCAGCATCTGGGTGCGGATTTCAGGGAACGCCTCTGCAAGGATCGCAAGCAGGGCGGCGGCGTCGCTGGACTTCACCTGCAAATCCGCATCTATCAACCCGTCTTCGCGTATCGACAATGGCCCGGAGACGGCGAGCGTTCCGCCGCCTTCGATCATGAGGTCGAGGCTGCGTATGTCGAAGCTGGAACCGGGCAGATTGAAGTCACGGTGTTCGACGCGCAGCGCGCCATCGGCAAGCTTGATGTCGCCTGCGCCCGAGAATGCAGGCAAGCCTACATCCGCCAGCAGCGGGCCGGGCGAAATCGCGGTCATGCGCAGTCCGATTTCGAGATCGGCTCCCCTAGGGCGAAGATGCAGTTGCACTTCGTCCGCGCCGAGCAGGCCGGTATTTCCGGCGCCCGGCGTGTCGGCTTCCACGGCGATTTGACCTGCAACGATGGACAACAATTCAGGTAGCGGGGTCGCCAGCCGCGCGCTGGCGCGCATCGATTCCCATTTGAAATGCAAGGGATGGAACCATGGCAGATTGAGGCGCGCCGGCGCGTCGATTTCCGCGATGATGCGCATGGGCGCGTAGATCTGCGCAGCGGAGCGGAAGGCGCCGGTGTCGGCGGTGAACCCTTCCGTTCGGCGTTCGAAGAACACGGAATTGCAAAACAGTCCGATGCGGAACGGATAGCCCACGGCTTCAGCGTTTTCGCATGCCACGCGGTTGCCGTTGCGGCTCAGCCGGTCGAAGGCGGCGTTCGCCTCGGTCACGAGGCGGTCAGCGGCATAGAACCATCCGAACGTGTAAAGCCCGATGACCGCCACGATGGCGGTTGACAGCCAGATGAACCGTCGCGCCATGCTGGCGGGCCTGCGTCGGCTTGACGTCATGCGGGATGCCTCGCTAACCGGGGTTGCGCTTCGCGGCCGGTACGCCGGCAAAGCCAGGGAACCGGCGATATGAGCGATTTTTGGGTGTTTGGCTACGGCTCGCTGATCTGGCGGCCAGACTTTGCCCATGTCGAGACCCGGCGGGCGCGGCTTTTCGGCTATCGCCGCGCGCTGTGCGTGCTGTCGCATGTTCACCGGGGGACCCCGCAGCGGCCTGGTCTGGTGCTCGGGCTCGACCGTGGCGGCTCATGCATCGGCCTGGCATTCCGGGTTCCGGAGAGCCTGCGCGACGAGGTGATGGCCACGTTGCGCGCCCGCGAGCTTGTCACCAATGTCTATCTGGAGCGCGAACTGCCGCTCAGGCTCGCGGACGGCGCCGTGGTGCCTGCGGTCTGTTACGTCGTCGACCGCGCGCACGTGCAATATGCCGGTCCGCTAGACGTCGATCACGCGGTAGCGCGGGTGACCGGCGCGGCGGGACAATCGGGACTGAACGAGGAGTATGTGCTCAACACAGTGGAGCACCTCAAGGCGCTATCCATTCGCGACCACTGGCTGGAGGCGGTGGCAAAGCGGGTCTCGACCGGCAGCCGTATCTAGACGTGGTCACGCAGACGCCGCAGCCTCTACCTTGATCCCCAGTTCCGCGAGCCGCCTGCGGGCCGTCTCCGGCAATGGCGGCGCGTCGGGCGCGTTGGCGGCTTCGATCAGATACGCGTCGCAGGCCGCCTCGGTCTCGGCGACAAGGCGCGCATGAAAAGCTTCCTTGTCGAGCCCCGCCGGGATAGGCGGCAGGAAGCGGGCGCGAATGGTGCCCGGATGGCGCAGGAATTTGCGCCGCGGCCACCACAGGCCAGCCTGGTGCGCGACCGGCACGACCGGCAGGTCTAGTTCGGCATAGAGTTCGACGATGCCCCATTTGTAGGCCGGCTCGGCGCCAGGCGATCGCCGAGTGCCTTCCGGATATATGATCAGCTGGCGGTTGTTCTCGCGCATCTCCGCGCGGGTGCGCTCGATGACCGTCTTCAGTGCCTTCGAGCGTTTGCCCCGGTCGACCGGGATCATCCGCATCTTGAGGATGTACCAGCCGAAGAAGGGGATCCATCTGAGCTCGCGCTTGAGGATGTAGAGCGGATCGCGGATGTAAGTCAGGAAAGCGATCGTGTCCCAGAAGGACTGATGCTTGGGCGCCAGGATGTACGGCCCATCTGGCAGGTTTTCCTGGCCGGTGATTTCGCTATGCGTACCGGCGATCACCTTCAACAGCCACATCGACGTGCGCGACCAGAATTTCGGCACGAACCAGGCCCGATAGCGCGGCGCGAGGAAATAATAAGGCGTCCAGAGTATCATCTGGACGATCAGATTCACGTAGAACGCGGCGTTGAAGGCCAGCGATCGGATGTAGAGCATTGGCCGCGCACCCGGTTAGCGAACGGCGACGGTGGTTACATCCTGACGGCCGAAAGGCAATAGAGCGAACGCGGTCAATCGTCGCTCATGGCGGCCGTCTCGATTTGGACGGGGACCGGGTTTTCCACCAGGCTCCGGGCAAGCGCGGCCAGATATTTTGTGTATTCGGTGAACAGAACGCGCAGCGCGTCGGGCTTGCGCATCCATTCGCCGCCGCCGAGCGGCGTGTTGACCACCGGATAGGGAACGATCCTCAGCGAGGCGTTGACGCGGCGCATTTCAAGCAGGCTGCGCGGCATGTGATAGTTGTTGGTGACGAGGATGGCGCTGGCATAAGCGTTGGTGGTGACCCATTTGGCGCTTTCGGCGGCGTTGCCGACTGTATCAAGCGCGGCGTGGTCGATGTCGACACAGCATTTGAACAGCGTGACGTCCGCGCCCGTTGCCCGCTGCAGATCGTCGGCATCCGCCATCGGGTTGACACCGCTGATGAGGAGTCGCTTGCCCTTGCCCGAGCGCAGCAGTTCAACGGCCGCCTCGATGCGGTACTGTCCGCCGGTGAGCACGATGATGGCATCCGCCCCGGACGGTTCGTCGGGCGCGGCAAGGCCGCTGATGTGGTCGGAGAAATAGGCGAAACCGCTTGTGAACAGCAGCGCCGTCAGACCAAGCGTCCAGAACAGGGTCCGCCCGGCAAGCCTGCCGCGCCCCTTGCCGTGCCCTTGGCGTGGGCCGTCGCTTCTGGTCTCGGTCCCGTCCATGCTACTCCGCTATCATCCGATTGAGGCGGCGGACCGCCAAAACGTCCGCCAGAGGGCAAATATTGTTGCGAACCGTCGCAATTCGTGAGGGCATCCAGATCACCTTTCGCCCGGCGTCACGTCAAGGTCGTTGAGATAGGAAACCACCGTAATGTGGGTGGTTGCGGCGGTGAGAATGGCAACGGCTATCACGATGATCGCGACGCCCGCGTAGCCGGCGACGCCGATGGCGAAGTTGCCGAACAGCGCGGCCGCCTGGTCGCCCTCGGGCGTGGCGAGGTTGCGGCTCGACCACCACGAGAAGACGAGGAAGACGAGCGCGGCCAGCGCGCCGCCCGCCGCTGCTCCCTTCATGCCGGTCAGAAGGAAATGGCTGCGGAACTGGCGCGCGATGAATCCCGCTTCGGCGCCGACGAAATGCAGAACCTCTATCACATGGCCATTGCCCGACATGGCGCCGCGGGTGGCGAAGACCACGGTAAACAGCGTCGCCGACAGGATCAGGACCAGGACCGATATTCCGATCGCCACCGTGGTGCGCGCCATGGTGACAAGCCTGTCGACCCAGGTGCGGTGGTCATCCAGCGTGGCGCGGAGAATCTGGCTGGTTACCGCTGCCCGCAGCGCCGCGAAATCGGGCGGGTTGTCCGGGTCGATGGTGACGGTGACGAGGCGCGGGACCGGCAGTTCGCCGAGGTCCACGCCGCTGCCGAGCCATGGCTCGAGAAGCCGGGCGGTGGCCGCATCGTCAACGATCGTCGCATCGCGCACGCCAGGGAAGCCGCGTGCGATCTCCGCGGCCTGGCGCAGCGCCGCCTCCATGTCGAAGCCTTCGGCCGGTCTGATCTGGATCGTCGCCTCGCGCGCGATCTGGTTCTGCCAGGTCGCCGCCGTATCGCGCACCAGCGTGACCGCGCCAAGGGTCAAGCATGACAGAAAGGTCATGATGGCGATCACCAGCACCAGCGCGTTGCCCGTCACGTTCTGCGGCGGCACGATGGGCATGGGCTTGCGCCCGCGCGCCCGGCGCGACGTGCCCGGCATGGGGATCGTCTTGCCGGCCCGGGGCTTCCCGGGCGGGGGAGGCGGGATTTCAGTCATAGATGTCCAGCCTGCCACTGGCGAGCACCATGCGTCGCGCCTCCACCTGCTCCATCAGGTTGACGTCGTGGGTGGCGATCACGACCGCCGTGCCCAGGCGGTTGAGCTCGATGAACAGCCTGATCAGCCGGCGGGCCAGCGGGGGGTCGACATTGCCGGTGGGTTCGTCGGCCAGCAGGATGCGGGGTTGCTCGATCAGCGCGCGCGCGATCGCGGCGCGCTGCTTCTCGCCGCCGGACAGCACCGGCGGCAGGACATGCATACGCTCGCCGAGACCGACCCAGTTGAGCAGTTCGACAACGTCTGTCCGGTAGGAGGATTCGTCGCGGCCGCGCACCCGGAGCGGCAGGGCGACATTCTCGAATGTCGTCATGTGATCAAGCAAGCGGAAATCCTGAAACACCACGCCGATGCGGCGGCGGATCAACGGCAATTCGCGCCGCGTGATGCGGGCGCGGTCCTTGCCGAAGACCGTTATCAGGCCGCGGGTCGGCTTGAGCGACATGAACAGCAGCCGGAGCAGCGACGTCTTGCCGGCGCCCGACGGTCCGCTCAGGAACTGAAACGAACGCTCGGGCAGATGGAAAGAGATGTCGCGCAGGATTTCAGGACCCATGCCGTATCTGAGGCCGACATTTTCGAAGCGAATCACTGTGCGGTTTCCTGAAGTTCCCTGGCGGGGGGGGGGAAGCGTCGAAAGCGGTGAAAAACAAGCCGGCTCGGACCCCCGCGAGCCGCATTCTCGCGCCTGAAGCGGTCGCGAAGCATTAACCATTTCGGTTTACCCCAGAAGCCGGGTTTTCCGAAAGGCAAACATGTCCGACGAACGCATGGCACGTCCGGTTTCCGGCGAAATCATGACTGACGGCCACAGCGACGCCGGCACGCGCCCGCAGCGGGCGGGCGCGGACGATATCATCGACGCCGAATTCGAGACCATAGTTCCGGAACAAAAGCCAGCGTCGCGCGCGCAGGAAACACGAAATGACGATATGCCGGCCGACGCCGGCGGCATGGACATGCTGCGCGGTTCACGCACGGCGCGTTCCGACCAGCGCACAGGCGGCCCGGTGTTCTGGATCGTCGGCCTGGCGCTTGTGTTCGGGGCGTTCTGGGTTTCGGGCGGCCATGCGATCGTGAGCCGCAATGATACGCTGGCGGGTGAGACGGCAACCGCAACGCCGTTCCAACAGCCCCTGCGCATCGTCAACGTGGTCAGCCGCATAGACCGGCGCGGCGAACGCGCATTCCTGCTGGTCGACGGCGAAGTCGCCAATCCCGGCGAGGCGCGCAGCACCGTTCCTCCGCTGGCGATCATCGTCACCGGCCTGGACGGGCGCGAAACCCGGTATTACCTGGGGACAAACGAGAAGGTTCTGGCGCCCGGCGAACGGTTTGCCTTCTCCAGCCGCCTGCACGCCCCTAATGAAGGGGTGAGGACCGTCACCGTGGATTTCCGGAAGGGCGGCTAGATTAGGCGAGGTAAGCTGGTCAATGCCTGTTGTTCGCGGCAAGCAGATCGATGTGCTGTTCAGCGCATCGGCGATCGCGAGGCGCAATCTCGAGCTCGCCAAGGAGATCGCCGAGCGCGACTATCACGACCTTCTGGTGATCTCGATCCTCAAGGGTTCGTTCGTCTTCGCCGCCGACCTGATCCGCGCCATGCACGACACCGGGCTTTCGCCGGAGGTCGAGTTCATCTTCATCTCGAGCTATGGAACCGGCACCACGAGCGGCGAGGTGAAGGTGCTCCGTGACATCGACAACGAGGTCGCCAGCCGCGACGTGCTTTTGATCGACGACATCCTGGAATCGGGCAAGACGCTGCACTACACACGCCAGTTGATGCAGGAGCGGGGCGCGAAAAGCGTGTCGATCGCGGTGCTGCTAGACAAGCTCAACAAGCGCCAGACGGAACTAACCGCCGACTTTGTCGGTTTCGAATGTCCAGACTACTTTGTCGTCGGGTACGGGATGGACGTTGCGCATGCCTTTCGTGAGCTGCCATTCGTGGGCGTCGTGACCGGCGACGCCTGACCCATTTCCGGGAGTTTTCCATGGCCAGAGTGCTGATCGTCGAGGATGACGAGTCGGTTCGCATCTTTACCGCGCGGGCGCTGCAGGCGGATGGCCACGCGACCGAAACGGCGGGCGACGGCGATGAAGGGCTGGAGATGATCAGGGCCGAAAGCGGCGGTTTCGACCTGGTGCTGTCCGATATCCGCATGCCGGTGATGGACGGCATCGAAATGGCTGAAACCGCGGCCCGGTCATTTCCGCAGCTGCGCATCTTGTTGATGACGGGTTATGCCGAGCAACGCGAGCGGGCCGCGGAACTGGGCGGCACGGTACTCGGGGTCGTGCGCAAGCCGTTCAGCCTGGCGGAAATCCGCAGCGAAGTGGCGCGGGCGCTGGCGCGCGGCTAAAGAATACGCCCTCAGCGCGTTTCCATTTCCAGCAGACGTTCGAGATAGCTGCGTTCGAGTTCGGGGCTTAGCGCGTCGCCCAGCCGGCGGCGGATTGCCTCGAGGATTTCGCGCGCGCGCTGGGTGTCGATCTCGTCCGGCACCTTGACGCTATCGCCGAAGTCCGGACCGTTCGTCGCCCTGGGCCGGCCGAGCGGATCGCGGTCGGAACTCTGTTGCCGGCCGCCTTCGCCGCTGCCGCCCTGGTCGCCCTGCATTGCCTGTTGCATCTGCTGCATCATGTCCTGCGCACCACGGCGCAGCGCTTCGAGCGCACGGCCCTGCTCGCCGACGGCGCGTTCGCCTTCCGCCTGGCCGAGGGCGCCTTCGGCCTCGCCCATCGCGTCGCCGGCATCGCCAAAGCCTTCGCCCGGCTGGATGCCCATGCCTTCGAGGCCTTCCATGAGCGATTCAAGCTGTTGCTGCAGCTGGCCCTGGCCTTCCTGCAACTGTCGAAGCGCCTCGGCGAATTCCTCGGGCGTCATCGGCTGGCCCTGGCCCGGCTGCTGTCCCTCTTGACCCTGTTGACCTTGCTGTCCCTGCTGGCCGCGCTGCTCGGAACGGTCCGAACCGCGCTGGCGCTGGCCGCGCTGCATCTGGTCGAGCTGGAAGGTCTCGTTCATCAGTTCCTGCTGGCGGCGCATCAGCTCGCCGAGCTGATCCATCTGCTGGCGCATCTGGTTCTGCTGCCGTTGCTGGCCATCCCTGCCGGCCTGCTGCTGGCCCATCTGCAGATTGTTCATCATGTCCTGCAACTGGGAGAGCAGTTCCTGCGCCTGGTCGCGGGCGCCGGATTTGGCCAGGTCCTCGAGCTGGTCGAGCAGCCGCTCGAGATCGGTCTGGCGGAGCTCCATGCCGTTTTCCGGCATCTGCTGCATCGCCGAGTTCGGGTTCTGCATGGAACGCTCGGCGAATTCACGCAGGAATTCCTGCATGGCTTCGCGCAACTCGGCCATCAGTTGTTCGATTTCCTCATCGGTCGCGCCGTTCTCAAGCGCCTGGCGGAGTGCCTCCTGCGCCTGCCGCAGCCGCTGCTCCGCGGCGCTCAGGTCGCCGTTCTCAATGCCGAGCGCGACTTCCCACAGATAGTCGACCACGCCACGCAGCTCATCGTCGTCGTCGGCCACTTCGAGCCGCGTCATGGCGGTCACGATGCCGAGATAGTGCGAGGCGTTGTCGAACGTATCCTCGGGCCTCAGCGTGATTGCGTCCATCAGGTCGAGGACGCGGTCCTGGCTGTTGGCGTCGAGCGCCAGCATGCGCCGCTGTTCGATCAGCGCGCGCGCCAGCGGGTTGGAGAACGGGCGCTCGGGAAGCACCAGCGGCCGCGTCTCCGATCGCCCTTCCTGTCCGGCAGCGTCGGTGACCGACAGAGTGAGGTCGACCGGGCTGCCGGCCCACGGATGCTCGGTCAGGTCGCGGTTGGTGCTGGCGGCGATGTCGCGCCCGTTGCGCCGGGGCAATGTGAGCGGCATTTCGGGCGCATCGTAGAGCGGCCGCGCGTCGGGTTCCTGCTTGCGCCTGTAGGCGAAGAGGGCGGCGCCGGCGGTCGCGCCATAATCGTCCTCGACCTCGTACTGGAGTTCAAGCGTGCCGTTGACGGAGCGCTTCGGATCGCCGGCAAAGCGAATTTGAGGAGCGGTGTCGGGAATGACCTGGAAAGTCCAGTTGAGGACTGTCTGCTCGCCGCTTTGCAGGGCGAGAACTCCATCCCGGGAGAGCTTGCCCGTGAACTGCCGCGCCGAGGGAAGCGGGGCGCCGTCGGGAAGCACGCCGCCCTCGGGCGCGATCTCCTCCGTGCCGCCTTCGTCCATAAGGCTGAGCGTTTCGTTCGATCCGCCAGTGATGCGGACCGAAAAATCGCTGCCGGCCGGCACCCGGAAAATCTGCTGTTCGCGATTGCCTTCGGCGGTCAGGAAAACAGGCGCGCGGCCGGTGTAAGGTGGCGGCGTCACCCATGCGTCGATGCGGGCCGGTATGGCTTCAGGCACGGCGCTCGCCCGGAATGCGTCGAGGACGCTGCCGCCGCGCGGTCCGACGGAAAAGGCAAAGGCGGTGACCAGCAGCAGCGCCACCACGGCGCGGACGGCCCACGGGTCGCGTTCTGGAATGCGCGTGCGCGGCATGTCGCCCGACAGCCGGTCCAGACCTGCGGCCATGCGTTTTTGATGCTCGCGCCACAAAGCGTTGGCAAATGGATTGTCGCCACCCGACAGCCGGTCGGTCTGGGTCGTGACCGGGGCATGGGCGAGCGCATTCGAGCGTTCGATGCGTCGGTCGATCTCGGACGGCGAGGGACGGCGATAACGCGTCAGCGGAAGGATTGACGCGGCAAGAGCAACGCCGAACACGGCCACAGTGCCCAGACGCAGCCAGTCCGGCATCACGCGGAACAGGCCGAACCAGGCCAGCGACAGGAACAGACCGATCACAATCGCGGCAGGCAATGCCAGCGGCCACAACCGCTCGACCACAATGGCCGCGCGGGTGGCGCTGCGCGTGCGCCAAAGCCGCGAAAGCATGCCCGACTTCAGGCCTGGCTGCTGGATGCTGCTCGGTTCCGAGACCATCGGCTCTCCGGCGAACGTCGGCGCGGGCCGCTCGAATCTTTGTGCGCCTCTGCCAAGAATAGCACTGAACGCGGCAAAGACGAGGCGGGCAACGATTTCGTGAACAGAGAGATCAGGGACCGACCAGACCGCCGCGGCCGCTCAGAACCAGTCGGGAACCGAATCCAGCCCAATCAGCTCATCATAGGTCGGGCGGCGGCGAACGATGTGGAAACGGTCGCCATTGACCAGCACTTCCGGCACCAGAAGGCGCGAATTGTAGGTGCCCGACTGCACGGCGCCATAGGCGCCGGCGGTGGCGATCGCGATCAGGTCGCCCGCCCCAAGCCGCGGCAGGTCGCGGTCATGGGCCAGATAGTCGCCGGTTTCGCACACAGGGCCGACCACATCGGCGACAATGCGCGGCGTGTCCGGCGCGGGCACAACGACCGGGCGTATGGTGTGAAAGGCCTCATAGAGGGTGGGGCGGATAAGATCGTTCATCGCCGCGTCGACGATGAGGAAATTCTTCGCGCCGCCTTCTTTCAGATAGATGACTTCCGACACCAGAATGCCGGCATTGGCGGCGATCAGCCGGCCCGGCTCGAAGATCACCTTGACGCCGAGCTTCGACATGTGCCGGTGCACGATCGCTGCATAGGCGTCGGGCAGCGGCGGCGGCTGGTTGTCGTCCTTGTAGGGAACGCCAAGACCGCCGCCGAGATCGACATGCTCGATCTCATGGCCGTCGGCGCGCAGTTCGCCGACCAGCCGGTTGAGCAGGCCGAACGCATCGTCGAATGGCTGCAATTCGGTAATCTGGCTGCCGATATGCATGTCGATGCCGGCGACATGCAGGCCGGGTAGCCGGGCCGCGCGGCCATAGACCTCACGGGCGCTCTGGCTCGGGATGCCGAACTTGTTCTCCGCCTTGCCGGTGGCGATCTTGTGGTGGGTGCGCGCATCGACATCCGGGTTGATGCGCAACGAAACCGGTGCGGTGACGCCCAGTGCGGTCGCACGGGCCGACAGCAGTTCGAGCTCGGGTTCGGATTCGACGTTGAAGCACAGGATGCCGGCTGAAAGCGCGAAATCCATCTCCCGCGCGGTCTTGCCGACGCCCGAAAACATGATCTTTTGTGGAGGAATACCTGCGGCCAGCGCGCGGCGAAGCTCGCCCTCCGAGACCACGTCGGCGCCCGAACCAAGGCTCGCAAGCGTCTTCAGCACCGCCTGGTTGGAATTCGCCTTCATGGCGTAACAAACCATCGTGTCGAGATCGGCGAAGGCCTTGGCGAAGACGTCGTAGTGGCGGGTCAGCGTGGCCGTGGAGTAGCAATAAAAGGGCGTGCCGACCGATGCCGCAATCTCCGGCACCGGCACATCCTCGGCGTAGAGAACGCCGTCGCGGTATTCGAAATGGTTCACGGGAGTTTCCCGGTCAGATCAGGGGATCGAGGAAGAACGGCTTGTCCTGTTTCGGCGGTTCAGGCTCCGGCGGGACGATCTCTTCCCGGTTCTCCAGCGCCTCGCGTCTCTGCTCGACGGCCGCCTGATAAGGCGTGTCGAGCGGCGCCTTGCGGCCGCAGCCCGCCACTGCCAGCCCCAGCGCAATCAGCACCAGCAGTCCCGCCATTTGCCTGTCCAGTTTCATGCGGCGCCGAACTCCCGTCCCTTGTGATGCCTGTCTAGCCGAGATTGGCGGGGCGCGCACCCCGTTTCAAGCGCTTTCGCCAGTAGCGGATCTGCCGCTTCACTTCCTTCGGCGCGGTGCCGCCAAAGGAAGTGCGGCTTTTTACCGAGCTGGCGACGGTGAGCACGGAAAAGACGTCCTCGGTGATGGCCGGATGGAGAGAGCGGAACTCCTCGATGGTGAGCTTATCCAGCGGCCGTCGGGTCTGTTCGGCCAGCGCCACCGCCTTGCCGGAAACATGATGGGCGACGCGAAACGGCAGGCCCGCGGCGCGCACCAGCCAGTCGGCAAGGTCGGTCGCGGTGGCGAACCCCGCGCCGGCCGCCTTGCGCATCGCCGGTTTGTTCACTTCCATGTCGCCGGCCATGCCGGCCATGGCGGCGAGCATGAGATCGAGCGTTTCGGCCGCGTCGAACACGGCTTCCTTGTCCTCCTGCATGTCCTTGGAATAGGCGAGCGGGAGGCCCTTCATAACGGTGAGCAGCGACACCAGATCGCCATTGATGCGGCCGGTCTTGGCGCGGATCAGCTCGGCGGCGTCCGGGTTTTTCTTCTGCGGCATGATGGAGGAGCCGGTGGAAAAGGAGTCCGACAGCCGCACGAATCCGAATTGCGGCGTCGACCAGATGACGATCTCCTCGGCGATGCGCGACAGATGCGTTCCGCAGATGGCCGCCACGGACAAGAACTCAAGCGCGAAATCACGATCTGAGACGGTGTCGATCGAATTGCGCGTCGGCTCGCGGAAGCCGAGTTCGGCAGCCGTCATGTCACGATCGATAGGAAAGCTGGTGCCGGCCAGAGCAGCCGCGCCCAGCGGGCTCTCGTCCAGCCTGTCGATAGCGTCGCGGACCCGCCAGAGGTCGCGCCCGAACATCTCCACATAGGCCATCAGATGATGGCCGAAGGTGACGGGCTGGGCGGACTGCAGATGGGTGAAGCCCGGCATCACCGACGATGCGTGCTCTTCCGCCCTAGTGAGCAATGTCTCGATCAGATTCACCAGCGCCGCGGACACGCGGTCCAGCGCTTCCTTGACCCACAGCCGGAAATCGAGCGCCACCTGGTCGTTGCGCGAGCGTGCGGTGTGCAGCCGGCCGGCGGCCGTATCGATCAGCTCGGCGAGCCTGGCCTCGATATTCATGTGAATGTCTTCGAGCGCGGGCTTGAACTCGAACTTCCCCGCTTCGATCTCTGACAGGATCGTGTTCAGCCCTTGAGCGATCGCGTTTTGATCTTCCGCCGAAATTATGCCTGTTTCAGCCAGCATGCGGGCGTGGGCGAGCGAGCCGCGTATGTCCTGCGCGTAGAGTTTGCGGTCAAAGCCGATCGAGGCGTTGATCGCTTCCATGATCGCGGAGGGGCCTGCGGCAAAGCGGCCGCCCCACATCCGGTTGCTGGTCTTGTCGTCGCTCATGGTGTTAGGCCGTGATCTGGTTTCGGACGCTGGAGTTGAACATGGCCGAAAAAGGCTCGAAATTTCCGGTCTATGTTATCGTCGCGGCGGCGCTGGTGGCTGGCGCGCTCGCGGGCGCGCTTGGCCTATACGTGAAGGGCGGCCTGTCTGGCAACAAGGTCGCCTCCGCACCCGAAGCCGCCAGAGAGGAATGCGCGGTCGACCCGGCCATGCTGGCTGCGGTCGACGAGGCCATCGGCGGCGAGGTGGCGGCAATGCTGCCGGCCGATCCACCGCAACAACTTTCGTCGCTCGCCTTCAACGATCCCGATGGCGCGCCGATGACGCTGGGCGACCTCGGCGGCAAGACGCTGCTGGTCAATTTGTGGGCGACATGGTGCGCGCCGTGCCGGGCCGAAATGCCGGCGCTTGACGCGCTGCAGGGCGAAATGGGCAGCGACGATTTCGAGGTGGTCGCGATCAATGTCGACAGCGGAGGCGACGAGAAGCCGCGCAAATTCCTCGAGGAAACGGGCGTCCGCTCGCTTGCCTACTACCGCGACAACACAATCGGCGTCTTCAATGACCTCAAGCGCCGCTCTCTGGCGCTCGGCCTGCCGGTGACGCTCCTGGTTGATCCCAAGGGCTGCCTGATCGCCAACATGAACGGTCCCGCCGAATGGGCCAGCGACGACGCCAAGCGGCTGATAACAGCGGCGACCGGCGGCGGCTGACTGTCATGGCATGGCGGCGTGCGGCGGTAACCCAATGTTCACGTCTCATCCCGGATCATACCAGCGGGAACTGCCGGGGCGAGAATTTGGTGCGATGAAACCGCAAAAGAAGCGCATGTCGCTGCGCGGCAAGCTGAAATTGGCGAGCTGGACGTTCTTTGGCACGATCGGCTGCCTCGCGATCTCAATCGCTTACAACTGGTATTCGTTTCGACATTTTTTGACGATGCCGTACTGCGCCAAGGGTTGATCAGCGCTACGGTGTTGCCGATCATCCTGGCCGGCCCTCTGTTCTTCTACCTTACGAAGAAGCTGCGCGAACTTGCCATCGCCAACCACAAGCTCGCCATTCTCGCCGCGACGGACAGCCTGACCGCCTGTCTCAATCGCGGCGCGTTTTCGGCGCGCGTGGATGGCTGGCTGGCTGGCGGAGAAGGCGCGGGCATGGGGAGAGGCGCGCTGCTGGTCATCGATGCTGACCATTTCAAGAAAATCAACGACCGCCACGGACACGACCAGGGCGACGAGGCGCTGAAGATCATCGCCAACGCAATCCAGTCGTCGGTGCGCAGCGGCGATCTGGTTGGCCGGCTGGGCGGCGAGGAATTCGGCGTCTTCCTGCCCAGCGCCACGCCCGAAAGCGCGCAGGATGTCGCCGAACGCGTGCGTCGCAGTGTCGGGTCAACGACGTTCCAGCCGAACGGAAAGTCAGCGCCGCTGTCGGTTAGCGTAGGCTGCGCGACCTTCGTCAAGCCGGTCGACTTTTCAGAACTGTTCCGTGTCGCCGACGAGCGGCTCTATTGCGCCAAGAACGCAGGGCGTAACCGCGTTCTGATGGCGCATGTCGGGCATCACGAGGCGCCGACGCTGGCGCCGGCGCTGCACTGAGGCGCCGGTTCAGCACGACTTACGAGAGACGTCCGGGCCGCGAATTGTCCGCAACCGGTTGCGTCAGCGCGTCGGGACCGGCGTCTCGCCGCGATAGTCGTAGAAGCCGCGGCCTGCCTTGCGGCCCAGCCACCCAGCCTCGACATATTTCACCAGCAGCGGGCAAGGCCGGTATTTGGTGTCCGACAGCCCGTCATGCAGCACCTGCATGATCGACAGGCAGGTATCGAGACCGATGAAGTCGGCGAGCTGCAACGGGCCCATGGGATGGTTGGCGCCGAGCTTCATCGCCGTATCGATCGCTTCAACCGAGCCGACGCCCTCATAGAGCGTGTAGATCGCCTCGTTGATCATCGGCAGCAGGATGCGGTTGACGATGAAGGCCGGAAAGTCCTCAGAAACCGTCGTCGTCTTGTCGAGTTTGCCGACGAAGTCGCGGGCGATGTTGAAGGTGGAATCATCGGTGGCGATGCCGCGCACCAGTTCGACCAGCTTCATCACCGGCACGGGGTTCATGAAATGAATGCCGATGAAGCGCTCGGGCCTGTCGGTCTGCGCGGCCATTCGTGTGATGGAAATCGACGAGGTGTTGGTGGCGATTACGGCCTCGGGATTGAGCACCGGGCAAAGCTGGGCGAAGATCTTGCGTTTGACCGTCTCGTCCTCCGTGGCCGCCTCGATGACGAGGTCGCAGCCGGACAGAGCTTCCATCGTTTCGGCGGCGCGGATGTGGTTGAGCGCCGCCTGCCGATCCTTCTCATCGAGCTTGCCGGAGCTGACCTGGCGGGCCATGTTTCCGCTGATTGTGGCTATGCCGTTTTCAATCTGTTCGGTCGAAATGTCGTAGAGCAGGACGTCGTAACCGGCGATAGCCGCCACATGGGCGATGCCGCCACCCATCTGGCCGGCGCCGATGACGCCGATTGTCTCGATATTTCCAGTCATTCAAGTCATCCCGTCGAGGGGCGTGTTCTGCCCGCTTCTTGTGCGGCGCACAGTAAAGCAAAAAGAAGCCGGGGTGAACCTAATCCACCCCGGCTTCGAAAATCCAGATTGAGTCGGGTCGTCGGACCGAAACGGTGTCAGAGCGCCTTCTGCAGTTCCGGCAGAGCGTCGAACAGGTCGGCGACGAGACCATAATCGGCGACCTGGAAGATCGGCGCTTCCTCGTCCTTGTTGATGGCCACGATCACCTTGGCGTCCTTCATGCCGGCGAGATGCTGGATGGCGCCGGAGATGCCGCAGGCGATGTAGAGGTCCGGCGCAACGATCTTGCCGGTCTGGCCGACCTGCCAGTCGTTGGGCGCGTAGCCGGCGTCGACCGCGGCGCGGGAAGCGCCGACCGCGGCGCCGAGCTTGTCGGCGACGGGAAGGATGACTTCCTCGAACTTCTCCTTGGAGCCGAGCGCCCGGCCACCCGAGATGATGATCCTGGCCGATGTAAGCTCGGGCCGCTCGCTCTCGGCGATCTTGTTTTCCACGAAGCTCGACACGCCCGGATCGTCAGCGGCATTCACGGTGTCGACGGAGGCGGAACCGCCTTCAGGCGTCGCCTGGTACGATGATGTACGAACCGTGATGACTTTCTTGGCGTCGGTCGCCTGCACGGTCTGAATGGCGTTGCCGGCGTAGGTCGGACGCTTGAAGGTGTCCGCCGAGACGACCTCCATCACTTCGGAAACCTGCATGACGTCGAGGAGGGCTGCCACGCGCGGCATGATGTTCTTGCCGTTGGTGGTAGCCGGCGCGATCAGCGTATCGTAGCCGTCGGCCAGCGAAACGACGAGGGCCGCCATCGGTTCCGCCAGATGCTGTTCCAGTTCGCCGGCCTCGGCGAGCAGAACCTTGCGCACGCCCTTCAGCTTGGCGGCGGCATCGGCCGCGCCCTTGGCGCCCTTGCCGGCAACCAGGACATCGACATCGGAGCCGATCTCAAGAGCGGCGGTCAGCGCCTTTGCGGTCTGTTCGGAGAGGGTGGCGTTGTCGTGTTCGGCAACGAGAAGAATGGCCATCGGTAAGTTCCTTCCCACTTCGGGGACAAATTGCTTTGTTTTGCGTGATCCTTTTCCGAAAAGTCTTCAACTTTTCGGGGTCACGCTAAAGCACGCCGGCTTCGTTCTTGAGCTTGTCGACCAGTTCGGCGACATCCTTGACCTTGACGCCCGCCTTGCGGCCGCCAGGCTCCTCGGTCTTGAGCAGCTTGAGGCGCGGCGCGGGATCGACGCCGTAGTCGGATGCGCTCTTTTCATCAAGCGGCTTCTTCTTCGCCTTCATGATGTTGGGCAGCGATGCATAGCGCGGTTGATTGAGGCGCAGGTCCGTGGTCACGATCGCCGGCATTTTCAGTTCCACGACCTGAAGGCCGCCATCGATTTCCCGGGTGACCTTTGCCTTGCCGCCGTCGAGCTCGATCTTGGATGCGAAGGTGCCCTGCGCCCAGCCGAGAAGCGCCGCCAGCATCTGGCCGGTCTGGTTGGAATCATCGTCGATCGCCTGCTTGCCGAGGATCACCAGTTCCGGCTTTTCCTCATCGACTACGCCCTTCAGAAGCTTGGCTACGGCAAGCGGCTCGACCGGCCCGTCCACCTTGATCAGGATGCCGCGGTCGGCGCCCATGGCGAGCGCGGTGCGGATCGTTTCCTGCGCCTGCTGAACACCGATCGAAACCGCGATGATCTCATCGGCCTTGCCGGCTTCCTTCAGCCGGATCGCCTCCTCGACGGCAATTTCGTCGAAAGGGTTCATCGCCATCTTCACATTGGCAAGCTCGACGCCCGAGCCGTCGCCCTTGACGCGCGGCTTCACGTTGGCGTCGATCACCCGCTTCACGGGCACAAGAATTTTCATGGGCTGCAATACCTCTTCAGTAGCGGCGGCAGGCCAGATACCCGTCTGCGGCCGGCCGGGGCGTTTCCGAAACCGACACTCCCGTCGTTTTCAGGCGCGGCGTGAATATGCGGTCGCTTGCTCTGGCTACCGCAGGCGCGCGGAACCTATTCACCCCGGCGCGCAGCGTCAATACAGCGAATGGGCCGCGAATCGATTGAACTAGCGGTCCGACTCCTGGCGCCCCAAGGGCCCCGCGGAGACGTTTCGGGCCGCATGTCCGGCGTGACCGTTTCCACGGCCCGCGGTTCAACGATCTGGCGGTCGAGGAGCGGCACGCCGCGCCTGCGGAAAAGCAGGATCAGCAATGCGCCGGCGGCAATGCCGCCCAAATGCGCCGCCCATGAAACCTCCTCGTCGCCCGCCATGGTGAACATCACGATCTGAAAGCCGATCCAGGCGATCAGCGCGATCCAGGCCGGGATACGCAGAGGTATGCGGCCGAAGGCCAGTATCCAGACTTTGACGCGGGGATGCAGCAGCAGATAGGCCGCGACGACACCGGCCACCGCGCCCGAAGCGCCGATGAGCGGCGAATCCGATAGCGGCGTCATCATGCCGTGGAACAGAGCGCCCGCCGCCGCGCATATCAGGTAAAAGAAGAAGTAGCGGATGTGCCCCATCGCATCCTCGACATTGTCGCCGAAGACCCAGAGGAACAGCATGTTGCCGGCTATGTGCCAGAAGTCGGCATGGAGGAAGGCATAGGAGACATAGGTCGCCGATTCCGGGATCATTACGAATTCGGGCGGCAACTCGGCATGATCGAACGCAACCGAGGGGATGTAGCCGAGACCGATAACCGCCGCTTGCGTCGCATCGTCCCCGCCGACCGTGGTAATCAGGAAGACGATGACATTCGCCACGATCATGCCGATCGTGACATATTGAAGCCGGATGTGTTTCAGGCTGTTGGCGTCATGCAGCGGTATGAACATCCGGCCCCCGTACCGCCGAAAAGGACCGGGCGGCGAATATGTGCGCTATCTGTTTTCCCCCGGCACCCATAGCACGTCGGCTTCGCCATTGTCATTGACGGCGCGCGCGGCCACGAAGAGGAAATCGGACACCCGGTTGATGTAGCGGATGGCGTCCTCGCCGACGACTTCGCCGGGCTTCTGCGCCAGTTCGACCATGATGCGCTCGGCGCGGCGCGCCACCGTGCGGGCAAGGTGCAGAGCCGCCGCCGCGGCATTGCCGCCCGGCAAGACGAATGAGCGCAGCGGCCTGAGCTTGGCTGTCAGCGCGTCGATGTCGGCCTCGACGCGGGCAACCTGACTGGCGATGATGCGCAGCGGCTCATATTCGGGTTTCTCGCCCGTGTCCGGCGTTGCGAGATCGGCGCCGAGATCAAACAGGTCATTCTGGATGCGCTCCAGCTTTGCATCCAGTTCCGGATTCCCATTTGCAAGCGCGACGCGCGCCATGCCGATACAGGCATTGGCCTCATCCACGGTGCCATAGGCGGCGACCCGAAGATCGTGCTTCGGGCGCCGTTCGCCGCTGCCCAGCGCCGTGGTGCCGTCGTCGCCGGTTCGCGTGTAGATCTTGTTGAGCACGACCATTCCAGGCTCTCCCAATCAGCCGCCGGACAGGTACAGCGCCAGCATGATGAGGACCAGCGCCACGAATTGCAGCGCGACACGCGCCTGCATCAGCTTGTTGGACGTATTGCCCGATCCGCCGCGCATCATGTTGATCAGCCCGCGCAGAAGCACGATGACGACGCCGACCATCACCAGAACGGCGAGAATGTTGAAGACAGTGGACATCCGGTCTCCTGTAGCGAATTTGCCGCCTTTGCGGTCAGTCCTGACGGGCAAGCATCCGGTAGAACATAGAGGCGGGAAGCAGCCTTTTCAGCGCCACGCCCACCTTCGTCGGGATTGTCACCGCGTAATGCGGACGCGAATGCGGGCTCTCCAGCGCGTGTTTCAGGACTTTATATACGGCATCCGGCCCGAGTTTCAGGCGCGACTTGCTGCCGCCCTGCCTGAGACGTTCCAATTGCGGCTGATAGGCTTCGCGATGGACGGAATTGCGCCAGTCGATGTTTTTTTCGAACCAGGCAAGTCCGTTTGCCGCGATCCGCGATTCGATCGGCCCCGGCTCGATCAGCGATACGCGGATGCCCGAGCCGGCCAGTTCCTGGCGCAGGCACAATGTCAGGCCTTCAAGCGCGTATTTGGAGGCCGAATAAGCGCCGCGGTATTTCACCGGCACCAGCCCGAGAACGGACGAGCAATTGACGATGCGGCCGTGGCCCTGCCGGCGCATGACGGGGATTAGCCGCCGGGTGAGATCGTGCCAGCCGAACAAATTGGCCTCGAACTGGTTGCGCAGGGCATCGACCGGCAGATCCTCGACGGCGCCGGCCTGCGCGTAGGCGCCATTGTTGTAGAGCGCATCGAGCGTGCCGCCGGTGCGCTCCAGCACGGTCTCGGCGAGCGTTGCGATGGAGTCCGGTTCCGCATAGTCGAGATAGAGCGCTTCAATGCCGTCGGCTTCCAACGCGGCGATGTCGCCGGGCTTGCGGGCCGTGGCGAAAACGCGCCAGCCGTCACGCTTCAGCGCGCGTGCGCAGTACGCTCCGATGCCCGAAGATGCTCCGGTGACCACGATACTGGATGCGGAATTTGCGGTGCGTGAATGAACCAAGGGCGTTTCGCCGGGTTGCCTTATGGTGCGAAGCCTTCACATATTCGCCTCCCGGAAGCAATTGAGCGGGGGAAGGTCCCAACGTGCGCAGACTGGTCGCAATCAAGCGTGTCGCAAGCGATGCGCTGGGGCACTTTTCCGACGACGATGGCTGGGCAATGGCCAGCCATCTGGCGATTACCGCCCTGATGGCGCTGTTTCCGTTCCTGATTTTCTCGACGGCGCTTGCCTCATTCCTGGGCGCAAAGGCCTATGCGGACACCGCCGTGCATCTCGTCTTCGACACATGGCCGGACGAAATCGCCGACCCGATCGCGCGCGAGGTCGTCAATGTTCTCACGGTTCAGCGCAGCGGGTTCCTGACCTTCGGTATCCTGATCGCCGCTTTCTTCGCTTCCAACGGCATCGAGGCGCTGAGGACCTCGCTCAACCGCGCCTATCGCGTGCAGGAAAACCGCACCCTGCTTTTCCGGCGTGTCCAGAGCCTCGCCTTCGTGTTCATCACCACACTTGGCTTTCTCACGATCAGTGTCCTGCTGGTGCTGGCGCCGCTGATCGGCAGCATCGCCATCGAGGCACAGCCATGGATCCGGCCCTATATGGGCACCATCACGGTGTGGCGTTACATCATTGCCTCGTCGGTCATCGTGCTCGGGCTGATCGCGGTGCATGTCTGGCTGCCGGCCGGGCGGCGCAGCTTCGTCGACATCGTGCCCGGCATCATCTTTACGCTGAGCGGCTGGCTCCTCGGATCGAGCCTGTTCGCCGCCTACCTCGAGCAATTCTCCACCTACGTGTCGACCTATGCCGGGCTGGCTTCGATCATGATCGCGGTGGTGTTCCTCTACATCGTCTCGGCGATCTTTATTCTCGGCGGTGAACTCAACTCCTCGATCAGGCGCTACATGGACGCGCGCGCACGCGTCCCTGGCTGAGTCGCCAGCCATACGCCGGCGGTCGCGATCAACATTCCCAGCAGCTGAACCGGCGACAACGTCTCCCCGAACAGCAGCCAGGCGAGCAGCGCGGTAACCGCAGGCACGAGGTAGAACAGCGAGGCCACGCGCGACATCGCGCCGTGGCGGATCAAGAACATCAACAGGAAGATCGCGCCGATCGAGAGCACCAGCACCAGCCAGAGCATGGCGAAGACAAGCTCGCCATTGAGCGTGTAGCTGCCGGTTTCGAGGAACCAGGCCAACGCGACCATCGGGATCGCGCCGCCGACGTATTGCCAGGCGGTGCCGACGACGAGGTCGGTCTGGCCGCCGAAGCGTTTCTGCCAGATCGTGCCGGCGGTCATGCCGAGCACCGCAATAACGCAAGCGGCTGTGTTGGCGGGGGTGACGCCACCGCCGGCCTGTGAAAGCTTCGGCCACAACACCAGCGCGACGCCGGCAAAGCCGACCAGCAGGCCAGCCCAGTGGCGGGGGCGGATTTTCTCGCCGAGCAGCTTGCCGGCGGCGATTGCGGTTATCAGCGGCTGCAGGCCGATGACAAGCGCCGACAGGCCGGCCGGCATGCCATTGTCGATCGCCCAGAACACCCCGCCGAGATAGACGCCGTGCATCAGCACGCCGGCGACCGCGGCGTCGAAGGCGGCGCGGCGCGAGAGCATGCGGGCGCGCAGCGGGACTGCGATCAGGACCAGCAGGACGAAGGTGAGCATGAAACGCACGGCCAGAAAGCTGAACGGCTCGGCCCAAGGCATCGCATAGCGCGCGCCGATAAAGCCGGTCGCCCAAAGCGCGACAAACAGGGCAGGCACGAAGCGCGTGGCGTCAGGCATCCAACGATCTCTGGAAAGGCGGGTGGGGCACAGCCTCTATTTCGAAATGCCGCGTCAAGCAAAGCGAAAGAATTCTGGGCTATAGGAAATCCCATCGTGGCGGACCCTTGCAAATTGTCCGCCGCGCCGTGAGACGAGCCGGAGAAAAACTATGATCTGGAATGTCGATGCCGGCTGGCTGTTGATGGCATTCGGAGCCGTGGCAGCGGTTTCGTTCATGCTGGCGCTTTTGATGGAACACAGCCTTCGCGGGGAGGGGTTCGGCCCCTTCGGCAACGCGACGCTGATCACGGCCGGATTTTTTCTCGGCATTACGGCGGCGAACTACCAGGGTTACAAAATTTCGGAACTGAAATACGCGCTGATGATCGGCCTTTGCGGCTCGTTCGCGCTGCTTTTCACAACGCTGCTCGTCCGGGGTATCCGGGCCCGGTTCTAGAGGCCGACCATTCGCCTGATATCGGCGGGTGTCGTGCCCGCCTCGCGCAACGCCGCCAGACCGGAATCGCGCCAGCGTTTCGAAAGCTTGCGGCCGTCGACGTCGAGTATGAGCCGGTGATGGTGGTAGGCCGGCGGCGTCAGCCCCAGCAATTCCTGCAACAAGCGATGCACGGATGTGGCGTGAAAGAGGTCGCGCCCGCGCACGACATGGGTGATGCCCTGCAGCGCATCGTCGACGACGACCGCGAGGTGATAGCTGGTCGGCGCCTCCTTGCGGGCGATGACGACATCGCCCCATGCCGCGGGATCCGCGGACACGGCGCCGGATTCGCCCGACGGCCCTTCGCCGGTTTCTTCCCAGAAGAGGCGTTGTCCGACATGTGCGGCCGCGGCATTCATATCCAGCCGCCAGGCATATGGTTCGCCGTCGCTGATCCGCTGTTGCCGCTCGCTTTCGCTGCGTTCGCGGTCCAACGGCGGCGGCAGCGGCGCGCCGTCGGGATCGAGCGGCCATGAAGTTCCGTCCGCCTCGGCTTCGGCGACGTAACCCCGCATTTCAGTGCGGCTCATGAAGGCCGGGTAGGCGAGGCCTTCGTCGGTCAGGCTGTCCAGGGCCGCGCGGTAGTCGTCGAAATGGTCGGACTGGCGGCGGACTGTTTCCTCCCAGGCGAGGCCGAGCCAGGCGAGATCGTCAAAGATCGACTGTTCGAATTGCGGGTTGCTGCGGCCGGTATCGATGTCTTCGATGCGCAGCAGGAAACGACCGTCCTCTTCCTGCGCCAAGTCATGGTTCAGCATGGCGGAATAGGCGTGGCCCAGATGCAGCGCGCCGTTGGGGCTGGGCGCAAAGCGGAAAACGGGTTTTGTCATGAGACCGGGACAGGCCGGATTGTGATCGACATGACCCGATTGCTACTGTGGCGATGAGCCGCCAACAAGGGCTGCCGGGACGGGATCGAGGAAATGCAGCCACGGAGCGGGGGATGACACGGCGCATCGACACGATCGACGATGTCGCCGCTGGTCTGGCTGCGCTGGCCCTTGGCGACGCCCGTCTCGCCGCGATCATCCCGACTGCCGGCGAGGTGCCGTTGCGGCGCACGGAGCCCGGTTTCACCAGCCTCGCATCGATCATCATTTCGCAGCAGGTCTCGCGGGCGAGCGCGGATGCGATCTTCGGGCGGCTGGTGAAGCTGGTCGATCCGCTGGAGGCTGCCAATGTGATTTCCGGCGGCGCGGCTCCGCTCGTGGAGGCCGGGCTGTCGCGGCCGAAACAGGCGGCGTTGCTGGCCGCCGCCCAGGCGGTGCAAACCGGAGCGCTCGATCTCCACGGCCTTTGCGACATCGCGCCGCAAGACGCGCTGGCGCGGCTGACCGCAGTTCACGGCATCGGCGAGTGGACGGCGGAGGTCTACCTGCTGTTCGCCGCCGGGCACCCGGACATCTTCCCGGCAAAGGATCTCGCGCTGCAGGTGGCGGCCGGCGACATATTAGGCCTTCCCGAACGCCCGGACGACCGCGCCCTGCGGGCGTTGAGCGAATCATGGAGCCCCTGGCGCGGGGTGGCGGCGCGGCTTCTTTGGGCGCATTACCGCAACCTGAAGGGCAGGGAAGCGGCTCCGATTAGTTAAGTCCGCCTGTTTGCTCGCAAAATCCCGCTCGTGTTATGTCATTTTCGCGTTTTTGGCGCTTCACATCCCTGTCACGTCCGGCTACCAATATCCGCGCCGATCGGGACTGAGCATGGAGCCTTGCTAAGGAGGTGAGAAAGTGACGATCGCGGTCTCGCCGGACGGGCTTCCCGCTCTGGTGCTGAATGCGGACTACCGACCGCTGAGCTACTATCCCTTGTCGTTATGGTCCTGGCAGGACGCCATTAAGGCCGTCTTCCTCGACAGGGTGAACATCGTAGCTGAGTACGAGCACGCGGTTTCGTCGCCCTCCTTCTCGATGAAGCTGCCGAGCGTCGTCAGCCTCAAATCCTTCGTCAAACCCTCGCGTCATCCGGCTTTCACGCGCTTCAACGTGTTTTTGCGCGACCGTTTCCAGTGCCAGTATTGCAGCACCCGGGAAGACCTCACCTTCGATCATGTGGTGCCGCGGCGTTGCGGCGGCGAGACGACCTGGGAAAACGTCGTGGCGGCCTGCTCCAGCTGCAATCTCCGCAAGGGCGGGATGATGCCGAAGGACGCGCAGATGTGGCCGCTGCAGAAGCCCTATCACCCGACCGTGCACGACCTTCACAATAACGGCCGGCTGTTCCCTCCGAACTATCTGCACGAAAGCTGGATGGATTTCCTGTACTGGGATGTCGAACTTGAGCCGTAGGGCCGCCCGCAAGAGGTTGCTGGCCTGCGCTCCTAGAGCAGTGGCCCCGCACTGGAGATTGGATCGAGGACACATTGCTTGACGACGACGTTACACTCCGGGATCTCTGGAAGAACGGACTGTTGAACGACGCACGAGAGTACTTGCGGCGTGTCTTCTTGCAATATCAAGCCATCGCCCGCGACGAAGCCGAAGGCGAATGCACAATACGGATTGGGCTGACCGGAACGGGCCATTCTCCAAATTATCGAATTGAACCAACCTCACCTCCCGGGGGCGAAGTTTCCAGAGAGGTCTTATTCGGCGAAAAGGCTCCCTCGGATGAGGGAGAACGCGCTCGCCTTCAATATCTAAGAAATAGACTCGCTATATTCAGTGGCCGAAATCACAAGCGTCTTTCGCTAAACGCAGGCGGAAAGAATTGGAGTAAGGTCGCGATGTCCTTTGATGAGTTGCAATCACTGAGGGCAGAGGTGAATGCAAGCGAACACCGCAGCCGGCTGTCGAGCCTAAAAAGATAGAACCTACACTTCCCAGAACTGGTCGAGCCAGACATTGAGGCCGAGGAAGCCGCGCGGGCTGAGGGCGTAGATGCGCTTCGTGCCTTGCGAGCGGGCGCTGACCAGCCCCGTATCGAGCAACACTTTCAGATGCTGGGAAACGGCCGGGCGCGAAACATCGAGGCCCGAGGCCAGTTCGTTGACGCTTTTCGGCCCGCGGCGCAGCTCTTCGAGAATGTAGCGCCGGTTCCCGTCGGCGATCGCCATGAACGCATCGGTTTCCGCCATGGCCCATTGTTATGCGATGCGCGGGAAATCACAACGCGCTTTCGGTCGCTTTCGGTCAATCGTCCGTTTCAGTGTCGCTGCGCGGATCGAGCATGACGGCGTTGGGCGTGACGGCGCGCTCGGACGGCAGCGTCTTGAATGCATCGCGTTCGTCGACCGGCACCGGCGCGCGGCGCGAAATGCGCAGTGCCGCGTATCCGGCAAGGGTCATATGCGCCCATGCGGTGGCGAGGAAGATTCCCTCGACGCTGACATAGTCCATCAGCGGCGCGGCAATCAGCGGGCCGATCATGGTGCCAAAGCCGTAGAGCAGCAGCAGGCCGCCGGATATCTTGACGAAATCCTCCGGTGCGGCGTGGTCGTTGGCGTGCGCGACCGTGATCGAATAGAGAATATAGGCGAGCGCGCCGTAGAGCGCGGTCATGACGAGGATAACGGTTCCCGAGCGCGGAGCAATCAGCACGATTAGGATGGCGAAGAGCGCCGATCCGGCCGCGCCGCCGGCCAGCACGTAGCGACGGTCTGTGCGATCCGACAGCCGGCCCGCCGGAAGCTGCATCACGGCGCCGGCCACGACGACGATACTCATCATCAGCGCGATCTCCGCGGTCGAGACGCCGGCGCGCGCGCCATAGACCGGGCCCAGCGTGCCCCATGCGCCGTTGGCGACGCCGATCAGCATGCAGGCGGCGAACGCGACCGGCGAGTTCCGGTAGAGCCCCGGCAGATCGAGCGAGACTTCGGCCAGCGGCTTGGGGGTCACGGCGGTCGAAATGGCTGTCGGGATAAGCGACAGGCAAAACAGGATGCCAGTCACCATGAACAGCGACGAAGCCAGGACGTCTCCGCCGGCGACAAGCAACTGGCCGCCCATGATGGAGCCATAGGTGACCATCATGTAGAGACCGAAGACGGTGCCGCGATTCTCGTTGGACGAGCGTTCGTTCAGCCAGCTTTCGATGATCATGAAGGCGCCGGCCATCACGAAGCCGGTCAGTGCGCGCAGGGCGATCCAGACGACTTCCGAGACCAGCATGCCACTGAGCAGGGCGATGATGGCTCCCGAGGCAGCGCATGCCCCGAATGCGCGCACATGCCCGACGCGACGAACGAGGCGCGGCGCGAATACGCAGCCGGCCACGAAGCCGATCGCCCAGGCGGTGCCCAACAGGCCGAGAACGGTTGTGGAAAATCCTTCCGCCTGCCCGCGCAGCGGCATGAGCAGGCCGTGCAGGCCGGATCCGGCGAGCAGGAAGGCGGTTCCCAGCAGGAGCGCGAGGATCGATCCGAATGTCGAAAACATGCGGCTTCAGGACTCCCTGTCTGGCGCGCGGGTGGCGGGTGTTTATTGTCGGATCAGCGGCGAAACAATGCGTCGGCCGCCGCCTTCGTAGCGCCTTTCTGCGACAGCTCCTGCTCGATGCGGGCGATTTCTTCGGTCAAAACGCCAATGCGCATCTGCAGCTCCTCGACGGACAGCAGCGACAGATCCTGTCCGATCTCGTGGGCTCTGGCCCGTTTCAGCGGTTCCTCGTCAATGAAGGCCAAGACTTCCTCCCGTGCTCGCTGTGTCGGCAGTTTGCCTGCATCGGGCGTGAGGGTACATAGTTTGGAGGGTCCGACGCAATGCGGCCATGATCATTGGGGAGATCGACGATATGGCAGCTTCGAAGAAGATTCCCGAAACGATGACCGCGATCGCGATCAGCGAGCCCGGCGGTCCCATGGTGCTCAAGCCGGAAAAGCGCGACGTGCCGCTGCCGAGCGCGGGCGAAATCCTGATCCGGGTGAAGGCGGCCGGCGTCAACCGGCCGGACGTCGCGCAGCGCGCCGGAACCTATCCGCCGCCGCCAGGCGCTTCAGATCTGCCGGGACTTGAGGCAGCCGGCGAGGTGGCCGCGCTTGGCGAGGGCGTCACACGCTGGCACGTCGGCGACATGGTGACGGCGCTGACGCCGGGCGGCGCCTATGCCGAATTCTGCACGGTGCACGAGACGAACGCAATGCCTGTTCCGCGCGGCTTTGCTATCACGGAGGCTGCGGCGATCCCCGAAACCTACTTCACCGTCTGGCACAACGTGTTTCAACGCGGCGCGCTGAAGCCCGGCGAGACGCTGCTGGTGCATGGCGGCAGTTCCGGCATTGGCACGACCGCGATCCAGCTTGCCACGGCGTTCGGGTCCAGGGTGATCGCGACCGCCGGCAGCGCGGACAAGTGCCAGGCCTGCGTCGATCTGGGGGCCGTGCGTGCCGTAAACTACAAGGAAACGGATTTTGTCGAAGCGGTGATGGAAGAAACCGGCGGCAAGGGTGCCGACGTCATTCTCGACATGGTGGCGGGCTCCTATGTGGCGCGCAACTACAAGGCAGCGGCGGAAGACGGGCGGATCGTGCAGATCGCGCTTCTGGGCGGTGCGAAGGCCGAAACCGACTTCTCGCTGCTGATGCGCAAGCGGCTTACCCATACAGGCTCGACGCTGCGGCCGCGCAGCGTGGAATTCAAGGGCCAGATCGCCGCGGCGTTGCGGGAAAAGGTCTGGCCGCTCCTGGAGGAGCGCCGCGTCGCGCCGGTGATGGACATGATCTTTCCGCTCAAGGAAGCCTGGCGGGCGCATGAGCGCATGGAAGCCGGCGACCATATCGGCAAGATCGTGCTCGATGTGGGGTAGGCAGGCTGTGAGGACGGGCCGAATTCCGGTCGAGAATCGCCGCCGAGGCGTGGAACTCTCCTTGCTCCGCGCCGGCAACATCGCTATATAGCCGCCCATTCCCACATACCGGTGGCATGACCACCGCCTGCGCTAGGGACGCGGGCGAAGGAAAGGATTCTATGCAATGGCCAATTCGCTGCTGATGCCCAAGGCGACCGCCGTCTGGCTGGTCGACAATACAGCGCTTTCGTTCGAGCAGATCGCCCAGTTCTGCAAGCTGCACCCGCTGGAAGTGGGCGCGATTGCCGATGGCGACGCCGCGCAGGGCATCAAGGGCATGGACCCGATCATGACGGGCCAGCTCAACCGTGAAGAAATCGCCAAGGGCGAAGCCGATCCGGAGTACCGGCTGAAGCTCCTGGAGTCCAAGGTGCGAGTGCCGGAATCCAAGCGCAAGGCGCCGCGCTACACGCCGGTGTCGAAGCGCCAGGACCGGCCGAACGCGATCCTGTGGCTGGTGCGCAATCACCCGGAGCTGAAGGACGCCCAGGTGTCGCGGCTCGTCGGCACCACCAAGGCGACGATCGACCAGATCCGCAACCGCACCCACTGGAATTCATCGAACCTGGTGCCGTTGGACCCGGTCACGCTGGGCCTGTGCTCGCAGATCGACCTCGACATGGAAGTGCACAAGGCCGATCGCGGCCGCGAGCAGCCCGCGGCGCCTGTCGGCGACACGCTGCTGCCGGCATCCCAGACCGAAACGATGACGCCTGCCGATTCCCCGACTCCAACGGCCCCCGAGGATGAGGAACTCGACGCAAGCAAGGTGTTTGCCAAGCTCTCCTCGCTGAAGTCGTCGGATGACAGCGACAAGACCGACGAGCAATAGCCGGCGTCAGATCTGCCGCGACGACATGCCGTTCATCTCGACGCGGCGGTAGAAATCCGTCAACTGCTTGCCGCGCTCGGGCCTGAAAGTCCGGCCGGCATCGCGGATTTCGACGATCCTGTCGATGCGGAAGGCGCGGAAATCGTCGCGCATCTCGCACCAGGCGACCAGCGTCCAGACCTTGCCCCAGAACCACAGGCCGAGCGGACGGACGTCGCGCTCGGTACCGCGGCCCGCCTCGTCATTGTAGCGGAAGCAGAGAACGTTGCGGGTCTCTATCGACCGCTCCAGCCGGTCCAGCGCCGCGCGGTCGGCGTCGCTCATGACCCAGTTCGGCATATGGATTTCGGTGCGGGCGACGCGGGCCCGCTCGGCATCGGGCAGCACGGCGCTGATCTTGACCAGCGCTTCCTCGGCCGCGCGCGCCATTTCAGCGCCGCCGAAGGCGCGCACCATGCGCGCACCAGCGACCAGTGCCACGATTTCATCGCGCGTGAACATCAGCGGTGGCAGATCGAAGCCTTCGCGCAACAGGTAGCCGACGCCAGCCTCGCCGTCGATCGGCACGCCGGACGACTGAAGGTCGGCGATATCGCGGTAGATGGTGCGGTCGGATACTTCCAGCCGCTCGCCCAGCATCCGCGCGGTGACGAGACGTCCGCCACGCAATTGCTGGACGATCTGAAACAGGCGGTCGGCGCGTCTCACATTCTGTCTCCGCGCAACAGATAGCCGACACCCGCTTCGCCGTCGATGCGAACGCCGGACGACTGCAACTCGGCGATGTCGCGGTAGATCGTACGGTCGGACACCTCCAGTTGCTCTCCCAGCATCCGCGCAGTGGCCAACTGGCCGCCGCGCAATTGCTGGACGATCTGTGCCAATCGGTCGGAGCGTTTCATTTCGCGTTCCCGCTGCATATCAGCCCGAGAACACGCCAAAGCTGTTGCCGTCGGGATCGAGGCAATAGGCAAAGCGACCGGCGGGAATGTCGATCACCGGGCTGACGACCTGCCCGCCGTTGGCTGCAACGATTTCCATCGCCTTTTCGACGGCTTCCACCGCGACATGGATTGTCGGGCCGGTTCCGGGAGCCGCGGGCTTGCCGGGATAGATGTGGCCGGAAACGGCCGACCGCTCCTTGGAGGCGAATGCTGACATCGGATTTGGGCCGCCTTCCTCGTCGGCGAGTTCATTACCCACCACTGCGGCGTAGAACGCCTTGGCGCGGGCCATGTCGGTCACTGGGATCTCGGTCCACATGACCGCATTTTCGGGGATGAAACTTGTCATGGCGAAGCCTTTCGTCAAAGGAATTTGTCAGGGGAGGATGCGCGGCGGTATCAATCGGAGCCGGAAAAACGGTCGCTGTCGGGCCAGCCGATGTCCTTGCGCAAATGCGTCGGGAGGCTGTTGATGATTCGCTCCGCGCGCTTGCGGCGCAGGGCGTTGCGGTATGTCCGGACGTAACCGAACATCGCGTCTACAATGATGCCGTTGCCGGACATGTCTGGTCTCCTCTTCGTGCTTTCGACGAAGACACAATCGCACAGTGCTACTGACAGCCTTCTGTCAGTAGCGGAGCGATCCGGCGGAGAGCTTTCCGGAGCCTATTTCTCGGACTTTACCGTTACCGTGTAATTGAGCGGCAGACGTCCGCCATCGGCATAGATGGTCTGGCCGGTGATGTAGCTGGCGTCGTCGGAAGCAAGGAAAGCCGCGATCGATGCGATCTCGGATGGCTCGCCGATGCGGCCCATGGGCGTGCGCGACAGGATGCGGTTGCGGGCCGCGGGATCGTCGTTCACGCTGGCCAGCATGTCGGTCATGATCGATCCGGGGCCGATGGCGTTGACGCGTATGCCGTGGGGGGCGAGCGACAGGGCCATGACCTTGGTGAGCTGGTTCACGCCGCCCTTGGAGACCGAATAAGGCACCTGGTTGGCAATGGCGAAGACAGCGTTGATCGACGACATGTTGACGATGACGCCGGCGGAGCCGCCCTTCGTCACCTTTTCGACCATGAAGCGGGCGACGGCCTGGCCGGTCAGGAACGTTCCCTTGAGATTGACGCGCAGCACACGGTCGAAATCGTCTTCGGTGAGGTCGAGGAAATCGGCGCCGTGCACGATGCCGGCATTGTTGACGAGAATATCGATGTCGCCGAACGCTTCGATCGTCGCCGCCACGAGATTGTGCACGTCGAGGCGCTTGCCGACATCCGCCTTGATGAAACGGCACTCGCCGAGCTTTTCCAGATTGGACAGGGCGCCGGCGCCCTTGTCGGCGTCAATGTCGGCGAAAACCACCTTTGCGCCCTCGCGCAGGAAGCGCTCCGCAATGGCGTAGCCGATGCCGCCGGCCGCGCCGGTTACGATTGCGATCTTGCCGTCGAGCACCATGACGTCGTCTCCTGTGAGGTCACCATTGCCCGTGGCAATAGGCCCGCCGGCGGTGCGGGGTCAACCTGAATGAAGGCGGGCATGGCTGAACGGGAGAGGTCAGGCGAAGCGGCGCGCGGCATCCACGGCCAAGCCGAGCCCGACCGAGCCGAGCTGGTCCGATTGCGGGATACGGGCGTGGGGAAAGCGCGCCGTGGCGGTCGCTCTGACCAGCGGCACCTGCGCGCCGCCTCGCCGGATGGGAGGACGGGATCGGGGCTGATCCGTTTACGGCCTGGCAGATCCGGAAGAACCCCTCAGATGCCGATTCCCTTTGCCTTCAGCGCCACGCCAATTTCGTCGAGGATGGCCGGATCGTCGATGGTGGCCGGCGTCGACCATTCTTCCTTGTCGGCGATCTTCTGCATCGTACCGCGCAGGATCTTGCCCGAGCGGGTTTTGGGCAAGCGCTTTACCGCCACCGTCAGCCGGTAGGCGGCGACCGGACCGATCTTCTCGCGCACCAGCGCCACCACTTCCTTCTCGATCTCGGCGGTGTCGCGGGTCACACCGGCATTGAGCACGACAAAGCCGCACGGCACCTGACCCTTGATGGCGTCGGCCATGCCGATCACGGCGCATTCGGCAACATCGGGATGTTCGGCGATTACCTCCTCCATGCCACCGGTGGAGAGCCGGTGACCGGCGACATTGATGATGTCATCGGTGCGGGCCATGATGAACAGGTAGCCGTCCTCGTCGACATAGCCGGCGTCCGCCGTCTTGTAGAAGCCGGGGAACTCCGTGAGATAGGCGTCGCGGAAGCGCTGGTCGGCGTTCCACAATGTCGGCAGGCAGCCGGGCGGCAGAGGCAGCTTGATCACCACATTGCCGAGCGCGCCGGTGTCGACCGGATGGCCTTCGTCGGAAAGCACCTGCACGTCGTAGCCGGGCATCGGCACGGCGGGCGAGCCGTATTTCACCGGCAGCCGGCCCAGGCCCACCGGGTTGTTGGAAATCGGCGAGCCGGTCTCCGTCTGCCACCAATGATCAATGACCGGAACCTTGAGCTGGTTCTCCGCCCATTTGATCGTTTCGGGATCGGCCCGTTCGCCGGCCAGAAACAGGGTGCGGAAGTTCGACAGGTCGTATTTGCCGACGAACTCGCCCTTCGGATCCTGCCCCTTGATGGCGCGAAAAGCGGTCGGCGCGGTGAAGAGTGCCGCCACATTGTGCTCGGCGATCACGCGCCAGAACGTGCCGGCGTCGGGCGTGCCGACCGGCTTGCCCTCGAACAGGATCGTGGTGCAGCCGTGCAGCAGCGGCGCATAGACGATGTAGGAATGGCCGACGACCCAGCCGACGTCGGAGGCGGCCCAGAACACTTCGCCGGGGTCTACGCCATACTGGTTCTTCATCGACCATTTGAGCGCGACCATGTGGCCGCCATTGTCGCGCACCACGCCCTTGGGCTGGCCGGTCGTGCCCGAGGTATAGAGGATGTAGAGCGGATCGGTGGCCGCGACCGGCACACAGGGCGCTTCGCGACCCTCGGCCTTGGCGGCCGATACCGCCTCGGCATAATTCACGTCGCGTCCGGGGGTGAGATCGCATTGCAGTTCCGGCCGCTGCAGGATCACGCAGGCCGAAGGCTTCGACTTCGCCAGGTCGATCGCGCCGTCGAGCAGCGGCTTGTAGGGGATCACCCGCCCTGGCTCGATGCCGCAGGAGGCGGAGATGATCATGACGGGCTTTGCGTCATCGATGCGGGTCGCGAGTTCACGCGCCGCGAAGCCGCCGAAGACGACCGAATGGATGGCGCCGATGCGGGCGCAGGCAAGCATGGCGAAGGCGGCTTCGGCCACCATCGGCATGTATATCAGGACGCGGTCGCCCTTCTTCACGCCATTGTCGATGAGCACCGCGGCAAGCGACGCCACCTCGCGCTTCAGCTCGGCGAATGTGTATTTGCGCTGCGTGCCGGTGATCGGGCTGTCATGGATCAGCGCCAGCTGATCTGCGCGGCCCTGCTCGACATGGCGGTCGACGGCATTGAAGCAGGTGTTGCACTCGGCGCCGACATACCAGCGGCCATAGACGCCCTGGTCGGGGTCGAACACCTTGTCCCAGGGCTTCACCCAGTCGATCTCCCCGGCGGCCCTGGCCCAGAAACCCTCAGGGTCATTTTTCCAGGCGGCATAGACCTCGTGATAGCGCGAACTCATGCATTCCTCCCTCGATGCGCCGGGGCGCTGCCCTTGATACCGATCGGGGCGCGTGGCTGTCCACCGAAACCAAAGTCGACTCGAGGGAACGGCGCAGCCCTCCGGGAGTTAATGCGGTCAGCGAAGAGGTGCACAATGACCGACGACAAATCTACGGAAATCCCGGCACAGAAGCAGGATCGCCAGCCTGGCAAAACGGCGCCAATGGAACCGCAGCCTCAAGACCGGATGGAAAATTACCGGGCGGCGGGGAAGCTGCATGGGCGGCGCGCCATCATCACCGGCGGCGACAGCGGCATCGGCCGTGCGGTCGCGATCGGATTCGCGAAGGAGGGCGCCGACGTTGCGATCTTCTACTTCGAGGAACATGACGACGCGAAGCAGACGAAAAGTCTGGTTGAGGCTGAAGGCCGCGTATGCACAATCCATGCGGGCGACATAGGCGACCCGGAATGGTCCGCACAGTCCGTGGAGGCGG
This sequence comes from Rhizobiaceae bacterium, assembly GCA_040880025.1. Lineage (GTDB taxonomy): Bacteria > Pseudomonadota > Alphaproteobacteria > Rhizobiales > Rhizobiaceae > RCIO01. Next base: position 167,490 of record JBBDJD010000007.1, read on the forward strand.
CGATCGACGCCCTCAGCGGCCTGGACATCGTGGTCAACAATGCGGCGGAACAGCACCCGCAGGAGCGGCTGGAGGATATTTCCGCCGAGCAGCTGGAACGCACTTTCCGCACCAACATCTTCGGCATGTTTCATGTCACGAAGGCGGCGCTGCCGCACCTGCAGAAGGGCGCGGCGATCGTGAACACCACATCGGTGACGGCCTATCGCGGCTCCGGCCATCTGATGGACTACGCCTCGACCAAGGGCGCGATCGTCGCCTTCACGCGATCACTGGCGCAGAACCTGGCCGAGCGGGGCATCAGGGTGAATGCGGTGGCGCCGGGGCCGATCTGGACGCCTCTCATTCCCGCAAGCTTCGATGCCGACAAGGTGCAAGGGTTCGGGTCCGACGAACCGCTCGGCCGGGCGGGGCAGCCCGACGAGGTTGCGCCGGCCTTTATTTTCCTTGCGAGCGAGGATGCGTCCTATATGACCGGGCAGGTTCTTCACCCGAATGGCGGGGAGATCGTCAACGGCTGACGGGCCTCCCGTTCGGACGGACGGGAGCATTCATGTCCAAGGTGATCTCGCTGCTGCTGCTCGCCCTTATGGTGGTTCACATCATCCGGCCGCTCGGCCTGCCGGGCCTCAGGAAGCGCGGCGACTTCTGGAAGATCGCCGTGGTCGCGATCGCCGTGATGATGCTGACGGTGCTGGTGCGGCCGGCGTGACGCCGGCCATCACGTAGCCGATGAGGTGATCGGCCCAGGCGCCATAGCCTGCCTCGGAAGCATGGAAGCCGTCTGTCGAGAACCCCGAATTGTCGAGGATCGGCAGCCGCGTCGCGGCCATCGCGCCGCGTTCCTGGCACAACCTCGTTCCCATACGGTTGATAAGGCCGGCGCGAATCTCGAGGACGCATCCGAGCAGGGAGGGAAGGGCCGGCACCTTGCTCATCTCCACGACCGGCGACCAGACGATGTGAGCTTCCGGCCATTTGGCGCGCAGCGCATAGAGCAGGCCGCCGAAGTCGCGCTTGAAGCGGCTGACGGTGTGAAAGTTCTTGGCGTCGTTGGTGCCGACCGAGAGCACGATGAGATTTGCGGCTTCATGGGCAAGATTGGGAACGACATGGTCGCGGATCTGGCCGGAGGTCGCGGAATTGAAGCCCGCGGCGCGCCAGTGAACCGGCTGGCCAGTGCGCTCGGAAATCCGCCCCGCCAATCTCGCCGCAAGCCCAAGGTCGGTCTGGCCGATTCCGACCGACGCGGCGGACGAATCGCCCAGCACCAGAAGCCGGACCGGCTCGCCCTTGCCGGGAACATGATGGATGACCGGCCCTTCCGCCGGAAGCAGGCGCTCGGTGCGCAGGCGCACGCCGACTCCCTGCCAGACATAGACGGGGAATGCGAGCCAGGAGAGGAGCGACTTGAGGATCATTCCTGAATCCCGCTTTCGAAAAAAGGATGCACCGGACGTTTCGGCGGAATGCAGTGTCAGCCGGCGCGGGAGGCTTTGAATATGCTGTCGATCGCTTCGGCCAGCATGGCGTCGAATTCCGCATCGCTCTGGCCGGCCGACAGGCCCTCGCTCAGGGCGCGCGAGAAAGAGGCGATCATGCCGGTATTCCGCGCCAGCTTCTCGTTGGCCTCGTCGCGGGAATAGCCGCCGGACAGCGCGACCACGCGCATGACGCGCGGATCGTCGATGAGTGGCTTGTAGAGATTCGGCTTCGTCGGCAGGGTGAGCTTGAGCATGATCTGCTTGCCGGCGGGAACCTCTTCGAGATGCCTGGTGATCTCGGCGAGGAGAATGTCTTCGGCCTCGGCCTTGTCGGGAATCGAGATCGTGACTTCCGGCTCGATGATCGGGACCAGACCGTGCGACAGAATCTGCTTGCCGACCTCGAACTGCTGGTCGACGACAGCGGCAATGCCCTTCGGGTTGGCGGCGTCGATCACCGAGCGCATCTTGGTGCCGAAGACGCCCTTCGAAACCGCGCGGTCCAGAAGCCCATCGAGGCCCGGATTCGGCTTCATCAGCTTGACGCCATCCTGTGCCTCTGCAAGGCCCTTGTCGACCTTCAGGAAGGGCACGACGCTGCGTTCGTCCCACAAATACTGCGCCGTCGCTACGCCGTCGATCTCACGGTCCATGGTCTGCTCGAACAGGATCGCACCCATCACCTTGTCGCCGTTGAAAGCTGGCGACTTGATGATCCGCGCGCGCATCTGGTGGACGAGGTCGAACATCTCGTCCTCACTCGACCATGCGCTTTCCGGCACGCCGTAAAGCCCGAGAGCTTTCGGTGTCGAACCGCCCGACTGGTCGAGGGCCGCGATGAATCCGTCCTTGTTCGCGACCTGCGCCGCCATTGCCTCGTTTGTCATCTGGTTCTCCCGAATTCGATCAAAATTGATAATTGTTATTCGCCAGCCGCGCGAGCCGTCACACGTTCAGCGCCTCGACGCCCGGCAATGGCTTGCCTTCCATCCACTCCAGGAATGCGCCGCCGGCGGTCGAGACATAGGTAAAATCATCCGCCACGCCGGCGTGGTTGAGGGCGGCCACCGTGTCGCCGCCGCCGGCGACCGAGACCAGCAGTCCCTCGCGCGTCTGTTCCGCCGCGAATTTCGCCGCCGCCACCGTCGCGCGGTCGAACGGCGCGATCTCGAAAGCGCCCAGCGGACCGTTCCAGACCAGCGTCGCGGCGCGCTCGATCCACACGTTTACGGTCTTCACAGTCTCCGGTCCCACATCGAGGATCATCGCGTCGGATGGAACCGCGTCGACGGGGACGATTTCGCTCTCCGCGCCGGCCTCGAACTTGCGCGCGACGACCGCATCCGTTGGCAGGATGATGGCGCAGCCGGACGTGGCCGCATCGATCATAATGGTCTTCGCGGTCTGGGCGAGATCGTGTTCGGCGAGCGATTTGCCAACATCGGTGCCGCGCGCGGCGAGAAATGTGTTGGCCATGCCGCCGCCGATGACCAGCGCGTCGACCCGCTTCACCAGGTTGGTCAGAAGGTCGATCTTGGTCGAGACCTTGGCGCCGCCGACTATGGCGACCACGGGTCTCTTTGGATTGCCGAGGCCCTTCTCCAGCGCATGGAGCTCCGCCTGCATGGTACGCCCTGCATAGGCGGGCAGAACATGCGCCAGCCCCTCGGTCGATGCATGCGCGCGATGGGCGGCGGAGAATGCGTCATTGACGTAGACGTCGCCATTTTCAGCCAGCGCCTTGACGAAATCCGGATCGTTCTTCTCCTCACCGGCATGGAAGCGGGTGTTCTCCAGGAGCAGGATATCGCCGTCGACCATCTTGCCGACGGCCTCGCTCGCCGCCTCGCCGATGCAGTCGGCGGCGAAGAAGACGCGGCGGTCGAGCACGGTTTCGGTGGCCGCCGCGATCGGCTTCAGCGATTGTTCGGGATCAACCTTGCCCTTGGGGCGGCCGAAATGGGCAAGCAGGATGACCTTCGCGCCCTTCTGCGACAATTCGAGGATTGTGCCCGAGACGCGCTCGATGCGGGTTGCATCCGTCACGCTGCCGTCGCTGACCGGGACGTTGAGATCGACACGCACAAGCACGCGCTTGCCGGCGGGGTCGAGGTCGTCGAGGGTGCGGAATTCAGGCATGCGGCGGGTTCCTCGTTTGATAGCGGCCGCAACATACAGACCCGAGCGCCGGGCGCAATATCAGGACTTGTCGGGCTTGCCCGATTTCGCCTTTGCCGCCGTCCGAACCTGTTTCGGACGATCATCCTCGGCGGTGTCGTCGATCTCTGCGTCCGCATCATTCGCCTCCGGTGCGGGGGCCGAACGCCTTGTCAGCCGCGACGAAACCAGCGCGCGAATTCGCGCCACAACCTCGCGGCCCGTCAGAAACAGAGGCACCTGCGGGTTCTGCGCCTCGGGCTCGAGCGAGACGCCGACCGTTTCGACCCGGCCCTGGTCGTCCACGTCACGGACGATCAGTTCGACCGGGCCGACAGAGACCCGGTCGGCATACTCCGCCTGCCCTCCAAGCCGCGCAGCCATCATCTCGGCGATCGACATCTCCTCCTCGCCCTGGCGCAGTTCGATCCCGTAGGCCGATTGCAGGTCGCGCACCGGGCGCGAGGGGTCGATGGCGAATGCGCCGAAGAATTCCTCGTCGTCCACCTCGACCTTGGCCGGGCTGGCGAACAGCCGGTCCAGCAGCGGCGGGTAGCGGGAGGAGATGAACAGGTAGACATAGTCGCCGGCCTTCAGCCGCCCGGCATACTGGTAGCGCATGGACTGCCCGTCACGCACGACCAGCGAAGGGCGCGCCCAGCGCGGCACCCGCTCGCCCTGTTCGACAGGACTGCCCGGCACCACATGGTAGACCAGCAGTTCATGGCTGGCAGTGCCAGGCAGCTCGACTTCCAGCTTTTCGACCGGACCGATACGCTTGGGCACGAGCAGGCCGAGGCGCCGCGCCATCGGATTGATGGTCCAGCCCTGAACCAGCAGCGACACCAGCACGATGATGAAGGCGACGTTGAAGATGGTCGGGCCGCTGGCCAATCCGCCGAGAAACGGAACGATCGCAAGCAGGATGGAAACCGCGCCGCGCAGGCCGACCCAGGCGACGAAGGCGCTTTCGGCGCGCTGGAAATCGAAGGGAAGCAGCGTCAGCCACACCGCGGCCGGACGGGCGATGAAGATCAGGAACAGGGCAAGCAGCACCGCGGGGATGGCGATTTCGGGGAATTGCGAGGGCGTGGCGAGCAGGCCCAGAACAAGGAACATGGTGATCTGGGCAAGCCAGGTCATTCCGTCCTGGAAACGCCTCAATACAGGAGCGGCCTTCATCTGGCGGTTGCCGGCATAGAGGCCGGCGACATAGGCGGCAAGGAAGCCGCTGCCGCCCAGCGAACCGGTGACGGAGAAGACCAGAAGGGCCAGCGCGATGACGAAGATCGGGACAAGACCGAGCTCCATGTTGAGCCGGTTGACCAGTCCGACGATCATCACCCCGCCGCCATAGCCCGCGATCAGGCCGATACCCATCTGCAGCACGAAATCGAGCAGGAAGGACATGCCGAAGGCGGCTGCACCGGCTTCACGCGCGAGAATTGCCTCGACCAGTGCGATGGTGAGGAAGATCGCCATCGGATCGTTCGATCCAGATTCGATCTCCAGCGTGGCACGGACCTTTTCCCGGATCGATATGCCGCCGATGCGCAACAGGAAGAACACCGCGGCTGCGTCGGTGGAGCCGACGATTGCGCCGATCAGGAAGGATTCCAGCCAGGAAAAGCCGAGCAGCAGGCGCGCGGCAAGTCCAAGGAAGCCGGCGGTCAGCAACACGCCTATTGTGGCGAGCGTGAGCGCCGGCCACGCCGCCTGACGGAAGGACTGCAGCGACGTACCGAAGCCGGAATCGAACAGGATGATCGCCAGCGCCAGCGAGCCCACAAAATAGGCGACGCCGGCATTGTTGAAGTCGATACCGAGGCCATCCACCCCCGCAAGCAGGCCGATGCCAAGGAAGAGAAGCAGCAAGGGCGCGCCGAAGCGGAACGCCAACAGGCTCGAAAAAGCCGCCACAAGCACAAGCAGCGTGCCGACGAGCGTTACCAGATAGGTCCATTCGAGCATTTGCCGGTTTCCGTTCCGCAGCAGGCCGCCTCGCGCGGCCGCCGAATCGAATATTGGCGGAGCGAACGGTCATACCGCAAGTGCAGGACGGAAAAGGCGTAAACAAAAAGCCCGGCGGAACCGGGCTTTTGTCTGACAGCGATGACCCGAAGAGTTCAGATGGTCTTGCCGATGGCTACGGTTGTGTCGGCCATACGGTTCGAGAAACCCCACTCATTGTCGTACCACGACATCACCCGCACCAGGTCGCCGTCGATCACCTTGGTCTGATCGAGCGCGAAGGTGGAGGAAGCCGCGTTGTGGTTGAGGTCGATGGAGACCAGCGGTTCATTCGTGTAGGCGAGGATGCCCTTGAGCGGTCCGGAATCGGCGGCCGCCTCGAGTGCGGCGTTCACCTCCTCCACGGTGACGGTTTTCTTGGGAACGAACTTGAAATCGACGACCGAAACATTGGGCGTCGGCACGCGGATGGCGACGCCGTCCAGCTTGCCCTTGAGTTCCGGCAGCACGAGGCCAACCGCCTTGGCGGCGCCGGTCGAGGTCGGGATCATCGACACCGCGGCGGCGCGGGCGCGGTAGAGATCCTTGTGCATGGTATCCAGCGTCGGCTGATCGCCGGTGTAGGCATGGATGGTGGTCATGAAGCCCTTTTGGATGCCGAACGTGTCGTTCAGCACCTTGGCGACAGGAGCCAGGCAATTGGTGGTGCACGATGCGTTGGAGATGACCCTGTGCTCCGACGAAATCTTGTCGTGGTTGACGCCGTAGACGACCGTCAGGTCAGCGCCGTCGGAAGGGGCGGAAACCAGGACGCGTTTGGCGCCGGCGGCCAGATGGGCGGAGGCCTTTTCCTTCGAGGTGAAAATGCCTGTGCATTCCAGCACGATGTCGATGCCCATATCGCCCCATGGAAGCTTGGACGGATCGCGCTCGGCCAGCACCTTGAAACTCTCGTCGCCGACGCTGATCGTGTCGCCGTCGACCCTGACCTCGTGCGGAAAGCGGCCATGGACGCTGTCATAGCGCATGAGATGAGCATTGGTCTCGACAGGGCCGAGATCGTTGACCGCGACCACATCGATGTCCTTGCGGCCGGATTCGTAAATGGCGCGGATGATGTTGCGGCCGATGCGGCCGAATCCGTTGATGGCGACTTTGACGGTCATGCGAAGGTCTCCTCGGGGGGCGAATTGGGCAAACCGGTGGCCACGCCTAGCGGCGGGCACGCCCTCATAGCGGCGGCGCGTTGAAGAATCCAGCGTCGGCACGACGAAAGTGTTGGTGCAGCGGCCTGCCTTTCCCTCGAGGCAGGAGGTGACCGCTCAGGCCTCGTCGCCGAGTTCTGCCATCGCCGCCTCGACGACAGCCTCTTCGGTGATGCCGAAATGGGCGTAGAGTTCCTTGTAGGGACCGCTGGCGCCGAAGCTGGACATGCCGATGAAGGTGCCGTCGGTTCCGATGAAACGGTCCCAGCCCTGGCGGACGCCGGCCTCGACCGCGATGCGGACGGGCGCGGTGCCGATGACGGCCGCCTGGTACTCCGCGCTTTGCCGGGCAAACAGCTCGAAACTCGGCACGCTGACCACGCGCGCGGGCACGCCTTTCTTCTCCAAAGCATCGCGCGCGGCGACAGCGATCTCGATCTCCGACCCGGAGGCGAAGATCGTGACCTTGGCGTCGTCGGAGGCCATCCGGAGTTCGTAGGCGCCGAGCGCGCAAAGATTGTCCTCGGTGTGGTCTGTGCGCACCGGCGCGAGGTTCTGACGGGTCAGCGCCAGGGTGGAAGGCGCGTCCTTGCTCTTGATCGCCAGCTGCCAGCATTCGGCCGCCTCGACGGCATCGGCCGGGCGGAAGACAAGGTGGTTCGGGATGGTGCGCAGCGCGGCCAGATGCTCCACAGGCTGGTGGGTGGGGCCGTCCTCGCCGAGGCCGATGGAATCATGCGTCATGACGAAGATGGAGCGGATGCCCATCAGCGATGCAAGCCGCATGGCTGGCCGTGCATAGTCTGAGAATGTGAGGAACGTGCCGCCGTAGGCGATCAGTCCGCCATGCAGCGTCATGCCGTTGATGGCCGCCGCCATCGCGTGTTCGCGGATGCCGTAATGGATGTAGCGGCCGGAATAGTCACCGGGTGCGATGGGCTTCGTCTGGCTGGTCTTGGTGTTGTTGGAGCCGGTCAGGTCGGCCGAGCCGCCGATCGTCTCTGGCAGCGCATCGTTTATGATTTCGAGCGCCATTTCGGAGGATTTTCGAGTGGCGACGGCCGGTTTGTCGTCGGCCAGCTTCTTCTTGTAGGCGTCGATGGCCTGGTCGAATTCCGCCGGCAATTCGCCGCTCATGCGGCGCTCGAACTCCGAACGCAGTTCGGACCTGGTGCCGGCGAGGCGTTTTTCCCATGCCTTGCGTTCCTTGCCAGAGCGCAAGCCGGCAAGCCGCCAATCGTCAAGCACGTCGGAGGGAACGACGAAGGGCGGGGAGTCCCAGTTCAGCGCCTTGCGCGTCGCCGCGATTTCCTCGTCGCCCAGCGGCGATCCATGCGCCTTGGCCGTGCCGGCCTTGGACGGCGCGCCGAAGCCGATGGTCGTGCGGAACGCGATCATCGTCGGCTTGTCGGAATTGCGGGCCTTTTCGATCGCATCCGCGATGGCGTCGGGATCATGCCCGTCGGCGTCGAAGGCGTTCCACCCCGACGCCTCGAAGCGCTTCACCTGATCGGTGCTGTCGGCCAGCGAGACCGGTCCGTCGATCGAGATGCGATTGTCGTCCCACATCACGATCAGCTTATTGAGCCTGAGATGTCCGGCCAGTGCGATCGCTTCCTGGCTGATGCCTTCCATCAGACAGCCGTCGCCGGCGAGCACATAGGTGAAGTGATCGACCAGATCGTCGCCGAAGCGAGCATTCAGGATGCGCTCGGCCAGCGCCATGCCGACGCCGTTGGCCAGCCCCTGTCCGAGCGGACCAGTCGTCGTCTCGATGCCCGCGGCATGGCCCCATTCGGGATGACCGGCGGTGCGCGACCCGAGCTGGCGGAAATTCCTGATCTCGTCGAGCGTGATGTCTTCGTAGCCAGACAGATAAAGCAGCGAGTAGAGCAGCATGGAGCCGTGGCCCGCCGACAGAACAAAACGGTCGCGGTCCGGCCAGCCGGGGTGTTTCGGGTCGTGGGTCATGAAGCGGGTGAACAGGACGGTGGCGATGTCCGCCGCGCCCATGGGCAGGCCCGGATGTCCTGAATTCGCGGCCTGAACCGCGTCCATGGACAGAAAACGGATAGCGTTGGCCATCCGGTCATGCTTGTCGCGTGAGATCATTTCTAGCTCGCTGATACCCCAGACCGGGAACGGGTGTCGCGGCGCCCGAGGCACCGCCCGGAAAAGCAGGCGACACATATCAGGTGCCGTCCCCAAGTCAACAAAGCGGCGTTTTGTGGCGGGCAGCGCCGTTGCTGCCGGCATCGGCCAGTTCAATAACGCGGGGGAAAGCGGCGGGCGCTTGGTTGACGCGCGCTTCACACGATGCCTAATCTTTCCCGCCTAACGGCCTGCCAAAAAGGCATGATTCCACGCAAGAGCCGCCCGGATGCACGCGATGTCCAGCGAACCGACATTGAGGGAAGTGATCGCTCGCCTGGGCAAGGCGATCGATGTTCTCGAGGAAGCGGCAAATGCCCGGGTCGAGCAGGATCGCGACTCGGAGGAAGCGGAAGCCGAGGTGCAGCGACTCAATGCCGACCGCGCGCGGCTGGCGCAGGAACTCGATTCTTCCGAGGCGAAAGCCGAGCGGCTGGGGGACGCCAACAAGGAAGTGTCGCGCCGGCTGGTAACGGCCATGGAGACAATCAGAGCGGTGCTCGACAGGTAGGCGGCAATGGCGCAAGTGACGGTTACGATCGACGGCAAGCAATACCGCATGGCCTGCGACGAGGGGCAGGAGGAGCATCTCATCGATCTGGCCTCGCGCTTCGATCGCTATGTCGCGCATCTGAAGGAGAGCTTCGGCGAGATCGGCGATCAGCGCATCACCGTGATGTCGGGCATCATGGTGATGGACGAGTTGGCCGAACTGCAGAAGCGGGTGCTCGGAATGGAGAGCGAGATCGCCACCTTGCGCAAGACGCGCGACGATGCGCTGGTTAAGGCCGACAAGAACGATGCATCGCTGACCGGCGCCCTTTCGCATCTCGCCGAGCGGATGGAAGCTCTCGCGGGCAAGCTGAACGCCAAGGGCAGCCGGGGCTGATACCAGCCGCTATCGCGCGACATGCAGGACCAGCCGCGGCAGGAAACGGCCTGGTATTGAACCGGGGAAGACGGCACTTCGCCGGCATCGACGCGCCATGGCGACGGTAGAACGGCCCTGTGACGGCCGCTTCAGAAACCGTCAATTCATCCCGGCATGCGGCGATGAAGGCGGCGTCATAGCCCCTATGGGCCTTCGAGCGCAGGCAGAGTTCGGTGAGCGTGGCGGGGGCGGGGGCGATTTCGGTCATCCCCGGCGGCTTCAGAAACCCTGCTGTAGAAAATCGACTGCCGCGGTAATCTCGTCACGGTCGCTTTTGATATTGGCGACCGGCTCCTTCAACACGTGTTTCGGAACCGCCAGCATGTGCTGGGTATAGAGCGCGTAGTCCGCGCCCTCGATGGTAAGGACAGGATTGAGCTTCTTCAGCGGCCTGCGCCTGGGATTCAGCGGCAGAAGCGGTACGGCGAGCCGCGTGTCGAGCCCTTCGAAAATATCGTGTTGGATCACGACCAGCAGATTGCCGGTTCCGCGCGGGTCGCGGAAGACATCGTAATTGGCCATAGGGCTCAGAACCCGCGATATTCGGAAAACGGCAAGCCGTGTTCCTCGAAATAGCGATTGTTCTCGTCGATCGCCTCCCGGTTCTCTTCAAGCCAGAGCTGGGCCTTGCGTTCCCGGATGGCCTCCGAGACGCCTTCCTCGGCAGCGCGGGAAAGATTGATATCCAGCGCTTTCGCCTCTTCGAGAAGCTCCTTGTTCACGGACAAGTTGACCGATCTGCGGGCGGGGGGCTTGGTCAGCATGGCGCACTCCTTATGCGCACATTACATGCACATACTAGGTGCGGCAAGGGAAGCGTTCCTACCCCTCGATTTCCTCCCTGAGCATTTCCAGCTCCAGCCACTCATCTTCCATCGCTGCCAGCTTCTCGCGCTCGACATCCAGTCTGGCAGCGGTGTCGGCAAAGGTCTTGGGGTCTTTGGTGTAGAGCTGCGGGTCGGCCAGTTTGGCTTCCAGCTTGCCGATCTCGGCGCTGACGGCTTCCATCTGCTTCGGCAGGGTTTCCAGCGCGTATTTCTGCTTGAAGGACAGCTTGTTGCCGCCGTCGCGGGGCTTTTCGGACTTCGCAGCCGATTGTTTGGGCTGGCCTGCGCCCTTTCTTGCGGCGCTGGCGGTGGGCCGCGCGGCAATGCCCGATGTTCCGCGCTGGGCGAGCATGTCGGAGTAGCCGCCAGCATATTCGGTCCAGCGGCCGTCCCCTTCGGGCACCAGCAGGCTGGTGACCGTGCGGTCGAGAAAATCGCGGTCGTGGCTGACCAGGATGACGGTGCCCGGGTATCCCGAAACCAGTTCCTGCAGCAGGTCGAGCGTCTCCATGTCTAGGTCGTTGGTCGGTTCGTCCAGCACCAACAGGTTCGCGGGGCGGGCGAGAATACGGGCCAGCGCCAGCCTGGCGCGCTCGCCGCCGGAGAGCTCGCGGATCGGCGTACGCGCCTGCTCCGGCCTGAACAGGAAATCCTTCATGTAGGACACGACATGGGTGGGCTTGCCGTTGACCGAAATCTGGTCGCCGGCGCCTTGCGTGAGATAGTGAGCGAGTGTCTCGACCGGATCGGGCGTATCGCGCTGCTGATCGAGCGCGGCGACCTCCAGATTGGCTCCATGACGGACGAAGCCGCTGTCCGGGACCTGGGCGCCGACAAGGAGCTTGAGCAGCGTCGTCTTGCCGGCGCCGTTCGGCCCCACGAGCCCGAGACGGTCGCCGCGCGCGACGCGGATCGAGAAGTCGCGGACGATTGCGCGCTCGCCATAACTTTTTGCGATGTTCTTCGCATCGATTACCAGCTTGCCGGATTCGGCGGCATCGGGCGCCTTTAGAGCAGCCAGACCCTCCGGCCCGCGATGGCCGCGGTGGCGCTCGCGCAGGGACTGCAATTCGCCCAGCCTGCGCATGTTGCGCTTGCGGCGCGCGGTGACGCCGTAGCGCAGCCAGTGTTCCTCGCGCACGATCTGGCGGCCGAGCTTGTGCTGTTCGCGTTCTTCTTCCTCCAGCAGCTTGTCGCGCCATTCCTCAAATGCGCCGAATCCCCGTTCGAGCCTCTGGGTGAGGCCGCGATCGAGCCAGACGGTGGCCCTGGAGACCCGCTCCAGGAAACGGCGGTCGTGCGAGATGACCACCACGGCGGACGAAGTCCTGATCAACTCATCCTCCAGCCACTCGATTGTCGCCAGATCGAGGTGGTTGGTCGGTTCGTCGAGAAGCATGATGTCGGGCGCGGGGGCGAGGACGCGGGCGATTGCGGCGCGCCTTCCTTCGCCGCCCGAAAGTGTGGCCGGATTTTCCTCGCCCGTGAGACCCAGCCCGTCGAGCAGGTAATCGGCGCGGTTCTGGTCGTCGGCCGGGCCAAGGCCGGACACGACATAATCACGAACCGTGGCGAAGCCTGCGGTGTCGGGCGCCTGAGGCAGATAGCGGATCGTGGCAGTGGGCTGGCGGAACACCCCACCATCCTGCGGTTCCACCATACCGGCGGCGATCTTCAGCAGGGTGGACTTGCCGGAGCCGTTGCGGCCGACAAGCGCGATGCGTTCGCCGGCCGATACGCTCAGCGCCGCACCCTGAAGCAGAGGCTCGCCGCCGAAGGTCAGGCGGATGTCGTCGAGTTGCAATAGCGGTGGGGCCAAGGTCAGCTGTCCTGCTTTTCTGCCATGTGGGCGATCACCATGGCACGGCCGCTTTCCAGGCTGGCTTCGAGCCCGTCCGTCACTTCATTGGACATCGTAAGCGATGCGCCGAACGGAACCCGCCTTCTGTCGAGCGGCCATTTCACGCCGGTCAGAGTAAGGCCGGTCAAATCGTTGAAAGCGACGACGGAAAACACCGTTCCGGGCTCGTAGTCGAACCGAGCATCACCGGGCAGCAGCGGGCGGCCTTCCGTCATGCCGCTGGACAGAAGCACATCAAGGCCCGCCTCGGCCATTCGCATGGCGGCTGCGAGGTGCAGGAATTCGTGGTCGGCGCGTTCGCCGCCAAAGGCTCCGGCGATCACCAGCGAGTCAGCGCCCCGCTCGCGGGCGGCATCAACGGCGATCTCGCCGTCGGTCATGTCTTTGTCGGCGGGAAAACGGGTGACCGGGATGTGCGCGTGCTCGGCGAGATGCGCCTCGGTGGCGGAATCGAAATCGCCTGCCCAGAGCTCGGGGACGAGGCCGAGCGTCGCGGCGTGGCGGATGCCGGAATCGGCCGCGATCACGCGCGTTCCGGCGATCTGCTTGCGCAGCCGCGGCGTTGCGACGAGGTCGCCGCCGAGAAGGATGGTGAATCGGCTCATCGGCGCGCTCCTATCACGGTGCGTTCTCGGAAAGGAAGCTGCGCGGCGTGCGATTTCAGGAAGCCGGTTCGCGCGGCGGCGGGTTTCGCGCATACACGCAGCCGTATCCGGGCGGTGCGGTACGGGTCGTACCGAAATCCGGCACTTCGTATTCGGCGAGCAACTGAAGCCCTTCGCCCGGAAGGTACGCCCGTCGGGGATCGCCGATCAGGACGGCGATGCCGGCATCGAGACAGCGGTCGAAAAATGCGGTCATGCGGGTGGCTATGCCGGCGTTGTAGTAGACATCGCCGGCAACCACGAGATCGACAGCCGGCGGGTTGCCCGGCAGCAGGTCGTCGTCGAAGATGACAAGCGGGACGCCATTCAGTTCGGCGTTCAGCCCGATCGCGGCGTGGGCGTTCGCATCGGTCTCGGCGGCAATGACACTGCGTGCGCCTGCCTTTGCGGCCGCGATGCCGACGAGGCCCGAACCTGTGCCAAGATCGAGCACGTTGCGGCCGGCGACCAGTTCTGGCGTGTCGAGCAGGTAGCGCGCCAGCGCGATGCCGCCCGCCCACGGGTATGCCCAGTAGGGAGAGGTTTCGCCGCCGCCACATGTCTCCAGCATACGCCGCAGCCCGCTGTCGGGCTGGGCGGTGTGCAGCGTGATCTCGGGAACCAATGCAACGGCTGTGACGGGCAGATTGGCCCGCACGAACGCGGTCATGCGGCTGTGCGGGGCCGCCGGGTGCGGCCGATTGTGCTGATTGTTCATCCGCGCGGGCTGGCTCGTTTCAGGTTCGCGCACCCTAGTTGGGTGCGGAAAGTGCTGCCAGCCAAAACGGATATCGTGAGCTCGATTTGCGTTGGACGCTTGCGCGCAGGCCTGGGTGCGTCCTATGTTCGGTGCGCTCTAACGGGGTGCCGGATTTATCGATCCGGCTGAGAGGCGAAGGGGAAACCCGGCCAACCCGATGAACCTGATCCGGTTTGTACCGGCGGAGGGATTAGACGCTTTGCCAAGGCGCCGATTCCCGATCAACCATGATTAAGGAGGCGCCCAATGCGCACATTTCCTACGACCCTGTTTGCAACCGCTGTGATGATGGCAGGCGCCAGTGGCGTTGCGGCACAGGACAACACGCTGACGGTCTACACTTATGAGAGCTTCACCTCCGAGTGGGGGCCGGGGCCGAAGGTCAAGGAAGCCTTCGAGGCCGAATGCAGCTGTACGCTTGATTTCATTCCGGTGGCCGACGGCGTCGCGTTGCTCAACCGGATGAAGCTTGAAGGCGGGGAAACGCAGGCCGACATTGTTCTCGGCCTCGATACCAACCTAACCCATGAAGCACGGGAGACCGGACTGTTCGCGCCGCACGGCATTTCGCTCGACAATGTCAGCGTCCCCGGCGGCTGGTCAAACGACACATTTGTACCGTTCGACTACGGCTATTTCGCCGTGGTCTATGATTCCGAAACGGTGAGCGAGCCGCCGAAGAGTCTGAAGGAACTGGTCGAAGGGGGGCCGGAGCCGAAGATCGCGATCCAGGACCCGCGCACCTCGACGCCCGGCCTCGGTCTGCTTCTGTGGATCAAGGCGGTCTATGGCGACGATGCCAAGGACGCCTGGGCAAAGCTTCAGGACCGGGTTCTGACCGTCACGCCCGGCTGGAGCGAAGCGTATGGATTGTTGACCTCCGGCGAGGCGCCGATGGTTCTGTCCTACACGACATCGCCCGCCTACCACCTGATCGCCGAACGCCAGGAGCGCTACAAGGCGGCGGAGTTCGCCGAAGGGCACTACATCCAGATCGAGGTGGCAGGGATCACCGTCAATGGCGCCGGAAATCCGCTCTCGGCACGGTTCATGGAATTCATGACCGGACCGGGCTTCCAGGACGCCATACCCGAGACCAACTGGATGTTCCCGGCCGGCGCGACGACCGAGCCGCTCAATCCCGTGTTCTCCGACATGATCCGTCCCGAGGAGCCCCTGACGATCGATCCCGAAACGGCGGCCGAGAATCGCAAGGCGTGGATCGATGAATGGCTCTCGGTGATGAGCCGATGAGGGGCTTCGCCGGCTGACATGGCCACTCTGCGGGTCAGCGACCACCGAACCGTCCCCGGCGGCGTCGCGCTGGGGGTGGTCGCCACGCTGATCGTCGGCTCCATAGCCGGGCTTGTATGGGAGGCCGGCGCCGACTGGTCGGGCGCGGCATCCGCGTTCGACGCCTATCTGTTCCGGGTCGCGCGGTTCACGCTGTGGCAGGCGGTGCTTTCGACGGTGCTCTCGGTCCTGCCGGGCATCGTCGTGGCGCGCGCGCTGGCGCGGCAGGCGGATTTTCGTGGCCGCGCCGTGATCGTGTGGCTGTTCGGCGTGCCGCTTGCCCTGCCGGCGATCGTGGTGGCGTTGGGCGTATTGGCGCTTCTTGGCCGTGCGGGAATATTCGCCGATGTCCTGACCGCAATCGCCGGCGACACATGGCCCGGCATTTACGGCTTGAGCGGCATTCTTGTCGCACACGTCTTTTTCAACTTGCCGCTTGCCGCGCGGTTGTTTCTGGAATCGCTTGACGCGATTCCGGCCGATCATCGCCGGCTGGAGGCGCAACTCGGCATGAATTCCTGGTCGGCTTTTCGTCTGATCGAATGGCCGGCCATCCGCGCCGCGCTGCCGGGCGTGGCGATGCTGATCTTCATGCTCTGCATTACCTCCTTCACCATCGTGCTCATGCTCGGAGGCGGTCCGCATGCGACGACGCTGGAAGTGGCGATCTACCAGGCGCTGCGCTTCGACTTCGATCCGGCGCGCGCAGTAACGCTTACATTCATCCAGCTTCTTCTCACCCTTGTGATCGTCATTGGCGCGGCGCGGCTTGGGGCAAGCCTTGCGGGCGAGGCGTTCGTGTCGGTGTCGAGCGGCAGGCGCGTCGCGGTTTCGGGAGCGGAGAGGCTTTTCAACGGTGTTGTGCTGGCGCTCGGATTCCTGTTCGTGGCGGGGCCGATGACGGCGATCGTGGTCGCCGGATTGCGGGCCGATCTTGCCCGGCTGGCCGGCGAGGCGAGCGTGCACAATGCCGTGGCGACAAGCCTGATCCTCGCATTCGCAGCCGCCGCCCTGTCGGTTGTCCTGTCGCTGTCGCTGGTATCGGCGCGCCGGGCGCTCGAACTGCGGCGCGGCGCAGCGGGTCCCGGCCTGTTCGAAAGGGCGTCCGATCAGGGCGCGGCGCTTGTGCTCGTCATTCCGCCCATCGTCATCGGCGCCGGGTGGTTCATCCTACTGCGAAACAGCGGAGGGGCCGTGTTCGGCGCCGCACCGTTCATGGTCGTCGCCGTCAATGCGGTGATGGCGATGCCTTTTGCCATGCGGGCGATCCGCCCCGCCCACGATTTTGCCAGCGCGCGGCACGAACGGTTGTGCGCGCAGCTCGATATCAGGGGGTGGGCACGCCTCAGGCTGATCGACTGGCCGCCGCTGAAGCGCCCGGCGGCAACTGCTTTCGCCTTCGCGATGGCCCTGTCGCTGGGCGATCTCGGCGTGATCGCGCTGTTCGGCAGCCAGGACGTCCAGACGCTGCCCTATCTGGTGCTGCAGCGGATGAGCGCATACCGCACACAGGACGCGGCCGGGCTTGCGCTTCTGCTCGGTGCTCTGTGTTTTTCACTGATGATGGCGGCGGACTGGCTTTCGCGGAGGGATGCATGAGCGGCGCGGCGATCAAATGCCGGGATGTGCGCTTCAGCCGGGCGGAGATGGAATTTTCCTTCGACTTCGCAGCCGCCGCGTCCGACGTCGTTGCGGTGATGGGGCCGAGCGGGTCGGGCAAGTCGACGCTGCTCGACCTGATAGCCGGATTCGAGACACCGAATGGCGGGGCGATCCTGATTGGCGAAGAGGACGTGACCGTGCGCCCGCCGGCGCGAAGACCTGTCTCGATGGTGTTTCAGGAAAACAACCTGTTCGGCCATCTCGATGTCTTTTCCAATGTCGCGCTCGGCCGGTCGCCTTCGCTCAGGCTCGATGACGAGGACAGGGCGGATGTGCATGAGGCAATCGAACGGGTCGGATTGTCCGGCAAGGACAAAAGGTTGTCCCCGGCGCTTTCGGGCGGAGAGCGGCAGCGGGTTGCGCTGGCGCGCGTTCTGGTGAGGGACCGGCCGGTGCTGCTGCTCGACGAGCCCTTTGCCTCGCTTGGCCCGGCGCTGCGGGCTGAAATGCTGGAACTGGTGCGCGACCTGCATGCGGAGCGCGGCATGACGATCCTGATGGCGACGCACAATCCGGACGATGCGGAGAAGCTTGCGGGCCATATGCTCTACATCGAGGCGGGCAGGGTCGCGGAGAAGGGCCCTGCATCGGTGTTTTTCGGCCCGGAT
The DNA here is from genome assembly GCA_040880025.1 of Rhizobiaceae bacterium. Classification (GTDB taxonomy): domain Bacteria; phylum Pseudomonadota; class Alphaproteobacteria; order Rhizobiales; family Rhizobiaceae; genus RCIO01. The sequence continues at coordinate 185,044 of JBBDJD010000007.1, forward strand.
GGACCCGAGGCGTTCCGACGCTATATCGGTTCCAAAACGGGCCGATAGGCCGCCAGTTGCCCGGATAGCGACACAATTGCGCGTCATTTCCGCAACGTGTCGGCCTCATTCGTGACCCTGCGGTACGCCTGCGGGTAGCGCAGGGTCGCAGCGCTGCTATATCGCATCCGAACACGACCGAAAGGAATTCGTCCTGCCACGCGCTTCGCAGACCGGTCTGATCCGCGCGCTCCCGATCCGCCGGGAAGCCTGGGCGAGGCGCATCCTGATCGCATTGCTGCCGCTGTTCCTGGCGGCCTGCCAGGGCATCGACTTCGGCGAGAGCAGCAGCTTCCGGCCGTCGTCAACGCCGGTCACGATCGACACGGTTACGCGAAACGACCGGCTGGCCGGCATCGCGCGAGAGCAACACCCGCGAATCCTGGCCACTTATGGCGGCGAGTATTCGGACCAGAAACTGGAGCGCGCGGTGGCCAAGATCGTTGGCAGCCTGATCGCAGCTTCCGACGATCCCAACCAGACCTACCGCGTCACCATCCTGAATTCGCCCAACGTGAACGCGTTCGCGCTGCCGGGCGGCTATCTCTATGTCACGCGCGGCCTGCTGGCACTTGCCAACGATTCCGCCGAACTGGCCGCCGTCATCTCGCACGAGATGGCGCATGTGACAGCCAATCACGGCATCCAGCGCCAACAGAAGGAAGCAGAGGAAGTGCTGGCCTCCGAGGTGGTCAACGATGTGCTCAACGGCAGCCCCAACGCCCAGGTGGCGCTGGTGCGCGGCAAGCTGCGGCTGGCGCAGTTCTCCCGCAATCAGGAGCTGGAGGCGGACGCGATCGGCATTCGCTCGGCGGTGAAGGCCGGCTACGATCCCTATGCCGCTGCGCGGTTCCTGCAATCGATGGCGACTTACAGCGATTTCCGTTCGGTCAGCGGAGCCGGCGACGCCAGTCTCGACTTCCTTGCGTCGCACCCCAATGCGCCGCAACGCATCGAGCTTGCGCGCCGGCATGCGCGACAGTTCGGTCCGCCGGGTCAAGAAGGCGCGCAGGACCGCGATTCGCTTCTGGCCGGCATAGACGGCATGCTGTTCGGTGATACGCCCGAGGAAGGCTACGTCCGTGGAAACACGTTCCTTCATCCTGGCCTGGGCGTTTCGTTTTCGGTGCCCGATGGATTCGTGATCGACAATTCGGCGGCTGCCGTGACCGCCGCCGGCCCGGGCGATATGGCGATCCGCTTCGACGGCGTGACGCTGAACAGACGCCTTGGCCTGCCCGATTACCTGCGTTCGGGCTGGGTTCAGGGCCTCGATCAGGGAAGCATCCGCGCCGACACGATCAACGGCAATGACGCGGCGCGCGCGCGCGCCAGCGCGGATGGGTGGGAATTCGACATCGCGGTGGTGCGCGCCGGTTCGCAGGTATATCGGCTGCTCACGGCCGCTCCCACCAACAGCCCTTCGCTTGTGCCGGTCGCAAACTCGGTCGCGGGAAGCTTCCGGGTGCTGTCCAAATCCGAGCTCGATGCTCTAGAGCCATTGAAGGTCAGGGTCGTTACGGTCCGGCCCGGGCAAAATGTCGCCTCGCTGGCGGCTCAAATGTCCGGCGTCGACCGCAAGGTCGAGCTGTTCCGGCTGCTGAACGGATTGACGCCGGGCGCGAGCATATCGGCCGGCGACAAGGTCAAGATCGTCACCGACCGGTAGGCGCCGACTCCATTTGATCAAGGTACGCTTTAGGCAGTCGGCACGCCGAGCTGCGGGTGGGCCTTCATCAGCGCGTCGCGCAATTTTTCCAGCGCCCGGCTCTCGATCTGGCGCACGCGCTCTTTCGAAATGCCGAGCTGATCGCCGAGCGACTCCAGCGTGGCGCCGCTCTCGCGCAGCCGTCTTTCCCGAATGATGCGCAACTCGCGCTCGTTCAGCGCACCGAGCGCCGTGTGCAGCCATTCGGAACGGCGCTCGTCGTCGATCGATTCTTCAGCCAGTTCGTCGGGGAGCGGGTCGCCCGAAACCAGAAAATCCTGGCGGTCGGAACTGCCGTTTTCGTCGGTCAGCGGCGCATTGAGCGAGGCGTCCGGCCCCGAGAGCCGGGAATCCATCAGTTCCACGTCCTTGGAGGAGACGCCCAACGTGTGGGATATCTTGCGGTAGAGATCGCCGCTGGTCAGCATCTCGCCGCCCACGGAGAGGCGGGCGCGCAGGCGCCGCAGGTTGAAGAACAGCGCCTTTTGGGCCGAACTGGTGCCGCCGCGCACGATCGACCAGTTGCGCAGGATGTAGTCCTGTATCGAGGCGCGTATCCACCAGGTGGCATAGGTCGAAAACCGCACCTCGCGCTCCGGCTCGAAGCGCGCGGCTGCTTCCAGCAGGCCGACATGGCCCTCCTGCACCAGATCGCTCATCGGCAGGCCGAAGCCGCGAAACTTCGCGGCCATGGCGATAACGAGGCGCATATGGGCCATGGTGATCTGGTGCAGCGCATCCTGGTCGCGCTGCTCTTTCCACCGAACCGCAAGGTCGTGCTCTTCCTCGCGTTCCAGGTACGGCGCCTTCATTGCGCTGCGGATCAGGGCGCTTCTGGGTGGCTCCTGCATGGCGGCTCTCCCATTTTCTGCCCAGTCTGGGCTACCGGATTGACGATCCGAAGGCGGATCGCCTGCGATTACGCAATCGTGAACGGCGCCAACCGCCCATTGACATCAGCGGGAGGCTTCGCCACCTGAACAGGAACGTAAAACCCGGGGAAAGGTTGCGGCATGACCGGATATTCGGGCGCGCCACTGGAACGCCGCGCCTCCGTTGCGGTTCCGGTCGGGGGCGTAATCGTCGGCGGCGATGCGCCGGTTGTCGTGCAGTCGATGACCAACACCGACACGGCCGATGTCGATTCCACCGTCGCACAGGTAGCCGCGCTGCACCGCGCCGGTTCGGAGCTGGTTCGCATCACGGTCGACCGCGACGAAAGCGCCGCCGCGGTGCCCAAGATCCATGAGAGGCTCGTCAGGCTTGGCATCGACGTGCCGCTGATCGGCGATTTTCACTATATCGGCCACAAATTGCTGGCCGATCATCCCGCGTGCGCCGAGGCGCTGGCAAAATACCGCATCAATCCAGGCAATGTCGGTTTCCGCGAGAAGAAGGACCGACAGTTCGCCGCGATCATCGAAACCGCGATCCGGCACGGCAAGCCGGTGCGGATCGGCGTCAACTGGGGCTCGCTGGACCAGGAATTGCTGACCCGGCTGATGGACGACAATCAGACCAGCGGATCGCCGCTGACGGCCGACGAAGTGATGCGCGAGGCGATCGTTCAGTCGGCGCTGCTTTCGGCGGAGCTTGCCGAGGAGATCGGACTGCCGAGAAACCGCATCATCCTGTCGGCCAAGGTGAGCCGGGTTCAGGATCTGGTGGCGGTCTATACCGAGCTTGCCGGCCGCTCCGACCATGCGCTGCATCTGGGGCTCACCGAGGCCGGCATGGGCAGCAAGGGCATCGTCGCGTCTTCGGCGTCGCTCGGCATCCTGCTGCAGCAGGGCATCGGCGATACGATCCGCATCTCGCTGACGCCGAAACCGGGCGGCGACCGCACGCGCGAGGTTCAGGTGGCGCAGGAACTGCTGCAGACCATGGGATTCCGGCAATTCACGCCCGTCGTCGCGGCCTGCCCCGGCTGCGGTCGCACGACCTCGACCGTGTTCCTGGAGTTGGCCGAGAAGATCCAGTCGGACCTGAAGGCGAACATGCCGGTGTGGCGCGAGAAATATCCCGGCGTGGAACAGCTGAAGGTCGCGGTGATGGGCTGCATCGTCAACGGTCCGGGCGAATCCAAACACGCCGATATCGGAATTTCGCTGCCCGGCACCGGCGAGACGCCGGCGGCCCCCGTCTTCATCGACGGACGCAAGGCGGCAACGCTGCGGGGCGAGGGGATCGCGGTCGAGTTCCAGAAGATGGTGTCGGACTATATCGAGGGCCGGTTTGGCTCAGGGCAGGCGGCCGCGGAGTAGTCAGGGGTCCCGCGGCGCCTTGAGCGCATCCACACACGACCGGATCATTGGTGAAAACCGGCCTTTAGAGCGGGTGGCCCGCCTCAGGCTGTCATCGCCAAACCGTCGCCCTGCATCCAGGCTTCGATTTTCTGGGCCAGCCGATCGGGCGAAACCGGCTTGGACAGGTAGTCGTCCATGCCCGCCTCCATGCAACGCTCGCGGTCGCCTTTCAGGGCGTGCGCGGTAACGCCGATGATCGGCGTGCGTTTGCCGGTACTCAGCTCGATCTCGCGGATCGCCGCTGCCGCCTCCAGACCGTTCATCTCGGGCATCGACACATCCATGAGCACGATTGCCGGGTGAAGTGTTCGGTAAAGTTCAACGGCGGTGCGTCCGTTCGAGGCAATTCGATAGGAGATGCCGAGCCCATCGAGGATCTGGCTGAAAACAAGCTGGTTGACCTCGTTGTCCTCGGCAACCAGCACGTCGATATTGCCCGGATGATTTGCAGGAGCCGAGCGCGGCTGCGGGGCGGCGGCGGCAGGCCCGGGTGCCGGCTTCTCCTGTTGCCTCGTCGGCGTTTTGGTCAGGGTCACTTCCGGCTGGGCGGCGGAACGACTCGTTTGCAGGGCGTTCACGATCGTTTCCAGAAGCGCTGCGGAGCGCGCGGGCTTGGTCAATTGCGCGCTGATCCCGCATTCCGCGGCCAGCCTGCCGGTTTCGACCTGGTCCACCGAGGTGAGCAGGATGACCGGCAACGAAGCAGTGGCTGGATTGGACCGGATCCGGCGTGCGACGTCCGCGCCATTCAATCCCGGCATCTGGTAGTCGAGAATGACGCAATCGACGTGAGCCCCGATCTCGGTCGCATGGTCGAGAAAGGCGAGGCCCATCTCGCCGCTATCGGCTGCGGCGGCGTCGAAACCCCAACTCTTCAGCTGTTCGGAAATGATCTCGCGGTTGATACGGTTGTCGTCAACGGCAAGGATGCGGGCGCCGCTGACATCGAAGGGCACTGGTTTGCGGCTGACAGCTTCCCGGTCGAGCGGCAGCGGCACGGTGAACCAGAAGGCCGATCCCTTGCCGAGCGTGCTTTCGGCCCCCATCTCGCCGCCCATCAAGTCGACCAGACGCGTCGCAATGGCAAGGCCGAGCCCGGTGCCTTCGTGACGGCGGGTCGACGATGCATCGACCTGCGCAAATTTGTCGAACACGTTGGCGAGCTTGTCGTCGGGAATGCCGATGCCGGTATCTTCTACCCTGATGGTGACTTCGACGGCGTCGTCGTTGATCGGCCTGGACGACACATCTATCAGCACGTGACCGCGCTCGGTGAACTTCACCGCGTTGCCGACGAGATTGGTGGTGATCTGACGCAGGCGGCCGACATCGCCGATCATTCCGGCTGGCAGTCCGGGATCGACCCGCACGATCAGTTCGAGATCCTTTTCCGCGACCCGGGTCGAGACCAGGGTGGCCACATCCTCTATCGCTTCGGCAAGATGAAAGGGCGCGGGATCGAGATGCAGCTGGCCGGCGTCGATCTTGGAGAAATCGAGAATGTCGTTGATGATGGTCAACAACGCGTTGCCCGACTTCACGATTACGTCGACGAACATGTTCTGGCGTGAATCGAGTTCGGTGCGCGCCAGAAGTTCGGCCATTCCGAGAACGCCGTTCATGGGCGTCCTGATTTCGTGGCTCATATTGGCCAGGAATTCGGATTTCGCGCGGTCGGCGGATTCGGCCTTGTGCTTCTCGGCTTCAACCAGCTCCTTGGCCTGCTGAAGCCGGACCTGTGCTTCGTGGATGTTGCGCATCATCGGCCCGAAGACGCGCAGGCCGACGAGGACGGCGGCGGCGATCATCGACGCCGCAACCAGCATCATCGTGTATTGCAGGGTGCCGTAGCTCGCCACCATTTCGCCGTTGAGCCTGTTGAGCGTGACAGTCAGATACGGGGTGACCTTTTCGCTCGCGACCTGTTGCAACTGGGTGAAAACGCGCTGGGCGGCTTGCCCTGAATAGTCCCGAAAGATGTCCAGACGATCGGCATGTGTGAGGACTTCCTTCACATCGCGGCGAAGCGACTGGCCGCCGCCTGTCCCGTCCCACAGCGGCCGCAATGCATCCGGCAGCGGCAGGCCCGCAATACCGGCCAGGGCGGCGTTACCGCCGCTCGCGGTGGAAACGACCCCCGCGGCGCGTTCCTCCTCCGCCGAGATCGATTGGCTTTCGCCCATTCCGACATCGCCGTCGGCGGAAGCGCGCAGCGCTTCGTAAGCGGCGCCAAGCCGGTCGAGCGCGGCGCGCAAATCAGACGTGATTGTTTCGACGGAATGCATGCGTTGCGCGTCGCCTGCGCCGTGGCCGGCACCCGCAGTTCCGGCCACGCCATGTCGCGTGTGATCGAGGCGGAGCGCATGATAGATGACGTCGCTCGTCGCGTCGCTCATATAGGCGATCACGGCGCCGAAGCGGACATTGGTCTTGGCTGTTTCGGCCTGCCAGTAATTGTAGGCCGAACCGGAGCCGACAACGAGAATGAAGCCTGCCAGAATGACGAAAAAGCGCCCGCGCAAATAGCCGCGCGTGATGACTGACGACATTGACTCGATACCCGCTACGCCACTGATCCTCTAAAGATCGAGCAATCCGATTAAACTGCAATTAACGCGGCGGCAGTTTTCCGGGCGAGCGGGCTGGTGGTGAAAGGCTCTAATTCTCGCGGTCGGCGATGAAGCGGGCGGCATGGACGAGCATCGCGGCATGGTCGCCATAAGGCGACAGGAGCCCGGCGGCCTGGGCGATCAGGCCTTTGAGCTGCCGGCGCGCCCATTCCGAGCCATGGAGGCGAACCAGCGTCGCCTTGCCGGCGGCGGCGTCCTTGTCGGTCGCCTTGCCCAGAGCTTCGGACGTCGAGGTCAGATCGAGCAGATCGTCCGCAAGCTGGAAGGCGAGGCCGATGGCGGAGCCGAATTCGGCCATCCGCTCGCGGTCCCCGTCCGGAGCGCTGGCGATCACGGGACCAGCCTCGCAGGCGAAGCGGAGAAGCGCTCCGGTCTTCATGGCCTGCAGACGGATGATGTCTTCCTCGTCGGGCGTTTCCTCGGCGGCCTGCAGGTCAAGCGCCTGGCCGCCCGCCATGCCGCCGACGCCTGCCGCTCGGGCGAGCATTGAAACCAGCATGATCCGCGATTTCGCTGAAAGCGCAGTCGCGTCGTCGGCGATGATGTCGAAGGCGCAGGTCAGCAGGCTGTCGCCGGCGAGTATGGCCGTCGCTTCGTCGAATGCACGATGCACGGTCGGCTGGCCGCGGCGCAGATCGTCGTCGTCCATGGCGGGAAGATCGTCGTGGATCAGCGAATAGCAGTGGACGCATTCCAGCGCGGCGGCGACACGAAGCGCGGCCGCCGGCTTGCCGCCGAACAGGGCCGCGCTTTCGATCAGGAGGAACGGGCGCAGCCTCTTGCCGCCATTGAGCGCGCCATGGCGCATAGCGGCGATCAGCCGATCGGGGCGCGCAATCTCGCCGCCGCGCGGGCGTGAATCGAGCAGCGTTTCCAGCAGGCGCTGGGTTTCGGCGGCGCGTTGAGCGAGCCTTGCGGAAAATGCGTCGTCCATGGCCGGGCAATGCAGGCAAACGCCTCGGCGGTCAAGCTATCCCGGGACAGGGCGTTGCGCCATCAACCGGCTGCGGTTATGCGAGAGCCGCAACCGAGGATCAGCGCCCTTTGCCGGACTCAACGACAACCGCGGGAAAGAACAAACGCAGCCGCAGACCACAGAAGCGGGCAGCGCGTTTGCGCGGCCTGTGGCGGCGCTGGGTGCGGCGCGTACTCGTCGTGGCGCTGATCGTGGTGATGCTGCCGGTTGCGCTGACGCCGCTTTACGTGATTGGGGCCGTCCATCCGGTTTCGATGCTGATGGTCGGCGATCTCCTGACCCTTCAAGGCTACCGGCGCGACTGGGTGCCGCTGGACGAGATGGGCGACGCGCTGCCGCATTCGGTCATCATGTCGGAGGACGGCCAGTTCTGTTCCCACCGCGGCGTCGACTGGGTGGCGCTCAACGCCGTGGTCGAGGACGCGCTGGCCGGCGAGGCGCTGCGCGGGGCGTCCACGATACCGATGCAGACGGTGAAAAACCTCTATCTTTGGCACGGCCGCTCCTATGTCAGGAAGGCGCTCGAAGTGCCGCTGGCGATCTATTTCGACGCAGTCGTTCCCAAACGGCGCGTTCTCGAGATCTATCTGAACATCGCCGAATGGGGGCCGAACCTCTACGGCGCCGAGGCCGCAGCGCAGCACTATTTCGGTCGGCCCGCCAAGTCGCTGTCGTACCGGCAGGCAGCGCTTCTGGCCGTCACCCTGCCCAATCCGGCCGGGCGGAATCCGGCCAGCCCGTCGTCAGGGATGAACAGGCTGGCGGCAGTGATGGAACGCCGCGCGCAGCAGGCGGGCCACTACGTCACCTGCCTTCGCTGAGCGAGCGCCGCCGCGATCAAAATTTCTTCGGCGCGACGCTGGCCAAAACCGGGTTTGGCGTGTATAGGCACGCAACTTTCAAGGAATTTGACCCGCGAATGACCGGTTTCCGGCGGTGCGGGCTGTTGACTGACAGATGGAGCTCGATCCGTGGCTGTACCGAAACGAAAAACCTCACCGTCCAAGCGCGGCATGCGTCGCTCGGCCGACGCGCTGAAAGCCCCGACCTATGTCGAGGACAAGAATTCTGGTGAAATGCGCCGTCCGCATCATATCGACCTGAAGACCGGCATGTATCGCGGCCGCCAGGTTCTGGAGCCGAAGGAAAGCTAAGCTTTCCGCAGGCAGCGTTCGAAGGCCGGCCCAGCGCCGGCCTTTTTCGTTGTCGCGGATGTTCGCCGGGTCTTGACGTGGCGGGATATGGCCGGGCTTAAGTTCGTGTGCCGCAAACCGGAGCTTGAACATGTCCCACCTGCCGCTGATGATCGTCCCGCTCATTCTCTACAATCTGGGTCTCACGGGACTGCTGGGCGGCGGCGGCAATCCCTGGCAGGGCGTGCTTTTTTCGCTGCCGATGATTTCGGGCGGCATGTGGTCGATGACGCTTGCCGACTTGATGATCGTGATCGCGCTGGCGCTGCTGTTCGTCGAGGTGGTAAAATCGACACGGACTTCCAACGCCTCACTGGTCGATCATTTGCTGTCGACGCTGGTGTTCGTTCTTTTCCTTGTCGAGTTCCTGCTCATCAACGCGGCGGCCACGTCGCTGTTCTTCGTGCTCATGGTCGTGGCGCTGGTCGACGTACTGGCCGGCTTCTCGGTGTCGCTGAGAGCGGCCAGCCGCGACGTCAATTTCCGCTAGCTTCGTGTTGTCAGCCGGGATCGGCAAAAAATCCCGCGGCCTCGATGCCGGCCACGCCAACAGCTTCGTCATTGTCGGATGTATCGCCGGTGACGCCGACCGCACCGATCGTTTCGCCCGATCTGGATTTCACCAGAACACCGCCCGGCACCGGTATTATCCTGCCGCCGGAAACGCCCGACAGTCCGGTGAAGAAATGCGGCCTGTCGGTCGCAAGCTTGTTGATCGCCCGCGAGCCGATGCCGAGCGCCAATGTGCCGTAGGCCTTGCCGGTGGCGATCTCAAACCGCATCATCGACGCGCCATCCTGACGCTGGAACGCGATCAGGTGACCGCCGGCATCGAGCACCGAAATGGCAAGCGGCTTGAGGCCGAGTTCCTTGCCTTTGGCGAAACCGGCGCTGATGATCCTGTTGGCCTTGGCTAGTGAAATACGTGGCATGGGTTTCTCCTCCCTGCATGGTTCGGCGGATGTCCGGTCTATTCGAGGTGAAGGCCATTGTGTATCCCTCGCTGATCTTCGTACCGATCCATCCATCCGGGGAGTGACCTGATGCGCGATTTTGGCCGGCCCGGTCGCTCCGCGGTGATCGCCGAAAACGGCATGGCCGCCACGTCTCATCCGCTGGCGACCGCGACCGCGCTCCAGATGCTGCGCTCGGGCGGCAATGCAGTGGACGCCGCGATTGCCGCCGCCGCGACGCTCTGCGTGGTCGAGCCGGCGATGACAGGGATCGGCGGCGACTGTTTCGTCATCCTCGCCGAGCCCGACGGTTCGGTTCACGGGCTGAATGGTTCCGGCCGCGCGCCGCAAGCAGCGCATGCCGGCTGGTACCGGGAGCAGGGCATCGCCGAAATGCCGCAGACGGGCGCGCACAGCGTCACGGTTCCGGGCGCCGTAAAGGCCTGGGAGGCGCTGGCGGAGCGCTTCGGCTCGCGCGGGTTCGGCGAGTTGTTCACGGATGCCATTCGCTATGCGGAGAAGGGATTTGCGATCCACCCGCGCGTGGCGCGCGACTGGCCGCGTTATCTCGCCGAACTGTCGGCGGACGAGGGCGGGTCGATGCATTATCTCGCCGGCGGACAGGCTCCGGCGGTCTTCAGCCGATTCATGACGCCAGCCCTTGGCCTGACGCTGCGCGCGATTGCGGACAAGGGCGCGGCGGCTTTCTACGAGGGCGAGATCGCTGCGGAAATTGCAGCAACGGTGCGGGCGAAGGGCGGCTTCCTGTCCGAGGACGACCTGACGGCCGTGAGCGCCGACTGGGTGATGCCGATTTCGACTGCCTATGGCGGCCATGAATTGCTGGAAATCCCGCCCAACGGGCAGGGAGTCACTGCGCTGATCATGCTCAATATTCTCAACGAGCTTGGCCCGACCGGCGGCGATCTCTCGAGCGCGGCGCGCTATCACCAGCTCATCGAAACGGGGCGGCTCGCCTATTCGGTGCGAAACAGCTTCGTCGGTGATCCGGCCACGATGAACGCGACTGCGGCACAGCTTCTTTCCGTCGAGGTCGCGCGCGATCTGGCGGCGCAATTCGATCCCGCGAAGCGCAATCCCGATATCCGGCCGCCGAAGCTACCCTCGTCGGACACGATCTATCTGACGGTGGTCGACCGCGACCGGCGCGCCGTCTCCTTCATCAACTCGCTCTATGGCGGCTTCGGCTCCAAGATCGTGACGCCGAAATCGGGCATCACCCTGCAGAATCGCGGCGCCTGTTTCAAACTCGAGGAAGGCCACCCCAACGAACTGGGACCGGGCAAGCGGCCGTTGCACACGATCATTCCGGCCATGGCGATGAAGGCGGGCCGGCCGGCATGTTCGTTCGGCGTAATGGGCGGCGCCTATCAGCCGATGGGTCACGTCCACGTACTGACCAACATGCTCGATTTCGGCATGGACCCGCAGGAGGCGGTGGACCATGCGCGGCTGTTCTGGGGCGAGGACGGGACGCTTGAGGCCGAACCCGGCATCGGGTCAGGGCTCAGATCACGGCTTGAAAGCCTTGGTCACAAGGTGCGTGACGCGGAACTGCCTTTCGGCGGCGCGCAGGTGATCGCCATCGACCATGAAAGCGGATTCCTGATCGGCGGCTCCGATCCGCGCAAGGACGGGCACGCGGCGGGGTGGTGAGGCTGGAAGTGGAGCTAAGTTGCGGCTAGCCGCCGTTGCGGTCCATGGCGTCCAGCTTGCGCTGCATGGCCTTTATCTGGTTCTTCAGTTCGCCCAGTTCGTCGCCGGCTTCCTCCGGGGCAGGCGGCTCCTCATCCTTACCATTGTCCGCGCCGGCGTTCGGGGGGAAGGGCGAGAACATCTGCATGGCGTTCTGGAACATCTCGATGTTGCGTTTTGCCTGCTCCTCGATCGCCTTGATGGGCGTCGCCACATTCATCATGTCGATCGGATTCTTGCCCAATGCAGCCTTCATCTGGTCGCGCATGCGCTCCTGTTCGCGCGCGAAGGCGATCATGGACTGCTCAAGGAACGAAGGCACGACCATCTGCATCTGGTCGCCGTAGAAGGAGATGAGCTGGCGCAGGAAGGGGATGGGCAGCATGTTCTGCCCGTCCTTGTTTTCCAGTTCGAAGATGATCTGGGTCAGCACGGGATGGGTGATATCGTCGCCCGTCTTGGCGTCCTTGACCGTGAATTCCTCGCCGCGCTTGACCATTTCGGCAAGGTCTTCCAGCGTCACATAGGTCGAGGTGCCCGTGTTGTAGAGGCGGCGGTTGGCATATTTCTTGATGACCACCGGATCGTCTTTTGCGGGCATTGAGCGTCTCCCGTGTTGCCGGCATTGTCCCGTCTCGATATCGCAGCCGGATGTCCTTCTGCGCTGGCCAGACTGCCCAATCGGACGGCATTTTCGGCAGCATATGCGCAAAACCGCCTGAAAAGAAAGCAGTTTGTGCGGTGCAAGGCGCGCCCTGCTGCAAAGCGGGAGCAGGTCGCGATTCCGCCATGTGACAATTTCGCGGCAATTGCCGGTTGGCGTTTGACACGCACCTTTGAACGGGCAAGAAACAGGGAGATTTTCTGATCGCACCCATCTCCCGGAGGTCACCATGTCCGCATCTGATGCCATCGTCGTCGCGAGTGCCGCACGCACGGCCGTCGGCTCGTTCAACGGCGCATTCGCGAATACGCCTGCCCATGAATTGGGCGCGGCCGTGATCAAGGAAGTGCTGGCGCGTGCCGGCGTCGATGCGGCGGAAGTCGACGAGGTGATCCTGGGTCAGGTGCTTACAGCCGGGCAGGGCCAGAATCCCGCGCGCCAGGCCTCGATTGGCGCCGGGCTGCCGAAGGAGACGACCGCCTGGGGGCTCAACCAGGTGTGCGGCTCGGGCCTGCGCACGATCGCGGTGGGCATGCAGCAGATCCAGACCGGCGATGCGAAGATCATCGTCGCGGGCGGTCAGGAATCCATGTCGCTGTCCCCGCACGCCCAGCATCTGCGGGGCGGCGTGAAGATGGGTGACGTCAAGCTCATCGACACGATGATCAAGGACGGGCTGTGGGACGCCTTCAACGGCTACCATATGGGCAACACGGCCGAAAACGTCGCCAGCCAGTTCCAGATAACCCGCGACGATCAGGACAACTTCGCCGTCGCATCGCAGAACAAGGCTGAGGCCGCGCAGAAGGCGGGCAAGTTCAAGGACGAGATCGTCGCCTTCACGGTGAAGACCCGCAAGGGTGACATCGTGGTCGACGCCGATGAATATATCCGTCACGGCGCAACCATTGACGCGATGCAGAAACTCAAGCCGGCGTTCGACAAGGACGGCACGGTGACGGCGGCCAACGCGTCGGGCCTCAATGACGGCGCGGCTGCGGTGGTGCTGATGACGGAGACGGAAGCCAAGCGGCGCGGCATCACGCCGCTGGCGCGCATCGCCTCGTGGGCGACGGCGGGCGTCGATCCATCGATCATGGGCACCGGGCCGATCCCGGCATCCAAAAAGGCTCTGGAAAAGGCCGGCTGGTCGGTCGGCGATCTCGACCTGGTCGAGGCCAACGAAGCGTTCGCGGCTCAGGCATGCGCGGTGAACAAGGGCCTCGGCTGGGATCCGGCGATCGTCAACGTCAATGGCGGCGCCATCGCCATCGGCCATCCGATCGGCGCGTCGGGCACCCGCATCTTCAACACGCTTGTCTTCGAAATGAAACGCCGCGGCGCCAAGAAGGGTCTCGCCACGCTGTGCATCGGCGGCGGCATGGGCGTGGCGATGTGCGTTGAGGCGATGAACTAGGGCAGTAAGGCAATAGGACGATAAGAAGAGCAGATTCCACATACTGCCCTATCGCCCTACCGCTGCACTGCCCTGAACAGGGAGGAACTTCATGCCAAGAACAGCACTCGTCACCGGAGGATCGCGCGGCATCGGCGCTGCGATTTCAATTGCGCTGAAAGATGCCGGGTACCAGGTGGCGTCGAACTATGCCGGCAATGACGAGGCGGCGGCGAAGTTCAAGGCCGAGACCGGCATACCCGTCTTCAAATGGTCGGTCGCCGACTACGAGGCCTGCAAGGACGGCATCGCCAAGGTCGAGGCCGAGCTTGGCCCGGTCGAAGTGCTGGTCAACAATGCCGGCATCACCCGAGATGCCATGTTCCACCGCATGACGCCCGAGCAGTGGCGCGAGGTGATCGACACCAACCTCACCGGCGTCTTCAACATGACGCACAATCTGTGGTCCGGCATGCGCGACCGCAAGTTCGGGCGCGTCATCACCATTTCCTCCATCAACGGCCAGAAGGGCCAGGCCGGGCAGGCCAACTATTCGGCGGCCAAGGCCGGCGACCTCGGCTTCACCAAGGCGCTGGCGCAGGAGGGCGCGCGCGCCGGTATCACCGTCAACGCGATCTGCCCCGGCTACATCGCCACCGAAATGGTGATGGCGGTGCCGGAGGAGGCGCGTAACAAGATTATCGCGCAAATCCCGGCCGGCCGCCTCGGCGAGCCGGCGGAAATCGCGCGCTGCGTGGCATTTCTGGCGTCGGACGATGCGGGATTCATCACGGGATCGACGATCTCGGCCAATGGCGGGCAGTTCTTCGTCTGACGAGTTGCGCTAAAGCAGCCGCTTGATCTGTTTGAACGTGCGGCGGTCGAATGCCTTCTGGCTGCCTATGTGCTCCCGCTTGATCCGCTTGATCAGATCATAGGCTTCGCGGCGCAATACCCAGCAGTCCTTTTCCGGCTTCAGCCTGAGCAGGTCACGGCTTATGCGGCGGGCATAGCTCTCCGCGATCTTCACATGCTGGAGTTCGTGGCTGCGGATCGATTTCTCGAAATGCAGACCCAGCCGGACAGCCGAGCGCGGCGCGTCCTTGGGACCTTTCCACTCCGGCAGTTTGAGCTGGATGGCAAGGCCGGTCTCGGCGCGGGTTACCCGGCATTCGCCGTTTTTCGACGCCATGTCGTAGTCGGGATGAAAGTCGATGAAACCGATCCCGTAAGCGCGGCCCGCCCTGGGCGCATAGCGGCGCACCGAATTGACGATCTCGGCATGGCTGCGGCCCGACACCGGATAATAGGCGTAGCGAACCTCGGTGCCGGTGACCTTCCAGCCAGACAGGACGGGCACTGCCAGCGTTGCGATGACAATGCCCAGGATGAGACGCCGAAGCGCCAGCCTTCCCCCAAGCGGCGCGCCGCCGCCGAACAACAGAACTCCGCCCATGATCGCTTCCCCAAGCGCCGCCCGGCGATAGTGCCCCAGCGGAAGCAATTGGCCAAGTGAGCTTTTCGCGACTGTTCCGATGCGGGACACAGTGGTTAACGCGAAACTGACAGCCTGTGCGTAAGTCTGTGGAAATCCTTTGGATTATCTGTGTCCAACTCCATCCCGGCACAACATGTTGTGAAGAACAAATCGGGAAACTCTGTCTGGCAGTGATTCGTCGCCGGTTCGTTCCGCCTTTGACCTGAAAGTTAATGCGATCCCCGATATGCGGCTCTTCGCGGTTAAGGCGCGGGCAGGATTCATTAAGTAAATCCGAATCTTAGGGCGCCGCGCCCGGGTCGCATCAGACGACGCGCGGGAAAGGTTAACGGCAATGGCCGATTCCGGAGGCGCCGGACGGGAGCCTGGCAGAGACCGATTCAGCATGTGGTCTGAATCGATGGCGGGCCATCAACATCTAGCCGTGAACAAAAGCGGAATGGCGAAGAGTCAGTGATTCGTCGCCTTTTCGTTCCAGACTCGTTCCGTTCCTTAACGCAAACTCCCAAAAGGGTTTCGTTTCGCACCGCGGTTCCTATATGACGGCGGAATCCGGCTGGTGAAAGCCATCGTCTAACCGAAGGGCGTTCCCGCCCCTCCATCGTTCCGAAGCCGAGCGCCTCGCCATG
The DNA here is from genome assembly GCA_040880025.1 of Rhizobiaceae bacterium. Classification (GTDB taxonomy): domain Bacteria; phylum Pseudomonadota; class Alphaproteobacteria; order Rhizobiales; family Rhizobiaceae; genus RCIO01. The sequence goes on from JBBDJD010000007.1 coordinate 200,752, forward strand.
AACATCCAGACGAAGCAGAGCGGGCCGCTGGTCCTTTCCGGCCGCGACGTTACGGCGGTGCTCGGCCCGACCAATACCGGCAAGACGCATCTGGCGATCGAGCGCATGGTCGCGCATTCGAGCGGCGTGATCGGCCTGCCGCTTCGGCTGCTGGCGCGCGAGGTCTACAACCGCGTCTGCGAGAAGGCCGGCGCGTCGAACGTCTCGCTGGTGACGGGCGAGGAAAAGATCCTGCCGCCGGGCGCGCGCTATTCTGTCTGCACAGTGGAGGCGATGCCGCGCGAGACCGATGCGGCTTTCGTCGCGATCGACGAAGTGCAGCTTGCCGGCGACCTTGAGCGCGGGCATATCTTCACCGACCGCATCCTGCATCTGCGCGGACGCCAGGAGACGTTGCTGCTGGGCGCCGACACCATGCGCGGCATTCTGCAAAAGCTGCTGCCCGGCCTGTCGGTGGTGACCAGGCCGCGGCTGTCGCATCTGGCCTATGCCGGTTCCAAGAAGCTGACGCGCCTGCCCCGCCGCTCGGCCATCGTCGCCTTCTCGGCCGACGAGGTTTACGCCATCGCCGAGCTGATCCGCCGCCAGCGCGGCGGCGCGGCGGTGGTGCTTGGCGCGCTCAGCCCGCGCACCCGTAACGCGCAGGTGGAAATCTACCAGTCGGGCGATGTCGATTATCTGATTGCGACGGACGCCATCGGCATGGGGCTGAATCTCGATGTCGACCATGTCGCCTTCGCGCAGAACCGAAAATTCGACGGGTTTCAGCACCGGCCGCTGACGGCCGCCGAACTCGGCCAGATCGCCGGGCGCGCCGGCCGGCATTTGCGCGATGGCACGTTCGGCGTCACCAGCCGGGTCGACGGGTTCGACGACGACATGGTGCGCAAGATCGAGGGTCACGAATTCGAGCCGGTGAAGGTTCTTCAGTGGCGCACGGCGTTCTTCGATTTCGCTTCCATCGACGCGCTGAAGCGCTCGGCGGAGACGCTGCCGCCCGTTGAAGGGCTGACGCGGGCGCTGCCCGCCGCGGATGTTACCGCGCTGGAGCAATTGTCACGCGAGCCCGACGTGACCGCGCTCGCCGACCGGCCCGAACGCGTGGCGCTGTTGTGGGACGCCTGCGCGCTGCCTGACTACCGGCGCATCGCGCCCGCGCAGCATTCGGAACTTGTCGGCTCGATCTTCCGCGACGTCGCCCGGCAGGGCCATGTCGACGAGACCTATCTCTCCCAGCAGGTGCGCCGCGCCGAATCGACAGAGGGCGACATCGACGCGCTATCGCAGCGCATCGCGCAGATTCGCACCTGGACCTATGTCTCGCACCGGCCCGGATGGCTGGCCGATCCGCTACACTGGCAGGAAAAAACGCGCGCCATCGAAGACAGTTTGTCGGATGCGCTGCACGAAAGATTGACGAAACGCTTCGTAGACCGCAGGACATCCGTGCTCATGAGGCGCCTGAGAGAAGACACGATGCTGGAAGCCGAAATAAGCCCGTCCGGGGACGTGCTCGTCGAGGGTCACCATGTCGGGACGCTGGAGGGATTCCGGTTCACAGCCGACCAGAGCGCCGATGGCGAGGACGCCAAGGCCGTGCGCACCGCCGCGCAAAAGGGGCTCGCGCAGGAATTCGAGAAGCGCGCCGACCGTTTCGCCAACTCGCCGAATGGCGATCTGGCGCTGGGCTCCGACGGCATGCTGCGCTGGATCGGCGCGCCGGTCGCAACGCTGACGGCGACGGACGATCCGCTCAAGCCGCGCGCCGTTCTGCTCGCCGACGAACAACTGACCGGCGTGGCGCGCGACCGGGTCCATGCGCGGGCCGAGCGGTTCGTCAACTATCAGGTCGAGACGCTGCTCAAGCCGCTGCTCGACCTGAAGGGCGCGGACCAGCTGACGGGCATCTCGCGCGGCGTGGCGTTCCAGCTCGTCGAGAATTACGGCCTCGTCAACCGCCGCGACGTTGCCGAGGACATCCGCTCGCTCGACCAGGACGCGCGCGGCGCGTTGCGCCGGCTGGGCGTTCGCTTCGGCGCCTACCACATCTTCATTCCCGCCCTGCTGAAGCCCGGCCCCGCCGGCTTGCTGACGCTGCTTTGGGCGCTCGCAAACGATGCCAAGGACAAGGCGGGCTTTGGCGATGTGGTCAACCTGCTCGCCTCCGGCCGAACCTCGATGATTGTCGACCCTGCCTATGAGGGGGCGTTCTACCGGCTGGCGGGATACCGCAATCTCGGCCGCCGCGCGGTGCGCGTCGACATTCTTGAGCGGCTCGCCGATCTCATCCGGCCGGCGCTGTCGTGGAAAGAGGGCGTCACCCCTCGCCCCGAAGGCGGCTATGAGGGCAATGCCTTCTTGGTGACGCCGGCGATGATGTCGATCCTTGGCGCGACCGCCGAGGACATGGAAGAGATTTTGAAAGGGCTCGGATACCGGGCCGAGCCGAAGCCGGCGGAGGACGTTCAGGCGAAGCTCGACGCACTGGATGCAGCCGCACAGGCAGCAGCCGCAAGAGCCGAAGCCGGAAAGCAGACGGAAACGCCGGAGACCTCCGGATCACAGGATACCGCCGACGTGGCGCGGGGCGAGACATCGACAGAGCTTGCCGCCGAGCCGGAAGCTGTGGCCGCGCCCGCCGAACCTGCGGCAGTCGAAGCACAGGAAGCTGCCAGTGCCGAGCCGGCAGGTGCGGACGCAGCCGTGGCGCCAGCCGGAGATACCGAAACCATGTCTTCGTCTTCCGACGGCGTCGAAAGCGGGTCCAGCGGTCAGGCCGCCGGGGAAGCTGCGTCCGGCGAGACTGCCGAAAAAGTGGCGGATGCCGTTGCAGAGCCAGCCGCCGGCGCCGCTGCGCCCGCCGAAGACGTTGCGGAACAACCGCAGCCGGTTCTTGTCTGGCGGCAGGCGCGTTCCGACCAGCGGCCCCGCCACAAGGGCAATCGAAATCGCCGCGGACAGCCCGCGACGGGCGACGACGCTCAGAGCGCGGAGCGTGACCCGAACAGGACGCGCCGGGGCAAGAAGGGCAAGCCAGGCGGCAAGGGCGAACGCGGCCCGCGGCCGGGATCGAAGCCGCCACATGCGGTAAAGCCTCGCGAAGAGCCGCCAGCCAGGCTGGATCCGGATTCGCCATTCGCCAAGCTCGCCGCCCTGCGGGATCAGCTCAAGAAATAGGTGTGAGGGCTGGTGGACGAACCGATTGCCGGCCAGCGTATCGACAAATGGCTCTATTTCGCGCGCGTCGTGAAAACGCGCACGCTCGCCGCCAAGCTGACTCAGTCGGGCAAGGTTCGCATCAACCGCCAGAAGACCGACAGTGCGGCGCGCCGGGTGCGGCCCGGCGACGTGCTGACAATCAGGCTGCGCGGCCGGGTGCTGGTGCTCAAGGTGCTTGAAATCGGCAGCCGCCGCGGCCCGGCCACCGAAGCGGCATCGCTGTTTGAGGACCTGTCGCCACCGGCGGAGTTGGTGAATGCCGCGAAAAGCGAACTCGACCGCCGGTCAAGGCGCATCGGGAGATGACAACTCGGACCTTCGTTGCCCAAACACGGGCCTGGGACGGCTCGGGGAAAAGCATTCCGGTGGGAGGCTTTGCCGCGCAATGGCGATACTTGCCAGCGCCCGACAAAGCGTCTACCTCACCCCAAATCGTACCGAACGGCCTGACGTGAAGTACCTGCCATGACCTATGTCGTCGTCGACAACTGCATCAAGTGCAAATACATGGACTGCATCGAGGTGTGTCCGGTCGACTGCTTCTATGAAGGCGAGAACATGCTCGTCATCCACCCCGACGAGTGCATCGACTGCGGCGTGTGCGAGCCCGAATGCCCCGCCGACGCGATCAAGCCGGACACCGAGCCAGGGCTCGAAAAGTGGCTCGAGGTCAACACCGAATACGCATCGAAATGGCCGAACATCACCCGCAAGGGCGAACCGCCCGCCGGCGGCGAAAAGTTTGACGGCGAGGACGGCAAGTTCGAGAAATATTTCTCGCCGGACCCCGGAGCGGGCGACTGACGAAACCTGTCTGCGGCACCCAGGGCTGCGTGACGAAGAGTGCCTGATTTGGTTGCGACCGGGGCTTGAATGCCGCGGCCGTTTTGTTAGCGCCTGCGGCAAATAGTTGATTCTTTCGGCTTTTTGTGGTAGGTATACAAAACATGCCGACGACACATCATCGATTCAAGGCGCTCAAGCTTTAATCATCGAGAGGCGCGATTTCCATTCCGGACCAGGGCAACCTGGCCCCAACGACGGCTTTTTGTCTTTAGGGCTGTGGGGCGTTTCGGAGTGGTTTTTGCATTGTGTGCGGCTAGGGCGGGCCGTTTGTCGGCCAGGTTCACTAGTCCGGCCGGTTGACGCCGGTCTGCAAACAGGAGTTCACGGCGTATGGCAACCCAGCAGAAGAAATCGGCAACGCGTAACGGCTACAAGACCGGCGAATACATCGTCTATCCGGCGCATGGCGTGGGACAGATCGTCGCGATCGAGGAGCAGGAGGTTGCCGGTCACAAGCTGGAACTTTTCGTCATCGATTTCCAGAAGGACAAGATGCGGCTGAAGGTGCCGGTGGCGAAAGCCACCTCCGTCGGCATGCGCAAGCTTTCGGAGACCGATTATGTCGATCGCGCGCTGAAGGTCGTTCAGGGCCGGGCTCGCGTGAAGCGCACCATGTGGTCGCGCCGGGCGCAGGAATATGACGCGAAGATCAATTCGGGCGACCTGATCTCGATTTCGGAAGTGGTGCGCGACCTGTTCCGCGCCGAGAACCAGCCCGAGCAGTCCTACTCCGAGCGTCAGCTCTATGAAGCCGCGCTCGACCGCATGGCGCGGGAAATCGCCGCCGTGAACAAGGTGTCGGAAACCGAGGCCGTGCATCTGATCGAAGCCAATCTCGCCAAGGGTCCGCGCCGCGGCGCCAAGCTCGAGAATGAGGAAGCGCAGCAGGAAGAGGCCGCGTAAGCAGCCCTCCTGCGTCAATTCCAGGAATTCGAGAAACCCGGCCACTGGCCGGGTTTTTTCTTTGGATTTCGCGTCGTCGTATTCCTACCAATGGAAATCGTTGTTGCAGTGCAATATATGCAGGCGGGCCAAGCAGCGGACGGAATGCAGGAAGGACGATCATGTTTACGGGAAAAACCGCTATCATTACCGGCTCCACCTCGGGCATAGGCCTCGCCATCGCCGAGGCGTTCGCCGCGCAGGGCGCCAATGTGGTGATCAATTCCTACACCGACAGAGCCGACGATCACGCCATCGCATCGCGGCTGGCGAGCGACCACGGCGTCGAGGCGGCCTACATCAAGGCCGACATGTCCGACCCGGAAGCGGCGCGCGAACTGGTCGAGCGAACCGTGTCACGCTTTTCCGCCGTCGACATCCTGGTCAACAATGCCGGCATCCAGCATGTGGCGCCGATCGAGGACTTCCCGATCGAGAAGTGGAACGCCATCATCGCGATCAACCTGTCCTCAGCATTTCACACCATCGCGGCAGCAATCCCCCACATGCGCGACGCCGGCCACGGCCGTATTGTCAACATCGCGTCCGCGCATGGTCTGAGGGCGTCGCCCCACAAGTCGGCCTATGTGGCCGCCAAGCACGGTATTGTCGGCCTCACCAAGACGGTTGCGCTGGAGACGGCGGGCCAGGGGATCACCTGCAACGCCGTCTGTCCGGGCTTTGTGCACACGCCGCTTGTCGAAAAGCAGATCGAGGACCGCATGCGCGAGACCGGCTTCGACCGGGAAACCACGATCCGCGACGTGATCCTGGAAAAGCAGCCGAGCAAGCAGTTCGCGACGGTGGAGGAAATCGCGGCGGCGACCGTGTTCCTCGCCGGCGAGGCGGCCGCGCAGATCACCGGCACCACGCTTTCGATCGATGGCGGCTGGACCGCGCAATAGGCGCTCTCGGACCCCGGAGTATGTCATGGACATGAAGGCCGACGGCGAGCGGGGGGACCAGGAGCCATCTGGCAAGCCGATCAATATCGCGCTGCAGGGCGGCGGCTCGCATGGCGCTTTTTCCTGGGGCGTGCTCGACGCGGTGCTCGAAGACGGGCGGCTGGATATCGCAGCCATATCCGGCACCAGCGCCGGCGCCATGAATGCAGTCGCGCTGGCCGACGGCTGGAGCAAGGGCGGCCGCGAGGGTGCCCGAGAGCGGCTGGAATCGTTCTGGCGCGCGGTTGGCACGGTCGGGCGGTTCAGCCCTGTTCAGCGGATGCCATGGGACGTGCTGTGGGGCAACTGGTCGGTGGAACACTCGCCGGGTTACCAGTGGTTCGACGCAGTGTCGCGGGCAATCTCGCCCTACGTAGCCAATCCGTTCGGCTCCAATCCCTTGCGCGATGTCGTGAAGCGGCAGATTGATTTCGAGCGGGTGCGCTCCGCGGATGGGCCGAAACTGTTCATCTCTGCGACGAATGTGGAGACCGGGCAGATCCGCGTATTCGAAAAACGCGAAGTCACCGCCGACGTAGTGATGGCGTCGGCCTGCCTGCCGCAGCTGTTCAAGGCGGTGGAGATCGACGGCGTTCCCTATTGGGACGGCGGCTATGGCGGCAACCCCGCGCTCTACCCGTTCTTCCACGCCAGCCCGGTGGAGGATGTGCTTCTGGTTCAGATCAACCCGGTGGTGCGCGAAGGCACGCCGCATTCGGCCCGGGAAATCCAGAACCGGGTCGACGAGATCACCTTCAATGCGGGTCTGCTGCGTGAGCTGAGGGCCATCGCCTTCGTCAAGGAGCTGATTGCCGGCGGTGCGATCTCGCACGACCAATACCGCGATATCCGCATGCACCGCATCGACGCCGACGAGGCGTTCAAGCACTTGTCGGCGTCGTCCAAGGCGAACGCGGAATGGGCATTCCTGAAATATCTGCGCGATCTGGGACGCGTCGCGGCGCAGGACTGGCTGGCGGAGAACTACGGCGATGTCGGCGTGCGCCCGACGCTCGACCTGTCCGACATGCTGGCGCCCGGATTGCGGCCCGGCGTCAAGCGCCCGATGGGCAAGCGCGTTCGTGAGTTTCTCGACAAGGCGCGATCCTGACCGCCGCGCGCGGACAGTGCGGTTTACCGTTCAGCGGCTTCAGCAACGACGCGGATGAAGGCTTTGGTGGTCTCGCGCTGATCCTCGAGCGGCAGCTGCCGCGCCTTCAGGCCCTCCATGGCGTCAAGCAGCATCTCGGCGAGCATGCGCGCCGCGGCGTCCGACGGCCGCCCGCTTGGGCGCTTCGCCATTTCCCGTTCGATCGCGGCCTCCACCAGATCGACCATCCGGCCGCGCCACGCGACGATGATCTCTCCTGCCAGGCTGTTCTTCATGTCCAGGAGCTCATGGCCATGTGGAGAGGCTTCGATCTCGGCCGCCATGGTCAGGATGCAGTTGAACGACTTTTCCAGGCGATCGGAGAGCGAACCCTCGCCCGATAGCGCCGCACTTGCGGTGTGGATCATCTCTTCGGTATGGCCGGCGGCGAGCGCGCGGTAGATGTCGGTCTTGTTCCTGAACATCAGATAGAGCGCGGGGCGCGAGATTTCCGCTGCCCGGGCGATATCGTCCATCGTTGTTCGCTGGAAGCCGTAGGCAAGAAACGCCTGCTTGGCGCCTTCCAGGATACGCATGCGGCGGACGGCGTCGACAGTCGGTTCCGTGGTCTCTGTCCTGGTCATGCTTTCCTGCTATTGACAAAATGACAGAATTTGTCAATCTGTTTCGCGGCTGGCCGGTAGCCGATCCTGAAACCCCGCAGCCACGAGCTTGTCATGCAAATCATCATCAATGGCAATGTGCGCGAACTCGACGTCGACCCGGAAATGCCGCTTCTGTGGGCCTTGCGCGACGTTGCGGGCGTACTGGGTCCCAAATTCGGCTGCGGTATCGCCGCGTGCGGGGCATGCACGGTTTTTGTCGACGGTCAGCCGGTGCGCTCCTGCGTCATGCCTGTCGGACAGGTGAACGGCGAGGTCACCACCATCGAAGGAGTTGGGCAGGCCGGGGCACTGCATCCCGTCCAGCAGGCCTGGATCGACGAGCAGGCGCCGCAATGCGGCTACTGCCAGGCAGGGCAGATCATGTCGGCGATAGCGCTGCTGGCCGAAATTCCGGACCCGACCGACGAAGAAATCGACCAGGCGATGAGCGGCAATCTGTGCCGCTGCGGAACCTATCCGCGCATCCGCGCCGCCATCCGGCGCGCCGCGCGTTCGATGGCGGAGGCCTGAGCCATGTCGCGTCTCGGCACGATCACGCGGCGAACGCTTCTCATCGGCGGGGCGGTGGTGGCTGGCGGAGCGGCCTTCGGCTACTATTCCTACCGCAAGCCCTACGCCAATCCGCTGAACGCGGAGGCCGGGGACGGCGAAGCTGTTTTCAATCCCTACGTCATGATAGCGCCCGACAACGCGATCACCGTCATCGCGCCGCGCGCAGAGATGGGACAGGGCGTGTCGACAACGCTCGCCGCCCTCGTTGCGGAAGAACTCGATGTCGAACTGGACGTGACCAAGGTCGAACACGGCCCGACATCATGGGCCTACAACAATACGGCGGCTCTGGAAGAAGCGGTTCCGTTCGCGTTCTACAATGAAGGCACGGTGGCCGAGATGGCGCGCGACGCGATGCGCGTTGTCGGCAAGTTCGCCGGGGTCCAGTCGACCGGCGGTTCAGCCACGATACGCGACGGCTACGTCAAGATGCGCCAGGCGGGCGCTGCCGCCCGCATCATGCTGACGGCCGCGGCGGCAAGGCGTCTGGGCGTCGCGGCAAGCGAGATCACGACCGAAAACGGCATGCTCGTCCATCAGGCCTCCGGCCGGAGTCTCACCTATGGCGACGTCGCAATCGACGCTGTGGCGGAAGAGGCGCCGGACGATCCGCCTTTGCGCGACCAGTTGCAATGGCGGCTGCTCGGGAAGCCGCAAAAGCGCGTGGACATGCTGGACAAGGTCACCGGCGCGCCGATTTTCGGCATCGATGTGCGCCAGCCCGACATGCTGTTCGGCACGGTGCGCATGAGCCCGCGGCTTGGCGCGAAGGCGGTGCGATCGGATGTTTCGAAAGCCGAAGCCATGCCGGGCGTCGTCAAGATCGTGCCGCTCGACACGACCTATGGCGGCGGGTTCGGGGTGATCGCGGAGAACAGTTGGGCGGCCTTCCAGGCCGCCGACGCCATCGAGGTCGAATGGGGCGATGCGGCCTATCCCGCCGACAGCGCGACGATTGATGAAATGCTGCGTGACCGTCTTACCGAGGGAGGCGGTAGCGCTTTTCGTAATGACGGCGACGTTGATGAAGCGGTCGGCTCCGCATCGGCGGACCGCGTCATCGAGGCGGACTATTCCTACCCCTATCTCGCGCATGCCTGCATGGAGCCGATGAATGCGACCGCGCGGCTGAAGGACGGAAGGCTCGACCTGTGGGCTCCCTGCCAGATGCCGACGATCACGCGCTGGCTTTGCTCGGGGGTCGCCGGTGTCGATCAGGACGACGTGACGCTCACCGTCACATCGATGGGCGGCGGGTTCGGGCGGCGTCTGGAATCCGATTTCGCCATCTACGCCACGCTGTTGGCGATGGAGGCGGACGGACGTCCCGTCAACGTCTTGTGGACGCGCGAGGAGGATACGCGGCAGGGGCCATTTCGTCCCGCCGCTCGCGGCCGGTTCCGCGCCCTGCTCGGCGAAAACGGCCTCCCGGAAGCGGTGGAGATGAGTATTGCGGCACCGTCGGTGACCAAGAGCTTCGTGCATCGCGGCCTGCCCTGGGTGCCGATGATGATGCCGGACAAGATCACGGTAGATGGCGCCTGGGACCAGCCATATACGATACCGGCTTACAGGGTCAGCGCGCTCGATGCCGACATCGGCGTTCCCGCCGCCTCGTGGCGGTCGGTTGGAGCCTCGGGCAACGGCTTCTTCCATGAATGCTTCATGGACGAGATCGCCGCGGCCGGCGGCATCGATCCGATCGAGATGCGCCGCAAACTGATGGCTGATTTTCCGACCGCGCTCGGCGTCATCGAAAAGGTCGCCGAAATGTCGGGGTGGGGCGAAGACCTGCCCGCCGGAAAGGCGAAAGGCGTGGCCTTCACGCTTTCGTTCGGCGGCTGGGTGGCCGAGGTCGTGCAGGTGGCCGACACGCCTGACGGAATCCGGATCGAGAAGGTGTGGGTCGCGGCCGATATCGGGCTCGCGCTCGATCCGGGCATCGTCGAAGCGCAGATCATGTCCGGGGCGATCTACGGCTTTTCCGCGGCAATGGGTCAGGAAATCACCTTCGCCGACGGCATGGCTGTGCAGTCGAACTTCCACGATTACGATGCGATGCGCATCCACCAGTGCCCGGATTTCGAGATCGCGATACTGGAAAACAACGACAAGATGGGCGGGGTCGGCGAAATCGGCACGCCGCCGGCCGCACCCGCACTCGCCAACGCGATCTATGCGCTGACCGGCAAACGCATCCGCAGTCTGCCGCTGTCGCGGGAGGTGAAATTCGCATGAGCCGTCGCGCTGTAACGATCGCAATCGCCGCGGCGGCCATCTCGCTCGTCGGGGCGAATGCCGTGGCACAAGACAATGCGGGGGCGCTGGCCCACTGGGAGAAAGTCTACGAGGTGTTCTCGCATCCGCGCTGCGCCAACTGCCATGTCGAGGACAGTTCGCCGCGCTGGTCCGGCCCGCATTACGGCGCCACTCGCAACCACGGATTCGATATCGGCCGCGGCGCGGACGGGTTCGGCAATCCCGGCCAGCGCTGCACGACCTGCCATTTCGACACCAATTCACCGCAGCTGCATGGCCCACCCGGAGCCCCGAACTGGCACCTTGCGCCTGCCGAAATGGTGTGGTTCGGGAAATCATCGGCCGAAATCTGCGCCCAGATCAGCGATCCGGAACGCAATGGCGGCAGGACATTGCAGGACGTCGCCGAGCATGTGCGCGACGACGCGCTGGTCGGCTGGGGCTGGAATCCCGGCCTGGGGCGCGAGCCTGCGCCTGGTTCCGCCGACGAAACCTACCAGGCTATCGTCGCCTGGTCGCAGGCGGGTGCGCAATGTCCTGGTAAGTAAATGTCGCAACAATGATAGTAGTGGGCTTCCACAGTCTTTTGTGCAGCGCAAAACTGGTGTAGAAGCACTCGCCTTTTCGCCGTTTCGACGGCTCGGGATTGAACACAGAGCGGGCCCCACCCATATCGTGGCGGACGCTGCGTCAACCGCAGTCCGGCCCAGCCCGCCAATTGGACGTGGACATGCCAAAAATACGATTTCATCAGGTGGCGGCGGTTGTCGTCTTTGTCGCCACGGCGGCTTGGGTCGCGACCGGGGAGTTCTCGTCCGTCGGCAGCGCCGCCAACGAAAACCCCGCCGAAACGCCGCAAACTCCACCACAGAAAGAGGAAGCCGTTCTGCGCACGGTGGCCGTGATCGATCCGCCACGGATCGAGCATTCTCGCGCCATCAGGCTTTCGGGTACGACCGCCGCCGACAAGAAGGCCGTATTGACCACGCGCGCCGCGGGCATCATCGCCGAATTGCCGGTAACACAAGGCAGTTCGGTGAAAGCTGGCGACCTGATTCTCAAGCTCGAAGCGGAAGGCAAGCAAGCGGCCGTCGACACGGCGCGCCAGCTTCTCGTACAGCGTGAAGCCGAGGCGGCCGCCGCCAAACGGCTCGCCGAAAGCGGCAGCCTGCCCAAGCTTCAGGTCGACAGCGCGCAGTCGGCGCTGGCTTCGGCGAAATCGCAGCTCGAAGCTGCGATCGCGGATCTCGACCGCATGGACATGCGGGCGCCGTTCGACGGCATCATCGACTCGGTCACGGTTGAGCAGGGCAGTCCAGTGCAGGCCGGCACGCAGGCGGTTACGCTTCTTGCTCTTGACCCGATTCTTGCCGTGGGCGAGGTGAACGAGCGCGATCTCGAACATATCGGATCCGGCGACAGGGCCGATGTGCGGCTGGTCAATGGCCGGGAGGTCAAAGGCGAGGTGCGCTACATCTCGCAGGCCGCCTCTCCCGCCACGCGGACCTATCGGACCGAGGTGGCTGTTCCCAACCAGGACCGCACGATCCCGGCCGGCATGACGGCGGAGATCACGATCCGCGCCAAGCCGGTCGAGGCGACCGTGCTGCCGCGCTCGGTCATCACGCTCGGCAATGACGGCGATATCGGCATTCGCGCCGTCAACGATGAGAGTGTGGTCGAGTTCTATCCGATCGACATTGTCGACGATACACCCAACGGCATCGTGCTCGGCGGCATTCCAAAGGGGGTGCGGATCATCGTTGCGGGTCAGCAGCTTATTTCGGAGGGCGATACCGTGAACGCGGTCGAGGCCGACGAAGAGACGATCAAGAAGCTTATCAGCGAAGCTACCGGCGGGACGCTCTAGGCCATGGATATTGTCAAGCTCGCGATCAACAATTCGCGGCTCACGCTTGCCACGCTTGCTTTCCTGATCGTGGCGGGGGCGGTCTCCTACGTATCGATCCCGAAGGAAGCGGAGCCCGATGTTGCGATCCCGATCCTGTATATCAGCCTGGGTTATCAGGGCATTTCGCCGGAGGACTCCGAGCGGCTGCTGCTGCGCCCTGTCGAAGCGCAGGTCAAGGGGCTCAAGGGCCTGAAGGAAATGAAGTCCTCCGCCTATCAGGGCGGCGGATTCGTGCTTCTGGAGTTCGATCCCTCGACCAATCTGGCGACGGCGCTGGAGGACACGCGCAACAAGGTGTCCGACGCCAAGCGCGACCTGCCCGACGGTGCTGACGACCCGACCGTCAACGAAGTCAACATCTCGGAGTTCCCCGTCCTTGTCGTGACGCTCTCGGGACACATTCCGGAGCGCACGCTGACCGCCGCGGCGCGCCAGTTGCGCGATCTGATCGAGGAAGTGCCGGGCGTTCTGGAGGCGTCGCTGCAGGGTGCGCGCGACGATCTGGTCGAGGTGGTGATCGACCCTATGAAGCTGTCGTCCTATGGGCTGAAGCTCGATCAGATGGTGCAGGCGGTCGGTGCGTCGAACAGTCTTGTCGCGGCCGGCGCACTGAAGGGCGATGAGGGCAGCTATCCGGTCAAGGTTCCGTCGCTCATCGAGACGGTGGAGGATGTCGCCAACCTGCCCATCGTGGCGTCCGGGGACGCGGTGGTGCGCGCGCAGGACCTGGCGATCATACGCTCGACCTTCAAGGACGCGGAGACCATCACGCGGCTCAACGGCGAGCCGGCGATCGCCATCGAGGTAAAGAAGCGTACTGGCGCCAACATCGTCGAGACGATCGGAGGCGCCAAGCTTGTGGCCGACGCGTTCCAGGCGCGGATGCCCGAAGGCGTCAATGTAACCTACACGCAGGACAAGTCGGTCTTCGTCAACCAGCTGCTTGGCGACCTGCAGAACCATGTGATGATCGCCGTCATCCTGGTGTTCATAGTCATTCTCTATTCGCTGACCGGCCGCGCCTCGATGCTGATCGGCCTCGCCATTCCGGCATCGTTCCTGATGGGCATCCTGGCGCTGTCCATGCTCGGCTACACGATGAACATGATCGTGCTGTTCAGCCTCATCCTGGCTGTCGGCATGCTGGTCGACGATGCGATCATCGTGACGGAGTTCGCCGAACGGCGCATGTCTGAAGGCATGTCCAAGGAGCAGGCGTTCGAGCTGGCCGCCAAGCGTATGGCCGGGCCGGTGATCGCGGCGACGATGACGCGCATCGCCGCCTTCTCGCCGCTGCTGTTCTGGCCGGGCATCATCGGCGACTTCATGAAATATCTGCCTATCACTCTGATCGTGACGCTGGCCGCGTCGATGCTGTACGCGCTGGTGTTCACGCCGACGCTCGGCGCGCTTTTCGCCAAGGCGCATGTCAGCAGCGAGGAGGAACGCAACCGCGACGGCCCGTATATGAAGCTGGTCAGGCGGGCCGTTCAGTATCCGAAGACAGTGCTTGTGCTGACCGTGCTGCTTCTCGCCGTGATCGTGCAGGGATACGGAAAGTACGGCGCGGGCGTGGAGTTCTTCCCGAGCGTCGAGCCTGACTACGGACTGCTTTATGTCCATGCGCGGGGCAACCTCTCGCTGCAGGAGCAGGATGCGCTGACGCGCGAGGCCGAGAACCGGCTGCTTGGCTGGCCCGGCATCAAATCGGTCTATACGCGTGTCGGTTCGACGCGTGGCGGCGGCGCTGAAATTCCCGAGGATGTGGTCGGGGTAATCCAGTACGAATTCATCGATTGGCGCGAGCGCAAGCCGGCCAACGACATTCTCGACGATCTTCGCGCGGTGATGGCGGGCATTCCGGGCGCTGATGTGGAAGTGCGCGTCCCCGACGCCGGTCCTCCGACCGGTCAACCAATCCAGGTTCGCCTGTCGGCAGCCAATCCCGAAGGTCTCAACGAGACCGCGGCGCGTGTGGCCGCGGTGGTCTCGAAGGTTCCAGGCGCCATCGACATTACCGACGGCCTGCCGCCGCCGGGCGTTGACTGGGCGCTGGAGATCGACCGCACGAAGGCGGCGCAATACGGCATCAGCCCCTATGCCGTCGGCACGGTTGTGCAGCTGGTAACGACGGGTCTCAAGCTGACCGACTACCGGCCGGCCGGCGTGGACGACGCGGTGGATATCCGCCTGCGTCTTCCCGAAGACCGCCGCACGCTGGCGACCCTCGATCAGCTACGCGTGGAAACCTCGCAAGGCGCGGTGCCGATTTCGAACTTCGTGACCCGCGTCGCGGAGCCGCGCACCGGCACCCTGAACCGCATTGACGCCGAGCGGACGATCGTCGTGCAGGGCAATGTCGCGTCCGGTTTCCAGGACGCCGTGGTTCAGACCGACGTTAAGCAGGCGCTTGCCGGCATGGATCTCGGCGAGGTGAAGTGGGAGCTCGCCGGTTCAAACCAGGACAGCGAGGAAGCAAGCGCATTTCTGACCAAGGCCTTTGGCGCCGCGATTTTCCTCATCTTCATCGTCCTTCTGGCGCAGTTCAACAAGTTCACCAGCGTTTTCCTGGTGCTGATGACGGTGATCATGGCGACGATCGGCGTGTTCCTGGGTCTGCTGATAACCGGGCAGTCCTTCGTCATCGTGATGTCGGGCATCGGGGTGATCGCGCTGGCCGGCGTGGTGGTGAACAACAATATCGTCTTGATCGACACCTATGACCGGCTGCGCCGTGAAGGGTGGACGAAGATGGATGCGGTGCTGCAGACCTGCCGCGAGCGCGCGCGCCCGGTTGTGCTGACGGCAATGTCGGCCATTCTCGGCGTGCTGCCGATCGCATTCGGGCTCGGGCTGGAACTGTTCCATCACGAGACGACGATCAACGCGCCGTCGACGCAGTGGTGGATCGCGTTGTCGAGCGCCATCGTGTTCGGCCTGGCCTTCGCGACGCTGCTGACGCTGGTCGTTACGCCTGCGGCGTTGATGGTCTTCACCCGCGAAAAGCAACCGGAGGGTGGACGGCGCAACCTGCTTGCACAGCTGTTCCGCCGCGGCTCCAAGTCCGACGAGACGGCCGGCGCCAGGGATGATGGCGACGACACCGTTGGCGATTTCACCGGGGTTAGCTATCCGAAGGCGGCCGAATAGGAACTGGCCTGCATTGAATCGGAAACGGCGCGGAACCTTCCGCGCCGTTTTGCGTTGTAGGGTCATCGTTATGCATTTTTCTGCGACAGAGGCCCCGCCATGTCCCTTGGAACAATTCTGCTCATCATTCTGATTCTCGTACTGCTCGGCGCCGTCCCGGCGTGGCCCCATTCGCGCGGATGGGGATATGGTCCCTCGGGACTTCTCGGAGTCGTCCTGCTGGTCGTGATCATTCTGGTCTTGATGGGCCGCATATAGCCCGCTAGGGAAGAGGCTCAGGCAGCAGCGAAACAGGCCGCCGCACATCTGGCGGCCTGTTTCGCATTCCACCGCGGAAGCGGTTACGCCGCCTTGTTCAGCTTGGATGCGGCAAAGCCGAGATCGGACAAGGCTTCGGCGATGGCCTGGTCGAGCGGCGTGCGCGGGATTTCGCCGATGATTCCTTCCAGCCGGTCGGACACCAGCCGGTGCGGCTCGAAGCGCAGATAACTCATCTCCGCGATTTCCCACATCATCGCATTGAAATTGCCGGCCAGCCTGATGATCCACCACGGCGTCGATGCCATTTTGAGCGGTCTGCCAACCGCCTTCTCGGCCGCGGCCTTCATTTGCCGGTCGGTGACGGCCTGGCCCGGGAAGTGGAGGTTTTCGTATGCGCCCAGCCGGTCGCGGTTGTCTGCCAGGCCGACGAAAGCCCTAGCCAGATCTGGCAGGTAGGCCCATTCGTGAACGAGATTGTCGGGACCGCCGGCAGTATAGACGCCCTTGCCGATCTTCTTGGCCACAATCAGATCGAACCACGAGCCGGTGCCGGTATCGCCGAAGAAGTCGCCGGCGCGCAGGACGACGGTCTTTACGCCATCTTCCCGCGCGGCACGCTCGAACAGGCGTTCCATCTCGGCGCGAATGCGGCCTTTGCGGGATGTCGGGTTGAAGGGCAGGTCCTCTCGCAATTCGGCCGGCATGGGCGAGCCGAAATTGTAGACATTGCCGGGGAACAGATGCAGAGCGCCGTTGGCCTTGCAGGCACCGATGACGTTTTCGGCCATCGGCATGCACATCTTCGCCCAGTCGGTATAGAGCGGGTTCAGCCCGTTAAAGACAATGTCCATGCCTTCCGTCGCGCGGATCAGCGCCTCCCGGTCAAGCGCGTCAGCGGCAAATGACTGTGCTCCGTCGAGTTCCTTCGGCAGCACGCCGTCGCGGGTAACTGCGCGGACCGAATAGCCGGCGTTCAGGAAGGCCTTGGCGACGGAGCGGCCCAGGCGGCCCCGGGCTCCGAGGATGGCGATCGTTTTCATGGCGGTATCTCCTGTTGCGTTGATGCCGATGATATGCACTATCCAAAGTTGAATGATAATTGACGAATATCGAGAGATAGATATTCAATATTGAATGGCATGAGATGACGGATTTCGACTGGAACCTGGTCAGGAGTTTCGTTGCCGTGGCGGAGGCGGGAAGCTTGTCCGGCGCTGCCCGGCGGCTGGCGGCCAGTCAGCCGACGCTAGGCCGGCATGTCGCGGAGCTTGAGCAGGCGTTGGGTATCGTGCTGTTTCGGCGCGGGCGTACGGGCTACGAGCTGACCGAAAACGGCGCAGCCTTTCTGGAGCGAGCCGTCGTGATGCGCGAAAGCGCCGACGCGCTCACCCGGCTGGCGGTCGGGCGGGAGGAGAAGATCGCCGGAACCGTGCGGATCACAGCAAGCGAAGTGGTTGCCACTTATGTGCTGCCGGCGATGCTGGCTAGGTTCGGCGTGGCGGAACCGGGCATCGAGATCGAGCTTGTCGCCAGCAACCAGGTCGGCAATCTGCTGCGCCGCGACGCCGACATCGCGGTCCGCATGACGGAGCCCGCGCAGGACGATATCGTCGTGCGCAAGATCGCCGACCTGCCGCTCGTCGCCTGCGCATCGCAGGCCTATCTCGACCGCCGCGGGCGGCCGCTCAAGACGACCGACCTGATCGATCACGATCTCATCGGCTATGACCGTACCGGCGAGATCATCCAGGGCTTCGCCTATTTCGGGGTGGCCGTCGACAGGCACGATTTCCGGTTCAGAACCGACAGCCAGGTTGCCTTGTGGGAGGCGATACGGGCCGGAAACGGCGTTGGCTTCGCCCAGAGGTCGTTGGTCAACCGCGATCAGAATGTCGAAATCGTGCTGCCGGGACTTGTGTTGCCCAAACTGCCCATGTGGCTCGCCATGCACCACGACGTGCGCCACAGCCCGCGCATCAGGCGGGTTACCGATTTTCTCTTCGGTGAACTGAAAGCCTACTCGGCCGGTTGAGCCGATTCAAAGTCGGCCGCCCGCGCCACCCCCGCCATCAGCGCCACGATCACCAGTATCACGGCAAGCGCGACATAGATCGGCGCAAAGCCGGTCCGTTCGCCGACAAAGCCGATGATCGACGGCGCTACGAGGATGCCCGAATAGCCCATGGCGGTGACCGTCGACAGGCCCGCTCCCGACAGGTCTTCGCGATGATTGCCAGCGGCCGAAAAGGCGATCGGCACCATGTTCGCGATGCCGAATCCGCAGAATGCGAAAGCCGCGATTGCGATCCAGTCGTTGGGCGCGATGCCGGCGACCAGCATGCCGGCCGCGGCGACGAGGCTGGAAACGCGCAGCGTCATCACCGCGCCGAAGCGGGCGCGCACCCTGTCACCCGCAAATCGCATGATCGCCATCGTGGCCGAGAAGGCCGCGAAGGCGAGGCCGGCGACGCCAATCTCGCTGCCGAACTCCTGGCGCAGATAAATCGCCGCCCAGTCCAGCACCGCGCCCTCGGGCACCATTGAAAACAGCGCCACGATGCCGGTGAGGTAAATCGCGGCGATGCGTGGAAATCCGAACTTGGTCGGCGTATCGGTGACCGGCTTTTCCTCGTTGATCAGATGGCGCGAGGCCAGTGCAACCAGCACGACCGCGATCAGCGTGGCGAACAGCGCATGATTGAGATGACCGAAATACTGGATGACGACGCTGCCGGCTGCGCCACCGGCGAAGCCGCCAAGGCTCCAGAACCCGTGCGAGGACGACATGATGGCGCGCTTCAGTCGCCTTTCGACCGCAACGGCATTGGTGTTCATCGCCACGTCCATACCGCCGATAAGCCCGCCGAACAGCAGGAGCATCACCGCGGCGGACCAGACATTGGGCACCAGCGCGACGCCGAGCAGGCCGAAGGCGCAAACCGAGGCGAAGCCCCTTACCGCTGACCGTGAGCCGTAGCGGTGTATCAGCCAGCCGCACCAGGGCATGGCGATAAGCGCCCCGATGCCGAAGCCGAGGATCAACAGGCCTAGCGTGAACTCGGTGATCTGAAGCCGGGTCAGAAAAACAGGAATCTGCAGCGCCCAGCCTCCGACGAGGAAGCCGTTGGTGAAGAAAAGCGCCGCGACCGCCCAGCGTCCGCGTCTGGCGGCGGTCAAATTCGCTTCGGTATTCAAGGCAAGCTCCGTGCGGGAATCGAGCCGGCACGCTAAATCGATTGAAGGCCCTGTCAAGCAGCGAAACCGCAGCGGCGATTGGGCCAGCCAGCCAGCGCCTCCGCCGGCCGCATTGCAGACCAACCGCCGCCACAATCGGAGTCCATTGAGAGGAGGGGGGCGATACGATCGAAACCTGAACCTCCGTGTCCGGAGGAGAAGCGGAACGACGTGTTTCTTGATTGCGCGTAGAGAGTCGACATGAAGAACCCCTTCAACGCAAGCTCGCGTCCAAGCATTGTTCTGCCTCGCGCCGGAGGCAGCGTGACGCGGCGTCCCGAGATACTGGTTGAGCAGTTTCCGGCGCCTGCGGGACCCGCGATGGCGATGGTTTTCGTCGGCGTCATCATCCTTGCAGTGTCCGCGGCAATGTTCTGGTGGGCCGGTCCACGGCAGGGCTCTGCCGAGACGGCATCCGTTGATCTGCCGGCGCCGGCAGTGAATGACCAACATTTCGCCCCTGGCGACAACGGCGCCGTCGCGGGCGAGGCGACCATCGGATCTGTTTCGGCCCGCTCGCAGACAGGCGGTGAACCGCCAGCGCCCCGGCCGGCGGATGCCGGAGCGGACGCAGTGACGACCTTCCAGCGCGTGCAGCCGACCGAAACCGAGATTGCCTCGGTGTTGGCAACGGCGTCTGAAACCGGCGCAAACGATTCCACCGTTGCCGTGGCGGAGACGGCCGAAGAACTGCTGTTGCTGGAAGCGATCCAGCAGCGAGAAGTCGAAGCCGATCTGGCCGAGCCTTCGAGGGAGACAACAGCTGCGGTTCCGCGCGTTTCGAAGGTGGTCGCCACGGCGACGGCCTGGGTCAATCTGCGCACCGGTCCGTCGGATGACGCGGAGGTTCTGATGGTCGTGCCGGCCTTGGCGGACATCGAGGCGGAGGCCGGCTGCAACTGGTGCGCGGTCACCTATGACGGTCGCACCGGATACATCTACAAGACGTTCATCAGCTACGAGTGAAGCCGGCGTGGCTGCTTAGCCCGTCATTCCCGACTGCGTGAGCAAGGAACGCCGAAGCCTGAAAGGCGGAGCCTGCCTTTTGACCGAACCAGCCTCGCGGCGCGGGAGCGATGAATCCTGCCTGCGGCGGGCCTTAGCCGAACACGATCAGCAAATCCTTGGCGTCGATCTGGTCGCCGGTTTTGACCAGAACTTCGGCGATTTCGCCGTCGCGTTCGGCGTGAAGGGCGGTCTCCATCTTCATCGCCTCGATCGACAGGAGTACATCGCCCGCGCTCACGGTCTGGCCCACCGATACCGCCAGCGTCGACACGACACCGGGCATGGGCGCCGCCACATGGGCTGCGTTGCCGGCTTCGGCCTTGCGCCGCGCCGCACTGGCGCCCGCGCCGTGGGCGCGGTCGGGCACCTTGACGCGGCGGGGCTGGCCGTTGAGTTCGAAGAAGACCGTGACCATGCCCTTTTCGTCGGTGTCGCCGAGCGCAAGGCAACGCAGAACGAGCGTCTTGCCTTTTTCGATGTTGATGAAGATCTCGTCCTCGGCCTTCATGCCGTAGAAATAGTTGGGTGTCGGCAGCACGCTGGTCGGCCCGTAGTCTTCCTGGGCGGTCGCGAAGTCGGTGAAGACCTTGGGATACATCAGCCAGGAGGCGAACTCGAACTCGTCCAGCTCGCGGCCGATCGTCCCCTCGATCTCCTTGCGGTCGGCGTCGAGATCGGCGGGTGCCAGGAGCGATCCGGGTCGCACCGTGATCGGCTTTTCGCCCTTCAGCACCTTGGTTTGCAGCGCTTCGGGCCAGCCGCCCGGCGGCTGGCCGAGATCGCCGCGCATCATGGAAACCACCGAGTCCGGAAAGGCGATGTCCTTTTTGGGGTTCTCGACGTCGGCAACCGTCAGGTCCTGGCTCACCATCATCAGGGCCATGTCGCCGACGACCTTTGAGGATGGCGTCACCTTCACGATATCGCCGAACATCAGGTTGACGTCGTGATAGGCCTGCGCGACCTCGTGCCAGCGGGTCTCCAGCCCGAGCGAGCGGGCCTGCTCCTTCAGGTTGGTGAACTGGCCGCCCGGCATTTCATGGAGATAGACTTCCGAGGCGGGGCCTTTGAGATCGCTTTCGAAGGCGGCGTACTGGTTGCGCACCGCCTCCCAGTAGAACGAAATCTGGCGGATCCAGCCGGCATCCAGTCCGGTCTCGCGGTCCGAGCCTTGCAGCGCCTCGACGATTGAGCCCAGGCAGGGCTGAGAGGTGTTGCCCGACAGAGCGTCCATCGCCGCATCGACGGCATCGACGCCGCTGTCGACGGCTGCAAGCACAGTCGCCGCCGCGATACCCGACGTGTCATGGGTGTGGAAATGGATCGGCAGGTCGGTCGCTTCGCGCAGCGCCTTGAACAGGACGCGCGCCGCCGCCGGTTTCAGCAGCCCGGCCATGTCCTTGACCGCGATGATATGTGCGCCGGCCTTTTCCAGGTCCTTCGCCAGACCGACATAGTAGTTCAAATCGTATTTGGAACGGTCGGGATCGCGGAGATCGCCCGTGTAGCAGATCGCCGCCTCGCAGAGCTTGCCTTCTTCGCCGACGGCATCCATCGCAACGCGCATGTTTTCGACCCAGTTGAGGCAGTCGAAAACGCGGAAGAGGTCGATGCCGCCCGATGCCGCCTGTTTGACGAAATGGCGCACGACATTGTCGGGATAGTTGGTGTAGCCGACCCCGTTGGCGCCTCTGAGCAACATTTGCAGGAGCAGGTTGGGCGCACCCTCGCGGATCAGCGACAGGCGCTCCCACGGATCCTCGGTCAGGAAGCGCATGGCGACGTCGAAGGTCGCGCCGCCCCAGCACTCGAGTGACAGCAGCTCGGGCAAGGCGCGCGCGTAGACGCCGGCGATACGGGCGAGGTCGAAGGTGCGCATGCGGGTCGCGAGCAGCGACTGATGGCCGTCACGCATGGTCGTGTCGGTGACCAGCACGCGCTTTTCGTTGCGCATCCATTCGGCGAATTTCTGCGGCCCCAGCGCGTCGAGCCTCTGGCGCGTCCCGTCGGGGATCGGGGCATCGACATAGGGCACCTTGGGCGCGGCGGAGTCTGCTTTCGGTTCCGGCCGGCCACGCGCCTCCGGGTGCCCGTTGACGGAGACGTCGGCCAGATAATTGAGCAGCTTGGTTGCACGATCCTGCCGCTTTACGGCGGTGAACAGTTCCGGCGTCGTATCGATGAAGCGGGTCGTGTAGGAATTATCGCGAAAGCTCGGGTGGCCGATAATCGCTTCCAGAAAGGTGAGGTTGGTGGCCACGCCGCGTATGCGGAATTCACGCAATGCGCGGTCCATGCGCCGGATCGCCTCCTCCGGGGTCGGCGCCCATGCGGTCACCTTTTCCAGCAGCGGGTCGTAGAAGCGGGTGATGACTGCGCCCGAATAGGCGGTGCCGCCGTCAAGGCGGATGCCGAAGCCGGTCGCGCCGCGATAGGCGGTGATGCGGCCGTAGTCGGGAATGAAGTTCTGCTCGGGGTCCTCGGTGGTGATGCGGCACTGCAGCGCGTGACCGTTGAGCTTGATGTCGTCCTGCGCGGGCACCCCCGATTCTGGCGTTCCTATCGCTGCGCCTTCGAGGATGTGAATTTGCGCCTTGACGATGTCGATGCCGGTGACTTCCTCCGTCACTGTGTGCTCGACCTGGATGCGTGGATTGACCTCGATGAAGTAGAACTTGCCGGTGTCGGCATCCATCAGGAACTCGACTGTGCCGGCGCCGATATAGTCCGTCGCATGGGCAAGCTTCAGCGCATAGCCGGACAATTCCTCGCGCTGGGCCATGTCGAGATAGGGCGCGGGCGCCCGCTCCACGACCTTCTGGTTGCGGCGCTGGATCGAGCAGTCGCGCTCGAACAGGTGGACCGCGTTGCCGTGCGTGTCGCCCAGAACCTGCACCTCGATATGGCGGGCGCGCTCGACCAGCTTTTCGAGATAGACCTCGTCCTTGCCGAAGGCCGCCTTGGCCTCGCGCTTGGCTTCGGTGACTTCGCGTTCCAGGTCCTCGGCCTTGCGTATGACGCGCATGCCGCGTCCGCCGCCGCCCCAAGAGGCCTTGAGCATGACGGGAAGGCCGACTTGCTGAGCCATCTTCACGACCGCCATGATGTCGGCGGGCAGGGGTTCTGTCGCCGGCACCACCGGCACGCCGATTTCGACTGCCAGGTTGCGGGCGGCGACCTTGTTGCCGAGACGGCGCATGGTTTCGGGCTTCGGACCGATGAAGATGACGCCGGCCTCGGCGCAGGCCTCGGCCAGTTCAGGACTTTCCGACAAAAGCCCGTAGCCTGGATGAATGGCGTCGGCGCCCGACAGCTTCGCGACGCGGATTACCTCGTCGATCGAGAGATAGCTCTCGATCGGGCCCATGTCCTTGGAGAGATGCGGGCCGCGCCCGACCTGGTAGCTCTCGTCGGCCTTGAAACGATGGAGCGCGTATTTGTCTTCCTCGGCCCAGATCGCGACAGTGCGGATGCCGAGCTCGTTGGCGGCGCGAAAGACGCGGATGGCGATTTCGGAGCGGTTGGCGACGAGGATTTTGGTGATCTTCAAGGCAGTTCGCTCCACGCGCGAGGATATCCACCGCACTGATTACCCTGCGAAATGCTGCAGTGCAAACGGGCACAAGCCGGCATATGAAAAAGGCCCGGCATGTCGCCATGCCGGGCCCGATCGATCAGTCAAGCTGCGAAAAGCGGCTTACTGCACCAGATAGTCGTACTGGCCGTCCTTCCACTCGTAGAAGACGTAGCCGGGCAGTGTGACGTCGCCCTTGTCGTCGAATTCGAGCGGACCCAGAACGGTGTCGAAGGCGCCGTCGTTGAGCGCGGTCACAACCGCGTCATAGTCGGTCGAGCCGGCGGTGGAAGCAGCCTGCGCCCAGGCCTGGATCGCGGCATAGGTGTAGAGTGCGTAGCCCTCGGCGGTCTTGCCGGCGGCGAGCAGTTTGTCGACGACAGGCTTGGCGATTTCACTCTTGCGCGGATCGGGCGAGAACGTCATCAGCGTGCCTTCGCCGGCGTCGCCGGTGATCGCCCAGTACTCGTCGGTCACCAGCGCGTCGCCGGAGACGAGCACCGTATCCATGCCCTGCTCGCGCATCTGGCGCGCCATCAGGCCGGCTTCGGTGTGGTAGCCGCCGACATAGAGAACGCCGACGCCTTCCGACTTCAGCTTGGTTACGAGCGCGGTGTAGTCCTTTTCACCGGCCGTGTAGGCTTCGTAGAGCGCGGGCTTGCCGCCAGCGGCCTCATAGGCGCCCATGGTGGCGTCGGCGAGACCCTTGCCGTAGGCGGTCTTGTCGTGAACGAAAGCCACCTTCTTGTCGGCGAAGTTTTCCTGAAGGAAAGCGCCGGCAACTTCACCCTGCTGGTCGTCACGGCCGCACACGCGGTAGACGCCCGGGCCGGGACGCTCGTCGGTGAAGGCGGGGTTGGTGGAGGCCGGGGAAATCTGGACGATGCCTTCCTCGGCATAGACGGACGACGCGGGAATGACGCGGGAATAGAGGAACCCGAGCAGAAGTGACCGGCCATGAAGACCACGCCTTCACCAGCCATCTGGTTGGCGACCGCGACGGCCTGCTTGGGGTCGCAGGCGTCATCGCCGACGGACAGCGACAGCATCTCGCCGTTGACGCCACCGGCGGCATTTATGTCTGCAACTGCCTGTTCGGCGCCGCCCTGCATCTGTGCGCCGAACGAGGCGTACTGACCGGTCATCGGGCCGGCAACGGCGATCTTGATTTCGGCCCAAGCCGGGCCGGACATCAGGAGGCCGAGCGCGGCACCTGCCAAAAGTACCTTTTTCATGAAAGTTTCCTCAAACACCTGCCTGTTCCCAAAGCGGCCCCGGATCGGTGTCGGTTCCCGGTTCCCGCAGTGCGGGAGGTTGCTCCCGCTTACCGGATAAGTAAGCCCAATTCCGCAGGGAAATAAAGACCGACTCAACCGGAATAGTGAACGCGCGTCAGCCTTTCCGCGCCCAGTTCAAGGCGCTGCTGCGCTTGTACTCGAAGCTGTACTGCGTCGCCATCTGCCGGGCGCGCGTGATACGCATGCCCAGAAAGGCGATGGCGGTAATAACGATCAGGTCGATCACGTAGTAATAGACCGACACCAGCGTGCCGGAAAACAAAGCGAAGTGGATGAAGCGGGTCGCCGCTCCCAACAGCAGCATGTAGCCGAACAGCTTGAGCCAACCCCGCCACGACCTGGCGACGGCCCGGCCCGTCAGGTAAGCGGCGCCGCCCGCCAGGCAGACGGTGACGAAGACGAACTCCCAGGCGGTCACTTCCCAGAGATAGGACATTTCCGGTTCCATCAGTGCCTCCCGCCTTCGAGGTAAGCGGCGCGGACTTCCTCGCGTTTCAGAAGCTCGGCGCCCGTGCCGCTCATCGTGATCTTGCCGTTGACCATGACGTAGCCGCGATGGGCCAGTCGCAACGCATGGAAGGCGTTCTGCTCGACCAGAAAAACGGTCAGCCCTTCCGATTTGTTCAGTTCGCGAATGACCTCGAAAATCTGCTTCACGATCAGCGGCGCCAGCCCAAGAGACGGCTCATCGAGAAGCAGGAGCTTCGGCCGTCCCATCAGCGCGCGGGCAATCGCCAGCATCTGCTGTTCGCCGCCGGAAAGTGTGCCGCCGCGCTGGCCGGCACGTTCCTTGAGGCGGGGAAACAGGTCATAGACGCGCTTCAGATCCGCGTCGAAATGTTCGGGGTCGACCAGCGACGCGCCCATCTGCAGATTTTCCAGCACCGTCATGCGCGGGAAAATGCGCCGCCCTTCCGGCGATTGCGCTATGCCCAGCCGCATGATCTCGTGCGTCGGCATCGCGGTGATGTCCTGGCCGTCATAGACGATGCGGCCGGTGCGGGCCTGCGGGCTGCCGCAAATCGTCATCATCAAGGTCGACTTGCCGGCGCCGTTGGCGCCGATCAAGGTGACGATCTCGCCGGGGTTC
Source organism: Rhizobiaceae bacterium (assembly GCA_040880025.1). Classification (GTDB taxonomy): domain Bacteria; phylum Pseudomonadota; class Alphaproteobacteria; order Rhizobiales; family Rhizobiaceae; genus RCIO01. The sequence continues at coordinate 226,817 of JBBDJD010000007.1, forward strand.
ACCTCGACATCGACGCCGCGCAGCGCGACGATCTTGCCGTAGTAGGTCTCGACGCCGGAGACGGAAAGCAGCGGCGCGCTCATGCCTTGCCTCCCTTGCGGGTGGCCGGTTTCTTGCCCCGTGCCCGGGTTTTCTTTCCAGAACCGGTCTTCGAAACGGCAGTCTTGCCGGCCGGGGATTTGGCGGAGGCCGTCTCTGCCCTGGCCGTCGGCTTGCGCTGCGGTTTCGCCTCCAGCGTGCCGTGCTCCACAACCTGCTTCACGTCGGCCATGATCTCGGGAACGTCGATTTCGGCTTCGTCGTCGACGCCGAGATAGGCGGCGATCACGCGTGCGTCGGTCTTGACGAAGTCAGCGGAGCCGTCGGAGATCTTCACCCCGTAGTCGAGCACGACGATGTGGTCCGAGATTTCCATAACCACGCCCATGTCGTGCTCGATCAGAAGCACGGATGCGCCTGTGCCGCGGATGAACTGCAGCAGTTCGTTGAGCTCGGTCGTCTCGCGCGGGTTGAGGCCGGCGGCGGGCTCGTCGAGGCACAGAAGATGCGGGTCGGTACACATGGCGCGCGCGATCTCGAGGCGCCGCTGCGCACCATATGGGAGGTCGCCGGCGGGATCGTCGGCGCGGTCGATCAGACGGGTGTGTTCCAGCCAGTAGACGGCCTTGTCGATCGCCTCGCTTTCGGCCTTGCGGTAGCCCGGCAGGCCCAGAATGCCGCCCAGCGTGAAGCCGGACGCGATCATCAGCGGGTTGTGCTGGGCAATCAGCAGGTTTTCCAGAACGGTCATGCCGCCAAACAGTCGAATATTCTGGAACGTGCGGGCGACCCTGGCCTTCTTGGCGATCTCGAAATCGGGCATCCGCTCAAGCAGGAATACCGAACCGTCTTCTCCGATGCGCCAGCGAAGGCCGCTCGCGGTGACCGCGTCGACGGCTTCCTGCTGGCGGCCGGGGCCATGACGCATGACGATGCGTCCCTCTGTCGGCCTGTAGAAGCCGGTCACGCAGTTGAAGACCGTCGTCTTGCCGGCGCCATTGGGCCCGATCAGCGCGGTGATGTCACCGCGACCGACATTGAATGAGAGGTCGTCGACGGCCACGAGGCCGCCGAAGCGCATGGTCAGATGCTCGACGGTGAGGATGGGGTCGTCTTCCCATCGCTCCTCGGCAGCCACGGGCTTTTCCTTGAGGGCTGCGTTCATCAGTGGCCCTCTCCCTGCGCGAACATGTCGGCGCTGATCTTCTTGCGCTCCCTGAGCACCGCGGAGGGGTTTCTCGTCGTCACCAGCCCGCGCGGCTTCCACACCATGATACCGACCATGGCGAGGCCGAAGATCAGCATCCGGTACTGAACCGGATCGAACCCGGGTCCGAATATCTGGCCGAGGAAGCCGATATTGCGCAGCATCTCGATGCCGCCGATCATCACCACGGAGGCAATGACCACCCCTATCTGCGAGCCAAGGCCGCCCAGGACGACAATGGCGAGGATGATCGCCGATTCCAGAAAGGTGAAGCTTTCCGGCGAGATGAACCCCTGGCGTGTGGCGAAGAAGGACCCGGCGAAGCCGCCGAACATTGCGCCGATGGCGAAGGCCGTGAGCTTGGTGTTGGTCGTGTTGATGCCCAGCGAGCGACAGGCGATCTCGTCTTCGCGCAGCGCTTCCCAAGCCCGCCCGACGGGCAGCTTTCTCAGCCGCAGCGTCACGAAATTGGTGATGATGGCGAGTACGAAGATGATGTAGTAGAGGAAGATGAAGCGGTGAATGGTCGAATATTCGAGGCCGAAGAAATCCGCGAACCCGCCTTCGCCGCGCGAGAATTCCAGGCCGAACAGCGTCGGCTTCGGAATGCCCGAAATGCCGTCCGGGCCGTTGGTGAACTCATACCAGTTGAGCAGCACGATGCGGATCATCTCGCCGAAGGCGAGCGTGACGATGGCCAGGTAGTCGCCACGCAGTCGCAGCACCGGGAAGCCGAGGATGATGCCCCAGAGCGCGGCAAGCATGCCTGCCAGAGGCAGCGCCAGCCAGAAGCCGAGGTCGAAATACTGCGCCAGCAGGGCGAAGGAATAGGCGCCGACGGCGTAGAAGGCGACGTAGCCCAGATCGAGAAGCCCGGCGAGGCCGACCACGATGTTCAGGCCCCATCCCAGCATGATGTAAGTCATGATCAGGATGGCGAGGTCGATATATTGCCGCTGCTGGCCGGGGAAGAAGGTGGTGAAAAAGAAGGGCAGCACCACCGCGAAAGCGAACAGCGCGATCCCGAGTGAGCGGCCAAGGCCCGGAACGCGTAGCGAGGCGCCCGAGATACGCTCCCCGATCGACCGCGTCAGCGGTTTGCGCGCCTTGAATACGAACAGGTTGAGCGCGAGGCGCCCGCCGAAAACGATCAGGATCGCGGAAATCCAGACGGGCCAGCGATAGGTGATTGCCAGGCCGCCGGGGGCGATGTCGGTCTTGAGCGGCAGGAAGAAGAAGCCCAACACACCTACGAGGAATGCGGCGATTGCGGCGTCTTTCACCGAGTCGACGAACATCTTCTGCGACATGGCGGGGCCAGCGGTCGTTGCAGTCACGGCCATCAGACTTTCTCCACCTCAGGCTGACCAAGCAGGCCCGAAGGCAGGAAGATCAGCACGATTGCGAGGATGGAGAAGGCGGCCACGTCCTTGTACTCGACGGTGAAATAGCCGGACCAGAAGACCTCGATGAGGCCGATCAGCAATCCGCCCAGCATGGCGCCCGGCAGTGAGCCGATGCCGCCGAGCACGGCCGCGGTAAACGCCTTAACGCCGGCCAGAAAGCCGATATAGAAATCAATGACGCCGTAGAGCAGCAGGAACATCAGGCCGGCGACCGAAGCCAAGGCGGCGCCCATGACGAATGTCAGCGAGATGGTCCGGTCGACGTTGACGCCCAGAAGGGCCGCCATCTTGCGGTCCTGCTCGCATGCGCGCTGGGCGCGACCGAGCGGCGTCTTGGCGATCAGCAGCGTGAAGCCAATCATCAGCACCAGCGTCAGGCTGATGATGATCATCTGCATGTAGGACATCTGCACGAGGATCGTTCCGTTTTCGGTCGAACCCTGCATCAGCGTGACGCCGCCCTGGATCTGCGGCGGCAGCGGCTTGACGCGCGCGCCCTGGGAAACCTGAACGAAATTCTGAAGTACGATCGACATGCCGATCGCCGTGATGAGCGGAGCCAGACGGAATGAGCCGCGCAGAGGACGATAGGCGAGGCGCTCGACCGTCCACCCCCAGGCCGACGTGAACAGCATCGCAATGATGATCACGATCAGCAGCACGACCGGCAGGAACGCGAAGCCGAATACCGTGGTGAGAATCAGAAACGTCGTCAGCGCGATGAACGAGCCGATCATGAATATGTCGCCGTGGGCGAAGTTGATCATGCCGATGATGCCGTAGACCATCGTGTAGCCGATCGCGATGAGGCCGTAGATCGACCCCAGCGTCAGCCCATTGATCAGCTGCTGGAGGAAGTATTCCATTTTCCCGAACTCCAGGGTGCTGCGCCGGCCGGCGTGCCCCGTCTTTTGGTTCCCCTCATCCCAGATTTTCGCTCGCCGGCGGCACTGTTTTTAAGCACCGGCTGCCGGGATTTCCGATCAGGATGCGATGGACGCTACCATCGGCCATACGCAATGTCATTGTCCTATCTCGACCTCTCAAAGCTCTGAGCGCAAGATTATCGCGTTCCCATGGTGTACTTCCGTTGATATTTGCGCATTCGAGACACCGGCTTTTTGCCGCGCGGAAAGGCGATCCGACCTCATTTGACGACAAATCCGTGAGCGAACGGATCGCGGTCATCGATGATGATCGTATTCAGTCCTGTCATTCGCGCCCAGCCGGCAATGGAAGGCACGATGGCCACGCGGCCGGCCACTTCGGTTTGCTTCTCGACCCTGCCGTGAAACAGCGATCCGATGATGGATTCGTGTTTGAAATTATCTCCGACGGACAGGTTCCCGCTGGCGTGAAGCTGAGCCATGCGCGCCGAGGTGCCGGTGCCGCAGGGCGAGCGGTCGATCGCCTTGTCGCCGTAGAAGACGGCGTTGCGCGCATCGGCTCCGTCTACGGTCGGGGCGCCGGTCCACAGAATGTGCGAGACGCCGGCAATTGCCGGGTTTTCCGGATGGGTAATCTCGTAAGCTTCGTTGAGGCGCTGGCGGACGACCGGGCTCCAGGCGATCAGCTCAGCGGCTGAATAATCGGCCATGTCGCGGAAGTTCTTCTGCGGATCGACGATGGCGTAGAAATTGCCGCCATAGGCGACGTCGACGGTCAGCCTGCCCAGCGCCGGACATTCGACCTCGAGTCTTTCGGAATGCAGGAAGGAGGGGACATTGGTGATGCGCACCTCTTCGACATATTCGCCTTCCTGCCGGTATTCCGCGACGACGATCCCGGCTGGCGTGTCGAGCCGCAAGACACCAGGCGTTTTCGGCCGCACCAGCCCCTGCTCGATGGCGAAGGTCACGGTGCCGATGGTTCCGTGACCGCACATGGGCAGGCAACCGGAGGTTTCGATGAACAAGATGGCGACGTCGCAATCGTCGCGCGTCGGCGGGTAGAGGAAGGAGCCCGACATCATGTCGTGGCCGCGCGGCTCGAACATCAGGCCGGTGCGTATCCAGTCGAATTCGGCAAGGAAGTGCGCCCGTCGCTCCATCATGGTCACGCCGTCGAGCAGCGGCGCACCGCCGGCGACCAGGCGGACCGGATTTCCGCAGGTGTGGCCGTCGATGCAGAAGAAGGTGTGGCGCGCCATCGTGACCTCAGAACCGCGCGGCGGAGTAGGGCGCCAGCGAGACCGGCGCCTTCTGCCCCAGAATGAGGTCGCTGATCAAGCGGCCAGTGGCTGCTGCCTGGGTGAGGCCGAGATGGCCGTGGCCAAAGGCGTAGAACACGCCCGGGCGGCTCGCTGGGCCGATGACAGGGAGCGAGTCGGGCAGGGACGGGCGATGGCCCATCCATTCGCGGCCGCCGCCGGTGTCGAGGCCGGGCAGGAAATCGGCGGCTTTCTTCAGCATTGCCCTGGAACGGGCGAAATTGGGCGGGCGCTTCAGACCGCCGAACTCGACCGCGCCGCCGACGCGCAGGCCGGTCGTCAGCGGAGTGATGACGAAGCCGTGGCCGGAAAAGACAAGCTGGCGCTTCACGTCGAAGGCATCCACCGGCAGCGTGGTGTTGTAACCGCGCTCCGCCTCCAGCGGAATATTGTCGCCCGCCATCGCCGCCAGCTGGTGCGACCATGCGCCGGCCGCGATTACAACCGTGGAAGCGCGGTGTGCGGCGCCGTTCGCCAGGCGGAGGCGGAAGTCGTCGCCATCGCGGTGGACCGTTTGCACGGTATCCGCGAGATGCTTCGCTCCAAGGCTTTCAGCGTACCGCCAGACCGCGCGGCCAAGATCGGCGGGGTCGGATACCGTCTTCCAGCCAGGCACGAAGGTGGCGCGCGCGAAGCGCGGCGACAGGCCGGGCTGATACTGCGCAATCTCCTCCTGTTTCAGATGATGCACTTCGATGCCGGCGCGTTCGCGTGCGGCCCAGCCTGGCATGGAAGCGCGGTGTTCGGCCTCGCTCTCGTAAAGTTCGAGGCAGCCGTCTTCGCGCAGCATGGATCGCGTGCCCGAGGCCTCCATCAAGCCCATCCATTCGGCCTCGGCGAGCTTCATGAGTTCGACCTGGGCCTCGACTGCCCGGTCGTAATTCGCGGCACTGCCGGCGCGCCAGAAGCGGTAGAGCCAGGGCAGCAGTTTCGGCAAATAGGCGGGGGGGATCGCCAGCGGCCCGAGCGGGTCCATCAGCCAGCGCGGCACCTGCCGGATCATGCCTTCATGGGCCATGGGGATGACTTCGGTGAAGGCAAGCGCCGCGGCGTTGCCGGCGCTCGTCTCGGCACAGATACCCGTCCGGTCAATTACCGTGACCTCGCGGCCGGCCTCGGCGAGGCGCGCGGCGATACAGACGCCGACGATGCCCGCGCCGACGATGGTGACGTCATTCTTCGATCTGGACTCCGACATCCTGATTATCCGGCCCCGCGAGGCAATTCGTCGATCAGACCGCCGGCAGGACCGGCCGTTTCGCCAACGCGTCCAGAACCGTCTTCTCCACCGCCTTGCGCCGGTCGCCTTCCAGCGGCAGCCGCGGCAGGCGCACGCGGTCGTTGGAACCGATGGCGTGGACCTCCGCCAGTTTGATGTTCTGGACCAGATAGGTCGAGACGTCGAGGTCGAGCAGCGGGCGGAACCAGCGGTAAATCGTCAGCGCCTCGGTCTGGCGGCCAGCCTGCATCAGTTTCCAGATCGCGACAGTCTCCTTCGGAAACGCGGTGACCAGTCCGGCGACCCAGCCGACAGCGCCGGCCGCCAGCGCCTCGAACGCCAGATTGTCGACGCCCGTCAGCACGTCGAAGCGGTCTCCGAATGCGTTGATGATCTCGGTTGTGCGGCGGATATCGTCGCAGGATTCCTTGACCGCCACGAAGAGCGGATCGGCGGCCAATTCCGCCATGATGTCGACGGTCACGTCGACGCGGTAGGCGACGCGGTTGGAATAGATCATCACCGGAAGGCCACCCGCGGAAGCGATGGCCTTGAGTGTGGTGACCGTTTCCTTTGGGTTGGTGTGGTAGATGGGGCTTGGCACGATCATCAGCCCGTCCGCGCCTGCGGCCGCCGCTTGTTTCGCCAGCGCGGCGCCGTCCCGCGTCGCGGCTTCGTTGACGGTCATCAGAACCGGTCTGCCGCCAGCTGCCTTCCGTGCCGAGGCCAGCACTTCCAGCTTTTCGTCGCGGGACAGCATCGGCCCTTCGCCGAGCGAACCGCAGACGATCAGCCCGTCACAGCCGGCGTCGATCAACAGGCTGAAGCAGCGCTCCATCTCGGCATGGTCGAGGCGATCATCCTCGGTAAATTTCGTCGTGACAGCGGGAAGGACACCGGACCACATAAAGCACTCCCAGTTTTGATATGCACGTGATATATCAGCAACCCAGACGGAGTGTCAATGCCAGCCGGGCTGTGATATATTTTCTGTATATCAGAGGATTCGATGAATTCATCGGTGCAGACGATCGAGATCGAGGAGCCCGCCACGGCGCGCGCCTATCGCGCCTTGGAGCGGATGATCGTTACGCTGGAGCTGGCGCCCGGCGGCGTGGCCACCGAAGGCGCGCTGATCGAGCGCGTCGGGCTTGGCCGCACGCCTGTGCGCGAGGCGATCCAGCGGTTGGCCTGGGAAGGGCTGATTGAGATCCGGCCGCGGGCGGGACTTGGCATCGCTCCTCTGCACGCGGCGGACTGGGTGAAGGTAATCGATACGCGGCGCGGCGCGGAAATGGTGCTCGCCCGTTCAGCCGCCCGCTTCGCCACGCACGAGGCAGCGGAACTGTTCCGCGATGCGGCGCTGCTGATGCAGAAGGCGGTGATTACCGGCAACGTGATCGCCTTCCTGGAGGCCGACAAAGCGCTCGACACTGCCATGTCACTGGCGGCCGACAATCATTTCGCGTCTCGTCTCGTGGCGCCGCTGCAAACGCACAGCCGGCGTTTCTGGTTTCGCTACCAGAGCGATACGGGTCTCGCGGATGCCGCAGAACGGCATCTCGGCATCATCAGGGCGGTCACCGAGGGAGATGTCGCCGGCGCGGAGACCGCCACCGGCGAACTGATGGATTTGCTGCGCGCCAACGCGGAAGCCGTCGCGCGGGGCTGATATTAGGCCGCAGCGTCTGTTATCGGCGCGCTGTTGTCCCATCCCTCGCCGTAAAAGACGATGCAGGACATGCCCTGCGTGTCAGTGGCGACGATTGTCCAGCTGCCACGGTCGGAGACAAAAACCTCCACGACCGTGTCGGGATCGACGACGCCGACGGCCTGCTGTTTTTCGAGATACTGCATGCCAAGCGATGCGACCACGTCGCTTCGCGCGCCGCATGCGGGATTCTGCGGCGCGGATTGGGTTTGGGCCGGGTAAGACGTGATGACGAAAGGCGTTGCAAGTACAGCCAATGCTCCAGCTGAGGAAGCGAGCAATTTCATCTGACTACTCCTCTCACGCAGGGCGGCCGGCGGAACTTTCCCAGCGCTGCCCATACATCTTCGATGCAGCGGGAACGCGGGCGGAACGGGCCGGTTCCATCACGTTCGCGTTTCAGCCTGTGACGGGCACTCGCGACCAACGGAAAGGCCGGCGCATGCGCCGGCCTTTTTCGCGTTTCGTCGCACTGAATGCAGGTCTCAGTTCATCGTCGGGATGACGAACTCCGCGCCGTCCTTGATGCCGGATGGCCAGCGCGAGGTGATTGTCTTGGTCTTGGTGTAGAAGCGGAATGCGTCCGCGCCGTGCTGGTTGAGGTCGCCGAAATGCGAGCCCTTCCAGCCACCGAAAGTGTAGTAGGCGATCGGAACCGGGATCGGAACGTTGATGCCAACCATGCCAACCTGGACGCGGGCGGCGAAATCGCGGGCGGCGTCGCCGTCGCGGGTGAAGATCGCGACGCCGTTGCCGTATTCATGCTCGTTGGGGAGGCGGATCGCCTCCTCGTAGTTGGCCGCGCGGACAACCGACAGAACCGGGCCGAAAATCTCTTCCTTGTAGATCTTCATCTCCGGCTTCACGTCGTCGAACAGGCAGCCGCCCATATAGTAGCCGTTCTCATAGCCCTGCATGCTGAAGTCGCGGCCATCGACGACGAGCTTGGCCCCTTCCTTGACGCCGAGATCGACGTAACCCTTCACGCGCTCCAGCGCCTGGGCGGTGACCAGTGGGCCGAAATCAGCTCCGGCATCGGTGGAAGGTCCGACTTTGAGGCTCTCGACGCGCGGGATCAGCTTCTCGACCAGGCGGTCGGCGGTTTCCTTGCCGACGGGAACGGCGACCGAGACCGCCATGCAGCGCTCGCCGGCGGAGCCGTAGCCGGCGCCGATCAGGGCGTCGACCGTCTGGTCCATGTCGGCATCGGGCATGATGATCATGTGGTTCTTGGCGCCGCCGAAGCACTGGGCGCGCTTGCCGTTCGCGGTGGCGCGGGAATAGATGTATTGCGCGATCGGCGTGGAGCCGACGAAGCCGACCGCGGCAATGTCGGGATCGTCGAGGATCGCGTCAACGGCTTCCTTGTCACCGTTGACGACGTTGAGGATGCCTGCCGGCAATCCCGCTTCCATGAACAGTTCGGCGATGCGCATCGGCACGGAGGGATCGCGCTCCGACGGCTTGAGGATAAAGGCATTGCCGGCGGCGATCGCGGGGGCGATTTTCCATAGCGGGATCATGGCCGGGAAGTTGAACGGCGTGATGCCGGCGACGACGCCAAGCGGCTGGCGCATCGAGTAGACGTCGATGCCCGGACCGGCGCCCTCGGTGTATTCGCCCTTCATCAAATGCGGCGCGCCGATGCAGACCTCGACCACTTCGAGGCCGCGCTGGATGTCGCCCTTGGCGTCGGGGATGGTCTTGCCGTGCTCTCGCGCCAGCGTTTCGGCCAGCTCGTCATATTCGGCGTGGACCAGATCGAGGAACTTCATCAGCACGCGGACGCGGCGCTGGGGGTTTGTCGCGCCCCATTCCGGCTGCGCGGCCTTGGCGTTCTCGACCGCCTCGCGCAGTTCTCCGGCCGAGGCCAGCGCCACCTTGGCGCGTACCGTGCCGTCCATGGGCTGCATGACGTCGGCAGTGCGGCCGCTCTTGCCCGGCACTCGCTTGCCGCCGATGAAATGACCGATCTCAAACATGAATTCGCTCCCTGAATATCGTTGCCCGCATTCTCAATCTTCACAGGTGCGAATGCAACGCGAGCGTGAACGCAGCCGATGTGCAAGAATTGATGCGCGGACGGCAATGTGCATGATTTGGCGCAAATGCTATGTATGGCTCGTCCATGGGAGGCGGGAATGAGCTGGGATGACGTGCGCATATTCCTCGCGGTCGCCCGCGCCGGTCAAATTCTGGGCGCGGCGCGGCGGCTGGGCCTGAATCACGCCACGGTGTCGCGGCGGGTGGCCGCACTCGAGGAAGCGCTTGGCGCGAAACTGTTCCAGCGGCTGACGACGGGCACGGAGCTGACGGCTGCCGGCCAGCGTTTTCTGCCGGTGGCGGAGCGCATGGAAACGGACATGATCGCGGCGCGCGCCGATCTCGCCAGCGAGGGCGACGAGATCGCGGGCGCGGTGCGGATCGGCGCGCCGGACGGGTTCGGCGTTGCGTTCCTTGCCCCGAGGCTTGGAGAGCTGACGGCGCGGCATCGCGAACTCGCCATACAGCTGGTGCCTGTGCCGCGCTCGTTCTCACTGTCGCGGCGCGAGGCCGATATCGCCATCACGGTGGAACGTCCGGCGGAGGGTCGCCTGGTAGCTGGCAAGCTGGTCGACTATTCGCTCGGGCTCTACGCCTCCCGCGACTATGTAGAGCGCTTCGGGAATCCCGCGTCTCCAGGCGATCTCGCCAGGCATCGGCTGATCGGTTACGTACCCGACCTGATCATCAACCCATCGCTCGACTATGCAGCCGAGTTCTGGCGCGGCTGGGAAACGAATTACGCGATCTCGTCGGCGCTCGGTCAGGTGGAGGCCGTTCGCTCAGGCGCCGGCATCGGCATATTGCACAGCTTCATCGCCCGCTCGGTGGCGGAACTGGTCCCGGTCCAGGCAGCGCCGCCGATCCGGCGCGCCTACTGGCTCGTCTATCATGAATCGGTGCGGCCGATGCGCCGCATCCAGGCCGTCAGCGCCTTCATCGCGGAACTGGTGGAGAAGGAGCGCGGGCTGTTTCTCTAGCCTGCCTGCGTTTCCTGTCTGGCCCGATCCCGGAAGATGCGGCGGATGACCTTGCCGGTCGTCGTCAGCGGCATGGAATCCACGAATTCGATCTCGCGCGGATATTCATGCGCGGAGAGCCGGGTCTTCACCCAGTCGCGGATTTCGGCTGCCAGCGTGTCACTCGGCGCCTCGCCATCGCGCAGCACCAGATAGGCTTTCACGATCTCGGTGCGCAGCGGGTCGGGCTTGCCGACGGCGGCGGCCAGCGCCACGGCCGGATGGCCGATCAGGCAGTCCTCTATCTCGCCCGGACCGATGCGGTAGCCGGCCGAGGTGATGACATCGTCGTCACGGCCGAAGAAATGCACGTAGCCGTCCTCGTCGACCGTGCCCTGGTCTCCGGTGGTCATCCAGTCGCCGATGAACTTCTTTTCGGTCGCTTCCGGGTTCTGCCAGTATTCGAGGAACATCACCGGGTCCGGCCGCGCCACGGCGATCTGTCCGGTTTGGCCGACTTTCACTGGCTGGCCCTCATCGTCGATGACGGCGACGCGATGGCCGGGAACGGGCAGTCCGATCGCGCCGGCGCGAGTGACGCCAAGTGCGGCGCAGGACGACAGCACGATGTTGCATTCGGTCTGGCCGTAGAACTCGTTGATGGTCAGCCCCAACTCGGCCTCGCCCCATTCATAGGTCTCGCGGCCGAGCGATTCGCCACCCGAGGCGACCGTGCGAAACGACAGATCGAAGCGGCCGCGGATGTTGCCGACCGATTTCAGCATCCGCAGCGCCGTGGGCGGAATGAACGCGTTGCGCACCTTGAAGCGCTCCGCCAGCGCGAGTGCGGCCTCCGGGTCGAACTTCTCCGCCGGGCTGGCAACGACCGTGACGCCGAAATAGAGGCCGGGCAGCAGGATGTTCAGAAGCCCGCCAGCCCAGGCCCAGTCGGCAGGGGTCCACATGCGGTCGCCCGGTTGCGGAAAGAATTCATGATGGAACTGGACGCCCGGCAGATGGCCGAGCAGCACGCGATGCCCGTGCAGCGCGCCCTTGGGCGGGCCAGTCGTGCCCGAGGTGAAGATCATCAGCGCGGGATCGTCCGGGCCGGTGTCGCGGGCAGCGAAATGGCGGTCGTTATCGGCGATCAGCTTGTGAAAGTCCTCGATGCCGGCCGAACCGCCTTCCGTCGAGATGACGGTTTCCAGCCGGGGAAGACGGTCGCGGATGCCGGCGACCCGGGCTGCACCCGTCCCGTTCGTAACGAGGGCGCGCACGCCGGCCGCGTGGAGCCGGTATTCAAGCGCCTCGGCGCCAAACAGAAGCGCCAGCGGCACCGCGACGGCGCCGAGCTTGTAGATGGCCACATGGGCGATGACCGTCTCGAAGCCCTGGGGCAAAAGCAGCGCGACGCGGTCGCCCGCTTCAACGCCGAACCCTGCCAGCGCGTTGGCCAGCGCATTGGAGCGCGCGGCAAGCTGCGCGAATGTGAGTTCGGGCGCGTCACCGTCCAGCGTTCCGGCAATGACCGCCACGCGATCGGGGTCTTCCGCCGCCCAACGGTCGGCCACCGCCGTTCCGATGTTGAACCGCTCGGGAATCTGCCAGCGGAAGTCGCGATATAGCTCGGGGTAGGTTTCGCGCCGCTGCAGCATATGCGTCGAAACATCCTCCCGGCGAAATACGCCATACCCGATCGGGCGAAGAGTGGTGCCCCTGGCCGGGCTCGAACCAGCACTCCTTGCGGAACTCGATTTTGAGTCGAGCGCGTCTACCAATTCCGCCACAGGGGCCAACGAGGCGCCTGCCCCGTCGAACGGCTGCGGACTATAGGGAGAAGGGCCGTGGCGTCAATATTCGCCGGGCCGTATCGTACGCGCTTGTGGCGCGCGTCAGGCGGAGGCAGCGGATACGGATGTCCGATGCGCCTCGTTCGCCGCCTGCCAGTCATCGAGAAAACGGCGGAATTCCGCCTCCGGTACCGGTCTCGAAAACAGATAGCCCTGCAGATCGTGGCAGCCCTCGGCCCGCAGGAATGCCGCCTGGGCCGCGGTCTCCACGCCTTCGGCCGTAACCTTGAGGCCAAGATTGCCGGCCATTGCGATGATCGATCGCACGATCGCCGTGTCTTCAGATGCCGACGATTCGTCGATGTTGCGCACGAAGCTCTTGTCAATCTTGATGCGCGTGAGCGGATAGCGGGTCAGATAGCTCAGCGAGGCATACCCGGTGCCGAAATCATCGAAGGCGATCCCGATGCCCATGGCGCGCAACTGTACCAGCGGGGTGAGCACCGAATCGTCGTGATCGAGCGCGATGTTTTCGGTGATTTCGAGTTCCAGCGCTTCCGGTGGCAGGCCGCTTTCCGCCAGCGCCTCCTCCACATCCTCGAGCAGCGAGCCGCTACGGAACTGGGCGGGGAACAGGTTGACCGCGATCGTCGGCCCGCCTCCTTCCGCGGAATGCCAGTGAGCCGCCGCCTTGCACGCGGCCTTCAATATCCAGCGGCCAAGTTGCGGAGCGACGGCGTTTTCGGCCAACGATTCGATGAATGCGTCAGGGGCGAGAAGACCCCGCTCCGGATGACGCCATCTCAGCAGCGCTTCAGCGCCGATGACAGCATTGTCCGACGACCGGATCTGCGGCTGGTAGTGCAGTTCGAATTCGCCCTGGGCACAGGCGCGGCGCAATTCCGCGTCGAGCGTGCGCCGCGCCTCGGCGCGCGCCCGCAGTTGCGGCACAAAGAGGCGATAGGTGCTGCCTCCGGCGGCCTTGGCGTCGTAAAGGGCAAGGTCCGCATTGGAAACAAGTTCGTCGACCGACATTCCGTCAGCGGGCGCCATAGCGATGCCGGCGCTCGCCGAAACCAGCAGATTGTGTTCCTCCAGCAGAAAGCGCTCGGCGAAGCCGTCAATCGCCTTTTGAACAATGGCCGAAATGGCGAGCGGGTCGCCGCTGCCCTTGAGCACCAGGACGAACTCGTCGCCGCCGACCCTGTAGACGGTGCCTTCGCTGCAGACGGAAGCCAGGCGCCGGGCGACTTCCTTGAGCAGCGCGTCGCCAACGGAATGTCCGAGCGTGTCGTTGATATCCTTGAAGCCATCCAGATCGAAAATGGCGACGGCCGCCGGCCGCGCATCTGCGCCGTCCAAGAGCCCGTCGAGGTCTTCGTGCAGGCTTGCGCGGTTACCGAGACCGGTAAGCGTGTCGAACAAGGCCAGATGCCGGAGCTTTTCCTCTGTGGCGCGCTGCCCGGTCATGTCCCGGCCAATAAAATAGTGGCGCTGTTCAGGTTCCGTCCAGACGCCCGACCAGGTGATCGGCACCGCGTGACCGTCCTTGTGGATGTACCTGCAGTCGAAATTGCGAATATGCTTGCCGTATCTGGCGCGGCGCATTTCCGCGCGCGTGTTGTCCAGATCGTCGGGATGGATGAATTCGCCGCCGCTATGGCCGGTCATCTCATCGGGATGATAACCGAGCGTCGCGTAGGAACTTGGGCTCACACGGACAAAATTCCCGCGTTTGTCCGTGATGAGGATCAGGTCGATCGACGTTTCGAACAATCGCCGTCGCTCCTCCGATTCCAGACTGAGCAACTTGTCCTTGCTCTGTATTTCGGCTGCCGCGGTGTTCCACTCCCGTATCGCCATCGGCAGCCAGTACATCGACAGCACGAAAAGCACTACCGCAGCCGCGACCACGGTCATGAACTTCATGGACATCAAATACAGCGGATCGCCGAGTACGCCGGTGACGGAGGCCGGGAACACGCCATACTCGCCGCCCCAGTAGAGCCCGAAATAGAGGTTCTCGGCCAGGTTGCGGGCGGTATCGATAAGCAAAACCGCCAGCAGGAGACGCATGGCGCCGAAGGTCTTCGGATTGCGCGCATACGCGACGCACAATGTGCCCAGAACAGCGAGCCAAAGTGCGACAATTACCCAGTATGTCAGGGCGGCGGCAAGGTTCATGTCTTGATCAAGGCCCTTGAATATTGCCTCGAATAGACCGCCCAAACATCAATATTTGGTTGAGGAACTCAACATATTCGCGTTTGGGCTGGACAACTGCGTGCTTGTGCAGGAGCGCGCGAACGCCAACAAGGCGCGCCCGGCGGCCCGCCGGACGCGCCTTGTGTCACGAATATGCACGTTCGGCGTCAGCCGTACCAGGGACCGATGACGACGTCGCTTTCGCCGCCTGTTTCCGACAGCAGCCGGGCGAATTCCTCGGGATCCTGCGTACCGTCATCCCGGCCGCGGTAGTGGTAGGGATAGACAAACGCCGGACCGAATTCGGCCACCGCGGAAGCGGCCTGATTGGCGTCCATCGTGAAGGGCAGGTTCATCGGCACGAAGGCGATATAGATATCCTCCAAGGCTCTCATTTCGGGAATGTCCTCGGTATCGCCGGCGACATAGACCCTGCGGCCGTCCACGGTGAGCACATAACCGTTATCGCGGCCCTCCGGATGGAACTGAAGCCGGCCTTCCGTTGTGTTGTAGGCAGGGATCGCGTCGATCGCGATGTCGCCCACGGTCAGGCTTTCGCCATTGCCGATCGCGGTCGCCTTTGCCTTCAGGTCGTCCGGCAGCATGCCGTGGACGGCCGGATTGGTGACGATCCGAGTATTGTCGCCGGCAAGCGCTGCCAGCGTTTCGGCGCTGTAGTGGTCGCCATGCTCGTGCGTGACCAGGATCAGGTCCGGCGCGGGATGGCCCTCATAGTCTGCCGGCGCACCAACCGGGTCGCAGTAGATCACCAAGCCCGGCGTGGTCATGACGAAGGATGCATGAGCGATGGGAAAGATGTTGATCATCCCGCTGTCGGATGCGTAGCTGTCCCCTTCCTTCATCTGCGCTCTCGCCTGATACGGCATGATGATCGTGGTTGCGAAACCGGCCGCGCCAGCGAGCCCGAGTCTCAGTGTGTCGCGTCGAGTTATGCTCATTGCTCCCTCCATCGGTATGGTTCTTTCGATCCCGCCCGGGCCTAAGCCTTAACTAATCATAGGCGAGCGAGGGAAAACGGCGAGGCGCGTGGCTGGCGCGGGCGCTCACAATCGCATGAGGCGGGCGTGATGAGGCGGCAGCGCCTATGCCGCATTGCAAGGAAAGGGCATTGCCCCTAAACAGCGCGCGACCCACCGCGACTACGGAGTTTCCATGCTTCGCCGCCTTTATGACTGGACGATGTCGCTGGCGCGGACGCGCTACGCCGAAGGCGCGCTCGCAGGCGTGTCCTTTGCCGAGAGCTCGTTCTTCCCGATCCCTCCGGATGTGCTCCTGATCCCGATGGTGCTGGCGAAGCGGCTCTATTGGATCCGCTACGCCTTCATCTGCACTTTGTCCTCGATCCTCGGCGCATTTCTCGGCTACGCTATCGGAGCGTTTCTGTACGAAACGATCGGCCAGCCGATCCTGGCTTTCTACAATGCCGAGGATGCATTTACCCGCCTTGCCGAATGGTACAATCGTTGGGGCGGCTGGGGGGTACTCTTCGCGGCGATAACCCCTTTCCCCTACAAGGTGCTGACGATATTTTCCGGCGCCACGGGGCTCGATTTCTTCGTCTTCGTGGTGGTTTCCGTGGTCGGCCGCGGCTTCCGGTTCTTTCTCGTCGCCGGGTTGCTCTATCGCTATGGCGAGCCGATCCGCACATTCATCGAAGCCCGGCTTGGCCTCCTTTTCATCCTTTTCATGGTGCTGCTGGTCGGCGGCTTCGTCGCCGTCCGCTACGTATTCTGAGGACCCCATGAGACTTACCCAGCCTGCCGGCAAAACACAGATGCTGACCGCGCTTGCGCTCCTCCTTGGCACGGCGGTGACGGTTGGAACCGCGCTCGCGTTCCAGCACATCGGCGGCTACATTCCCTGCAAGCTCTGCCTGGAGCAGCGCACGCCCTATTATGTGGGCATTCCCCTGATGATGCTGGCGCTCGCGTCCTCCGCGCTGAAGCTGCCGGGGATCGTGACGCGCGGCCTTTTGCTGGCGGGCGGCGTGCTGATGGCCTACGGCGCATATCTGGGCGGGGTTCATTCGGGCGTCGAATGGGGCTGGTGGCCCGGGCCGACAGATTGCGGAGCGGTGGATGCGCCGCCTGCCGGCAGCGGCTCGGGCGGAATTCTGGACTCCATCAACGCCGCCATTCCGCCGTCCTGCAACGATGCGGCGGGCCAGTTTCTCGGTCTGTCCTTTGCGGGATGGAATGTCGTCGCCAGCATCGGACTGGCGCTGATCGCACTCTATGGCGCCTTCGCTGGCAACAAAAAATTCTGAACCGCCCGCGGAACGGCCGTTCCCGGGCACCGGTACCGCTCTTTGGCGGCGATCGTACAGCGGCTCCGGGACCGGCGCCGCCTAGAGCTTACAAGTCAGTGCCGCGTCGGTAGGACGCGCACCTTGTGGATTTGGTCCTTGATGGCCAGCTTGCGTCGCTTGAGTTCGACGATTTCCAGATCGGTTACCGACGGATGCGCCATCGCTTCGTCGATTTCCTGTTCGATTTCGCCGTGCTTGCGCTGCAGTTCCGCAAGGTGGGATTCAAGTGACATGCTCGCACTCCCTTCCTGTTCCTCGTCGGTGCCGTGCGGGCCATTCCTCCGCCGGAATCAGGCCCGATGACGACCGCATGACAATTCTGCCACCAATGCGCGTCCAAGTCGATTTTTTGATGGTAGCATTTAATGAATCGGCGAAATGTGATAGGGCGTGAGCGCCGGACGCAGCGAGCGAATCCGGTCCCGCCAACAGCGCTCCGCGCATCGGTCGCCAAACGGTCATTAGCTGCATGTCGGAACAGGAAGAGGCCGATGTTCGTCTTGAATATGCGCGGCTGAAGCAGGAACACATCGATTTCGACAGCGCGATCAACGCCATGATCGCGACGGGGTGCGACCCGCTGCAGATCCAGCGCATGAAAAAGAAGAAACTCGCCCTCAAGGACCGGCTGTCTAAGCTTGAAGACCGTATCATTCCCGACATCATTGCCTGACGGCCGGCCCTCCGCGCTTGTGAGACAAAAGGAATTCCGCTAAGCGGCGACCAGTTTCACGGAGCCGGAAAAGATATGAGCGATGCTCCGCCCGCCGTGGCGATCATCATGGGCAGCCAGTCGGACTGGGCGACGATGCGCCACGCGGCGGAAACGCTCACAGCGCTCGGCGTCGGCCATGACAGCCTGATCGTGTCGGCGCACCGGACGCCGCAGCGGCTCTACGATTTCGCGCACTCGGCGCGCACCAACGGCTTCAAGGTGATCATCGCGGGCGCCGGCGGCGCGGCGCATCTGCCGGGCATGGCCGCATCCATGACGACCTTGCCGGTGCTGGGAGTGCCGATGGAATCAAAGGCGCTTTCAGGGCTTGATTCGCTCTATTCGATCGTCCAGATGCCGGCCGGCGTACCGGTCGGGACCCTCGCCATCGGCAAAGCCGGCGCAATCAACGCCGCACTCCTTGCGGCCTCCATCCTGGCGACGTCGGACGAGGACGTGGCGGCGCGGCTCGCCGACTGGCGGGCGAAACAGACCGCCTCCATCGCCGATAGCCCTTCCGACTAAGGCCCGGGCATGATGCTTCCCGCCGGCTCGACCATCGGCATCATCGGCGGCGGACAGCTTGGCCGGATGCTCGGCATTGCGGCGGCGCGGCTGGGCTATCGGACCATCGTTCTGGAGCCGCAGGCGGATTGTCCCGCCGCCGCGACCTGCGGGGCGCAAATCCGTGCGGCCTATGACGATCGTGGCGCGCTGGAGCAACTGGCCGGCAAAGCCGACGTCGTTACCTACGAATTCGAGAATGTGCCTGTGGAGGCTGCACGGACGCTCGCCAAGAAGGTGCCCGTCTATCCGCCGCCCGCGGCGCTCGACGTGGCGCAGGACAGGCTGGTGGAAAAGGAATTTCTCAACCGGGCCGGATTGTCCACAGCTCCCTACCGTTCCGTGGACGGCGATGCCGACCTGGCGGCGGCTCTGGACGCGTTCGGCGGCGACGGCGTGCTGAAGACGCGGCGGCTCGGCTATGACGGCAAGGGCCAGCGCGTGTTCCGCGGCGCCGACGTAAGTGACGCCGCCGGCGTTTTTGCCGCCATGGGCGGCGTACCGCTCATTCTGGAGGGGTTCATGTCGTTCGAACGCGAGATTTCGATCATTGCCGCCCGCGGACAGGATGGATTGCTCGCGGCCTATGACGCGGCCGAGAATGTCCACCGCGACGGCATTCTCAGGATCTCGACCGTGCCCGCCGGCATTTCGGCCGAAACCGGGGAAGCGGCGCGGAGCGCGGCATTCGCAGTTCTGAAGGCGCTGGATTATGTCGGTGTCATTGGCGTGGAGTTCTTCGTCCTTGCCGACGGATCGCTGCTGATCAACGAAATCGCGCCGCGCGTTCACAATTCCGGCCACTGGACCGAAGCCGCCTGCACAGTCTCCCAGTTCGAGCAGCATATCCGCGCCGTCGCCGGCCTGCCGCTCGGCGACACAAGCCGGCACAGCGACTGCGTCATGGAAAACCTGATTGGGGATGAGGCGGCCTCAGCGCCGACGCTGCTGGCCGAGCCGAATCTCGTGCTGCATCTCTACGGCAAGGCGGAGGCGAGACCTGGCCGTAAGATGGGACATTTCACGCGGCTTGCGAGCAGCGAGACACAGCGCTGAGAACCGGCCATGACGGTCATCATCACCGGATCACAAGGCAACATAGGACAGCGGCTGATGCGCGCCTTTCCGGCGGCGACTGGTGTGGACCGGCTGCCTGGTGCGGACATCGGCGCCGATCTGGCCGACTGCAGCTACCGGGAGGGAGCGCTCGCCGAAGCGTTGACGACTGCAGGGTGCGTCATACATCTCGCGACATCGGCGGACCCGGATGCCGCGCCCGAAGTGCATCTTGCCGCCGTCGCCGCCACCGCGCGTCTGGTCGAGGCCTGCTTCAATGCCGGCATTCCACGCATCGTCCTGCCGTCGTCCGACTGGGCGGCACCGCGCGACCCCCAGCTTCAAATCAACGCTTATGGCTATTCGAAGCGGGCAATCGAGGCGCTGGCGGCGATGTACGATGCGCGGCAAGGGTTTCGCGCCGTGGCGCTGCGGATCGGCTGGGTGCCGGGTAGCGAGGCGGCGCTTCAAGCGGCGCCCGACTGGCTGCGCGCCAATTACTGGCCGGATGAAAAGCTGATTTCGGCCTTCCGCGAGGCCGCCGGAATTGAGCCTTCCGGTTGACATGGACCGCGCTGGTCGTTTATGAGCCCGCAATCCAATTCATGCGCGCCTTCCGGGCGCGTTTTTATGTCTGGCCCCAGGCCGGCAGCGACGGACAAAGACAATGAAGATCAAGAACTCGCTCAAGGCGCTCAAGAGCCGTCACCGGGAAAACCGCATGGTTCGCCGCAAGGGACGCATCTACATCATCAACAAGACCGCCCCACGCTTCAAGGCGCGTCAGGGCTGATCGCGATCACGCGATTTTCAGTTTGATCTTTCGCCCGACGGGAATAGATTCCCGTCGATGCAGCGGATTCTCGCAAGCCTGATCGCCCTATTCCTGCTGGCCGCGCCACAGGCCTTCGCCGATGATGCGACGGCTGCCCCGGGGCAGGAAGCCGTCTCCCGCCTCGACAAGCTGTTCGACGATCTCAAGCGCGAGCGCAACGAGGCCGCCGCGCAGCGCATCGCCAATTTCATTCGCGAAGAATGGACCCAGTCGGGCAGCGCCACGATCGACCTGATGATGACTTGGTCGGCCAAGGCGATGGAAGAGAAGCGCTACGACGTGGCGCTGGACTTTCTCGACCAGGTGACCGTTCTGGCGCCGGACTATGCGGAAGGGTGGAACCGCCGCGCCACGCTGCACTACATGATGGGTTCCTACGCCAAGTCGATGACCGACATCGAGCATGTGCTGAGACTGGAGCCGCGCCATTTCGGCGCGCTGTCCGGCATGGCGGCCATCTTCAAGAACTATGACATGAAGGAACCGGCGCTGGGTGCATTCCAGCGCGTCCTCAATGTCTATCCCATGCTGCGCAGCGCACAGGATGAAGTCGCCGGTCTGGCCGAGGAACTCGCCGGGGAAGGCATATAGTCCAGGCGCGCTTGGCGGCAGACCGCCGATCCATCATCTTTGTTTCCCGTACAGACAACGGCGGTTTTCCGATCCCATGAACCTCGTCACCGCAGCCTTGGCCATTCTCGCCGGTCTGATGTTCATTCTGGCGGGAACCACGCGTATCGGCGTTTGGCTGATCGAAGGGCGCAATCCGCCGGTGGGAGACTTTCTCACCGTCAACGGCACCCGGATGCACCATGTCCATATTCCCGCCGACGGCAGCACGCTGCCTCCGGTCGTATTCATTCATGGCGCGAGCGGCAATCTGCTCGACCAGATGGTTCCCATCCGGCCGGAGCTCGAAGGCAGGGCGGAAATGCTGTTTTTCGACCGGCCCGGACATGGCTGGTCGTCGCGCGGTCCCGACAACGCCACTCCGGACGCGCAGGCGCATACGATCGCGGCTCTTATGGACGCGGTCGGTATCGAACAGGCTGTCATCGTCGGCCATTCCTTCGGCGGCGGCATTGCCGCTGCCTTCGCGCTGGAGCATCCGGAAAAGACGCTCGGGCTGGTGTTCCTGTCGGCTGCCACCCACCCATGGCCCGGCGGCGACACATCCTGGTACTACGGGCTGACGACGATACCGGTGCTGGGCCCGATCTTTTCCGAGACGCTGTCTCTTCCGGCCGGCTGGTCGCGCATGGCCGCGGCAACCGACTGTGTCTTCGCGCCCAATCCCGTGCCGCCGGGCTACAATCGCGAGGCCGCGATTGCGCTGGTGCTCCGGCCCTCCGCGTTCCGCGCCAATGCGGCCGACATCGAGAGCCTGTTTCCGCATGTTTCGAAGGTGGCGTCGCGCTATGGCGGGATCGACAGGCCGACCGTCGTGATTTCAGGCGACAGCGACACCGTTGTCTTCGAGGAGATCCACTCGGAAGGGCTCGCCCGCGACATTCCGGGCGCCGAGCTCGTGTGGATCGAAAACCTTGGCCACAAGCCGGATTGGGTCGCGCCGGAACTGGTGGCCGCCGCGGTCGAAAAGGTGGCGGGCAGCGATGTCGACCTGCAGGCGATGGCGCGCCAGGTCGAGGCGCGCATCGCCGGGCAGGTATTCGGCCCTATTGAACGCTGCCGGGACGGAAAGCCGCTGGTCGGGGCGGAAATCGACGGCTAGGTGCAAAAAGCACAGCAGCCGCTCCTAGATGCCGCCGAGACCGTCCGAGCCGATATAGGCGATGCGAAGCATGTTGGTGGCGCCCGGCGTCTTGAGCGGCACGCCGGCCGTGATGATGATGCGGTCGCCCGGCCGGCCGAACTGCTCCTCGAACGCGATGCGGCAGGCCCGGTCGACCATGTCGTCGAGATCATCGGCGTCCGGAGAAACCACGCAATGCGTGCCCCAGACGAGCGAGAGCCGCCTTGCGGTTGCCAGCACCGGCGACAGCGCGATGATCGGCACCATGGGCCGTTCGCGCGCCGCGCGCAGACCCGTCGTCCCCGACGATGTGTAGGTGACGATCGCTGAAAGGTTCAGGGTTTCGGCGATTTGCCGAGCGCCCGCGGAGATGACGTCGGCGCCGGTCGCCTCCGGTTCGGAGCGCTGGGCGTTGATGATGCCGGGATAGAGCGGATCGCGCTCGACCTGCTCGGCAATGGCGTTCATCATCTTGACCGACGCGACCGGGTACTGGCCGGCCGCGGACTCCGCCGACAGCATGACCGCGTCGGCGCCTTCGAAGACGGCGATCGACACATCGGACACCTCGGCGCGGGTGGGCACCGGGGCGGTGATCATCGATTCCAGCATCTGGGTGGCCACGACGACCGGCTTGCCGGCGCGCCGTGCGGCGCGGGTGATCTGTTTCTGGATGCCCGGCACCCTCTCCAGCGGCATCTCGACGCCGAGATCGCCGCGAGCAACCATCAGCGCGTCAGAAAGCTCGATGATCTCGGCAAGGCGCGCGACCGCTTGCGGCTTTTCGATCTTCGACATCAGCAGCGCGCGTCCGCGCGCGATCTTGCGAGCCTCGGCCAGATCCTCCGGCCGCTGGATGAACGAAAGGGCGACCCAGTCGACGCCGGTTTCGAGCACCGCCTCCAGATCGGAGCGATCCTTTTCCGTCAGCGCTCCCACCGGGAGGTCGGTATCGGGCAGGCTGACGCCCTTGCGGTCGGATATCTTGCGGCCGGTCACCACCTTGCAGCGAATGGCGCGGCCGTCGTTCTCCTCACACAGCAGATGCAGGCGCCCATCGTCGATCAGAAGGCGGTGTCCGACCTCGACCGATTTCAGGATTTCGGGATGGGGGAGGTGAACCCGGGTCGCGTCGCCCGGTGACGGATCATCATCAAGGGTGAAGGTTTGGCCGGCCTCGAGCTCAACGGCTCCGCCGACGAAGGTTCCGACGCGCAGCTTGGGGCCTTGCAGATCGGCAAGGATTCCGATCGGGCGGCCGACATCCTTCTCCACATTGCGAATGCGCTCGACCAAAGTGCGCATGAGCGGGTGGTCGGCATGGCTCATATTGATGCGGAACACATCCGCACCCGCCTCGAACAATTCGCGGATTTTCGATTCTTCGGACGATACAGGCCCAAGCGTGGCGAGAATCTTGACCTTCCGGCTTCGTCTCATTCGGATCCTGTTCCCGTCAGACCGGCAGCGCCATCCGCACCCGGACCGTCGGTCAGCTGTACCATCCAGCTCGTCTGTTCGCCCGTATCATATTCCTGAAAGCCCGTCCGCTGGAAGCCGCGCGCGAAACAGTCGCTGACGCCGGCTATTTTGAACTCGCGTTCGGCAACGCACATATTGACCGGCCCTTCCCAACGTCCGCCGCGCTCGGCGTCCTCGGCGTATATGTAATAGTAGCGCGAGGCGAGCGGCCCCTCGATCAGCGTCTTGCATGTCGACGCGTCGACATGCCACCAGCCTTCGGTGATCCAGCCCGTGCCGGAGCGATAGCCGATAGCGACGCCGACCAGAGCCTGCGTGGCGTTGCAAACCCTGAAATCGGCTAGTGCTGGCGATGGCAGCGCGGTGAGACCCGCGCCGGCAAGCACCAAGGCCGCCGTCGCGCCGCCCAGGCGGGCCAGCATCGTCCTCACTGACAGGACCATGCGCGAACCTTTGGAATTCGAAACCTGCATTCGTGACGAACCCTTATTCTGCAAACTGCAGGAACATGTCAACGCGGCTTGAAAGGGCGGTCAGCCCCCTGCCGCGAATCGGAAGGTCGTGCGGCACAAGCTTGGCCAAACAACGGCATTGCATGGCAGGCCGGTTCATGGAATGAGAGCGGTCGTTCCCCGCAGCGACAGCCATTCCCCCGCCGATGACGCATTCAGCACCGTTTCAGCCGTTTGAGACCATCGACGGTGACGACGGGCTTGGCCTGGTGCTCATCGCCGACCACGCCAGGCGCGATCTTCCGGCCGACTATGGCGATCTCGGCCTGCCGGCATCGGAATTCGACCGGCATATCGCCTATGACATCGGCGTGGAGGCGGTAACCCGGAAACTGTCGGCGCTCACCGGCGCGCCCGCGGTGATGGCCGGGTACTCGCGGCTTCTGATCGATCTCAACCGCGGCGAAAACGATCCGACCCTGATCCGCCAGCTCTATGACGGGACGATCATTTCCGCGAATTATCCCATGAAGGCCGAAGAACGGGAGCGCCGCCTGGCCAGCTACTACAGGCCGTATCATGAGGCCGTGGCGGCGCGCATCGATGCGGTAGCCAAGGCGACCGGCAAGGCGCCGTTTGTGTTTTCGGTCCACTCCTTCACGCCTCGCATGCAGAACCGCGCCCGGCCGTGGCAGGTGGGCATCTTGTGGGACAGCGACCCGCGCGCAGTAAAGCCGCTGCTTGAGATGCTGGCCGAGGATGTGACACTGACAGTGGGCGACAACGAGCCATATGACGGCGCGCTGCGCGGAGACACGATGTTCAAACATTGCATTGTGCCGGGCATCGCGCACGCCCTGATCGAGATCAGGCAGGACCTGATCAGGGACGATACGGGAGCGGCCGATTGGGCGGAGCGGCTCGCGCCGATGCTTGACGAGATCAACCGGCGGCCCGATATCCATGAATACCGGCAATTTGGCTCGCGCACCGGGCCGGTGCCGTAAATCGAAGGGAGGCATTCATGGCCGAACTGACGAAACAGCAGCAGATCGAATTCGAAGCGGCGGCGTTCCGCCGGCTGGTGAGCCATCTTCGCGAGCGGACCGACGTGCAGAACATCGACCTGATGAACATGGCCGGCTTCTGCCGCAACTGCCTGTCCAACTGGTACCGCGATGCCGCGGACGCCGACGGCGTTCAGCTCTCCAAGGACGAATCGCGCCAGATCATCTATGGCATGCCCTATGCGGAGTGGCAGGCGAAGCACCAGACCGAGGCATCCGCCGACAAGGCCGCGGCGTTCGAAGACAGCCGGCCACGGGATCACTGATCCCGCAGCCTGCGGTTATGCCCGCCTTGCGCGCCTGGTGAAGCGGTCAGCCAACCTTCAGCGATTGCTCTACTGTCGTTCCGCCTTTGTTCGGCAGGTTGACCACTTTCAATTTGAGCGTCTTCGGCTCCCCCACATCATCCGGCTTGAGCACAAGCGTGAAGCCGCTGTCTGATATCGAGTCGATTTTGCGTTTCTGTCCGTCGACCGTCGCTGTCGCGCCTTCGAGGACGCCGGTCGCCTCCAACTTGACCTTCAGGCTCTCGCCCGATGCGCCGGCCGGGATAGCCGTGGCGGGTTCCGCGATGTGGGGTTCGATCGCAACGTAGATCGTTGTCTCTTCTGATGACCCGCCCTTGTCATCTTTGTTGACGATTTTCAGTTTCAATTGCTTCGGCGCTTTTACGTCTTCCGGAATAAGCACAACGATCAGATTCTTGTCGTCGACAGGTTCGACTTGCCTGCGCTTGCCGTTGATGCTGGCTTCCGATTCACTCGTGAAATTCCGCCCCTTGACCGGTACCTTAAGGCTATCGCCGGTGGCTTCGACATAAACTGTCTGTACCTGATCGATCACCGGGGCCTTGGCAGCAAAGCCGCGCTTGTCGGCGGTGCGGAACAGGCCTTCGAAGATTTCCTTCAGCTTGTCCGACGCTTGTTCGGCGAACATGCCCGTGAGTGCGGCCATCGCTACAATGCCGTAAGGGTTGATGGCATTGGCCGCCTGGTCGCCCACAACGCTGCCGGCAAACAGGCCGCCGCGTATGACGAGGTAGAGCAACAGCGCCAGCGCCATGCCGGTTGGTACCCTAAGGGCGTACCACCAGAGCCAGCTTGCACCGAACTGGCGATTGGCGACTTTGACCGAGAAGGCCGTCGCTCCGTAGATCAGGCTGCCGATGCCGCCGCCGATCATAACAATCAGCAATAGGCGGATGTCCGGATCGGGACCGAGGATGCGATTTGCCCAATGCCATCTTCCGACGGATTTGGGCGTTGTTTTCTCCAGAGCCTCCCTGGTCTGCTCCGCCTGTTTCCTTTTTTCGGTAGCGGCTGCGAGTTCTCCCTGCGCAGAAGCCAAGCGACCTTGGGCGGTCTGTTTTTCCTGGTCGGTTCCGGCGCTTCCAACATTACTTGCTGCTTCGGTAAGTTCGGCCCGTGCGGTTTCCTCTCTGGCCATTGCCGAGACGATATCGGCCCGCATTTGTTGCAGCGATGCCTCAATCTGTGCATTGCCTGTTGGCCAGATCGCTATGAGCGTTGCAAACATCAATAGCAGTGCGGCAAGCATCCCCCAACCGACTACCTGTATTTGCCCTTTTGTTGCTTCTATTGTTTCTCCCATTGGTAACCCCCGAGCGTAAACTCAGCCCCAATGCGCTAAGTAAGGGCACTTCTATTTTGATTTGTAAAGGCAAGGCATTCCGGATCGAAAAAACCTTGCCGATCACAATTCAATGCGCTTCCGCTGCGTCCTTCCGGCCACGCTTGACCCTGTTGCCTCTGTCGGGCAATTCGGAGACGACAATTCCGCGGCGAGAGTCGCGGCCTAATTTCGGAGCATGACGTGGCAGACGACGAGATCACCAATGAGACCGCCCAGACCGTGGCCGCCGGCCAGCTTCGGTCATTCATAGAGCGCATCGAGCGGCTGGAAGAGGACAAGAAGGCGATCGCCGACGACATCAAGGAAGTCTTCGCCGAAATGAAGGGCACCGGCTTCGATACCAAGGCGGTGCGCACCCTCATCCGCCTGCGCAAGAAGGATCAGGCGGAGCGGCAGGAGGAAGAGGCGATCCTCGATCTCTACAAGGCCGCGCTGGGGATGGTCTGAACCCTTAATGCCCGTTCTCAACCGCGCAGCGGAATTGCATGATGAAGTGACCGGCTGGCGGCGGTACATCCACGCCGCGCCGGAGATCGGATTTGAGGTCGGCCAGACGGCAGGCTTCGTCGCCGACAGGCTGCGCGAATTCGGTTGCGACAGGGTCGAGACCGGCATCGGACAATCGGGGGTGGTCGCCGTCATCAAGGGCAATCGCGGCGAGGGTCCGGCGATCGGTCTGCGCGCCGACATGGACGCGCTGCCGATCGTGGAAGCGAGCGGCGCCGGGCACTCGTCACGGGTGTCGGGGGCAATGCGTGCCTGCGGCCATGACGGCCATACCGCGATGCTGCTGGGCGCCGCCAAATATCTCGCCGAGACGCGTAATTTCTCGGGGACCTGCGTGCTGATCTTCCAGCCGGCCGAGGAGATCGGCCGCGGCGCCATGGCGATGCTCGACGACGGCCTGATGGACCGGTTCCGCATCGGCAGGGTGTTCGGCATGCACAACATGCCGGGGCTGAAGGAAGGCATGTTCGCGATCAGGCCGAACGGAATCATGGCCTCGTCGTCGCGCTTTACGCTGACGGTGAAGGGCCATGGCGGGCACGCGGCACGGCCGAACAAGACCGTCGACCCGATCGTTGTCTGCTCGCAAATCATCGAGGCGCTGCAGCTGATCGTGTCGCGCAACACCGATCCAGTGCAGTCGGTGGTGGTGTCGGTCACCAAGGTCTCGGCCGGAACGGCGTTCAACATCATCCCCGGCGAGGCCGAGATGCTGGGTACGGTGCGGACGCTCGACATGGCGCTGGTGGAGGACACGCGCGACCGGATCGAGCATATCGCGCGCAAGGTCGCCGAAGCCAACGGCGCGACCATCGAATACGATTTCGATGCCGCTGTTCCGGTGACGCTGAACCATGCCGAGGAGACGGCGCTGGCGGGCGATGTGGCGGCGGATGTCGCGGGCGAGGCGGGGGTGGAGCGGGCGACGCAGCCAGTTCTGGCCGGCGAGGACTTTTCGCACATGCTGCGGGCGCGGCCGGGCGCGTTCATCTTCATCGGCAATGGCGACAGCGCCGGGCTGCACCACCCCGCCTATGATTTCAACGACGCGATCATTCCCCGGGGCATGAGCTACTGGGTGCGCCTCGTGGAGACAGCGCTCGCTCACTAGCATCAGTGCTTCCTCGAAAGCTCCTTCGTCGCGCGCTCCAGGCCGGACAGCGTCAGCGGGTACATGCGCTGCGAAAACAGCTCGCCGATCATGTGGATGGAATGGGTGTAGCTCCAGTGCTTTTCGCGGATGGGGTTGATCCAGACCGCGTTCGGCCATTGCGCTAAAACGCGCTGCAGCCAGGCCGCACCGGGCTTGGCGTTCCAGTGTTCCACCGAGCCGCCGGGATAGGCGATCTCGTAGGGGCTCATCGAGGCATCGCCGACGAAGACGACCTTGTAGTCCGGCCCGTATTTGTGCAGCACGTCGAGTGTCGGCATGACCTCGGAATGGCGGCGGCGGTTGTCCTTCCACACGCCCTCATAAAGGCAGTTGTGGAAGTAGAAATATTCCAGCTGCCGGAACTCCGCGCGGGCGGCCGAAAACAGCTCCTCGACGACGCGGATATGGTCGTCCATCGAGCCGCCGACATCGAAGAACATCAGGAGCTTCACCGCGTTGCGGCGCTCGGGCCGGGTCTTGACGTCGAGATAGCCATGCTCGGCGGTGGCGTGGATGGTGCCGGGCAGGTCGAGTTCCTCGTCGGCGCCCTCGCGCACCCAGCGGCGCAGCCGCTTGAGCGCCACCTTGATGTTGCGGGTGCCGAGCTCGACGCTGTCGTCGAAGTTCTTGAACTCGCGCTTGTCCCACACCTTCACCGCGCGGCGGTGGCGCGACCCGTCCTGGCCGATGCGGATGCCTTCGGGGTTGTAGCCATAAGCGCCAAACGGCGATGTTCCGGCGGTGCCGATCCATTTCGAGCCGCCCTGATGGCGGCCCTTCTGCTCCTCCAGCCGTTGTTTGAGCGTCTCCATCAGCTTGTCGAAGCCGCCAAGCGACTCCACGAGCTTCTTTTCCTCATCGGTGAGGTGTTTTTCGGCGAGCCGGCGCAGCCATTCCTCGGGCAGGTTCCGGACGTCGATCGCGGCTTCGCCGGAGACGGCCTCCAGCCCCTTGAAGACGTGGGAGAAGACCTGGTCGAAACGGTCGATATGGCGCTCGTCCTTCACAAGTGCTGCGCGGGCGAGAAAGTAGAAACCCTCGACATCGTAGTCGACGAGATGGGCGTCCATGCCTTCCAGCAGCGTCAGATACTCGCGCAGCGAGACCGGCACTTTCGCCGCTTTCAGTTCGAGGAAGAAGGGAATGAACATGCGGCGTTTTTACACCAGAACGTATTTGATGAAACCGGTCTGCTTGGCGACGCGGTCGTAGAGCCGGCGGGCGGTGGCGTTGGTCTCCTGGGTCATCCAGTAGACATTGGTGATGTCGCGTTCGGCGGCCGATTTTCTGACCGCCTCGATGAGGGCCGCGCCGACGCCCGCGCCGCGCGCCTCGGGCGCAGTGAACAGATCCTGCAGATAACAATTGTTGGCGACCGTCCATGTCGTGCGGTGGTCCATGAAATGCACCAGCCCGACCGGCTTGCCGCCGAGCAGAGCGAGGAGGCCGCGCGGCTCGTATTCGCCGGGCGTGAACAGCCGCGCCCATGTCGAGGCGTAGACCTCCTCCGGCTTTTCGGTCTCGTAGAAGGTCAGATAGTCGGCCCACAGCGCGCGCCATGCGGCATGGTCGGACTGTTCGAGCGGGCGGATGACGAGGTCGGGGGTCTTTGGCTCGGACATGGGGCGAGGCTCCTTTGAGAGGGAGTCTAGCGCAGGCGGGCCAGGGCGGGGACAGCCAGCCGGGCGTTCTGGATTGCGCCATGGGCGCTTACCCGGCCTTTCGCCTGATCGTTCCTTCCAGCGGGAGCGCGGCCGCGAGCGTGTTGGAAACCGTGCCGTATTTGCGGATGTTGGTGTGCAGCAGGTCGAGACGGCGATCGTCCTCGCCGGTGTCGACGATGATCTCGTAGTCGATCGAGACCAGACGCGGCGGACTGTCCTGACGGACGCCGTGGATCGCGATCTCCATGCCGCGCAGATCGAAACGGATCATGGGGGCGACGCGCTCGGCGCCCTTGATCATGCACGCGGCAACCGAGGCGAGCAGCAGTTCGGCCGGGTTGAAGGCATCCGTGCGCCCCGCCGGGTCGGTGTCGAGGGCGAGCTCGGCCTGCTTTGTTGAAGCCTGCCCGCCGTGAGCGTCGAGGCGCCGCGCGCTGACGCGATATTCCAGAATGTCCGGCATCATGGTCTCCGAGAGAAAAGGGCCGGCCAATCTTGCTGAGCAGGGGAGACGGGGCTTTGATTTCGATCATCCTTGCATGCCTCATCATCGCCACGTCCGGATTTGAACCCGTCTGGCCTTTCCTGAATGCTCCGCTCTGCCGGGTCCCGGCCGCCCGTCACGAGGTGTCGGGGCGGGTGAGCGCGTCGAAGGCGAGCTCGTGGGCGTGGGCGAGGATCAGGTCGATCTCGCGGACGGAGCGCCCGCGTGAGGCGCCCGCCTGCGCGGTTGCGGCGTCGCGGGCGGAAGCGTCCCAGCCGGAGAGCCGGCCGCCGGGCGGCCGTCCTGCCCGCAGCGGCGAGATGCGGCGGAAGCGGCGGGAATTGCCGCCTTCCGCGTCGCGCCGTGCCTTCCAGCGGGTGAAGCGCCTGGCCTGGCCCGGCAAATCGTCGAGCGCTGCGGCGAGTGTGGCAAGCCGCTGACCGAGACGCGCCGCGCTGACGGCATCGTCCGGCGAGGGCGGCGGCGGCAGGCGAAACGGCTCGATGAGGCCGGGAAGCATGATGCGCGGGGCGGCGTGCGGCGGCGTCATGCGGCGCTTCGAGGAAAGGCGGCGCAGCGGGTCGAGCAGCGGGAAGGCGGGAACGCGCGCGGCGGTCCCTGCCGGCGACGTCCCCGCTGCCGAAGCAGCATCCCGCGCGCCGGTGCGGTTTGCGGGCGACAGGGTGACCGCGATGCCGAGGCTGCGCAGCGGCGGCGCATTCGTTTCGGGAGCCGGGGCGCCGTGCTTCGGTTGGTCCCGGCGCGGGGCGGGCGGCGGCACGACGATGCTGCGCGCGGCGGCGATGATCAGCCGCCGGGCGGCGGATTCAGCCGGGCGCAGAAGGCGCAGGATCGCCAGCCAGAGATGGCGGGGGATGGTCGGAGCCTTAACCTCTCCCTTGTGGGGAGGTCGGCGAGCGCCGCGAGCCGGGTGGGGGTATTCCTTTCGTACGCCACCCCACCCCGAACCTTCGGTTCGACCCTCCCCATCGAGGGGAGGGTGGGCGCCGGCGGCCGCTTCGGCCAGTCCGGCCATGGCAAAGAGCGACAAGACGATGCACTGCAATGCCACCCGGTTCCGCTCGATCGCCGCACTGCCGTCCATCTGCCGCCTCCTTTCGTGGCGGGAGGATTGTAAGCGCGAGTCTGGGTGGGCGTGGATAGATCAGCTGGCGAAAAAGTGGGAAAGGCAGGCGGCGCAGGGGTTGGGTGGGAGGAGGCTGAAGGTTTGTCCACGACTTTGACCCCTCTCTTGCGATTTCTGGCACTTAGCCTGCGAAATGCTCGGCTAAGACGCCGAAATCGTCGTTTGGCCGGGTCCCCGCTGCTGCGCAGCGTCCCGACGTTCGCCGGCCTTTCGCCGTGCTACTGGCACGGCGAATTCGCTTCGCGGACCGGCTGCTCACCCCCTCGCAAAGGGGAGGATCAAGCGCCCTAAGCCGCCAAATCCCTCAGCACGGCCTGCAGGATGCCGCC
Organism: Rhizobiaceae bacterium; assembly: GCA_040880025.1. Taxonomy (GTDB): domain Bacteria; phylum Pseudomonadota; class Alphaproteobacteria; order Rhizobiales; family Rhizobiaceae; genus RCIO01. Next base: position 258,795 of record JBBDJD010000007.1, read on the forward strand.
GTTTTTGAAGTAGTCCAGCTCGTCGAGCGTATCGATGCGGCAGAGGATGGCGACGTCGTTCACTGTGCCGTCGGCGAAGGTGACTTTCGCCACCATCTTCTGGCGCGGCTTGATGTTCTCCAGCCCCTCGATGGTGATCAGCTTGACACCCGCCTCGATGCCGGGGAGTTGCGCCGCGAGACGCGCATCACGATCACGCGGTCCACATCACGATGCGGTGCCTGTTCGTCTCGATTGTTGCGGCTGATCGGCCGACCTACTAAATGAAAACAGCCTGCCCCGCAAAGGAGGCAGGCTGCTCTGGAGCGAAGGCGTCTACCGGAAACCTCTCCCCGTGGCAGCGGGGCTGTGTCTTGGTGTACGGCATGACTTGGAAGCGCCGGTGAGGCCGGCGTTGCCGTTCCCTTCGTCAGCCGGCGGGTTTTTCAACCTTGCGCCGGCGGTTCTTGTTCTGCTCCGAAACTTTCTTGAACTCCGGAGCGATCGCTTCCAGTTTCGCCGCCAATCCGCTTAGATCGAACCCGTTCGAGTCCTGTCCCTTGCTCGCCCGGAAACGCTGCACACGCTTTAGGAAGCCCTTTTTTTCGAGGCTCGTGATGTAATCCTGTACAGTGCGCGGATGTTTCCCCATTCGCGCCGCGATCGTACCCTTGCTCGGATGAGGGTCATTGCCGGCATAGAACCAATGGCTGATGATCTGCAGGAGCACGTTCAACTCATCGGCCGTTAGGCCGAGTTTCGCTTGTCCCCACAATAGGATTGTCGGCAACATCGTGTAGCCGCGGTCCATGACACTGCCCGACCACCGCTCTTTGGCCTTGAGGTTTTTCAGAGCTGCGTCAAAGACGAGAATGTTAGACGGCGGCGCGGCGACCGGTGCTGCGGTATCGGGCGCGGGAGGCAATCCAAACGGATTCACTGGCTGTTTTGTCATCGACGGCTCCGGTGTGAGCAATTCATCTGGTGACAGACAGATGAGCACACCGGTGCACTTTCGCAAGAGCCCGGACGGCACCCCCTCCGAGATCAATAGGCCTCCCCGGTCTTATTGTTCATTGTGCTTCGTTCCGGTTCGTGTGATTCGAGATTCGATGTTCTTCGTAGGACACCCAGACCCGGGGCTCCGAGGCGCCTTCGCCTCTCTCCGGGAGACCTCAGCGCCTCCCCGAATATTTGCATCACACCAAAAATCTTGCCCGAAATCGCTCATCTGGTAGACCTCGCGGTCGCCGCCCGGTGGTCTTGTCCCGAGTAGCCTCAGTGGAGGGAGCTCCCCGATTCCGTATCTGGAGATCGGCGGCAATCGCGCCCCTCACCCGGCCGCTTCCGCCTTCGCCCTACGGGCTTCGGCGGACAGGACGGCCACCTTCTCCCCAGAGGGGAGAAGAATGGGCGTCGGCGCATGGCAGCGGGTTACCCCACCCCGCTCCGCTTTGCGGAGCGACCCTCCCCTCAAGGGGGAGGGATTAGGCCGCCAAATCCCGCAGCACCGCCTGCAGGATGCCTCCGTTTTTGAAATAATCCAGCTCGTCGAGCGTATCGATGCGGCAGAGGATCGGGACGTCTTTCTCGGTGCCGTCGGCATAGGTGACCTTCGCCACCATCTTCTGGCGCGGCTTGATGGTTTCCAGCCCGTCGATGCTGACCAGCTCGTCGCCCTTCATGCCGAGTTCAGCCCATGAATCGCCGCCCTCCATGACGAAGGGCACGACCCCCATGCCGATCAGGTTTGAGCGGTGGATGCGCTCGAAGGACTGGGCGATGACCGCGCGGACGCCTAAGAGATTCGTGCCCTTGGCCGCCCAGTCGCGCGAGGAGCCGTTGCCGTATTCAACGCCGGCGAAGACGACCAGCGGCACGCCTTCTTCCTTGTAGCGCATGGCCGCGTCGTAGATGGAAAGCTCGTCCTTGGACGGGTAGTGGATGGTGTAGCCGCCTTCCTTGCCGTTTTCGCCGAGCATGAAGTTGCGGATGCGGATGTTGGCGAAGGTGCCGCGCATCATGACTTCGTGGTTGCCGCGGCGCGTGCCGTACTGGTTGAAGTCGGCGACGCCGACGCCGTTGTCGGTCAGGTACTCGCCGGCGGGCGAGGCGGCCTTGATGGCGCCGGCGGGCGAGATGTGGTCGGTGGTGATCTTGTCGCCGAACAGGCCAAGCACGCGCGCGCCCTTGATGTTCGAGACGGGCCGCGGCGTCTTGCCCATGCCCTCGAAATAGGGCGGGTTCTGCACATAGGTGGACTGGTTGTCCCAGGCATAGGTCTGGCCCGAAGGGGCCTGCACCCTGGCCCAGTTCTCGTCGCCCTTGAAGACGTCGGCATATTTGCGCGCGAACAGGTCGCGGGTGACGTATTTGGCGATGAAGTCCTGGATCTCGTGGGTGGAGGGCCAGATGTCCTTCAGGTAGACCGGCTTGCCGTTCCTGTCCTCGCCGAGCGGCTCGGTGGTGAGGTCCCTGGTCACCGTGCCGGCCAGCGCATAGGCGACGACCAGCGGCGGCGAGGCGAGGTAGTTCGCCTGCACGTCGGGCGAAACGCGGCCCTCGAAATTGCGGTTGCCCGACAGCACGCTAGCCGCGATCAGCCCCTTGTCGTTGATGGTTTTGGAGATTGCCGGCGGCAGCGGGCCGGAATTGCCGATGCAGGTGGTGCAGCCGAAGCCGACGAGGTTGAAGCCGAGCTTGTCGAGCTCGTCCTGCAGGCCGGATTTCTCCAGATATTCGGCAACGACCTGCGAGCCGGGCGCCAGCGAGGTCTTGACCCAAGGCTTCTGCTTCAGCCCGAGGCGGTTGGCGTTGCGGGCGAGCAAGCCCGCGCCGATCAGCACGGACGGGTTGGAGGTGTTTGTGCAGGAGGTGATTGCCGCGATGACCACGTCGCCGTGGCCGATGTCGAACTCCTCGCCCTCGACGGCGTAGCGGTTTTCGGCGCCAGTGGTCTTCTTGTAGACGTCGCCGAGCGCCTCGGCGAAGCCGGACGCGATGCCGGGCAGCGCGATGCGGCCCTCGGGGCGCTTCGGGCCGGCCATCGAGGGCACCACGTCGCCAAGCTCGAGCTCGAGCGTGTCGGTGAAGACCGGGTCGGGGGAGCCTGCCTCGCGCCACAGCCCCTGGGCCTTCGAATAGGCCTCGACCAGCGCGATGCGCTCTTCCGCGCGGCCCGAGGTGGTGAGGTATTTGATGGTCTCGCTGTCGACCGGGAAAAAGCCGCAGGTGGCGCCGTATTCGGGGCTCATATTGCCGATGGTGGCCCGGTCGGCGAGCGTCATGGAGTTGAGGCCCTCGCCGTAGAACTCGACGAATTTGGCGACGACGCCCTTCTTGCGCAGCATCTGGGTGACGGTGAGCACGAGGTCGGTGGCGGTGACGCCTTCCTTCAATGCGCCGGTGAGCCTGAAGCCGATGACTTCGGGCAGGAGCATGGAGACCGGCTGGCCGAGCATGGCGGCCTCCGCCTCGATGCCGCCGACGCCCCAGCCGAGCACGCCGAGACCGTTGATCATGGTGGTGTGACTATCGGTGCCGACGCAGGTGTCGGGATAGGCGATCGTCTCGCCGTCTTCCTCCTTCGACCAGACGACCTGGCCGAGATATTCAAGATTGACCTGGTGGCAGATGCCGGTGCCGGGCGGCACGACGCGGAAGTTGCGGAACGCCTGCTGGCCCCATTTGAGGAATTTGTAGCGCTCGGCGTTGCGCTTGTATTCGTGCTCGACATTGTTGGCGAACGCCATCGGGGTGCCGAACTCGTCGACGATGACGGAATGGTCGATGACCAGATCGACCGGCACCAGCGGGTTGATCTTTTCGGGATCGCCGCCGAGCGCGGCCATGGCGTCGCGCATGGCGGCAAGGTCGACGACCGCCGGCACGCCGGTGAAGTCCTGCATGAGCACGCGGGCCGGACGATAGGCGATCTCGACGCCGGCCGAACCCTTGTCGTTCAGCCAGCCGGCGACGGCCTGGATGGATTCCTTGGTGACGGAGCGGCCGTCCTCATTGCGCAACAGGTTTTCCAGCAGCACCTTCATGGAGAAGGGCAGGGCCGAAATGCCGTCGAGCCCGTTCTTCTCGGCTTCCTTCAGGTCGGAATAGACGTATTCGGAGGAGCCGGCCTTCAGGGTGCGGCGGCAATTAAAGCTGTCGAGCGATGTGGTCACGTGCGATCCCTAACTGTCGTTTGCCGATGAGGAACAGGACGCCAGTCGTGAGGGTATCACGCGCAAAGCTGCGGGTACGGCCATTTCCGCTGTCCGTTCCTCGCGCTCCATCCGATAAAGGCGGCGGGCGCGCTGGGTTCGGCGCAAATTGGAGAACGTGCCGACCGCCGGCACGGTTGTAGCGGTCATAAAGAATTTCGTATGAGAGTTCCAGAGTGAGAGGGCGCAAAAATGCTGCATTGCGGGGATCGACTTTGGGCGTAGACGCGGTGCGGCTGATTGCCGAGAAGCTGGCGGGCGAGCGGGGCGGCGAGCCGGTGTTCGCCGGCGTGTCGTTTGCGGCGGAGCAAGGGCAGGCGCTGGCCGTCACCGGCGAGAATGGAACCGGCAAGACGACGCTGTTGAGGATTATCGCGGGTCTGCTGCCGGCGGCTGCGGGGAGCGTGGCGTTCGAAGGCGGCGGCGAGGCCTGGCCGAGCGCCCAGGCGGCGGCGCATTTTCTCGGCCACCAGAACGGCATGAAGACGGCGCTGACGGTTGAGGAGAACCTGCGCTTCTGGCGCGATTTCAACGGCGAACCGCATCTGGAGGTCGACGAGGCGCTGGAGATGGTGGGGCTGGGCGCGATCGGCCATCTGCCGTTCGGCTATCTGTCGACGGGGCAGAAAAGGCGCGCGGCGATCGCGCGGCTCTTGGTGAGCTACCGGCCGCTGTGGCTGCTCGACGAACCGACGGCGGGGCTCGATGCGCGCTCGGAGCGACAGTTTAAGGAATTGATGCAGGCGCATCTGGAGGATGGCGGGATGATTCTTGCCGCCACGCATCTGCCGCTCGGGCTGGAGGGCGCGGGGGAGTTGCGGATGGGGGCCGTCGCCTGATGCTGGCCCTCTACATCCGCGATGTGAGGCTGGGCATCCGCGCCGGCGGCGGGGCGCTGACGGGGATCATCTTTTTCCTCGCCGTCGTGGCCGTGGTGCCGTTCGGCGTCGGGCCGGACCTCAATCTTCTGGCGCGCATCGGGCCGGCGATGCTCTGGATCGCGGCGCTTCTGTCGGTGCTGCTCGGCCTCGACCGGCTGTTCCAGGCCGACCGCGAGGACGGGTCGCTCGACCTTTTGCTGATCGCGGGCGAGCGGCACATGACCGCGCTGACGGTGTTCGTGAAATGCCTCGCGCACTGGACGGCGAGCGTATTGCCGCTGGTGATCGCCGCGCCGCTGCTCGGCCTGTTGATGAACATGGAGCCGGTGGCGATCGGCGCGGCGGTGCTCACGCTTCTTGCCGGCACGCCAGCGATCATTTTCATCGGTGCGGCGGGCGCGGCGGTGGCGGTGGCGCTGCCACGCGGCGGTCAGCTCGTCTCGGTGCTGGTGCTGCCGCTGGTCATTCCGGTGCTGATCTTCGGTGTGTCGGCGAGCTATGGCGCGGTGACCGACCCGGCGCCGTTCGGGCCGCCGTTTCTCATTTTATGCGCGCTGACGCTGTTCTTCGCCGTGATCGGGCCGCTGGCGGCGGCGGCGGCGCTCAAATGGGCGGCGGACTAGAACCGCTCGCCCAGCAACCGGTAGCACCAGAACGCTTCCTCGGTCGCAATCAGGCGGTTGAGCCGGGCGGGTGAAAAGCCGGTCGCGCGGCGCAGCGCGCGCCCCATGTGCGACTGGTCGGAAAAGCCGGCGTCGTGAGCAATTGCGGCTAGGTGCTCGGTTCCAGACCTTACGCTGAGCTGGTGAAGGTCCTCAATGCTTGAATAGAACGCGAGCGACTGCCGGTTCTGTCCGGTCCATCGCCGAAGCCGCCTTTCAAATGCCCGCACGCTCATACCCGGGCCCGAAACCGCCGCGCGCGCGGCGAGCGATCTGGCCCATGCAGCGACGCGCTGAGTTCCGGCCCGGCGTTGCGTTTCCAGCCCGTCTTCAGTCGAAAGCCAATGCGGCTCGAGCGCATCACAAATGCGCTCCCATATGGCGCCGGCGTCAACCGCCGCATTGCCGATTTCTGCGATGCCGTCCAGCGGTTCTGGAACACTGTCGACTGTTCGGTCGGCGATTTCCAATGGTGAGTCGCCAGTCAGCCGTGCCCAAGCGTCAGGATAGAAGCCGATCGAAATCGCGAAGACCGAGCCCGGATTCCAGCTTGTCAGTGGCGCACTCTGGGGACCGGCAACGGTGAGCGGCGCTAACGAAACCCAGGAACCCGCCCCGGCCAAGCTGGCTCCGGGAGGGACAATCCGGGTCTCGCCTTCGAGCACAAGGGTCAAGGCGACGAGCGGCGAAGCTGGAAAATGATTGAAGCGTTGCAAGTCGTCGAGGGTTTGACCGCGCGTGTCGCGAACGATCGCCGCGAATATGCAGCCGGCGAGCGCTGGACGCGGCAGGAGCAACTGCGACGTGCTGAACAAATGTACCTCCCGAATACCGTCGCGATCATTCTATTCAGCCATCGCCAGACAGGCCAGACAGGCGCTTTCAACCGTGAGGTGCGGTGATGCCTGGTATCAGTTTCGAAGGTCCCGTTTCGCTTCGTGTTTCCAGCTTTCTAGGGCTCAACGCAATCGCGCTGTCCACCTATGCCCGGCGCGCTTTCGGATACCGCCTCACGCCGGGATGGGATGTCGGCCTGGAAATCGGTGTGCGGTTCTGGCGGCGTCAGTTCACGCGGGCAATGACTGCGACGGATATCGGCGTCGGGCGGCTGATCCTTGACAGCCTGCAGACCGAAACGCCCGACATATACACAGTCGATTGCAAGCCCGAGACGGAGCCTGCCGGCACATGGCATATCCCGCATCGCCGCACCAGCGCGGCGACGATCCTCTACCTGCATGGCGGGGGATATGCCTTTCATGGCGCGATGAGCCGCCGTTTTGCCGCGATGCTGGCGCATCACACCGGCGCGCCTGTGTTCGCGCCCGACTACCGTTTGACGCCCGAACACCCGCACCCGGCGCAGGCCGAGGACGCGATTGCCGCATGGGCATATGTGACCGGTATGGAACCGCCCGAGCGGATCGTCGTGGTTGGCGACAGCGCCGGCGGGCACATGATGCTGACCTTGTTGTTGTCCCTGAAAGCGGCTGGCAAAAAGCAACCTGCGCTGGGTATCGGCTTGTGTGCGTGGACCGATATCGGCGAGCGGGGCACCAGTATGCACAGCAACGATCCATACGATCTGGTGCAAGGGTGGATGGCGCTGCGTTTCGGCGAATGGCTGGATCCGCAAGGTCGATATGGTCGCGGCGCGCTTTCCCCAATATGCCATGATTTCAAGGGTCTCGCGCCGCTCTACCTGCAGGCAGGCGGCCGCGAAATCCTGTGCGACATGATAAGGGACTTTGCGAGCACGCAGGCGCAAAACGGGACGAGTGTCATGCTCGATGTGTGGCCGGACATGCCGCACGATTTCCAGTTGCTGGATGGCACCCAGCACGATGCGTGCCAGGCGCTTGCGCGCATTCGACTCGCGGTTCGTCATGCGGTGGACGGCGATGCGCAATTGGCAGTGGGAGCGATGACGGAGATTGCGAACGGATTTCCGGGTGCAGATTGAAGACAGCGGCGCGAGAACCGTTCGCTCTCAAATTGCCGGAATTTCGAGAACAGTCTGTTCTCATCCCGTCCATTGAATTTTTCCGCCAAACACCGCATTTGACCTGGCATGAAAAAGATCGGGTTTCTTTCCTTCGGCCATTGGTCGCCATCGCGGGGTTCGCAGACGCAGACGGCGTCGGACGCGCTGCTTCAATCGATAGACCTCGCGGTAGCGGCGGAGGAACTGGGCGCGGACGGCGCCTATTTCCGCGTGCACCATTTCGCGCGCCAGCTTGGCTCGCCGTTTCCGCTGCTGGCGGCGGCGGGCGCCAGGACCAGCCGCATCGAACTCGGCACGGCGGTCATCGACATGCGCTACGAGAACCCGCTCTATATGGTTGAGGATGCGGGGGCCGCCGATCTGATCGCCGGCGGGCGGCTGCAGCTCGGCATTTCCAGAGGTTCGCCCGAGCAAGTGATCGAGGGCTGGCGCTATTTCGGCTACGCGCCGCAGGAGGGCCAGAGCGACGCCGACATGGCGCGCACGAACACGGAAATCCTGCTGGAAGGGCTGAAAGGTCATGGCTTCGCGCAGCCGAACCCTCGGCCTATGTTTCCCAACCCGCCCGGCCTTCTGAGGCTGGAGCCTCATTCGGAAGGGTTGCGCGAGCGCATCTGGTGGGGTTCGGCGACCAACGCCACCGCCGAATGGGCGGCCAAGCTCGGCATGAACCTTCAAAGCTCGACGCTGAAGTTCGACGAGGGCGGCGAGCCGTTCCATGTCCAGCAGGCCAAGCAGATCCGCGCCTACCGCGCGGCGTGGAAGGAAGCCGGCCATGAACGCCAGCCGCGCGTGTCGATCAGCCGCTCGATCTTCGCGCTGGTCAACGACATGGACCGCGCCTATTTCGGCGGCGACCAGAGCCAGGACCATTTCGGCTATATCGAACCTGAGAAGATGGCGGTGTTCGGCCGCTCCTATGCGGCGGAGCCGGATGTGCTGGTCGAGGAATTGAAGCAGGACGAGGCGATCGCCGAGGCCGATACGCTGTTGCTCACCGTGCCCAACCAACTCGGCGTCGATTACAACGCTCATGTGATCGAGGCGATCCTGAAGCATGTCGCGCCGGGGCTGGGCTGGCGGTAGGCGCATTCAGGTGATGCCGGTCAGCGCGCGAGCAAAAGCGCGACCGCGACCCTACCAATTCGGCCAATTTGCCTCACGCATGTTTGACTCCGGTCAATTGCGCGCCGCAATCGCGGCGTCTATTTGTGCGGCATGAGCGAAACCGCCACCCTGACGCGCAAATTCACCGATCTGGCCAACCCGACGCGATTCATCGCGCTGGCCGACCGGCTGGTCCCGTGGCTTGCCGGACTGTCGGCCATCGTGATCGCCATCGGGCTGTGGATGGGCTTCGCGGCTCCTGAAGACTACCAGCAGGGCAGCACGGTGCGGATCATGTATCTGCACGTGCCGTTCGCATGGCTTTCAATGCTGATCTATACGCTGATGGCGCTGTCGGCGGTCGGGACGCTGGTCTGGCGGCATCCGCTGGCCGATGTGTCGGTCAAGGCCGCCGCTCCGATCGGCGCCGCGTTCACCGCGCTGGCGCTGATCACCGGCTCGATCTGGGGCAAGCCGATGTGGGGCGCCTGGTGGGTGTGGGACGGGCGTCTGACCTCTGTCTTCGTGCTGTTTCTCATGTATCTCGGGCTGATCGCGCTGACGCGGGCGCTGGACGATCCGTCGCGGTCGGCGCGGGCCGCCGCGGTGGTGACGCTGATCGGCGTGATCAACATCCCGATCATCAAATTCTCCGTCGAATGGTGGAATACGCTGCACCAGCCGGCTTCGGTGATGCGGCTCGACGGGCCGACCATCCATCCGAGCCTGTTGTGGCCGCTGCTCATCTCTGCGCTCGGCTTCACGCTGCTCTTTGCCACGCTGCACCTGATGGCGATGCGCACGGAAATTCTGCGGCGGCGCGTGATCTCCATGCGGCGCATGGCGGTGCGCGGCGCCGAGCGGACCGACCAATGACGCATACCTTCTTCGTTTCGGCCGCCTATATCATTTCGGCCGTCGTGATCGGCGGTCTGGTGGGCTGGATCCTGCTCGACCAGGCGGCGCGCAAGCGCGAGCTTGCCGAACTGGAGGCGCGGGGCGTCAGGCGGCGCTCGGCGGAAGCCAAATCATGAGCGCCGCCGAGGAAACGCGGAAGAAACCGCGCCGCGTGTTTCTCGCGCTGCTGCCGCTGATCGTCTTCGCAGCACTTGCAGGCATCTTCCTGATGCAGCTCACGTCGGGCCGCGACAATTCCACCATTCCCTCCGCGCTGATCGGCGAGCCGGCGCCGCAGATGAACCTGCCGCCGCTGGAAGGCAGCGGCATGCCGGGGCTCGACCCGGCGAGCTTCGGCGGCAAGGTGACGCTGGTGAATGTGTGGGCATCCTGGTGCGGGCCATGCCGGGAGGAGCATCCGTTGCTGATGCAGCTGGCGCAAGACGGGCGCTTCGACATTGCCGGGCTGAACTACAAGGACAAGCCGGAGAACGCGCTGCGCTTCATCGGCAATCTCGGCAATCCCTATGACGCGGTCGGCACCGACCGGGACGGCCGCGCGGCGATCCAGTGGGGCGTCTATGGCGTGCCGGAGACGTTCGTGGTCGATCGCGAGGGCAAGATCGCCTTCAAGCATGTCGGGCCGATCACGCCTGGGGCGCTGGAACGCGATCTGATGCCGGCGATCGAGAAGGCGCTGTCACAGTAATCCACATATCGGTGGGCTTCCCTCTACGCATGCTGCGGTGCAATATGCCGCATGATCAACGCCGCGCTCGTCGACCATTTCGAAAAACAGGCGCAGGCCTGCGACAGCCTGGGCTCGCCGTTTACGGCCAGACTGTGCCGGCTGTTGCCGCGGCTGCTCGACGAACCAACGGCGACCGGAAAGCGGGTGACGGGCTGGAGCGGCAATCCCCGCGCGGATGCGCTGGCGCTGCGGCTGACCGGTGGGTTGCACGCGCTGGTTCTGACCGGCGCGGACGACGCGCTGAAGGCGGTCTATCCGCCGAATGATGCGGACGATGCGGCGCTGGCGGCTACGCTGGCGGGGGCGATCAGACGTAATGACGCCTATCTGCGCGATTTCCTCGATTCGCCGCCGCAGACCAACGAGGTGGCGCGGGCCGGCATGATGCTGCCCGGCTTTCTGCTGATCGCGCGTGAGACCGGCCTGCCGCTTTCGGTCAACGAGATCGGCTCGAGCGCCGGGCTGAACCTGGTCTTCGACACGTTCCGCTACGAGTATGGCGGCGCGGGCTGGGGCGATGCCTCGTCGCCCGTGACGCTAGTCCCCGAATTGCGCGGCCCCGCACCGCCGCTGCAAGGCGATATGGTGATCGCGTCGCGCGCGGGCAGCGATATCGCGCCGGTCGATATCAGCGACGATAGGCAGCGGCTGAGGTTAAGGTCCTATGTCTGGGCCGACCAGACGGCGCGGCTGCAGCGCATCGAGGCGGCGATCGGGCTCGCCAGGGCGGAAAGTATCGCCCTGGAGACGTCGGATGCGGCTGATTTCGTGCGCGAGCGGCTGGCCACACGCAAGGAGGGCGAAGCGTTCGTGCTGTTTCATTCGATCATGTGGCAATATATGCCGCAGGCCTCGAAGGACGGGGTGAACGAGGCCCTCGAAGAAGCAGCCAAGACGGCGACGCCAAACGCCCCGATTGCGCGGCTCAGGATGGAGCCGCTGGGCGAGGCGCCGCACGCGACGCTGAGCTTGACGCTGTGGCCTGACGGCGAGACGCGGCGGCTGGCGAAATGCGACTACCACGGGCGCTGGATCGAATGGCTGCGGACGGATTGATATTCAAATGAGCGTGGCCTGCAAACGGCACGTTGCCGCGCTTCCGGTGCTCACGTACCTGAACGTAGCTCCGCTCCGGTTCCCGCAATCACCGTTATCGGCTCATGCTGATCCGAATCTCACGCCGTCCAACCTCCGCGGCTTTACGCCCCCGGCTCCCCCGCCTTACCACATCGACTTGCGGTAGCTTTCGTCCAGCCCGCTATCGAGTTCGCCTACAGACTCGGCGAGCGCAGCGTGGTCGCGCAGTATGGCGCCAAGCGTCGGCATCGCCTCACGCGCCGGCCAACTCTCGGGTTTCCAAAGCTCCGAACGCATGAACGCCTTGGCGCAGTGCATGTAGACGGCTTTCACCTTCACCACGAGCACGGTGGACGGCTGTCTTCCGTCGACCGCGAGGCTCTCGCGCAGACCGGCATCGGCGGTGATGCGGCCTTCGCCATTGACGCGCAGCGTCTCGTTCATGCCGGGGATCAGAAACAGCAGGCCGACGGCGGGATTGGCGACGACGTTCTCGAACGTGTCGAGGCGGTTGTTGCCGGGCCGGTCGGGGACGGCAAGCGTCACGTCGTCGAGCACGGCGACGAAGCCGGGCCTGTCGCCCTTGGGCGTGACGTCGGCATTGCCGGAGCTGTCCTGCGAGCCGATCAGCACGAACGGGCTCCTGGAGAGGAAGTTGCGGGCGTGGGGGTCGAGAAAACGGAGTTCCTTCTTTACCGCGACGTCATGCGTCGCCTTGTAGTGAGTACGCAATTCGTCGCGTGTGGTGATGAAATCCATCGTCAAACTTCCTCTTGCCGCCGGCACGTTCAGGTCGCGACGGATTTGCCGGAGCGGGACGCCGCCGTCAAACAATTGTTGCGCACAAGCCGGTTTTGCTTCCCTGGTACTCAAGTGCGCCAAGTCCGGCGCGAACCAAAACTTTACGACTTTGGCCACATATTGGGGGGGATATGCGCGCGGGGTACACATTATGAGCGGTCTCGAGGTCGCGGACCGGCTGAACGGGCTTCGCAATGTCGCGCTGGAGGCGGTCGCCAGCGGCGAGACGCTGAGTGCTGTCGCGGACCGGTTGTGCCGCGACGCGGAAGCGGTCGCGCCCGGCGTCACCTGCAGCATCCTGACGGTCGGCTCGGATGGCCTTATCCATCCGCTCGCGGGCCCCAGCCTTCCCGATCATTACGCGGAAGCGATTGAAGGCGTGCGCATCGGGCCGGTCGCCGGATCCTGCGGGACGGCGGCCTATCGCGGCGAGCCGGTCGAGGTCGCGGACATCGAAAACGATCCGCTATGGGCGGATTACAAGGCGCTGGTGCTGCCGTTGGGCCTGAATGCATGCTGGTCGAGCCCGATCAAGGCGCGCGACGGGCGCGTGATCGGGACATTTGCTTTCTACTATCACGAAAAGCGCGGCCCGAACGAGCTTGAACAACAGCTTGTCGAAACCTGCACGCATATCTGCGCCATCGCCATCGAACATGCCGACGCGCAGGATCGCATCGAACATCTGGCCTATCGCGACTCGCTGACCGGGCTGCCGAACCGCAGCTGGTTCCATGAGCGGGCTGCACAGCGGATGGCCACGGGCGAACTGCTGAACATCCTTTATCTGGATCTCGACGACTTCAAGGGCGTCAACGATTCGCTCGGGCACAATGTCGGCGACCTGTTGCTGAAAGCAGTCGCGGAACGGCTGTCGGCGCTGCTTGGCGAAAACGGATTCGTCGCGCGGCTCAGCGGCGACGAGTTCGGCATTGTCCAGAATTGCAACGATTGCGACCAGGATGGCGCGCGGCTCGCCGAAAAAGTGCTGATGGCGTTTGAAGCCCCGTTCGACATCGACGGACGCGTCCTTTCGACCGGTGTGAGCATTGGCATCGCCAGGGCTCCGGCGGACGGCGGCGACATCCAGAAACTGGCCAGCCGCGCCGATCTCGCACTGTCGGCGGCCAAGCGCCAGAGCAGGATGACCTACCGGTTCTTCGATCCGCGGATGGAGGAACACAGGCAGGCGCGCCGCGAACTGACCGACGACCTGCGCGCCGCGATCGCCAACAACCAGCTGAGCGTTGCCTATCAGCCGATCGTGTCGCTCGCTTCCGGCGCATTGACGGGTTTTGAGGCGCTGCTACGCTGGCAGCATCCCGCAAGAGGGGCCATACCGCCTGACGAGTTCATTCCGCTGGCCGAAGAAACCGGCATCATCGGCACGCTCGGCATCTGGGTGCTGGCCGAAGCCTGCCGGGAGGCTGCGTCGTGGCCGACCAATATCCGGATATCGGTCAATCTCTCGCCACTGCAACTGCGCAAGCCCGGCTTTGCCGTCGACGTCATCCAGGTGCTCGCCCGTGCCAACCTGTCACCCGGCAGGCTCAAGCTGGAACTCACCGAAACGGCGCTGTTCGGCGAAGACAAGGTCACACTTGAGACGCTGGCCGCGCTCAAGCAGGTGGGAATCGGCATCGCGCTAGACGATTTCGGCACCGGCTATTCGTCGCTCAGCCATCTGCGCCTGAAGCCGCTCGACCGGATCAAGGTCGACATGTCGTTCGTCTCGAAAATCGAAAGGGATAGCGGCTCGGCGGCGATCGTTCGCGCAATACTGGTGCTTGCCCGCGATCTTGGGCTGAAGACGACGGCTGAAGGCGTCGAGACGCAAGCGCAGCGCGACTGGCTGATTGAGCATGGCTGCGAGGATGGCCAAGGCTATCTGCTCGGCCGCCCCGGAAGCGCGGAGGAAGCGCGCCAGCGCATCTACCAGACCGAAGACGACCTCACGCGGCGCATTGCCAATAAATAGGCAGGCCGTTCCCTTCAGCTACTCGCCCGGTTCCCGCGCTTCGTTCTCGAGCGAATGGCGCATGATCATCGGCATCTGACTTACGGTGAACAGGAAGGTGATGGGCATGATGCCCCACACCTTGAAGGCGACCCAGAAGTCCGTCGAGAAATTGCGCCACACGACCTCGTTGGCGATGGCCAGGAAGATGAAGAACAGGCCCCAGCGAAGCGTCAGCTTGGACCAGCCATCGGCATCGAGCCGGAAGGCGGAATCGAAGACGTAGCCCAGCAGCGACTTGCCGAAGGCGAGTCCGCCGAGCAGGACCACGGCGAACAGCGTGTTGACGATGGTGGGCTTCATCTTGATGAAGGTTTCGTCCTGCAGGTAGAGCGTCAGCGCGCCGAAGACGAAGACGATGACGCCCGAGACCAGCGGCATGATCGGAATGGTGCGGGTGAGCAGCCAGGAGACGATCAGCGAGACCGCGACGGCGGCCATGAACAGCGCGGTGGCGACGAAGAGCGGACCGCCAAGTTCCTCCAGCGTAGGCCACAGGCTGACCAGCCATTCGCCGCGCGCATTGGCGAAGAAGAAGACCAGCAGCGGGCCGATCTCCAGCGCCAGCTTGAGCAGCGGATTGATCTGCCTGCGCTTGGGGTCGGACGGGTCGCGCTCGAAGATGGGGTCGCTCATTGAGTCAACTCAAAGCTGCCAGTGCAATTATCTGCAAGCATTTCGTCTATCAGCTTCGTAGGCCACACAAACCCAAGGTCGAGATAATTCTCTTCCATGAATTGTCGAATTCTCTGATCCTCAACGGACGATGCTACGTGCTGGTCCCTATGGCGACCTGAGTAGATTCCGACGAATTCGGTGTGGGACACTTTTATGTCCTTTCCGTCAACCAAGATGGAGTTCGCGATCAAAGGAGGACGCCGGAAGACGGGACTGCCAGACATCCCGGCTTGTGTCCTTGCGTCCACAAGGAAACAATCCTCGTTGTTGATGCGGCCCGATGGCTCGGACGCAACGCTCGCGTTCTTCCAGATAGGAGTGCGATTTTCGAGATTAACAGCGTCAAGGTAGCCGACTATGAACACGCTCTCACTAACACCGAGCCGCCCGATCTTGTCGTCTATTTCATTCACACAAATGCAAATCGACTTGTCAAACGTGTCCTGATCAAAGGCGATTCCGGCGATGTCAATCTTCTGACCGAGCTTGGAGTGTTGGAACCATAAATTTTCGCCATCGTCATCCTTGAGAGGAATCTTAAGCTTCAGGGCATCCTTCATCGATTTGAGTATCTTATCGGCATTCTCAAGCGAAATGGTACCGATCATCGGAACGGCAGTTCCTTTTTTGTAAGCAGGATGTATTTCGAAATGTGTCGGCTCGCAGCCGCTTTGGTGAAGACATTGGCCCGTGTACCTGTTTCGGCCGGAAAAGACGTGCCAATTCGAAAGGAGATAGATCTTGTTGCCACTTCGATATAGGCAGCCGGTTGCGTTCGAGAGATGTAGGTCGCCGGAGTAGATAGAGAGTTTGATTACTGAAGATGAGAACGGATCGATTTCTATTGGTCGGAAGAAGAGATCAGAGTCCATCATTCCGTTCCAGCGATTGCCGCGGCGAAATCATGCGCCGAGAAGGGTTCCAGATCGTCGACCTGTTCGCCGACGCCGATGAAATAGACCGGCAGTTTATGCTTCGCGGCAATCGCCACAAGGATGCCGCCGCGCGCGGTGCCGTCGAGCTTGGTCATGACGATGCCGTTGACGCCGGCAACATTGCGAAAGATTTCGACCTGATTAAGTGCGTTCTGGCCGGTCGTGGCGTCGACCGTGAGTAGCACTGTGTGCGGCGCTTGAGGATCGTGCTTGCCGAGAACGCGGACGATCTTTTCCAGTTCCGACATGAGTTCCGTCTTGTTCTGCAGGCGGCCGGCGGTGTCGATGATGAGCACGTCGGAGCCGGCCTGCTTGGCCTGCTCGTAGGCGTCCCAGGCGAGGCCGGCGGCGTCGGCACCGAGCTTCGAGGCGACGACGGGAGAGTTGGTGCGCTCGCCCCAGATCTTCAGCTGCTCGATGGCTGCGGCGCGGAACGTGTCGCCGGCGGCAAGCGTGACGGACAGGCCGCCGCCGGCGAGCTTTGCCGCGAGCTTGCCGATCGTCGTGGTCTTGCCGGTGCCGTTGACGCCGACGACAAGGATGACGTGCGGCTTGTGCGACAGGTCGAGCTCCAGCGCCTGGGCGACGGGCGACAGCACCTTCTCGATCTCGGTCGCCATGACGGAGCGCACTTCCTGGTCCGACACGTCGCGGCCATAGCGGCTGGCCGACAGCGTGTCCGCGATGCGCATGGCCGTCTCGGCGCCGAGGTCGGCGCGGATCAGCACGTCTTCCAGTTCCTCAAGCGTCGCCTCGTCCAGCTTGCGCTTGGTGAAGACGCCGGAGATGGAGGTGGACAGCTCCTTCGACGAGCGCGACAGGCCGGAGCGCAGGCGCTGCAGCCACGAGGATTTCGGCTGCTCGGTTTCCGGTGCGGGCGCGGCCTCGGCGGCCCGCTCGACCGATTTGGCGACGGTGACCTTGCCGGCGGGCGTGCCGCCATCTTTGGGCGGAGCGGCGGGTTCCGGGGCGGCTGGCTCGGGTTCGGCCTTTTCCGGCTCGGCGGCCGGCGGCTCAGGCGCGAGCGGCGCGGGTGGCTGCTCAGCGGCCGTGTCGGGCTTTGCCTTTTCCTTGGGTTCTTCCTTCGCACGCGGCTTTTCCGGGGCGGGCTTGGGTGCCTTCGGAGGAACCTTCTTCGCGGGCGCCGGTTTTTCCGCAACCGGTTCCGGCTCGGATCTGGATGGTTCCGGCTCGACCTTCGCCGGTTCGGGTTTCGGCCGAGGAGGCGATACCCTTTCTGCCGCCGATGCAGCCGGTTTGGGCGTTTCCTTCGGCGTAGGCTCTTTGGCCGGAGCTGGTTTCTCGGGCTCTGGCTCTGGCGGTTCCGGCTCTGGATCGGGTTCCGCTTTTTCGGGAGCAGGCGGGGCCGGTTCAGGTGCGGGCGGCGGAGCGGGCTCTGCCGGAGCGGGTGCCGGCGCTGCCTCCACAGCCTCCGGCGCTTTCATCTCAACCTCTTGGGCTTCGACGGACGGGTCGCCTTCGGCCGGGACTTCCTCGACCTGCTTCTTGCCGAAGGAGAATATCTTCTTGATGAAACCGAATGCCATCAGCGGGACTCAGGCGGCGCGGGAGGCAATTGCGGCGGCGGCGTCCGCCGGCTGCGTGGCGCGGGCGATCAGCTTGTCGCCGTCATTGCCGGCGACCGTCGCTTCGACGATGTCGCCGGGATGTCCCGCATCGATGGCGGCCAGCGTGAAATCCTCCGCGCGGCCGAGGCCCTCGCGCTCGATCAGAATATTCTGGGGACTGCCGTCGAGCGAAGCGAGGTGGCGGGCATGGGCGGCATTACCCGCTCCGCGCAACCGCGCGGCACGCTGCTTGACCACGCCGCGGTCGACCTGCGGCATGCGCGCGGCGGGCGTGCCCTCGCGCGGCGAGAACGGAAAGACGTGGAGATGGGTCAGGCCGCATTCCTCGACGATCTTCAGGGAGTTCTCGAACATCCTCTCCGTCTCGGTCGGGAAGCCGGCGATGATGTCGGCCCCGAAAACGATGTCTGGACGCAGAGCGCGGATGTCCTCGCAGAAGCGGATAGCGTCGTCGCGCATATGGCGGCGCTTCATGCGCTTGAGGATCATGTCGTCGCCGGACTGGAGCGAGAGATGCAGATGCGGCATCAGCCGGGGTTCCGTCGCAATCGCCTCTATCAGATCAGGGTCGGCCTCGATGGAATCGATTGAGGACAGCCGCAACCGGGCAAGGCCGGGAACCTGCCTCAGGATCGTGCGCACAAGCCGCCCAAGGCACGGGCTGCCTGGCAGGTCGGCGCCGTAGCTGGTGAGATCGACGCCCGACAGCACCACCTCGGCGTAGCCGTTGCCGGCAAGCCGGGCGATCTGGTCGACGACCGCGCCCATCGGCACGGAACGCGAATTGCCGCGGCCGTAGGGGATGATGCAGAAGGTGCAGCGGTGGTCGCAGCCGTTCTGCACCTGGACGAAGGCGCGGGCGCGGCCCTCGATGGCGTCGACCATGTGCGAGGCGGTTTCGGTCACCGGCATGATGTCGTTGACGCGGGCCTTCTCGTCATTGTTGACGCCGAAATCGGGCAAAGCGCGGTAATTGTGCGCCGCGAGCTTCTCCTCATTGCCGAGAACGAGATCGACCTCGTCCATGCCGGCGAAGGTGGCGGGCTCGGTCTGGGCCGCGCAGCCGGTGACGACGATGCGGGCTTGCGGGTTTTCGCGGCGGGCCTTGCGGATCGCCTGGCGCGCCTGGCGCACCGCCTCGCCGGTCACGGCGCAGGTGTTGACGACGATAGCGCCGCCCGAAAGCGCGCCCAGGCCGGCCGTTTCCGCCTCGCGGCGGATCACTTCCGACTCGTAGGTGTTGAGCCGGCAGCCGAAGGTGACGACATCGACAGCCATCAGGCGACGGTCTCCCGGTCGCGCTCCCATGCGCCGGTAGCGGGGTCGAAGCTGCCGGAGAATTCCCATTCGGCCGGGCCGGTCATGACAACGTGGTCGTCGGCGCGCCACTCGATGCCAAGCGGGCCGCCCGGTACGTTGACGGTGACGTTGCGCCCGGTGCGGCGGGTGCGCACGGCACTCACGGCGGCCGCGCAGGCAGCGGAACCGCATGCCTTCGTCAGGCCGGCGCCGCGCTCCCATGTGCGGATGGTGAGCTCGCTGTCCGAGATGACATTGGCGATGGTGATGTTGGCGCGCTCGGGAAAGATCGGATGGTATTCGAGCAGCGCTCCGATCCGCTCCAGATCGAAGGACCAGACGTCCTCATCGACCCAAAAGATCGCGTGCGGGTTGCCCATCGAGACGACCGAGGGCGAGTGCAGCGTGGGATTGTCGATCGGGCCGACCTGCAGCTCGATCATGCGGGTGTCGCGAAATTCCTCCGACAGCGGGATTTCCCGCCAATCAAAGCGCGGCACGCCCATGTCGACGGAGATCGTGCCGTCGGCGTGTTCATTGGCGGACAGAATGCCTGCGACGGTTTCGAAGGTGAAGGCGGTCTGCCCGGCCTCGGCCGACAGCGCCTGCACGACGCAGCGCATGCCGTTTCCGCAGGCCTGCGCCATCGAGCCGTCGGAATTGAGAATCTCGATGTAGTTGTGCGTGCCTGTCTGGCGGGGATCGTGGATCGCCATGATCTGGTCGAACTTTGTTGCCGGATCGGCATTGAGCGCGATGGCCGCGGCGGGCGCGACACGGTCGGCGCGGCCACGCATGTCGGCAACGATGATCTCGTTGCCGAGGCCGTTCATCCTGGCGAAGGGCGCTCGCTCGCTCATGCGGCGCTATATGGCCGAAACGGCCCGCGATTACCAGTGTCGCGGGCCGTGGCCGGTCGATTCGTCAGGCGATCGCGAAAACGCCGAACAGCATGAGCAGGAACAGGATAAGCACGATGCCGATGAGGAATTTCGCGCCGGTGAGCGCGACGCCAGAGATCGTGTTGAGGCCGAGCAGGCCGGCTACGGCCGCGACGACGAGCAGGATGAGAATCCATTCGAGCATGTTTTGTCCGCCTTTCGTACAGGTGCTGAAACTCAGCAAACAACGCGACAGGCGGCCGGCGGGTTCCTTCAGCCGGTTCGCGGCTCCCCAGGAACGTCCCACACCTCGCCGGCCCGCATCGGGCGAAAACGCTCTGCGGGGATGTCTTTGGCGGCAAGTGCCGCCGTCAGCTTTTCGCGGGGTTCATCAATTGGCTCGTCGGTGAGCTGGAAGGTCGCCCAGTGGTGGCCCGCCGCATGAGCGGCATTGCACAGAAGCATGCCTTCGACGGCCTCTTCGGGGTTCTGGTGCTGGCCCTTCATGAACCAGCGCGGCTCGTAGGCGCCGAAGGGCAGGATGGCGAGGCGGAAGCCACCATGCTTTCCGGCCGCCGCGCGGTAGTTGACGCCATCGTGGAAGCCCGTGTCGCCGACATGGTAGATGCGTCCGGCCGGCGTCTCGACGACGAAGCCGGCCCACAGCGCCTTGCGACGGTCGCGAAAGCCGCGCGCCGACCAGTGGTGCGCCGGCTCGAAGTGGATCGCAGCCGATCCGAATTCGACCGTGCCGCCCCAGTCATGCGCGGCAATCCGCGCGGCCGGCAGCCGCTTCTTGAGGATCGCGTCATTGCCGAGGGGCGTGACAATCAGCGGATCGAAGGCCGAATTCAGGCGCGCCAGCGTGGCCATGTCCATGTGGTCGTAGTGGTTGTGGCTGAGCAGCACGATGTCGATCGGCGGCAGGTCCTCGAAGCGGATGCCGGGCGGACAGACGCGCTTCGGGCCGAGGAAGGAGAAAGGAGAGGCGCGGTCCGACCAGACCGGATCGGTGAGGATGTTCAGACCTGCGGTCTGGAGCAGCATGGTGGCGTGGCCGACCATGGTGACGCGCATGCCGCCGCCATCGACCCGTTCGTCCGGGACCGCTTGCGGAAAGGGGCTCGGCCAGCTTTCGGGCCATTTCGACCGCTCGCCGTTGAAACGCCACCGGAGAAGATCGCGAAGGCGGCCGGGCGGTACGCCGCCGGGATTGAAGAAGATGCTGCCGTCGAAATGATCGCTGACGGGGCCGGAATAATAGCGGTTCGAGGATTTCATATGCCCGTTTCGTGCGCCGGCTGCCTGACATTCGGTTTGTCGAAGATAGGCCGCCAGGCGGTGGCCGCAAGGCCGATCACCCGCAATGCGCGGAAACAGGCGATTATGCTCAAATACTTAGCGACTTGACGAAGTTTTTGCTTGCGCGCCCGGCAAATGGAGGCAATAGTTAGCGACATGGCTAAGCATGATCCCGATCTCTCGCTGCTCTTCCACGCGCTGGCGGATCCGACCCGCCGGTCGATCCTGACCCGGCTCGCCGAAACGCCTGCGCGGGTGACGGAACTGGCTGATCCCACGGGACTACGGCTGCCCACGGTGATGCGGCACCTTTCCGTACTGGAGGAGGCGGGATTGATAACCAGCTCAAAGGACGGGCGGATACGCACCTGCGCCATCGTACCCGAGGCGCTTGCCCCGGTGCGAACTTGGCTCGACGAGCAGCGCGACATCTGGGAGGCCCGGCTCGACCGATTTGATGCATTTGTGATGAATGTGATGAAGGAACGCGAAGAATGACGCAGAATCCCGCTGCAAATACCGCGGCCCGCACGGCGCCAGATGACCGGAAGGAGCGTTTTGCGACGCTGACCTTCGAGCGCGACGTGGCTGCGCCGCCATCGGCGCTGTGGCAGGTCTGGACCGCTCCGGCCGCGCGCGCGGTTTGGGCCGCGCCCACGCCTTCGGTCACCGTGGAGTTTCTGGAGGCCGACAGCAGGGTGGGCGGACGCGAGGTCTCGTTCTGCAAGGTGGCGGGGCAGCCGGATATTCGCTGCGAGGTTGGCTGGCTTGAGTTGCAGCCAGCGCTGCGCAGCGTGAACTACGAGGTGATCTCGTCCGAGGGCGCGACGCAATCAGCGGCGCTGGTGACGGCGGATTTTTCGGGCACTGACGAGCGCGGCCGCCTGGTCGTGACGGTGCAACTTTCCTCGCTGGCGGAGAATTTGGAGGCGGGATACCGGGAAGGCTTTGGCGCGGGGCTGGACAATCTCGCCGGCGCGGCCGAGCGCACCATGGTGCTGGAGCGCGTGATAAAGGCTCCGCGAAATCTGGTCTGGGGGGCGTGGATGAACCCTGAAACGCTGCCGCAATGGTGGGGCCCGGACGGGTTCTCGTGCCGGACGAAGAGGATTGACCTGCGCACGGGCGGCGAATGGGTCTTCGACATGATCGCGCCGGATGGCACGGTCTATCCGAACCATCATCGCTATGGCGAGGTCCGGGCCGAGGAAAGGATGAGCTATGCGCTTCTGTGGGGCGAGAACGGGCCGAAACACGCCGATGCCTGGGCCTCGTTCGAGGATCGTGAGGGAAGCACGAAGGTGACGCTCTGCATGATCTTCAGCACCGCCGCCGAATTCCAGGAGGCAAAGGGGTTCGGCGCCGTGGAACTGGGACTGCAGACCCTAGGCAAACTCGAGTGCTTCGTCACGTCGCGGTGAGAAGCTGCGATTCGTCCCGTCGGCTCGAATTGGGTTGATCGCGATCCCAAATTCGCGTCGTTCGAGGAAAGTTGTTCATTCAGGACCTACAAACCGGATTTTTGCTCGCCGCAAAGCTCGGCCATGCGGCATAGTGCGCGCGAGCGTGGTCACATGTAATGTGTGACGGATGCCGTGAGTCGCGGCCAAATATGTCCGATAAACCGGACATTAACCATAACCGTCCAATGATGCCGGCAATTACTTTCTCAAGATCGCCATGATTGTGCTGCTTGAACGGGACATGGCCGATAGCATACGGGAAGCATTCCCCGGAGGACCGTATATCATGACGAGAACAGGCATACTCGCCCTGGCAGTCGCGGCTTTGGTGATGGCGGGCTGTTCAAGCGCGCGCTTTTCTTCGCTCAACACGCGCTCAACCACGATGGCGGAGCCGCTTCAGCCGGCGCCTATGGGTACGGTCGAGGCCGGCCAGCTTCCCCCGCCGGATGGCACCGCCCTCAACGATCCGACCGCGTTCCCCGAGCCGCCCGCAGGCACGGAAACGCAGGGATCGTTCGAAGTGGCCGCCAATGCGCAGGACCTGACCGCGGGAAGCGTGGCCGGGGTATGGAACGCCAGCGTGTCCGGACAGGGCTGCCGCATCGCGACGCCGCAGACGAAGTTCGGCCAGGGCTTTCGCGCCGGTCCGCTGCGGTGCCCGCCGCCGCTCGACACGGTGAAGTCATGGAACGTCGAAGGCAAGCAGCTGGCGCTTTATGACGAGAGCGGCAGCGTTCTGGCGAGACTCTACTCGACCGGCGGCGAGCGCTTCGATGGACAGACCACCTCCGGCCTTGCCGTTTCGCTATCACGCTGAGGTTCGGCGGCAAGAGGCGAGCGGAACTTCGGGAGAGGACAGGGTAAGCGATGCCGCTGCGCGAGGGGCTGACCAACCATCCTTCGCTGGTCCAGCGCTACAACGACCTCGCCGCGGAAGGCTCGCTCGACCACGATGCGCGCCAGGTCGACGCCGCAAGGGCGCTCGACGATCTCGTCGATGAAATCTCCACCAGGCGGCTTGCCGCCAAAAAGAGCTCTCTGGGCTGGCTGTTCGCCAAGCGGGCGGAGAAGGATCCGGTGCGCGGGCTCTACATCCACGGCAGCGTCGGCCGCGGCAAGACGATGCTCATGGACATGTTCTTCGACATCCTGCCGGTCCAGCGAAAGCGGCGGGTGCATTTCAACGTGTTCATGGCCGATGTGCATGACCGCATCCACCGGCACCGCCAGGCGCTGAAGGCCGGCGAAACGAAGGAGGCTGATCCCGTGCCGCCGGTCGCCAAGGCGCTGGCAGGCGAAGCCTGGGTGCTGTGCTTCGACGAATTCTCCGTCACGGACATCGCCGACGCGATGATCCTGTCCAGGCTGTTTTCGGCGCTGTTTTCGCAGGGCGTGGTGCTGGTTGCCACCTCCAACGTTGCGCCCGGAAACCTGTACAAGGACGGGCTGAACCGGGGTCTGTTCGAGCCTTTCATCGCGATCCTGAAACAGCATGCGCGCATGCTGAGCCTCGACGGCGACACCGACTACCGTCTGCAGCGGCTCAACCGGCTGCCCGTCTACAGCACCCCTCTTGGGGAGAAGGCGGATCGCGAGATGGACGCGGCGTGGGCCGCGATCACGGACGGCAAGGACGTCGCGCCGGCCGAACTGGATCTAAAGGGACGCAAAGTGCATGTGCCGCTTGCGGCGGGCCAGGCGGCGCGGTTCGATTTCCACGACATCTGCGAGAAACCGCTGGCGGCGCGCGACTACAACGCGATCTGCGACCGTTTCGACACGATCTTTGTCGACCATATCCCGGTGATGGATCGCACGAAGCGCAACGAGGCGAAGCGTTTCATCCTTCTGATCGATACACTCTATGACCGGGGCAGGCGGCTGGTGGCGAGTGCGGCGGCGGTCCCGCATGCGCTCTACGCGGAGACGAGCGGCACGGAAGCGTTCGAATTCGAGCGCACCGCCTCGCGGTTGATCGAGATGCAGAGCAAGGACTGGCTGGACGACAGCGCGCGAACCGCGCATGCGGCGGAATGACAACCGTGAACAGCCTGTAATGCTGCCTGACTTTGCCGGAAATTCGCATGCCGGGCATGAAAACTTTGACGTTTACGTAAGCCCCAATCGATATAAACGATTGAAAATGTTGAGGTTGCAATAACCGGTTGAATTTCATTCCATGCGAGTCTATGGCGATAGGCTTCCGGGGCGGGAAATTCGGCCCGCGCGATCCTACGCCCCAAGGCAATTTCCAGTCGCGCTGGCGCGGCACTTTTCGGCGTCTCAGGGGGATTTCACACACAATGGCACGCAACAAGATCGCCCTCATCGGCTCGGGCATGATCGGTGGCACGCTCGCCCATCTGGCGGGCATCAAGGAACTCGGCGACGTTGTCCTGTTCGACATCGCGGAGGGCATTCCGCAGGGCAAGGGTCTCGATATCGCCGAATCGGCGCCGGTCGACGGGTTCGACGCCAAGTTCACCGGCGCCAACGACTATTCGGCGATCGAGGGCGCGGATGTCTGCATCGTGACCGCCGGCGTGCCGCGCAAGCCGGGCATGAGCCGCGACGACCTTCTGGGCATCAACCTCAAGGTGATGGAACAGGTGGGCGCCGGCATCAAGAAATACGCGCCCAAGGCCTTCGTCATCTGCATCACCAATCCGCTCGACGCGATGGTGTGGGCGCTGCAGAAATTCTCGGGCCTGCCGAAGAGCCATGTGGTCGGCATGGCGGGCGTGCTGGACTCCTCGCGCTTCCGCCACTTCCTCGCCGAGGAATTCAAGGTGTCGGTCAAGGACGTGTCGGCGATGACGCTGGGCGGACATGGCGACGACATGGTGCCGCTGACGCGCTATTCGACGGTGGCCGGCATTCCGCTGCCCGACCTCGTCAAGATGGGCTGGACCTCGAAGGAAAAGCTCGACGCGATCGTGGAGCGCACGCGCAAGGGCGGCGGCGAGATCGTGGCCCTGCTCAAGACCGGCTCGGCCTATTACGCGCCGGCAGCATCGGCGATCGCGATGGCTGAGAGCTATCTGAAGGACAAGAAGCGTGTGCTGCCCTGCGCCGCGCATCTTTCCGGCCAGTACGGGGTGAAGGATCTCTATGTCGGCGTGCCGACGGTGATCGGCGCCGGCGGCATCGAGCGCGTCATCGAGCTCGACCTCAACAAGTCCGAGCAGAAAATGTTCGACAAGTCGGTCGGCGCGGTAAGCGCATTGTGCGAGGCCTGCATGGGCATCGCTCCGAACCTGAAGAAGAAGTAGGGGCGATCCAGGGATGAACATCCACGAATACCAGGCGAAGCAGCTTCTCAAGGGCTTCGGAGCGCCGGTTGCGGACGGCGTTGCGATCATGGACGCGGCGAAGGCGGAAGAAGCGGCGAAGTCGCTGCCCGGCCCGCTCTATGTGGTGAAGAGCCAGATCCACGCCGGCGGGCGCGGCAAGGGCAAGTTCAAGGAACTCGGCCCGGATGCCAAGGGCGGGGTGCGGCTCGCCAAATCCGTCGAGGATGTCGTCGCCAACGCCAAGGAAATGCTCGGCAACACGCTGGTGACCAAGCAGACCGGCCCGGCCGGCAAGCAGGTCCACCGCCTCTATATCGAGGATGGGGCGGACATCGCCCGCGAGCTCTATCTCTCCATTCTGGTCGACCGCACGGTGGGGCGCATCGCCTTCGTGGTGTCGACCGAGGGCGGCATGGACATCGAGGCGGTTGCTGAAGAGACGCCGGAAAAGATCGTCACCGTCGCCATCGATCCGGAGGCTGGCGTGACGGCGGCGGATGTCGCCAAGCTCAACTCGGCGCTGAAGCTCGACGGCGAGGCGGCCAGGGACGGCGAGACACTTTTTCCGATGCTCTACAAGGCGTTCACCGAGAAGGACATGAGCCTGCTCGAGGTCAACCCGCTGATCGTCATGGAAAGCGGCCGGCTGCGCGTGCTCGACGCCAAGATGTCGTTCGACAACAACGCGCTGTTCCGCCACGACGACGTGATGGAACTGCGCGACACGACCGAGGAAGACGAGAAGGAAATCGAGGCCTCGAAGCACGACCTCGCCTATATCGCGCTCGACGGCGACATCGGCTGCATGGTCAACGGCGCCGGGCTGGCGATGGCCACGATGGACATCATCAAGCTCTACGGCGCGTCCCCCGCCAACTTCCTCGATGTCGGCGGCGGCGCGTCGAAGGAGAAGGTGACGGCGGCGTTCAAGATCATCACCGCCGACCCGAACGTGAAGGGCATCCTCATCAACATTTTCGGCGGCATCATGAAATGCGACGTGATTGCCGAGGGCGTGGTCGCGGCGGTCAAGGAAGTCGGGCTGAAGGTGCCGCTGGTCGTCCGGCTCGAAGGCACCAATGTCGAGAAGGGCAAGACGATCATCGACCAGAGCGGTCTCAACGTGATCTCGGCCGACGATCTCGACGACGCCGCGCTGAAGATCGTCCAGGCGGTGAAGGGGTAGGAATGCCGCCGCGCAAGATCAGCCTTGTCGAAGAAGCCGAGCGGACGATCGGCAGGGTGTTCGATCCCCATATCGCCGGCGACGTGAACGATTCCCAGGTCAAGGTCGCCAAGTTCGGCGCAACCTTCGACTGGCATTCTCACGACAATGAGGACGAGGCATTCCTGGTGCTTCGCGGCCGCATCGCGATCGATTTCCGCGACGGCGCCGTGGAAATGGGAGAGGGCGACTTCATCGTCGTGCCGCGGACGGTCGAGCACCGCCCGCGTTCGCTGAGCGCGGAGCCGATCGTGCTGATGTTCGAACCCGCGACGACCGTCAACACCGGCAACAACCCGGGCGAACTGACCCGCACCGAATTGAAGCGATTGTAGGAAGCCGCATGTCCATTCTCGTCAACAAAGACACCAAGGTTCTCGTGCAGGGCCTGACCGGAAATACCGGTTCGTTCCATACGGAACAGGCGCTGGCCTATCACGGGACCCAGATGGTGGGCGGCATCCACCCCAAGAAGGGCGGCACGCAATGGGATGGCTCCAAGCCATTGCCGATATTCGCGACGGTGGCCGAAGGCATGGAAAAGACAGGCGCAACCGCCTCTGTCGTCTATGTGCCACCGGCCGGCGCGGCGGCGGCGATTATCGAGGCGATCGAGGCGGAGATGCCCTTGATCGTGTGCATTACCGAGGGCATCCCGGTGATGGACATGGTGAGGGTCAAGGCGAAGCTCGACAAGACGAAGTCGCGGCTGATCGGCCCCAACTGCCCCGGCATCGTGACTCCCGACGAATGCAAGATCGGCATCATGCCCGGCAACATCTTCAAGAAGGGGTCGGTTGGCGTTGTCTCGCGCTCCGGCACGCTTACCTATGAAGCCGTGTACCAGACCACCAATGCCGGGCTTGGCCAGACAACGGCCGTCGGCATCGGCGGCGACCCGGTGAAAGGCACCGAATTCATCGACGTTTTGGAGATGTTCCTGGCCGACGACGAGACCAAGTCGATCATCATGATCGGCGAGATCGGCGGCTCGGCGGAAGAAGACGCCGCGCGGTTCCTGGCCGACGAGGCGAAACGTGGCCGCAAGAAACCGGTCGCCGGCTTCATCGCGGGCCGCACCGCGCCTCCCGGACGCACGATGGGGCATGCGGGCGCGGTGATTTCGGGCGGCAAGGGCGGCGCGGAAGACAAGATCGCGGCAATGGAGGCAGCCGGCATCAAGGTGTCGCCGTCGCCGGCGCGGCTGGGCACGACGCTGGTGGAAGCGATCAAGGGCTGAGACCGAAGCGGCGGGAATTCGAGACGGGCGGCAAACGCCCGCGAAGCAGGGGAAACCGGACGGTTCGCCGTCCAGAATGCGGGCAGAGCCCGCGAAGCTAAGGAGACGGTGCGGAACGCGCCGAACCAATCATGGCACGCCAGGATCAGGCTAACGACCAGTTTTCACTTACATCCTTTCTGTACGGCGGAAACGCCGGCTACATCGAGCAGCTCTACGCGGACTATCAGGACGATCCAGCGAAGGTCGACGAGCAGTGGCGCGACTTCTTCGCCGGGCTCAAGGACGAGCCCGGCGACGTCAGGAAGAACGCCGACGGCGCCTCCTGGAAGGCCAAGAACTGGCCGATAGCGGCCAATGGCGAACTGGTGTCGGCGCTCGACGGCGACTGGGGCCAGGTCGAGAAGCACGTCTCCGCCAAGCTCAAGGACAAGGCCGCCGCCAACGGCGCCGCGCCGTCGGGCGAGGACGTGCTGCGCGCCACGCGCTACTCGGTGCGCGCGATCATGATGATCCGCGCCTACCGCATGCGCGGGCATCTGCACGCCGATCTCGACCCGCTTGGCCTCGCCAAGCCGCTGGAGGACTACAACGAACTGTCGCCCGAGGCATACGGGTTCGAGGAGGCGGATTATGACCGGCCGATCTTCATCGACCATGTGCTCGGGCTGGAATTCGCGACGGTGCGCGAGATGCTCGACATCCTCAAGCGCACCTATTGCTCCACCCTCGGCGTGGAGTTCATGCATATCTCCAATCCGGCCGAGAAGGCATGGATTCAGGAGCGCATCGAAGGGCCGGACAAGGGGATCGAATTCACCAAGAACGGCAAGATGGCGATCCTGCAGAAGCTGATCGAGGCGGAAGGTTTCGAGCAGTTCATCGACGTCAAATACAAGGGCACCAAGCGCTTCGGCCTCGACGGCAGCGAATCGCTGATCCCGGCTCTCGAGCAGATCCTCAAGCGCGGCGGCGCGATGGGCCTGAAGGACGTCGTGCTCGGCATGGCGCATCGCGGCCGGCTCAACGTGCTCAGCCAGGTGATGGGCAAGCCGCACCGGGCCATCTTCCACGAGTTCAAGGGCGGTTCGTTCGCGCCGGACGACGTGGAAGGGTCCGGCGACGTGAAGTACCATCTCGGCGCTTCGTCCGACCGCGAGTTCGACGGCAACAGGGTGCATCTGTCGCTGACGGCGAACCCGTCGCATCTGGAAATCGTCAATCCCGTCGTGATGGGCAAGGCGCGGGCCAAGCAGGACCTGCTGTTCGCGCGCAAGCGCGAGGACGTTGTGCCGCTCGAGGAACGCGTGAAGGTGATGCCGCTCCTGCTGCATGGCGACGCGGCTTTCGCGGGTCAGGGCGTGGTGGCTGAATGCCTGGGGCTTTCGGGACTGCGCGGCCACCGCGTTGGGGGCACGCTGCATTTCATCATCAACAACCAGATCGGCTTCACCACCAATCCGCGCTTCTCGCGCTCCTCGCCCTATCCGTCGGACGTGGCGAAGATGATCGAGGCGCCGATCCTGCATGTGAACGGCGATGACCCGGAGGCGGTGGTCTACGCGGCGAAGGTAGCGACCGAGTTCCGCATGACCTTCCACAAGCCGGTGGTCATCGACATGTTCTGCTATCGCCGCTACGGCCACAATGAAGGCGACGAGCCGGCGTTCACCCAGCCGATCATGTACAAGGAGATCCGCAAGCATTCGACCGTCGTGGAGGTCTACGGCAAGCGGCTGATCGAGGAAGGCCTGGTGTCGCAGGACGAACTCGACAAGATGCGGGCCGACTGGCGCTCCAACCTCGAGGCCGAATTCGAGGCCGGACAGTCGTACAGGCCCAACAAGGCCGACTGGCTGGACGGCGCCTGGAGCGGCTTGCGCACAGCCGACAACGAGGACGAGCAGCGGCGCGGCAAGACCGCGGTGCCGATCAAGACGCTGAAGGATATCGGCAAGAAGCTGTCCGATGTGCCGGAGGGCTTCGAGGCGCATCGCACGATCAAGCGGTTCCTGGACAACCGGCGCAAGATGATCGACACCGGCGAGGGCATCGACTGGTCGATGGCGGAAGCGCTGGCGCTGGGCTCCATCCTGCTCGACGGCAACCCGGTGCGGCTGTCGGGCCAGGATTCAGAACGCGGCACGTTCTCGCAGCGCCATTCGGTGCTCTACGACCAGCGCGACGAGGACCGCTACATCTCGCTCAACCATCTTGGCCCCCAGCAGGCGCATTTCGAGGTCATCAACTCGATGCTCTCGGAGGAGGCCGTGCTCGGCTTCGAATACGGCTACAGCCTGGCCGACCCGCGCGCGCTGGTGATCTGGGAGGCGCAGTTCGGCGACTTCGTGAACGGCGCTCAGGTGGTGATCGACCAGTTCATTTCGTCGGGCGAACGCAAATGGCTCAGAATGTCGGGCCTCGTGATGCTGCTGCCGCACGGCTATGAAGGCCAGGGGCCGGAGCATTCGTCGGCGCGTCTGGAGCGCTTCCTGCAGCAATGCGCGGAAGACAACATGCAGGTCGCCAACATCACCACGCCGTCGAACTATTTCCACGCCCTGCGCAGACAGTTGAAGCGCGACTTCCGCAAACCGCTGATCCTGATGTCGCCCAAATCGCTGCTGCGGCACAAGCGGGCGGTGTCGACGCTGTCGGAAATGGCCGGCGAAAGCACCTTCCACCGGCTCCTGTGGGACGACGCGCAGATGCTGCCCGGCCAGGAAATCAAGCTGGTCAAGGACTCGAAGATCCGCCGCGTCGTGCTGTGCTCCGGCAAGGTCTATTACGACCTCTACGAGGAGCGCGAGAAGCGCGGCATCAACGACATCTACCTGCTCAGGGTGGAACAGCTCTACCCCTTCCCCGCGAAAGCGCTGATCAACGAGCTGTCGCGCTTCCGCAACGCGGAGATGGTGTGGTGCCAGGAGGAGCCCAAGAACATGGGCGCCTGGGCATTCATCGATCCCTATCTGGAGTGGGTGCTGGCGCATATCGAAGCCAAGCATCAGCGCGTACGCTACACCGGCCGCCCGGCGGCGGCGTCTCCGGCGACGGGACTGATGTCGAAACATCTGGCGCAGCTCGAGGCGTTTCTGGAAGACGCGCTGGGCTGAACCGCTAACGAGGCAACAAAAGGCAACGGACCAGAACAATGGCAACCGAAATACGCGTGCCCACGCTGGGCGAATCCGTCACCGAAGCCACTATCGGCACCTGGTTCAAGAAGGCCGGCGACGCAGTCGCCGTCGACGAGACGCTGCTTGAACTCGAAACCGACAAGGTGACGCTGGAAGTGCCGGCGCCTGCCGCCGGAACCCTGTCCGAAATCGCGGCCAATGAGGGCGACACGGTCGAGGTCGGCGCGCTGCTCGGCATGATCGCGGAAGGCGAGGGCGCCAAGCCGGCCAAGAAGGCCGACGACGGCGGCAAGGGAAAGAAAGCCGCGGAAAAGAAGGAGGCGGTGCCCGAGGCCACAGCCGACAGCAAGGAGGCGGCAGCGAAGAGCGCGGCGACCGCCGGTCCGGAACCGATAAGCGAAAAGAAGGGCGACATGCCCGCATCGCCTTCCGCATCCAAGATGATGGCTGAGAAAGGCGTTTCGGAGGACCAGGTCGAGGGCTCCGGCAAGCGCGGGCAAATCCTGAAAGAGGATGTGATGACGGCGCTGACCAAGGGCGCGGCATCGCAGCCCGCGGAGACGCCGAAGGCGGCGCGGGCGCCGTCCGGAGCGGACGACGAGGCGCGCGAAGAGCGGGTGAAAATGACCCGCCTGCGCCAGACCATCGCGCGCCGGCTGAAGGAAGCGCAGGACACCGCAGCCATGCTCACCACCTTCAACGAGGTGGACATGAAGGCGGTGATGGACATGCGCTCCAAATACAAGGAGCTGTTTGAGAAGAAGCACGGCGTGAAGCTCGGCTTCATGGGCTTCTTCACCAAGGCGGTCTGCCACGCGCTGAAGGAAATTCCCTCGGTCAACGCGGAGATCGACGGCACCGACATCGTCTACAAGAACTTCGCCCATATCGGCGTGGCTGTCGGCACCGACAGGGGGCTGGTCGTGCCGGTGGTGCGCGACGCCGACCAGATGACGATTGCCGAGATCGAGGCCGAGATCGGCCGGCTGGGCGTTGCGGCGCGCGACGGCAAACTCTCCATGGCCGACATGCAGGGCGGCACGTTCACCATCTCCAATGGCGGCGTCTACGGCTCGCTGATGTCGACGCCGATCCTCAACGCGCCGCAGTCGGGCATTCTGGGGATGCACAAGATCCAGGAGCGGCCGATGGCGGTCGGCGGGCAGGTTGTCATCCGCCCGATGATGTATCTGGCGCTCAGCTACGACCACCGGATCGTCGACGGCAAGGAAGCGGTGACATTCCTGGTGCGGGTCAAGGAAAGCCTGGAAGATCCCGAGCGGCTGGTTCTGGATCTGTAATCCGAGATGAGGTTCGAGGATGCGCAAGTCAACCTGTACGTTGCCGACATCGACAACGTGCTCGCATTCTATACAGCAATCGGATTCTCGGAGAACTTTCGGGCCCCCGCTGATGGCCCGAGTGAACATGTCGAGGTCGGGCTGGGCGGGCTAACGCTGGGCATTACCCGTGCCGATGTCGTTGGGGCCGTCCACGGGCAGATGCCGCTGCTTGGCAACCCACAGGCCGAAGTCGTGGTCTGGTGCGATGACGTCGACCGCGCTTTCGCATATGCGTGCGAAAAGGGCGCGCCGCAAATCCGCAGCCCCGGCAATTTCGGAGGGCGCCTGCGAATGGCGTGGGTACGCGACCCTGCTGGCAATCCGGTCAAGTTTGTGGCCAAGCTGACGGGATAGGCGGTCGTGTGCGCTGGTGCACGCGTCCCGCGGATATGGTGAGCACCAACAACGGTAAGGATGAACCGGATGAGCATCGAATTCCTGATCACGTCGCTGATCGTGGTTCTCATTCCCGGAACCGGCGTCGTCTATACCGTTATGACCGGTCTCTCCGCCGGGCGGCAGGCGAGCATTGCGGCCGCCTTCGGCTGCACGCTCGGCATCATCCCGGCGCTGCTTGCCTCGGTGGCCGGGCTGGCGGCGATCCTGCACACCAGCGCTGTGCTGTTTCAAGTGCTGAAATATGCCGGCGCGGCCTACCTGCTTTATCTTGCCTGGATGACGCTGCGCGAGAGCGGCGCCGCGACCGCGGAAAAGGCGGAACCGGTGACCCGCAAGCTCATGCCGACCGTACGCACGGCCTTCCTGATTAACATCCTCAACCCGAAACTGTCGGTGTTTTTCCTCGCCTTCCTGCCGCAATTCGTCGACCCGGCCGCGGGATCGGCGGTGGCGCAGTTGCTCTATCTGGGCGGCGTGTTCATGGCGATGACGTTTGTCGTCTTCGTGATCTATGGCGCATTCGCGGCGATGATCGGCGCGCGCGCGATCAACAGCGAGGCTTTCATGCGCTGGATGCGGCGCGGCGTTGCCGCGGCCTTTGCCGGCTTCGGGATCAGGCTCGCGCTGAGCGACAGGTGAGGGCGGTGCGCGGCATGATGGTCAACACCAAACTGCTGGCGCGTTGCTTGTTTCAGGCCGGTGTTGTCGGCACGCTGGCAGCCTGGACCATTTCCCCCGCACGCGCAGCCTGCCCAATCGAACTTGCCGTCTACCAGGATCGCGACGGGATTGCCGAGATCAGCTTCGAGCCGGTGACTGAAAGCGTTGTGGTGACCAACCAGTTTCGCATGGAATTTGCCGGCGCGCCGCCCTTCAAGGGCATGGTTCTATGGACTGAAAATCCGTCACGGCCCAACGGATTGATCATCCACGATTGCCCGGAAGGGGATCTGACCGGAGCGGAGATCGAAGCATGCACCGTGTGGCAAGGTCCCATTTACGCCGTCGATGACCAGGGCATGGCGGGCCTGGTGCCGGCTGAAGGCCAGCCGGCACCAAAAGGGCTGCTGCTTGCCGATTTCGGCTACAAGATCGTGGGGGCTGCGGCATTCGATCTTCTGAACCTCGACAGGCTCCCGTGGGACGGATTCAGATTGGCAGGGTGCCAGGAATGACCAGACAAAGGAAGGCGCTGCTGGTCACCGGCGCAAGCCGGGGTATCGGCGCGGCCACCGCGAGGCTCGCGGCCGCAAATGGCTGGCGCGTTGCGGTGAACTATGTGCGCGACGAGCAGGCCGCCAGAAAGGTTGTCTCCGAGATTGAGGAGCAGGGGGGCGAGGCCTTCATGGCTCAGGGAGATGTGGCTTCCGAAGACGATATCATGGCGATGTTTGAAGCCGTCGACAGCCGCTTTGGCGGCCTCGAAGGGCTGGTCAACAATGCCGGCGTCGTGGATGCCAAGTGCAGGGTCGACGCGATGAGCGCCGCGCGGCTGGAGCGCATGATGCGCATCAATGTGACCGGCTCCATACTGTGCGCCCGCGAGGCGGTGAAACGCATGTCGACAACGCATGGCGGCCAGGGCGGCGCGATCGTCAATGTTTCCTCCGTCGCGGCAGTGCTGGGCTCGGCCGGCGAATATGTCGACTACGCGGCATCGAAAGCAGCGATCGATACCTTCACGGTTGGGCTGGCGCGGGAAGTCGCGGAGGAGGGCATCCGTGTCAACGCCGTCAGGCCGGGTGTCACGGACACCGACATCCACGCCTCCGGCGGCCAGCCCGACCGGGCTCAGCGCGTCGCCGCCGCCATCCCCATGAAGCGGCCGGGTAGCGCCGACGAAATCGCGCGGGCCATAGTCTGGCTTCTTTCGGACGACGCGTCCTACACGACCGGCGCCCTGCTCGACGTCAGCGGCGGCCGCTGATGATACGCGCCGAGGTCAGCGCCATCATTCCCTGGCTCAGCGTGGAGATGGCCTATCTGGCGCTTTCGGTGCTGTTGCTTCTGGTCCACCTGTCGGTCCAGTCGTTCACCTACAAGGCGCAGGTCGGCAACCGCTACACGGTCGGCGCGCGCGACGACGATTTGCCGCCAACGGGAATGGCCGGCCGGGCCGCGCGCGCCTACCGCAACTTCCTGGAAACCTTCCCGGCATTCGCCGCTCTTGCGCTGGCGATCGAAGTGACGGGATCGCATGACGGCTATGCAGGGCTGGGCGCGGCCCTTTATTTCTGGTGTCGGGTCGCGTATCTCCCCGCCTATATGGCCGGGCTTGTGTGGGTGCGCACACTGATCTGGAATGCGAGCGCGGTCGGCCTTGTCATCATGCTGTGGCGGCTGGCGTTCTGAATCGACGAATTCTCATCTGAAGCGAGGTTAGCATGTCCACCACCTACGACGTCGTCGTGATCGGAGCCGGTCCGGGCGGCTATGTCTGCGCCATCAAGGCGGCACAGCTCGGCCTGAAAACGGCGCTGGTGGAAAAGCGCCCGACGCTCGGCGGCACCTGCGTGAATGTCGGCTGCATTCCCTCCAAGGCGATGCTGCACGCCTCCGAAATGTTGATGGAAGCGCAGCATTCGTTCAAGGATCTCGGCGTCGACGTCGGCAAGCCGAAGCTGAACCTCAAGAACATGCTGGCTCACAAGACGACCACGGTGGAGCAGAACACCAAGGGTCTCGATTTCCTGATGAAGAAGAACAAGATCGACGTGCTGCGCGGCACCGGCAAGATCGCGGGCAAGGGCAAGGTGTCGGTCACGGGCGAGGACGGCAAGGGCAGCGAGGTCGAGACCAAGAACATCGTCATCGCCACGGGATCGGACGTTGCCGGCATTCCGGGCGTCGATGTGAAATTCGACGAGAAGGTGATCGTCTCGTCCACCGGCGCGCTGGAGTTTGCAAAGGTGCCGGGGCACCTGGTCGTGGTCGGCGGCGGCGTGATCGGGCTCGAGCTCGGCTCGGTCTGGGCGCGGCTCGGGGCGAAGGTGACGGTGGTCGAATTCCTCGACACGATCCTCGGCGGGATGGACGGCGAGGTGGCCAAGCAGTTCCAGCGCATGCTGGCCAAGCAGGGCATCGAATTTAAGCTCGGCGCCAAGGTGACCGAGGCCAAGAAGGCCGGCAAGGGCGCCAAGGTGACGTTCGAGCCGGTCAAGGGTGGCGATGCCGAGACGATCGACGCCGACGCCGTTCTGGTGGCGACGGGGCGCAAGCCGTTCACCGAAGGGCTCGGGCTGGAGGAGGCCGGGGTGAAGCTGGACGACCGCGGCCGGGTGGAGACCGACGGGCATTTGCGCACCAATGTGGAGGGGATCTATGCGATCGGCGATGCGATCGCCGGGCCGATGCTGGCGCACAAGGCGGAGGATGAGGGCGTCGCTGTGGCCGAGATCATTGCCGGGCAGGCCGGTCACGTGAACTACGGCGTCATTCCCTCGGTGGTCTACACCAGCCCGGAAGTGGCCTCGGTCGGCAAGACGGAGGAAGAGCTGAAAAAGGACGGCGTGGAATACAATGCCGGCAAGTTCCCGTTCACGGCCAATGGCCGCGCACGCGCTATGCTTCAGACCGAAGGCTTCGTGAAGGTGCTGGCCGACAAGGCGACTGACCGGGTTCTGGGTGTTCATATCGTCGGTTTCGGAGCCGGCGAGATGATCCACGAGGCGGCGGTGCTTATGGAATTTGGTGGTTCCTCGGAAGACCTTGCCCGCACCTGCCATGCGCACCCGACGATGTCGGAATCGGTCAAGGAAGCCGCCTATGCGGCGTGGGCGAAGCCGATCCATATGTAGGTGAACGGTCCCAAGCGGGACTGTAGCGGAATGGGTCCCGGCTCTGCGTGGCTTTGCCGCTTGGCCGGGATGACTGTCTCAAAAGAAAAGCCCCGCCGAAGCGGGGCTTTTTCGTTTCGTCTCGCTCTCCGGCTCAGATGCCGAGATTGGAGAACTTGGTCTTGAACTTCGACAGGCGGCCGCCGCGGTCGACCAGGTTCTGGGTTCCGCCGGTCCATGCCGGATGCGAGTTGGGGTCGATGTCGAGGTTGAGCGTGTCGCCCTCCTTGCCCCAGGTCGATTTGGTCTCGTATTCGGTGCCATCGGTCATCACGACCTTGATGGTGTGGTAGTCCGGATGAATTTCGCTCTTCATGATCTTATATCCCGGCTTGGGCTTCTGGCGGGCGATGGCCCTGCGTCGATGTCGCCCGGTCTCAAAACTTGAAGCCGCGGCCAAGGATGGCTACGGCTTCTGAAACGGTCGGCGTGGCTCTTACACGAGCCAGGCCTGGCGCACAAGACCGCTGCTGACAGGCGGACGCAGGAAGGAAGCGGGATGGCGGACATCTTCGTCGAGGAGCCGAGGCGGCGTTCGCTCGGACCGCTCAGGCGCATCTTCCCGTATCTCGGCCAGTACAGGGGCATGGTTGCAGCGGCGCTCGCAGCGCTGGTGCTGGCGGCCGCGATGACGCTGACGCTTCCGCTGGCGGTGCGGCGGATGATCGACCACGGCTTCGGCGGCGGCGATTCCGACTTCATTTCACAATATTTCGGAATGCTGGTGATCATCGGCGTCGTGCTCGCGCTGGCATCGGCCGCCCGCTACTATTTCGTCATCACGCTCGGCGAACGTGTGGTGTCGGACCTCAGGCGCGACGTGTTCGCCCATGTGGCGGAACTCTCGCCGGCATTCTTCGACCGTTCGCAGTCGGGCGAGATCATATCGCGGCTGGCCGCCGACGCCACGCAGATCAAGTCGGCTGTCGGCGCGACGGCCTCCGTGGCGCTGCGCAACTCGATCATGGGCATCGGCGCGGCGATCATGATGGTGATCACCAGCCCGAAACTGTCGAGCCTGGTGCTGCTCGCAATCCCGGCAATCGTCTTGCCGCTGGTCGCCTTCGGACGCTCGGTCCGGCGCCGCTCAAGGCAGGCGCAGGACACGCTGGCCGACGCGACAGCCTATGCCAGCGAGCAGATCGGCGCGGTGCGCACCATGCAGGCCAACACCGGCGAGGCGATGGTGACAGGGCGTTTCGCGAAGGCGGTGGAGGCGGCGTTTCAGGCGGCGCGGGGATCGATCTTCGCGCGTTCGTTCCTGACGTTCTTCGTCATCTCGGCTGTGTTCGCCTCCGTCATCGGCGTGTTGTGGATCGGCTCGCGCGATGTGCTGGCCGGCACGATGTCGGCGGGAACGCTCGGCCAGTTCCTGCTCTATTCGGTGCTGGCGGCCAGCGCGCTCGGTTCACTGTCGGAAGTGTGGGGCGAACTCAATCAGGCGGCGGGTGCTGCCGAGCGGCTGACCGAACTCCTGGACGAGGTGCCGGCGATCCGCGCGCCGGCAAATCCATCGGCGCTGCCGGAACCCGCGCGGGGCGCGGTGGCCTTCGCCGACGTTCATTTCGCTTATCCGACACGGATGAACGCAGCCGCGCTGGAAGGGCTGGGCTTCGAGGTCAAGCCGGGCGAGACAGTTGCGATCGTCGGACCGTCGGGCGCCGGCAAGAGCACCATCATCTCGCTGCTGCTGCGCTTCTACGACCCCGACAGCGGATCGATCGAGATCGACGGCGTGGACATCGCCAGGGCCGACCCCAAGGCGGTACGCTCGCGCATCGCGCTGGTGCCGCAGGACGTGTCCATATTCGCGGCGAGCGCGCGCGACAACATCGCCTTCGGCAAGCCGCAGGCGAGCACCGCCGACATCGAAGCGGCGGCGCGCGACGCATTGGCCGAAGCGTTTATCAAGGCGCTGCCGGAAGGCTACGACACCCAACTCGGCGAGCGCGGGGTGATGCTGTCGGGCGGGCAGCGGCAGCGCATCGCAATCGCCCGCGCCATCCTGCGCGACGCGCCGATATTGCTGCTCGACGAGGCGACGTCGGCGCTCGACGCCGAAAGCGAGACGCTGGTGCAGACCGCGCTCGAGCGGCTGATGAAGGGCCGCACCACGATCGTGGTGGCGCACAGGCTGGCGACCGTGCTCAAGGCCGACCGGATCATCGTGATGGACAAGGGCCGGATCGTTGAACAGGGCACGCACAAGAGCCTGGTCGCCAAGGGCGGAATCTATGCGCGCCTCGCCAAGCTGCAGTTCGACACCGGTGCGGACGCGTTCAGGGGCGCGGCGGAGTAGGGCGGCCTGCCCTCCGCTACGGCTCCGGTCGTATCGATCCTCACCCAAGCAAATCGCGTACGGCGCGCATGAAAACCTTGGCCCCGATCGGGATGAGGTCATCAGGGAAGTCGTAGTCGGGATTGTGCAGCGCGGGGTGGCGCTCGCCCGCGCCCAGGAAGAACATGGCCGATTTCGCGCCATGACCGAAGCGGCCGAAATCCTCCGACGCGCGCATCGGCAGTTCGGCTTCGTCGTGGCCGACGCCTTCTGCGTCGAGGGCGGCGCGCAGATGCGCCACCGCCTCCTGCTCATTGAGGCTGGCGACGAAGATCTCGTGATAGTCGATCTCGCAGTTCAGGCGGTGTTCGGCCGCGACGCGTCTTGCAAGCGTTTCCGCCGCAGCGACGAGATCCGCCATGCGATCATCGAGGCGGGTGCGCAACGTGGCCCAGACCTCGGCGCGGCCGGGCGCGACGCCGAACACCGCTTCGCCCATCGATGCGTGGGTGACGGTGAGCATGGAGAAATCGTCGTCGTTGAAGGTGCCACCGCCAAGCTTCGGCAGCGCGGGCATCAGTGCGCTGATCGCATTCATCGGCGACACTCCTGTCTCGGGCATGGAGGAATGCGCGGTCTTGCCGGTGAAGACGATCCGCATGCCGCGCGAGGCGCAATTGACGACGCCCTGCTTCAGCCGGACATGGCCGAGCGGCGTGCCGGGCAGATTGTGCAGCGAGAAGGCGAAGTCGGGCGCGATTGCCGCATAGCGCGGATCGGCGATGACGCCGGCTGCACCGTTGCCGGTTTCCTCCGCCGGCTGGAACATGAGCACCACGCGGCCGCAGGCAGGGCGCTGGCGGCCGAGCTGACGGCCGACGGCGGCGAGGATCGTTGAGTGCCCCTCATGGCCGCACATATGGCCCTTGCCCAGCACCCGCGAGCGGTGAGGCAGGTCCGACAGTTCCTCGATCGGCAGCGCGTCCAGCTCGGATCGCAGCAGCACCGTCGGACCCGGTTCGCCGGTGTCATAGACCACCGCGACGCCATGGCCGCCGAGCCCGGTCAGCACCTCGTCGGGCTCGGTTGGCGTCAGGAAGGATACGACCTCGCGGGCGGTGTTTTCCTCCTCGTTGGAAATTTCGGGCTGCTGGTGGAGGTGACGGCGAAAGGCGACCAGTTCGACGAGGTCCTGATTGGTAAGGGGCATGAGTTTTCCAATTGGTGCGATCAGAGCGGCATGGCGGCAGGTGGCCGCTATCGGGTGCGGACTGGCCGATGGCGCCAGGCATGAACAATTGCGGCGACAGCGGTCTCCAGGGGTTCGCTGGTATCGACCTCGATGTCGTATCGGCAATAGCCGTGGGTCTTCAAGTGGTACTCTGCTTCGCCGAGATCGCGATCCCCGCGCTCGCGTTCCCGTCGCTGCAATTGCGCAAGAGGTGCGTGGACGCCAACCCAGAACGTATCGAGGTGCGCCAGTAGGTGCCGTAGTTGCTCGGCCCAGCCCGGCTCCTCGACTATGTGTTCCACGATCATGTCGTTGCCGGCTTCCGCGAATGAAACGATCGAACGGTGAAAGCCATCGAAGAACCTGGCGCGTTCATCCGGCTGTCCGGCATCGACAAGTTCGGGCTTGATCGTCCTGAAGCCGCCATCGGCCAGTTGATCCGAGGCGTAGTAGCAAAAGGGTTCCGACAATGCCGCTCGCAATGCTTTGGCAAGCGTTGATTTCCCGGCGCTCGACGTGCCGTTGAGCATTATGATGCGGCCACTGGGCATAGCTCTCTATCGCGCCGCATGGCGGCCGGCGTTGCGGCCCGAGAAGATGCAGCCGCCGAGGAAGGTGCCTTCGAGCGCGTTGTGGCCATGATAGCCGCCGCCGCCGAAGCCTGACGCCTCGCCCGCCGCGTAGAGGCCGGGAATCGGCTCGCCTTGTTCGTCCAGCACCTGCGAATCCAGGTTGGTGTGGATGCCGCCCAGCGTCTTGCGGGTGAGGATGTGCAGGCGCACCGCGATCAGCGGGCCGTTTGCCGGGTCGAGGATCTTGTGCGGCGCTGCTGTCCGGATCAGCTTGTCGCCCAGATAGTTGCGCGCGCCGCGAATGGCGGTGACCTGCGCATCCTTGGAGAAGGGATTGTCGATCTCGCGGTCGCGGGCGGCGATCTGCATTTCCAGCCGGTCGTGGTCGAGGAGGCTGTTGCCTGCCAGCCTGTTCATGCCGGCGACGAGGTCGCGCAGGTTGCCGGCGACGATGAAGTCTTCGCCCTTTTCCTTGAAGGCCTCGACCGGCGGCGGCGCGCCCGACCCGCGGCGGCTCTTCAGCACCGCGCTCCATTTCTTCGAGGTAAAGTCGGGATTCTGTTCCGACCCCGACAGCGCGAATTCCTTCTTGATGATCTTCTGGGTGAGCACGAACCAGGAGTATTCGTGGCCGGTCGCGAGGATGCGCTTCAGGGTGGACATGGTGTCGAAACCGGGCAGGCAGGGCGGCTCGAGGCGTTCGCCCAGCGCGTCGAACCACATGGACGAGGGGCCGGGCAGGATGCGTATGCCGTGTTCGGGCCAGATCGGCGCCCAGTTCCTCACGCCTTCGGTGTAGTGCCACATGCGGTCGGTATTTATGAGCGCCGCGCCGGCTTTCTTCGTGATGCCGATCATGCGGCCGTCGACATGATGCGGAACGCCGGCGATCATCGACTTCGGGGCCGGGCCGAGGCGGTCGGCCGGCCAGCTTTTTCGTACAAGGTTCAGGTCGCCGCCGATGCCTCCCGAGGCGACGATGACGGCGCCTGCCCTGAATTCGAAATCGCCGACCACCTTGCGGCCGGACTTCTGGCCGCGCTCGACGGTGGAGGGTTCCAGCATGTCGCCCGCCACGCCGGCGGCCGCGCCTTTTGATTTGAAGATGCGGCTGACACGGTGGCGGAATTTGAGCGTTATCAGGCCCGCCTTCTCATACTCCAGAACGCGCTTCTCGAACGGCTCGACCACGCCGGGGCCGGTGCCCCAGGTGATGTGGAAGCGCGGCACCGAATTGCCGTGGCCATGGGCCAGCGCGCCGCCGCGCTCGGCCCAACCGACGACCGGGAACCAGCGCATGCCGAGGCCGTGCAGCCATGGCCGCATTTCACCGGCGGCGAAGTCGATATAGGCTTCGGCGACCTTGCGCGGCCATTCATCCTGCGGGCCGTCGAACTGCGCGGAGCCCATCCAGTCCTGCAGGGCGAGTTCGCGGCTGTCCTTGATGCGCAGGCGGCGCTGCTCGGGGCTGCCGACGAAGAACAGGCCGCCCAGCGACCAGAAGGCCTGGCCGCCCAGCGAGTTTGCGCCTTCCTGCTCGACGATGATGACGCGTTTGCCGGCATCGGCCAGTTCGCAGGCTGCGACCAGCCCGGCCAATCCCGCTCCGACAATGATGGCGTCTGCCTGTTCGGCCATGTGTTACCTCCTCCCGATTGGACGCAATTTCGGATGGATCGGGCGGAGGGGCAAGAGGGACGGTGCGTCCCATTGCCGGCAAATGCGGCCGACATCAACGGACAGTCCGGTTGGTCAACCCAATATGCGCGGTCACTGTCGAAGCGATGGATGTTCTGTCGGCTGCAAGGGCGCTTGCCAGGCACCGGAGCGGGACACGCGCGGCATCCGGACGGAGGCCGAAGCATGTCTTCAAAAGCCTGTTGCCAGTGCAGGGGTATTTGGTTAGATGAAACATGTAATGTCATAACATTACATGCGGTGACATTCACCGGCTCCATTCAACAGTCGACTAGAAAAGGTAGGAAGAATGCAAAGAACGATCACAATGTGCGCCGGCGCAGTGATGCTGGGTTTCATGCTGCTTTTCGCGGCGCAGGCGCAGGCAGGGGGAAGCCAGGGCGCCAAGGATGATTCGGCGCAAGAGCATTCCCACGGTTCTGACAACGCCATCTACAAAGGGTATTTCGACGACGGCCAGATCAAGGACCGCGCGCTCTCGGACTGGGAGGGCGAC
The DNA here is from genome assembly GCA_040880025.1 of Rhizobiaceae bacterium. Lineage (GTDB taxonomy): Bacteria > Pseudomonadota > Alphaproteobacteria > Rhizobiales > Rhizobiaceae > RCIO01. The sequence goes on from JBBDJD010000007.1 coordinate 302,090, forward strand.
TGGCAATCTGTATTCCCCTATCTGGAGGACGGTACGCTGGATCCGGTCATGGCCGACAAGGCGGAGCAGGGGGACAAGAGCGCCGAAGAGTATCGCGCGTATTACGAAGCGGGATACCGGACCGACGTCGATCGTATTGTCATCGACGGTGATCGTGTCGCCTTCTATAAGGGTGGTGATCCGATCGAAGGCGACTATGCGGCAGACGGATATGAGATCCTCACCTATGCGAAAGGCAACCGGGGGGTGCGGTTCGTCTTCAAGAGGATTGGAGGTAACGAAGATGCCCCCCAGTACATTCAGTTCAGCGACCACCGAATCGCGCCCGAGCGATCCGATCACTACCATCTTTATTGGGGAGACGACCGGAAGGCGTTGCTGGGCGAATTGACCAACTGGCCGACCTACTACCCTTCGTCGTTGAGCGGAGAACAGATCGCCAGCGAGATGATGGCGCATTGATCCGATACAGGGGTTGGCATCCCTGATGGTCGAGGCTCTATTCCCGTATTCCGCGGGAATAGAGCAATCTCCACCCCCCCCCCCCGCGCTTTTCTCGTCAGCCGCAGTCCTTACGCCTCGTACCGCGCTTCCAGATGCTTCCTGAAATGCGCCGCGTTGAGCGGTTCGCCGGTGGCGCGTTCGATGAGCTCCGGCGTCGACCAGCGCGACCCTTGCGACCAGATGTGATCGCGGCGCCAGTCGTTGAGGGCGTCGAAATTGCCCTTCTCCATCCGGGCTTCGACGTCCGGCATGTCGCGGGCGATGACGGCCCATTGCTGCGCGGCGATCATGGCGCCCAGCGTATAAGACGGGAAATAGCCGATGGCGCCGGATGGCCAGTGCACATCCTGCATCGGGCCGTCGGCCGGACTGTCGATGGTCGACAGGCCGAGATAGCCGGTCATCTTTGCGTCCCAGGCCTCCGGCAGGTCCCGCACCTCCAGCCGGCCGGCGATCAGCTCCTGTTCGAGTTCGTAGCGCAGGATGACGTGGAGCGGGTAGGTGACCTCGTCGGCGTCGACGCGGATCAGCCCGCGCTCGACATGGTGGACATGGGGCAGGATGTCGTCGATCGACCAGTCCTCGCCGAGATGGCGCTCCACCACCGGCAGCGCCCAACGCCAGAAGGCGGGGTTGCGGCCAATCTGCTTTTCCACGAACAGGCTCTGGCTCTCATGCATCGACATGCCGCGCGCCCTGCCGAGCGGCCAGTGCGCCCATTCGCGTGGCAGCCCCTGCTCGTAAAGCGCGTGGCCGGTCTCGTGCAGCGTGCCCATCAGCGCCGACAGGAACTCGCCGGTGCGGTAGCGGGTGGTGATGCGCACGTCGGTCGGCACGCCGCCGCAGAATGGGTGATGCGAGACCGACAGGCTGCCATGTGTAAGGTCGAAGCCGACGGCGGCCATCATGGCCAGGCCGAGCTCGCGCTGGCGCTCAACGGGATAGTTGCCGGAGAGCGGCTTCTTCGGCCGCCCGGCGAGGCGCCTTTCCTGCGCATCGAGCGCCTTCGGCACGAAATCGACGAGGAAGGATTTCAACTCGGCGAAGACCGGCGAGATGTCGGCGGCGCGGTTGCCTGGATCGTATTGCTCCATCAGCGCGTCATAGGGTTCGAGACCGAAGGCTTCGGCGCGCATGGCCGCCTCCTCGCGGGTCATCGCGACCACGCTTTCGAGCGCCGGCTGGAACCCGGTCCAGTCGTTCTTCGACCTCAGGTCGCGCCACAGCTGCTCGCAGCGCATGCGGGTGATCGTCTGGCGCTCGACGAATTCCGGCGGCAGGCAGGTAAGGCCGACCCAGACGCGGCGGAATTCGCCGATCGCCGCCCTCTGTTCCTCGGAGAGTTCCTCGCGCTCCGCCGCTTGCAGCCAGTCGCCGATTTCGGGCGCGGTCGCCTGGCGATGATACATGCCGGCCAGGACCGACATCGATTCGGCCCGCGCGTCTCCGCCGCCGACGGGCATCGCGGTGGCCTCGTCGACGCCAAGGATCGCCGTCGCGTGTTCAAGCGCGTTCAGCCTGCGGCAGAGCGCATCCAGTTTTTCAAACGACATGGGAAAACCTCGAATTGAATGCGGCAAGGGACACCAAGACGGGGCGATGTGCAAGCCACATGGATTGAGCCAGCACGGCTTGCCGCACTCGCCAAACCGGTGCTCTATGCCGTCCGGCCAAGAGGAGGAAAATCCAGTGATCGGAAACATCCTGACCGGCGTCGTGGCGCTGATCCATATCTACATCGTCATCCTCGAAATGACGCTGTGGGACACGCCGCGCGGGCGCAAAGCGTTTGGCATGACGGCTGAATTTTCCGCCGCGACGAAAGTGCTTGCCGCCAATCAGGGGCTCTACAACGGGTTCCTGGTTGCAGGGCTCGCGTGGGGCACGTGGCTCGGCGAGGCCGGTTTCGCGGTGAAGGTCTTCTTCCTCGCCTGCGTTGTGGTGGCGGGGCTCTATGGCGCGGCCACGGCGAGCCGCAAGATCCTGTTCATCCAGGCGGCGCCGGCGGCGCTGGCGCTGGCAGCGGTCTGGGCGGGTGTGTGAGGCGCGATCCCGCGCTCACATAGGAGCGTGGTTGCTTGTATGGTACCGAATATGGTACCATATTGCCGATGGAACTGAGAGAATTCGTTGACACGGACGGCATCAGTCCATTTGCCGTTTGGTTTGACCGACTTGACCCGCAGGCGGCGGCAAAAGTGACGGTCGCGCTTGCCCGGATGGGGCGCGGCAATCTGTCTAATGTGAAAGGCGCCGGTTCGGGTGTTTTCGAATACAGGATCGATTTTGGTCCGGGATACAGACTCTATTTTGGCAAGGACGGTGACACTGTCGTCATCCTGCTGGCCGGTGGAACAAAGAAGCGGCAACAACGGGATATCGATATGGCCCATGCGCGTTGGGCGGAATACAAGAGACGCAGCAAAGGTAGCGTTTGAAATGCCACTGACGAGATCGTTCAAGGAAACAGTGCGCGCTCGCGCACAGAAGGATGCCGCCTTTCGGGAAGCACTCCTGACAGAAGGTGTCGAAGCCCTGCTGGCAGGGGATCTGGAGACCGGCAAAGCCGTGCTGCGCGACTACATAAATGCGACTGTTGGCTTTGACCGTCTCGCAACAGAGACCGGAACACCACCTAAAAGCCTGATGCGCATGTTCGGACCGCTCGGTAACCCGAACGCACGCAACCTGTTTTCAGTGATCAGCCATCTGCAGAGTGCGTCCGGCGTCAGCCTGCATGTTCGGGCGCAAAGCTAGCCCTACCGCTCCGTCAGCTTCAGCTCGATACGGCGGTTCTTGTCGCGGGCTTCCGGCGTATCGGTTTCGTCGAGCGGCTGGAACTCGCCGAAGCCGGCCGCGACCAGCCGGCTTGCGGGCACGCCTTCCTCGATCAGGAACTTGACAACGGATGTGGCGCGGGCGCTCGACAGTTCCCAGTTGTCGCGATAGCGGCCGGCGCCCGACAGCGGAATGTTGTCGGTGTGACCGTCGACGCGCAACACCCAGTTGATCTCCGGCGGTATCTCGCGTTGCAGCTCCATGATCGCGCCGGCCAGCTTGGCCATCTCCTCGCGGCCGGCGTCGTTGATGATTTCGGAGCCGGACGGGAAAAGCACCTCGGACTGGAAGACGAAACGGTCGCCGACAATGCGAATGTTCTCGCGGTCGGAGAGAATCTCGCGCAGACGTCCGAAGAAGTCGGACCGGTAGCGGTTGAGTTCCTGGACTCGCTGGGCCAGCGCGACGTTCAGCCGGCGGCCGAGATCGGCGATCTTGGTGTTGGATTCGCGGTCGCGCTGCTCGGAGACTTCGAGAGCCGATTCGAGCGCGCCGATCTGTTTGCGGAGCGCGGCAATCTGCTGATTGAGCAGTTCGACCTGGCTCAGTGCGCGCTGGCTGAGCTGCTTTTCGCTGTCGAGCTGTTCGGAGAGCGCGCCGATACGCGACTGTGCTTGCGCGCCGGCGCCACTGCCCTCGGCCAGAAGCCGCTGCAGCCGGCTGCGCTCGGCTTCCACATCGGTGAGTGAGGCCGACAGGGCGGCCAGCTGATCCTCGGCATCCTGAGTGTTGGAGCGCTCGAGCGCCAGCAATTGGGTCAGCTCGTTGATCTGGGTGTTGAGGCGGGTCAGCACCTCGTCCTTGCCGGTGATTTCGCGGCTGAGCAGAAACTGCGCCAGCACGAAGACCGACAACAGGAACATGATGGCCAGAAGCAGCGTCGACAGGGCGTCGACGAAGCCCGGCCAGTAGTCGACGCCGCGATTGGCGCGCCGTGCGCGGGCCAGCGCCATCTCAGCCCTTGTCCTGCTTGTTCAGCGCGGTGGCGATCTTCTCCAGCGTCTGCTGCAGGGATTTCTGGTCCTTCGACTGGGCCTCGACCCAGTCGCGCATCATCTGCTGCTCGTTGCGCATGTTCTTCACGAGGCCGGAAATGCCGTCGGCGAGGCTCGCCATGGAGGCGGCGATGCGCGGGTTGGACGCGCCGCCCTGTTCCTGCATGGAACGCAGCCGCTCGGCGAGCGCCTTCATTTCCTCCGACGTACCGGCTTTGTCGGCACCCGCGACCGGGATATCGGAACTCAGATCGGTGACGCTGGAGAGCCAATTCTCCAGTTCGGTATAGAAACGGTTCTGCGCGCGGCCGGCCTGCAGGTCGAGGAAGCCCAGAATCAGCGAGCCGGACAGACCAAAGAGCGAGGACGAGAAGGCCGTGCCCATCCCGGCAAGCGGGGCGCTGAGACCGGACTTGAGCGCGTTGAGCACGTCGTTTGTATCGCCGGAGCCGGGATCGAGCGAGTTGATGGTGTCGCCGATGGAGGCGATGGTCTGGAGCAGTCCCCAGAAGGTGCCGAGCAGGCCAAGGAAGACGAGCAGGCCGATCAGATAGCGCGAGATGTCACGGCTTTCGTCGAGACGGGTGGCGATGGAGTCCAGAATCGAGCGCATCGAACTGGTTGACAGCGCCATCGACGACGAACGGCTGAGCAGCGCGCGCATCGGCGCCAGCAGCACGGGATCGCGGCTTTCCGTCCCGGCGCGGAAGGAATTGACCCAGCGCACCTCGCGGAACAGCCGGCCGACCTGGAGGAAGGCCAGCAGAACACCGACGCCGAGCACCCCGATGATCAGCCCGTTGAGGCCCGGGTTTGTGTAGAAGGCCGACGCGATCTGCCGGTTGAGAATGGCGGCGACGAAGCCGGAGATCGCCAGGAACACCAGCATCGTCAGCAGGAAGACCTGCGGGCTGGAAAGGTTGCGCGGATCGTATTCCGCGTCCTCGGTGTCCGAGGCATCCATGCCCAGCGATCTGAATAATGCCATCGACCAACCCCAGTTTGTTCCCGCCACGGAGAGTGATCAGGACTCTAAACGGAATTGTGACGAAATTGAAAGAAGTCCAGACTTGGCGTGACGGGCGGGGTCAACTTTCTTTCAGGCTCGCAATCAAGCTGCCGCCGCCGATTTTCCGAGCGTTGTCAGCATCGCCTTGTGCACGGCCGCGTTGCCGGCGACAATCGAGCCGGTCTCGAACATCGCGTTGCGGCCCTGGCGATCGGTCGCGAAACCGCCCGACTCGCGCACCATCAATATGCCGGCCGCGAGATCCCACGGGGCCAGCGCGTCCTCCCAGAAACCGTCCATGCGGCCGGCGGCGACATAGGCGAGATCGAGTGCGGCCGAACCCAAGCGGCGGATGCCGGCGGTTTCGGACATGAAGTTGCGCAGGTCGACAAGCGCGCGGCCATGATTGCCGCGGCCGAGATGCGGGATGCCGGTGCCGACGACAGCGTCGACCAGCTTGCTTCGGCCGGCGACGCGCATGCGGCGGTCGTTGAGGTAGGCGCCGCCGCCGCGCTCGGCGATGTAGAGCTCGTCCATCGCCGGATTGAAGATGACGCCCGCGACGAGCTGGCCCTGCCGCTCAAGCGCGATCGAAATCGAAAAGATCGGGATGCCGTGGAGGAAGTTGGTCGTGCCGTCGAGCGGGTCGACGATCCAGCGGTGCTGGTCGTCGTCGCCGTCGACCGCGCCGCGCTCCTCCATCAGGAAGGAGTAGCCGGGGCGGGCGCGCGACAGCTCATTGTAGATGATTTCCTCGGCCTTGCGGTCGGCCTGGCTGACATAATCGCCGGGGCCCTTGAGCGAGACCTGCAGGTTTTGCACCTCGCCGAAATCGCGCGCCAGCGAGCGGCCCGCCTTGAGGGCGGCCTGGGTCATCACGTTGAGGAGTGCCGAACGGGCCATTTCGGGTTCCGCCGGTCAGTCGGCGCGGCGGATATAGGTGAGCTCGTTCGTATCGACGACGATGCGCTCGCCCGACGAAATGAACGGGGGCACCATGACGCGAATGCCGTTTTCCAGCATCGCCGGCTTGTAGGACGAAGCGGCCGTCTGGCCCTTGACCACAGGATCGGCCTCGCTGATCTCCAGCGTCACCTGATCGGGCAGGGAAATGCCGATCGGCTTTTCCTCGTAGAGTTCGACCGTGACCATCATGCCGTCCTGGAGGAAAGCGGCGCGGTCGCCGACGAAATCCTTCTGCAGTTCAAGCTGCTCATAGGTCTCGGTGTCCATGAACACCAGCATCTCGCCCTGCTCGTAGAGATAGGAGAAGTCCTTCTGTTCGAGCCGCACCTTCTCGACCGTCTCGGCGGCGCGGAAACGCTCGTTGAGCTTGGTGCCGTCGATCAGGTTCTTGAGCTCGACCTGATTGTAGGCGCCGCCCTTGCCGGGTTTCACCGCATTGGTCTTCACCGCCACCCACAGCCCGCCATTGTGTTCGATGACGTTGCCGGGACGGATTTCGTTGCCGTTGATTTTGGCCATTTGCGATCTCGATGAGGGATTTGCGGCCGATTGGCCAAATTCGGCGCTTCCATGATCATAAAACGTGGTCGGAAGCAAGGGGAGGCGGGATCGCCCGCCGCTCCTCAGCGCAAACGGTTCGCCTGGGCTATGGCATTGCGCCGCTGTTCCTCCGTCAGCCCCTCCATGAAGATATCCATCTCCGGATCGACCAGACCGGCACGGCGGGCGAGGATGTACCAGGCGGCGGCGGTGACGGAATCCGCATCGGTGCCGACGCCAGCGCGGTAAAGCTTGGCGAGGCGGTTGCTGGCCGCGACATTGCCGCTCTCGGCGGCGCGTTTCAGCCAGCCGAAGCCGGCTTCCTCGTCAATGTCGCCGCCGCGTCCCTGAACAAGCCAGGTGCCCAGTTCAAGCTGGGCGGTATCGTAATTCTGGCGGGCAGCGTGCGTCAGCCAGCGCCGCGCGGCTTCGTCGTCCCGCCGTTTGCCGCCCGCGCCGTTGGCATAGACCTGCGCCATTGCATATTGGGCGTCTGCGAGACCGCCGCGCGCCGCCTGTTCATAGAAGCCGACCGCGCGTCGCAAGCCCTCGGATCCCGGCTGCCGGTCGATCAGCATCTGGGCGAAGTTGAACTGAGCAAGAAGATTTCCGGCATTGGCGGCGTCTTCCATCAGCGCGAAGGCCTGATCCACGTCCTTTTCCACGTAGCGGCCGTCGACCAGAAGCAGCGCATACTGGAACTGAGCGTCTGGATTGCCCTGTTCGGCGGCGCGTTGATACCAGTTGGCGGCCTGCTCGGGATCGCGGCGCACACCGAGCCCGCGCGCATAGATTTCCGCCAGCAGCGTCTGGGCCGCCGCGTCGCCTGCCTCGGCGCGCGGCCTGGCGAGGTTGAACGCCGTCAGGTAGAGCCCGCGCTGGAAAGCGCCGAAGGCGGGATCGGGCACCTTGCCAAAGCGGCGCTGGTCTATGCCCTTCGATGGAGCGGACAGTGTCGGCGCGGGAAGGATACGATCGCTGTCGGCGGTCCCGGGAGCATCCTCACCGGCCGCGGAATATGCCGGACCGATGGTGAGCGTGGCGGCAATGACGGCAAACGACAATATCCGCAGATGCATCAGGCGCCCTCGAGGCGTGGCGCGTCGGCGTCGAGGATCGCGTTGACGCGCGCGACTTCCGTCTTCGGATCGCGGCCTTCGGCGAAGATTGCCTCTGACAGGGCAACGAACTCCGCGCCCGTCGCGGCGACAGCGGCGGCCGAGGACGCATCGGAGCCGCCCATCACCACGCAGGGAATGGAGATCATGTCGGCCCACCATTCGGCCAGGCCCAGATTGCGCGGGTGCGGTTCGGGTTTGATATCGTAGCCGAAGCGGCCGAAAAACAGATAGTCGGGCTGCCGTTCGCCGAGATTGAGCGCATCGTCGCGCGTCTTTACGCCGCCCGCGCCGATCATCATCCTGCCGCCGAAGCGGTCGACGATGTCGGCGAGGGTGGCCGCGTTGCCCTCGACATGGACGCCGTCCGCCTTGACGCGCGCCGCCACCCGCGTTTCGCCGGCGACCATGACGGCGCAGCCGGCCTCCTGCGCAACAGGAACAAGCGCCTCGCAAAGCGCCTGGAATTCGTCGTCGGAAAGGCCGTATTGCGGAACGATCAGCGAGGCCACGTCGCCGCCGGCGAGCGTCGCGGCCAGCCTCGCGGCGGCATCGCTCATGCCCCCGCCATCCGGCCAGATCAAGACAAGACGGCAGCGATTTGGTGGTGTGGTATCCGGCATTTGCTTCCCGCTGGGTTCGGCTTCAATGCGAGGCGATCATGGTTGCAATGGGGCATAGACCAGCCGCGCGGCCGCGAACAGGGGGCGAAATCGCCGCGTCGTACCGTTTTCCGGGCACCCGCACTCGCATTTACCCAACAATGGGGATAGTCGGGGGCCTCCCGAAACAGTCTCCTCCATGCCCGAACTTCTTACCGATCCTTGGTTCTTCGCCGCCGCCGTTCCTTCCGTCATCCTTGTCGGGCTCGGCAAGGGCGGTTTTGGCGGCGCGATGGCGCTGATAGGCGTGCCGGTCATGGCGCTGGTGATGTCGCCGGTACAGGCGGCGGCGATCCTGCTGCCGATCCTGATCGTCATGGACGTCGTATCGCTATGGACCTGGCGCGGCACCTATGACCGCAAGACGCTCGCCTATCTGCTGCCCGGCGGGATTCTGGGCATTGCAATCGGCTGGGCGACAGCAGCCTTCGTGACTGTGGCGATGGTGCGCCTGATCGTCGGCGAGGTCGCGATGGTGTTTTTCCTGCGCTGGCTGACCTTGCGCATCAGGGGAAGCGACCGCGATCCGAGGCCGCAAAGCGTATGGCGGGGCACGCTGTGGGGCGCCGTGTCAGGCTTCACAAGCTTCGTGGCGCATGCCGGGGGTCCCCCCTATCAGGTCTATGCGATGCCGCTGCGCCACGCGCCGGCGCTCTATGCCGGCACGGCGGTGGTGTTCTTCGCCATCATCAACGCGGTGAAGCTGGTGCCCTATTTCGCGCTCGGCCAGTTCGACGCGACAAACCTGACGGCTTCTGCCGTGCTGATGCCGGTGGCGGCGCTGGCGACGCTGGCGGGCTCGTGGGTCGTGCGGCGCATGAAGCCCGAGTTCTTCTATAATTTCATGTACGCGCTGGTGTTTCTGGTCGCGACGAAGCTGATCTATGATGGCGTGACGGATATCCTCGGCTGAAGGCGCCGCCAGTGCGCCGAGCTGCCGGGCGGGAGGATGAATGACGAACGCATACGAGCGCGACCTCGACCGCCGCGCGGCGAATTATCAGCCGCTGACGCCGCTGACCTATCTGGAACGCGCGGCAAGGACCTTCCCCAACCAGACGGCGATCATCCACGGGGCAATGCGGACCAGCTACCGCGAATTCTGGGAGCGGTCGCTGAAGCTCGCATCGGCGCTGGCCAAGCGCGGCGTCGGCAATGGCGATACCGTCACCGTGATGCTGTCCAACACGCCGGCGATGCTGGAGGCGCATTTCGGCGTGCCGATGGTCAAGGCGGTTTTGCATTCGCTGAACACGCGCCTCGACGCCGCGATCATCGCGTTCCAGCTCGATCATGCGGAGAGCAAGGTGCTGATCGTCGATCGCGAATTCTCCGGCGTGATGGCCGAGGCGCTCAAGATCGCAACCGTGAAGCCGCTGGTGATCGACTACGATGACCCGGAATATTCCCACGACGCGCCCTATCCGAAGGGTGCGCGCATCGGCACTCTCGACTACGAGGCGCTGGTGGCCGAGGGCGATGTCGATTTCGGCTGGTCGATGCCCGACGACGAGTGGGACGCGATCTCGCTCAACTACACGTCCGGCACGACGGGCAACCCGAAGGGCGTGGTCTACCACCATCGCGGCGCGGCGCTGATGGCTTACGCCAACACGATCCATGCCGGCATGGGCAGGCATCCTGTCTATCTGTGGACGTTGCCGATGTTTCACTGCAACGGCTGGTGCTTTCCCTGGACGCTGGCGGTGCAGGCGGGCGCGCATGTATGCCTGCGCTGGGTGCGGGCGAAGGCGATGTATGACGCCATCGCCGACCATGGGGTGACGCATCTGTGCGGCGCGCCGGTGGTGATGTCGACGCTCATCAACGCGCCGGACGAAGACAAGCGCGACTTCCCGCAGACGGTGACGTTCAACACCGCCGCGGCGCCGCCGCCGGAAGCGGTTCTCTCGGGCATGGCCGATGCCGGCTTCGCCGTCACCCATCTCTACGGGCTGACCGAGACCTACGGGCCGGCCGTCGTCAACGAATGGCATTCGGACTGGGACGATCTGGAAAAAGGACCGCGCACGGCGAAGAAGGCCAGGCAGGGCGTGCGCTATGCGGCACTCGAGGGGCTGACCGTGCTCGACCCGGAAACCATGCAGCTGGTGCCCGACGATGGCGAGACGATCGGCGAGGTGATGTTTCGCGGCAATATCGTCATGAAAGGATATCTGAAGAACCGGAAAGCCACCGAGGAAGCCTTCGCCGGCGGCTGGTTCCACTCCGGCGACCTCGGCGTCATGCACCCCGACGGTTACATCCAGCTCAAGGACCGGTCAAAGGACATCATCATCTCCGGCGGCGAGAACATATCCTCCATCGAGGTGGAGGACGCGCTTTTCAAACACCCGGCAGTGGCCGCCTGCGGCGTGGTCGCGAGGCAGGACGACAAATGGGGCGAGGTGCCGGTCGCTTATGTTGAATTGAAGCCTGGTAGGACCGCGACCGAGGCCGAGATCATCGAGCACTGCCGGACGCTGCTGGCGCGGTTCAAATGTCCCAAGGCGGTGATCTTCGCGGAAATCCCGAAGACCAGCACCGGGAAAATCCAGAAGTTCCGGCTGAGGGAGATGGCGAACGATCAGTCGGGGTAATGCTCAATAGACCGTGCATAGAGACGGTAAGCGATTTTCCCCGCATTAAAGGCTAATTTTTTCAAACCTGTTAACCCGCGGTTAAGCTTTACGGGCGTTTACTGTGTGCATCCAGTGATCTGGATTCTGACGGAGCGGATCTCCTCTTCGTTTGACGCCTCCCTGTTTAAACTCCTGAGAGCCGCCTGTGCGGCTCTTTTTTTGTTCTACGTCATAGCGTTAACCCTTCATTAAACATGTGCTTGCGCGAAACGGCCAAGATCGGCATCTTTCGGGCCCGTCGGCGGGCGCATGCCTGCCCGAGTGGCAATTGACGGTGCGAGGCGTTTGCTGCGACATGCGCGGCATGAAATGCAGGTAGGGACATGGCGGCGATCAACGGTTCGAGTGCTGACGACGAAACCAAGCTGATCAGGCTTGCGGAGCGGCGGGTTTTCTCCAGCTCCTTCCGCCCCCTCTATGACGAGGGAATGCAACTGGTCGAACAGGCGGCCGAATATCTCGACGGCGAGGGACGGACCGAAGCCAAGCGCCTGTCGCGCGTGGCGGCGACGCTGTATGCGGCCGAGTCCATGCGGCTGACCACCCGGCTGATGCAGATCGCATCCTGGCTGCTTTTGCAGCGGGCGGCCAATTCCGGCGAGTTGACGCGCGACCAGGTGGCGTCGGAAAAAACCAAGGTGCGCCTCGACACCACGTCCGCCCAGGAAGATGTCACCGGCTGGAACGAGTTGCCGGAGACGTTCTGCGATATCGTCACGCGCTCGCTCAGCCTGCAATCGCTGGTGCGGCGCATGGATGAGGAAATCTACGGGAGCGAACACGAGTCTCCCCGCCGCGCACAGGCCGGCGCCAATCCGGTTTCGGAACAGCTGACGCTGCTCAATACCGCTTTCGGCAACCGCTAAATTCGAAATTCGTCATATTTGGCGCGGGACGATCCGAACCCCGGTCGGGTCTAGTCAATTCTTGTCGCGAGCGCCTCGAACGCGCCGTCCCACAGAGGCAGCGCGAGGATCGCGGCGAACACGATCAGCCAATAGGTGACCAGCCGGTAGGTGCGTTCGCCGGCCAGCCCGAACAGCCGCCAGCCGACAAGCAGCGCCGCGAAATAGATCGGCATCGCGACGAGCGCGATCATGACCGGGCCGCGTTCGAACATGCCGGCGACAGTCAGATTGCCGACCGAGACCATTTCGCCCAGAAAGAAGAAGACCATCAGGTTGGCGCGGATAATGGCCGCGGGATATCCCGATGCCAGCCAATAGGCGAGAACAGGTGGACCGGGGATCGAGGCGATGCCGGAGAGTACCCCTGCCACGCCGCCGATCCCGGCCGACAGCAAGTTGGTGCGGGGGCCGCGATAGCGCCAGCCCGACCACAGCATGATCACGCAGGCCAATATGGCGGCGCTGATGACCCAGCGCAGAACCACCGGGTTGCCGATGCGCAATATGTAGAGCCCCAGCGGGAACAACAGGAACAGGCCGGCCGCCAAAGGCAGGATCTCGCGCCAGCGGGCGATCCGGAAACAGGGGATGGTAAGCGGGATCATGGGCAGCAGGTCAATCAGGACGATGATGACCAGCGCCCAGCGCGGCGAATAGAGCGCAGCCGCAACCGGAGCCACGATCATGCCGGTGCCGAAGCCCGACATGCCGCGCGCGACGCCGGCAATCGCGATGACGGCAAGCAGCGCGAAGAGACGGGGATCGAAGGCGAATTCAGGCAATGGCGCGTTCCCCGTGAAAAAGGGCTGATACAGGCGGCGCGGCCGCGAGAAAAGCCAGGTTCATTGGGCCAGCTTTTCTGCCAAGCACAGACTTGTTTCCGGTTTGTTCACAAAATCATGGCATTCGGACGCCAATGGGATACCGTCCTTCCATGCAGCAAGCGATTCGCATTCTCGGCATCGATCCCGGACTTCGCCGCACCGGCTGGGGCGTGGTGGAGGCCGCCGGCAGCTCGCTGCGGTTTTTGGGCGCCGGCACCGTTCGTTCCGACGACAAGGCGGAGCTGGCGCAGCGGCTCTGCCAGATCCATGACGGGCTGGTGGAGGTGATCGGCGCGTTCGCGCCCGATGAGGCGGCTGTGGAAACGACCTTCGTCAACAAGGACGCGACGGCGACCCTGAAACTCGGCCAGGCACGCGGCATCGCCATGCTGGTTCCGGCGCTGGCGGGATTGGCCGTCGCCGAGTATGCACCCAACGCGGTGAAGAAGGCGGTGATCGGGGTCGGTCATGGCGACAAGAAGCAGATCCACATGATGGTACGGGTGCTTTTGCCCAAGTCGGTGGTCGACAGCGAACACGCCGCCGACGCTCTGGCGATCGCGATCTGCCACACGCATCACCGGCAAAGCGCCGTGGGGCGGCTCGCAATGGCAGCGGCGGGGTAGAAGCATGATCGGCAAGCTGAAGGGCATCGTGGACGAAATCGCCGAGGATCACTGCATCCTCGACGTGCAGGGCGTCGGCTATGTCGCCTACTGCCCGATGCGCACGCTGTCTTCCCTTCCCTCCCCGGGCGAGGCCACGACACTGTTTATCGAAACCTATGTGCGCGAGGACGCGATAAGGCTCTACGGCTTCGGCACGGCGCTGGAGCGCGAGTGGTTCCGGCTTCTGCAGAACAACGTGCAGGGCGTTGGCGCCAAGGTGGCGCTGGCGGTGCTCTCGACGCTGTCGCCGGCGGAACTGGCCAATGCGATCGCGCTGCGCGACTTCGCCATGGTGGCGCGGGCGCCGGGCGTCGGGCGCAAGGTGGCCGAACGCATCGTGACGGAGCTCAAGAGCAAGGCGCCGGCCTTCGCGGGCGAGGCGGCGGCGGATATCGGGCTCAAGCAGGAAATCGGCGAAGGGGCCGCGCCGGCGCCGGTGGCCGACGCGGTCTCGGCGCTGGCCAATCTCGGCTATTCGCGCGACATCGCCGCCACTGCGATCGCCGCGGCGATGAAGGCGGCGGGCGAGGGCGCGGATTCGGCCAAGCTGATAAGGCTCGGGCTGAGGGAACTGGCGCGGTGATTGCTTGCGCATTCCTTACGTTTTGATAGAATGTAAGGAACAATGGGTAGGTCGATGAGCATTGAGGCGAAGATAACGAGCAAGGGGCAAACGACCATTCCCGCAGAAATTCGGGAACGGCTTCGGCTTCAAACGGGCGATCGCATAGTGTTCATTGAGATGGACCAGGGGTTCCTCATCGTTCCTCGCAATCGACCGGCGAGCACCCTGTTCGGCTCACTGGCTGAATATGCCATCCCCGGCACCACCCTGGAGGACTATGACCGCGCGGTCGGGGAGGCCATCAGTGATCGTGCCGAGAAGGGTGTGCGCAGAGGCGGTTCGGGGAAGTGATAGGGCTCGACACCAATATTCTGCTGCGTGCCACATTGAACGACGATCCCGTTCAGTCGCCAGTTGCACAGAGGCTTCTGCAGGGCCTCGATCAACGGCATCCGGGCTTTGTCAATTTGCTGGTAGTGATGGAATTTTTCTGGGTCCTACGGTCACGTTACAAGCTTCCGCATTTGAGGCTTGCCAGAGCGATACGCGACTTGCTCGAAGTGGAATTTCTCGAGTTTGAAGCGCTCGAAACGGTCGGCAGGGCGCTTGTGGCCTATGAAAGCCGTGTGGCGGATTTTGCCGATCTGGTAATCGCATTGCGCAATCGCGAACTCGGGCTGGAACGGACCTTCACCTTCGACCGGGGCGCCGCCAGGGCCATCCCTTCGATGGAACTTCTCGCATGAACACCGCCCCCCGCCTCGTGTCCGCCGGCGAGCGCGGCGAAGACGCCGATGTCTCGCTCAGGCCGCAGACGCTCGACGAGTTTGTCGGGCAGGCGGCGGCGCGCGCCAATCTGAAAGTGTTCGTGGAGGCGGCGCGCGGGCGCGGCGAGGCGCTCGATCATGTGCTGTTCGTCGGTCCGCCCGGACTTGGCAAGACGACGCTGGCGCAGATCATGGCCCGCGAACTCGGCGTCAATTTCCGCTCCACGTCCGGCCCGGTGATCGCCAAGGCCGGCGATCTGGCGGCGCTTCTCACCAATCTCGAAGATCGCGACGTGCTGTTCATCGACGAGATCCACAGGCTGTCACCCGCGGTGGAGGAAATTCTCTATCCGGCGATGGAGGATTTCCAGCTCGACCTGATCATCGGCGAGGGACCGGCGGCGCGCTCGGTGAAAATCGATCTGGCGCGGTTCACGCTGGTCGCGGCAACGACCCGGCTCGGCCTCTTAACCAATCCGTTGCGCGACCGGTTCGGCATTCCGGTCCGGCTCGACTTCTATTCGGCCGAGGAACTGGAAACCATCGTTCGACGCGGAGCGCGCATCCTGTCGCTGAACATGAGCGAAGACGGCGCCAAGGAAATCGCCAAGCGGGCGCGGGGCACACCGCGTATCGCCGGCCGGCTGCTGCGCCGCGTGCGCGACTTCGCCAATGTCGCCGGCGCCGAGGTGGTCAATCGCGAAGTCGCAGACGAGGCGCTGCGCAGGCTCGAGGTCGACGCGCTTGGCCTCGACACGCTCGACAGGCGCTACCTAAGCATCATCGCGCGGAATTTCGGCGGCGGGCCGGTGGGGATCGAGACGATCGCCGCCAGCCTGTCGGAACCGCGCGACGCGATCGAGGACATCATCGAGCCGTTTCTGATCCAGCAGGGCTTCCTGCAGCGCACGCCGCGCGGGCGCGTGCTTGCCGCCAATGCGTGGCGGCATCTGGGGCTCGACGCGCCGACGGACCTTGCGGCGCGGCAGGTCGGGCTGTTCGAGGACGAGTAGGGTCAGCCTTCCTACCGGCAGAGCTCGTAGCGGATATCGGTATCGGCGAACGAGAAAGAATTGGGGTCGTGCTTGACGATTTCCCACGCGTGCTCGGAGATTTCACCTTCGCCGGTGCACTGCAGCGAGGCGGTCCACCGCCCGCCGCTGCCTTCCCCGGCGCCGAGGACCGCGCAGGTCGCTTCGTAGAACTTGACCGTTCCTCGGCCGATCGCGATGAACACGCCCTCCCAATGGCGCTGCATTGCCGTCTGCGGATCGTCGACGAGAGCGCAAGCTTCGGCGGGGCTGGCCCAGATTCCATGGGACAACGGCAGGCGATCGGCCGACGCGGCAGGCATGGCAGCCAGCGTTGCGGCCAGGGCGAGTGTGAATCGCGCCATTTTCGACGATCCTCCGCGATGGTGCTCTGATGTTATCCGGCGCGCGCGGACCTGCAAATACAACCTTTACCGATCCGGCGGGGTCCAGTCGGAGTCAGGCTTGCGTCGGCGCAGCCTGATCGCAAGGCCGAGCGCGACGCCGACGCCAATCGCCACCGTCAAATCGACCATCACGGTGAGCACCAGCGTCGTGACCAGCAGGATGCGGTCGGACATTCGCGTTTCCATGTAGCCGCGCCAACGGTGCGGCTCGCTCATGTTCCAGGCGGTCAGGATGAGAACCGCGGCCAGCGCGGGCATGGCGAGATAGCCGGCCAGCGGCGCGGCGAAAGTCATCACCAGCAGGATGACAAGCGCGTGGACGATGCCGGCCACCGGCGTGCGGCCGCCGGCGCGGACATTGGTTGCAGTGCGGGCGATCGCTCCGGTGGCGGGAAGGCCACCGAACAGGGCGGAGCCGAGATTGGCGAAGCCCTGGGCAATGACTTCCGCGTTGGGGCGGTGGCTGCCTTCTATCATGCGGTCGGCGACCATGGCCGAAAGCAGGGATTCGACACCCGCCAGGAAGGCAATGACGACGGCCGACGGGAACAGAACGATCAGCCGCTCGACGGACAGATCGGGAATGACGGGCATCGGAAGGCTCGACGGCAGCGCGCCAAAGCGCGACGTGATCGTGTCGACCGGCAGGAAGGCAAAGGCAACAATGGCCGAACCGATCGCTACGGCAACGATGAGGCCGGGGAAGCGCGGCAAAAGCCTGCGCAATCCGACGATGAACACGAGGGTGATCGTGGCGATCAGAAGCGCCCAGAGATTGAGCGTGTCACGCGCCTCCCAAAGCACCGGAAGCTTCTCCAGGAAATCGGCCGGCACGCGGTCCACCGAAAGCCCAAAGAGATCGGGCAACTGGCTTGTCGCTATGACGATGGCGATGCCGATGGTGAAGCCGTTCACGACGGCTTCGGGCACAAATGCAATCAGATTGCCGATACGGAACCAGCCGGCGACGAGGAGGATGAGTCCCGCCATGAACGTGGCGATGACCAGCCCGTCATAACCATGCTCGGCGATGACGGAGAATACGACGACGATGAAGGCGCCGGTCGGACCGCCAATCTGGACGCGGCTGCCGCCAAGCAGCGAGATCAGGAAGCCGCCGACGATGGCGGTCACCAGGCCTTTGGCCGGGTCCGCTCCCGAGGCGATGGCGATGG
This sequence comes from Rhizobiaceae bacterium, assembly GCA_040880025.1. Taxonomy (GTDB): domain Bacteria; phylum Pseudomonadota; class Alphaproteobacteria; order Rhizobiales; family Rhizobiaceae; genus RCIO01. Next base: position 319,709 of record JBBDJD010000007.1, read on the forward strand.
CGATGGAGAGCGGCAGCGCCACCATGGCAACGGTAACACCGGCGACAAAGTCGCCGATGAAGAGTGGCCAGGAATAGGACCTGGCCGTGGTGATGATCTTGGGCTGCCTCACGATTGGTAGCGATAGCAGAGAAACGGCTTTTGCGCTGCGGTCGCGCACGGCGCGCGATGTCGGAGGGCTGGCGGCGCGCCTCGACGTTCAACCTTGCGAAGCGCCGCTCGTCGTGGCACCTCGTCCGGCATGGACAATGCGAACAGCGCACTCAATCCGGTCGAGCCGGTTGCCGGCGAGTTGACGGAGACCGGTCACCGGCTGGTGGCGCGGGTCTATTTCGCCGACACGGATTTCACCGGCGTCGTTTATCACGCGCGCTACCTGGAATTCTTCGAACGCGGGCGCTCGGATTTTCTGCGGCTCGCCGGCGTGCACCACAACGAGCTCGCCGAAGGCAAGCATGGCGAGAAGCTCGCATGGGTGGTCAAGCGCATGGAGATCGATTTCCGCCAGCCGGCGCGGATCGACGACATTCTGACCGTTGAAACGCTGACGGAGGATGTCTCGGGCGCTCGCATCTTCATGGCGCAAAAGATCAAACGCGGCGACGAGGTGCTGGTGACGGCGCGGGTGGAGGCGGCGATCATCGCCGGCAATGGCCGCCCGCGCAGATTTCCAAAGGAGTGGATCCCGGCATTCATGCCGCAGCCGCGGTGAGCCACACGGGCACATAAAATTGTTGTTGCACTCCTTGTTAGGTGTAGATACACTTAAGACATGATGGACAAATCCGAGTTCGCGAAATGCCTCGATTGCATGTGTCTGGCCGCCCGCAAGCGTGCGCAGGAAATGACCCGTTTCTACGATGACCGGCTTCGTGCGCATGGGCTGACGATCAATCAGTTCTCGATGCTTACGACCCTGATTCTGGCAGGAGCGCTGCCAATCGCATCACTGGCAGAAAGACTCGGCATCGACCGCACCACCATGAGTCGCAATCTTGCACTGGGGGAGGCGGCCGGATGGGTCACCGTTGCCGCCGGCGACGATCGCCGGGTCCGGATGGTTGCGATCACGAAAGACGGCCGCCATCGAGCCGAAGCCGCATTGCCGGCCTGGCGGGAAGCGCAAATGCATTTCGCAGACCACTAGCCGAGGCGGCCGGAAGGCAGCCTTCTCCAAAATAGGTGTATCTACAACTACGGAGCAATATCATGTCGCTTGATTTTGCCGGGTTCACAGTTCTGACCACGGTCGCAATCTTCAATATCTACGCGCTGATTTCAGCGCTCGATGCAGGCAGGAACGCCAAGCTCACCGTGGCGATATGCACCGCACTGTGGGTCGGGGTTCAAATCGCGCTCGCCAACGCGGGAGCGTTTTCCGGCGAGTTCGGACTCGTCTTTCCGCTGGTGGGACTGATGGTCGTGCTGCCGCCACTCCTCGTCCTACTGATGGCCTTGATATCGACGCAGGTACGCGAGGTCCTAGTGGCATTGCCCCAGCCGCTGCTTATCGGATTGAACGCGGCGCGCGTTTTCGGCTTCTTCTTCTTGCTTCTTGCCTGGGACGGCCGGCTCGGCGGACCGTTTCCGCAATCGGCAGGTTGGGGCGACGTAGTCACAGGCATTCTCGCCGTTCCGCTGGCTGTATTCGCTGCGCGGGGAATTGGTAGACGCGCCGTACCGTACTGGAACGCCTTCGGTGCGGCCGACCTGATCGCGGCCGTTGCGCTCGGCACACTTTCGTTCAACGGTTTCGTGCTGCAGATGATCGAACAGGGGGCGGGGTCCGACGCGGTGCTGGGCCTGCCGTGGTCGATCATTCCGACGGTTCTGGTGCCGTTCTACCTGATCACGCATGGCATCATATTTGCCCAATCGAGGCAGTGGCGTACCGCGGCAGCCTGACGCGACCATACCTGGATGCGGAGCGAGCGGGGTCGGAATCGGCCCCGCATTCGTTCCTGATGGTTGAAAACCTAACGGATCCTTAACCATAACAAGCCATGAAGATTGCGGTGAAACCGCGCTTCGCGGCGCGCCTTCCTTTCACCAAGATTTACCCCAAGAACGCCGCCTCAGGCGTATCGAGGGGCACTCCGTTCCCAACCCGTTGGGGCGGCAGGGACGGGACGATGCGCAGGAACCGGGCGTTGGACGCGCCACAGGGACGTGAATTCACATGGAAACACTGACACTTGCCGCCCCCGGCGGCGAACTCTCAATCTGGGCGCTGTTCTGGCAGGCCGGCTGGGTGGTGAAGCTGGTGATGATCGGGCTGCTCGCGGCCTCGATCTGGTGCTGGGCGATCATCATAGACAAGGCGATGGCATTCGCGCGCGCGCGGCGCGCGCTGGACCGTTTCGAGGAGACATTCTGGTCGGGGCAGTCGCTCGAAGAACTTTACCGCACGCTGGCGGACCGCAAGATCACCGGCATGGGCGCGGTCTTCGTGTCGGCAATGCGCGAATGGAAGAAGAGCTTCGAGAAAGGCGCCCGCTCGCCGATCCAGCTTCAGACGCGCATCGACAAGGCGATGGACCTGGCGCTGACGCGCGAAATGGAGCGGCTGGAAGCGCGGCTCGGCTTCCTCGCGTCGATCGGCTCGTCGGCGCCCTTCATCGGGCTGTTCGGCACGGTGGTGGGCATCATGACCTCGTTCCAGGCGATTGCCGGCTCGAAGTCGACCAATCTGGCCGTCGTGGCGCCGGGCATCGCGGAGGCGCTGCTGGCTACCGCGATGGGTCTTCTGGCCGCCATTCCCGCCGTGATCGCCTACAACAAGCTGTCGTCGGACGCTGCCAAGCTGGGCAACCGCATGGAGGGCTTCGCCGACGAGTTCTCGGCCATACTGTCGCGCCAAATCGATGAAAAGGTGCTGCACAAGGCAGCCTAGCCGCTGGGAGCATTTTTTGATGGCAATGTCGATCAGTCAGTCGGGCGGCCGTGGCGCGCATCGCCGCCGGGGACGCCGGACACAGCTGATGTCGGAAATCAACGTGACGCCGTTTGTCGACGTCATGCTGGTGCTTCTGATCATCTTCATGGTGGCCGCGCCGCTGCTGACGGTGGGCGTGCCCATCGACCTGCCGGAAACGCAGGCCAGGTCGCTGAATTCGGAGACGCAGCCGATCACCGTGTCGGTCAACCAGGAAGGGCAGATATTCCTTCAGGAAACCGAGATCCCGATCGACGAGGTGGTGCCGAAGCTGCAGGCGATTGCCCGGACCGGCTATGATGAGCGCATCTATGTGCGCGGCGACCGCGCCGCCGACTACGGCACCGTGATGCGCGTGATGGCGCGCATCTCGTCCGCCGGATACCGCAATCTCGGGCTGGTCAGCTTGCAGGAACAGGACCAGTAGGAGACGGCGCCCGACGATGAAAACCGGCCTGACAGTCTCGACGGTTTTGCACGCAGCGCTGCTCGGCTTCGGCCTGGTGGCGCTTTCGGCGCCGCAGGCGCTGGAAGTGGCCGATGTCGAGGCGTTTCCGGTCGATATCGTTCCGGTGGAATCGATCACCCAGATCCAGCAGGGTGAGCGCAAGGCTCCGAAAGCCGAACAGGCCGCGCCGACGCCGACCGAGCGCCCCAACCCGGTGCCTCTGGCCCGCAATGTCGGCGACAACGAAACAGACCTCGAATCCGCTCCCGATGCGGAGCCCAGCCCGCGTCAGGTGGAGACAGCGGCTGCGCCCAAGCCGGAGCCAACGCCCAAGCCGGCGAAACCGGCGGAACAGACAACGGAGCAGCCAAAGGCCGAACCGGCGCCGACGCCGGCGACCGAGGTGACGGCCGAACCGCAGCCGCGGCAGGAAGTGACGCCGGACCCGGTGGATAAGGCCGCGGTGGCCGAGAACCCCGACGCCGAAGCGGTCAAGCTGCCGGAAAGCGCGCCTTCGCCGCTGGCGAGGCCGCAGCCGCCGCAGGCGCAGACCGCCAAGGCGCCCGAACGGCAGGACGCGAAGAAGCCGGCGGAGCGGGAAGCAACGCGGGCTCCGAGCGAGGACAGAGAGTTCGACGCCGACCAGATCGCGGCCCTGCTCAACCAGCAAAAGGCCAAAGGCGGCGGGGCTCTGCGGTCGACCGAGACGGCCTCTCTGGGCGGCGAGCGCACGACGCGCGGTGAGAAACTCACCCAGAGCGAGATGGACGCGCTGCGCGGCCAGATACAGCGTTGCTGGAACGTGCCGGCCGGTGCGCTCGAAGCGGAGAACCTGAAGGTCTCCGTTCAGTTCCGGCTCGACCAGACCGGCGCGCTGGAGAGCAATCCCCAGATCGTTGCCGGTGGCAACGGCGGCAGCGTGGAGCGCGCGGCGGCAGAGTCCGCGCGGCGCGCCATCCTGCAATGCGCGCCCTACAGCCTGCCGACGGAGAAGTATGAAGCCTGGGCGGACGTCATCGTCCACTTCGACCCCAGCGAGATGTTCTGAGCAGAAAGCTCGAAACGAAAGGTATTTGTGAATGAGACGCTTCTTGAAGACGCTGCTGGTATTCAGCTTCGCCGCTCTTGCAGCCGGCGGGATCGGCGTGCTGCCGGCGCGCGCCGTTCTTGAAATCGACGTCAACAAGGGCGTGGTCGAGCCGCTGCCGATCGCGGTGACGGACTTTCAGTCCGCCGACAGCGCCGGCGCCGACATCGCCAATGTGATCACCGCCGACCTCAGGCGGTCGGGCCTGTTCGCGCCGATCGACAAGGCGGCTTTCATCGAGAAGACGTCGAACCCCGACGTGGCTCCGCGTTTCGCTGACTGGACCGTCATCAACGCGCAGGCGCTGGTGATCGGACGCGTGACGCAGGAAGCCGATGGACGGCTCAAGGTCGTCTACCGGCTGTGGGACACGTTTGCCGGCCAGCAGCTGGTCGGCGAGCAGTTCTTCACCGACAAGGCCAAGTGGCGCCGTGTGGCGCATATCATCGCCGATTCCATCTACGAGCGGCTGACCGGCGAGAAGGGCTATTTCGATACGCGGATCGTCTATGTGGACGAATCCGGGCCGAAGAACGAACGCGTCAAGCGGCTCGCCATCATGGACCAGGACGGCGCCAACCAGCGCTTCCTGACCAACGGTCAGTCGATCGTGCTGACGCCGCGCTTTTCGCCGAGCCGCCAGGAAATCACCTACATGTCCTACGAGAACGGGCAACCGCAGGTCTATCTGCTGCAGCTCGAGACCGGACAGAGGGAGCTGGTGGCGAACTTCCCCAACATGACGTTCGCGCCGCGCTTTTCTCCCGACGGGCAGAAGGTGATCATGAGCCTGCTGCGCGACGACGGCAATTCCAACATCTTCACGCTGGATCTCAGAAGCCGCAACACCACGCGCCTGACGAGTTCCAACGCGATCGACACCTCGCCATCCTACGCGCCGGACGCATCGCGCATCGTCTTCACCTCCGACCGGGGCGGGCGCGCCCAGCTCTATGTAATGGGGGCCGACGGCGGCAATCCGACGCGCATTTCCTTCGGCGACGGTTCCTACTCGACGCCGGTATGGTCGCCGCGCGGCGATCTGATCGCCTTCACCAAACAGTCCGGCGGCGAATTCCAGATCGGCGTCATGCGCCCGGATGGCTCGGGCGAGCGCATCCTCTCCACGGGCTTCCTGCAGGAGGGGCCGACATGGGCGCCGAACGGACGGGTGATGATGTTCTTTGCCGAGAGCGCCGGTGCGGGTGGCCCGAAGCTGCACACGATCGATCTCACCGGCCGCAACAAACAGACGATCGACACGGCCAGTTTCGCGTCCGATCCCGCATGGTCGCCGATACTTGAATAGAGCGGAGATTGACCGTCGGGATTGCGCGAGGCTTGAGCGAGCAATGTTTGGCCGTTTTTCCGCCCCATTATGTTCTCAATTGGCCGCTTCGGTGCGTGTCGCGGATTCGGACGAATAAAGCGTTCGTTAACCCAATCCCTTGAGCCGTGGTTAACCCATCGTTGGTTACTGAATACTCAAGGCAAAGTTTCAAATGCGAAGGAGAGGCGGCAATGAGCCGTAGCATTGCTTCAACCCGACTGCCGGTCATGATCGCCCTTGCGGCCATGCTCGCCGTTGCCGGTTGTGCGTCGAAGAACCAGATTCCCAACAATGCCGCCGAGCTGGGGCTGGGCGGGGCAAACACTCCCGGCTCGACCCAGGACTTCACGGTCAATGTTGGCGACCGTATTTTCTTCGATACCGATTCATCGTCCATTCGCGCAGACGCCCAGGCGACACTCGCCGGCCAAGCGCAGTGGCTGAACCAGTATCCGCAATATGCGATCACCATCGAGGGTCACGCAGACGAGCGCGGCACGCGCGAATACAATCTGGCGCTGGGCGCACGGCGCGCCGCTGCAACGCGCGACTTCCTCGTCGGGCGGGGCGTCTCCGGCAGCCGGATCAAGACGATTTCCTATGGCAAGGAGCGTCCGGTCGCGGTGTGCGACAACATTTCGTGCTGGTCGCAGAACCGGCGCGCAGTGACGGCGCTGGGCGGTCAGGCAAGCTGACGCCCGTTCCATATGGGATTGCGGAAAAGCGGCCTTCGGGCCGCTTTTTTCGTTGTGGGCGCAACAACAAAATTTGGCCGAAGTCGCGGGTCTTGATAGACAGCATCATTGACGGCGGACCACATTGGGCTCGGGTCCGGTTTCGAAACGGGATTGTTATGAAAAAGGCTTTGATTTTCAGCGGCGCTATGGCCGCGCTGATTGCCGTTGGCGGGGGCGCGTTCGCCGCTTCCTCCAGGGATCAGGAAACGGACCGGCTGATTGCGATCGGGAACGACCTGCTGGGCCAGCGCCAGCCGGCGCCGAAGATCAGGGCGCCGGGGCCGCGCGCTCCCATGCAGGGCTTCGTGCAGTTGGCCCAGGCAGGCGATCCGCGCGTCACCCAGCTTGAGGAGGAGCTTCGCCAGCTCAACGGGCTGGTGGAGGAGCTCAACTTCCAGGTGCTGCAGATGCAGGACCAGCTTCGCAAGATGCAGGAAGACAACGAGTTCCGCTTCCAGCAGTTGGAAGGCGGCGCCGGCGGCGGCCCCGCGCCGGCAGCACAGAAGTCGGAAAACACCGACGTCGAGGAGATCATCGAGAACACCGACGGCACGACCGACACGGCGACAGCGCCGGCAACCTTGCCGCGTAATCTGGGCAGCGTCACCTTTGACAAGGACGGCAATCTCGTCGGCAGCGGCGTGGCGGACAACGGGCTGCCGGGCGTCGAGACCGGCGCAGACACCGACAACACGCAGGTCGCCGCGCTGCCGTCGACATCGGATCCCGACGAGCTCTATCGCAGCGCCTATGAGTTCGTGCTGTCGGGCGACTATGGTGCTGCCGAGGCCGGATTCCGCCAGCATATCGAGCGTTTCCCCAGCGACGAACGCACGGCCGACGCGCATTTCTGGCTGGGCGAGGCGCTGCTCGGTCAGGACAAATATCGCGATGCCGCGCAGATATTCCTCGCAGCCAACCGCGATTTCCCCGACGCCCGCAAGGCGTCGGAGACCATGTTGAAGCTGGGCATCTCGCTGGCGGCCATGGATCAGCGCGACGTGGCATGCGCGACGCTCGATGAGGTCAAGAACCGCTATCCGCAGGCTTCCGCCGCAGTGCTGGAACGGGCCAAGGCCGAACGAGCCAGGGCCTCCTGCTGAGACAGGAAATGCCGAGCGGGGGCACATCGTTAGCCGAACGCCTGCCCGCCGCACGGGCGCGACAGCCGGTTTCCGCCGAATTCCCATACGATCACTGTTTCGCGCGGCTCGACCTTTCCGGCCGCAAGAGCGCCGTCGTTGCCGTATCCGGCGGCAGCGATTCGACCGCGCTGCTGCATCTCTTTGCCGATTTCGCGCGACGGGAGCATCCGTCGCTCAAGATCATTGCCGTAACCGTCGATCATGGGCTGAGGCCGGAGGCGGCGGACGAGGCGCGCCAGGTCGGGAAGACGGCCGGATGCATCGGCGTTGGCCACGTGGTGAAGCACTGGGAAGGCTGCAAACCGGAGACTGGCCTGATGGAGGCCGCGCGGGAAGCGCGCCACCGCCTGCTCGCCGAAGCGGCATGGGAGGCGGGAACCGATCTGGTTGTTGTCGCTCACACGCTCCAGGACCAGGCCGAGACGGCGGCGATGCGCGCAAAGCGCGGGGCAGGACGCGGCGACGCAGGAATTGCCGAGGCTACCCTGTACAATTGGAACACATGGTTCGCGCGGCCGCTTCTTGGCATCCCGCGCGCGGCGTTGCGGCAGGCGTTGTCCGAGGCGGGACTCAGCTGGGTCGACGATCCGAGCAATATGGACGCCCGCTACGAGCGGGTGCGGGTTCGCGCCGCGCTCGAGGACGATGCGGTCGAACGACTGAACGCCGAAGCGCGGCGGGCCGGTCTTGAACGCCAGGCGCTGGGACGGCGAGCGGCTGCGATGATCGACAGGTGCGCGTCCGCACCGGCCAGGGGATTGATCAGGCTGGAGCCGGCGCTGGCTGCGGATGAAGACCGGGACGCGGCGGTCTATGCGCTACGCATCCTGCTGGCGCAGGCCGGCGGGCAGGCGCACCTGCCCGACCATGAGCGGGCAGCGGCGCTTTTCGATCGTCTCGCGGACCAGAATCGTCGGGCGACGCTGTCGCGGGCTGTGGTGGATCGTCGCAAAGCCGGAATTTTTCTTTATCGCGAAAAGCGCAATCTGCCGGCGTTGGACGCTGACGGCATCTGGGATGGCCGGTTCCGGATTGCGGGGCTCGGGGAAACGGGAATGTCGGTCGCTTCCGCCGGCATCGCAACGATCACCGGTTTGTGTGGCGAAGCTCCTGACAGTGTGCCGGCATCGCTTGCCCGCGCCTCGGCCGGCAGTCTGCCGGGCCTTTGGGCGAACGGGGAGTGCCTCGGATTGGCGACGGGCACGCGCGGCATTACATGCGAACCCGTCGTGGCGCCATGGGCGCGATACCTGCCGGCGTTCGATCTCGCACCGGCGAGTGCCATGGCAAGGATGATCGGAGCGGCGGAACCGCCGGCCTCGCCTTTCGCAGGACACAAAGAGCCTAAAGCTTAACCGAGACCAGCGGTCGCGCTTGGCAATGGGCGGGCCGCTCCCTATGTTTAGAATCGGACAGACCACACCGAAGGTGTATGTCCGCAACCGCAATCGGGACACACCATGAATCCGAACTATCGCAATCTGGCGCTGTGGGCCATTATCGCGGTCCTGCTGATCGCGCTTTTCAATCTGTTTCAGTCGCCGCAGCAGCGCGGTTCCTCGCGCGAAGTCGCCTATTCGGAATTCCTGCAGCAACTGGACAATGGCCGGGTGCAGTCGGTCACCATAAGCGGCGAAAGGATCACCGGCACCTATTCGGATTCCAACGTCGGATTCCAGACCTACACGCCCGGCGACGCTACGCTGGTACAGCGGCTGGAAGACCGCGGTGTGACGATCAATGTGAAGCCCGAAAGCGACGGGTCGAACTCGATCTTCGGCTATCTGATCTCCTGGCTCCCGATGCTGCTCATCCTCGGCGTGTGGATATTCTTCATGCGCCAGATGCAGTCCGGCTCGGGCCGCGCCATGGGCTTCGGAAAATCCAAGGCCAAGCTCCTGACGGAAGCGCATGGGCGCGTCACCTTCGGAGACGTCGCCGGCGTTGACGAGGCGAAGCAGGATCTGGAGGAGATCGTCGAGTTCCTGCGCGATCCGCAGAAGTTCCAGCGTCTGGGCGGCAAGATCCCGCGCGGCGTGCTTCTGGTCGGTCCTCCCGGAACCGGAAAGACGCTGCTCGCGCGTTCGGTCGCGGGCGAAGCCAATGTGCCCTTCTTCACCATCTCCGGCTCCGATTTCGTGGAAATGTTCGTCGGCGTGGGCGCCAGCCGCGTGCGCGACATGTTCGAGCAGGCGAAGAAGAACGCACCCTGCATCATCTTCATCGACGAAATCGACGCGGTCGGACGGCATCGCGGCGCCGGGCTGGGCGGCGGCAATGACGAGCGCGAGCAGACGCTGAACCAGCTGTTGGTCGAAATGGATGGCTTCGAGGCCAATGAGGGCATCATCCTGATCGCCGCGACCAACCGGCCCGACGTGCTCGACCCCGCGCTGCTGCGTCCCGGCCGCTTCGACCGGCAGGTGGTGGTGCCGAACCCAGATATCATCGGCCGCGAGAAGATCCTCAAGGTGCACGTGCGAAACGTACCGCTGGCGCCCAATGTCGATCTCAAGGTAATCGCGCGCGGAACGCCGGGCTTTTCCGGCGCCGACCTTGCAAACCTCGTCAACGAGTCGGCGCTGATGGCGGCAAGGCGCAACAAGCGGCTGGTCACGATGGCGGAGTTCGAGGACGCCAAGGACAAGATCATGATGGGCGCGGAGCGGCGCTCGTCGGCCATGACCCAGGAAGAGAAGGAACTCACCGCGTTCCATGAGGCCGGCCACGCCATCGTGGCGCTGACCGTGCCTGCCTCGGACCCGCTGCACAAGGCGACCATCATTCCGCGCGGTCGCGCGCTGGGCATGGTGATGCAGCTGCCCGAGGGCGACCGCTACTCGATGAGCTACAAGTACATGATCTCGCGGCTGGCGATCATGATGGGCGGACGGGTGGCCGAAGAGATCAAGTTCGGCAAGGAGAACATCACCTCCGGCGCTGCTTCCGATATCGACCAGGCGACCAAGCTGGCGCGCGCGATGGTAACGCGCTGGGGCTTTTCCGACGAACTCGGCCAGGTGGCCTATGGCGAGAACCAGGAAGAGGTGTTCCTCGGCCATTCGGTGGCGCGCCAGCAAAACATGTCCGAAGATACGCAGCGGAAGATCGACGCCGAGGTGCGCCGGCTGATCGACGAGGCTTATGACGCGGCCAGGTCCATCCTGACCAAGAAGAAAAAGGACTGGATGGCGATCGCCGAAGGGTTGCTTGAATACGAGACGCTTTCGGGCGACGAGATCAAGCAGCTGCTGAAGGGTGAGAAACCCAACCGCGACCTTGGTGACGATACGCCCACCTCGCGCAGCTCGACCGTGCCCAAGGCAGGCACTCGCGCCGAGGGCAAGAAAAAGAAGGGCGGCGACGAGCCGGAAGGCGGAATGGAGCCGCAGCCGTCAAGCTGACCGGACGAAGACGCAGACGAGACAGAGCGCCGCGGTGGATACACCGCGGCGCCTGCATTTTGGGGAGGCCCTTCGGCAAGTCCGAAGAGGCGCAGGTTCAGTGTCCGGCGTGAAGCCGCCCCATCAGGTCGCGACCGGAAAGCCGGCGCGAATTGTTGCCCATGCGGCAGTCGTCGTTGGCCCGGTTGCCGTCGAGCCTGATGTCGGGATCGTATCCAATCGCGATCTCCAGATCAGGCGGGAACTCCTCCGATGCGGCGAGGCTCATGCGGCTGGTGAGCGTGAAGCTCGCGCCGGGTGAGAGGCGCATGAAGTCGCGAGTGGCCAGCGTGGCGCTCGCGCCGCGATGACGAAGCAGGCTCGCAAACTGCTGGCCGCGGCCGGATGACCACGCACCACCCCCGACATTGCGGACCGTGCCCACGACATCGAAATCGTAATAGGTGACGCCGGACTGCAGACGGCTGCGGATATTGGTGACACCGATCTCCACAGCAGCCGGATCGGGACAGGCGATGGGACGAAGGATGCGATCGCCCGGCACCTGGAACTGGTGCTTGGGCAGGACTCTGAACTTGCCGGGATCCACCTGGATGACCTGGGCCGCGGCTGCGGTCGCCAGTACGCTTGCTGCCGCCACCGCCAACGTGGCGGCGCGGGTAAGTATTCTGATCTTGTCGAACATTTCTCTCTCCTCCATTGGGCATCGTGCTGGTGCACGACGCCGCCCCTTTGGGAGATCGCGGCTGAACGCGTTCGGAATCCGCCGTTCATTGTGGCTTCATCACCGGGAGAGCGGATCGCAGAAGAGCTGGAGAATGAGCGCGGCGAAACGCGGCGCCGCAGGGAGTGCGCGGCCAGATCAGCCGCCTGCCACCACGATCACCCTGTCCGGCTCGATCTGGTGGTTCGTCCAGATTCGGATGCGCGTGTTGCCGGTCTTCACCGGCAGGCTCAACAGTTCGGGGTGATTGGCGTCGAACAGCAGAACCCGCCGGTCGGGTGTCGCTATCGACCAGTCCAGCCTCGGTTGGCCGACGCGTTCGACCGCCCCGTGCGGTCCGAGCGTAATCTCGATTTCCGCATCATGCCACATGCGGCAACCAACATTGATGCAATGCCGGTTCGTCGCGAAGGCCGCGCCGCTAACGCCGGCCGGCACATCGACGTCGTGCAAACCGGCGATGTAGAAGCTGTTGAACTCAAGTCTAACACTGCGGCGAAGCGGGCTCATAGCCGGCGATGAAGGGACATGGTCACCAATGTCCCGGCCGTCCTGCTGCATAACAGGCAGGTGGGTATGAGAACCGAAGCGCCTCCATACACGCGTGGCGGGTGATACTCGGGAACGAAGTTGCCCGACAGGGTACCCGGCTCCGTGACGCCGCAGCGGTGGCAACCCTGTTCGCGGCCCGCTGCATTAAGCGCGTCCAGCTCGTCGTCGGTCAGTGTCGAACCTGACAATTCCACGCTCCCAGCGGATTCGTGAAGATTTTCGAGGGAAAATACTGATATCGAGAGTCTATTGGAGACAAAAGTGAGTCTAGTACCGACTTATGCACATAAAACAGAAGTTGAATACTGTATCTTTTTGAATCGCTTATTTGCAGGTGAGGTGCTTCAGGCTGGCTCAGTTTTGGCATCCGCAGCCGGGTGATTGCTGGCTCAGACGACGAGACGCGCGGTGCTGAAGGGGCATTGGGCGTCTCGGCGGAATCTGTCCGTCGATGGTAGTTATCAGACCGTTCAGGTGGTTCGCCGCCGCTATGACTTCAGTCTGCGAACTGCCTTCTCTGACCATTCAGGAGGGATGTGCAGACTGCGAGGCGCGTTGTTCTGTCCGGCGCCTCGCTTTTCGACAAGACCTGTTCGTCGACTGTGCCTTACACGATGATCCCGGGGCGCTTCCAAGCAGGGTGATCAACAACGCGTCCTACCCCAGCCTTCCCACCATGAAGGCCACATGAGCCTCGATCTCGCCGCGCAGCCAGTCGCGCTCGGATTCGCCTTCGGTGACCAGATAGAGGTCGACCAACGTGCCGATCATCACGCTCATCAGATGAAGCGCGGCGGGCGAAGCATCGGCGCCCGGCGCAAATCCGGCCAGGAAAGGCGCGAAGATCTCGCTGGTGACGCGGTCCTCGTTGGCTTCCTGGTCGGCTGCTACGGGGCGGATGGTTCGCATGGCCCGGAGCAGGCCGGAATGGGCCGGGATGGCCTCCGCGGCTTCCAGGTAGCGGCCAAGCAGCACGCGGGCCGCCTCCGGCGCGCCGGCATCGGCGGGCAACGCCTCCAGCGCCTCATGGCACCGCGCGACGATGCGGCTGACAGTTTCGTCATAGGTTGCCAGCAGCATCGCTTCGCGGTCGGCGAAATAACGGTAGATCGTGCCCACGGAGACGCCGGTCTCGGCGGCGACGCGGGTTGTCGTGACGGCATCGGGTCCCTGCGCCGCGACCAGATTTTCCGAGGCGGCCAGCAGCGCGGCACGGGTTTCCAGCGCGCGCTTTTGGCGCGGCTGGGTGTTGCGGGGCACATTCTCCTTCATAAGTGAAACTGTTTCATGTTTCTTGACAGCGGTCCAGCGGCGGCGCATCGTGGCCCTCCGGATCATAGGGGGAGATGCCGAGATGTTCCATTCGACCAGTCGCCGGATGCCGGCACGTTGCACCCGGCTCGCGGCCATGTCGCTGGTCTCGACCGTACTCATGGCGGGAATCGCGGCGGCGGCCGAGCACAGGGTGGAACCGGGCCAAAACGCAAACGAGCGGCTGATCGAAGCGCTGATCCTTGCCGAACCTGGAGATACGGTGACTATCGCGGCCGGCCGATACGATCTCACCGAGGGCCTGTCGCTCGATGTCGATGAAGTGACTGTGCAGGGCGAGGGGCCGGACAGGACCGTGCTTTCGTTTGCCGGACAAACGGGCTCCGGCGAGGGACTGCTGGTTACGTCGGACAAGGTGATCCTGCGCGATTTCGCGGTAGAGGACAGCAAGGGCGACGGCATCAAATCCAAGGGATCGGACCAGATCACGTTCCGCAATCTGCGGGTGGAATGGACCGGCGGGCCGAAGGCCGAGAACGGCGCCTATGGCGTCTATCCCGTTTCGTCGAAGAACGTTCTGATCGACGGCGTCACAGTGCGCGGGGCGGCCGACGCGGGCATCTATGTCGGCCAGAGCGAGGACATCGTGGTCCGCAATTCGGTCGCCGAATACAATGTCGCCGGCATCGAGATCGAAAACTCCTTCCGCGCCGACGTCTACGGCAACACCGCACGCCACAACACCGGCGGCATACTGGTGTTCGACCTGCCGAACCTGCCGGTTCAGGGCGGGCATGATATCCGGGTGTTCGACAATGAGATCGTGGACAACGACACGGCGAATTTCGCGCCGAAGGGCAATATGGTCGCGATCGTGCCCAAGGGCATGGGCGTGATGGTCATGGCCAATCGCAACGTGCACGTATTCAATAACCGCTTCGACGGAAACGGAACGGCGCATGTGCTGATCGCCGCCTATCCGGAGGAATATGAGGACGAGAACTACATGTTCGTGCCGCGCGGGGTTTACGTGCACGACAACGAATATGGCGAAGGCGGGTTTGCGCCGGATGGCGAGGTGGGCAAGATCATCACCGACGTCATCGGCGAACCGGTGCCCGATATCGTGTGGGACGGGGTGACGCGCATTCCCGAATACTTCTCATGGACCGCGGCTGAAGACCGGGTCTATTTCAAGGAAGCCGAAGGCACGACATTTGCCAATCTCAAGATGATCTCGCAGACGCTTCTGCCTTGGGGCTGGTGGCCCGATACCGATATTTCGGGATACGCCGGAAGCCTGCCCGAGCCGGAGCCGGTGAAGCTGCCGCAGGATGACGGGGCATAATCGCGCCGCCAGGTCCGGTGTGCGCAGGACCCTGGAGCGCATGGCATGATGTCGAGCCGACTTCTAATGGCTGCATGGCTGCCGCTGTCGGTCCTGTTGTCGGCGGTGCCGGCTTACGCTGTCTCCGACGACGCCATTCTGGACAAGCGTCCGCCGAAGCTGCTGTCCGAATTCGGCTTCTTTGCCGACGCGAAAGCGCAGAAGCCCTCCGAAGGCGTTGTGCCGTTCGCGCTCAATACGCCGCTGTTTTCCGACAAGGCGCTCAAGTTCCGTTTCGTGCACGTGCCGGACGGTGAAGCGGCGCAGTATGTCGCCGACGAGGCGTTCGAATTCCCGGTCGGCACGGCGCTTATCAAGAGCTTTGCCTTCCCGGCCGATTTCCGAGAACCGGACAAGGATATCCGGCTCATCGAGACCCGGGTGCTTCTGCGCCATGAGGATGGCTGGCAGGCCTGGACCTATCTGTGGAATGAGGACGAGAACGACGCGGAACTGAACATCGCCGGCGCCAAGGTGCCGATCGATACGATCGCGGAAGACGGCTCGCCGCTCGCAATCGCCTATTCGGTGCCCAACAAGAACCAGTGCAAGGGCTGCCATGCCTTCAACGAGGAAATCACGCCTCTCGGCCCCAAGGCGCGCAATCTCAACGGCGATTTCGCCCATGTGGACGGCACGCGCAACCAACTCGCCTACTGGATCGACCTCGGCATTCTGACGGGTGCGCCGGACGTTGCGGAAATTTCCGCGACGCCGGACTGGCGGGACGAGGATGCCGATCTCGATACGCGCGCCCGCGCATGGCTCGACGTCAATTGCGCACATTGCCACCGTCGTGAAGGCCCCGCCAGCAATTCGGGCCTGTTCCTTACCCAGGGCGAGGAAAACCGCACGGCCCTCGGCGTGTTGAAGCGGCCGGTCGCGGCCGGCCGAGGCTCGGGGGATCGCGAATTCGACATCAAGCCCGGCGATCCGGACGGATCGATCCTGATCTATCGCGTGGAAAGCACCGAACCCGGCATCATGATGCCGGAACTCGGGCGCAGCCTCGCCGACCCCGAGGCGGTTGATCTCTTGCGCGAGTGGGTCAGCGCGATGGCGCGGTAGCCACAGGAGCATCCGGCCGGCTGTTCGCCTGGATCGATTCCCAACTTCCCGTTAATCATCCGGGAAAAATTTCTGAAATTCCGCCGGACTTTGACCGTATCCGTAACATGCGCTCATATAATGTGATGCCGTGGACCGGGACTGATATGGCAGAAATCGGCTGAGGGACTTCGTGGGCAGAGTCAGCAAGGGCATGACAAAAAGCTATTTCGGTACGGACGGCATTCGCGGCAGGGCGAACAGCTTTCCGATGACGGCGGATATTGCCATGAAGGTCGGCATGGCGGTCGGCATTGTGCTCCGGAACGGAGCGCACCGGCACCGTGTCGTCATCGGCAAGGATACGCGGCTGTCCGGCTACATGATCGAGAACGCGCTTGTGGCGGGCTTCACCGCGGCGGGCATGGATGTCTTCCTTCTGGGCCCCATTCCGACGCCGGCTGTCGCCATGCTGGCGCGCTCGCTGCGCGCCGATATCGGCGTGATGATCTCGGCTTCTCACAACCCGTTCCACGACAACGGCATCAAGTTGTTCGGCGCCGACGGCTACAAGCTGTCGGATGAAATCGAAATGAAGATCGAGAAGCTTGTCGATCAGGATCTGACGGGACGGCTGGCCAATTTCGATGCGCTTGGGCGCGCCAAACGCGTCGACGGCGACATCTACCGCTATATCGAGTTCGCCAAGCGGACCATGCCGCGAAAAATGTCACTGTCGGGGCTGCGCGTCGTGGTCGATTGCGCCAACGGAGCCGGATACAAGGTCGCGCCCGCGGCCCTTTGGGAACTGGGCGCGGAAGTCATCGCGATCAACGACGAGCCGAATGGCTTCAACATCAACGAGGAATGCGGGTCGACACATCCGCTCGGCCTGTCGAAGAAGGTGCACGAGGTGCGTGCCGATATCGGCATTGCGCTGGACGGCGATGCGGATCGCGTGGTGATCGTGGACGAGAACGGTTCCGTCGTCGACGGCGACCAGATCATGGCGCTGATCGCGCAGAGCTGGCACGAGGCCAACAGGCTTGCCGGCGGCGGCGTTGTGGCGACCATCATGTCGAATCTCGGGCTGGAGCGGTTCCTGGCGGAGAAGAAACTCAGCCTGCACCGCACCAAGGTTGGCGATCGCTATGTGGTCGAGCACATGCGCGCCCACGGCTACAATGTCGGTGGCGAACAGTCGGGCCACATCGTGCTGTCGGACTTCTCCACGACCGGGGACGGCCTGCTGGCCGCGCTGCAGGTTCTGGCCTGCATCAAGCGTGAGGAACGTCCGGCGAGCGAGGTCTGCCGCAAGTTCGAACCGGTGCCGCAACTGTTGAAGAATGTGCGCTTCGCCGGCGGCAAGCCGCTGGAGAGCGCACCGGTGAAGGCGATGATCGAGGATGCCCGGGGCCGGCTCGGCGCGAACGGACGGCTCGTCATCCGCCCTTCGGGCACCGAGCCGCTTATCCGCGTGATGGCGGAAGCCGACGACAAGGCGCTGATCGAGCAGGTGGTGAACGACCTGGTCGGCGTGATTTCGGAAGCGCGAACCGCAGCCTGACCATTTCATCCGCGCCATCGAAAAAGGCCCGCCTTTCGGCGGGCTTTTTGGTTCGTGCGAGCGCGTATTCGATCAAATTCTACGGTGTATCGTGGTAAATAATTAGGGTTAAGCGGCTCTTAACCTTTGGCTGACATGTTGACCGGTGAGTTCAATCGATCCGGCTTCCGCGCCGGGCCAAACCAAGGGTCGCTACCTATGTTGAGACTTGCGAAACCGGTGATGCTGGGCGCTGCGCTGTTCGCCGGTATGGCTGCCCCCGCATTCGCTGCAGACATTTACGAGCCGCCGATTGTGGAAGCCCCGCCGTACTACAACGAGCCGATTCCGGTCGAACCCTCCTATGGCGGCTGGTATCTGCGCGGCGACATCGACTACCATTTCTCGACATTCCGCGGCGGCAATTACGTAACCTACGGCACGCCTGGCGGATTGGGCGCGTTCGATTTCGGCAATCTGCGCGGGGCATTCTCCGGCGGTGTCGGCGTCGGTTACAAGATGAGCAGATGGTTCCGCGCCGACCTGACGGCGGACTATTTCTTCCGGTCGACCTTCACCGGCCAGACTTCGGGCACCTGCGGCGCCGTCCCATGTACCTCGACGGACAGCTCCGCTTACAGCGCGATCGTCGCGATGGCCAACGTCTATGTCGATCTCGGAACCTGGCACAAGGTAACTCCATATGTCGGCGCAGGCTTCGGTGGCGCGCGCATCAAATGGGATGACCTGCGCAACACTGTCGGTGGCACGACCACGACGCACACCGGGGCGACCAACTGGCGCTTCGCCTGGGCGCTGATGGCCGGTGCGTCCTACTGTATCAACCGGAACTGGGCTGTCGACGCCGGCTATCGCTTCATGCGGGTCTCGGGCGGCCGGATGTTCGAATATGCGCCGGAAGCGGGACCAGGCTTCGATCTGGGCTTCAACATCCACGAGGCAAGAGCCGGTCTGCGCTATCAGTTTGGCGGGGGAAATACCGGCTGCGGCAAGAAGCAGGATTTCATCCCCTACGAGCCGGAGCCGATCCAGCCTATCGTCTACAAATAGGCAATCCGACTTCCAGGAAGCCGCCCCGCCGAAAGGCCGGGCGGCTCTTTTCGTTCCTGTCTCCCCGAAAAATCGCCGCCAAGTTCGACAAGGACTTGTTAGCCTTAACCGGCACTTAACCATCATGGTTAACAATGCTCTCCGTAACGCGGCGAAACCGTATTCAGCCCGACCGCGTCCCGGAGTTAGCACCATGCGATTTCATACCCGCCTGCTCGCAACCGCCGCCCTAGCGGGATTGGTTCCGGCTCTTCCGGCCCTGGCCGCCGACTATGATCCGCCGATGGTGGTTCAGAACGATCTGGCCGCGCTCGAAGAATATGTACCCGTCGAGATCGGCAGCGGATGGTATCTGCGCGGCGACGTCGGCTACGCATTCTCGACCGCCGCCTCCGGCAGCTTCAACTATCGCACCTACGATACGGCGACCGGGGCGTACGGTTCGGGCACATACGATTCGACCAGTGTCAGCGGCGGCCTCTCCTACGGCATCGGGTTCGGTTACGCCTTCACCGATCTGTTGCGCGCCGACCTGACGGCGGAACGGTTTGAAATCCGCTTCAATGGCGTGCGCACAAGCACCTCGCCATGTGCCGGGCAGACCGCGGGAACGACGTGCCGCACCAGCGATTCGGCCACGCTCTACGGCACTGCGGTCATGGCCAGCGCCTATGTCGATCTGGGCACCTTTGCCGGCTTCACGCCCTATCTCGGCGCCGGCGCCGGCGTGACGCATGTCACATGGAGCTCGCTTGCGGCAGCCAATGCCTGTGTGTCCGGTGCGGGCACCTGTGCGGCCACGACCGCCTCGACGACCAATCCCGGCGAGACGAGCTGGCGGCTCTCCTACGCCGCGATGGCGGGCATGGCCTACGACATCAATGACAAGCTGAAAATCAAGCTTGGCTACAAGTACCGCAAGGTCAATGGCGGTTCGATGTACGGCTTCAATTCGACCGATTCCGCGGCCGGCGCGTCCGGCGTGCAAGGCACCGATCCGGGCTTCAGCCAGCATGAGGTCAAGATCGGTCTGCGCTACGAAATCTGGTAATCTTTCGGACTGGGACCCGAATGAAGACTGGCGGGCTCATGCCCGCCATTTTTCTTTGATGCGTCTTTTCGTTGACGCGTCAGAACGTCTTGATCCCAGATTGCCCTTGACCGGTGAGGGCCAAAAGCAGTAACGCCGTCCGTGGGCCACCCCTCCCCAACGAGGGGCTTGCTATCTGAGAGGATAGAACCACGATGACGAACCATCCCAAGCCCGGACTCCGTCCGGCAAATCCCAATTTTTCTTCTGGTCCCTGCGCGAAACGTCCCGGCTGGTCGCTGGAGGCGCTCAAAGACGCGGCCCTCGGCCGTTCTCACAGGGCCAAAATCGGCAAATCCAAGTTGAGCCAGGCGATCGACATGACGCGCGACGTGCTTCAGGTGCCCGACAGCCATCTGATCGGCATCGTGCCGGCGTCGGACACCGGCGCGGTGGAGATGGCGCTGTGGTCGCTGCTCGGCGAGCGCGGGGTCGACATGGTCGCCTGGGAGAGCTTCGGCTCCGGCTGGGTGACCGACGTGATCAAGCAGCTCAAGCTCGACGATGCGCGAACGATCGATGCGCCCTATGGCGAATTGCCGGACCTTGGGCAGATCGATTTCGACCGCGATGTGGTGTTCACCTGGAACGGCACGACATCGGGCGTGCGGGTGCCCAACGCCAACTTCATTCCGGCGGACCGCAAGGGCCTCACCATCTGCGACGCGACCTCGGCCGCGTTCGCGCAGAGGCTCGATTTCGACATGCTCGATGTGGTGACATTCTCGTGGCAGAAGGTGCTGGGCGGCGAGGCGGCGCACGGCATGATCATACTGTCTCCGCGTGCGGTGGAGCGGCTGGAGAGCTACAAGCCCGCCTGGCCGCTGCCCAAGATCTTCCGCCTGACCAAGGGCGGCAAGCTGATCGACGGCATCTTCAAGGGCGAAACGATCAACACGCCGTCCATGCTCGCTGTCGAGGATTATCTCGACGCACTCAGCTGGGCGAAGGGGATCGGCGGTCTGGACGCGCTGGTTGCACGGGCCGACGCGAATGCCGCTGTCATTGCGCGCTTTACGGATGCATCAGGCTGGCTCGGCAATCTGGCGGCCGATCCGGTGACGCGTTCCAACACTTCGGTGTGCCTGTCGATCGTTGATCCCGACATCGCAGCGCTCGACGCGGAGGCGCAGGCCGCCTTCGCCAAGGGCCTGGTGTCGACACTCGACAACGAGGGCGTCGCCTACGACATCGGCGCCTACCGCGACGCGCCTCCGGGTCTGCGCATCTGGTGCGGCGCCACGGTCGAGACCTCCGATCTGGAGGCGCTGATGCCGTGGCTCGACTGGGCCTTCACGGCCCAGAAGGCGGCGCTCAAGGCCGCCGCCTGAACCTCTCCGGCCGCCGGCGCGGCGGCCGCTTTCCCACCATTCAGACTTTCAAGGAGGCCTTCCATGGCGCCCCGCGTACTCGTATCCGACAAGCTTTCGCCAACCGCCGTCCAGATCTTCAAGGACCGCGGCGTCGAAGTCGACTACCTGCCCGATCTCGGCAAGGACAAGGAAAAGCTGCTCGAAGCCATCCCGAAATATGACGGGCTTGCAATCCGCTCCGCCACCAAGGTGACGGAAAAACTGATCGCGGCGGCGACCAATCTCAGGGTCATCGGGCGCGCAGGCATCGGCGTCGACAATGTCGATATTCCGGCCGCCAGCCGCCGCGGCATCATCGTGATGAACACGCCGTTCGGCAATTCGATCACCACGGCGGAGCATGCGATCGCCATGCTGTTCGCGGTCGCGCGCCAGCTTCCCGAGGCCAGCGCGTCGACGCGGGCGGGAAAGTGGGAAAAGAACCGCTTCATGGGCGTGGAAATCACCGGCAAGACGCTCGGCATCATCGGTTGCGGCAATATCGGATCCATCGTCGCCATGCGCGGCGTAGGGTTGAAGATGCACGTGATCGCGTTCGACCCTTTCCTGTCGGAACAACGGGCATCGGAGCTGGGCGTCGAGAAGGTGGAGCTGGAGGAGCTGTTCAAGCGCTCCGACTTCATCACGCTTCACACGCCGCTGATTGACAAGACACGCAACATCATCGACGCGGACGCGATTTCAAAGATGAAGAACGATGTGCGCATCATCAATTGCGCGCGCGGCGGGCTCATCAACGAACCCGATCTCGTCGAGGCGCTGAAATCCGGGAAAGTGGCCGGCGCCGCCATCGACGTGTTCGAAGTTGAGCCGGCTACCGAAAGCCCGTTCTTCGAATTCGACAATGTCATCTGTACGCCCCATCTGGGCGCCGCCACGTCCGAAGCGCAGGAGAATGTCGCACTGCAAGTGGCCGAACAGATGGCTGACTATCTCACCAAGGGCGCGGTCGCCAACGCAATCAACATGCCTTCGATTACGGCCGAGGAAGCGCCACGGCTGAAGCCGTTCGTCAAACTGGCGGAAGTGCTCGGCGCGTTTGTCGGCCAGGTGACCGACGAACCGATCCAGGAGGTCGAAATCCTGTTCGACGGAGTGACCGCGACGATGAACACCCGCGCGCTGATCAGCGCCACGCTTGCCGGGCTGATCCGTCCGCAGGTCGCCGACGTCAACATGGTTTCGGCGCCGATCATGGCCAAGGAGCGCGGTGTGATCGTTTCAGAGGTCAAACGGGACAAGTCGGGCGTGTTCGACGGCTATATCAAGCTGACGGTGAAGACGAAGCTGCGCACGCGCGCCATAGCCGGCACTTGCTTTTCCGACGGCAAGCCGCGCTTTATCCAGATCAAGGGCATCAATATCGACGCCGAGGTCGGCGAGCACATGCTCTATACGACCAACGCCGACGCGCCCGGCATCATCGGCCTGCTCGGCACGGTGTGCGGCAAGAACGGGGTGAACATCGCCAACTTCCAGCTTGGCCGAAACCGGCCCGGCGGCGACGCCATCGCGCTGCTCTATCTGGACAAGCCGTTTCCCGCGAGCGTGCTGGAGGAGGTGCGCGCGCATGAGGCGATCATCTCGGCCATGCCGCTCAGGTTCGACGTCGTGTCCTGAGCGGGAAAACCGGTTGCACCTCAGGTGGGACGTGGGGCATCGTTGTCCGCCCTGGCTTGCGCCTTGCGGCCCGAATGCTCGGCCATCCAGATGCCGCTGAGCACAAGCACCAGAGCGATGGCGTGGTGGAGGTGGAATATCTCGCCGAGAATAAGCACCGACAGGATGGTGCCGAAGATCGGCACCGTGTTGATGAACAGCGATGCACGATTGGCGCCGATCAGTTCGTTGCCGCGAATATAGAGTGACTGACTGAGGATCGACGGGAAGATGCCGGTGTAAAGCACGATGAGCCAACCCCGCAGGTCGGGCAGGATCATCGCCCCACGCTCGAACTCCCAGACAGTGAAGGGCAACGAGGATACGAACGCCGACGTCGCCAGGATCAGCACCAGGCTCTTCCAGTGAAGGGCGGGTTTGAAACGCAGCGCGACCGTGTAGCCGCCGTAGAGGACGATCGCCAGGATCATCAGCGCATCGCCGAAATTCACCTGCAGCTCGGCCAGTCCCGCCAGATCGCCATTGCTGGCGGTCAGCACCACGCCGACCAGCGTCAGCACAAAACCGAGAATCTGGATCCAGGTTACACCGAGCCGAAACAGCAGGAAATTGGCCAGGAAGATGAACATCGGCATGCCGGCCTGCTCGATCGAGACGTTGATCGCCGATGTGTATTGGAGCGCGGAGTACATTGTCGCGTTGAACAGCGCGAAGCCGGCGGTACCAAGGATAAACAGAAAAGGGAGATGCTTGCGCGCGACCGCCCAGTCGCGGCGCAATTGACGGTGGCCGATGACCGCCAGGATGAGCGCTGCAATGCCCCAGCGAAAGCTGGTCAGCAGAAAGGGTGAGACGTGGCCAACAGCGAGCTTTCCCGCGATCGCGTTGCCGCCCCAGAAGAGCGTGGTCAGCAGTAGCAGCAGATAGGCGGTGCGATGCATGGGGGAGGACTCGGATCCAGTGCGAAAATGGGCTCGTACACGCCGCCGAAAGGCGGGTAAATGCGCCAGCCGCCGATATTTGCACAATCAGGGCTGAAAGCGGGACCGGAAGGGGTCGCATGGCGGCGCAGCTATCGTTATAGAGGCCTGTCGTTTTGCGGTGGCCGGGGCCGCCGAATTCAAAGGAATATCCATGGCCAATGTGGTGGTTGTCGGGTCGCAGTGGGGCGACGAAGGCAAGGGCAAGATCGTCGACTGGTTATCGGAGCGCGCCGACGTGGTTGTGCGCTTCCAGGGCGGGCACAATGCCGGCCACACGCTTGTCGTCGACGGAAAGGTCTACAAGCTCTCGCTTCTGCCATCGGGCGTCGTGCGACCCGGCAAGCTGTCGGTCATCGGCAATGGCGTGGTGTTCGACCCGCATGCATTCATCGCCGAGATGGACCGGCTCAGTGAGCAGGGCGTCGAGATAACTCCGAATTGCCTGAAAATAGCCGAAAACACCGCGCTTATCCTTTCGGTTCACAGGGAACTTGACGGCTACCGCGAGGATGCGGCGTCGAATTCGGGAACCAAGATCGGAACCACCCGCCGGGGTATCGGTCCGGCCTATGAAGACAAGGTCGGCCGCAGGGCGATACGGGTGATGGATTTGGCTGATTTGAACACGCTGCCGTCGAAGGTCGACTGGCTGCTGACACATCACAACGCGCTGCGGCGCGGACTGGGTCATGCGGAAGCGGAGCATGGCGCGCTCATGGATGAGCTCACCGCGGTCGCGGATCGCGTGCTGCCCTATGTCGACCGGGTCTGGAAGATACTCGACGATGCCCGCAGGGCAGGCCGACGCATCCTGTTTGAGGGCGCGCAGGGCACGCTGCTCGACATCGACCACGGAACCTATCCGTTCGTTACCTCGTCCAACACGGTGTCGGGGCAGGCGGCGAGCGGCTCCGGCGTGGGACCAAGCACGATCGGTTACGTGCTCGGCATCACCAAGGCATACACGACGCGCGTGGGTGAGGGTCCGTTTCCGACCGAACAGACGAACGAGATCGGCGAATATCTCGGCAAGACCGGCAAGGAGTTCGGTGTCGTAACGGGGCGCAAGCGCCGCTGCGGCTGGTTCGACGCGGTGCTGGTCCGCCAGTCTGTAGCCGTCAACGGGATCGACGGGATCGCGCTGACCAAGCTCGACGTCCTCGACGGGCTTGACGAGATCAAGGTCTGCACCGCCTACAAGCTCGATGGCGAGACGATCGATTATCTGCCCGCCAGCCAGGGCGCGCAGGCGCGGGTCGAGCCGGTTTACGAGACGCTGGAGGGGTGGAAATCCACCACCGCCGGAGCGCGCAGCTGGAGCCAGCTCCCGGCGCAGGCGATCAAGTATGTCAGGCGGGTCGAGGAGCTGATCGGCGCGCCGGTGGCGCTGCTTTCGACCAGCCCGGAGCGGGATGACACGATACTTGTGACCGACCCATTTCAAGATTAGTCTCGCGCGCCCAGAGCGGCGGCCAGACAAGGAACAGGTGAATTAGGGAATGGCCGATTTCGTTGCCGTACTGAAAAAGACCATCGGCGGACTTAGCAACAACACGCCGGAGGCGCGCGAGCGCGTCTACCAGAAGGCTCGCGACGCGGTTTCGGCCAAGCTTGCAGCCATGCAGCCGACGCCATCGCCCATCGTGGTCGAGCGGCAGAAGAAGGCGCTTGAAGCCGCGATCTCCGCCGTCGAGGCGGGCTTTACGCCGGAGGACGAGCCGGAAGACGAATTCGCGGCGATCTTTTCCGGCGCAGGCGAAAACGCAATCAAGAAGTCGGAACCGGTTTCAGACTTAGCGCCTGAGCCCTATGCCCAGGCGGCGGCAGACCCCGCGACGGCGGCCGGCGAGCCGGCGCCGGACGAGTCGGAAGAACCGGTAAGCGAAGAGGTCGAAGACCCTGCGATTGCGGCGGTTCCCGACACAGGCGCCGCGCCCCCGGATAAAGACGACGATGACGCCGGCGACGATTTGAAGCCGGCCGAGCCGGTCGCGAAGCCGGACCCGGTCCTGGCTGGTTCGCGTGCAGCCGGCAGGGGCGAGGCCGACAAGCCGCATCCCGCGCAGCGCAACAGGCGGCGTATCAGCGGCGGGCTGGTCGCAGCTCTGGTCGCCATTTTGGTGATCGCGGCGGCCGGCTACGGAATTTGGCTGAACCGCGACGCATTCGTGTCGATGTTCGCTTCTACGGACGAAGTGGCGACGGCGCCGACGGAAGGTGACGCCGTGGCCGAGCAAGAGCCGGTGTCCGAGAAAATGGCGCCAGCGGAAGAAGAAGCCGCCGTGGCCGTGGAGCCTGCGCCGGCTGAAGAAACCGATGCCGCCGCGACGGAAGAAGACCAGCAGAAATTCACCCAAAGACTGACGCCGGAAGGCGAAGAGGTCGATCCGGGTCCCGCTGGCGGTCAGCCGTCGGTCGGCGAAGGTACGTCGGTTGCGTCGTCCACGCAGGCTGGGGACCAGAACGAAGGTGCGGGAACCGACAGCGGCGCACCAGCGGCACCCGGCGGCGGCGAGATTTCCTTGCCGGTCGGTCAGCGCGCGATCTTCTATGAGGAACGTACGACGGCCGCCGACAGCACCGCACAGACAGGCGCCACGGTATGGTCAGTGGTGCAGGAATCGCCGGGTGGCGATCTGCCACCCGAGCCCGCGATCCGCGCCGAAGTCACCGTTCCGGCGAAGAAACTTCAACTGCGCATGACGATCAGGCGCAATGCGGATCCGTCGCTGCCAGCCAGCCATATCATCGAGATGATCTTCCTGACGGCAGACGGCTTCGAAGGCGGGGGCGTCGACAACGTGCTTCGCCTGGCGTTCAAGCCGACCGAGGCAGCTCCCGGCAATCCGCTGATCGGCATTCCGGCCAAGATCGCGGACGGCTACTTCCTGATCGCGCTCAGCGATGTTCCCGAGGAGAGTGATTTCAATCTGCGGCTATTGCGCCAGCAGAGCTGGATCGACGTCGCAATCGTCTACAGTTCGGGACGCCGTGCACTCGTGACCATGGAGCGCGGGGTGCCGGGCGACCGGGCATTCATCGACGTGCTGGAAACGTGGAAGGTGCTGGCGGGCGAGCAATCGTCGGCTACGGCCGGAAACTAGGCGACCCTGCCGTCGTTGCCATTGCCGCGCATTTCGGGCCAGCAGGGAAGGCATAAGAAAAAGCCACGATCCGAACCGGGTCGTGGCTTTCATTGTCTTACGGGTGGCCGTGATCAGGCGGGGTGTGCGTCGATCACCTTCTGGGCCTGTTCGCGCGCGGCGGCCTTGACGGCGTCCTGAACCTTCTCGAAAGCGCGAACCTCGATCTGGCGCACACGCTCGCGGCTGATGTCGAATTCGCCGGACAATTCTTCCAGCGTGATCGGATCTTCAGCCAATCGCCGGGCTTCGAAGATTCGCCGCTCACGGTCATTCAGAACGTCGAGTGCACCGGTCAGCATGGATCGGCGGTTATCCAGTTCGTCCCGCTCGACCAGCATATCTTCCTGCGTCTCGTGCTCATCGACCAGCCAGTCCTGCCATTCGCCGGACTCGCCTTCGCTGGCGCGGATCGGCGCGTTGAGCGAGGCGTCGCCGGAAAGGCGGCGGTTCATCGAGATCACCTCTTCCTCGCTCACATTCAGCCGGGTGGCGATCTCGTTCACCTGCTCGGGCCGCAGATCGCCGTCTTCAAGCGCCTGAATCTTGCCCTTCACCTTGCGCAGGTTGAAGAACAGACGCTTCTGATTGGCGGTCGTGCCCATTTTCACAAGGCTCCACGAACGCAGGATGTACTCCTGGATCGAAGCCTTGATCCACCACATGGCATAGGTGGCGAGCCGGAAGCCGCGCTCCGGTTCAAATTTCTTGACGGCCTGCATCAGGCCGACATTGCCTTCGGAAATGACCTCGCCGATGGGCAGGCCATAGCCGCGATAGCCCATCGCAATCTTGGCGACGAGACGCAGGTGGCTTGTGACAAGCTTGTGTGCGGCGTCCGTATCGTCATGCTCAAGATACCGCTTGGCGAGCATGTACTCTTCCTGCGGCTGAAGCATTGGAAATCGGCGTATCTCTTCGAGATAGCGGGTCAGACCGCCTTCTCCTGAGACAATGCTCGGTAAAGTCTGGGCCATAAAGCACCCTCCTCTTTGGTACTACCCCCTGTTACAGGCGGGTTCGAGTACGCAGCCGCCAAATCACCGGCGCACTGCGCCAACTTTTATATAGGTAAAGATTCCGCAATTGCACTACCCGTGCGGTCAGGTCGCGGCCGATCACGCGGAAGTGTGAATGGCCGTTCTCAAGGTAAATCCCGGGCCCGCCGAAACTGTTCCACGAGCGTCAGCATATCTTCGGGCAGCGGCGTTTCGAAGCGCATAGGCTCGCCGGTTGCCGGGTGTTCGAATGCCAGCAGCCAGGCATGGAGCGCCTGGCGGGGGAACGCCTCGACCGAAGCGCGCAGAGTATCGGGCAGGCGATTTGCCTTGGTCAGAAATGCCGCGCCATAGTCGCGATCGCCGATCAGCGGATGGCCGATATGGGCCATGTGAACGCGGATCTGATGGGTGCGGCCAGTCTCCAGCCGGCATTCAACGAGTGAGGCATCCGATCTGCCGCTTTCCTCAGGCGAATAGCGCTCGAGCACGGACCAGGCCGTGACCGCGTGGCGGGCGTCTGGCCGGGCCTCGGGAACCACCGCGCGGCGCGTGCGGTCAGCGCCCGCCCTGCCCAGCGCGGCGTCGATGCGGCCAGACGGACGCTGCGGGATTCCCCAGACAAGCGCCTTGTAGGCGCGCTCCAACCCTCCCGAGCGCCCGTGATCGGCAAAGGCATCGGCGAGCGCGCGGTGGGTCGCGTCGTTCTTGGCAACCACCATGACGCCACTTGTGTCCTTGTCGAGCCGGTGGACGATGCCCGGCCGGCGCACGCCGCCAATGCCCGACAGCGATGCGCCGCAATGGTGGATGAGCGCGTTGACGAGCGTTCCCGTCGCATTTCCGGCGCCTGGATGAACAACCAGCCCGGCCGGCTTGTTGATGACGACGAGGTCGGCGTCTTCGTAGAAGATGTCGAGCGGGATCGTCTCGCCGGCGGGCGCGGCCGGTTGGGGCTCCGGCAAGGTAACACGCACGCGTATCCCCGGCGACAGCCGGCGCTTCGGCTCCGTCACGACCACGTCGCCGACCGTCACATGGCCGTCGCGGATAAGCGTCTGCAGGCGGCTGCGCGAGAATTCCCCGTCGAAGGCAGCCGCGAGCCACTGGTCGAGGCGCTGCCCTTCGGCTTCCTCCGAGGTGACGATCCCTTTCAAAGCGGCGCCGGCTTCGCTATCAGGAGCGCTCATTTCACACTCAGCCGGCCGGAAACGCATATGGCGAAATCCTTCGACGATGAAGACGAAAAACCGCTCGATCCCGCGGTTGAACGGGTACGGCGGCGGGTCATGCGCTTCATCGCCATCAATCTGGGCATCCTGTTTGTGGCGCTTATGGCGGTGGCGATTGCCATTGTCTACCGGGTCGGCTCGCGCAACGAGGACGCCCCGCCGGTCGCCGGCGCCCAGGTTCCGGCGGGCTCGATCGCCGCGGATGGCGTCATCGCGCTGCCCGCCGGAGCGCGGATCGTTTCACAATCGCTGTCGGGCGACCGCCTTTCGGTTCAGGTCGAACAGCCGGGCGGCGAGCGCGCCTTCCTGATTTATGATCTGGCATCTGGCGGCGTTGTCGGCCGCATCGCAGTAGAATCCGGCGAATGAAACGCCGCGTCGGCCTGGTTGCCGTGGTTGTCGCCGACTATGACGAGGCAATCGCCTGGTACACGGAAAAGCTCGGCTTTATGCTCGAGGAGGATACGCCGCTGGGTGGCGGAAGGCGCTGGGTCATCGTTACGCCCGAACGCGGCAGCGAGACGCGACTGTTGTTCGCGCGCGCCGAAGGCAAGGCCCAGGAGGCGGCAGTCGGCAACCAGACCGGCGGACGCGTATTCCTGTTTCTTCGGACGGACGATTTCGAGCGCGACCATGAGCGCATGCTGGCCGCTGGTGTCCGGTTCCTGGAGAATCCAAGGCTGGAAGGGTACGGCACCGTCGCCGTTTTCGAGGATCTGTACGGCAACCGCTGGGACCTGATCGAGAACGCGCGGACATGATCGGAATCACGCTCGCGGCCTGTTGCATTCGCGCATGATCCCGACTATATCGCCCGGTCTGCGCGAGGCTCCCATCGTCTAGCGGTCCAGGACGCCGCCCTCTCACGGCGGAAACAGGGGTTCGATTCCCCTTGGGAGTGCCAGTTTCCTCAAAACCCAGGCGCTTGCGTCGATGTGCGTTGCCCATGCCCAAACATGAGCAGCTCCGACGCTGTCTGCCGGCGACAATTATCCATCCATTAAGATTAGTCGTCCGTTAAGCCTTGATCTTCATACTGCCGAATCCAAGCGTCAGGGAGGGGACCTGGCGATGGTTGGTGCTGGCGAAGTCGAGGGTTCGGGACGTGACATCCGGGGGTGCATCAGAAGGCGGGGCCACAACCTCGACGGTCGAATGGCATGGGCGCGCGCTCAGCCCGGCCGAGGCGGCGGAATTCGCGGAAATTTCATCGGACTGGCTGTGGGAAACGGACGAGGAGCACAGGTTCTCCTGGCTTTCCGACGGTTTCGAACAGGCGTCGGGCGGTACCAAGGACAGATTGCTGGGACGCAAGCGTTCTGATCTGGTCGCTTCCACGCCGCAGTCCCACGAGACGTTGCAGGGCTATCTCGACACGCTTGCCTCCAGGAAGCCGTTTCGCGATTTTATTTACAAGATCGACAACGACAGTGGACACACCCGGTGGGTCAGCGTGAGCGGTGTGCCCCGTTTCGATGACGAAGGCCGGTTTATCGGATATCGCGGCGCGGGCCGCGACGTGACGAAAACGCTGGCAGTGCTCGACGAACTCCGGGAGGTCCGTATGGAACTCTCGGTGAAGAGCAACCACGCAAAGCTCATTGACGACGCGAAGGCGGGTGAGGACCACGCCGCCAAGCTGATGGTCGCGCTCGACGCGATGCAGGATGCATTCTGCTACTACGACAGCGACGATCGGCTGCTGCTCTACAACAAGGCGCTGGTCGACCTGTATCCGCTCCTGGCTGATATCATAAAGCCGGGCATCACGTTCGAAGAGCTCCTGGACGTGGGGCTCGAGCGGGGCGTCTACGAGACTGGCGACGTTCCGGTGGAGAAATGGCGCGAGGCCGCGCTTTGCCGGCGCCGTGTCGAGGCCAAGTCGGAATCGATCGTCAATATCGCCGGCGGCCGGGTCATCATGCACCGCGACATGCGGATCGAGGATGGCGGCATTCTGGGTGTCCGCACCGACATCACCGAGCTCAAGAACAAGGAAATCGGCCTCACCCAGGCGAAGAGGGAAGCCGAAGCCGCCAACGAGCGCAGCGAGCATCTCCTCACCGACCTGCATCGCACTCTCGACACCATGCGCATGGGCGTCGTGCTGCTCAATGCCGATATGGAATGCGAGATCATCAACCGTGCATTCTTTGATATCTGGAAGCTCGAAACAGGCGCGGTGAAGCTAGGAAGCCATTTCCGTGAGCTCATGGACATCAACCGTCACAACGGCATCTACGATGTCCCCGACGACGAGTGGGAGGGGTATGTCAACAGCCGTGTTGTGGAGATCAAGGCAGGCGATGTAGAGCCGCGGGAATTCCAGCGCGCCGACGGCTGCACGATGATCTATTCGGTCGCGGCGCTGACCGGCGGCAAGCGGCTCGTGTGCTACTACGACATCACGGATATCAAGACCCGCGAGGACGAACTGGAGCGCGCGCTTGAGAAGTCGCAGCTTGCCGAGGCCGTGGTCAACAGCGTCAAGGATCCGATTTTCGTCAAGGATTCCAATCTCGACTTCGTGTTCGTCAACAAGGCTTTCGCGAGCGAATTCGGCCGTGAGCCGGATGATATGGTTGGCCGAAAGGGTGGCGACTTCGTCTCGGCCGAAGAGGCAAAGGAATTCGAGGCAAGCGAACGCACGGTGCTGACCACGGGCGAGCAATACGAGGTCGAGGAAGATTTCGAGGTCAACGGTGCGCCGCATGCGCGAATCGTGCGCAAATCGAGAGTTCGGCTCCCCGGCGACAAGGATTACGTCGCCTGCACGATCTTCGATATCTCCGAACTCAAGCGCCGCGAACGCGAATCGAACGACGCGAGGACGCAGCTTGAAAGCGTGATCGATGCTCTGCCGGCGGGCGTTGTCATCTACGACCGCGACGACCGTTTCGTGCTCTGCAGCCGCAAGGTTATGGAATCGCTTCCGGCGATGGCTCCGGCCATGCGGCCGGGAAAACCGCTGCTGGAAGCGTTGACGCTGGCTCACGACTCCGGCTATTTTCGCGAAAGCGGAGACGAGGCGCTCGACGCGCTTTACGACACAGACCGCGATGCTTGGATTGCCGGCTACGGCGAACGGTACCACGTGCCGCACGCGGTGTATGAGCGGCAAAACCCGGATGGCCACTGGTATCAGGCATTCGACATACGGACAGCGGAAGGGTTCTTTGTCGGCGTCAGGGTCGACATCACCGAACTGCGGGAGCGTGAGGATGCGTTGCGCGAGAGCATGCGCGAGAACGAGATCTATCGCAGTCTGATCGACAACGTTCCCGTCGCGATTTACGCCAAGCGGCCAGACCTCAAGCTGATGTATGTCAACGAAGGCTGGTGCGAGCTCACCGGTCATACCGAGGAAGAAGCGCTCGGCAAGACGGACGCCGAAATATTCGGACCCCAGGGCGAAGCCTTCATGGAGGGCGATCGGGCGGTTCTTGAAAAACGCGAGGACGTTGAGCGGGAAGAACAGGCGACGAGACCCGATGGCTCAGTACGCTTCCAGATGGCGCGCAAGAGCGTCATGACCGCTAATGACGGTTCGCTGTATCTGATTGGCTCCACTACCGACATCACCGACTTGAAGAACCGGGAAGTGGAACTCGAAGAGGCGCGCAAGAAGGCAGAGCTGGCCGACCGGGCCAAGTCCGAATTCCTCGCCAATATGAGCCACGAAATCCGCACGCCGATGAACGGTGTGCTTGGCATGGCTGAACTCCTGGCAAAGACCGAGCTTGACTCGAAGCAGCGGACCTT
The DNA here is from genome assembly GCA_040880025.1 of Rhizobiaceae bacterium. Classification (GTDB taxonomy): domain Bacteria; phylum Pseudomonadota; class Alphaproteobacteria; order Rhizobiales; family Rhizobiaceae; genus RCIO01. Next base: position 352,595 of record JBBDJD010000007.1, read on the forward strand.
CATCGACATCATCAGCAAGTCCGGCAACGCGCTGCTGACGATCATCAACGACATCCTGGATTTCTCCAAGATCGATGCCGGGCAGCTGGTTCTCGATCCGGCTCCCTTCGAACTGGCGGAGGCCATCGAAGACGTTGCGACGCTGGTATCCACGAGGGCCAAGGAAAAGGATCTCGAGCTTATCGTGCGCATTGAGCCGGGCCTGCACGACACCTATGTCGGCGATGTCGGCCGTATCCGTCAGATCGTGACCAATCTGATGGGCAACGCTGTGAAATTCACCGAGTCGGGCCATGTTCTGGTGAACGTCACCGGGGAGGATCGGGGTGACGGCTGCAACCGGTTGAAAATGAGCATCACCGATACCGGCATCGGCATTCCCAAGGACAAGCTTGCGCTGATATTCGACAAGTTCAGTCAGGTCGACGCATCATCCACGCGGCGCCATGAGGGAACCGGGCTCGGCCTTGCGATCACTCAGCGACTGATCGAATTGATGGGTGGCGACATCAGCGTGGAAAGCGAGGAACGCCAGGGTTCCACTTTCCATGTTCATCTCGATCTCGAACGCGTCGGCAAGAGGGAGCAGAAACGCACGCTGCCCATCGACGTGACGGGTGCGCGCGTTTTGATCGTGGACGACAATGCGGTCAACCGCTCGATCTACAGCGAGCAGATGGAAGCCTGGAACTTCGACGCCTGCGCCGCTGAAGGCGCCGCCGAAGGCATCAAGGTTCTGAAGGCCGCCGCCGATTTCAATGTCGGGGTCGACTGCATGATCCTCGACTATCAGATGCCCGGCATGAACGGCGCCGAGATGGCAAGGGTGATGTCCACGACCCCCGGGCTTGCCGACATACCGATCATCATGCTGACCTCGGTCGACCAGTCGCTTACCGGCGTGGCCGGGCGCGACGCCAATATTGTCACGCAACTCGTTAAGCCCGTGCGTTCGTCGCAACTGCTCGAGACCGTGGTCTCCGCGATCCAGAAGCGGCGTGAAAGCACAGCTCCGGCGGCCGATCACGACCTCAGCCCCTACAAGACAATGCGTAGCCCAGCGCCTTCCTCGGAGTACCCCAAGGAGGAACAGCCAGTGGACGACGCATCCAAACCCGCCGCTGCCCGGGCAGCAGCGGAGCCCGCCGAAAAGCCGGCGCCAACCACAGGCGATGGGCTGGATGTCCTGGTCGCGGAAGACAATGAGGTCAATCAGCTGGTCTTCAGCCAGATTCTGGGCGAGACCGACCTGACTTTCGAGATCGTGGAAAACGGCAGACTGGCCGTGGAAGCGTACAAGACGCGCAATCCGCGCATGATCCTGATGGACGTCTCAATGCCCGAAATGAACGGGTTGGAGGCCTCTGGCGCGATCCGTGAGGCTGAAGCCGGAACCGGCGTGCACGTGCCCATTGTCGGCGTCACCGCCCATGCGCTCAAAGGCGACCGCGAGCGCTGCCTGGAAGCCGGTATGGATGACTATCTGTCGAAGCCGATCAGCCCGAAGGCGCTGCTGGAAAAAGTCCACGCATGGCTTCATGACGAAGCGCGCAGCAGCAGGATTGCGGGATAGAAACCGGGCGTCTGCCGTTCGGCTCTGGTAGTGGCGTGCGGCGAAGCCGCTAACCGCGCAGCAAGCTTTTCATACGACCACGGATACGGCGCGCAAGATTGCGGGTCTCACTGTAGAGATGCAGTTGCGACGCCGCCTGCCGGGCCGCGCGGTCGGCTTCGGGCGCCAGGCCGATCACCAGCGTGCCGACGCGGCGCCTCTCCATCCAGAGCCGGCTCATGATCGGGTGATCCGGCACGGCGCAGGAGTCGGTCGCGTTTATGTTCGGGTCGTCGAGATGGGTTCGGGTGACGTCGAGCATGAGCAGAACGCCCGGCGAATAGGCGGAATAGGCCTCGTCATACGCCGTCTTCCACGTGTAGGCGACGCCGTTTTCAATGAAGACAATCAGACAGGCAATCACCTGGCCATCGAGCGTGAGCGAATGAATGCGGCAGAGATCGCGCTCGGCCAGGCGGTGGACTGCCTCGCGTGCGAAAGCGGCGCGGAAGCGGTCGATTGCCATTGCCGTACGTTCGCGGCCTTTCCAGCCCCGCGCCTCGAGTGCGAGGAACGTCTCGACACCCAGGCGAATTTCATCGGCGGTGCGCGCGACGTTGTATTCGAGTTCACCGAGACCGGACAGTCGGCGCCGCAACCTGCGATACTCGCGCAAGTGATGCGACCGGACCGCTTGGCGCAGATATTCGTCGGCGTCGAGCGTGCTCTCCAGAAACGGACGTTCGACCTCTTCAGTGGTTACGAGCGAAAGCTCGCGGCTGGATGCGAAGCTGCGAAGAATGGACGCGAACGGCCCGTCGAGCCGTGTCTCGGGCATGACAAGAACGCGCGGCAACTGCAGATGCTTGCGGCCAAGCAGGGTGAAAAAGTCCTCGATGACGCCGACCGGGTCGTCGCTGTCGACGAGTGGCGTACCAAGAGGCCCGAACGGATGCGACCAGGTTCGCATGACCGGGACACCGAGCGGCATCGGAGCCTTTTCGATCGACAGCGGAACGAGCAGCCTTAGCCGGCTTTTCTCCTCGTCGCCGTCGCGGATGACGGCGAGGCGTATTTCCTTGTCTTCGAGGCGGGGCATGGCCGGCGCGAGAAAACGCGGGTTAAAGAATACGTTGGGCTCGACGGAGCGGGCGCACAGGTGCTCCAGCTCTTCGACGAGATCGAAGCCGGCCGACGCGGGATAGATCGCGAGACGGCGCCGGGACTTATCTCCATCCAGGCTTTCCAGGTGCGCCGGGTCGGGCGACATGCTCGGCACGCCGGCCAGATTGGTGAGCATCGCGCCGGAGGGGCCGGAACTGACTTCTTCCAGAATGGGTATGGCTGCCATCAGTCGGCGTCCTGTTGCTGTTTGGCTGGAAGGAAGACGGCCATGACGATGCCGAGCTTCCGCCAGACGATGAAAGAGAGGATAGCGGCCTCGAAGGTCATGGCGACGGCTGTTGCGACCGCAGCGCCCCAAAGCCCGACTTGCGGAATGAGCAGCATGTTGAGGCCAACATTGAGAGCCAACGTGGCTGCGTAGGCTGCGGCGCAGACATTCTGGTGCCCGCTCATGGTGAGCAGGCTCTCCGCCGGCCCGACGGCGGCCCGCGCGACGACGCCCAGAATGAGAACGAAGAGCAACGGATAGCCGGCGTCGAATCCAGGTCCGAAAAGGAATAGCATCGGCTTGCCCAAAAGCAGGATCACCAGAGCGAGAGCCAGGGTCGGCCAAAACGTCCAGGTCACGGTTTCACGCGCAAAGCGCGCCAACTGGCCGGAACTGCCGTCATGGGCGAGATGAGCGTAGTGCTGCGCGACGCCGGCCTTCACCGCGAAATAGACGAAGTGGGCGATGGCGAGCGTCTTGACGGTCGCGAAGTAGATCGCCACGTCGTGCGGCGTCATGTAGAGGCCGACCATCAACACATCGGCATTGGTCAACAGGAAGAAAAAGCTCTCGACCAGAAATATTGGCAGCGAGACACCGATCCAGAAACGCAGCGATACGGTGCGCGGTCCGGCCGCGATCTTGCGGTCGATCCGGGTGGTGATGTTGACGAACTGATAGATCGTGGTCGCGTAGGTGGCGAGGATGGCAGCCAGAATCGCCGTTGTGGCGGTGGCCTCCTGGCGCAGCAGGATAGCACCAGCCATGAAGACCAGGATCAACACCGGGCGGATGAGGTAGGTTGGCGCCAGCGCCGAGGTGGCCCAGGCATTGGCGCGCGCGATGCCCTGCAATACGTCGGACAGGGCGATCATCGGCAGGCAGATGATGCCGAGATAGAACGGAACGACGTAATAGCTTTCGACGGAATCGGAAAACAGCCACAAGCCGGCGGCGCCGATTGCCGCAATTGCCGAGGATGCGATCAGCACGAACAGGCGGCTGGTCAGCAATATGCCGCGCAATTCGGCCAAACGGCCGGTTTCGCGATATTCGGGAACGAAGCGGATGACGGATGTGTGGAAGCCAAGGCAGGACAGGTTTCCCGCAATGATCATCGTCACCCAGACAAGCACGAAAATGCCGTATTCGAATGCGCCCATCCAGCGCGCCAGGAGTACCTGGCTGATGAAGGCGATCGCCGCACTGGCGATGCGGATCACAAACGCAAAAAGCGTGATGCGGCCCGCCGCGCCGCTGCTGGTGTCGCCGGAAATCAGACCATCTATGCGCGAAACGACGGGCCTGGCACGCAGTGCCAGACTTTTCGGCAGAAGCCGCTCAGCCGTCATTGTTGCGGAAAACCGCACGCGCTATTCTCCGATCCTTCGGTATATGCGGAAGATTTAGGCGAAAACTCTTTAAGAAACGGTTCGGTCGCGGGGCGTGACCGGCCTTCGGGACAGGCAGCAAGGAAGCATGGCAATGGCCGAGACCAAGGGATGGAGACCAATGTCGACCGCGCCGCGGGACGGCACCCGTATTCTGGTGACCGTGCGGCCGACCGAGCAGGGGCCGGCGGACGTGGATATGGCCTATTGGGCGCGGGCCGATCAGTTCGACGCCGAGGGCTGGCGCGCGGCCGACTCGAATCCCGGCTGCGTCATCGCCTATGCGGAGCCGGAGCTGAAATGCTGGATGCCCCTGCCGCGTTCCAACCGGAACAGTCTCCCGGATGAATTGCCCGGCCCCTATGAGGGCGAAGAGATCATGGAAGGCGGGGCGGGAATCTGAGGTCGAAAAGGGCGCAACGACCCGCCCGCAGAATAGCAACTCTCCGGATAACGCAATTGCAGTTCATGTCCTGCTCCAGCCACCGCCGGCCTTGCTCGCGATGACTTCCCAAAGCGAACGCGAAAAGATGCTGCGCGCGCATTCGGTCGGACCGCGCACGATCGTCTATCTGCAGGAGATCGGTATTGAGCGCCTGTCGCACCTGAAGGGCGCCGACGCGGAAATGGTTGCCATGCGGATCGACATTGCACTTGGCCGAAAGCACATGAACAAGCATGGCGTCCAAGCACTGCGCAATCTGATCGCGCTGGCAGAGCAGGAGCCGGACGCGACCGATGAAAAGACGGCCGAGGGCATATGAGCGCCGCGAAGGCGCTGCGGCCCAGCCTGTCGGTCATCTTGCCGCTCGGCATTACCCAGACCATCGGCTATGGGTCGGTCTACTACGCCTACGCGGTTCTGGCGGGGCCGATCTCGCTGGATACGGGCCTTTCGCTGAGCACGGTCTTCGGGTGTTTCTCCCTCGGACTGCTGGCAGGCGCCGTCGCAGCGCCCTTCGCCGGCCGTCTGCTCGACCGGTTCGATCCCGCGCGGGTGATGGCGTCAGGCTCCGGCGCCGCCGCGTTGTTGCTCGGCCTTTGGGCTCTGGCGCCGGGGGCGCTCTCATTCGCACTGTTCGCAGTGCTGGTGCAGGCGGTATCGGTGCTGATCTTCTACGAGGCGGCGTTTGTCGCCGCCGCGCGCCTCGTTCCCGGCGACGCCCGGCGCACGATCACCGGCATAACGCTGATCGCCGGTTTCGCATCGACGATCTTCTGGCCGCTGACCGCCGCGCTCGTGCGCGAGATGAGCTGGCGCGAGGTCTATCTGATCTATGCCGGGCTCAACCTGCTGGTCTGCGTTCCGCTGCATCTGTATCTGTCGAGCGGAAAGGCGAAGGCGCGGCGCGATCGACAAGCCGAGCCGGAAACCGCGGCCGCGACCCGTCCGGAGGGGACGGCGCCGCCTGGCCGCGATCGGCGTATCGTCTATGTGCTGTTGCAGATATCGTTTGCGGCAAACGCCTATGTCATCGCGGCCGTCCACCTGCACCTGATCGGCATCCTGGGCGCGCTGGGGCTCGGTTTCGCGGCGGCTTCGATCGGCGCCCTGATCGGCCCCGCGCAGGTGGCGGGGCGCGTTGTCGAGTTTGTCGGCGGCAGCCGGGTCAGCATCCTCATGGTTGCGCTCTTCGCCGCCGGGCTGCTTCCCGCCGGGCTTCTGGTGCTGCTGTTGGGGGCGCCGGGTCTGGCGGCCGGCATCGGCTTTGCCGTGCTGTTCGGCGTCGGGCAGGGTCTGTCCTACATCGCGCGCGGGGTGCTTCCGCTGGCCATGTTCGGGCTGTCCGGCTACGGCGCCCTGACAGGACGGTTCAATCTGACGCGGCTGCTGGTGGCCGCCAGCGCGCCGTTCCTCACGGCAGTCATTCTCGACCAGGGAGGAACGACGGCCGCGCTGACGAGTATCATCATCGCGGCCATCATTGGCGTCGCCGGGCTCTTGGGCGTGATGCCTTATGCCGGGCGCGCGCGATAGCGCGGCAGCCGGCCGAAACCATGCTCAGGCAAACGTGCCGTGGCAGTGCTTGTATTTCTTGCCGGATCCGCAGGGGCAGGGCTCGTTGCGGCCGACCTTGCCCCATGTCGCGGGGTCGTTGGGATCGCGCTGTTCGGCCGGCACGGCCTGCGACATCTGGCGCGGACGGGCGAGCGTCATTGTGTCGCCGTCGCCCTCGCCGAAATCGTTCTCGCCAGTCGAGGCGTCGATGTGTCTGCCTTCGCCTTCGGGCGCTTCCGGCGGCGGTGCGTCGGCCGCCTGGCGCACCAGTTCCACCCGCATCAGCTGCGCGGTGACTGCCTGCCGCAGACTGACGAGCATCGCCTGGAACAGCTCGAAAGCCTCCGATTTGTACTCGTTCAGCGGATCGCGCTGCGCATAGCCGCGGAAGCCAACAACCGAACGCAGGTGATCGAGGTTGACCAGATGCTCGCGCCACAGATGGTCGAGTGTCTGCAAGAGCACGGTCTTTTCAACATAGGTCATGATCTCGGGACCGAAGCGTTCGGCCCGTTCGGCGGCCGCCTTGTCCGCGGCCTCGGTCAGGCGTTCGCGAATGACCTCATCGTCGATGCCTTCCTCCGCGGCCCATTCATCGACCGGCAGATCGAGATTGAGATTGGTGCGCACCTCTTCCCTGAGCGCAGCGGTGTCCCACTGCTCCGCGTAAGCCTTCTCGGGGATGTGGCGGGTGACCATGTCGTCAATCATCTCGTGGCGCATCTCGGCCACCGTGTCGGACAGGTTTTCGCCGTCCATCAGCTCAAGACGCTGTTCGAACACGACCTTGCGCTGGTCGTTCATCACGTCGTCATATTTGAGCAGGTTCTTGCGGATGTCGAAGTTGCGCGCCTCGACCTTCTTCTGCGCCTTTTCCAAAGCCTTGTTGATCCAGGGATGGATAATCGCCTCGTCTTCCTTGAGGCCGAGCTTTTGCAGCATTCCGTCCATGCGCTCCGACCCGAAGATGCGCATCAGGTCGTCCTGCAGCGACAGGTAGAATTTGGATCGGCCGGGATCGCCCTGGCGGCCTGAGCGGCCGCGCAGCTGGTTGTCGATGCGGCGGCTCTCATGGCGCTCGGTGGCAAGCACGTAGAGCCCGCCTGCAGCGATCGCCTTGTCCTTCAGCTTCTGGATGTCGGCGCGGATCGCGGCTTCCTTTTCCTTGCGCTCCGGACCTTCCTCCATGTCGCCAAGTTCGTTGGCGACACGCATGTCGGCGTTGCCGCCGAGCTGGATGTCGGTGCCGCGGCCGGCCATGTTGGTCGCGATGGTGATCGCGCCGGGCACGCCGGCCTGGGCGATGATGCTCGCCTCCTGCTCATGGTGGCGGGCGTTGAGGACCTGGAAGTCCTTGACGCCATCGGCGCGCAGCCGTTCGGCCAGAAGCTCCGATTTTTCGATCGATGTGGTGCCGACCAGGATCGGCTGGCCCTTGGCGTGAGATTCCTTGATCTCGGTGACGATCGCGCGGTATTTTTCCTCAACCGAACGATAAACCTCATCGTCCTCGTCGGCCCGCGAAATAGGCAGGTTGGTGGGCACCTCGGCCACGTCGAGACCGTAGATATTGGCGAATTCCTCGGCCTCGGTGGCGGCCGTGCCGGTCATGCCGGCCAGCTTGCCGTACATGCGGAAATAGTTCTGGAAGGTAACCGACGCGAGCGTCTGGTTCTCCGGCTGGATGGAAACCTGCTCCTTGGCTTCCAGCGCCTGATGGAGGCCTTCGGAGAAACGGCGGCCGGGCATCATGCGCCCGGTGAACTCGTCGATAATGACGATCTCGTCGTTGCGGACGATATAGTCCTTGTCCTTCTGGAACAGGCGGTGCGCCTTGAGCGCGTTGTTCACGTGGTGGACGATGGCCACATTCTCGATGTCGTAGAGCGACTCGCCCTTCAGCAGGCCGGCATCACGCAGAAGATTCTCGATCTTCTCCGTGCCTTCCTCGGTGAAGGTGGCGGTGCGCTGCTTCTCGTCGATCTCGTAGTCGGCTTCGTCAAGCTGGGGAATGAAGGTATCGGTCGAGTTGTAAAGCTCGGAACGATCGTCCAGCGGGCCGGAAATGATAAGCGGCGTGCGCGCTTCGTCGATCAGGATGGAGTCCACTTCGTCGACGATGGCGTAGTTGTGGCCGCGCTGAACCATCTGGCCGCGCTCATATTTCATGTTGTCGCGCAGATAGTCGAAACCGAGTTCGTTGTTGGTGCCGTAGGTCACGTCGCAGGCGTAGGCTTCGCGGCGCTGGTCATCATTCATGCCATGGACGATGACGCCGACGGTCAGGCCCAGAAATTTGTAGAGGCGTCCCATCCATTCGGAGTCGCGGGTGGCGAGATAGTCGTTGACGGTGACGACGTGCACTCCCTTGCCCTCAAGGGCATTGAGATAGACCGGCAGCGTGGCGACCAGCGTCTTGCCCTCGCCGGTCTTCATCTCCGCGATCGAGCCCTCGTTCAGCACCATGCCGCCGATGAGCTGGACATCGAAGGGGCGCATGCCGAGCGACCGGCGCGCAGCCTCGCGAACCGTCGCGAAGGCGGGCACCAACAAATCCTCGAGTTTGGCGCCGTTGGCGAGCTCTTCCCGAAATTTTGCAGTACGCGCCCCCAGATCGGCATCGCTGAGCGCCTGCATTTCGTTTTCCAGGGCGTTGATCTGCTCGACGCGCGGGTGCATCGACTTGATCCGCCGATCGTTCGAAGAGCCGAATACCTTGCGGGCTAGGGCACCTAGGCTGACCATTCTGGTCCTTTCAAAGCAAAAATCTCGGGGCCGGCAGGTGTGACGTCTGTTTCGCGCGGACGCCCCGGATGTGAATACGCTTCCCGAAATTCGGAAGTGGACGCGGAGTTGAAGGACAGATAAGAGGGGGCACAATCGATGTCAACGCCGCGAAAAAGCCGTTGCGGCCCGCACAAAAACGCCAAATTTGGGCTGAAGTAAAACCTCCTGTGAAACAACCGGAGACAATCTCCATGTACAATCTGCTCGGCCGGACCATGGCCGCCGTTCTCCTCACCGGCGCGATCGCGTTCTCTTTTGCCGCCTCCGTCCGCGCGCAGGAGGACACCGTGGTGGCCACTGTGAACGGCCAGTCGATTACCGAAGCCGACATTGCGCTGGCCGAAAGCGAACTCGATGCCCAGTTCGACCAGCTTTCGCCTGAACAGCGCCGCGCCGCGGCCGTGTCGGCGATGATCGAAATCAAGCTTGCCGCCGCCGCCTCCGTGGATGCGGGCGTCGCCGACGATGCCGATTTTCAGCGCCGTATGGCGTTTTTGCGCGAGCGCGCCCTGCATAGCGAGTTCGTGAAGAACGAGATCGCCAGCACGGTGACGGACGAAGCGGTACGCGCGCGCTACGACGAGGAGATTGCCGGCGCGCCCATGTCCAACGAGGTGCGGGCCTCGCATATCCTGGTCAAGACCGAGGAAGAGGCGGCGGACATCATCAAGCAGCTTGAAGAGGGCGCGAGCTTCGTCGAACTTGCGAAGGAGAAGTCCAGCGACGGGTCTGCGCAAAATGGCGGCGACCTTGGCTTTTTCGGCCCCGGCCGCATGGTGCCCGAGTTCGAGAAGGCGGCGTTCGCGCTGGAAGTTGGCGCGCATACGGCCGAGCCGGTGCAATCGCAATTCGGCTATCACGTCATCAAGGTGACCGACAAACGTCCGCAGCAACCGCCGGCGTTCGAGCAGGTGCAGAGCCAGGTTCGCTCGCTGCTGCTGCGAGAGCAATACTTCTCCGAGATCGGGGCATTGCGGAAAGCTGCCACGGTCGAAATTTCCGATCCGGATCTGAAGGCTGCCGTCGAGGCGATCGACGGTCCAGCCGGGCAGTAGATTAGACGACCGACCGCCCATGCCGACCAGCATCTCGCCGCTCGCACCGAAGACAACGCCGAAAATGCCCGCTATCGACGGGCTGCGCATCGCCACAGCCCAGGCCGGTATCAAATACCAGGGTCGGACCGACCTGATGGTCATGGCGTTCGATCCCGACACGAGCGTTGCGGGGGTCTTCACCAAATCCAAATGCCCTTCGGCAGCGGTGGATTTCTGCCGCGCAAATCTGGATGGCGGCAACGCGCGGGCGCTGGTCGTGAATTCCGGCAACGCCAATGCATTCACGGGTCGCAGGGGCAGCGAGGCCACGCGGATGACCGCCGACGCCGCGGCGAAGGCTGCCGATTGTTCAGCAAGCGAGGTCTTTCTGGCCTCAACCGGCGTAATCGGGGAGCCGCTGGAAGCCGGCCGCTTCACGCATCTGCTTGGCTCTCTGGCGGCCGATGCCACGCCAGATGGATGGCTCGAAGCCGGTAAGGCCATCATGACCACGGATACGTTCCCGAAATACGCGACGGCAACCGCGAAGCTCGGCGATACTGATGTCACCATAAACGGCATCGCCAAAGGCGCGGGCATGATCGCGCCCGACATGGCGACAATGCTCGCCTTCGTCGCCACCGATGCGCCGATTGCCGCACCTGTGCTTCAGTCGCTGTTGTCCAGAGGCGCCGGCAAGACGTTCAATTCCATCACCGTCGACGGCGACACTTCGACCAGCGACACGCTGATGATGTTCGCCACCGGGGCGGCTGCGAAGCGGGGTGCTCCTTCGATCACCGAAACCGGCGACCCCCGCCTGGGCGGGTTCAAGCGCGCTCTGAACCGGCTGCTGAAATCGCTGGCGATCCAGATCGCGCGGGACGGCGAGGGAGCGCGCAAGCTCATCGAAATCACCGTCGAAGGGGCGAAATCGTCGCGCTCGGCCAAACGGATCGCCATGTCGATCGCCAATTCACCGCTGGTGAAGACGGCGGTTGCCGGCGAGGACGCCAATTGGGGCCGCGTGGTGATGGCCGTCGGCAAGGCCGGCGAGCCCGCCGACCGCGACCTCTTGACGATACGATTCGGCGACGTGCGCGTCGCCCACCGCGGTGAGCGCGACCCTGATTATTCGGAAGAAGCGGCGTCGGCCTACATGCGCGGTGACGAGATCAGCATCGGAGTCGATATCGGGCTTGGCCGCGGCAAGGCGACGGTGTGGACCTGCGACCTCACCAAGGAGTATGTCGCGATCAATGGCGACTACCGATCCTAGTATCGTGCGAGGATTTCGACACAGCCGGTGCGGAAAAGCGCGCCAAGCCGAGACAGGACAAGGCATTGACCGGAAAACGAAAACTGCAATCGCTTCAGCTTGGTCTTTTGCACCCCGGACAGCGTCGCGCCACGCTCCTTGCCGGAGCCCAAAATCCCGGTGCTCAAACGATTCCATTTAAACAAGATGCGCTCTAGGACCTGGCAATGACCGAACTGCTGGACACATCGCCGCTTGGCGTCGTGCGGCGCTTCGAGGCGGCGGGGTTTCGCGCCTGGCCGGCATCGTCGGTCCACTATGACGGGACCTGGGTGATACGGCTGACCGCGGGTCATCCGGCCAAGCGCCTCAATTCCGTCAATCCGCTCGATCCCGGCGACACTTTGAACATGGACGATCGGATTGCGCGCGCCGCGCGCCGGTTTGAGGCCTATGGCCGGCCAACCGTGTTTCGCATGTCGCCGCTGGCGGGCCAGAAACTCACTCAACGGCTGGATGCGGACGCCTGGGACAGGTTTTCGGAATCGCTGGTGATGATGATGCCGCTCGCACAAGCGGCGGTGGAGGAGGTGATGCCCCTGATCCCGCTCAAGGATGTCGGCCGCTACATCAGCGCCGCGATCCGCGTTCACGGGCATGATCCGTCGATTCGCCCCGGCCTGTCGGAACTGATCGGCGCAATCGAGCCGGAAGCGGGCCTGTTCGTGGTCGATGTCGATGGCAATGCCGCTTCGAGCGCCATCTGCGTGCATGACGGAGAACTCGCCGGCCTGTTCGAGGTCGCCACCCATGCCGATGAGCGCGGCAAGGGCCATGGCCGGCGGACGGTGCTGTCGGCGCTCAAATGGGCGCGGATGCGCGGCGCGCGGGTCGCCTGGCTGCAGGTCGAGGCCGACAACGAGGCGGCGATCTCGCTCTATCGTTCGATCGGCTTCTTCGAGGCCTATCGGTATCACTACCGCAGGCCCGTCGGGGAGCAGGATTGAACCAGCCGGCAAAGCCTCTGGTGATTGTCGCCGCCTGCGCGCTGATCGACGCGGATTCGCGGGTGCTGATTGCCCAGCGGCCGGAGGACAAGGCGATGCCCGGCCTGTGGGAATTTCCCGGCGGCAAGCTGGAGCCTGGAGAAACACCCGAGCAGGCGATCATACGTGAATTGCACGAGGAACTGCGGATCGAGACCAAGACGGCGTGCCTTGCGCCTCTGACCTTCGCCAGCCACGCCTATGATAGTTTTCACCTTCTGATGCCGCTTTTCGTTTGCCGGCGGTATTGGGGAACGCCGGTGGCAATAGAGCATCAGGCGCTGAAATGGGTGCGGCCAGCGAAGCTGCGCGACTATTCGATGCCGGAAGCCGACATTCCACTCATCGCGCATCTGGTCGACCTGCTGTGACCGCGGGTTGGCGCCGGACTCATGATTAACGAATCCTTCACGCGGCAATGAAATAGTCGGACTATCGCGCCGAACCAGCGGCTGTCGCCGGAAGCGAGCGCGCCATGGAGCCGGCTTTCATGTGGCCTGAGCAGAACTGGGACAACCGGAACAAGGAAGACCAGCCCACCGACTTCCTCGGCGTGGCGGGCTCGTTGCGTTTCGCGCTGATATTCGGCGCTGCGGCGATCGCGCTGGCTCTCTTCGTCACACCATTCGCCGAGCGCCAGGCGCGAACATTGATGACTGCGGGCCCGATGGGCCTCGATACAATGTCCACCGGTTCGATTCGCCCGGCCGGCAATGGCGGCTCCTATACGATCCGGCGCAGCGTTCTTCAGTCCAGCCCGCAATCGGTTTGCATCATCAGGCAAAACGGTTCGCGGACCGGCGATTGCTGACCGCGCGGCAAATTCGTTCGAGTTCGAAGGCCGTTAACCATTCTGAACGCGCGACGGCTGTATAGTAGACGCGGTCAATCGGGGTGTTTCATGTTCAGGCATTTTTTCCGCGACCGATCCGGCGCAACCGTCGTTGAATACGGGCTTATCGTTGCGGTGCTTTCACTGGTGATTGTCGCCGGCGTCTCCACCGCGACCAACTCGGTGAGTCTCCTGTTCACCGATACCGCCGGAAAGCTGGACGCGTCCGTCGAATGACCGGTCGGGCGCTGGCTCAGCCGCCAGCGGCCTTGCCCAGCACATCAGCCAGAGAAACCTTGGCGCTGCCCGGCTTCAGCGGCTTCTGCTGCGAGGCATGCGGTGCCCAACCCGACAGCCATACCAGCGAAAAGGTCGCCCTCACGCGGCCATCCGGATCCGAGAAACGCTCGGCGTAAATTTCGGCGGCGCGCATGAACATGCGCCGGTTGGACGGCGTTCGGCTGCGGGCGATCAGCATGTTCGTCGCGCCCATGGCGCGCAGGTCCCGCATCAGGTCGAACATCGTATCGTAGCGCACGGTCAGGCTCTCGCTATCGGTGACGGGTAGCGCGAAGCCCGCCCTTTGCAGCAATGCGCCCGCATCGCGCACTTCCATCAGGGGCGCTACCCGCGGACTTGCGCCACCGGCGATTTCCGTTTCGGCCGCAAGCAGGGCGGTGCGCAGTTCGGCGAGCGTTCCCTGACCCGGCAGGGCGGCGAGGAGCAGACCGTCGGGCCTGAGCGCACGCCTGATCTGCGCCAGCAGCCCCGGCGTATCGTTGGTTTCATGCAGCGACAGAAGTGAGACGGCGAGGTCGATGCTCCCGTCGGCCAATGGCAGTTCTTCCAGCGGTGATACTGCCCGCCGATTGCCTTCCGATGATCCGACATCGAGAAAGACCGGATCGCATTCGACCTGCAACACTCGATCAACCTTGCCCGAAGCCGACAGGGACCGGGCGATCGTCGGGGAGTGGCCGTGCAGCGCCGCCGCGCTTGCAAAACGCCGTTCGACGGCCGAGAGCCGTAGCGACAGATCGTCGATCGCATGGCGGAGCAGGAAGTCGGCGCCGGGGACCGCCATACGCAAGGCGCGCAGCTTGTGCTGGACAATCAGGTCGCGGTCGAAGATTTGTTCCATGCGGGCGTGGCGCTTTCGGTTCGGAAACGGCGCCTGCGTGGCCGATCCGTGCTAGGTTTCGTTGCCGATATGTATGTAGAGATCAAGAGCTACGCCGGAAACCTCGCAGCGCCGCTGGGCCGGCTGCTGTTTCCGCCCGTCTGCGCCGGATGCCGCAGGCAGGTGCGCGAGCCGGGCACGCTGTGTCCGGCATGCTGGCCGCATGTGCGCTTCATCGAGCCGCCGCTCTGCGCCGTGCTCGGCATACCGTTCGCATTCGAGGTAGGAGACGGCGCGGTTTCGCCCGCGGCACTCGCCGATCCGCCGCCCTTCGCACGGGCGCGGGCTGCGGTTTCCTATACGGGTGTGGCCCGGCAGCTCGTGCAGAACCTCAAATACCGCGACCGCACCGATCTGGCGCCGTGGATGGCGCGATGGATGGCGAGGGCTGGCGCCGAGTTGCTGCGCGAGGCCGATATCGTGGTTCCGGTACCGCTGCACAGGCGGCGCTTTTTCATGCGGCGGTTCAACCAGTCGGCGGAGCTCGCGCGGCATGTCGCTGAACTCGCTGCTCTGCCTTTCGAACCGCTCGCGGTCGAGCGCGTGAAGAGAACCCGCCAACAGGTCGGATTGGGGGCCAGGGAACGCGCGGCCCACATGCGCGGCGCGTTTCGCGTGCCCGAAGCGCGGAAAATCGCCGTCAGCGGCCGCAGGGTGCTGCTGGTCGATGACGTGTTCACCACCGGGGCAACGGTGTCGGCCGCGACGAAGGCGTTGCGACAGGCCGGCGCGCGCGAGGTGGACGTGCTTGCCTTCGCGCTTGCGATACCGGGGGACTTCCTGCCCGAAGACGCAGACACTATATAGGCTTTGCTGGGAAATAAGGCCGATATGACCGAAGTTACAATCTACACGCGCATGATGTGCGGCTATTGCTCGGCGGCGAAGCGTCTGCTCGAGCGCAAGGGCGTCGCCTACACCGAGCACGATGCGAGCTTTTCGCCCGATCTGCGCCAGGAAATGTTCAGCCGGGCCAACGGCCGCTCGACATTTCCGCAGATATTCATCGGCGAGACGCATGTCGGCGGCTCGGATGAATTGCATGCGCTTGAGCGCGAGGGACGGCTCGACCCGATGCTGGAAGATGCCGCGCGCCGGAGCGAGGCATCATGACGACTGTCCGCGTCGCGGCGTTGCAGATGCGCTCGACCATGGATGTCGGGCGCAATGTCGAAGCGTTCGAAGCGCTGGT
Source organism: Rhizobiaceae bacterium (assembly GCA_040880025.1). Classification (GTDB taxonomy): domain Bacteria; phylum Pseudomonadota; class Alphaproteobacteria; order Rhizobiales; family Rhizobiaceae; genus RCIO01. The sequence goes on from JBBDJD010000007.1 coordinate 368,262, forward strand.
GCGCGAGGCGGCGGGGGATGGCGCGGCCTATGTGCAGTCGCCGGAAATGACCGGCGCCCTGGTGCGTGACCGCGCGACGCTGACATCTCTGATCACATCGGCTGAAAGGGATGCCGTGGCGGAAAAGGCCGCGGCGCTAGCGGCCGAACTCGGCATCCACGTTCATGTTGGCTCGACGGCGATCGCGCGCGACGACGGCAAGGTGGCGAACCGCGCCTTCCTGTTCGGTCCCGACGGCGGTCTGATCGCCAATTACGACAAGATCCACATGTTCGACGTCGATCTCGACAATGGCGAGAGCTGGCGCGAATCCAATACATACGAGCCAGGCCGCGAAACGGTGGTGGCCGATCTCGGCTTCGCGCGGCTGGGCATGTCGGTCTGCTACGACCTGCGCTTTCCGGAGCTGTTCAGGGCGCAGGCGCTGGCCGGCGCCGAAATCCTGACCGTTCCCGCCGCGTTCACACGCCAGACGGGCGAGGCGCATTGGCATGTGCTTCTGCGCGCCCGGGCGATCGAGAACGGCGCATACCTGATCGCCGCCGCTCAGGGCGGGACGCACGAGGACGGCCGCGAGACCTACGGGCATTCGATGGTCATCGATCCCTGGGGATCGGTGGTGGCGGAGGCCGCGCATGACGAGCCCGGCGTGGTCGTGGCCGAAATCGACATTGCCCAGGTGGAGGCGGCGCGGCGCAAGATTCCCAATCTGAGCAATGCAAGGCCATTCGAGGTCCGCACTGTCGCCGCCGGCGGCGTCCGAGAGCGGCGGGCGTCATGATCCGGTTCTCGCTGGCGTGCGACCATGACCATGATTTCGATGGCTGGTTCCGCAACAATGACGATTTCGACAAGCAGAAGAAGCGTGGGCTGGTTTCCTGCCCGATCTGCGGATCATCGAAGGTGGACAAGGCGCTGATGGCGCCTTCGGTGCAGACCGCGCGGAAGCGCGACAGGGTCGCGCTCTCCAGCAGTGCGGAACAGAAGCAGCTGATGGGAAAGCTCAAGGAGCTGACCGACAAGCTGAAGGAAAACGCCGACTATGTCGGCGACAAGTTCCCCGAAGAGGCGCGCAAGATCCATTTCGGCGAGGCCGATCCGCGCGGCATTTACGGTGAAGCCTCACGAGAAGAGGTGAAGGAACTGCTGGAAGACGGCGTGGAGATCATGCCGCTGCCGACGATCCCCGACGATACGAACTGAAGCGGCCGGAGCCGCGCGTCAGCCTTCGTTCGCTGCCCGCTTTTCTGCCAGCACCATGTAATTCACGTCCATGTCGCGCGAACGCTGCCAGCGGTCGGCAATCGGATTGTAGATCACGCCGGTCCGGTCGGTGATGGTGAGGCCCGCCGCGCCAAGCGCGCTTTCCAACTCGTCGGGACGCACCAGCTTGCCGAATTGGTGGGTGCCGCGCGGCAGCCAGCGCAGAACGTATTCCGCGCCGATGATCGCCAGTCCGAGCGCCTTCAGCGTGCGGTTGATGGTGGCGACGAACATGATGCCGCCCGGCTTCAGCATCGCGCCGCAGCGGGCGATGAAGAAATCGACGTCGGCGACGTGCTCGACCACTTCCATGTTGAGGATGATGTCGAATTTTTCGCCGGCTTCGGCCAGGTCTTCCGCCGCCGTGGCGCGGTAGTCGATCTTCACGCCGCTTTCGGCGGCATGCAGTTTCGCCACCTCGATATTGGTCTCCGACGCGTCGGCGCCGACCACCTCGGCGCCCAGCCGCGCCATGGGCTCGCACAACAGCCCGCCGCCGCAGCCGATGTCGAGGATGCGCAGGCCCTGAAGCGGCTTCACGGCGCGGGTGTCGCGGCCGAAATGCGCAGCCGCCTTGTCGCGGATATAGGCCAGGCGCACGGGATTGAACTTGTGCAGCGGGCGGAATTTCCCGTTGGGATTCCACCATTCGGCGGCAAGCGCGGAAAAGCGCTGGACTTCGGCCTCGTCGATTGTCGTTCGCTGTGCCTGGGGCATGGCCGGCTCTCCTCTGGCGCCAACAAGTCGGGTCCGCACGGCGTCTTGTCAAGGCGACGCACGGGTTTGTTTGCGCTCACGCCGAGTTCCCCGGAGCAAGTCCGGGGTCACCGGCTCCGTGAGGGCGCGCCATAAGGCGCGACGCCCGGTCGGGCTTGCGGCCTGCGGCCGTGGGGCGCAGCGGCAAATCACAGTCGTCATCCTCGGGCGTCCGCTGCGCGGACCGCTTCTCACCCCGAGGATCCATGCCTGAGCGCATATGTGTTTGTTTTCCTTCCCGTCGCTCTCACGACGTATCGGGCGGAGAGAGCACGTCCAGCGCCAGTGCGTGGCATTCCTTCAACACGGCGTCCACCGCATGAATCGGCCGCTTTCTTTTACCCGGTGGAGCTCCGAAGCGCAGCGGCACGACGCGGCCCGGCCCGCTCCTGAGTTTGTTACGCGCTTGCCAGCGGGCGAGGCGGCGGGCTTGCGCGGGCAAGTTCTCAAGAGCCCGTCTCGATGCAAGCAGCCGGCGGCAAAGGCCGGCGGCATCGACCGGATCGTCGGGCGAGAGAACCGGCTTCTGCGGCACCGGCGCCGGCTCGGTAAATCCCACCACACAGATGCGCGGCGTGAATTTCGAAGCGCGCCTCGGCGGTTCGAAGGGGTACTTCTTCAGCGGGTCGAGCAGCGCGAATGCCGGGATGCGGATGGCTACCGGACTCGCCTCGTCCTGGCCTTTCCAGCCAAAGTCGCGCCGCAACCCTTCGCCTCCGGGCCGCAGCTTGACTGCGACATCACGCGCGGCGATGACGACGAGGCGGCGGATGGCGGATTCGGCGGCGCGCAAGATGCGCAGAACATGGGCATGCAGATGGCGCGGCAACAGGATGCGGCAGTCGGCAGCCTGCGTTGATCCCCACCGCCCACTGGCCATTGCCGACTGATCGTTTTCCAGCCCGACGAGCGAAAACAGCGCCGCGAGAATGCGCTCCAACGCCTCGCGGTTGCGGCTGATCGCCAGTGCCCAGTCCATTTCCGCCTCGCGTTGATCTGCGGGCATTGTGGGAGAGGCGAGGGGACCGTGGATGGAAAAGTGGGTAGTGGGTGGTCGGTAGTCAGTAGTGACAAGGGGTTGGCGGGGAAAAGAGTCTTTTTGCCGCTGAATCTATCCACGTTTTTGGCGAGGCGGGTGATGCTGCGTTGCTCTGCCACTCACCCTTACCCTCTCCCCGCCCTTCGACAAGCTGAGGATGCGGGGAGAGGGGGACATCGGCGTTGCCGCCAGCCTCAGCCGTCATTCTCGGGCTTGTCCCGAGAATCCGCCTACATCGCAGACGTCGCGGCCACGGGCCAGCGTTGCGCGATCGTCCACCTATGGCAGGTCCTCGGGACAAGCCCGAGGATGACGGAGCCGGGCTTCACCCGGCGCAACCCGGTTGGCAACCTTGGATTGCATGATCGGCTTCTTGCGGAGCGTCGACGATTTCGCTATTAGCCCAGCCCATTCCGCGCCGCCTCAATGGCGTTTCGCGCATTTCCGCTTCCAGGCTTCGCAAGCCCATTTTCGAGACAGGGCACAGCTTCTTCCATGGCGCGCATCGTGATGAAATTCGGCGGGACCTCCGTCGCCGATCTGGACCGAATCCGGAACGTCGCGCGCCATGTCAAGCGCGAGGTGGATGCCGGCAACGAGGTCGCCGTCGTGGTCTCCGCCATGTCGGGCAAGACCAATGAGCTGGTCGGCTGGGCGCAGCAGATGCCGCGCGTGGCGGGCGCCAATCTGACGTTCTTCGACGCACGCGAATATGATGCCATCGTGGCGTCGGGCGAGCAGGTGACGAGCGGATTGCTCGCTATCGCCCTGCAATCGATAGGCGTTGATGCCCGTTCATGGCAGGGCTGGCAGATACCGATCCGCACCGATGGCGCACACGGAGCGGCGCGTATCGTCGACATCGACGCCAGCACGCTGATCGAGCGCTTCGGCCAGGGGCAGGTGGCGGTGGTCACCGGGTTTCAGGGGATCGGGCCAGACAATCGACTTGCCACGCTGGGGCGCGGCGGTTCCGATACCAGCGCCGTGGCGGTCGCCGCCGCGGTCAATGCCGACAGGTGCGATATCTACACGGATGTCGACGGCGTCTACACGACCGACCCGCGTATCGAACCCAAGGCGCGGCGGCTTTCCAAGATTTCCTTCGAGGAAATGTTGGAGATGGCCTCGCTCGGCGCCAAGGTGCTGCAGGTCCGCTCGGTCGAATTGGCAATGGTTCACAAGGTGCGCACCTTCGTGCGCTCCTCCTTCGACGACCCCGATGCGCCGGGTATGGGCGACCCCGTCAATCCGCCCGGAACACTCATTTGCGACGAGGATGAAATCGTGGAACAGCAAGTCGTCACCGGCATCGCCTACGCCAAGGACGAGGCCCAGATATCGCTGCGGCGCGTTTCGGACCGGCCGGGCGTCGCCGCGGGGATTTTCGGCCCGCTGGCGGAGGCCGGCATCAATGTCGACATGATCGTCCAGAACATCTCCGAGGACGGCTCGCGCACCGACATGACGTTCACCGTGCCTTCGGGCGACGTGGACAAGGCGCTGGCCGTGCTGGAGAAGAACCGCGAAACGGTTGGCTTCGATGTGCTGCAGCACGAAACCGGCATGATGAAGGTGTCGGTGATCGGCATTGGAATGCGCAGCCACGCCGGCGTGGCGGCCACCGCTTTCAAGGCGCTGTCGGAACGCGGCATCAACATCCGCGCCATCACGACCTCCGAAATCAAGATATCGATCCTGATCGACGGCGCTTATGGCGAACTCGCCGTGCGCGCTTTGCATTCCGTCTACGGTCTGGATAAGCAGTAGATACAAGATAACGGGAATCGCACGCTGCCGAAAAACGCTCCGGCGGCCGCGACCGGACGTTTATGACACAGGGACGGGAAATCGCCGCGGGGCCACGCGTGCTGCTGAGGAAGCTGCGCGAGTTCATGGCTGCCGCACTCGAGCCGCAGGACCGGATCGACCGCATTGTGCGCGAAATCGCCCGCAACATGGTGGCCGAGGTGTGCTCGCTCTATGTGCTGCGCGCCGATTCCATTCTCGAACTTTACGCCACCGAAGGCCTCAATCCCGGCGCGGTGCACCTGGCACAGCTGAAGCTCGGTCAGGGACTGGTCGGCACCATCGCGGCCAGCGCCCGGCCCCTCAACCTGACCGACGCGCAGCACCACCCGGCCTTCGCCTATCTGCCGGAGACAGGCGAGGAGATCTACCATTCCTTCCTCGGCGTGCCGGTGCTGCGCGCGGGCCGCACGCTCGGCGTTCTCGTGGTGCAGAACAAGACCATGCGCGCCTATCGCGACGACGAGGTGGAGGCGCTTGAAACCACGGCTATGGTGATCGCGGAAATGATCGCCACCGGCGATCTGGCGCGACTGTCGCGGCCGGGCATCGAGCTCGATCTTCGCCGGCCGGTCAGTTACGAGGGGATGTCGCTGAACGAGGGCGTCGGGCTCGGCCATGTCGTTCTGCACGAGCCGCGCGTCGTGGTCACCAACCTGTTCAACGAGGACGGCGAGGCCGAACAGGAGCGGCTGTCAGAAGCGCTCGGATCGCTCAGGCTTTCGATCGACGACATGCTGTCGCGGCGCGACGTGGCCTTCGAGGGCGAACATCGCGCGGTGCTCGAAGCTTATCGCATGTTCGCCAATGATCGTGGCTGGGTGCGGCGTCTTGAGGAGGCGATCGGCAACGGCCTGACCGCCGAAGCGGCGGTGGAGAAGGTCCAGAGCGACATGCGGGCGCGCATGATGCACATGACCGATCCCTATCTGCGCGAGCGGATGAGCGATTTCGACGATCTCGGAAACCGGTTGCTGCGCCAGCTCATGGGGCGCGGCCCGGAGATGTTGGCCGAAACGCTGCCGAAGGATTCCATCATCGTCGCGCGTTCGATGGGCGCGGCCGAACTGCTGGACTATCCACGCCAAAGGCTGCGCGGCCTGGTGCTGGAGGATGGCGCGCCGACCAGCCATGTGGTGATCGTCGCCCGGGCCATGGGCATTCCCGTCGCCGGCCAGGTGAAGGGCGCCGTTTCGATGTCGGAAAACGGCGACGCCATCATCATCGATGGCGACGACGGGCAGGTGCATCTCAGGCCGCAGGCCGATGTCGAGGCGGCATTTGCCGAGAAGGCGCGTTTCAGGGCGCGCAAGCAGCAGTTCTATCGCGAATTGCGCGAGAAACCGTCCGTTTCCGCCGACGGCGTCAAGGTCGACCTGATGATGAATGCCGGCCTCGCGGTCGATCTGCCGCAACTGGCCGAATCCGGGGCGGCGGGCATCGGGCTGTTCCGCACCGAGCTGCAGTTCATGGTCGCGGCGCAGTTTCCGCGCGCCGAGGAGCAGGAGCAGCTTTACCGCGAAGTGCTGCTGGCGGCGGGTGACAAGCCTGTCACCTTCCGCACCATCGATATCGGCGGCGACAAGGTGCTTCCCTATTTCAAGGAGGCGGTGACCGAGGAGAATCCGGCGCTTGGCTGGCGCGCGATCAGGCTGACGCTCGACCGGCCGGCGCTGCTGCGCACACAGATCCGCGCCCTTTTGAAGGCGACGGGCGGGCGCGAGTTGCGCGTCATGCTGCCTATGGTCACGGAAATATCGGAGATCCGAAAGGCGCGCGCGATCATCGATCGCGAGGTTCGGCATCTGTCGCGCTTTGCGCATCTCTTGCCGACCCGGATCAAGCTCGGCGCCATGATCGAGGTGCCGTCGCTTCTGTGGCAGCTCGACGAGTTGATGCGGGCGGTGGATTTCGTGTCCGTCGGCTCCAACGACCTGTTCCAGTTCATCACTGCGAGCGACCGCGGAAATACGCGCATGTCCGCACGTTTCGATCCGATTTCGGTGCCGTTTCTCAGGGTGTTGAAACAGATCGCCGATGCCGGCTTCGCAAACGATACGCCGGTGACGCTGTGCGGCGAACTGGCCGGCCGGCCGATAACCGCGATGGCGCTGATCGGCATCGGCTACCGTTCGATTTCGATGGCGCCGGCGGCAATCGGACCGGTGAAGACAATGCTCGGGCAATTGCCGGTCGGCCCGCTCGTCGACCGGATGAAGAAAGCCATCAACGGCATGGGCGCGGAAGACGACATGCACGCGATGCTGGCCGAGTTCGCATCCGAGCACGGGGTCGAACTTGACCGCTAATCCTCGTTTCCAGGGCCGCGACCGTGATTGAACTTCCCGCCGAACGCATGGACCAGGTGGTCAAACGCTTCGAAATGCTCGAGGCGCGGATGGCGGCCGGGTCGCAGGCGGACGAATATGTGCGTCTCGCTTCCGAATATTCCGATCTGCAGGAAATCGTCGACAAGATCAGGGAGCTGCGCGCGGCGGAGAAGGAGGAGGCCGATCTGGAGGAGATGCTGGCCGACGGCTCGACCGACCGCGAGATGCGCGAACTCGCCGAGGCCGATCTGGAAGGCGTGCATGAGAAGCTGGAGACGCTGAGGCAGGATGTCCACATTCTGCTTCTGCCGCGCGACGAAGCCGACGACAAGAACGCGATCCTGGAAATCCGCGCCGGCACCGGCGGCGACGAGGCGGCCCTGTTCGCCGGCGACCTGTTTCGGATGTATGAGCGCTATGCGTCCGAACATGGCTGGAAGATCGACCTTGTCTCGGCCAGCGAAGGCGATGTCGGCGGCTACAAGGAAATCATCGCCAGCGTGTCCGGCAAGGCCGTGTTTGCCAGGCTCAAATTCGAATCCGGCGTGCACCGCGTCCAGCGGGTGCCGGAAACGGAGGCGGGCGGGCGCATTCACACGTCCGCGGCGACGGTTGCCGTCCTGCCGGAAGCCGAGGACGTCGACATCGACATACGCAACGAGGATATCCGCATCGACACGATGCGGGCTTCGGGCGCCGGCGGCCAGCATGTGAACACGACAGACTCAGCCGTGCGCATCACCCATATTCCGACCGGAATCATGATCGTCTCGGCGGAGAAGTCCCAGCACCAGAATCGCGCCAAGGCGATGCAGATCTTGCGGGCCAGGCTTTACGACATGGAGCGCACCAGGGCCGACGACGAACGTTCCGAGGCGAGGCGGCTTCAGGTCGGGTCTGGCGACAGGTCGGAGCGGATTCGGACCTACAATTTTCCGCAAGGGCGGGTGACCGACCATCGCATCAACCTCACCCTCTACAAGCTCGACCGCGTCATGCTGGGCGAACTTGACGAGATCATCGACGCGCTGACCGCCGACCACCAGTCGAAGCTGCTGGCGGCGATGGATGCCTGAGACCGCGATGACCGTCCGGCTGGGCGCGCTTCTACGCGAGGCCGCGGCGGCGCTTCGCGAAGCAGGGATGATCGAGCCCGGCAGGGAAGCGCGGCTTCTCACGGAACATTTTGCCGGCGTCAGTGCGACCGAAATCCTGACCGATCCGGACAGGCAGATCGGTGAGCCAGCGCAGGACGCCGTGCTGGAGGCGGTGCGGCGCAGGATAAGGGGCGAGCCGCTTCATCGGATCGTGGGGAAGCGTGGCTTCTACGGAATCGCGCTGGCTCTGTCGCCCGGCACGCTCGAGCCGCGTCCCGATACCGAAATCCTTGTCGACCGAATCATCCCGCATGCGAGGCGAATCACCGAGCAAGAAGGGACGTGCAAACTGCTCGATCTGGGCACCGGAACGGGCGCGATCGCTCTGGCCGTTCTCAAGGAAGTAGACGGTGTGACGGCCCTAGGTGTGGATATCGACGATGATGCGGTGGCGACCGCGGTGGCGAATGCCCGCTCGAACGGGCTGGCCGGGCGGTTCCGCGCGATCAGATCGGACTGGTTCGACAGCGTCGACGAAGAATTTCACATCATCGTCTCAAATCCTCCCTATATCTCTGCGAAGGAATACGCCGCACTTCCCGAGGAAGTCCGGCTATTCGACCCCAAAACGGCCCTTTTGGGCGGAATTAACGGGCTGGAGGCATATCGGGCGATTGCACGGTCGGCACCCGGCCATCTGGTTCGCGGTGGCCTGGTCGGGGTAGAAACAGGGTACTCCCAGCGGGAAGCGGTAAGGGCGATATTCGCCGAACACGGATTCAATCTCGTGGAAGAGGCCCGCGATCTCGCGGGGCACGACAGGGTCCTGGTGTTCGGCCTTTGACGCGGGACAGAATGACGCAATGCAAAAAAAACTTGGCAATCAGGAGGATTGCCACTAAGTTCCAGCTACCGGATGAGACGAAGCAGGCAGTGCCGTTTTCGATTCCGAACTCCTAACAGCGAACTGCCTTCTTGCGTAAGTGACGCCCAGGCTTCGTGCGGGGACTCTCCGGATAGTGATTATGGACCAATCGAGGTTTCATCTGGCGATCGCGCCATGCGCGCTTGAACGCCTCGGGAGAAACGCGGGCCAGCCATTGCGGCGGGGCCGCAAGGGCTACAGCAACATCAACCTCTGAAGAGTATGGAATGAGGCCACAACAGCAGAATCGGCGCATGCGCGGCCGGGGTAATAACAATAATAATAACAATAACAATAACAACAATCGCAAGGGTCCCAATCCCCTTACCCGCAGCTATGAAAGCAACGGTCCGGACGTAAAAATCCGCGGCACAGCGCAACAGGTCGCCGAAAAATACACCACGCTCGCCCGTGACTCGCACACCTCCGGTGATCGCGTCATGGCGGAAAACTATCTCCAGCACGCCGAGCACTACAATCGCATCATCGCGACCGCTCAGGCCGCGCAGATGACTGCCCAGCAACAGCAGCAGCAGCGCGACGGCGGCGGCGACAACAGCGATGACGATACGAACGATCGCAACGATCGCGACGATCGCAACGATCGCTTTCAGTCCAACGAGGATCGATTTCAGTCCAATGAGGATCGCCAGTCCGGCAACGGATCCGGACCACAGCCGGTGATCGACGGCGTTCCCGCCGAAGTCGCGCATTCCGAGAACAATCTGCCGCGCGAAAACAGGCAGCGGAACAACCAGGCCAGCGACAACCCCAACGACAACCCCAATGACGCCAACGGCCAGCATGTGAACGGTCAGGAAGCTTCGGGCGACGACGAGGCTCCGCGCAAGCGCCCCCGGCGGCCACGCAAGCCGCGAAATGCCGAAGTGGGCGCTTCCGGCGAGGATGGCGGCCAGAATGCGGATCAGGCCAGCCCGCCAGAGACCGTCAACTGACGCGTAACATTCGGGGTACAGAATGAAGGCGGGGCTTCGGCTCCGCCTTTTTTCGTTTCGCGGACCCGCATCTTGAGCAGAAAGCAGCCAGTACCCATATCCGGCTCAACTGGACCCGCCGCCAAAGGGTCGGCGATTTCCCGCGCGTGTTTGCCGGAGATCAATGTCCCCAGGGGGTCCGTCATCACAATCTGATCCGGCGCCTATCGCAGGGCCGGTGAGGGAAGGAAGACGCATATGAACATCGAGAAATACTCCGAGCGGGTCCGGGGTTTCATCCAGTCCGCGCAGACGATGGCGCTGGCGAAGGGCCATCAGCAATTCACGCCCGAACATCTCCTGAAAGTCCTGGTGGACGACGAGGAAGGCTTCGCCGCGTCGCTGATCGAGCGCGCCGGCGGCCGCGCCAAGGACGTCCAGCTCGCGGTCGAGGCAGCGCTCGAGGCGCTGCCCAAGGTCGAAGGCGGCAACGGCCAGCTCTATCTGGCGCAGCCGCTGGCCAAGGTGCTGTCGACCGCCGAGGAAGTGGCCAAGAAGGCCGGCGACAGTTTCGTCACCGTCGAGCGTCTGTTGCAGGCATTGTCGATGGAAAAGGCGGCTAAGACGGCCGATATCCTTTCCAAGGGCGGTGTGACGCCGAAAGCCCTGAACGAAGCAATCAACGATATCCGCAAGGGCCGCACTGCCGATTCCGCATCCGCCGAACAGGGCTACGACGCGCTGAAGAAATACGCGCGCGACCTGACCGCCGACGCGCGGGCGGGCAAGCTGGACCCGGTCATCGGCCGTGACGACGAAATCCGCCGCACCATCCAGGTGCTGTCGCGGCGCACCAAGAACAATCCCGTGCTGATCGGCGAACCCGGTGTCGGCAAGACCGCGATAGCGGAGGGCCTGGCGCTGCGCATCGTCAATGGCGACGTGCCGGAGACGCTGAAGGACAAGCAGTTGATGGCGCTCGACATGGGCGCGCTGATTGCCGGTGCGAAATATCGCGGCGAATTCGAGGAGCGGCTCAAGGCGGTGCTGTCGGAGGTCACCTCGGCCGATGGCAACATCATCCTGTTCATCGACGAGATGCACACGCTGGTTGGCGCCGGCAAGGCGGACGGCGCGATGGATGCGTCGAACCTTCTGAAGCCGGCTCTGGCGCGTGGCGAGCTGCACTGCGTGGGCGCGACGACGCTCGACGAATACCGCAAGCATGTCGAGAAGGACGCCGCGCTGGCGCGGCGGTTCCAGCCCGTCTTCGTGGACGAGCCGACGGTGGAGGACACAGTGTCGATCCTGCGCGGGCTGAAGGAGAAATACGAGCAGCATCACAAGGTGCGCATTTCGGACTCCGCACTGGTGTCGGCGGCGACGCTCTCCAACCGCTACATCACCGACCGGTTCCTGCCCGACAAGGCGATCGACCTCGTCGACGAGGCGTCGGCGCGGCTGAGGATGCAGGTCGATTCCAAGCCCGAGGCCCTGGACGAGCTCGACCGGCGCATCATGCAGCTCAAGATCGAGCGCGAGGCGCTCAAGGTTGAAAAGGACGAGGCGTCCCAGGACCGGCTCAAGAAGCTCGAGAAGGAATTGGCCGGCATCGAGGAAGAATCGTCGGCGCTGACGGCCACATGGGCGGCCGAGAAGGAAAAGCTCGGCCTCGCGGCGGAGCTGAAGAAGCAGCTCGACGAGGCGCGCAACGAGTTGGCCATCGCGCAGCGCAAGGGCGAGTTCCAGAAGGCGGGCGAGCTGGCCTATGGCCGCATTCCCGAACTGGAAAAGAGGCTGGTCGACGCCGAGGCGCAGGAAGAAGGCGGCAAGGGGCCGATGGTCGAGGAGACCGTGACGCCGGACCATATCGCCCATATCGTCGAGCGCTGGACCGGTATTCCGGTCGACCGGCTGCTCGAAGGGCAAAGGGAAAAGTTGCTGCGCATGGAAGACGAACTGGCCAAGCGTGTCGTCGGCCAGGGAGAGGCGGTGCAGGCGGTTTCAAAAGCCGTGCGTCGCGCGCGCGCCGGTCTGCAGGACCCGAACCGGCCGATCGGCTCGTTCATGTTCCTCGGGCCCACGGGCGTCGGCAAGACCGAGCTGACAAAGTCGCTCGCGAACTTCCTTTTCGACGACGAGGCGGCGATGGTGCGCATCGACATGTCGGAGTTCATGGAGAAGCACTCCGTGTCCCGGCTGATCGGCGCGCCTCCCGGCTATGTCGGCTACGAGGAAGGCGGTACGCTGACCGAGGCGGTCCGCCGGCGGCCCTATCAGGTCGTGCTCTTCGACGAGATCGAAAAGGCGCACCCGGACGTCTTCAACGTGCTGCTTCAGGTGCTCGATGACGGACGCCTGACCGACGGGCAGGGCCGCACGGTCGACTTCCGCAACACGCTGATCATCATGACCTCGAATCTCGGCTCCGAGTTGCTCGTCAATCTCGGCGAGGGCGAGGATGTCGACAGGGTTCGCGACGAGGTGATGGGAGTGGTGCGGGCATCGTTCCGGCCCGAGTTCCTCAATCGCGTGGACGAGGTGATCCTGTTCCATCGCCTGCGCAAGCAGGACATGGGGCGGATCGTGGAAATCCAGCTCGTCAGGCTCGAAAAACTGCTTACCGACCGCAAGATCACGCTCGACGTGGATGCGTCGGCGATCCAGTGGCTCGGCGACAAGGGCTACGATCCCGCCTACGGCGCCCGGCCGCTCAAGCGCGCAATGCAGAAGGAACTGCAGGACCCGCTGGCCGAGAAGATCCTTACGGGCGACATCCTCGACGGCTCCACCGTGCGGGTAACGGCGGGCTCCGACAGGCTGGTCTTCGACGCCGAGGCCACTCCCGCCGCGACCGACAAGGCGGCGGCTTGACGAAACCCGCCACCCTTTTCACAAGGGCGGCGGCATGACCCTTGAAGACTACAACACGTTCTGCGCCTCGCTCCCTCACGCGACCCACGTCGTGCAATGGGGCGGGGCGCATGTGTGGAAAGTCGGCGGAAAGGTGTTCGCCGTTGGAGGATGGGGCGACGGCGATGCGCTTGCCGTCACCTTCAAGGTTTCCGACCTTGCATTCGAAATTCTCGGGGAGCAGCCAGGTCTCCGGCCTGCTCCATATCTCGCTTCGCGCGGCATGAAGTGGATCCAGCGCCAGACGCCGGCAAGCATGGATGACACTGCGCTCATGGATTATCTGCAGGAGAGCCACCGGATTGTGGCCGCCGGCCTCACGAAGAGGCTGCAGACCGAACTCGGTCTCGCGATCTGACCGCTGCCGTCGAGGTCTTTTTGCCGGCGGCTGCCATTTTCATGTCCCGTTCATGCGGAATGGTCGATGATGCTACGCAAGGCCGATTCACGATGCAGGAATGCGGCTTGTGTAGGAATGGCAAAGGGGTACCCCATGAAACGATCCGTGCTGACCGTGTTCGCGTTGGCGTTGGTGACGACGGCGAGCCAGGCGCAGGGTGTGTCCGGGCTGGGTTCGGTATTGGAGCACCCGAATGCCCCCTCTCTGCTTCACGAGGCGCAATACGACGTTCGCGAGGTGGAGAGCTATATCGACCAATACGGCCGCGAGGTTCTCTGGGATCCCCGCACCGGTCGCATCATCGGTATCGTGCCGCCCGGCGAACGACGCTATGTGACACCGTCCGAGCGCTGGGAAGCGCGTCGGCGCGAACTCGGCCGAGACGATGGGCGGAGCGGCGAACGCACGCCGCTTGGTGAACGCCTGCGCCGCGAACTGGAGACCCACCTCGGCCTGCGCGAGGCGCCGGATAACGAGTTTGAAGGGCGGGCGCTCGAGCCGGAATATGCGCGCCCACGCGACGGCTTTCCCGAAGCCCCGCGCTTGCCCGGCGTGGCGCCGCGCGACCAGGTCGAACGCAGGCCGCTGGGCGAGCCTGACGCACCAGCCGATGTTCTCGAAAACGGCGACGAGGAGTTCGCGGCCATTCCCGGGGACGAACCTGAAATCATCACCAGACCGGACATGGAGCCGGGCGTCGATCCTTCGCTGACCGGAAAGGGTGCGTCGGACGAGATTGCGAAGATCCAGATCCTGCTTGACCGCGCCGGCCTGTCCCCGGGCGTCATCGACGGCCACATGGGCGACAACGTCAACAAGGCGATCTCCGCCTACAGGGACAAGACCGGCCGGGCGCTCCGGACCTACGATTCCGATTCCGTCGAGGAGGCGCTGGCCGAGACCGGCGGTGACGCCTTTGTCGAATACACGATCACCGCGGTCGATGCGGCCGGGCCATATGTAGCCTCCGTGCCGGACGACTATGGCGAAAAGGCCAAGCTCGAACGGCTGCCCTATACCTCTGTCGTCGAGGCGCTCGCCGAGCGCTTCCATATGGACGAAAGCTATCTGAAGGCGCTCAATCGGGGCGCCAATTTCGACCGGCCAGGCACGGTCATCAAGGTGGTCAATGTCGGTTCCGCGCTGACGGGATCGGTGGCGCGCATTGTTGCCTACAAGAGCCAGAAGCAAGTTCGGGCTTACGACGAAACGGGGCGTTTGCTCGCTGCCTATCCCGCGACCATCGGATCGACCGACACACCATCGCCGACCGGCACCGTGACGGTGGAACGGATCGCCTTCGATCCTGAATACACCTATAATCCGAAAGTCAATTTCAAACAGGGCGAGAACGACCGCGTGCTGACCATCCCCCCGGGCCCGAATGGTCCGGTCGGCTCGATCTGGATTGCGCTGTCGAAGCCGACCTACGGCATACATGGCACGCCCGAGCCGTCCAAGATCGGCAAGACCTACAGTCATGGCTGTGTGCGGCTGACGAACTGGGATGCCACCGAACTGGCGAAAATGGTTGCGGTGGGCACCATAGTCGAGTTTGTGGAGTAACCCCTTGCGCGCGGCTGCCCGGTTGCCGCGGGTGCCGGCATCTCGGTAGTGTCAGGCGATGCACCCTGCCAACGAAACCGCGCTGCCGCCAATCGCTCAGGCACCGGCGCCAGACCTGAAGACTTTCTGCCCGAAACAGCGCAGGCGCTATGTTCTCGTCGCCGCCATCCTGGCATCGTCGCTTGGTTTCATCGACGGGTCAGTGGTGTCGATCGCGATACCCGCAATCCGGGTCGATATCGGCGCGACGCTCCCCGAAGCGCAGTGGATCTCCAACGCCTATGCGCTGATGCTGTCGGCGCTGATCCTTGCCGGCGGAGCACTGGGCGACCGTGTGGGGCTCAGGCGCAGCTTTGCCGCCGGCATCGCCCTGTTCATCGTCGCATCGCTCCTGTGCGCTTTAGCGCCGACACCGGCACTGCTGATCGCGGCGCGCGTTGTTCAGGGCATTGGCGCGGCGGTGATGGTTCCCGGCAGCCTGGCGATCATCGCCAAGGCTTATCCGAAGGCGGAGCGCGGGCGCGCGATCGGCCTCTGGGCGGCTTCGTCGGCACTGACGACCGCTTTGGGGCCGGTGATTGGCGGAATCGTGCTGTCGACATTCGATGAGTCGGTCTGGCGCTGGATATTCGCCATCAACCTGCCGCTGGGAGGCATCGCGTTCTATCTGCTGATGGCCAAGGTTCCGCCCGATGAAGCCAGGCCGCGACGCCAGGTGGATTTCGGCGGAGCGCTTCTTGCGACGGTGTCGCTCGGCGGCATCGCGCTCGGGCTTACATTGCTTTCCGGCGAGATGACGTTTGCGGGTTTCAACGCGCCAACAGTGCTGATTGCCTTCGGGTTCGCCCTGGTGCTGCTGTTCCTGTGGTGGGAAGCGCGACATCCCGAGCCGATGATGGAACTGGGCCTGTTTCGCGAACGCTCCTTCTCCGGCGCGAACCTGGCTACCTTTTTTCTCTATTTTGCTCTGTCGGCGGTGTTGTTTTATCTGCCGATGATGCTGATCGCCGGTTGGGGTCTCCGGGAATCCACGGTCGGCTTCGTGTTCCTGCCACTGTCGGCGGCAATCGCTTTGTTGTCGAGGCCGGTCGGCAAACTCTCGGACCGGATCGGCCCGAGACTGCCGATGACCGCCGGCAGCCTCGTGGTGGCCGCCGCATTCGGCGGACTCGGCTATCTCGCCGGTTCCGGCATCCATCAGTTCTGGGGCGGCGTCTTCGTGATGATGATCGTGATGGGGCTGGGCATGGCGCTCGTTGTCTCCCCGCTGTCGATCGCCGTCATGACAGCCATCGAGGACAAGGATACGGGCGCGGCCTCAGGCATCAACAATGCGGTGTCGCGTATTGCCGGTCTGGTGGCTGTCGCCGCGCTGGGCTCGGTAGCCGCAATCCGGTTTGCGGCGGTCGCGACAGGAGAGGGGTCGGGTGACATCCCGAGCTTCGGCGAGGTGCCGCAAACCGAACTGACCGCCTCGCTCGAAGCTTTGCGGGTCGAGGCGAGCGACCAGGCGTTCGCCGCCGTCGCATGGTTTTCCGCCGCCGGAAGCCTTGTGGCCGCAATCATATCCTGGATGACGGCGCCGGGCGGCAGACGGGGCGAAACGATTGCCGCAGCTGACGTCTAATTGACGGCAGCGACCTTGAGCGGTGATGACGTGTCCTCGATCAGGAGTTCGTCAATGCGCTCGCGGGCGCGTGTGAAGGCAGCGAGTTCCTGGTCCTTCAGCACCCGGCTGACCGGAAGGCGGACACGCATCGGATCGACCTTGGCACCATTGACCAGCAATTCGTAGTGAAGGTGGGCGCCGGTCGCGAGTCCGGTCGCGCCGACATAGCCGATGACCTGACCCTGGCGCACCTGCGCGCCTTCGACAACGCCTTTTGCGATGCCGCTCTGGTGGCTGTAGGAAGTCTTGTAGCCATTGGAGTGGCGGATCACCGTCTGCCGGCCGTAGCCGCCCGACCAGCCGGCTTCCTCGACGACGCCGTTGCCAGCCGCGATAATGGGGGTTCCGCGCGGGGCCGACCAGTCGACGCCGGTGTGCATCCTGGAGTAGCGCAGGATCGGGTGGCGGCGCATGCCGAAGCCGGACCGGAAATTGCCGTTCGGAACGGGGTTGCGCAACAGGAACTGGCGGGCGCTGCGCCCTTCCTTGTCGAAATAGTCGATGGTGCCGTCTTCCATCTGGAAGCGGTAGAAAGTGCGGGTGGCGCCGTTAAAGGTGGCGCTGACGTAAAGGAGCTCGGACTCGTCGGAAGCGCCGCCATCCTCGAGCGGGCTCGAGAAGAAAACCTCGATCCGGTCCGACGGGTTGAGGCGCGACTGGAAGTCGACATCGGACGCCAGCAGCTTGATGGTCTGCCTGGTCATGTCCTTGGTCAGGCCATAGGAATAGGCCGCCCGGAAAATGCCGTCATAGACCGAGGGCAGATCGCCGCGCACGTAGACGGGCGGCGAATCCTCGAATGCCGTCAGAATCTCGGGGTTGAGCTCCGGTTCGTCGCCCGGCACGAACTGGCCGCGATCATCGATGGCGATCGACAGCAGATGATCCTTGCCCGTGTAGATGCTGGAGCGCACGATGCGGCTCTTGTCACCGCGTGTTTCTATGCCGACGCGGAGAACGGTGCCGGCCTTGAGCCGGGAGCCCCCAAGAAGCTTGGTGAGCGCCTCCGTCATGCCGCCGACATCCTGTTCGGCGTATCCGGATTCGACGAAGGCATCCATGATCTCGCGATCGGCGCGGAACGGAATGATATCCTCGGCGAACTCCGTCACCTGCTCGCCCGTGTCCTGACGGTGCGCGACGGAGACGTTTTCGGGAACAATCCTCACGCCGTAATTGCCGCCGAGCGCTTGAACGGCCAGCGAAACCTGACCGAAGCGTTCGGGGTCGACATAATGCAGCGACGCAACCCGCACCGCCCCGTCTGTGAGGACAGACCCGGTGGTGCGCACGACTTCCTCGACCTCGGCGGCGGATAGATCGCTCGCCTCGTCGAACGACGCCGTTCCCATGGGGAATTCCACCGTGCGGAGGCTGACCTCGCTTTCGACCTTGGCGCCATAGATAAGGCCGGTCGTCGCGGACTGGACGGCGCCGTCTTCGGCGAAGACGGCGAGCGGATCGAAGGAGGGATAGTCGCGCTGCGTCGTGTGACCGGCGGCCAGAGCCATTTTCACATGCTCGAACGGCACGGTGCGCACGAGGTTGCGGTCGCCGGACGAAATGATTGTCGAGACTTCCATTCTCCGGCGGTCACGGGCGCGGCTGAGAGTGCGCGGCGAGACCACGCGCGCCGCCTTGGCTTCGGCGTCGCGGGAGGCGAGCAAGCCGAGGCTGGCGACTTCGGGCGGCGTGGCAAGCTGTTCGTGACCGTCGAGGGCGGCCAGCAGGGCCACGCCCATGAGAACGCTCGATGTGATTCCAGTCAGGAAGGTTCCGGAAAGCCAGCGGGCCGACACTTCACGCCTGTCGGGCGTGGCATTGCGTCCGTCACCGGCGACCGGGGGCTCGTTGCCGAGTGCGGCTATCGCTCGTTCGGTGTTTCTCATCCCCGGTCGGAAGCTTTCCGTTCCAAATGCTTCTCGTAATACGCGCCACGACATTTGCCTGTCATGTTCCGGCAAGTCAACGAAGTCCGGCCAAGGCAGACTCCTATGGTTATGACGGGCAAAGCAGGCGCGTCCCCGACGCCTGAGAAACCCCTCTCGGACAGTCGGTAGACAGATGCGGTATGGCCCGAATTTGGCCCCAATGTGGCCCTGCGCGACGGGGCGACAAAATAGATGGCGCGGGATGGTCCTTTCACCGACATAGGGCAGCCGGCGAGAGCGTCGCAAAAAAATCAAAAAAGATCGGAATCGCTGTTGACACCAAAAGCAGGCGACGACTATATACGCCCCACAACGAGGGCGGCACGCCGCTGGCGGCACTGTAGTTCGCCCTTGTTTCTGAAATCAAGAGAGCCGCGTGAGCGACACTCAACCGGGCCCGAAGCCGAAAAGCCGAGTGGTCCAAGACGTTGTTTTTGTGACGTCTGTTCTTTGACAATTGAATATGGAAGAAAGAGAAACGTGGGCGGCAGAGTGCTCGCGAGATGGAAGGGTTTCGACCTGACCATTTCAAATGAGACTTTGGCGGTTCACGTTTCGAGAGAAAAGTTACACTTTGTGTGAAAATACAAAGGTGTGAATGTTCTC
>JBBDJD010000008.1:0-4161 GCA_040880025.1 Rhizobiaceae bacterium
TCCTCAGCCTCGTCGCCACAATCAAATGTTGCCAGTGAATGTAAACACCACCTAGGGCTCGGTTACGAAAAGCGGCTCTTCCTAAACAAAGAGCAAGTGTTGCAGGCTGCAAGCGACCGGCGCTACCCGGCCGCCTATCAGCTGCTGCCGCCCATGGGCGAGCCATTTGCTTGGAACGGCGCGGCGGATGAGCAGTTCGAACTCCTCAATATTTACGACCTCGAGATTGCGAAATCGTTGGGATTGGTGGCGGCCAATATGGACGCGGCCAAGCGCTTTCGTAGCGGCCTCGACCTCGCGCGGCGGCCTACCCATGTGAGGTACTTCTGCTTCGCCGGTAGCAACCAGACCACGGCTACCCACGCCTTGCTCCGGCCTGCGGGCGGCGGCAAGCTGCGGCCCGATGCGATCGAAGAAGAGGACGGCGGTGACGGTACTGTGCCCACTTGGAGCGGCTTCACGTCCTCTCTGCAACGGCAGTTCGTAGGCGGTGAGCACGGGACTATCTACCGGAATAATAGGCTGCGAACCGTGCTGGCGACACTCTTGGGCAAACCCGGTTTGCTGGCCGGCGTACCGGCGCGCGTGGAAGTGGCGGTACGTGATCGTGTCGTTGAGCCGAGTGATTCCGTGCATGTGTTGGTGGGATTCAGCAAAGTTGTTCAGGATTTCTCCGGTGTGTTGACGATCGAGCGAGCGCAGACCGATCCGGTCACCGGCGTGGCTGTTGCATTCGACTCGCCGCTGCAGATTCATCCGGTCGCCTACAGTGGGTTGGGCATGGAGACCATGGCGCTCCTATTTCAAGCGCCCGAGCTACCGGGCGCATACCGCGTCGCGTTCCGCGACGAAGCAGGCGCGCCGCCGTCTGGCTACGACGAGTTGATCGTGCAGCAACCATAAAAGTGACTGAGACGCCTTACTGATCAGCGCAACGCTGAAGTTCCGCTGTTGGCGCAACCACGATTTCCAAAGTGGTCGCCGCTTATGTCCAGCCTAAATGCGGCGCAAAGCCAGCTTCTCTGAGCACGCGTCCAATGCGTCAGGCTACTCATCCGCTCTTATCTTCATATCGGGGGTTCCGAACGTCGGCGGGCTTCTCCGGTCGTGCCCGCACTGCACGAATAAGCATCCGGGGATAAGATAAGCCCCACGAAGGCCGATTGACGCCCGATTGCCACTCAGAAACCCGTGAAACACTGGCATTCCGCCTCAAGCAATGGGCACCTCCCGTAAGAATTTATCCTCACGAAACGCATCACCCTGCGCAACCGGGATAGAATGCGGCTTCACTACCGGAGGCCCGCATGGACAGGATCGAACTCAAACTCTTTGGCATGACTTTCAGGGCAGACGGCTTGATCGCCGTCCTCATCGTCGGCTTAATCACGATCGTCGTTCTCACCCACGTGTGAGCTGCCCGAACCCGGCAGACAGCCAACAGCGGAGAACCGCGATGCACGATGGCAACGAACCCGATCCCATGGTCGACCCGTTCCGCCTGGATTCCGAACTGGCGCAAGCCCTCGACGGTTTCTGCGAGGCGATGAACGTCACCCGCGAGAACGGTATTTGCCTCATCCTGCGCGAATACCTGACCTCACTCGGCGCGCTGGACTACAAGGAACTGGACGACGACACGCCGACGATCGGCTCCGCATAGGCGGCAAGACTGTCACAGCGCGTCACGGCGCATTCTCGCGCTTCGGAGCAATGCTTTCCGCGCGGGGCATGGTGACAGACTTGGATGGCGGACCATCAAGGCGACGATCGTCGACCTGCCTCCAACCAACGTCCGGCAACACGCAATCGCTTGGACCACGCGCCGTCGCACTTCCAGAATCCCATTTGCGTCTCTTGGGCTTGCTGGCCTATTGCTGTGTATTGTCAAACCGAGCAAGAGGCGTTCCATGGCCGATCGACGTGAAGCAATGCAGCAAGAAGAACTGGTCGAAATCGTCGCCGATATCGTCTCGGCCTATGTGAGCAAGAACCCGGTGCAGAGCACCGATCTGCCCGACCTCATCAGCAGCGTTCATGGCACTGTTGCGGCGCTGGCATTGGGAAACGATGCGGCGCAAGCCGAACCACAGACACCCGCTGTGTCGGTGAAGAGCTCGGTGAAGAAGGACAGCATCACCTGTCTCGAGTGCGGCAAGAAATTCAAGTCGCTGAAGCGCCATCTCAGCGGAAGCCACGATATGACACCAGACGAGTATCGGGCGAAGTGGGACCTGCCCGCCAGCTATCCGATGGTTGCGCCGAATTACTCCGCGGAGCGCTCGGAAATGGCGCTGAAGCTCGGCCTGGGGCGCAAGCCGAAATCGGCGAAAAAGAGTAGCGGTCGCAAAGTGCGCTGACAGCGTCCCGGGTCTCACGCCAGGCAGCCTTCATCAGGGCGCTGACGGAACGGTAGAGGATGTTATGGCTTCTCACTCGGTTACCAGTAACGAGCACGACGGCCAAAGTGACTTGAGTGTGGAGGGTGCGGCCCCCTCCGTTTCTGTCGATCCGCGTCAGGTCCGCAATTTCCGCTTCTTCGACAACAGGCAGAAGTACCTGTTGTTCGTCAACACCTGTAGCGAGAAATGGGTGGTCGCGAACCGGGTTTCGATGGAGCTTGCCAATATCCGTCCGCGTCCGCCGGCAGTGAAAGTCTTCGACGCGGGTATTGGCGACGGCACGGTGCTGACGCGCGTGATGCGGGCCATGCACGACCGCTTTCCCACGATGCCCCACCTGATCGTTGGAAAGGAGATCAGTCTTGAGGATATCAGACTGACCGTTCAGAAACTGCCGGACCGCTTCCATGAGCATCCAGCAAGTGTGATCGTTCTCACCAACATGTTCTATTCCGAGGCCCCGTGGCTGCGTGTGAATTCTCCGGATGCGGCAAGCAACCTCGTCTGGCGCGAGGTGCCGCTCGAAGGCACGTCGTCTTATGCCTTCGAAGAGCAGCTTACAGGCCTGGAGCCGTTCCTTGCCGAAAATTGGAAAGCGAAGGCGCATCCACGGACGGGCAATCCGATCTACGAGCGTCCGGTCGTCCTGGTATTTTATCGTGCCGATCACCGATTTCTGCTCGATTCAGTCATTCCGCGTCCAGGAGCTGTGGAGGCCGAATATGACCTCATAATTGCATCGCAGCCCTACCGGTTGCGCGTCCCCGCCGAGTTCAAGGCCGATAAGGTCGTGGCTCCACTGGCCCGAGCGCTCGGACCCAGCGGACGCCTGATAGGCATCCACTCCCACGGTCAAGACCCGGGCCTGGAGATCATCCAAGGCGTATGGCCGGACGAGAACCCATTCCAGAGCGACCGCCATGCCATTTTGAAGGCCACGAGGGTTCAACTCGGCTCGCGCGGGCGCGGGCTGAGATTCAACGCCTACTCGGATTCACGTTCCAGATTCCGCTACGACATGCATACCCTCCCGAATGAACTCGAGGGTCCAATCGGCACGTCGACGCTTTTCGCAGCCTGGAATGCGGCAATCTACGTGGCCCAGATAGAGGACGAGCGTTTGAACCAAGCCGTTCGCTCGGGAGCCTATCTCGACGCCACGCGCGACGTTCTCAGGAAATATGGCGGCCTGTGGTTTTACGATGAAAGTTACGTGATTTCGCGGCGAACGGGGTGAACACCTTCGCCAGTCACATCAGGTGATGGGCACCGGCAAGCGGCTCGATAGACTTCCTCCAGAACTGGCACTTCGCTGATGCGACGAACATTGCCATGTGACTGTTCATGTCGGGCAAACTTGCGAGCGATGCTCCTAGCTGGTGAGGGTAAAATAGACGGCGAGCGCAATCGAGATCAGCCCGACTACCAACATCAGGATAACCCACCAGCGAAAGTCGTCACCGTCATCACCGAGCGACATCGTTTGATGATGGCTGTCATTCTTGAGGCAGAAGCGGGTGTGTCAGAATGTCCGTCCCTGCTTGTTGCGCTGATACCCCGCAGCGCGGCCATAAGCTGTGACCTGCCAATAGGATGCATCACGTGCGGGAAGTTGCCGCCGCCCTTCGCCATCTGCCAGTTCGATTCCAAAGACGTTTTCTCGCATTATCCACTAGGTCGTGTGGACTCTTGGGATTCCCAAGGCTGAGCAAATCAGATTCAAGGCTGTCTTTTGGAGACAGTCATGGGTGTTTTCGAT
>JBBDJD010000009.1:0-114904 GCA_040880025.1 Rhizobiaceae bacterium
TGGCTGGGGAACCTGGATTCGAACCAGGACTAACGGAGTCAGAGTCCGTGGGTCTACCGTTAACCTATTCCCCAATCCCGGCGCGGGCGCTGGGCAGTGGCGGCGTTCTAGCCTGCATGACAAAATAGTCAAGACTGCCGCGCGTTCAAGTTCTCCGTCGCACTTGGTGAATCGGACGCCGGCTGCTATCTTGAGGGCAACGTAACAGCTTGAGGCGCGCGCGGCGGCCCGGCCGATCTGCGCGGCGCCAGAGGTGGATCACTTGGAAGACCCCGATTCCGGCGCGCTGTCGCTGGGTGGGGCGTCACCGGAGCCGCGCGGGGCCGATGGCCTGGCGGGCGAAGCGGACCCGATGCGCATTCCCGTGGGCGTTCAGCCGACGGATGCGCATGGTTCGCAAACGGGCGACGTGCCCGGACAAAAGCCGAGGCGGGGCCGCCGCCGAAAGAAAAAGCGCAACCGCAAGGTCTTCGCTCGCGACGCCATGGCCGCATCCGCCGCGGTCGTGGAGCCAGCCGTTTCCGCGCCACCGGCGCCTGCGGCTCCTGTCCGCCCGAACGGGGCCGTGCGCGGTGTGCCGCACGGCAAGCGTGGGCCGGTCTATGCGGCGCTTGATCTCGGCACCAACAATTGCCGGCTGCTGGTTGCCATCCCTCAGCGCCCGGGACAGTTCCGTGTCATCGACGCCTTCTCGCGCATTGTGCGCCTCGGCGAGGGGCTCTCCGCCGCCGGCCGGCTTTCCGACCAGGCCATGGACCGCGCCGTCGAGGCGCTCAAGGTATGCGCCGAGAAGCTGGGCAGCAGGGACGTCCGCCGCTCGCGGCTGATCGCGACCGAAGCCTGCCGTTCGGCCGAGAACGGAACGCATTTTTTAGCCCGCGTGAAAGACGAAACGGGACTGGACCTGGAGATCATCGATCGCGAAACGGAGGCGCGGCTCGCCGTTTCCGGCTGCGGCTCGCTGGTCGAGCGCGAGACCGACGCGGTCGTGCTCTTCGACATCGGCGGCGGCTCTTCCGAGATTGCGCTGATCGACGTCTCGGAGCGCCGCTCGCCGCGCCTGGCCAGCCATATCGTGTCCTGGACGTCGTTGCCCGTTGGCGTTGTCACGCTTGCCGAGCGCTTCGGCGGCAGGGAAGTGACCCCCGAAAGCTTCGCCGCCATGGTCGAGGCGGTCGGCGAGATGCTTCTGGATTTCGCCGACAGGCACAGGCTGGGCCCGCTGGCGAACGGCCCCCGGTTCCATCTCCTCGGCACATCGGGAACCGTCACCACGCTCGCCGGCGTTCATCTTGAACTGGAACGCTATGACCGCCGCCGCGTCGACGGGCTTTGGCTCGACAATGGCGACGTGGATTCCATCGTCGCGCGGCTGCTTGAATTGAGCTTCGAGGAGCGCACGGCCAATCCCTGTATCGGGGCCGACCGCGCCGATCTGGTCCTCGCCGGTTGCGCCATTCTCGAGGCGATCCGCCGTGTCTGGCCTTCCCAGCGGCTGCGGGTCGCCGACCGCGGGCTGCGCGAAGGCATGTTGAGCGAGCTGATGGCCGAAGACGGCGCCTGGCGCCGCCGCCGGTTCCGCAATGGCTGGAGCCGCGACTGATGGCCAAGTCGGTAAAGAGCGGCGCCCGGGCGCTCAAGACGCGGATCAAGAAGAAGAGCGGACTGAAGAGCTCGTCGCGCCGCTGGCTCGAAAGGCATATCAACGACCCCTATGTGCATCGCGCCAAGGACGAGGGCTATCGCTCCCGCGCCGCATACAAGCTGATCGAGATCGACGACCGCTACCGCATCATCAAGCCGGGCCTGCGTGTGATCGACCTGGGAGCGGCTCCCGGCGGCTGGACGCAGGTCGCCGTGGAGCGGACTGGCTCGCGGGAGGGTGATATCCGCGTGGTGACCATCGACTATCTGGACATGGACCCGGTCCCCGGCGCCACCGTGCTCAAGCTGGATTTTCTCGACGACGACGCGCCGGCGAAGCTGCTGGACGCGCTGGGCGGCGAACCTGACATAGTGCTGTCCGACATGGCCGCTCCAACCACCGGCCACCGCCGCACCGACCACATCCGCACGATGCATCTCTGCGAGGTCGCCACCGACTTCGCTCTCACCGTGCTGAGGCCGGGCGGGCATTTCTTGTCCAAGACCTTTCAGGGCGGAACCGAAACCGCGCTGCTGGACAGTCTGAAGCGCGGCTTCCGTTCGGTGCATCACGTCAAGCCGCCGGCCTCGCGTGATGAGTCGGTCGAGCTTTATCTTCTGGCCAAGGACTTCAAGGGCCGTAGCTGACCGGGGCGTGCCTGGTCACCCGTGCAGCCCCGGTTGGGCGTCGGCGCGTCTGTGGCCCTTCTGGTGGCCCGATATCGAGCTTCCCGTATCGCCGGGCAGGCGGATAAAAAACAGCGCCGAAAGCACCGAGGCGACCGCGGCGGCCGAAAACGCGATGACGAAAGCCGTCCTGTCGAGTTCCGCGCCCGTAAAAAGTGTCGTCACCTCGAGCAGGCCGCCGGCCAGTGCAACGCCCAGCGCGACGCTGATCTGCTGCCCGACGGAAGCGATCGCGGTCGCCTGCGCGGCGTCGCGGTCGGAAAGTTCGGCGAACACAAGCGCATTCGTGCTGGTGAAGAAAAGCGAGCGCATCAGGCCGGCCGCAAACAGGATGGTGATGATCAGCGCATAGGGGGTTTCGGTCGTGAACAGGGCGTTTGCCCCGATCAGCAGACCGCCCATGACCGCCGTCGCTACCGTGATTGTCCGGAAGCCGGAATGGCGAAGCGTTCCGGCCGCAACGAATTTCACGGTCAGCGCGCCCAGTGCGGATACGAATGTCAGCAGCCCGGATTCGAACGGCGACAGGCCGAACACAAGCTGGAACATCAGCGGCAGCAGGAATGGCGTGGCGCCGGTGCCGACCCTGAAGAAGAACTGACCATAGATGGCTGCCGAGAAGGAGCGGTTGGAAAACAGTCTCAGATCAAGCAGCGGATGCGCGACCCGGCGCGCGTGGAACGGGTAGGCGACCGCCGCAACCGTTCCGATGACCACCGCCGCGATGCCGAATGCCGGTGGAAGGGCTGGCAGGCTGATCACCGAAAGGCCGAACACGATGCCGGACGCGGCGATTGCCGCCAGCATGAAACCGCGCCAGTCGATCGGGCTGGACTTCACGCCGTCGATCTTGGGCAGCACCCGGCCGGCGACCAGTATGCCGGCAATGCCGATCGGCACGTTGATCAGGAAGATCCAGTGCCACGACACGAACGTGGTCAGGAAGCCGCCGACCGGAGGGCCGACCATCGGCCCGACAAGCGCCGGCACCGTCAGCCACGCCATGGCCGCGACGAGGTCGCTGCGCGGTGTGGCCCGCACCAGCACCAGCCGCGCCAGCGGCGTCATCATCGCGCCGCCCATGCCCTGGATGAAACGCGAGACCACGAACGCGCCGAGCGAATTGGACACCGCGCACAGGATCGATCCGATCACGAAAACGGCGATTGCCGCGCGGAACACCTTGCGCGCGCCGAACCGGTCGGCGGACCAACCGCTGATGGGAATGAAGATGGCGAGCGACACCAGATAGGAGGTCAGCGCCAGTTTCAGCGACACCGGCTCGGTGCCGATGTCGGCCGCGATCGCCGGCAGCGATGTCGCAATCACCGTTGAGTCCATGTGTTCCATGAACAATGCGACGGCCAGCACGATCGGGAGGGTGCGGTTCAAAACGGTATCCGGGCAGGGCGATGGTTCATCGGCGGAGTGGGCAGGGAGCGGTTAGCATTTCGTGGCGAACCTGTCTCGCCCGGCTGGAGAGAATTCCGCCCGATGGACGCGAACCGTCAGGTCTCGCGTTCGGCCATCAGTTTCTCGGCATATTGGCGGGTCTCCTCGATACGGGTCGGCGTCGCCGGATGCGAGGAAAGGAAATCGGCTTCCGACGTGTCGTGCAGCCGGTCGCGCAGCAATTCCAGGAACCGCACGATAGCCATCGGGTCGCGCCCGGCATCCAGCATCAGCCTGACACTGTACCTGTCGGCCTCCGCTTCAGCGGCGCGCGAATACGAAAGCGAGGCAAGCGCCGCGCCCTGGATGAGGATGTCTTCCGTTCCCGCCCCGATGTCGCCGCCGATCAGGAAGATCAGCCCGGTCACGCCGGCCGCGCGGTAGAGCTGCCTCAGGCTGTGCTGAAGCTCCACATGGCCGATCTCGTGCGCCAGCACGCCGAGAATGGCTTCCTCGTCATCGGCCAGTTCCACCAGCTCGTCGGTGAGCACGAGCGTTCCGTCGGGCAGCGCAAAGGCATTGGGGCCGATCGGTCCGCCCTTACGGAAGTTGAGCGTGAAGGCGTCCGCGCCCTGCGCGGCAAAGCCTGCAAGCCGCTGAAAGCCGGCCGCGATATCGCGCTGTGTTTCCGCATCCAGTTGCGATGGACCGAACACCGTCTGGTCGAGCGACGCCATGACCGACCGGCTGAGCAGTTCCGGCACGACCGGCGGTGTTACCGCGATCGCCACCTCGACCAGGGCCGGCACCGCGTAGCGATAGATTCCCACGCCAAGCAGGACGACCAGAACGACGAAGATGGCGAGGCGCGGATGAAAGCGCTCAAGCGAATGGATGAGCCCCGAATGGCGCCTGCCGGATGACGTCAGCAGCCGGTCGACCGCGTCGTTGTCGTCGGTCTCGAACGAGCTGCCGTCTGGAAAGCTGACGCGGCGGGGAATCGATCCGACGCGCGCCGAGACCGAGACCGCGGCGTGGTCGCCCGACGTCAGCCCGATGCCGGCCTCGTCCGTGATTTCCCATCGCCCGTCGGCTCCGGGTGAGAGCCGCGCCCGGACCGCGCGGCTTGTGCCCGCGGCATACCAGGCTCCTCCGATCGGCTGGATGGATTTCGTATCAGAAGCCAAAATCGAGACCCTCGACGTCCATGAACTCGGCGCCGACCACGCCTTCGGGCTGCTTCACCGTGGACAAATACTCGTCAAGCGACCCGGCCGAATAGAGCGCCGTGACGGTTGCCAGATAGTTCGCCATGCGCACCGCCGCCCATGGGCGCGCCATGCCGAGCGTGAACAGGGTCGCGAAGAAATTGGAGATCGCGATCCAGGCATAGCGCCAGCGGCCGATATTGGAGGCCAACAGATGGCGTCCGTCGATCACCGTCTCGTTCAGCGCCACATTGCGCGTGCCCGCCCGGTAGAGCAGGCCGACCAGCACGTAGAGCAGGAAGAACGGAATGAAGGCTGCGTAAACCGCGGCCAGAATCCCGACCAACGCGAAGTCGGAGGAGAAGTCTTCGAAGTCGAAGCCGATTCCGCTGGCAAATGAAAACATGCTCACGCCGAGTACGATGATCACGACGAGACCGATGATGAATGTGATCAGCGGCATCACGAACTGGCCGTAGAGCTTCTCCAGCCGCGGGTCGCAGTCGATGGGCCGGTCGCCATAGCGCAGATTGTCCAGCGTGTAGCGCCACATCCACTGCGACGCGATCGGGGCGAGCACGCCAAGCGATCCCCAGGTGAGCAGGCCGCCCAGCACATAGGCGAGGAACGCGCCGCCATACCCGCCGGTGAAGTCGAAGCGCACATTGCGGAAGCTGGTCACGCGGGCCGAAAAGCGCAGGCCCCGCATCACGAACCAGGGGATCGCGAACAGGAAGACGACGCCCAGCACGCCGCCGATGATAGGCACGAAATTCGCCGCGAGATTGTAGGCGATCAGAAGCGCGACAACGATGATGCGGCCGATGAGTATCTGAACCGGCCGCGCGTGATAGTCGAAGCTGCCGCCCGCCAGCCTGGTGTTGCCGTAGAAATAGCGGTTGCGGCGCACCTTCGCCCAGGCCGAGTAGATGCCCAGCGTCAGGATGGTCAAAAGGATGTTGACGATCCATATGCCTAAATATTCGCGCCACGTTCCGGTGAAGGTGAACTGTTCGCGTCGCAGGGCAGGCTGTGGCGCGGCGTCCGCGACCGGTCCGTCTTGTGAACTCATGCGTGTGTCCGCCTCTCCCTCAATTGCGCCATCATGCCCGAAAACGGTCGGCTGCGCAGCGCTCACGGCGGCATTTTCCTTGCCCTGTGAACTGTGTTCGGCCGCGCCGCTGCATGGCTTTCCTTCCCGCAATATCCATGGTACCAGCCAGCGCCAATCCACGAAGGGGAGCCGACGAGTCGGCGCGGCCAGCAAGGGCCGGCGCGGCATGCGCGCACCTTATGGAAAACAGGGATTGGACATGGCCAAGATCATCGAGACGGTAACCGGGTCGCACGCGCTGACCTTCGACGACGTGCTGTTGCAGCCGGGACATTCCCTGGTCATGCCGGGCGAGACCAGCGTCGCCACGCGCATCGCTCCCGATTTCGAACTCAACATCCCGATCCTGTCGTCGGCCATGGACACGGTCACCGAATCGCGGCTGGCCATCGCCATGGCCCAGGCCGGCGGCATCGGGGTCATCCACCGCAACCTGTCGCCCGAACAGCAGGCCGAGGAAGTCCGCCAGGTCAAGAAATTCGAAAGCGGCATGGTCGTGAACCCGGTGACGATCGGCCCGGACGCCACGCTGGCCGACGCGCAGGCGCTGATGCGCGCGCACGGCATCTCCGGCATTCCGGTGGTCGAGAATGCGGGGCAGGGCGGCTTCCGCAGCGGCCGGCTTGTCGGCATTCTCACCAATCGCGACGTGCGTTTCGCCTCCGATCCAGCCCAGTCGGTGCGCGAACTGATGACCCACCAGGATCTGATCACCGTTTCTGAAAACGTGCATCAGGATGAGGCCAAGCGGCTTCTCCACCAGCACCGGATCGAGAAGCTTCTGGTCGTCGATCCCGACGGCAATTGCGTCGGCCTGATCACCGTCAAGGACATCGAGAAGTCACAGCTCAATCCGCATGCCTCCAAGGACTCACAGGGGCGGCTTCGCGTCGCGGCGGCCACGACCGTTGGCGAAGACGGCATCGAACGATCCGAAAGGCTGATCGACGCCGGCGTTGACCTGCTGGTGGTCGACACCGCGCACGGCCATTCGCAACGTGTGCTGGATGCGGTCGCCCGGGCAAAGAAGCTGTCAAACGCCGTGCGCATCGTCGCCGGCAATGTCGCGACCGCCGACGGCACGCGCGCCCTGATCGATGCCGGCGCCGACGCAATCAAGATCGGCATTGGGCCGGGCTCCATTTGCACCACGCGTGTGGTGGCGGGTGTCGGCGTGCCGCAGCTGTCGGCCATCATGGCCTCGGCCGAGGAGGCCGACCGCAGCGGCGTCACCGTCATTGCCGATGGCGGCATCAAGTTCTCGGGCGATCTCGCCAAGGCGCTGGCGGCCGGCGCCAGGGCCGCCATGGTCGGCTCGCTTCTGGCCGGCACCGACGAGAGCCCCGGCGAGGTCTATCTGCATCAGGGCCGCTCGTACAAAGCCTATCGCGGCATGGGGTCGGTCGGCGCGATGGCGCGCGGTTCGGCCGACCGCTATTTCCAGGCCGAGGTGCGCGATACGCTGAAGCTGGTGCCCGAAGGCATCGAAGGTCAGGTGCCCTACAAGGGGCCGGTCTCCGGCGTGCTGCATCAACTCGTGGGCGGGCTCAAGGCGGCGATGGGCTATGTCGGCGCTGCCGATCTCGAGGAATTGCGCGACAAGGCGACCTTCGTGCGCGTCTCCGCCGCCGGCCTGCGCGAGAGCCATCCGCACGACGTGACCATCACCCGCGAGAGCCCGAATTATTCGGGCTAGGAAGCCTCCGGCCCGCCGACGCCAAATCAGCCAAAGCTTGACTCCGACGCATTTGCGCGGCTGTGATAGCCGTTTGGCGCGGGATTTTGCGGATTTGCGGCAAGTCCGGCGCGTTCGTTGTGTCGAGTCGAACCATGTATTCGCGCGTTGCGTTCGCTCTTGTTGGCCTCATTGCGATCCTGGCTGGGCCAGCGGCCGCCGGGGAGCGTCTGACGTCGATCGACCTGGCCGGACACGCCACGTCGCTGTGGCATTTCTCCGCGCGGCCCGATGGCGACTGGCCGCCATACTATGCGGCGGCAATGCTGAATTACCGCCACTTCGCCGGCAGTCTGAACGGCGAGCGGTCGGGCGGCGCCTATCCGATGCTGCCGGGCTCGAACAACCTGAACGGTCTTGCGTGGGTGTGGGTTGCCCCTGACGGCTCGCACGTCCAGCGTGTGAACCGCGGTCTGTTTCGCCTGTTCGAGCGCGAACGGTCGTCGACCTTCTACCGCGTGATCGATTGCCGCCCGGCGGAGTGGCCGGGTTTCCAGTGTACGGACGGCCGCAGACGCGAAATGTCGGCCCCGTCACACGCACTTTTGATATTTGACCACAAACAGTTCGAACGGGTTTTCCTGCCCCGGGTTCCTGCTGCGAGATTGGCGTCGGACTAGCGTTCGCCTGCGCGGCGCGCAAAGCCTTGACTTGCCTTTCGCGCGTGGATCGGGCTCTAGCTCCCGACGATTGAACCGACAGATTCGGGGACTGCATGTCCGAGACCGCCATTTTCTGGCCTATGCTTGTGCAGGTCGCGCTGGTCTACGCCGTCTACGCGTTGATTTCCCGCCGCCGCGTCGCGGCGATCAAGGCTGGCAGCGCGCGCTCATCGCAGTTCCGCGAAAACCAGGACGAACCGCCTGAAAGCCTGTTTGTCCGCAACAACCTGACCAATCAGTTCGAGCTGCCGGTCCTGTTTTATGCCGCATGCCTGTCGCTCTTCGCCACCGGTGGGGCATCGGCCGTCCCGGTCGTGCTGGCGTGGCTCTTCGCGCTGTCGCGCGTCGCGCATGCCTTTGTGCACGTCACCACGAATCGCCTCCGTTACCGCCGCCCAATCTTCGCGCTCGGCTATGTCATCCTCGGCGCCATGTGGGTGTGGTTCGCCATGCACCTCGTCGGCATCGTCTGATCGGATGGCGCGGCCTACCCTCCGTCGCTGGGCGTGAGCCTGAGCAGCCGGCCGCCTGCGCCATCCTCGAGCGCCCAGACAGCACCGTCCGGGCCTTGCTCCACTTCGCGGATGCGCGCGCCCATATCGAAGCGCTCCGTTTCCGCCGCCATGGTGCCGTCGCCCTGCTCGGTCAGATCGACGCGCACCAGCGCCTGGCTGCGGAGCCCGCCGATCAGGGCATCGCCCCGCCAGTCGGGGAAGAGTCCACCGGAATAGATGACCATGCCCGACGGGGCGATCACCGGGGTCCAGAACGCCTCGGGTGCGGCGAATTCCGGTCGTGTCTCGTGGTCGGGAATGTTGGAGCCGCTGTAGTTCACCCCGTTGGACACGACGGGCCAGCCATAGTTCTGGCCCGGCTCGACAAGATTGACTTCGTCGCCGCCCCGCGGTCCCATTTCATGCACCCACAGCCGCCCCTCGCCGTCGAACTCGATTCCGAGCATGTTGCGGTGGCCGATCGACCAGAAAGAGCGTGCGAGTTCGCCCTGGTCCTGGAACGGATTGTCGTCGGGAACCGAGCCGTCAGGGTCCAGCCTTATGATCTTGCCGAGGTTCTGCCGCATGTCCTGCGCCGGGGTCTGCATCTGCCGATCCCCGGACGTGATGAACAGGTGTTCGCCATCCGGCGAGAATTCAAGCCGATGCGAGTAGTGCCCGTTGCCGCTCACTTTCGGCTGCTGCCGCCAGATTACCTCGAGATCGTCGAGCGAGGCTGCATCCCCCTGGCGCGAAAGCGTTGCGCGGGCGACAGCCGCGCCGCGTCCGCCATCGCCCGGCTCGGCGTAGGAGAGATAGACGACGTTGTTTTCCGAAAAACCCGGGTGGAGAATGATGTCGCCCAGCCCGCCCTGGCCGCCATAGGCGACTTCCGGCACGCCTGAGACTTCGGTCTTGTTCCCCTCCCGGGTCACCATCACCAGCGTGCCCGGCTTTTCGGTGACGAGCAGGCTGCCGTCCGGCATGAACGTCATCGCCCAAGGCTCATTGAATTCGGCCACCGGCGCGGCTGAAATGGCCGTCCCCTGGTCGCTTTCGACGGTGAAGGACTGGGCGCTGGCGGGCATGGCGAAGCCGGCGAGCGCAGTGGCGAGCATCAAAACAGGCGTGGCGCGCATCGGAAGGTCTCCGTTCGAAACTGTTACCGCGTTCGGGTCACAGTTAGGGCGCTTGCCGCCGGGTGTCATTCACGCCTGCGTGAGAGCTCACATCTAGCTGCCCGTGAGCGGGCGCGCGTCCCGGATCAGCTGCGCAAGGATCCGGCATTCGTCTTGGCGCGAACTGTTGCCGCGCCATGCCAGGCATATGCGCCGGAAGGGAACCGGTTCGGTGAAGGGCACGATCCTGAGGTCGGGCACCGCGCGGTCGGCCGCCGCCGCCATCTCGGGAATAAGCGTCACGCCATGTCCGTGCGCCACCATGTGCAGCAGCGTGGTAAGGCTGGTGGCGCTGTAATTGGCCATCGCCACCGGGCGCACCTTCCCGCACACCGCCAACGCCTGCTCGCGCATGCAGTGGCCGTCTTCCAGCAGCATCAGCCGTTCCAGTGCCGGGCCGTCGGGCGATACGGGCGGTGAGACGAATCCCGGATCGTTCTTCGGCACCGCAAGCAGGAAGCGGTCGACGAACAGTTCCTCGGCGGCAAGCCGCGGATCGTCCAGTGGAAGCGCCGCCACGAAACCGTCGAGCCGCCCGTCCACGGTCTCCTCGATCAGTGTGTCGGTGATTGCCTCGCGCAGTTCCACCTGCAGGCCGGGGTAGCGCTGGCGCAGGTCGGGCAAAAGCCGGGGCAGCAGGTAGGGCGCGACCGTCGGAATGATGCCCATCCGGAAGCGCCCCTGCATGGCGTTGCGCCCGCGCTGCGCGACGCTGCCCAGCTCGCGCAATTCGTTGAGAATGCGCTCGATTCGGGGCTGCAGTTGCCGCGCTTCCTCGGTCAGCCGCACGTTGCGGCTGCCGCGCTCGAACAACCGGCATCCCAGCCGCTGCTCCATCTCGGCGATCTGGGCCGACAGCGCCGGTTGCGTGACCCCGGCAAGTGCCGCCGCGCGCCCGAAATGGCCCGCCTGCGCCAGCGCCTCGAAATATTCCATCTGCCGGATCGTGAATTTGATCATAATCAAATCCTATCGGAGGAAACAGAAATAGCAATTTGAGTTTATGAATGGCGACGGCTAGTTTCGAACCATTCCAATTTTCGCTCACGGTCCAGCCGCCGCGCACGTCGCCGCCGCTGGAACCGGGCCAGACGCAACGCAAGGAGGCAATAATGGACGCGAAGACTGACGAAAATGGCGGCAAATGCCCGTTCTCTGGCGGCGCGCGCGGCTCCCGCAATCGCGACTGGTGGCCGGATCAGCTGGACATCGAGGTACTCCACAAGAATTCCGATCTGTCCGACCCGATGGGCGGGGACTTCGACTACGCCGAGGAATTCAAGAGCCTCGATCTTGACGCCGTTCGCAGCGACCTGCGTGCCCTGATGACGGAGTCCCAGGACTGGTGGCCTGCCGATTTCGGCCATTATGGCGGCCTGATGATCCGCATGGCCTGGCATAGCGCCGGCACTTATCGCATCACCGACGGTCGCGGCGGCGCGGGCGCCGGCCAGCAGCGTTTCGCGCCGCTCAACTCATGGCCGGACAATGCCAACCTCGACAAGGCGCGCCGGTTGTTGTGGCCGATCAAGCAGAAATACGGCCGCAAGATTTCCTGGGCCGACCTGATGGTCCTCGCCGGCAACGCCGCGCTGGAATCGATGGGCTTCAAGACCTTCGGTTTCGCCGGCGGCCGCGCCGACGTGTGGGAGCCCGAGGAGCTCTACTGGGGACCTGAAGGCACCTGGCTGGGGGACGAGCGCTACAGCGGCGAGCGCCAGCTTTCGGAACCGCTTGGCGCCGTCCAGATGGGGCTGATCTACGTCAATCCCGAAGGTCCGAACGGCAACCCGGATCCGGTCGCCGCGGCCCGTGATATCCGCGAAACTTTCTTCCGCATGGCCATGAACGACGAGGAAACCGTCGCGCTGATCGCCGGCGGACACAGCTTCGGCAAGACCCACGGCGCAGGCGACCCGTCGCTGCTCGGTCCTGATCCGGAGGGTGCGGCGATCGAGGATCAGGGCCTCGGCTGGAAAAGCGGCCACGGCGCCGGCTTCGGCGCCGACACCATCACCGGCGGCCCCGAAGTGACATGGACCCAGACCCCGACCAAATGGAGCAATCTCTTCTTCAAGAACCTGTTTGAAAACGAATGGGAACTGACCAGGAGCCCGGCCGGCGCCAAGCAGTGGGTCGCGAAGGATGCCCCGGCCGACGTTCCCGACGCTCACGACCCGTCCAGGAAGCACCGGCCGACGATGCTCACGACCGACCTGTCGCTGCGTTTCGACCCGGAATACGAGAAGATATCGCGCCGCTTCTACGAGAACCCGGACCAGTTCGCCGACGCGTTCGCCCGCGCCTGGTTCAAGCTCACCCACCGCGACATGGGCCCGCGCGTCCGCTATCTGGGCCCGCTCGTTCCGCGCGAAGAGCTGATCTGGCAGGATCCGATTCCGGCGCTCGACCATGAACTGGTCAGCCACGACGATATCGCCGATCTGAAGGCGAAGATCATGGCGTCCGGCCTGTCGGTTTCCGAACTGGTCTCGGCGGCTTGGGCCTCGGCATCCACCTTCCGCGGCTCCGACAAGCGCGGCGGCGCCAATGGCGCCCGCATCCGCCTCGAGCCCCAGAAGGACTGGAAGGTCAACGATCCGGTAACGCTGGCGAAGGTGTTGGAGAAGCTGGAGGCGATCCGGTCCGAGTACAACGACACGCATTCCGGCGGGAAGAAGGTTTCGCTCGCCGACCTGATCGTGCTCGCCGGCTGCGCGGCGGTGGAAGAGGCCGCGAAGGATGCAGGGTTCGACGTCAAGGTGCCGTTCACGCCGGGCCGCATGGACGCCGCGCAGGAACAGACCGACGTGGACTCTTTCGCGCCGCTCGAGCCGCGCCAGGATGGCTTCCGCAACTACACCAACCCCGACAAGCCGCAGTTCATGGCGCCTGAAGAGGCGTTCGTGGACAAGGCGCAGCTGTTGCGGCTAACGGGGCCGGAAATGACGGTTCTGCTCGGCGGTCTGCGGGTTCTCGGCGCGAATGCCGGCGGCTCCAGGCACGGTGTGTTCACCGACGAGCCGGGCAAGCTGACGAACGACTTCTTCGTCAATCTGCTCGACATCGACACCGGTTGGGATGCACCGGACGCCGATGGCATCTACAGGAGCCGTGATCGCAAGACGCATCAGTCCAGGTGGACGGCCACCCGCGTCGACCTGATCTTCGGGTCGCACTCGCAGCTTCGCGCCTTCGCGGAAGTCTATGCCTGCGCGGACTCGCAAGAGAAGTTCGTGAAGGACTTCGTCGCCGCCTGGAACAAGGTGATGAACGCCGACAGGTTCGACATCTTGCAGCCGGCCGGCGAGTTCAAGCACGCCGCCGAGTAGGGGTTCGCTCCTTGGCATGCCAACGGGCGGGCGTTGACCCGCCCGTCTTGCATTTGCCGCTTGCGCGCGGAACCGCGCGCCGCTAGGCACGGCCCATTCGGGTCAACCGGCATGTGGAGCGTAGCCATGCGGCTTGGCGGCAGGCTGTCAGCGGCCATTGAAATTCTTGGCGACATCGAGACGCGCCATCGTCCGACGGCGGATGCGCTGAAGGACTGGGGCCTTTCGCACCGCTTCGCCGGCTCGGGCGACCGGGCCGCCATCGGCAACATCGTCTATGACGCCCTGCGCCGCAAACGCTCGGCCGGCTGGCTGATGGACGATGAAAGCCCGCGCGGCCTGGCCTACGGCGCGCTGCTTCTGGAATGGGGCGAAAGCCCAGCGAGCATCGCCGCCGCGCTGGAAGGCGACCGTTTCGCGCCGCCTCCGCTGACCGACCTCGAGGTCGCCGGCATTGCCGCGCGAAATACCGATTCCGCGCCTGACCCGGTGCGCGCCGACTGCCCCGACTGGTGCGTGCCGCTTTTTGAGGCGGGCTTCGGCGACGGATGGGTGGCCGAAGCCGCCGCGCTTGCCGCCCGCCCGCCGCTCGACCTGCGCGCCAATACCCTCAAGGGGGACCGTGACCGGATATTGAAGCTCTTTGAAAAGAACGGCGCCAAAGCCGGCTCGATCATGCCGGATGCGATCCGCATCCCCGCCGTCACCGGCGGCGGCCGCCATCCCAACGTTCAGGCGGAGCCGGCATTTCAGAAGGGCTGGTTCGAGGTGCAGGACGAGGGCTCGCAGGCCGTCGCGGCGCTGTCCGGCGCCGCGCCCGGCGCAAACGTTCTCGATTTCTGCGCCGGCGCCGGCGGCAAGACGCTCGCCATGTCGGCGGCCATGGAAAACTCCGGGCAGATACACGCCTTCGATGCCGAAAAGCAGCGCCTCGCGCCGATCTTCGAGCGGATCAGGCGCGCCGGCTGCCGCAACGTTCAGGTTCATTCCGAACGCGATGCGTTGACGCCGCTTGAAGGCCGCATGGACCTCGTACTTGTCGATGCGCCCTGCACCGGTTCCGGCACCTGGCGGCGGCGGCCGGACGCCAAATGGCGGCTGACCGATCGCCAGCTCGAGCAGCGCATGAGCGAGCAGGCAACGATCCTCGACGATGCCAGCCGCTATGTGAAGCCGGGCGGACGGCTGGCCTACATCACCTGTTCGGTCTTCGACCAGGAGAACCGGAATCAGGCGGAGGCATTGATTAAGCGCCGGCCCGGCTTTGCGCCGATCGGCGTGGCCGACAGCTGGGAAAACGGACCTTTTCTCGGCCCCGTTCCGGGAAGCGCTGACAATATGGGCGGGTTGCGCCTTTCGCCCCATCTAAGCGGCACCGACGGTTTCTACATTGCCCTGCTGGAGCGCGCTGCGGAATGACCGGCCGTTATTCATCCCTGTTGGTGTTTCTGGTTCTGGTCATCGGCGGCGGCCTGTTGATCGGGTACGCGACCGCGCCGGGCGAATGGTATGCCGGCCTCGAGAAACCGCCATTCAACCCGCCCGGATGGGTGTTCGGGCCCGCATGGACCGTGCTTTATGTACTGATCGCCATCGCCGGGTGGCGAGCCTGGCGCATCAATCCGCTCGGCACGCTGGCGGTTTTCTGGTTCATCCAGATGGCGCTGAATTTTGCCTGGTCGCCAATCTTCTTCGCTATGCATCTGCCCGCGGTCGCGCTTGTCGTTATCGCCGCCATGCTGGCTGTGATCGTGTCGTTCATCGCCGCCGCGTGGAGCGAGGACAGGACCGCCGCCCTGCTGTTTCTGCCTTACGCGGCCTGGGTTGCGTTCGCCACCGTGCTCAATGCGAGCATCGTCTGGCTCAACCCGTAACTTTTCGCACTGCACCATTCGTGATTGCGCCGCGTTACGGCCTTTGCGATAACCGCCCCGGATTCGGACGGCTTGAGGGCATCAGATGGCGCATGAGAACATTCCCCTCGGGGACAGCGATTTCGAAACCCGCGTGCGCGAAAGCTTCGCGCGCCAGAAGGTCATGGCCACAATCAATGCCGAACTGACCCGCGTCACGCCGGGCATCGTCGAGATCGAGATGCCGTTCGACGAAGCCTTCACCCAGCAGCACGGCTTTCTGCATGCCGGCATCGTGTCGACGGCGCTGGACTCGGCCTGCGGCTACGCCGCCTTTTCCCTGATGCCGGCCGACGCGTCGGTGCTGACCATCGAATTCAAGGTCAATCTGCTCGCGCCGGGCAAGGGCGAGCGTTTCCTGTTCCGCGGTTCGGTGACGAAACCGGGCCGGACGATCATTGTCGCGGATGGCCAGGCATATGCCTACGGCCCCGACGGCGAAACTAGGCTCTTCGCCACCATGACCGGCACGATCATGACCGTGCGCGACCGCGAGGGCATTTCGGGATGACGTCCGCCGGCTATCCGCTCCAGTCGGTCGCGGGCCGAAAGCTCCTGTTCGTGATGGCGGCGGATGCCGAATACGGGCCGCACCTCAAGCGTCTTTTTACGCTGCTGATGACCGGCGTCGGCCCGGTCGAGGCGGGCGTGAACCTTGCCGCCGCCCTTGCCGAACTGAAGTCCGTCGGCGCGCCCGCCGATCTCGTGGTTTCGCTTGGCTCGGCCGGCAGCCGGGTGCTGGAACAGACCGGAATCTACCAGGCCACATGCGTTTCCTATCGCGACATGGACGCCACCGCGCTCGGCTTTGCAAAGGGCATCACGCCGTTTCTCGACCTCCCGGCGGTCGTCGACATGCCGTTGCGCATTCCGGGCATCGCCGAGGCGCGCCTTTCCACCGGCGCGAACATCGTGACCGGCCCCGCCTATGACCTGATCGATGCCGACATGGTCGATATGGAAACCTTCGCGGTGCTGCGCGCCTGCCAGCGCTTCGCCACCCCGCTTGTCGCGCTGCGCGGCATTTCGGACGGCGCCGCCGAGCTCAAGCATGTCGGCGACTGGACCGAATATCTCCATGTCATCGACGAGAAGCTGGCCGAAGCGGTCGGCCGGCTTGAGGATGCGATCGAGGGCGGAGCGGTCAGCCTTTAGGCAGGCCGGCCGTGTTGGCATATTCGATCGCCGTCAGCCGCGCCCGGGCAGCCCCTCCGGCATCGATGTAGTGGATGGCGCCGTCTGCGCGGCCAAGCTTCCAGGCGGCGCTTGGTCCGTCCTTCCAGTCGACCGAGTAGCCGTCCTCATGCAGCCGCCAGCGGCCGGAATAGTCCTTCCCGTCGGGCAGCAGCATGTGGGCCCGGCTTTCGTCTTCGTAATAGATGACCGCTGTCACGCCGCCCATGTCGAGCCTGTGGGTGGCGCCCGGCATGACGGCCATGAGAGTGTCCTGGTCGAGAATTTTCATTGTAGTCTCCCTGATGTGCGGCACATGGAATGGACGCGCGCTGATTAGTCAAGTATCTTGACTATACGAACCGGGAATGATGGTCAAGCATCTTGACGAAATCTGACGACGCTTTGCCCGATCATCTGGGGTGGCGGCTATGGCTGGCCAGCCGGCAATGGCAGGCGCGTTTCGTGGCTGCGATGCGCGAGGCGGGCCATGACTGGTTCACCGATGCCCGCGCCAATCTCCTGGCGCATGTAGCGCGCGCGGGCACGCCGCAGTCGGTTCTGATCTCCCGCATGGGCATTTCCAAACAGGCCGTGCAGCAGCTTGTCGACGGCCTTGTCGCGGAAGGCGTCCTGGAACGTCTGCCGGACCCGGCAGACAGCCGCTCCAGGATCGTGAGATATACGGCGGCCGGTGCTGCCGCGATCCGCGACGCCGACCGTATCAAGCGCGAAATCGAATCCGAGTATCGCGCCCGGATTGGCGACCAGCGCTTCGGGATGCTGATGGACCTGCTGCGCGAGGCGACGGAGAAGCTGGACACAGGGGAGAGATAGCTGCGGCAATCGCCAGCCCTGCGTGGACAGATTTCCGCACCATTGCCGCCAACCCTTTGTCCCTGCTGACCATTCACTACCCACTACCTGCTTTTCTATCCCCGCCCTTTCGACCCACACGACAATATCCGCGCCCTGATCGAAAGGGTCCGGAGGACGCGATGGACTGGAATGCTGCGATCGAGCGACACCGCGAGGCGCTGAAGCGCATATTGGCAGCGCTTGTGGCAATGGCCGGGCTCGACGGCTTTACCTCTCCCCATCCTGAGCTTGTCGAAGGGGCGGGAGAGGACGGTTCGGCCCGGCGGGGCGAAGCCGAGGCGCTGGCCGTACCCGGTGAGGGGGTAACCCTCCCCGCCATCTCCACCGCGCGGTGCTGCGCCTGCTGCGTCCGGCCGAAGCCGCCGCGCGGCGGCTGGTTATCGTCGCCGCCCGCGATGTCGTGCTCCATTCATCGCCCCCATGGGGGGTGTTGCCTCGCGTTAGCGAGGCGGTGAGGGGGTCAGCGAAGAAGCCGAAGGCCAGGCGCGACGCACAGCGTCCCCACACTTTTGCCTCCCCCTCACCGACCCGCTGCGGCGGATGCGCGGGCGACCGGCATCCGGCGCGGTTCCCCGCATCTCGGTCCCCGGCTACACAGTGCCGGTTCCGCTTCCCCTGCCGCCGGCGCCCGACGACGAGATCGCCGCCACGCGCCTTGCCTTGCGGCTTGCCCCGCTCGCCCGCGCGCTGGACGACCTGCCGCGCGAAGCCAAGCGTTTCGCCCGCTGGCGCGCGCGCAACCTCGCAGGCACGCAAAACAACGAACTCCGCAACGCGGGCACGCGGCAAGGAAACCCCGGCCGCCGTATCTGGCCCCTGCGTCTCGGCCGCCCGCCCGGTTCTCCCTCGAACCGCAGGCCCGCCCATGCGGTCCACCAGATACTGGAGGACGTTCACGGCCTTGCCTTCTGGGTGCTGGAGGCCCCCGACACGTCATGAAATCCGCCAACCCCGTCATGGTCGGGCCCGTTACGACCATCTGCCGACCTGAAACTGTCGGCGCACCGTGGCAAGACTGCGCAGATGCCCGGCACAAGGCCGGGCATGACGGTCGCGCGCGCCGGGACACTGCAAAGCAGTGAAGACCCGGCCGAACGAGCCATTGCGCCGAATCGCGCTTTTCTCTACAGGCTCGCCATGAGCAGCACAGACACAGTCCTCATCGTCGATTTCGGCAGCCAGGTCACCCAGCTGATTGCGCGCCGCGTGCGCGAGGCCGGCGTCCATTCCGAGATCGTTCCCTTCCAGAAAGCCGAGGAAGCCTTCGGCCGGGTGAAGCCTCGCGCCGTCATCCTGTCGGGCGGCCCCGCATCAACCGCCGACATCGGCAGCCCCCGGGCGCCGCAGATCGTTTTCGAATCCGGCGTTCCGGTTCTCGGCATCTGTTACGGCCAGATGGCGATGTGCGTGCAGATGGGGGGCGTCGCCGAAAGTTCGGATCACCGCGAATTCGGCCGCGCCTTCGTCGAGATCGAGAAGGAATGCCCGCTCTTCGAGGGGCTGTGGGCGCCCGGCCAGCGGCATCAGGTCTGGATGAGCCACGGCGACCGCGTGGTCTCGCTGCCCGAAGGTTTCGAGGTCTTCGGCCGCTCCGACGGCGCGCCCTTCGCCGCGTTCGGCAATGTCGAGCGCAGGATGTACGGGCTGATGTTCCACCCGGAGGTCGTGCACA
The DNA here is from genome assembly GCA_040880025.1 of Rhizobiaceae bacterium. Lineage (GTDB taxonomy): Bacteria > Pseudomonadota > Alphaproteobacteria > Rhizobiales > Rhizobiaceae > RCIO01. Next base: position 19,084 of record JBBDJD010000009.1, read on the forward strand.
CACCGGACGGGGCGCAGCTTCTAGCCAATTTCGTGCGCAACATCGCCGGTATCGAAGGCAACTGGACCATGGCCGCCTATCGCGACCGCGCGGTGGAGCAGATCCGCGAGCAGGTCGGCGACGGCAAGGTCATCTGCGCGCTGTCGGGCGGCGTGGATTCCTCGGTCGCGGCGCTGCTCATTCACGAGGCGGTCGGCTCGCAGCTCACCTGCATCCTCGTCGATCATGGCCTGATGCGGAAGAACGAGGCGACCGAAGTCGTCGCCATGTTCCGCGAGCATTACAACCTGTCGCTCATTCTGGTCGACGCGTCGGACCGTTTCGTCTCCGCGCTCGAAGGCGAGCCCGATCCCGAAAAGAAGCGCAAGACCATTGGCCGGCTGTTCATCGAGCTGTTCGAGGAAGAAGCGAGAAAACTCGGCGGCGCCGACTTCCTCGCCCAGGGCACGCTCTATCCCGATGTGATCGAGAGCGTCTCCTTCTCCGGCGGGCCGTCCGTCACCATCAAGTCGCACCACAATGTCGGTGGCCTGCCCGAGCGCATGAACATGAAGCTGGTCGAGCCGCTGCGCGAACTGTTCAAGGATGAGGTGAGGGTGCTGGGCGCCGAGCTCGGCCTGCCCGACAGTTTCATCGGCCGCCATCCCTTCCCGGGTCCCGGCCTGGCGATCCGCTGCCCCGGCGGCATCACGCGCGAGAAGCTCGACATCCTGCGCGAGGCGGATGCGATCTATCTCGACGAGATCAGGAAGGCCGGCCTCTACGATGCGATCTGGCAGGCCTTCGCCGTGCTTCTTCCCGTTCAGACGGTCGGAGTGATGGGCGACGGGCGTACCTACGAATATGTCTGCGCGCTGCGCGCCGTCACCTCCGTCGACGGCATGACCGCCGACTTCTACCACTACGACATGGATTTCCTGGGCGCGGCCGCCACCCGCATCATCAACGAGGTGCAGGGCATCAACCGCGTGGTCTACGACGTGACGTCGAAACCCCCCGGCACGATCGAGTGGGAGTGAGGCCCGGCGAACGATTTTCCGGTTGGGGCGGGCGTTTCCGGCAAGGCGGTTCCATCAGTTCCTGTCCGAAAGCTCCACCCGCACATCGAGGAATGCCTGCCGGCGCTCGTTCCTGATGACCCCGACGGCGCGTTCGAGCGCGGCCGGCAGGTCGTCGCCATGCGCGACCCTTTCCACATGAGCGCGGTGCGCGGCTGCGATCATGCAATAGTCCGGAGCCGGCTCGAGGGAGGTGAGGGGAATCGTGTTGGCCTTCGCGGCGGCACCGTCGGGATAGCTGCTGATCACCGATCGCCGCACCGCATTCCACATTCCGTTGTTCTTGATGATTGTCAGGACCGGCAGGGCCAGCGCCTCGGCGATCTGGTGGCAGGCCGTTGGATTGGCGAACATGTAGGAGCCGTCGCCAATGCAGGCGATGACCAGCCGCTCGCGGTCGGCGAGTTGCGCGCCCAGCGCGGCGGGCAAAGCCCAACCCAAACCGCCGGAGTGGGGATTGGTGAAGACGCGGTTGGCGCCCGTGACGCGCATCGCGCCCGCTACGACGCCAAGTTCGCCGAAGACGACGGCGCGTTCATCCATCACGTCGGAAATGCATCGGCTCAGCCATTCGGCGCTCATCGGATCGGCGCGCCCCTGCATGGCGAGTTTCTCGGCCGCGGCGACGCGCGCGCTTGACTGGCGTTCGATCTCCGCGCGCCGCGCGCCGATCTGTGGATCCGGTTCGCCCATCGCGCTGGAAATGGCCGCGACACCGGCTGCCGGATCGGTAGTGATCGAGAGGTCGGCCTGATAGCCGCGAATTGGCATCCTCTGGAAATTGGGATCGGCGCCGATGTGGATGATCCTCGTCTCGTCGTCCGGGCGGTGCAGCGATTCCATCCACGGTACGCCACTGTCGACCACGAGCACGACGTCTGCTTCCGCAAGAGGCGCCTTGACGTCGTAGCCGAGGAACATCGGATGGTCCGAGGCCATCACGTTGCGGATCGAGAACGGTTCCACGACCGGCATGGCGTGAGCGATGGCGAGTTCGGCGAGTGCTCGCGCAATGCGGCCGTCGGGGTCGCCGCGCTGGCATATGATGAGGGGGTTCTTCGCCTGCTTCAGCCAATCCGCCGCCTGCTCGATCGCGGCGGGATCAGGGTGCGGCGCGGAGGCTGCGACAAGTCGCCCGGCAGGCCGTGCCGCCTTGTCGGCGACCGTCTCCATCAGCGGTTCGCGCGGCAGGCTGACATAGACCGGGCCGCGCGGCTCGCTCATCGCGAGGCTGGTTGCGCGCAGGGCGAGCATCTCTCCCTGCTCGGGATACCGCAGTTCGTAATTGAACTTGGTCAGGTCGCGCACCAGTGACGCCTGGTCGTACATCTCCTGCCCGTACTGGATCGGCGTGACTCTGCTTCCCCCGCGTCCGCTTTCGGTGATCGGCGTGCGCCCGGACATCACTATGACGGGGATATTGTCACTCGCGGCATTGATGACACCCATCGCGGCGTTGGCCAGACCGACATTGACGTGGACCATCACCGCCTGCGGCCGGCCGGTGACGAGATAATAGCCGTGCGCCATGGCGACCGCGGCGGTCTCGTGCGGGATCGTTACCGGCTCGGGAACGGCGTTTTCCGGCAGTTGCGCCAGCGCCTCGATGATGGGTGGAAAGTCGGTGCCCGCATTGGCGAACAGATAGTCGATGCCGCTGCGCTTCAGGCCCAGCAGTACCGATTCGGCGCCGTTCGCCGGCTCCGGCGTCTTCTCCATTGCTCCTCCGTGCGCCTCCCGCCTCGATGGAACGAATTTGGGGCGCCTGACCAAATAGTGCTTGTCAAACGAGCGATGGCAAGCAAAAGTTACAAAAATCTCATTTTGTGAGATTTTTGGTCGGTTGTCCCGTTCGGGCCGGCCGCACACAGGGAGGAGAAAACCATGCGCAATCTCATTGCGTCGGCAGCATTCGCACTGGGCCTGGCTATATCCGGCACGGCCTCGGCGCAGACTGTCGGCATCGCCACGTCCAATCCCGGCTCACTGTTCCACAATATCGGAACCGCGGTCGCCAACGCTGCCAACGCCGGCGGCGTCAACGCCACGATCCAGCCGGCCACCAGCCCCAACCAGTACCTGCCCTTCGTCAATTCGGGCGGCATCGAATTTGGCGTCGCCAATCTGCAGGAGGTCGATTACGGTCTCACCGGCGATGCGTGGTGGAACGGGGTCGCGAACCCGAACATCCGTGTCGTCGCTCACCTCATGCCGCTGGTCGAAGCGATCTTCGTGCGCGCCGACAGCGACATCATGTCGGTCGGCGATCTGAAGGGCAAGCCGATGACCGACGGCTATACCGCCCAGAACACCATCCTGCCGCAGCTTGCTGCCTTCTACGCCACCGCCGGCATGACCCGCGACGATGTCGAGAAGGTCTCGGTAGCATCGGTCGTTGCCGGAGCCGATGCCTTCATGGCCGGCGACACGGTGGGCTTCATCTTCGCCCATGGCGCCGGCAAGGTGCGTGAGGCGGACGCCGCCGTGGGCGGCCTGCGCGCGCTCGGCGTCGGCGACGACGGCGACGCCGCGCTCGCCGCGGCGAAGGAGCATTGGCCGACGGCCTTCTTCACCACCCTGCCGGCCGGCTCCATGCCGGGCGTGCTGGAAGACACCGTCTACATTGCCTTCCCGCAGGTCGTGTTCACGCACGCCGATGTGCCTGATGAAATCGTCTACGCGCTGACCAAGGCGATGTACGAGCATGCCGATGTCATGGCCGAGACCTTCCCGCCGTTCCGGGCCTTCAAGCCCGGGGATATGAAGGGAGATCCCGGGAGCGCCGAATACCACCCCGGCGCGCTCAAATTCTTCGAGGAAGTTGGCCTGAACTGAGGCAAATCCCGTGCAGGACGAGACAAGAGGAGAGGCCGTTCGCGGCCTCTCCGCCGCCTTCTGGCTCCCGGTAGCGAACACGCTGGCGTTTCTGGTCACCGCGACCGCGGTGTGCTGGGCGATGTCGGTTCAGCGCTATGTGGGGCTCGACGTTTACCCGCAACAGTTCTTTGCCGTGATCCTGGCGCTTGTCCTGCCTCTGGCCTACCTCACACTGCCGGCCAGCCGCGGCGCGATGCGCGATCGCGTGCCCTGGTATGATGTGGCGCTTGCGCTCGCCGGGTTCGCGACCGTTATCTATGTCGCGGTCGGATATCCGGTGCTTGTCCTGCAGATATTCGCCCGGCCGATCGAGGTCTGGCTGCCAGGCCTTGTCATTACGTTGCTGACGCTCGAGGCGCTGCGCCGCGCCACCGGCTGGGCGCTGGTCATCATCATCGGCGTCTTCCTGCTTTACGCGCTGTTCGGCGATGTCATCCCTGGCCGCCTGCAGGGGCGCACCCAGAACTGGCAGCTCCTGGCAGGCTACATGGCGCTCGATTCCAACGGCATGCTCGGTCTGCCGATCTCGGTCGCCGCGACCATCGTCATCGGCTTCATCCTGTTCGGAACCTTGCTCGGCATCACCGGCGGGTCGCGCTTCTTCACCGACGCGGCGATGATCGGCATGGGCCGCTTCCGCGGCGGCTCCATGAAGATCGCGGTGCTGGCTTCGGGCCTGTTCGGCTCGATTTCGGGCTCGGCGGTGGCCAATGTCGTCGGAACCGGCGTGGTCACCATTCCGATGATCAAGCGAGACGGTTATCCCGGCCACAAGGCTGCGGCCATCGAGGCGGTCGCCTCCACCGGCGGCCAGCTCATGCCGCCCGTCATGGGCGCGTCCGCGTTCCTGATGGCGGAATTTCTGGCGGTTCCGTACTCGTCCATCGTGATTGCCGCGCTCGTGCCGGCGATCCTCTATTACGTCGCGCTTTTCATCCAGGCTGACCTCGAGGCGGCGAAGCTCGGCATACGCGCCGTTCCGAAGTCCGAAATCCCTGCAGGCCGCACCGTGGCACCCGGCGTGCACTTCGCGCTGGCTTTTGCCGTGCTGATCTATCTACTGTTCTGGAAGAACTATCAGCCGGAACGCGCCGCGTTGATTTCGGCGGTGGTACTTGTCGCAACCTCGCTGCTCATCGGTTATCGCGGTGAGCGCCCGACGATCCGGCGCCTCGTCGGCTCGATGTCCCGCTGCGGCCACGGCGTGGTCGAGATTATCCTAATCTCCGCCGCCTCCGGGCTGGTCATCGGCGTGCTCAACGTGACGGGGCTGAGCTTCAATCTGACCTATTTGCTTGTCCAGATCGGCGGCGGCAGCGCCATCGTGCTCCTGGTGCTGTCGGCGATCGTCTGCATCATCCTCGGTATGGGCTTGCCGACGCTCGGCGTGTATGTGCTGCTGGCCGCGCTCGTGGCGCCGGCGTTGATTCAGGTCGGCATCGATCCCATCGGCGCGCATCTTTACGTGCTCTATTTCGGGATGATGTCGATGATCACGCCTCCGATCGCCCTTGCCGCCTTCGCCGCCGCTTCCATCGCTCGAGCTCCCGCCATGGCGACCGGCTGGGCCGCGATGAAATTTGGCTGGGCGGCCTATGTCATTCCGCTGCTGTTCGTCTTTTCTCCGACGCTGATCCTCAAGGGCGAAACGCCCGATATCGTCGTCGCGGTGGTTACGGCGGCGGTCGGCGTCTGGTTGGTGTCGAGCGCCATTGCCGGCTTCTTCTCCGGACCGTTGAGCCGCCCGATGCGCGCGTTGTTTGCCACAGCCGGCCTGTTGGCGCTGATTCCCGCCGGAGCGTTTTCCGGCGCGGTCGTCAGCGACCTCGTCGGCGTCGCCGGCGGCGTCGTGCTGATGGTGGCGGATGTCGTGCGCAATCGTCGCGCCGCGGCAAGGAGCGCGGAGGCATGAGCAGCCAGACGGGCAGCGGCGAGCGGCTTCTGGCGATCCTCGACATATTTAGCGAGGAGCGGCTGGAATGGACCACCGAGGAGATGCAGGCGGCGCTCGGCTATTCGCGCCCCACGCTCTACCGCTATCTGAAACGGCTGAGGGAGGCGGGCTTCATCACGTCGCTTCCGGGCCGCGGTTTCACGCTCGGACCGCGCGTGGTCGAACTCGACTTCCTCATGCGCAAATCCGATCCGCTGGTCTCCACCGGCGAGAAACACCTCCATTTCCTCAGCGGCCGATATCCCTGTTCAGCCTTTCTGGTGCGCTGGTACGGCAACAGGCTGCTTTGCGTGTCGTCGACCTGTTCGATACCCAATCCGCGCTCCAGCTATCCGCGCGGCCGTCCAATGCCGCTGGCCCGCGGCGCCATTTCCCGGGCCATTCTGGCCAATCTGCCGCGCCGGCAGCAGGAACCGCTGATCGAGGCCAATCTCGAAGCCTTCGCGGAAATCGGTCTGGGCACCACGGTCGATGCGGTAATCGACAGCCTGCGAAAAACCCGCCGCGACGGCTGCGCGGTCGCGCATGGCGAAGTAACGCCAGGCGTGGTCGGTACGGCGGCCCCGATATTCGACGCCGGCCGCTCGGCGATCGCTGTGCTGTGCGTGACTGTGGCCGAAACCGACGTGGCCGATGATCGGCTTCCCGATATTGCACGTGACGTGACCCGCGCCGCCGACGCCATCAGCGCCGAACTTGCCGAGCGCCGTTTCGACAATGCGGAATGGGCCGCGCACGACATCGAATCGGAGAGTGCGAGCCTCTCAGCACATGGAGCAGACGCATGAAGAAGATCGACATTTTCACCCATATCTGGCCACAGCCCTTCTACAAGGCGCTGGTGGCAATCAAGGGCGAGATGACCGACATCACCATGCGTTCCCGCGATGTGCCGATGATGACCGACCTCGACCGCCGCTTCGAGGTCATGGACATGTTCGGCCCTGATTACGTGCAGGTGTTGTCGCTCGCCTCGCCGCCGCTGGAGGCCATCCTCACTGACGACCAGGCGCAGGAATTGAGTCGCATCGGATCGGAATCCATGGCGGAGTTGTGTCGGAAATATCCGGAGCGCTTTCCGGGCTTCATCGGCACGGTCGCCCTGTCCGATCCCGAACGGGCGGTGGAGGAATCGCGCTACGCAATAGAAAAGCTGGGCGCGGTCGGCATGCAGACCTTCACCAACATTCAGGGCAAGCCGCTCGACCTGCCGGAGTTCATGCCCTTCTTCGAATACATGGCAAACGCCGGCAAACCGGTTTGGCTGCATCCCGCCCGCTCGGCAAGGATGACGGACTACGCCACGGAAGATGAATCGCAATACGAGATCTGGTGGACCTTCGGCTGGCCCTACGAAACTTCGGCGGCCATGGCGCGCCTGGTCTTTTCCGGCGTATTCGACCGCTATCCGGGTCTCAAGATCATCACCCATCACGCCGGCGGCATGGTGCCCTTCTTCGAGGGACGGGTCGGCGCCGGCTGGGACCAGATGGGCAAGCGAACGTCCGGCCGCGATCTGTCGAAGGTGCTGAAGACGCTGAAGCGGCCACACCTGGATTACTTCAAGGAATTCTACGCCGACACGGCGAGCTTCGGCTCGCGCAAGGCGATCGAGCATGCGATGGAGTTCTTCGGCGAGGATCGGGTGCTGTTTGCTTCCGACGCGCCGTTCGATCCCGAAGGCGGACCGATGTACATCCGCGAGACCATCAGGCTGATCGACGAGATGGACATCACGGAAACGCAGCGCGCCAAGCTCTATCAGGACAATGCCGTCCGCCTTCTGGGCCTGAAGTTCTGAGACAGGCGCGGCGGTTTCGATGACAGGAACGACAGCCAAATCCCACGACGTGATTATCGTCGGCGGCGGGCCCGTGGGAATGGGACTCGCAATCGAACTCGGCCAGCGGGGGGTCCGGACTGCCGTGATCGAGCGCTATCACGAGCCCCAGCAGGTGCCGAAGGGCCAGAACCTCACCCAGCGCACCATGGAGCATTTCCATTTCTGGGGTTGCGAGGAAGAACTGCGCAACGCGCGCACCGTGCCGCGCGGCGAAGGCATCGGCGGCATGACCGCCTATGGCGCGCTTCTGAGCGACTATCATTTCGATTGGCTGAACCGCGCGCTGGTGAAGTCTTATTACTACACGGCCAATGAGCGGCTGCCGCAATATGCGACCGAGGCAGTGCTGCGCCGCCGTGCTGCCGAAATCCCCTCCATTGACATCCGTTACGGCTGGTCCGGCATCGACGTCGAGCAGGACGAAGCCGGCGTCTCGGTCACAATCGAGCAACACGAGGGCACGGATCGGCAGACCCTGCGCGCGGCCTATGCCGTCGGCTGCGACGGCAGCCGTTCGGTGATACGCGAGGCGGCGGGCATCAGCGAGACGCGGTTCGATCACGACAGGCTGATGGTGCTGCTGGTCTTCCGCTCCGCTGAGCTGCACGACCTGCTGAAGCGCTATCCGGGCAAGGCCTTCTACAAGGTGCTGCACCCGGACTTCGACGGGTACTGGCTGTTCTTCGGCCGGGTCGACCTCGGCACGACATGGTTCTTCCACGCGCCGGTACCGCTTGGCACCACCCGCGACAATTATGATTTCCGCAGCCTGCTCCACCGCGCGGTCGGCAAGCCTTTCGATTTCGACATAGACCATGTGGGCTTCTGGGATCTGCGCGTTGCCATGGCCGACAGCTACCGCAGCGGCCGCGTCTTCATTGCCGGCGATGCCGCCCACAGCCATCCGCCCTATGGCGGCTATGGCATCAACACTGGCCTGGAAGATGCCCGCAACCTCGGCTGGAAGATCGCCGCAACGCTGCAGGGCTGGGGCGGCCCGGACCTCCTTGACAGCTACGACGCCGAACGGCGGCCTGTGTTTGCCTCGACCGCGCGGGATTTCATTGAGAAGGCCATCGACAGCGATCGCGCTTTCCTTGCCGCCTTTGATCCACAACGCGACAGGGCGGCGTTCGAGGCGGAATGGGCCTCGCGAGGTTCAGGCGCTCAGGGCGAAGTCAACGCCTTCGAGCCAAACTATCGCGGATCGCCGATAGTCGTCGGCAAGCCGGACGCGGTGACGAACGCCGTCGGCAGCCACACCTTTGAGGCGCGCGCCGGACATCATCTGGCTCCCCAGCGTGTTTCGGATGGTCGCAACGTCTATGAGGCGCTGGGCGACGGCTTCACGCTTCTCGCCTTCGACGGCGAGCAGGATGCAATCGACAGCTTCGACACGTCCGCGCGGGCTGTGGGACTGCCATTGGCAATCGTGAAAGACACTGCGACGGAAGGCCGGGAACACTATGATGCACGTTATGTGCTCGTCAGGCCCGACCAGTTCGTTGCGTGGGCGTCAGATGAGGCGCCTCCCGATGCCGATGTGATTTTGCTACGTGCGAAGGGCGTGCGGGCCCATGCCCACCTCGACCGCTTAGAGGCTGAATAACACCAAGCGAATACGTGCTTCGGCACTCAGGCAAATCGCAGGCTGACGGAACCATGCGGGCCAAAATCAGCGTGAATGGTGCTGCCCTGAGTGGCCTCGATGGGGCGGATGAACGAGCCGGCGAGCACGATCTGTCCGGCTTCGATGCCGTCGTCGCCATATTCGGCAAGACGATTGGCCAGCCAGGCAATGCCGCGAGCGGGATGATTTAGGACACCCGCCCCCAGCCCGGTCTCCTCCACCACATCGTTGCGTGAGACGATGGCGCCGATCCAGCGCAGATCGGCCTCGCCGGGATCGATGACCTGGCCTCCCGTGACGATGCCCGCGTTCGCCGCGTTGTCGGAAATCGTGTCGCACATGTTGCGCGCCTGCTTCGTATCGGGATCGGCGCGCAGAATCCGCGTGTCGAGGATTTCCAGCGCGGGGATCACATGGTCGGTCGCGGCGAGCACATCGTCCGGCGTGACATCAGGACCGCGAAGCGGCGCCTTCATGACGAACGCCAGTTCCGCCTCGACCCGCGGCTGGATGAAACGGTCCGCCGGTACCTCGGCATTGTTTTCGAAGATCATGTCGTCGAACAGCACGCCGGAATCGGGAATGTCGATGTTCAGCGCATATTGCATGGCCTTGGAGGTGAGACCGATTTTCCAGCCGATCACCCTGCGACCGGCCTCCACCTTCCTTTTCACGAGGGCGGACTGGATGGCGTAGGCGTCGTCCATCGTCATGCCAGGATGGCGCATGGACAGAAGCTCGATCTGGCTGCGCCTCAGCTCCGCCTCGAACAGATCGGCGGCGGCGGCATCGATTTCTTCGGCATTCAGCATGGTTCTTCATCCACCACGGTGTTGCGCAGGACGCCGATGCCTTCCGCCTCGACCTCGACGATATCTCCGGGCTTCAGCCACACCGGCGGATCGAAGCGCGCTCCGGCCCCGGTCGGCGTTCCGGTGACGATAACGTCGCCGGGAACAAGGGTGGTGAAAGTCGATACGTAGTTGATGATCTTTCGGAAGGAAAAGATCATGCGGCCGGTCCGATCCCGCTGCCGCACTTCGCCGTTGACGCGGGTCACGAGCTCGATGTCGGCAATCTGGCCTTCATCCTCGAAGGGAACGAGCCAGGGCCCGATCGCCCCCGACCGGTCGAAGTTCTTGCCCTGGGTGACGTTGAATTTCGCGTGCCGCACCCAGTCGCGGATGGTGCCCTCGTTGCACAGCGAGAGCGCGGCGATATGGCCCAGCGCTTGCGCCTCCGGAATGCGCCGTCCGCCCTTGCCGATGACGATGACGATCTCGCCTTCATAGTCGAGCTGCGGGCTTTCCGGCGGGCGCATCAGCGGCTGCTCGTGTCCGACGAATGATCGCGGGAAGCGGATGAATAGCGACGGGTTGGAAGGCGCGGCCTGGCCGTCCTTGTACTCCTCGTTGCGGTCGGGATAGTTGACCCCGACGCAGATGATCTTCTCGGGGTCAGGGACGGGGATGGCCCATGCGAAGCTGCCTTCCGGGTGCGTGATGGTGCGTCCCCGCGCGGCGGTGGCCAGTTGCGGAAAGGCCTCGGCCGTAATCACGTCGCGCAATGTCGGCCATTGCGGAAATTCGGGCGACAGCGCGATCATGCCGCCAGCTTCGGCGATCCCCCAGAACTGCTCGCCTCCTGCCGTAAAGATCGCCAGCCTCATGCCTGGCCTCCCGCGAGTTCGGAAATCACGTCGAAGGCGCAGTTCACATCCTCGTCGGTTGCATCGAACTGGCCGACCTGAAAGCGGATCACCATGCGAGAGGCGACGCGGGTCTGCGTCAGATAGATGCGACCGTCATCGTTGATGCGATTGACGAAGTCGACCTGCGCCGTGTCGTCCGCGCTCTTCAGTCGAAAGGTGAAGAGTGAGAGAACCGGCTCGGTTACGATTTCGAAGCGAGGGTCGGCGCCCAGCCGTTCGGCAAGCCCCCGAGACCATTGCACGTGATTGCGTAGCCGAGTCCGCAGCCCCTCCAGCCCGTAGCAGCGGATAAGGAACCATATCTTGAGCGCCCGGAAGCGGCGTCCCAATGGTACGGACCATTCGGAGTAGTTGATGATCCCGTCTGCGCCGTGGGTTTTGAGATATTCGGGCCGGATCGCCAATGTGCGTACGAGCGCGTCCGCATCGCGCAGGAAATGCGCCGAACAGTCGAATTGCGCGCCCAGCCATTTGTGCGGATTGAAAACCACGGAGTCGGCCTCCTCGATGCCGGCCCACAATTCGCGGAATTCCGGGCAGATCATCGCCGCGCCGGCCCAGGCGGCATCGACATGGGTGAAAAGGTCGTGCGCTCTTGCCACCTTGATCACTGCGGCGATATCGTCGCACGCGCCGGTTCCGGTGCCGCCCGTGCAGGCGATCACGCCTGCTGGCTGATACCCGGCGGCAACATCCGCATCGATGGCGTCCGCGAGCGCTTGCGCGTCCATCGACCTGAGCGGTCCCTGGGTGGGAATGCGCACCAGATTCTCGGCCCCGATTCCGGCAATCCAGATCGCGCGGTCGACCGATGTATGGACCTCATCCGAACAGTAGATGCGAAGCCGCGGCTGGCCGTTGAGGCCGGCGCGGTTGCCCGCCCAATCGAGCGTGCGTTCGCGCATGACCAGGACGGCGGCGAGGGTCGCCGACGACGCACTGTCCTGGATCACGCCCCGGAAAGAATCGGGCAGCCCGATCGCCTGCCGGAGCCAGTCCAGCATCACTGTCTCGACCTCGGTCGCGGCGGGCGAGGTTTGCCACAACATGCATTGCGCCGCCACCGTGGTTGCCAGGAATTCGGCCAGCATCGAAGGCGGGGCTGCATTGGCCGGGAAATAGGCAAAGAAGCGCGGATGCTGCCAATGCGTCATTCCAGGCATCACGATGTTCTCGAAGTCGGAGAAGATCGCTTCCATGGCCTCGCCGGTTTCGGGCGGCGTCGCGGGAAGGGCGCTTGCGATGGCCCCGGGCCGGGTGCTGGCGCGTACCGGACGATCACGAAGGGTGCGGTGATAGTCCGCGCCCCATTCGGCGATTTTGCCGCCCCAGCGGGCGAATTCATTCCAGTCCATTTTTCAGTCCATCATCGCTCGGCGTGTTAGGCCGGTTGTTCCAGCAATCAGGGCGCCACGATGGGCTGGGCCTTCAGGTCGGCCTCGCGTGGGTTGACGCCGGCAAACAGGCTTCCTTCTTCGAACCAGGACCGCGGCGCTGGCGCTCCCCATAGCGTCTGGCGCTGCGGATCCTTGAGGTCCCACTTGATCGGCTCGTGGTCGGGATCGACTGTCTGGTAGTCGGAGCAATAGATCTCGATGCGATGGCCGTCCGGGTCACGGATGTAAAGGAAGAAGGCGTTGGAAATGCCGTGCCGTCCCGGACCGCGCTCGACATTGGCCAGCCAGCCGGTTGTCGACATGAGGTCGAGGAGATCGATGATGTTGAGCGGCGTCGGAACCCAGAATGCGGTGTGGTGCAGCCGCGGTCCGACGCCGTTGGTGAACGCCATGTCGTGCACCCCACCCTTGCGGTGCATCCAGGCGGCCCAGAGCCGTTTCGTCTCCTCGTCCTCGGTGTATTCGGTGACACGGAAGCCGATGGAATTGTAGAAGGCTGCGGACTCGTCGACATTGGGCGAGAAGCAGTTGAAGTGGTCGATACGCAGAGGCTTCACGCCCTTGTAGAGCGCGTATTTCTGATGGATCGGAGCAAGCCGGTCCATTTTCACATAGAATTCCAGGGGGATGCCGTGCGGATCGCGTGTGCGCAAGGTTCGACCTTGCCACTGGCGTTCGACCCATTCCACCGGCTGTCCCTGGGCCTTGAACCAGTCATGCGCCTTGTCGAGGTCGGGCTCGTCGTAGAGCTTGAAGGCAAGCATGTGCGCCGATGCAGTGGGATCGGCGCGCAGCACGATGCAATGATGCCCGCGCTCTTCCATGGCGCGCAGGGTAATGCAGTCTTCATCCTCATGGGTGACTTGAAGGCCCAGCATGTCGGCATAAAAGGCACGGGATTTGGCGATATCGGTGACGCCGAACTCGACATGGGACAGCCGAACGATGTTGAACGGCGGATAAAGGCTGGGTTGCGGCACGGGCATGGGGTCTACTCCTGATAGCGCGTCAGTCTCCGAGCTTCGGAATCTTGTGGGCCGCCGAGGCAAATGCGACGTTCTTGGTTTCCATGTAGAAATCGAACGACCAGTCGCCGCCGTCGCGGCCAACGCCAGAGGCCTTCACTCCGCCGAATGGAGTCGGAAGATGGCGGATGTTCTCGGAATTCACCCAGATCATTCCAGCCTCCAGCGCGTCGGTGAAGCGGAACGCGCGCGTGATGTCGGACGTCCACACATAGCCGGTCAGGCCATAGTCGACATCATTGGCGAGCGTCAGCGCCTCGGCTTCATCCTTGAAGGGAATGGCGGTCAGAACGGGACCGAAGATTTCCTCCTGCGCGATACGCATATCGTTCCTTGCGCCGGTGAAGAGCGTCGGCGAGACGTAGCAACCGCCGCCGGGTCCGTCGAACTTCGCGCCGCCCGCGGCAACGGTTGCCCCGTCGGCCTTGCCGATCTCGATGTACTCCAGCACCTTCTTCTCGTGCTCCGGGTGGATCAGCGGCCCGACGACCGTTTCGGGGTCGAGTGGGTGCCCGACTTTGATGCGTTTGGCCTTCTCGGCGACCATCGCCGTGAAGGTTTCGTAGATGTCTTGTTCGACCAACAGGCGTGAGGACGACGTGCAACGCTCGCCGTTCAGCGAATAGATCATGAAGACGGCGGCATCCGCCGCCCGCTCAAGGTCGGCATCGGCGAAAACGACCACCGGATTCTTGCCGCCGAGCTCGAAATGGACGCGCTTCAGCGTGTCCGCGCCCTGTTTCATGATCAGGGAGCCGGTGCGGCTTTCGCCTACAAAACCTATTGCCTTGATATCGGGATGCTCGGTCAGCGCCTTGCCGGCGTCTTCGCCAAACCCGTTGACCAGGTTCCACACGCCCTTGGGCAAGCCGGCTTCCTCGGCGATCTCGACAAGCAGGCGCGCCGTAAGCGGCGAGAATTCCGCCGGCTTGTGCACGATGGTGCAGCCTGCCGCCAGCGCCGGCGCGATCTTCCAGGTCGACAGCATGAATGGCGTGTTCCACGGCGTGATTACGCCCACCGGGCCGATCGGGACGCGGGTCGTCATGTTGACCTGGCCGGGTGCTCGCAAGGCCCTGCCGTCTCGCGCCTCCGGCGCGCGGTCAGCGAAAAAGCGGAAGTTTTCCGCGCCGCGCAATGCCGCCTTGGACATGAAGCGGAGCGCCTGTCCGGTGTCCATGCATTCGACGAAAGCGATCTCTTCGGCCCGTGCCTCGATGGCTTCGGCCACCTTGTGAAGCAGCGCCTTGCGCTTCGCACCGCCCATGGCGGCCCATTCGGGAAAGGCGTCCTTTGCTGCTTTCGCCGCGCTGTCGATGTCTGCGGCTTTGCCGAGGGCGACTTTCGCCAGCGGCTTCAGATCGACCGGCGAGATGGTTTCATAGGTTTCGCAATCGAGCGCGGGCACCGCCTTTCCGCCGATATGGTTGGGCACGCCATGGTCGCGGAAGCGGGCAAGGTAGCCTGCCGCCTTTGCTGTGTTTTCCTCAAGCTTGGACATGCGGCCCTTCTCCCTGATCCTCCGGATTGCGCAGCCGCGCGTGCATGACGTTGCGCTTCCAGCTCAATTCCGGGTCGATTTCGCGAATTTCCAGCGACAGCGCGAAATGCGGGGTATCGAAAAGCGGAGCGAGCACGTTTTGCGCCGCGGCAAACAGCGCCTCTCCGGCGCGCTTTTTGTCTTCGGGCGAACGGCCTGCGCCGACCCGGAAATTGAGATCGACGAAGGCGTTCTCGGGCTGCCGATCGGCAATCGCATAGTGGTCGCAGCGGATCGCCCGCACCCGCACAGCGCCCACTTCGAAAAGGCCAGTGGCCAAAACCGCTTCGAGCAGGGTGTCGCAAAGCCTTGCGATGTCAGCCCGCCCGTCGAGGTCGGCGGAGTATTCCACGGAAAGATGCGGCATGAACTGGCCCTGCATTCCTAATGTGTTTCACTAGTTAAGTTTATCGGCGCTTGTCAAGCCGTTCGTGGTGGCGGTCTGCGTCTGACGGGCGCGTAAGCCATGGAATCCTCGAGTCTGAAGTTAGTCGTCAGGTTCTCTGACGGCTGGCGAAAGTGGCGAAGCGTCAATCTTTATTGGTTCGGCGAGGGTCGTTTCGAGTTCGCGCAGCATTCTCTGCAATTCCGCTAGCTTCTCCGCGCCGTAGCGGCGGGTGATTTCTGCGTAGATCGCTTCCGAATGGTCTCCGGCCAGCTTGATGAGCCGGCTGCCCTCCTCGCTGATGGATATGATGCCGCGTCGCATGTCTTGCTCGGAGGTGCGGCGATGGATAAGGCGCCGTTCCTCGAGATCCTTCAGCATGCGCGACAGCGATGGCGGAAGAAGGAAGGTCGCGTCCGCGAGCGCCATCACTTCAATGCTCTCCACGCTCGTCAGGGCCCGCAGGACACGCCATTGCTGTTCGGTGATGCCGTAGAATTGCAAATGCGGTCTAAAATGATGCATCACCGCTTCCCGCGCCTTGAGGAGCGACATCGGGAGGGAACGTGAGAAATCGCGCAGGCGCGCGCGCGATCCCCCTTTCACCGTGTCAGTTCCCGCGTTCCGGTGTTCTTCGCCGTTGCTGTGGTTCATGGACTGCCTCCGAAAAGACGATGCCATGATTCATGGCGCAATGATAGGTTGCATGTTAACTGGTTTCTTCGGGCCTGGCTCCACCAATGTATTCCCGCGGAAGATACGCAACGCCTGGGCGTGTCTGAAGCGGCCCTCACTGCGCCACGCATGGCCGCCGAGTGGCAGCTACGTGCCGCGTTGCGACGTTCTGCCATTGATCCCATCGAGTTAATTAACACGAGAAGTAGATTGGCGGAATCCGCTTCTCCGCAGTCTTTTTCGGATATGAAGTTTCGGATGATGGTCAAATATGCGGGGATGCGGCAATCTG
The DNA here is from genome assembly GCA_040880025.1 of Rhizobiaceae bacterium. Lineage (GTDB taxonomy): Bacteria > Pseudomonadota > Alphaproteobacteria > Rhizobiales > Rhizobiaceae > RCIO01. Next base: position 35,471 of record JBBDJD010000009.1, read on the forward strand.
CGATGGCGCATCGGTTTGCCGGGGTCCGTACGAAAAGAGCCGCATCGGGACAGTCGAACCGCATGTCAACGCTGTTGGCGCTGACGTTCTGGTTGCTGTTTTGCGGAAAACCTTTCCTGCCGAGTGCGGTGACCGGATGAGGCAAACAGCTACGATACGAGGAAATTGGAAATGACTGAACCGTGTTTCGACGTTGCCCATCTGGGTCATCTCGAACTGCTGACCGACAAGTTTGATGAAAGCCTCGATTTCTTCGTAAATGTATACGGGCTGACCGAAAGCGGACGCGAGGGCGACTCTGTCTATCTGCGTGCCTGGGATGACTACGAGTTCCATTCGCTCAAGCTGACGGCGTCCGAAACCACTGGCATGGCCCATTGCGGCTACCGCACCTCGTCGGAGGCGGCGCTGCACCGGCGTGTGAAGGTAATCGAGGAGATGGGGCTGGGCATCGGCTGGACCGAGGGCGATATGGGCCATGGGCCGAGTTATCGTTTCAACAGCCCTGACGGCCACGTCTTCGAGCTCTACTGGGAAACGAACAAATACAGGGCGCCGGACAGCGAAAAGCCATCGCTCAAGAACATCGCCCAGCGCTATCACGGGCGAGGCGCCGCCCCGCGCCGTATCGACCATTTCAACCTGCTGGCCACCGACGTGTCCAAGATCCGCGATTTCATGGTCAAGGCGCTGGGCAGCCGCGTGACCGAGATGATCCAGCTCGACAATGGGCGCATCGGCGGCTGCTGGTTCACTGTCAACAACAAGGGCTACGACATGGCCTGCACCGAGGATCATTCGGGCGCGCGGGGCCGCTTCCACCACATCACCTATGCCGCCGACCACCGCGACGACATATTGCGGGCGGCGGATATCTTCCTTGAGAATGGCGTCTTCATCGAGACCGGACCGCACAAACACGCAATCCAGGGCACCTTCTTCCTCTATGTCTACGAGCCTGCAGGAAACCGTGTCGAGATCGCCAATGCCGGTGCGCGGCTGGTGCTCGATCCGGACTGGGAGACGGTTGTCTGGACCGAAGCCGAGCGCAGAAAGGGCCAGGCCTGGGGCCTGAAGACGATCGAGAGTTTCCATACACACGGTACGCCGCCGGTGACGAAAGCCGCGGAATAGGGGGAACCATATGGCCGACAGGACAGCGCTGGTCGTCAGCGCGCACTCAGCCGACTTCGTCTGGCGCGCAGGTGGCGCGATCGCGCTGCATGCCAGCGAGGGCGTGAACGTGACCGTCATATGCTTGAGCTATGGTGAGCGCGGCGAGAGCGCCAAGCTTTGGCGGCAGGATGGCATGACTCTGGATAAGGTGAAGGCCGAGCGGCAGAAGGAGGCGGAGGCCGCTGCAAAGGCGCTCGGCGTCGCCGACATCCAGTTCTGGGATCTCGGCGACTATCCGATCGAACTCAGCCGGGATTCGCTGTTCCAGCTTGCCGATCTGTGCCGCAAGATCCACCCTGCCTTCATGCTCACCCATTCGCGCGAGGACCCCTACAACCGGGATCACCCTCTGGTCAGCCAGTTCGCCCAGGAGGCGCGCATCGTCGCCCAGGCGCACGGGCACAATCCCGGCGAGCCGGTGCTCGGCGCACCGCCGGTCATGCTGTTCGAACCGCACCAGCCGGAACAGTGCCGCTGGATGCCCAATACGCTGCTCGACATCACACCGGTGTGGGACAGGAAGCGCGCCGCCATCGAATGCATGGCCGGGCAGGAGCACCTGTGGGAGTACTACACGCGCGTTGCGCTGCAGCGTGGCGTCCAGGCGGCGCGCAACTCCGACAAGACGATCAAGTACGGCGAGGCCTACGAGGCTGTGTTCCCGCACGTGGTCGAGACGCTGATACCGACGGAGGGCCGCTCATGAGCGTGGTTGTCCAGAACATCGAGCGCACGCCGCTCGAGCACGTGGATGCGCTGGCGAAATCGGGCGTGGCGACCGTGCACGAGGCGCAGGGCCGCACGGGCCTGATGCAGGCCTATATGCGGCCGATCTGGCCTGGCGCGCGCATCGCGGGCAACGCCGTTACGGTCTCGATCCCGCCCGCCGACAACTGGATGATCCACGTCGCGGTCGAGCAGTGCCGGGAGGGCGACATCCTCGTCGTCGCGCCGACATCACCGTCGGACGCAGGCTATTTCGGCGAGTTGCTGGCAACGTCGCTGATACAGCGCGGCGTGCGCGGGCTCATCATCGAGGCTGGCTGCCGCGATGTGCGTGAACTGAAGGAAATCGGCTTTCCGGTCTGGTCGCGGGCGGTGTCGGCGCAGGGCACGGTCAAGGAAACGCTGGGCGATGTGAACCTGCAGCTGGTCTGCGCCGGCGCGCTGGTCAATCCGGGCGATGTGATCGTCGCCGACGATGACGGTGTGTGCGTGGTCGCGCGGGAGAAGGCCGCTGGCATCGTCGAGGCGTCGCACGAGCGCGAGGAAAAGGAGGCGGCGAACCGCGCCCGGTTCCAGAAGGGTGAGCTCGGTCTCGACGTTTATGGCATGCGCGAGAAGCTCGCCGCCAAGGGCCTGAAATATGTCTGAGACAGCGGCTCCAGCAAAAGTGGCCCCCGGTTTTGTGTCCGGAGCCGCGCTGGAATCAAATAGCGGGCAGGGCGTCCGCTGCATGTGGATGCGCGGCGGGACCTCGAAGGGCGGCTATTTTCTCGCCGAGGACCTGCCGGCCGACGAGAAGGCGCGTGACGCCTTCCTGCTGCGGGTGATGGGCTCCCCCGACTCGCGCCAGATCGACGGCATGGGTGGCTCCGATCCGCTGACCTCCAAGGTGGCTGTGGTAAAGACGTCGGAGCGGCCGGGCGTCAATGTCGACTATCTCTTCCTGCAGGTCTTCGTCGACCAGCCGATCGTCACCGGCGCGCAGAACTGCGGCAACATCCTCGCCGCCGTCGGGCCGTTTGCCATCGAGCGCGGGCTGGTGCCGGTGGCCGGCGCGACGACGCAGGTTCGCATTTTTATGGAAAACACCGGTCAGATCGCCGAGGCGACGATTTCGACGCCCGGCGGCAAGGTGAACTATGAGGGCGAGGCACACATTGATGGCGTGCCTGGCACGGCCGCCGCTGTACCGATCGTGTTCGAGGACACCGCCGGCTCCACCTGCGGCGCGCTGTTGCCGACCGGAAACGCGGCGGACGAGATCGACGGCATCGCAGTCACCATGATCGACAACGGCATGCCCTGCGTGGTCATGCGCGCCGCCGACATGGGGATCGAAGGCACCGAGGAGCCGAAGGCGCTGGAGGCGAACACGGCGCTGCGCGAGAGACTGGAGGCAATCCGGCTCCAGGCCGGCCCTCTGATGAATCTCGGCGATGTCTCGGATAAATCAGTGCCCAAGATGACCATGGTCTCGGCGCCCCTCGCTGGCGGGGCAATATCGACCCGTACTTTCATTCCGCACCGCTGCCATTCCTCGATAGGCGTTCTCGGTGCCGTCAGCGTGGCGACGGCCTGTTTGCTGCCGGGCAGTCCTGCGCACGATCTGGCCGTCATCCCCGATGGCGGCGTGAAGACTCTTTCGATCGAGCATCCGACCGGCGAAATGTCGGTGGTTGCGACAATGAAAGGCGTCTCGGTCGAGAAGGTCGCTGTGCTCAGGACCGCTCGCAAGCTGTTCGACGGCGTCGTGTTCGCGGCATGAACAGCGCGCCCGATAAGGCGCTGCCAATGTGATGTTCCTGTCGCTCCGCCCGGTCCGGAAGGTGGACGTACGTTCCCATCCGACCCATGAGGCCGGGCGCAGAAAGACGTCGGGCGGGCGCGGCCGAGCCCGCGACGGCAATACCTAAAAACCGACAAATCTCCAAAAAGGTTCGTTCACGAAACTGTCGTAAATTGCGACGATGACAGCTGTTGCACTGATAGGTGGCATTCCCTCGGTTGTCCCGGTCCCGCAGGGTGCCAATCTTCTGCGGACGGTCATGGAAAATGCGGCTGTCGGCATGATCCTCGCCGGCATTGACGGCAGGACCACCTACGCCAATCGCGCCTTCGCCGAAATGTTTCGCTGCTCGCCGAATGATTGTCTTGGCATGCATTTGACCGAATTCGTCGACCCGGACGACCGGCAGGCGGCAAGCGCGCAGATATTGCGGCTGATCAGTGCGGATGTCGAACAATTCCAGGCCGAGGGGCGTCACCTGCGCCTTGACGGCGGCCGATTTTGGGGCCTCTCGTCCGTGTCGCTCCTGCGGCATGATGAAACCGGCAATCCGTATTCCCTCGTCGTTCAAATTGTGGACATCGACCGTCAGAAGCGCGCCGAGGCGGCGCTCGCCGAAAGCGAAAGCAGATGGAGCTTCGCTCTGGAAGGCGCGGGGCAGGGCGTATGGGATCACAACCTGAGAAACCGGACGGCGTTCTTCTCGTCCACCTGGCGCTCGATGCGCGGCTACGGGCCCGACGAAGAAGTCGATGGCTCATACGAGGCGTGGATGGGACGCGTGCACCCTGATGACCGGCAGCGAATTGCAGCGGCGACACGGCGTCAGGACTCCGGCGAACTGTCCTACAACGAATTCGAATACCGGGAGCGCCATCGCGACGGGCACTGGATCTGGATTCTGAGCCGGGGAAAGCCGGTGGAATGGTTCCCGGATGGCCGGCCGGCCCGCGTGGTTGGAACGGACACTGATATCTCGTCGCTCAAGGCGACCGAGGCCGCGCTTGCGGAAGAGCGGGAAAAGCTGAGCGTGACCCTTCGGTCTATCGCTGACGGCGTGCTTTGCGTCGACAGCGACGGAAAGATCACCTTCCTGAATCCCGCAGCCGAGCAGATGACAGGATGGCGCTCAAAGGACGCGATAGGCAAGCCGGTCGATGATGTATTTCGACGGTTGGATGAAAACGGCCGCGTCCTCGAAAGCCCCCTATCAATCGACCTGACGACGGGGCGCGACCGTCAGATCTGTGACAACATGACCTTGATCTCGCGCGCGGGACGGGTGCACGAAATCAGATTGTCGGCCGCCAATCTGGAGCTGTCCCGGACCGAGCGGCTGGGTGCGGTTTTCGTGTTCCAGGACATCTCCCAGAGTCTCGCCCTGCAGCGGAAACTGGCACACCTCGCAAGCCACGATTCGCTCACTGGCCTGCACAATAGAGCCGCATTCGAGCGCAGGTTGGAAAAGGTGTTGGACGAGATCGCGTCCACTGGATCGCAGCATGCGCTCTGCTTTGTGGACCTCGACAGGTTCAAGGCCGTGAACGACGGCGCCGGGCATGCAGCCGGCGATGCTTTACTCCAGGAAGTCGCGCGTACAATTCAGGCAAAACTGCGCGACCAGGATTTTGCCGCCCGGATCGGCGGAGATGAATTCGCATTCTTGCTGTTCGATTGCGATCAGACGCAGGCCGACAAGGTGGCGAACGATATCGCCAATTCGATTGCCGCCCTGCATGTGGAACATAATGGCCGGTCCTTCGGCATCGGGACCAGTATTGGGTTGACCGCGATTTCGGGTAACTCGCCCTCCATGAGCAAGCTCATGGAGGAGGCCGACACGGCCTGCTACGCGGCCAAGGCCACAGATGATCGCAGCGTCGTCAGCTTTTTCGATCTGCCGAGGTTGGTCGAGGGGGCCGGTTCAGTGTCTCGCGCCCACGCGGCGTTCTCGTTCTGGGATCGATGGCACGCTGACGGAGGGTCGGGAGCGCCTGTCCGCAAGCCTGGATGGCGCCGCGCTCGCTAGATAGGGCAGTCAATCGCTGCGAAGCATGGCCTGCTCTGTGAAGGCAAATGTATGGCGCCATCGGATCCGTTGCTGCACTTGCCAATGATAGCGGCTATGATGGTTCGATCGTCATCGACGCTGGGCAGGGCCGCGAAATGTGCAACACATCCTTATGCTATTCGGCGGCTCTCGCGCTGCCAGCCGATGTCGCGTGGAATGCCCGTCGGCGCAGGCTTGCCGGCATTGCGCAATGAAGAAGCTGTTCGACCTCAATGATCCGTTCTTCAGGCCATTGTGGCTGCGGATCGCGATCGTGACATTTTCGTTCGGGTGGGGCCTCTTCGAATTTTCCGCGGGCGCCCCTTCCTGGGGCGTGTTGTTCTGCGGAATAGGCGCTTACGCGTTCTATGGTCTGTTTATCGCCTTCGACCCCCGCGATTCGAAATCCGACGAGAAAGGTACCGGACCGGGCGATGGCTGATATGTTGGCCTTAAGGCCGGACGCTGGCCGTATCGCTTGACGCCGGCTGGTCGCCCTCAATCGTGACGCGAAATGGCTGAGCCGTTCCCACTCCAGGGGTTGATGGCCGCTATCCGGTTGAGCTTTACAGCTATTCATTTCGATGTCGGTTTGTGACGGCCCCAGCCTCGGTCAAGAGCGAGCGATTCGGTATTTTTGGTCCGATTTCCGCGTTTCAAGGCCGCCGATCGCCGGCAGGAAATGCTTCGACGAAGCGATAAATGGTCGGAAACCGTCGCCGGATTTGTCGCGAACAGGCCATGTCCCCGAATGTGAATAAGTCACCGTAGCTTGCCGCTAGGTAGGTGCGTTGCGTGCGGACCAGACCATCCGATGCGGCATGTCGGTCATGGGGGCGGCCGATCAATTGCTTTGTCGTAAACAATTCAGTCCCCAACGTTCGGCAGCCCGTTCTGCGATTGTCTGCCGTCCGGATTGGCCAGAGGAGGGAAGCCGACAATGAGTGATATTGATGCCAACACGGAGATTCCGGACCACGGGCTCGAACCGGGGCAGGACAACGTCAGGATCATGGGTCTTGATGTTCATAATCCGGTGTTCTTCTTTTCGGCGGTCGTCATCGTCGCATTCGTCATTGTCACGCTTATCTTCCGCGACAGCGCGGGCGACGTGCTTGGCGGGCTGCGCACATGGCTGACATCGACCTTCGACTGGCTGTTCATGCTGTCGGCCAATCTGTTTGTCCTGTTCTGCCTGGTGGTCGTCGTGTCGCCCCTCGGCAAGGTCCGTCTGGGCGGCGCCGACGCGAAACCCGACTTCTCCTATTCCGGCTGGTTCGCAATGCTCTTTGCCGCCGGCATGGGCATCGGCCTCATGTTCTTTGGCGTGCTGGAGCCGATGTACCATTTCAACAATCCGCCGCTGAACGTCGCTCCACCGGTTGTGGATGGTGTGGTCAACCCTGATGCCGTGGCCGCTGCCCGCGAGATCGGCATGTCGGCGACGGTATTCCACTGGGGCTTGCACCCGTGGGCGATCTACGCGGTCATGGCGCTTGCGCTGTCGCTGGCCGCCTACAACAAGGGGCTGCCGCTTTCCATCCGCTCGGCCTTCTATCCTATTTTCGGCGAACGCATTCGTGGCTGGATCGGCCACATCATCGACACGCTGGCCGTATTCGCCACGCTGTTCGGTCTTGCCACTTCGCTCGGCTTCGGCGCCTCGCAGGCGCTCGCCGGACTGAATGAGCTCTATGGCGTTCCGAACACCGACACGATGAAAGTGCTGCTGATCTTCGGCATCACAGCCATTGCGCTTGTCTCGGTGGTCGCCGGGCTTGAGGCGGGCGTCAAGCGGCTGTCCGAGATCAACATGGTCTTGGCGTTGGCGTTGCTGCTTTTCGTGATCCTCCTTGGCCCGACGCTGGCCATTGTCAGCGGCTTCTTCAAGAACAGCTGGGAATACGTGAAGAACCTGCCGCAGCTCTCGAACTGGATCGGCCGTACCGACGACGAATTCATGCACGGCTGGACCACCTTCTACTGGGCATGGTGGATATCCTGGTCGCCGTTCGTGGGCATGTTCATCGCCCGCGTTTCTTACGGACGGTCGGTGCGGGAGTTCATCACCTGCGTGCTGATTATTCCGACACTGGTGTCGATCCTGTGGATGACCACATTCGGCGGAACGGCGCTCGACCAGTTCCTGGCCGACGGCTACACCGGCGTGCAGCAGACGGTCGTGGACTATGTCCCCGAACTGTCGCTGTTCAGACTTCTGGCCGAGTTGCCGCTGGCAAGCATTACATCGCTGGTCGGCATCATCCTCGTCATCGTGTTCTTCGTAACCTCGTCCGATTCCGGCTCGCTGGTGATCGACACGATCACCGCCGGCGGCAAGGTCGATGCTCCGGTTGCACAGCGTGTGTTCTGGGCGATCTTCGAGGGGCTGGTGGCGATCGTTCTCCTGCTGGGAGGGGGTCTCGCTGCGCTGCAGGCCGGCGCCATCGCGACGGGCTTCCCGTTCGCCATCCTGATGCTGTTGATGATGTACGCCACGTGGCGGGCGCTCATGGATGAAAGGCGCTTGTTGCAAGGCGCGTCATAGCAAACAAAAAGCCCCGTCGCCTCGGCGGGGCTTTTTCCGCAGGAATGCGCTGGCCGGTCCCCTTGGCGGGACTGGCCGCTTGCGCGTCGGCTCGCTGATGCCGATCATCCGGTCATGAAAGACGAATCGGGGTCCGCTGCCAGAATTGCCCTGGCGGGCATGATCGGGATGGCGGCGGCCATGGGCATCGGCCGCTTCGTTTTCACACCGATCCTGCCTGGCATGATGGAAGGGCTTGGCCTGACCGCATCAGACGGCGGGCTGATCGCCGGGGCAAACTATCTCGGATACCTCATTGGGGCGCTGCTTGCCTCGGGCGGCTGGGCCGCCGGCCGCGAGCGCGGCATGGCGCTGGCGGCCATGTTCGCCAGCGCGGCCCTTGCCGCGCTCATGGGCACGACCGGCAGTATGGCGGCATTTCTTCTGATCCGCTTCGCAGCCGGGGTTGCGAGCGCGTTCCTGATGATCTTTCTCTCGTCGATCGTCTTCGACCGACTGGCGCGGGCCGGTAGGGATGGGCTGACAGCAATTCATTTTGGCGGCGTCGGGCTGGGCATTGCCATATCCGCCGTCCTGATCGCCATCCTGTTGCAGGCCGGCGCGGACTGGCGCCAAGGATGGATATGGTCCGGCGTCCTCTCGCTGGTTGCGGCATTCGCGCTCGTTGCTCTCGTCGAAGCCCCGCCTTCCACCGGACAGGCCCGGCGGGTCGAGCCGAAACTGACCATCGCCGCCCCGCTGCTCCGCGCCATCATCGCCTATGGTCTGTTCGGCTTCGGCTATGTGGTGACAGCAACCTTCCTGGTCGCGATTGTTCGTCTGGGGGAGGGAGGCCGGCTGTTTGAGGCATGGGTATGGCTGGCCACCGGACTTGCGGGCATCCCCTCCGTGTGGCTGTGGAACCGAATCGCCGGCCGCATCGGCCTGTTCCGCGCATATGCTCTCGGCTGCGTTGTCGAACTGATCGGCGTACTCGGCTCCGTGACGCTCGGTGGCCACGCCGGACCGCTGATCGGCGGCATCTTGCTTGGCGCGACCTTCATCGGCGTTACCGCACTCGGCCTGCAGGCAAGCCGGCGCCTCGTGGTCGACTCGCCGAGGCGTGCGATCGCGGTAATGACGGCGTCATTCGGCATCGGCCAGATCGTCGGCCCGGTGATGGCTGGTTATCTGGCTGTCTGGACCGGCAGCTTTTTTGCGCCGTCGGTCGCGGCCGCCGCCGCGTTGGCTGTGTCGGCTCTGCTCGTGGTCAACGTCGCCGTGCCTGGCCGGCGCCACGGATAATCGCGGCTCACGCACGCCTATTTTATTTTCGTTCATCGGAATCTATGAGTCGAACGGACGCTGACAGCGTATCTGGAGCCAGGTCATCTGGATCCGTCTGATAACCCCAACCCCGAAAGCGCCCGACATGTTCGTTTCATTCTTCCCGCGGCCGAAGGTGTTTTTCACCTCCGCCGCGCTATGGGCCCTCATATGCGTTCTGTTCTGGTATTTCGTCGCGAAGGGATGGGGCTCAACCCTCAGTCTTGGAGGATTGGTCGGCTACGGTTTCCCGGCTCCCCTGGGTGAAGGAGCCGACGAAGCGGCCGCCGCCCTCTTTCAGGCGCGGCAGGAAGGCGCCGTCGGCTTCTGGTTCTACCAGTATTTCATCATCGTGATTGTGCTGTTCGTCGGGGCGTGGATGCGGTTCGAGCCGCATCCATGGCAGCGCTGGTCGATCGGCGGTTCCGCTCTGATCCTCTTCGTCAACTGGTTCCTCGTCCAGCTCGACGTGATGATCAACGAATGGTTCGGCACATTCTACGACATGGTCCAGCGCGCGCTGGGCGAGCCCGGAGCTGTCGAAGCGTCCGACTACTACTGGCAGATTGTCACCTTCCTGCAGATCGCGCTGGTCTATGTGTTCGTGGCCACGATGTTCCGCTTTTTCGTCAGCCACTTCATCTTCCGGTGGCGCACGGCGATGAATAATTACTACATGGAGCGCTGGCAGCAGCTGCGCCATATCGAAGGCGCCGCGCAGCGTGTCCAGGAAGATACGATGCGCTTCGCGCAGATATCCGAAGGCCTCGGCATCAGCATGGTTGATTCGCTGATGACGCTGATCGCCTTCCTGCCGCTGCTGTGGGGGTTGTCCGCGGCCGTGACGCATCTGCCGCTCATCGGCGAGGTCAGCCAGGGTCTCGTCTTCGTAGCGATTCTGTGGTCGGTGTTCGGTACTGCGCTGGTGGGGGTGGCCGGCATCAGGCTGCCTGGCCTCGAATTCCGAAACCAGCGCGTCGAGGCGGCCTACCGCAAGGAGCTTGTCTACGGCGAGGATCACGAAAACCGCGCCGAGCCCCTTACGGTGCGCGAGCTGTTCGAGAATGTCCGGAGAAACTATTTCCGTCTCTATTTCAACTACATGTATTTCAATGTCGTACGCATATTCTACCTGCAGATCGGCAATCTGGTGCCTTACATCGCGCTCGGGCCGACCATCATAAGCGGCACGATCACGCTGGGCGTGATGCAGCAGATCATTCGCGCCTTCTCTCGAGTGGAGAACTCGTTCCAGTACCTTGTCAATTCCTGGACGACGATCGTTGAGCTCTTGTCGGTCCACAAACGCCTGATGGCGTTCGAGGCGGCGATCGAAGGTGAGCCGCTGCCTGACATCGATCGCCGCTACATGGAGCGTCATGCCGGCGAATCGGGGCCGGCCGAATGATGATCAGTCGGTCGCGTGGGCCGGGTGCGCCGTAGCCGAAATGCCCTCTCTCTTGCCGACCGCGAGGGTGCTCGCAATTCACGGTAGGTGACGCAGCGCACATCGGGCATGCGGCAGGTCTCTTTTGCAAAGCGTTCCAGCGCGCGCCAATAGGCGCCGGCATTCATCAGCCGGAAATGAAAGCCGAACTGCAAAGGGATGCGGCCACCCTCGTACTGGTTCTCGAACGCCGCGCGGAACGCGGTGTAAGCGCGTTCTTCGAACTGCGCTGATTGGCTCGGCCTTTCGAGCGCCGCTGAGTGGCGAACATAGAGATTGTAGTCCATCGCCAGAACGCGACGGCCGTTCGAACCCTCTGGTATCAGCGGCAGCGAAAACATCGCCACGCCGTCATGATGGGATGGTGCTTCGGGATCGCGCGATACGCCGCTGGCGTCATAAACGAATCCATGGTCCGCCAGCGCAGGGGCCAGCGAAGTCCCGACCGAAAGGTAGGGCGCGCGAAAACCCTCGATCTCGGTATCGGCGAAATGCTCCCAGCCGGCCGGCTGGAATGGGATATCGTTTGCCGACCAGGCCTCTCGAACGCTGTGCGTGAACTGATCGAATTCGGCGCGCCACTGGTTTTGAGACCAGCCTCCGCCGTCGAAATGCCCGCATCCATGGCTGGCGATTTCGTGGCCCTCCAGCCGTGCGGCCCAGATCTGGCGCAAACGTTGGGCGACATCGTCGCGGGATGATGCGAAGCCGACATTCGACCTCCCGGCCTTGTGGCCGGGCGGATCGTAGCGCCCTCTGTCTTCACCGGTGAGGAGATACACGCAGGACAGGAAATAGGTGAAGTTGGCGCCGGCTTCGCGCGCCAGATTGCGGCTGCGGTGCCACTGTTCGATCTCGCGCGCGCCGTCGAAAGAAATGACGACATATTGGATCTGGTGAGGTTTGGATGCGCTCGCCCCCACTGGCACGGCCATCACCGCCGCCAAGAATGAAATCCCGAGACGCTGGACCCACGGCACACGCATCGCGCGCTATAGGCATCCGATTGTGGCGGTCTTGCGATCCCTGGCCGTTGTTCGCGCCCATGCCAAATACCGGTGATTTTCGGGTGGCCCTTCCATGCGCGCAAAAAACCGCTAAAAGGCTGCCGCAATGAGGGACTAACGGTATGCCGCTCGGTCCCGTACAAGGTGGGTTCCCATGTCCGACGACAGTTTCATCCGCGAAGTCAACGAAGAGCTTCGCCAGGACCAGGCCAAGGCGCTGTGGAAACGCTATGGCCCGATAGTCATCGGAGCAGCGGTGGCTGTTGTGCTCGCGACCGCCGCGTGGGTGGGATACGAGTATTGGGTCCAGTCCCGGGCCAACGCCTCTGGCGATCGGTTCTCCGCTGCTCTCGACATGGCCGAGCAAGGCCAGAGCGATGAAGCGCTGGCGGCTTTCGAAGAGCTCGAAGCCGAAGGCTATGGCGCATACCCCGTGCTCGCCAGATTGCGCGCCGCCACGGTGTTGGCCGGGCAGGGCGACCTTGATGGGGCGGTTTCGGAATTCGACGCCGTGGCTGCCGACGGTTCGGTGCCGGCAGCGATACGCGACATGGCGCGGCTTCGCGCCGGCTACATCCTGGTCGATAGCGGCAGCTATGAAGAAGTTTCATCGCGCGTCGAGGTTTTGACCGCGGATTCCTCCCATTTGCGCCACGCCGCGCGCGAGGCATTGGCCTTGTCCGCCTGGCGGGAAGGCCGCTCGGCCGATGCGTTGTCCCTCTTCGAGCAGATCGTCGCCGACGATGCCGCCCCGCGCAACACTCGCCAGCGGGCCGGGGTGATGGTTGAGCTCATACGCGGCTCTGGCGCCGGCTCCTGAATGAGCTTCAAGCTCGCCATTGTCGGGCGCCCCAATGTCGGCAAATCGACGCTTTTCAACCGCTTGGCCGGCAGTCGGCTGGCGCTTGTCGACGACACGCCGGGCGTGACGCGTGACTGGCGCACGCACGCCGCGCGCCTGCAGGACCTGCGCTTTGACGTTATCGATACGGCCGGTCTGGAGACCGCCGCTCCCGAGACGCTTGCCGCGCGCATGCGCCAGCAGACGGAGACTGCAATCGCGGAAGCGGATGTTGTTCTGTTTCTGGTGGATGTGCGGACAGGCATACTTCCCGACGACCGTACATTTGCGGACAAGGTGCGCAGTTCCGGTAAGCCGGTGGTGCTGGCGGCCAACAAGGCCGAAGCGCGGGGCGCCGATGCCGCCGCCGCCGAGGCATGGGAGCTTGGGCTGGGCGAGCCGATCCCGATCTCGGCCGAACACGGCATCGGAATGGGCGACCTGCGCGACGCGCTGGTTGCCGCCCTGGGCGACCGCTCCGCCGAACCGGAAGCCGATGCAGCGCCGGTTGCGCAGGAAACCGTGCTCATCGGCGAGGACATCGAGGATCCCGACGCGGAAACGCAGCCGGCCTACGATCCCACTAGGCCGCTTCGAACGGCCATCGTGGGGCGGCCCAACGCCGGCAAGTCGACCCTTATCAACGCGCTGATCGGAGAAGAGCGTCTGTTGACCGGCCCGGAAGCCGGGATCACGCGCGACTCGATTTCCGTCGAATGGGAATGGCGTGGCCGCCCCATCAAGCTGTTCGACACCGCTGGAATGCGGCGCAAGTCGCGCGTGCAGGAAAAGCTGGAGAAGCTCTCCGTGGCCGACGGTCTGCGCGCGGTGCGCTTTGCCGAGGTGGTCATTATTCTGCTCGACGCCACGATTCCCTTCGAGAAGCAGGATCTGCAGATTGTCGACCTGATCGTTCGCGAGGGCAGGGCGCCGGTGATTGCCTTCAACAAATGGGACCTGGTCGACGAACCGCAGCAACTGCTGGCCGAACTCAGGGAAAAGACCACGCGGCTCCTGCCGCAGATTCGCGGCATCCGCGCGGTACCGGTGTCGGCGGAAACCGGCCGTGGGCTCGACAAGCTGATGGAGGCTGTCGTCTCCACGCACGAGACCTGGAACACGCGCATCTCGACCGGTCGGCTCAACCGCTGGCTGGAGCGAGCCGTCGCCCAGCATCCGCCGCCCGCCGTCGCCGGCCGCAGGCTCAAGGTCAAATACATGACCCAGGTGAAGACACGCCCGCCCGGTTTCGTCCTTTCCTGCTCCAGACCGGAGGCGATGCCCAGCGCCTATGTCCGCTATCTAGTCAATGCGTTGCGCGAAGCATTCGAGTTACCCGGCGTGCCGATCCGCGTGGCGTTGCGGACATCCGACAACCCCTATGCCGGACGCGCCAAACGCACTTGATTCGCTAGTCGCCTGAAATCGTTTCGCCTTTAACACTTGGTCAAGGTTAATCGATCATGTTCGGTCGGGTTGGGTGATGTAGCGTTTTGGAGAGTGGTTCGTGCGTCCACGAAAAGTGATGCGGCAGCTTCCCGCGCCGCGAATTGAGCGTTCGTTTCTTGCCCCCCTCATTATTGGCCTAGGCATCTGGATCGGGTTCCCGACCGGGCTGGCCATGCAGGACATCACGAGTATGGTGGCTGGAGTGGACTCGTCCGGCCATCGCTGGAGCACGGTTGTGGAGCGTGCGGTGGCGGGTTCCGTCCACAGTGCCGAGATGCCGTTCATTGACGGGAGCCTGACCACGGGCTCGATTTCCGGAGCCGGCATGAAGGCGCCGGGCATCGGCGACGTAGCATTCCGCACCAAGGGCAGCGCGCAGGCCGACACACCGGACGAGGAGCGGATCAACCGAAGCGGCAAACGCGGCCGCCTGATCAATGTGGCGCCGGTTGCGCCGCCCAAGGCGTTCAACGCGGGCTCGGTGCTTCAGCGCACGTCCATGATCGGTGCGGACGCCGCCGACACGCCAGCGATGGCGTTCGTCCAGCCCGACATAAAGGGCAAGGAACTGCAGATCGCCGGCACATTCTATGTGAGACAGGACAAGAGGGCTGACCCCGCTGTGCCGGTCTACCTCGCTTCGCTGGTCAACAACGACAAGCCGGACATCCTGGCGACGGCCTACGCGCCGCCGCCGCCGGACTTTTCCGAGGCATCGCCCTTTGCCAGCCTGTTGAAACAGGCAGACCCCGAAGGCGGCCGCTTCATTCCGCCTCTTGGCCAGAATGATCACGAGTGGATGAGCCGGCCATTGCCGGCTTCTGTCTTTTCCGACGGCGAGCAGCGCTGCCTGGCTGAAGGTATCTATTTCGAGGCGCGCGGCGAGAGCGTGAAAGGACAGGCTGCCGTGGCGCAGGTCATTCTTAACCGTGTCCGCAATCCCGCCTATCCCGATACGGCCTGCGGCGTCGTCTACCAGAACAGGGAATGGCGCAATCGCTGCCAGTTCTCATTCGCCTGCGATGGCAAGCGTGACCGCATTGCCAGCGGCCAGCACTATGAGGTCGCCTATCAGGTGGCGCTGGCCGTGTCGGCGGGCAAGGTGTTCCTGCCTGAGGTCGGTTCGGCGACCCACTATCATGCGACATACGTGGCCCCTCGCTGGTCACGCGCGATGGAGAAAATGAAAAAGATTGGTCTTCATGTGTTTTACCGCACCTATGGCGGCGGCTGGAATTGATGGCCGGAACGGATGATGGCCAATGGATCGCTGATGCATCCGGATGGCGCTTGCATCGGTCATCGCATCGATATGTTCACGGACGCATTGTCGCACCGAAATAAATATCTGAAATAAAACAGCTTTTTGTATCAATGACGTACCCTTGCCTCAGCTTGACTGGGTAGGGGCTTCAAACTATGTTGCGCGCGATTTTGCAGGGAAACAGGCGGTTTCGCTTGGCCGGACGCGAATTTTCACAGGCCGGATCGGCTGGTTGTTGTGGACCGCGGCACGGAACCCGGAACGGCGGGCCAGCGATCAGTGAACGACGAGGAGTTTGACCGACGGCGCCGCATGCTCGATGAAGCACTGGCCGCGAGGAAGCGGCAGGAGCGTGCGGAAGAAGAGCAGGCGAGGAAGAGTGGTAGCGCGGCCGGTTACGGAGCTGCTCTGAAACTCTCCAGCGAATTCATCGCTGGCATCCTTGTCGGGACTGGGATCGGCTGGGTGATCGATCGGCTTGCGGGCACTTCGCCCTGGGGATTGATCGTCTTTTTCCTTCTTGGCTTCTGCGCCGGCGTGCTCAATGTCCTGCGTTCATCGGGACTGGTTGCTGAGCCAAAGGTCAAGTCGGCGGATCGGGACACAGATCCGTCGAAACACGATGATTAGGCGCTCGGTGGGGCGACCGGCAAATGTTGATTGAGACGAGGTTGGAAATTGGCTGCTGATCCATCCAAAGTTGATCCGATTCACCAGTTTCAGATCAACACGCTGATTCCGATCGAGGTCGGGGGCTACGACATTTCGTTCACGAATTCGTCGCTGCTCATGGTCATCGCAGTTGTGCTGGCCGGCGGTTTTCTTTTTGTCGCAACGTCGTCGCGCGGCATCGTGCCGGGCAGGGCGCAGTCGGTAACCGAGCTTCTCTATGAATTCATCGCCTCGATGCTGCGCGATTCCGCCGGCAGCCAGGGCATGAAGTTCTTCCCCTTCGTCTTCACCCTGTTCATGTTCATCCTGGTCGCCAACCTGCTGGGCATGTTCCCCTATTTCATCACCGTCACCAGCCATCTCATCATCACGGTTGCGCTGGCGATGACGGTGTTCGTGATGGTGCTGATCGTGGGCCTGTTGCGCAACGGTCTGGGCTTCTTCAAGCTCTTCGTTCCGAGCGGCATTCCGGTGGTGCTGATGCCGCTGGTGGTGGCGATCGAGGTGATCTCGTTCCTTACCCGCCCGGTCAGCCACTCCGTCCGTCTTTTCGCCAACATGCTGGCTGGGCATATCACCCTTAAGGTGTTCTCGGGCTTCGTTGTGTCGCTGACCTCGCTCGGCGCCGTCGGCATTGTCGGAGCGATCCTCCCGCTCGGCATGGCCGTCGGCCTGACCGCGCTGGAGTTCCTGATCGCGTTCCTGCAGGCCTATGTCTTCGCCATGCTGACGTGCATCTACATCAACGACGCAATTCATCCGGGACACTGACCGGACGACGTTTCACCGGCGGTTCTCCGCCAATCCCAATCCGCAGATTTAGACAGATCAACAAGGAGTTCAAAATGGAAGCGGAAGCAGCAAAGCTGATCGGCGCAGGCCTCGCGGCAATCGGTACCGGCGCTGCCGGCATCGGCGTGGGCAATCTCTTCGGACAGTTCCTCCAGGGCGCTCTGCGCAACCCGTCGGCAGCTGACGGCCAGTTCGGCCGCCTGATCTTCGGCTTTGCCGTGACCGAGGCGCTGGGCATCTTCGCGCTGCTCATCGCGCTTCTGCTCCTCTTCGCCGTCTGATCAGGGCGGACGGGTTCGAACCGGCCGCCAGCCGCGGCCGGTCAAGACCATTCGGACACGCGCCGGACCATCGCGACCGGCGCGATCCGCGGTAGAGACAGGACGAAGACATGTTCGTGGCCAAGGCTTACGCGCAGGAATCCGGAGGCGGCACTCCGGCGGAAGGCGAGACCAATACGGGCACCGAGGTACCGCACGACGGTGACGCTCACGGTGTCTTCCCGCCTTTCGATTCCTCGACATTTCCCTCGCAACTTCTGTGGCTGGTGATCACCTTCGGGCTGTTCTACCTGTTCCTGCAGCGGGTCGTCCTGCCGCGTATCGGCGCCATTTTCGAGACCCGCAGCGATCGCATCGCGCAGGATCTCGACCAGGCGGCGCGCATGAAGGACGAGGCTGACGAGGCGATTGCCGCATACGAGCAGGAGCTTGCCGACGCCAAATCGAAGGCCAATGAGATCGGCCAGGCCGCGCGGGACAGCGCCAAGGCCGAGGCGGAGGGCGAGCGCAAGGCAGCAGAGGCCGAGCTCGATGAGAAGCTAGAAGGCTCGGCTGCCCAGATCGAGAAGATCAAGCAGTCGGCGATGAGCGAGATCGGCTCGATTGCCGAGGATACGGCGTCCGCCATTCTGGACACGCTCACCAGCTCCAAGGCGACGAAAAGCGAAATCCAGGCCGCCGTCGCGCGGGCGCGCGGCTAAGGAGAGATCGAGATGGACGCCACTTCCCTCGCCACAGTCTGGACGCTCGTCGCGCTCATCATCTTCCTTGGTATCGTCGTGTACCTGAAGGTGCCCGGCATGGTGACCAAGTCGCTTGACGAGCGTGCGGACAAGATCCGCAACGAACTCGACGAGGCGCGCAAGCTGCGCGAGGAAGCGCAGCAGCTTCTGGCCGAGTACCAGCGCAAGCGCAAGGAAGCAGAGCAGGAGGCCAGCGACATCGTGGCAGCCGCCAAGCGCGACGCCGACCTGTTGCTGGAAGAAGCCAAGGAAAAGACGCAGGAATATGTCGCGCGCCGCACCACGATGGCCGAACAGAAGATTGCCCAGGCCGAACGCGACGCGGTGAACGAAGTCCGCTCGCGGGCGGTCGACGTAGCCATCGCCGCGGCGGGCGACCTGCTGGCGAGCAAAGTCGACGCCAAGGCTCGCGGCGAACTGTTCAAGTCCGCGCTTAAGGACGTCCGCACCCGCCTCAACTGACGAGGCGTCCACAGATCCGAATACGCGCCGCGCCGGCATCGCCAGTGCGGCGTTTTTGATTCAGGGGGCGGCCTCAACTGGTCTCAGTGGCGAGAATGACATCCGGTGCAGCCGGGCAACCGGACCGAAGGATGCGATCGCATCGCGGTGGGCCTCGGTGCCGTAGCCCATATGCCGCTCGAAACCGTAGCGCGGGTCGCGGCCGCCGCAGCGGCACATCATCCTGTCGCGCGTCACCTTTGCGAAAATGGATGCAGCGGCGATGGAAACTGAAATCCGGTCGCCCTTGACGACGGCGCGCCCGGCGCAGCCCAATCCCGGGGGAACGTCGCGTCCGTCAATCAGCGCCAGAACCGGCATTACGCAAAGGCCGAATGCGGCCCGCCGCATTGCTTCGAGGCTCGCCTTGCGGATATCGGTCGAATCGATTGCCGTCGAACACACCGAGGCGACAGACACCGCGATCGCAGTCTCGGAAATAATCTCGAAAAGCCTTTCGCGCGCGGATGCCGTCAATCGCTTGGAATCGTCCAGGCCATCGGGGATGCGTTGCGGATCGAGGATGACCGCGGCCGCGACAACGGGCCCAGCAAGCGGACCTCGCCCGGCCTCGTCCAGCCCGACGACAGGCATCTGCCCGCCCGCAATCGCCCGCATCTCGATCGAGAAATCGGGCCTGTCGGGAAGGACAAAAAGGGTTGGAGAATCGGAAGCCGGTTGAGCCATTGAGCGGCGATGCTCGCACCGGTTCCGATTCTCCGCAAGTCCTTCCCGGCCCTGAGGGGCGGCGGATCCGGGAAGGGTTCCGTCGGCATGGGGATTGGGGGAACGCCGAACGGATTTCGTCGCGGCCTGAAGCCGCTTTTACTCAAAACAGGGCCAGCTGCTTGCCCGCCGGTTCAGGCGCCTTGAACAGGTCGGTCCTGAGCCGCAGGCGTTCCAGGTTCATCCCCAGCCGGCGCGCGGCGATCTCGAAACGCCGGCCGATCTGCCATGCATAAGGCCCGGAGCCGCGCATGCGCTTGCCCCATTCCGCATCGTAGTCCTTGCCGCCGCGCATCGAGCGGATCAGCGAGATGACGTGTCGGTAACGGTCCGGATAGTGGCGAAGCAGCCATTCCTTGAAGACGGGGCTGACTTCCAGCGGCAGCCGCAGAATGATGTAGCCGGCCTCGCGTGCGCCCGCGGCATGCGCCGATTCCAGAATGCGCTCGATCTCTTGGTCGTTGAGGCCGGGAATGACGGGCCCGATCATCACCGACACCGGGATGCCCGCATCACTGAGCGCGCGCAGCGCTTCCAGTCGCCGGGGCGGCGTCGCGGCTCTCGGTTCCATGGTCCGCGCCAGCCCTCGGTCGAGCGTGGTCACCGAAAGCGCGACCTTGGCCAGACCCTTCTCCGCCATGCGCGACAGGATATCGACGTCCCGCATCACCAGCGCGGACTTGGTCACGATGCCGACCGGATGGTCGTGAGCCTCCAGCACTTCGAGGACCTCGCGCATGATGCGCCACTGCTTCTCGATCGGCTGGTAGGGGTCGGTATTGGTGCCGATCGCGATCGTCTTCGGCACATAGCCTTCCCTGGCGAGCTCGCGTTCGAGCAGTTTTGCCGCGTCCGGTTTTGCAAACAGCTTCGATTCGAAATCAAGCCCCGCCGAAAGCCCCATATAGGCATGGGTCGGCCGCGCGAAGCAGTAGACGCAGCCGTGCTCGCAGCCGCGATAAGGATTGATCGACCGGTCGAAGGAAATGTCGGGAGAATCGTTGCGCGTGATGATCGTGCGCGGCTTTTCCACCTGCACGTCCGTCTTGAACGGAGGAAGCTCTTCCAGGCTGCTCCAGCCGTCGTCAAAAACATGGCGCGACAGCGCTTCGAAGCGCCCGCTCGGATTGACGCCCGAGCCGCGCCCGCGCCGTCTTTCGCTCGGCAGGCGCAGCCCGCTCTCGTCGACAATCGCATTGGCGAATTCAGTACCGCTGCCGAAGGCCGCGGCGTCCGCCTGGACGATGGATTCCATCGCTCGTTCTCCGCATTCCAGCCGGCGGGGACTCACGCGCCGG
The DNA here is from genome assembly GCA_040880025.1 of Rhizobiaceae bacterium. Classification (GTDB taxonomy): domain Bacteria; phylum Pseudomonadota; class Alphaproteobacteria; order Rhizobiales; family Rhizobiaceae; genus RCIO01. The sequence continues at coordinate 56,083 of JBBDJD010000009.1, forward strand.
ACATGAAACTATTCCTATATTCGGAATGAGAACAAAGCAAGAACTTTCTTTTGATTTCGCCCAACTGGCCATTCGCCCGGCTTTGCGATAAGCGAAACCCATGCTGTCGGTGGTGATCGAAACGAAGAACGACGAAGACCCGCTTGCGCGCACTTTGTCGTCGCTGGTTGCGGCGGCCGTGGAGGGCGCGGTGCGCGAGGTGATCGTCTGCGACCTCGGCTCGACCGACCGGACCCATCATGTCGCCGATCATGCCGGTTGCACCTTCCTGGCCAATGGCGGGATCGCGGCCGGCATCAGGCAGGCCAAGAGCGAATGGCTGCTGGTCATCGAGCCGGGCGCGCGCCTGGTGGATGGCTGGGCGGACCACGTGGCGGACCATACCGCGCAGCACACGATGGCCGCGCGATTCTCGCGCGCCAGGACGGACCGCGCGCCTTTTCTGTCGCGTGTCTTTTCCTCGCGGCGCGCGCTGGCCGACGGGCTGGTGATAACCAGGCGGCAGGCAGCGTCGCTGTCGATGAGCGCGCACGGCGCGGAAGCTTTGGCGAATGGTCTGGCGAGGAAGCGGCTTGCCGCACAGATCACGGTCGCGCCGCCGCGTTGAATTACCCTAAGCCGTGTGGACGGTTAGGCTTTGGGCGCTTCTTGCACGCAAGACATTCGCTGCCGGATCGCGGAAGCGCGGCTTTCGCCGTTTCACGGAATTTTCCGGGCAGCACACGGGCTATGACGTGTCGGTCGCGGGGTGCGGTATCGGCCAGGCCAACGCCGCGAGCATGGACAAGGCATTCGCGATGTCGTGCATGGCCGGCAACCGGCCGAATGGCGGCGGTTCTATTCCGGCGCCGCCCGGGCCGCGCATGCCAGGCATCAGCCTAGCTTGACGTGTTAGCTGCCGGGCCAGCGCCCGAAGGCTGGCCGCGAGGCGCATCGCGTCCGCCGGGCGCGCGCCCACCGGTCCGACCGGCATCGATGCGACTTGCGCATGTTGGCCGCCAGCGACGAAATCCCGCGCCACGGCCTCGGCGGGGCGCAGGATCCAGAGCACGAAGCCGCGCATGGCAGGCGAACGGCTCGCCGCAATTTCGGCCAGGCCGGCCAGCGCGCCAAGCAGGGTGACGATGCGCATCAGCGCCGCCCGTTCCTCCTCGATCGCCCGATTCCAGTCCATCATGTCGCGCCTCGTTGTTGACGCGGGCATTGTGGGGAAGGTTCGGGAGGCGTGGATGGAAAAGCGAGTAGGGAATAGCGAATAGCGAGTAGGGACAAAGGGTTGGCGGGGAGAAGAATTTTTCCGGCGGCGAAACTATCCACGAAATCGCGGCGGCCATGGCCTGTCCACCCGGCCTAGACCTTGGTCCCGCCGCGTTTCAGATGCTCGTCGAGCCGGGGCATGATTTCCACGAAATTGCACGGCATATGCCTGTAGTCGAGCTGTGCCTTGAGAATTCCGTCCCAGGCGTCGCGGCAGGCGCCGGGCGAACCGGGCAGCGCGAAAACGAAGGTTGTGCCGATGAGCCCGGCCGTCGCGCGCGACTGGATCGTCGAGGTGCCGATCTTGTCGAACGAAATGCGGTGGAAGACTTCCGAAAAGCCGTCCATCCTTTTGTCGAACAGTGGCTCCAACGCCTCCGGCGTGACGTCGCGGCCGGTAAAGCCGGTGCCGCCCGTGGTCATGACCACATCGATGCTGTCGTCCTTTGCCCATTTCTGGACCACCGCGCGAATGGCCTCGATGTCGTCGGTCGCGATGTCGCGCGCAGCAAGCCGGTGTCCGCTCTCCTTGATCCTTTCAGCCAGCGTGTCGCCCGAACGGTCATCCGCAAGCGAGCGCGTGTCGGATACCGTCAGCACCGCGATGCCGACGGGGACGAATGGTCGTGTGCCGTCAATTCCGGCCATTGGCTTCCGTTCCCATGATTCGGCAGGGTTCCACGAACCAGCCGGGCTTCAGCTTTCTGATCGCATCGGCAGCCGCCGCCGCCGGACCTGGATCGTCAAACAGCCCGAAACAGGTCGCCCCCGAGCCAGACATGCGCGCGAATGCGGCGCCGTTTGCATCCAGGCTTTCGATTACATCCGCGATCATCGGGCAAAGCACGATTGCCGCCGCCTGGAGGTCGTTGCGTGTTCCCGCAAGATGGCGGGCGAGGCTCGCCGTGTCCGCAATCGCCGAGGGGCACGAAAGTGGTGCATTGTCCCTCTTCTCCAGCGTTCGGAACACGTCCGGCGTCGAGACAGGCAGGCCCGGATTGACCAGTACGGCATCGACGGCGGGGAAGGAGGCGAGAGGCTTGAGCACGTCCCCGATACCGCCGGCAACGAGAGGTTGCGCGGCGATGCACATCGGAATGTCCGCTCCGAGCGGCAGCGTTTTGGCGGCAAGCGCGTCCATATCCGGGTCGACGTCCCAAAAGGCGGCCAGAGCCTTGAGCGCGGCGGATGCATCGCTCGAACCACCGCCCACGCCGGAGGCGACCGGCAGTTTCTTTTCAAGCGCGATACGTACCGGCGCCAGTTCGCGGCCGGGGAAGTGCTCGCGCAGCATGTCGCGCGCGGCGAGCACCAGGTTGCTCGCGTCGATCGGCACCATTGGCGCATAATGCCCGGTCACGATGAACTCGTCGCTCTCGGCCGCCGAAACGGTAACAAGATCGCCGAAATCGGCGAATGCCACCAGGCTGTCGATCAGGTGATACCCGTCGTCGCGCCGGCCCGTGACATGCAAGGCTAGGTTGAGCTTGGCAGGCGCCAAGCGGGAAACGCTGTCCGCCATGACATCCGATGCCGCATCAATCCCTGGCGAGGTAGTATTCGCCGGTTTCGGGATCCTTGACCAACGTGCCCGTTGTGCCGGTCGTGCGCTCGTGCTCGGTGCGGCGGGCCTTTGCGGTGACCCGTTTCGCCTCGCGAATGAAAGCGCGGTACCCGACGACTGCCGCCACACCGATTGCGGCGAAGAATATGAGCTGCGGCATGTCCCTGTTCTCCCGGAATTCAGCTGTTCGCCTGGATTCCTCGCGCTTGACGCGCATCCCCTATTCTAGCGCCGTTCAGCGCCCCGTCAAAGGCCGTAGCGCGCCCAAAGCGCCCGATCCTCCAGTTCACCGGCCAAACCTCCGACGATTCCCGCGACCGTTTGCGATTGAAAATCCTCGCGCGCGGTTCCGAATAGACCGAGCCTGCGGCCAAACAGGCCGCGCGGCGCGCTGATGAGCCGGAGCCTTGTTTTTTCACCGTAACGCGTCTTGAGGAACGAACGCATGTCATCGATCGCGTCGACCAGGCCTAGATCGAGCGAAGCCTTGCCGGTCCAGAACTGGCCTGTGAAAAGGTCTGGTTCGTCGGCGAGCTTGCCGTTGCGGCTTTCCTTCACGAGATCGATGAAAGTCGCATGGACGTCCAGCTGCAACGCCTTTAGCCGGTCCACATCCGCTTTTTTCTCCGGCTGGAAGGGGTCGAGTACTGATTTGTTGCGGCCCGCCGTATAGACCCGCCGCTCGACGCCGATCTTCTTTATCGCCTCGGTAAATCCGAAGCCGGCCGAGATCACCCCGATCGATCCCACGATCGAGGACGGGTCGGCGACGATCTCGTCACCCGCTGCCGCGATCATGTACCCGCCTGATGCGGCAACATCTTCCACGAAAACGATGACGTATTTGTTCTTTTCCGCCGCCAGGTCGCGAATGCGCTTGAAGATGAGCCTGGCCTGCACCGGCGAGCCGCCCGGCGAATTGATCGAGATCGCGACGGCCGGGGCGCTTTTCATCGAGAATGCTTTTTCGAGAACCCCTGCAGTCGAGGCCAGTGAAAGCACTGGACGGAACTGTCCGCCGCTTGGCGCGATCGTACCGTGCAGGCGCACGACAGGTATGGTCACGCCTTTCGGTCGCATGGATCTGGGCAGAAGAGAGGCGAGCAATTGTATCAAATGCGGGCTCCTGTGAGAGGGCTTTCCTCATTTAGGAAGTCGGGGCCAAAGCGCAATGCCGGCAGCGTCCTCAATCCCCGAACAGGGACCCCAAACCGTCGCAAATATCGTCGGCGCGCGGGGTGAAGCGGTTGCCTTCCGGCCCGTGCAGTACGAGCGGCGGTAATATCGACATCCGCTTGCGCGCCCCGCGCCTTGCCCGAAGAACGACCCGGATGGCGGGCCGGTCTTCACGTGGGTGGACGGTAACCAGTTCCGTGCTGCCGAAGCGGCCTTTCAAGGCGGGCAGAATGTCGGCCAGCGATTCAGGCCGCGCGATCAAGGCCAGGCCGCCGCCAGGCTTGGCAATCGCGGCTGCGGTGCGCAGCCAGCTCTCCCACAGTTCGCCCTCCATCACATGCGCCTGGCGTTTCAGCGCATCGGGCGTCGCCCGGTCGTTTTCGGCGTTGAATGGCGGGTTCATGATGACAAAGTCGAATGCATTGTCCGCCAGGCCGGCCTCGACACGTGCTTTGCCCGCCAGCGTGACGTCCGCGCGCAGGATGGAAGCGCGTTTCGCGATTTCCGTATTCTGCTCGAGCATGAGGCTCTGCCCTGCAAGATCCGCCATTTCGGGCGAGCGCTCGACAAGGACTGCTTGTGCTTGCGGGCATCGCGCCGCGACCGCCAGCCCCGCCGCGCCCGCGCCCGCCCCGAGATCGGCCACACATCCCGAGAATCCGGCTGGTACGGCGGCCGCGAGAACCATCGCATCGAGCCCCGCGCGGTGACCGGAGCCGGCCGGCTGGACCAGCCAGAACCGCCCGCGATGGAAGGCGTCGACGGTTTTCGCCGGTAGCGGTTCGAAAGTCTTGTTGCTCACTTGCGGATTTCGTCGGCGATGCCCGCGTCGTGCAATATGCGCCTTGCCTGCTCGAAATCGTCTTCCTCGACCAGGACGCGGCGCGGCAGCACGCCCAACGAACCTTCCATGATGCTCATGTTCTGGTCGGCCACCAGGAAGCCGATCTTGGCGTCGCGCATCAACGCCTCGATAAACGAGATGATGACGGGGTCGTTTGTGCGCACAAGTTCGATCATGGCAGATACCTTGCAGCTTGGCCGCGCCTTGTAAACGGCGGACGTGGCCACAGGTGATTCCGCGCCAATTCGCCACTTGCGGTTCCAACCGCCGCCGCCATATGGTCGGTCAAACGACACGGCGGCCAGCCGCCGGACCGCGGGAGTTATGTGTGGGCGTTGTAGTCTCAATGGAAGAGGGAAAGCGCGACCAGGCGTCCATTTCGGCGCTTGTGGGACTGACCCGTTCCGACATGGGCCGTGTCAACGAACTGATCCTCTCCAAGGCCGGTTCTGACGTTGAAATGATCCCCGAGGTCGCCAATCACCTGATTTCTTCAGGTGGAAAGCGCTTGCGTCCGATGCTCACGCTCGCCGCCGCGCAGATGTTCGGCTATTCGGGCAAGGCGCACGTCAAGCTCGCGGCCAGCGTGGAGTTCATGCACACCGCGACGCTGCTGCACGACGACGTTGTGGACGAAAGCGGCTTGCGCCGGGGCAAGCAGACCGCGCGCATGATCTGGGGCAACCAGGCCAGCGTTCTGGTCGGCGATTTCCTGCTGGGGCAGGCCTTCCGCATGATGGTCGAGGTCGGTTCGCTGGACTGTCTCGACATTCTGTCCGCCGCCGCCACGGTGATCGCTGAGGGGGAGGTGATGCAGCTTGGCGTCGCCAAGAACCTCGAAACCACCGAGGACGACTATCTCTCCGTCATCAAGGCCAAGACCGCGGCGCTGTTTTCGGCCGCCGCCGAGGTCGGGCCGGTGATCGCTGATGCCGGCAGGACCGACCGCGCGGCTCTGCGCTCCTACGGCGTCAATCTCGGCCTGGCCTTTCAGCTCGTCGACGACGCGCTCGACTACGGCGGCAGCGCCAAGGATCTCGGCAAGAATGTCGGCGACGATTTCCGCGAGGGCAAGGTCACGCTGCCGGTCATCCTCAGCTATCGCCGGGGCAGCGGCGAGGAACGCGAGTTCTGGCGCCGGGCCATCGAGCAGAACGAGAACGGCGACGCGGAACTTGAAAAAGCCTGCGATCTGATGGCCAAACATGGGGCAATAGGCGACACGGTGGCGCGCGCGCGCCATTTCGGCGGCATTGCCCGTGACGCGCTGGCGCCGCTGGGGGCCTCGCCTCACAAGGCGGCGCTTCTTGAGGTCATCGACTTCTGTATCAGTCGCGTTAACTGAGTTCGGATAGAACCTGCCTGGCGAAGTTGGGTTGCCACGCATGGGCCAACGGTTGAAGCGACACCGCAAAAAGGCCATGCTTGTGAGAGATTGCTTGGCTGTGCTTGAATCGGATTCGGCCGGTGCGGCGGGAAGGACACTGATGCGGCGACGACTGGCAAAACCGGCGATGGTGGCAGCTGCTATTGCCTTTGCTTTGACCATTTCCGGCGGCGCGTTCGCGCAGCAGGCCGACAGGCCGGTTCTGGCCAATTCTCTGGCAGGCGCGTTTCTGGCGGCCCGCGTCGCTGAAACCGATAGCGATTTCGCGAATGCGATCGATTTCTACACCCGGGCGCTGGCCTTCGATCCGCGCAACAACAGCCTCAAGCAGAATCTCATGGTCGCGCTCATCGCCAATGGCGAGTTCGATCGCGCGCTCGTCTATGCCGGCGATCTGAAGGAAGTTCCCGACGTCGAGCGCTTTTCCCGGGTGGCATTGGCAATCGACGCATTCCGCCGCGAAGACTACGCGGATGCGCAGTTCATGCTGAAACTGTCGCTGGAATCGGATCTCGACCGGTTGATTACGAGCCTGATGACTGGATGGGCGCTATATGGCGCAGGCGAAGCCGATGCCGCAGTGCAGAAGGTCAAGTCGCTGCAGGGCCCGGCCTGGTTCGACGTCTTCACCGCATTTCATACTGCACTGATCGCCGAGAACGCGGGCGACGAGGACGGGGCACGGGAAGCCTATCAGCGTATTGTCACCAATCCCGCCACCGGAACGGCGGCGCCTGAAGCCTTCCTCAGGGCGATCGAATCCTATGCCGGCTTCCTCGCGCGCAAGGACGATGCCACAGCCGCGCTCGCGATGATCGAAGAGGTCGAGAAAATCCATCTCGGCCGCCTCGACATGACCGAGCTGAAGCTGAGGCTCGAAGCGGGTGAATCCGTGCAGCCTCTGGTCACTTCCGCCACCGAGGGCGCCTCGGAGGTTCTGCTGGACATCGGCACGGCGCTCAATCGCGGCGGCGGCGAAAGTTTCGTGCGGCTCTATCTGCGCATGGCCCTTGCGCTAAGGCCTGACAACGTGCCCGCATTGATGCAATTGGCCGCGCTGGCCGAGCAGACCCGCATGCCGGAGCAGGCTGTCGCCTTCTACGAGCAGGTTCCCGAAGACTCTCTCCTGAAGAAGCTGGCGGAACTCCAGCTGGGGCTCAATCTCGCCGACCTGAAGCGCTACGACGAGGCAATCGGCCATCTCGAAGGCGTGCTTCGGCGCGATCCGGATGACCGCCGGGCCTATTTGGCTCTTGGCAGCGTTCATTCCTCGCGCATGGATTTCCGCGCCGCGGCCGATATCTACGATCGCGCGGTGGAGCAGATCGACGACCCGCAACGCTCGGACTGGAACATATTCTATCAGCGCGGCATCGCCTATGAGCGGCTGAAGCAGTGGGACAAGGCCGAGCCGAATTTCTTCAAGGCGCTGGATCTTTATCCCGACCAGCCGCAGGTGCTGAACTACCTCGGCTATTCCTGGGTCGACATGAACCGCAATCTCGAGCGCGGCCTCGAACTGATCCGCAAGGCGGTCGAGTTGAGGCCGAGCGACGGCTACATCGTCGACTCGCTGGGCTGGGCGTATTATCGGCTCGGACGCTACGAGGAAGCGGTAACCGAGCTTGAGCGCGCCGTGAGGCTCATGCCCGACGACGCCATTCTCAACGACCACCTCGGCGACGCTTACTGGCGTGTCGGTCGCAAGCTGGAGGCGACCTTCCAGTGGAACCATGCCCGCGATCTCGATCCCGAACCCGATCTTCTGGCAGAAGTGCTGAAGAAGCTGAGCGATGGCCTTCCTCCCGTGAAGGACCAAGCAAGCAGCGAGACAGGCGGAGCCGGCGAGCCGGTTGAGGTGGCAATGGCAGCCGGATTGACCGAAACGCGCACCGACGCCTCCTCGGGCGTCGGCGAGGGCGACTATGTCGTCCGCCCGGGCCAGTCTCTCTGGTCGATCGCGACCGAGGTTCTCGGCGATGGCAGCCGCTATGGTGAAATACTCGATCTGAACCCGCAGCTGCGCGCCTCACCGGAACTTATCGTTCCCGGCCAGACCCTGCGCGTGCCGCCGGCCAATTAGCGTCTCGTCCCAGGAACGCCCGTCGCGCCCGGCTGCAATCCTTGACGCCCGGATGGCGCCCGACTACGAGGGTGCCGTTTCCGAACGCGCTCCATTCCGAGGCCTTTCATGACGGCATTGCCGCCCGCCGACCTGGACCCAGCGAAGTCGTTCCAGGGTCTGATCCTGGCGCTTCACGCCTATTGGGCGGCACGCGGCTGCGTGATCCTGCAGCCCTACGACATGGAAGTGGGCGCCGGCACTTTCCACCCGGCCACGACTTTGCGCTCGCTGGGGCCGAAGCCGTGGAACGCGGCCTATGTACAGCCGTCGCGCCGCCCCAAGGACGGCCGCTACGGCGAGAACCCCAACCGCTTGCAGCACTACTACCAGTATCAGGTGATCCTGAAGCCCAACCCGCCCAACCTGCAGGAGCTCTATGTCGGTTCGCTGGAGGCGATCGGCATCGACACCGCCCTGCACGACATCCGCTTCGTCGAGGACGACTGGGAAAGCCCGACGCTGGGCGCCTGGGGGCTCGGCTGGGAGTGTTGGTGCGATGGCATGGAAGTCTCGCAGTTCACATATTTCCAGCAGGTCTGCGGCATCGAATGCGCGCCCGTTTCGGGTGAACTGACCTACGGTCTGGAGCGGCTTGCGATGTATGTTCAGGGCGTCGACAATGTCTACGACCTGAACTTCAACGGCGTCGACGGACCCGGCAAGGTCACCTATGGCGAAGTCTTTCTGCAGGCCGAGCAGGAATATTCCAGGCACAATTTCGAATTCGCCGATACGGCGATGCTGCACCAGCATTTCATCGACGCGGAAAAAGAATGCCGCGCGCTGCTGGAAGCCGGCGCGCCACGCGACGACGCCAACAGCCAGCTCCACCGCATGGTGCTGCCGGCCTACGACCAGTGCATCAAGGCAAGCCACGTCTTCAATCTGCTCGACGCGCGCGGCGTGATTTCCGTGACCGAGCGCCAGAGCTACATCCTGCGCGTGCGTGATCTGGCAAAAGCCTGCGGAGAGGCGTTCCTGATGACCGAAGCGGGCGGCTACGATGCAGCAGGCGAAAGGGCCGCATGAGCGCGAAAACTCTGCTGCAACTGGCCGGCGCGGATCTGACACCGCCGGGATTTTCCGACGCGACGCTCGTCGTGATCGATGCCCAGCGCGAATATGTTGACGGAGCATTGCCGCTGACCGGTGTCGAGGCCGCGCTTGACCGGATCGCGGCTGCGCTCGCCAAGGCGCGCGCAGTCGATGCACCGATAGTTCATGTCCAGCACAAGGGCAGGACCGGCGGCCTCTTCGATCCGGACGCGACGGCCTTTGAGTTCGCCGCCATAGCGGCGCCGGGCGCGGGCGAGACGATCGTGCAAAAGGGTTTGCCGAATGCCTTCGCCGGCACCAATCTTGGCGAGGTATTGGAGAAAACCGGCCGCAAACGGCTGATCATGGCCGGTTTCATGACCCATATGTGCGTATCGGCGACGGCGCGCGCCGCGCTCGATCTGGGTTACCAGTCGACGGTTTTGTCGGACGCGACCGCGACGCGCGACTTGCCGGACCCCGCGGGAGATGGCGTCGTTTCGGCGGCCGACCTGCATCGGGCCGAGCTCGCCGCACTGTCCGATCGATTTTCGATTGTCTGCCGATTGGCCGATCTGGCCGGCTGAAACTCAGCCCTGTTCGATGAAGCCGGGCGTCGTGACCGGCGCCGAAACGGTAGCCCCGATCGTCTGCAGTGCCCGCCGTACCCCTGATCCTTCGAAATAGCCCTGCGCGTAGACGGCGAACAATGCCGTGAAAGCGATGGTCTGGATCAGTATGGAAGCGGTCCTCATCGGTCTTGTCCCTGATTGCCCTTTCGCTTGTGTGTCGTTCCTCCGGTGCGAAAGGTTCATTTGCAGGCATTATTTCTTGCAGCCGCTGAACCGATGCTGGGCGGGGCATTCAGGAACCGTTCACGCACGAAACCCGGATGGCTGGGCCGCCGGCCGATCTCGCGCACGAGTTCTCCTGTCCGAAGCGTCGGGCACTTCGGGCTTTGGTTCGTTTCGTCGGGTTCGTTTCAACGACGGGGAGCGGGCCTGTTTCCCGACAGCGGCGGACATTTCATGGCGGCCGGCCGATCGCCGCTGGCGTGAGAGCGTGACAGGATGCGGCGGAGTTGCTATTCGCCCGGCGAACCTTTCATCGCCGCGAGCCTTCAATGCCCGACTTCCTGCTCGAACTCCGTTCCGAGGAAATTCCCGCGCGCTCTCGCGACGCGCGCAGCGTTATCCCGGTGACCAAGCGGCAGAGCTACATCCTGCGCGTTCGCAACCTGGCGAAAGCCAGCGGCGAGGCGTTCCTGATGACCGACGGTGAAAGGCGCGCACCCGCTCGCCACATAAGAGGCGCCGCTTCCATAGCGCGCTTGACGCGCATAGAGTGACCCGCAACTGACCCTGGGGACCGGCATGGATTTCGGCATAGGCACAATTTTCCTCATTCTGCTCGTGATCGTCGCGGGCTATGTGATCTTCGCCTACAACGGCCTCGTGCGCGCCAGGCAGGTCGTGCGCGAAGCGTGGAGCGGCATCGACGTGCAGCTCAAGCGCCGTGCGGACCTCATCCCCAATCTCATCGAGACGGTGAAGGGCTATGCCGCCCACGAACGTAAGACGCTTGAGGAAGTGACCGAACTGCGCACACGCGCGCAGAGCCTGCCGCGAGACGACGTCGCCGGCCGCGCTCAGGCTGAAGGGTTGCTCAGCCAGGCGCTCGGACGCCTGTTCGCTGTTGCCGAGGCCTATCCGGATCTCAAGGCCAATCAGAACTTCATGCAGCTTCAGACATCCCTGGAGACACTGGAAAGCGAGATCCAGATGTCGCGGCGCTATTACAACGGTGCCGCGCGAGACCTCAACATCAAGGTCGAGAGCTTTCCGTCGAACTTGGTTGCGAATGCCTTCGGTTTCCACCAGGCGGAGTATTTCGAGATCGACAATCCGGACGACCGGGCGACCCCGAAAGTCTCGTTCTCCTGAGGGTCGCGCCTGTGAGGGGATCGATCCTTCATATAGTCTTGTGTCTGCTTGCCCTGGTGGCGGCGACCGGCATCGCACGGGCCGCCGAGGAGATCCTGTCCTTCGACGCGCGCATCGCGATCGACGCCGAGGGGACCATCGAGGTGGTGGAAGAGATCGCGGTCAATGTGGAAGGCCGCGACATCCGGCGCGGCATCTTCCGCGACATACCCTTGCGCTTCGAGGACGAGAACGGCCGTCTGCGCGAGGTGGGAATGGACGTGATGTCGGTCACGCGCAACGGAGCAGCCGAACCCTATGCGCTGGAGCGCGACTCCGGTATGATCCGCATCCGCATCGGCGATGCCGACACGCTTCTGCGCCATGGCGAGCATGTCTACGAGATCGCCTATCGGACCGATCGGCAGATCCGCTTCTTTGACGATCATGACGAGTTCTACTGGAACGTGACCGGCAATGGCTGGGATTTCCGGATCCGCAGCGCCAGTGCCGACGTTCGGCTGCCGGGGGACTCATCGGCCAAGGATACTGCCTACTTCACGGGGGTTGTCGGTTCGACGGAGACGGCCGCGCGCGCCGAACGCCTCGAGGGTGGTAATCGCGTCCGCGTCACGGCGAATCGCCTGCTTGCGCCCCGCGAGGGCCTGACGATTGCCATCGCGCTGCCAAAGGGCGCGGTTGCCCCGCCTTCCGATGCGCAGCTTCGCGCATGGTGGCTGCGCGACAATGCCGGCATGCTGGCGGGCGGTGTCGGCCTTTTCGTCGTGCTCGCCTACTACCTTTGGGCATGGAGCCGGGTCGGCCGCGATCCCCCTGTCGGTGTGATCGTGCCGCGCTGGGATGCGTCGGAGGGCGTTTCGCCCGCCCTTGCCAACTATATCGACAAGAAGGGCTTCCGCGGCCAGGGATGGGATGCATTTTCCGCCGCGATGATCAACCTCGCAGTCATGGGGCTGGTCGAACTCGACGATCTTGCGGGCGATCTGACGATCCTGCGCACCGCCGCGCCCGATCCCGGCAATCTGCCGGTCGGCGAGGCGGCCATCCTGGGCCGGCTCGGCGCCGAGGGCTCATCCCTGACCGTCGACAAGGCCCATGGCGCGCAGGTGCAGACGCTGGGAACGGCTTTCCGCACCGCCGTCGAACGTGAACATTCAAACAAATTCTATCGCCACAACGTGGCTTACGTCGTTGCGGGGGTGGCATTGTCGGTGCTTGTAGCCGTGCTGGCGATCTTGGCCGGCGCGCCGGACGATGACACGATCGGCGCGACCATCGCTGTCGCCCTCCCGGCAGTCGTCCTGTCGGTCTTCGCGGTCAGCCTGGGCCGCAGCTTCAAGAGCGCCCGCTCGCTGGCCGTGCGCATCTTCACGGTCGTGATGATGACCTTCGTGGGCTTCGTGACGCTGACGGTTTTGGCTGGCATGGTCGTGCTCTTCATGGCGTCCACGCTTGATCTCGGCTTGCCCCTTGCGTTCGCGGGGCTGGTGATGGCCAACCTCGTGTTCCTCCTGCTGATGGGGGCTCCGACGCCGATCGGCCGGCGCTTGATGGACGGGCTTGCCGGTCTGCGGCAATATCTGACTCTGGCCGAAGAGGACCGCATGAACATGCAGGGTGTGCCCCAGATGTCTCCGCGCCATTTCGAGACGCTGCTGCCCTATGCGGTGGCGCTTGGCGTGGAAAAGCCATGGTCGCGCGCGTTCGAGGCGTGGCTCGCCGCTGCCGCCGCAACCGGCGCTGCCGCGGCCTATGCCGGGCCGGCCTGGTATCACGGGCGGGATTTCCAGGCGGGATCGATCGGCCGTTCCATGGGTGGCCTAGCCAGTTCGATGTCCAACAGCTTCACCGCCTCCCTGCCGGCGCCGAAGAGTTCGTCGTCGGGCTTTTCGGGTGGCGGAGGCTCCTCCGGCGGCGGCGGCGGAGGCGGCGGCGGCGGCGGCTGGTAAGGGCTCGACGCCTTTCCATGTCCCGCGGCAGGTGACAGCGAACGGCTTGCTTGCTATTGCGCAGCAACCTTTCCAGCCAGAGCCAGACAATGCCCGACCTGCTTCTTGAACTTCGCTCAGAGGAAATCCCGGCGCGCATGCAGCGCAAGGCGGCGGGCGACCTGAAGAAGCTCGTCACGGACGCGCTGGTCGAGGGCGGCCTGACCTATGAGGCTGCGCGCGAATACTGGACGCCGCGCCGGCTGGCGCTCGACGTGCGCGGCGTCACCGCCCGCTCCAAGGACGTGCGCGAGGAGCGCAAGGGCCCGAGCACCAAGGCGCCCGAGCAGGCCGTGCAGGGCTTCCTGCGCTCGGCCGGGCTGACCGATGTCGGCCAGGCGCAGATACAGTCCGACCCGAAAAAGGGCGATTTCTACGTCGCGGTGATCGAAAAGCCCGGCCGTACAGCCGAGGAGATCATCGCCGAGGCGATGCCGGCGGTGATCCGCAATTTCCCCTGGCCGAAGTCGATGCGCTGGGGCGTGGCGTCGGCGCCGCGCGGCACACTCTTCTACGGCGACGAGGCGAGGGGCGGCGAGACCCTGCGCTGGGTGCGCCCGCTGCAGTCCATCCTCTGCACCTTTGGCCCGGAGACGGAAGAACCCGTCGTGGTCGATTTCGCCGTCGATGGCATCCGCTCCGGCAACGTCACCTTTGGCCACCGCTTCCATGCGCCGGAAGCCATCGAGGTCCGCCGCTTCGACGACTACGTCTCGAAGCTGGAGGCGGCCAGGGTCGTGCTCGACGCGGAGCGGCGCAAGGAAATCGTCGGTGCCGACGCCAGGAACCTTGCCTTCGCCAATGGGCTGGAACTGGTCGAGGATGAAGGACTGCTGGAGGAAGTGTCCGGACTGGTCGAATGGCCGGTCGTGCTGATGGGAACGTTCGAGGAAGACTATCTCGGCATCCCGGCCGAGGTGATCCGGCTCACCATCCGCGCCAACCAGAAATGCTTCGTCACCCGGCCGATCGGCGGCGACGGCGAGACGCTGTCGAACCATTTCATCCCGACTGCCAACATAGAGGCGTCAGACGGCGGCGCGGTGATTGCCGAAGGCAACGGCAAGGTGGTGCGCGCCCGGCTCTCCGACGCGCTCTATTTCTGGAAGACCGACCAGGCCGACCTGCCGGACCTCGGCGAACTGAAAGCCTCGGCCGAAAAGCTCGGACTGGACCTGAAGAAGCCGCTCGACCAGCGCATGGCGCGGCTCGACCATCTCGGCGTGACGTTCCATGCCAAGCTGGGAACGCAGGGCGAGCGCGTGGAACGCATCGCGCGGCTGGCGGAGGAACTGGCGGAAATGATCGCACGCCAAATCTCCCCCCTTGTGGGGGAGATGTCGGCGCAGCCGACAGAGGGGGGCGCTGTCCCGCCGACATCTCAACCGACAACTGGAAATGAAGGGCGCTCTACGTTGCCCCCCTCTGCCCTGCCGGGCATCTCCCCCACACGGGGGGAGATTGCCACACTCGCCCGCCGCGCCGCGCTTCTCGCCAAGGCCGATCTGCAGACCGAAATTGTGGGCGAGTTCCCCGAGCTTCAGGGCGCGATGGGGCGCAAATACGCGGCGCTGCAGGGCGAGGACCCGGCTGTCGCCGCGGCCATCGAGGAACACTACAAGCCGCTAGGTCCCACCGATGTCGTGCCGACCGACCCGGTCTCGATTGCCGTGGCACTGGCCGACAAGCTCGACATGCTGGTCGGCTTCTGGGCCATCGACGAAAAACCCACCGGCTCCAAGGACCCCTATGCGCTGAGGCGTGCGGCGCTGGGTGTGATCAGGATTGTGGTTGAGAATGGGGTGCGGCTGAGGCTTCTCGACGCGTTCGATCAGCACCAGACCTGCATCGGTGAGGACATAAAGCGTGTATCAGGCGGCGCAACACTGCGTGTACGGCGCAAATACGGGGAGCGTCTCGCGGATGCGGAATCCATTGACCTCCTCTCCTTCTTCCACGACCGCCTGAAGGTCTATCTCCGCGATCAGGGCGCGCGGCACGACCTGATCGACGCGGTGCTGGCGGAGGGTTCGCGCCCGATCTCCCCCCTCGTGGGGGAGATGTCGCCGGAGGCGACAGAGGGGGGCGCTGTCCCGCCGACCTCTCGGCCCGTCTCGCCCCCCTCTGCCCTGCCGGGCATCTCCCCCACGAGGGGGGAGATCGGCCAATCTTCCAACGACGATCTCCTCCTCATCGTCCGCCGCGTCGAAGCGCTCGGCGCGCTGCTCGACACCGAGGACGGCAAGAACCTGCTCGCCGGAACCAAACGCGCCGCCAACATCCTCGCGGCAGAGGAAAAGAAGGGCACGGCGATCGCCGACGCGGTCGATGCGGCACTTCTGAAAGAACCTGAGGAAAAGGCGCTCGGGGCGGCCATAGGCAAGGCCGAAAAGCAAGCGGCGAAGGGCATAGAAGCGGTGGACTACGGGGCCGCCATGCGCGCGCTGGCGACCCTGCGCGCGCCGATCGACGCCTTCTTCGAAAAGGTGCTGGTCAACGATCCTGACGAAAATGTGCGCGCCAACCGACTGGCGCTGCTGATGCGTATCCGCGAGGCGACCGGGCAGGTGGCCGACTTCTCGAAGATCGCGGGGTAAATCGGCCGTCGGCCTATTCCATCCTGCCCGTCGGCGGGGCGGGTGGCGGCAGCGCGGATTTCGGCATCCTGTCGTCTTCCGGCGTGCCGGGCTGCTTCGGAGCCGGGTCAGGTTTGTCAGGCGCTGAACTTGGCGCCGACACCTGCTGTTCGGGCTGGGAAGGCGCGGAGTCGCCGCTGCTGGGCGCAACCGGGGCCGAACTGTACGCATCGCCAACGATCCCGCCGCGTATGACCAACGGCAAGGTTCCGCGCAGTCGCCTTTTCGCCCGCTCGTCGCCGATAGAGGCGACGTTTTCGAATGCCACCGGTTGCGGCGCGTCGACCATGGCGATCACCGAGGGGCTGACGGTGATGAATTTCCGCTCTTCCGGTGGAAGGCCGCCAAAACGCTGGATACTGGGATGCAGCGAACTGATATCAGGCGCGTTCGCGGCAACGATAGACGGCGGGGAATCTCCGAGAACGATGATGGATGGGCTCGTGGGCGTGTCAATGCCGTCCAGCACCACGAATGACGACGCAATCGCGGCATTTGAGGCCCCGAGGGCCATCAATATGGTCGCGAAGAAAAGACGCATCGACACCCCGGCCGCTCGTTCCATCTGCAAATAACCGTGTGTGCGGCACGGAAACCGCGCCACACTGATCCGAAAATTAGTGGTTAATGATTAACAAAGCGATGACGCTGGGGCAGCAGTGCAACCTTGTCGGTTCGCACAAGTGGCTGTACGCAAAAGCAAAAAAGGTATTCATATTTGGCCGAGATCATTCCTCAGGAAAATGCGCTGGCCAGGGCCGCGGCGTTGATCGCCGCCGGAGAAGTCGTGGCGATCCCGACCGAGACCGTCTACGGCCTTGCCGCCGACGCAACCAGCGGCGAGGCGGTGGCGCGTATTTTCGAGGCCAAGCGCAGGCCACGCTTCAATCCGCTCATCGCCCATGTCGCCAACATCGCCATGGCGCGTGAACATGCCGAGTTCGGGCCGCTGGCGTTGAAACTCGCGGAAACCTTCTGGCCGGGGCCGCTGACGCTTGTCCTGCCGCTTGTCGCCTCGTCACCGATCCATCCGCTCGTCACGGCGGGTCTCGACACGATAGCCATCCGCATGCCGCGCAGCACCTTCACGAGGGCGCTGATCGCCGAATTGGGCAGGCCGCTCGCCGCCCCCAGCGCCAACCGCTCGGGCCGCATCAGCGCGACGACCGCCGCCGATGTGGAGGCGGAGCTCGGAGATGGCATTCCGCTCATCGTCGATGGCGGACCGACGCCTGTTGGCGTCGAATCGACCATTGTCGGCGTGGACGGCGACCGGCTGGTGCTGCTTCGGCCGGGCGGCGTGGCCAGCGGCGACATCGAAGAGGCCGCCGGACGCAAGCTCGAACTGGCGGCCGCCGGCAATGTCATCGCGCCGGGCATGCTGGCGTCGCACTATGCGCCCAAATCGGCCGTGCGGCTCGGCGTGTCCGAAGTCGTGCCGGGCGAGGCGCTGCTTGCATTCGGCCCGCAGCGCGCCGACGGCGCCGACAAGGCCGTCGCCGTGAGCAATCTGTCGGTGTCCGGCGATCTCAGGGAAGCCGCTGCGGCGCTGTTTTCGGCGCTCCGCGCGCTCGACCGGACGGGCGCCTCCACGATCGCCGTCGAGCCGGTTCCGGATCATGGGCTGGGCGAGGCAATCAATGATCGTCTGCGCCGCGCGGCTGCACCCCGTGACAGCGCGGGCGGCGATGATTAGCTTCCGGCCATGGATGCCGTGACCGCCCCGCTCGACAATGCCCTGATTGCCCGCTTCGCCGACATCGTCGGCGACAAATACGCGCTGACCCTGGAAAGCGAGACGGCGCCCTACGTGACCGAACAGCGCGGACTGTTCGGCGGACAAACCTGTCTCGTGCTGAAGCCGAGTGCGACGGACGAGGTCAGCCGTATTCTCAGGCTGGCCACTGAAACCAAGACGCCGATCGTGCCGCAAGGCGGCAACACCGGCCTCGTCGGCGGCCAGATGCCCGACCGGACTGGAGCGGAGGTTGTGGTCTCCTTGTCGCGGCTCGACCGTATCCGCGAAATCGATACCACGTCCGACACGATCACGGCCGAAGCGGGCGTGATCCTGCAGACATTGCGGGACGCCGCGGATGAAAACGGTCGCCTCTTTCCGTTGTCGCTGGCTTCTCAGGGAAGCTGCCAGATTGGCGGCAACCTGTCGTCCAATGCCGGCGGCACGGGCGCGCTGGTCTACGGCACCGCGCGCGATCTCTGCCTTGGCCTCGAAGTGGTGCTGCCCGACGGGCGCGTATTCGACGATCTGCGCAAATTGAAGAAGGACAACACCGGCTACGACCTGAAGGACCTGTTCATCGGCGCCGAGGGCACACTGGGCATCATCACCGCCGCGGTGATGAAGCTGTTTCCAAAGCCGAAGGGCAGGGAAGTCGCATGGATCGGGCTCGCATCGCCCGAAAAGGCGCTCGAGCTGTTCCGCCTGGCTTCCGACAGGGCGGGAAGCGCGCTCACCGCGTTTGAATTGGTTATGGACCGGCCGCTCGAATTCACGCTGAAACATATTCCTGGCGCGCGGCGCCCGTTGGCCGAGACCTATCCGTGGTATGCCCTCATGGAGATATCGTCCGGCCGTTCCGCCGAGGACGCTCGTGCGCTGGCCGAGGAGATCCTCGCCGGCGCCCTGGAGCGCGGCGTAGTAAAGGATGCCGCACTCGCCGAAAACATTGCGCAATTTGACGCGTTCTGGGGATTGCGGGAATCCATGTCGGACGCGCAGAAGCCGGAAGGCGCGTCGATCAAGCACGACATCTCCGTGCCGGTGGCTGCAATTCCCCGCTTCATCGCCGGGGGCGCAATGCTGGTCGAGACCGTGTCGCCCGGCGCGCGTCTGGTCTGCTTCGGCCATATGGGCGACGGCAATCTTCACTACAACGTGTCGCAGCCCGAAGGCGCCGACCGCGCGGATTTCCTGTCGCTCTACCGCACGATGAACGACGCCGTGCACGGGCTGGTCAATTCACTCGGCGGCTCCTTCTCCGCCGAACACGGCATCGGCCGCCTCAAGCGCGACGAACTGATTGCCACAGCACCGCCGGTCGCCACCGCGCTGATGCGAACGATCAAGCAGGCTATCGATCCCGCGGGCATCATGAACCCGAACAAGGTCATCTGAGCGGTCTTCGCTAGACTTTTTCCGGTCTCGGTGAAACTTCGCTAACCATTTGCCGCGTCAGCGTTTCTTAACCCAACATCTAAGCCTGTCGGTAAGGAGCCTGCGCTAGTCTTCCCATCAAGAGACGGGAATAACCCGTCCAGAGAACCCTAGAGCGGCTCTCAGGAGAGACAGGAAGGCACTGAAGATGAATACCGGACTGATGCCAGTCTGGGCGGGCAGCAATATGCGGCTCGACCCCTACCGCCTGCCGCAAATCGTGACCTACGCGCACAGCGATGAATTCGGCGATGTCGTCTTCACCATCGGCCACCGTGGCGCGGTCATCAAACGCACCCTGAAGAACGCGCGCTTGCCGGTGACGATCGCGATTCCCGCCTGCGCTTTCCGCGGTGTCGCGGCGCGCGCGATCGAGGACGAGACCGGCGAGGTGACCGTCACGCTGGAGCTCCTCCATGCCGACGATTCTCTGTCGGTGCCGCTGCTCGTCGCCAGTGATCTCGACGACGTCGCCGCCGACTGGCGCGCGTGGTCCGAAGCCTATGAACTGCCGATGATGCTGGTCGAGGCCGATGGCGTTGCCCGCGTGCTCGAGGACACCATCGGCGAAGGCCGGCCGCCCCCGGTGCATGAGCGCCGCCAGGGCAGCACATCCATACGCCGCCGTCCGCGTTTCCTGGCTCGCCGCAAATGCGGTCAGCTCGGCATGCGGCTGGTGGTCGAAGGCGAGGAAATCATCGCCCGGAACTAGCAACGATCAGGTGACCGCGCCGCCGAAAATGCGGCGCGGACTCACTTCATCTTCTGCGGGTAGATCGTTTCGCCACGTTTCAACATTTCGGCGAATTCGGCGATTTTCTTCTTGCGCCCGGCTTCGGTCTTCATGTTGTGGACGCGGAATGCGAGCGCAAAGCGGTTCTGCGCACTGAGCTTGTCGAGCATCGCCTTTGCCCTCGGTTCGGCCTCGATGGCGGCGATCAGGTCGGCGGGAAGCGTCATCTCCTTGCCGCTCGCATAGGCGCGATCCCAGCGTCCGTCGGCCTTTGCGGCCTCCACCTGCGCGAGACCGTGTTCGGTCATCCGGCCTTCCTCGACCAGCCGCGCGACATTATCGACATTGATCTGGCTCCAGATGCTCTTTGCCCGCCGGGGCGTGTAGCGCTGCAGGAAGCTTTTGTCGTCGAAGCCCTTGCGGATGCCGTCGATCCATCCCCAGCACAGAACGACGTTGATCGCTTCCTTCGCTGTTATCGACTTCAGTCCGGAATTCACCTTGTGAATCTTGATCCACACCTCGTCGGCCGTATCGCGGTTGCGGCCGAGCCAATCGTAGAAGCTCGCGGAATCCCGAAATTCGCGGACTTTGGCGGGATCGACATGGACGGGGGCCATTCGGAGTCCCTCGTCAGAAGCTCGGGCTGATCGCGGCCCACACCGCGCCGCCCAGAAGCCCGAGGAAGATCAGCCAGCCGACGATGTTGTTCGACTTGAACAGCCGTATGCACTGGTCGGGATCGTCGATGTCGAGGGTTCTGATCTGCCTGACCATGTGCGCGCCAGCCGCGAGCAGTCCGGCGAGCGCCGGCATCGGCACGGCGGCCAGTGCGAAGGCGACAACGAAGAACAGAAGCGCGAAGCCGTAGAGCCAGACCAGCGCCTGCTTGGTGCGGGCGCCGAACAACCGCGCCGTTGAGCGCACGCCGACAATCGCGTCGTCCTCCTTGTCCTGATGCGCATAGATCGTGTCGTATCCAATCACCCACAGGATCGAGCCGAAATAAAGCAGCACCGGCGACAGGGTGAGATTGCCGAATTCCGCTGCCCAGCCCATCAGCGCGCCCCAGGAAAAGGCGAGACCGAGAACGAATTGCGGCCAGTCGGTGAAACGCTTGGCGAAGGGATAGATCGCGACAATCGCCAGCGAGGCGATGCCGAGCATGATGGTGAAGCCGTTGAACTGCAGCAGTACTGCGAGACCGACGAGCGCCTGGATAACGAGGAATATCCACGCCTGGCGGCGTGTCACCTGGCCCGACGGCAACGGCCGCGAACGCGTTCGCTCCACCTTGGCGTCGATGTCCTCGTCGGCCAAATCGTTGTAAGTGCAGCCGGCGCCGCGCATGGCGATGGCGCCGACCAAGAACAATGCAAGCGTGAGGAGCGAAGGCAGCAGGCCGAGGATTTCGTCGCCTGGTTGGGCGAAGGCGGAGGCGGCAAGTGCCGCCGACCACCAGCACGGCCATCTGAGCAGTTGCCATCCGATCGGCCGGTCCCAGCGCGCCAGTTGCGCATATGGCCACAGCCCGCGCGGCAATACGCGATACACCCAGTGCCCCGTTGGGGCATCTGACACGCGCCCGCGAACGCCCTTGGATTGGATGGTGTCCATGACGGAGCAAGTGGCAGGCCGGCGCTGGGCCGTCAAGCGGCCGAACTGTCGCCGTGCCTCGATCCTAGGCCCAGATGTTCGGCCCATTCTTCCGACCAGCCATGCAATGGCAGCAGGAGCTCCGCCAGTGCCCGGCCCCGATCCGTGAGGCGGTATCCGTCCGGCCCGGCATCCACCAGTTCCGCCTGCCGCAACTCGCGAAGGCGTGTGTTGAGGACGCCGGGACTGGTTTCAGCCGCCGCTTGCAAGGGGCGGAACTTCAGTTCCGACTTCGAAAGTTCCCACAAGACCCGCAGGGCGGTGCGCCGGCCGAGCAGGTCGAGCAACGCCATGATCGGCCGGCCGGTTTTCGATCCCCGTACGGCGGAGCCCGGTAGAGGTATACTCATGCTATTGATTCCATAGCAGATTGAGAGTATTCGCTACTGTTTCAATAGCATGGAGTTCGTTGGATGTCTGCAAGGATAGCACCCGCGGTACCGCCGTTTCCGGAGGCAATCCGGTCGCGCCTGGAAGATCTGATGCCGCCCGGGGTCCCGCCTCTTTCGCTTTTCACCATGCTTGCGCGCGACGAGCGGCTGTTCGAGCGCTTCATGGGCGGCGGGCTGCTCGATCGCGGCCACCTCACCCTGCGCCAGCGCGAGATCGTCATCGACAGGGTCACGGCGCGTTGCGGTGCGGAGTATGAGTGGGGCGTGCATGTCGCGTTCTTCGCCGGCAAGGCCATGCTGAGTGAAGCGCAACTGGCGTCGCTCGTTCATGGGTCGGCTGACGACCGCTGCTGGACCGACGAGCTGGAGAAAATCCTGATCCGCGTGGCCGATGATTTGACCGATACGGCCACGATCGCGGAAGACCGTTGGCGGGCATTCGCCGCGGGATTTTCAGACGAAGCCTGCCTCGAGGTTATCCTGCTCTGCGGCTTCTATCGTACGGTTTCCTGTCTCGTGAACGCGACTGAGCTGCCGCTTGAGTCCTTCGCCGTCAGGTTCCCGGCGCGCGGATAGATCGCCGTAATCTGTCCAAAGCGCCGCACCGCCCTTGACCCGACGGGGGAGTGGCAATAGCGGAACCTCGACGAGAACGACGCCGACGAGGTCCCATGAACGTTCTTCTGATCGGTTCCGGCGGGCGCGAACACGCGCTGGCCTGGAAACTGTCCGCTTCGCCTATGCTCGACCGGCTTTATGCCGCGCCGGGCAATCCGGGCATCGCCGAACACGCCGAATGCGCGACGCTGGATATCGGCGACCACGACGCCATAACAGCTTTCTGCAAGGACAAGGACATTGGCCTCGTCGTCGTCGGACCTGAGGCGCCGCTCGTGGCCGGTCTGGTCGACGCGCTCGAAGGCGCAGGCATCCGGGTCTTCGGGCCTTCCGCGTCCGCCGCGCGATTGGAAGGTTCCAAGGGCTTCACCAAGGAACTCTGCGACCGCTACGATATTCCGACCGCCGCCTGGCAGCGCTTCAACAATGTGCCGAAGGCCAAGGCGTATCTGCGCCGGGTCGGCGCGCCGATCGTGGTAAAGGCGGATGGACTTGCCGCGGGCAAGGGCGTGACTGTCGCCGAAACGCTGGAAGAGGCCATCGACGCCGTCGAAGACTGCCTCGAAGGCGCGTTCGGCGAGGCCGGGGCGGAAGTCGTCATCGAAGAGAAACTCGTCGGCGAGGAAGCGAGCTTCTTCTGCATCTGCGATGGCGTCACGGCTCTCCCGTTCGGCACCGCGCAGGATCACAAGGCGGTCGGCGAGGGCGATACCGGACTGAACACCGGCGGCATGGGCGCCTATTCGCCGGCGCCGGTCATGGCGCCCGAGATGACCGGGCGCGTCATGCGCGACATCGTCGAGCCAACGCTCAAGGGCATGGCCGAGATGGGCGCGCCCTTCACCGGCGTGCTGTTCGTCGGGCTGATGATCACCGCCGATGGACCGAAGCTGATCGAGTTCAATGTCCGCTTCGGCGATCCCGAGTGCCAGGTGCTGATGATGCGCCTCAAGGACGATCTGCTCGTTCTGCTCAATGCAGCCGTCGATGGCCAGCTATCCCATGTCTCCGCGCGCTGGCGCGACGAGGCCGCGCTCACCGTCGTGATGGCCGCGAACGGCTATCCAGGAACGCCGGAGAAGGGCACGGAGATCAGGGGACTTGAAGCTGCTGAAGGTGAGGCTGTGCGGATATTCCACGCCGGCACTGCGCGAGAGGGCGACAGGCTGGTCGCGTCGGGCGGGCGGGTGCTCAACGTCACCGCGCTTGCCCCGACCGTTACCGCCGCGCGGGACAAGGCCTATGCGGCGGTCGACCGGATCGACTGGCCCGGCGGCTTCTGCCGCCGCGACATCGGCTGGCGGGCGGTGGAACGGGAAAAACAGGCCTAGCGGCCGAGCGGCCCGGCAGTTTCGAACGGATTGGCCGCCGGCTCGGTGGGCAGCGTGCCTTCCGCCGCGCGTATCTTGAAATGCGCCATCGAGCATCGCGGCGAGCAAAGCAACCCCCGGTCGCACCAGTAGGCCGGACCGTTCTCGATGCGCCCATAGTGCAAATCAAATCCGTCCGCCCCGTAGGGCAGCCCGCATTCGATGCATTTGTAGGTTTCGGCGCGCCAGCATGGTCCAATCTGTTACCTCAGAGAGCTGGAAAGGCCAAGTCCGCGAATTGACGTTTACGTAAAAAGCAACTAGCAAAAAACCTCGATCCAGGCCGTTGTATCGAATGGCCGGAACGGGATTTCCGGGGGAGAATGAACCGCATGTATCGCGCGCCGGTTGAGGAAATCGCATTCACGCTGAACCACGTCGCCGGGCTGAAATCCGCGCTGGACGAAGGCCGGCTGGGCGACCTTTCCGATGACCTGGTCGACGCCATCCTGGAAGAGGCCGGACGCTTCGCCAGCGAGGAGATCGCGCCGCTCTACAAGATAGGCGACGAACACGGCGCGGTGTTGAAGGATGGTGCGGTGACGACGCCACCCGGCTGGAAGGAACTTTACAAACATTGGTGCGACGGCGGCTGGAACGCCATCGCCGCGCCGGTCGAATATGGCGGGCAGGGCCTGCCGATGATGCTTTCTGTCGCCGCGCTGGAGATGTGGAATTCCGGCGCCATGGCCTTCGCCATCGGCCCGACGCTGACCATGGGCGCTATCGAGGCGATGGAAAAGCACGCCTCCGACGAGCTGAAGTCCACCTATCTGGAAAAGCTGGTGTCCGGCGAATGGATGGGCACCATGAACCTGACCGAGCCGCAGGCGGGTTCCGACCTCAACGCGCTGCGCGCCCGCGCCGAACCGGCCGGCGACGGCAGCTATCGCATCTTCGGCCAGAAGATTTTCATCACCTATGGCGAGCACGACTTCACCGACAACATCGTGCATATGGTGCTCGCCCGCCTTCCCGACGCGCCGGCGGGCACGCGCGGCTTATCGCTGTTCCTGGTGCCGAAATTCCTGGTCAACGAGGACGGCACGCTGGGCGCCCGCAATAATGTCGTCTGCGCCTCGATCGAGCACAAGCTGGGCATCCACGCTTCGCCGACCTGCACCATGATCTATGGCGACGGCGCGCATGGCGATGTGCCGGGCGCAATCGGCTGGCTGGTCGGCGAGGCAAACAAGGGCCTCGCCTGCATGTTCACCATGATGAACAATGCCCGCCTCGCGGTCGGCATGCAGGGCGTGGCGGTTGCCGAGGCGGCCTATCAGAAGGCGCTGGCCTATGCACAGGAGCGCCGGCAGGGCCGTGCGGAGGGCGACACATCGGAAGGCATGAGCCCGATCGTCACGCACCCTGACGTCAAGCGCACGCTGCTCACCATGAAGGCGCTGACCCGCATATCCCGCGCGATCTCGTACTCCTGCGCGCACGCCATCGACATGGCGGAAGCAGGCGCGGGCGACGAGGCCGGACACTGGCACGAACGCGCCAACCTGCTCACCCCGATCGCCAAGGCGTTCTCCACCGACATCGGCGTCGAGGTCGCCTCGCTTGGTCTCCAGGTCCATGGCGGCATGGGCTATATCGAGGAAACGGGAGCGGCCGCCCTGCTGCGCGACGCCCGCATCGCGCCGATCTACGAGGGCACTAACGGCATCCAGGCGATCGACCTCGTCATGCGCAAGCTTCCGCTGTCCGGCGGCGAGCACGTCCATGGCTACATCGCCGAGCTGCGCGCCGACGTGGAGGCGCTGCGCAAGTCGAACCTGCCCGATCTCGGCCGCTCGGCCGACCGGATTGCATCCTCACTCGACGATTTCGAGGAAGCGACGCGCTGCCTGCAGGCCATGCGGGGCGAGGGCAATTCCGCCGACGCCCTGGCCGGGGCCACGCCCTATCTCCGCCTGTTCGCGCTGGCCGCCGGCGGCGCCTACCTGGCGCGCGCGTCGGTCGCGGCCAAGGGCGGCGAGCGCGCCGGGCTGTGCCGCTTCTTTGCCGAAAACATGATCGCCGAGACCGCTGCGCTGAAATCGGCCGTCATCGATGGCGCCGCAAGCCTCGCGTCGGCCGACGCGGCCTGAACGAAGCTGATCCCGGAGGAACTTTCGTGAGCGAACACATTATCGTCGAGCGCCAGGGTGCGGCGCAGATCATCCGCATGAACCGCCCCGACAAGAAGAACGCGCTCACCCGCGCCATGTATGCCGCGATGGCGGCGGCCCTGTCCGAGGCCGAGAACGATCCCGAAATCCGCGTCAACGTCATCCTCGGCGTGCCTGGCGCGTTCTGCGCCGGCAACGACATCGCCGATTTCATGGTCATCGCCACCGGCGGCGAGGGCGGCACGGAGGTGTTCGACTTCATGCTGGCGCTGGCGACCGCCAACAAGCCGGTCATCTCCGGCGTCGACGGCGTCGCGGTCGGCATCGGCACCACGCTCCATTTCCACTGCGATCTCACCTTCGCCACGCCGCGCACCGTCTTCCTCGCGCCCTTCACCGATCTCGGCATCGTGCCCGAATTGGGCTCGACGCTGCTCGGTCCAGCCCTGATGGGCCACCAGACCGCGTTTGCGATGCTGGCGCTGGGCGAGCCCTTCCCGGCCGAGCGCGCTCTGACGGCCGGCCTCATCTACAAGGTGGTTCCCGAGGATGCGCTGGAGGCCGAGGTGCTGGCCGCCGCCGCGCGCATCGCCGAGAAGCCGCCGACGGCGCTTGTCCTCGCCCGCGCGCTGATGCTGGGCGACCGCGCGGCACTGGTCGCCCGCATCAAGGAGGAGGGCGGCCACTTCCGCGAGATGCTGCAGTCCGACGAGGCGCGCAATGCCTTCATGGCGTTCATGAGCCGGAAGAAGTGAGGCGATTGCATCGCCCTGCATTGAAACAGTTGCCTAAAATTGGAGCAGTCTGGCTAATGATTACATCTTGATCATGGTTGGCACATGGGTTTCGATGCCAGGTGCGGCATCAACTCAAGTGAACAGGGGCTCAACGTGTTCAAACGAATTCTACTAGCGGCGGCGTTCCTCGCTGCCGCCATCACGAGCGGAGCGGCACAGCAGCAGATCCAGTTCGCGCTGGACTGGAAGTTCGAAGGGCCGGCTGCGCCCTACTTCGTCGCCATCGACAAGGGTTATTTCGAGGCCAAAGGCCTGTCCGTGGAGATTTCCGAGGGCGCCGGCTCGCTCGACGCCATTCCGAAGGTTGCGACGGGCGCCTACCCCATCGGTTTCGCCGACATCAACTCGCTGATGCGCTTCCTAGACCAGAACCCGGGCGCACCGGTCACGGCCATCATGATGATCTACGACAAGCCACCTTTCGCTGTGGTCGGGCGCAAGGACCTCGGCATCGAGACGCCGAAGGACCTCGAAGGCAAGGTGCTGGGCGCGCCGCCGCCGGATGGCGCCTGGGCGCAGTTCCCCATCTTCGCCGCCGAGAACAATCTCGACATGTCGAAGATCACCGTTGAGCCGGTCGGCTTCCCGACCCGCGAGCCAATGCTCGCCGAAGGCAAGGTCGCCGCGGTCACCGGCTTCTCGTTCTCCTCGACGCTCAACCTCAAGCGCCTCGGTATCCCGCTCGACCAGCAATCGGTATTGCTCATGGCCGACTATGGGGTGTCGCTCTATGGTAATGTGGTCATCGTCAACACCGACTTCGCCAAGGCGAACCCGGATGTCGTCAAGGGCTTCGTGGAAGCCGTGGCGATGGGCTGGAAGGATGCGATCGCCGACCCCTCCGGCGCGATCGAAAGCCTCATCGAGCGAAACCCCGCGGCCGATGCCGGTCTCGAAACCGAGCGGCTGCAGATGTCGATCGACGCCAACGTGCTGACCGACTACGTCAAGGCAAACGGCATTGGCGGCATCGACGAAGGGCGCATGGCCAAGGCCATCGAGCAGACGAAATCGGTCTACGAATTCAAGGCCGAACCGGATGCGAGCCTCTACTTCGACGCTTCCTACCTGCCTGCCGAAGCGTTTATGCTGCAGTAAAGCTACCGCTCGCCCGCCGCACTGGCGGGCGAGCCACATTCCGGGGCGCGGGTTGACCTATCTCATCGACATCAAGGGCGTGACTCACGCCTACCAGACGCCGCATGGGCCGCTGCCGGTCCTGAACGATCTCAACGTTTCGGTGCCCGAAGGCGAATTCTGCGCGGTAGTCGGCCCGTCGGGCTGCGGCAAGTCCACGCTGACGCGGCTGATCGCCGGGCTGATGAAACCGGACCGCGGCGAGGTCTGGCTGCATGGCGAGCGCGTCACAGGGCCGCGCAAGACGGTCGGCATGGCGTTCCAGAACCCGGTGCTGCTCGAATGGCGCACCATCCTGCAGAACGTCATCCTGCCGCTCGAGATCGTCGCCCATTCGATGCCGAGAAAAGAACGCGAGGCGCGCGCCATGGAACTGCTCGCGCTGGTCGGCCTCGAGGGTTTCGAGAACAAGCGCCCGTCCGAACTCTCGGGCGGCATGCGCCAGCGCGCCTCGCTCTGCCGGGCGATCGTCCACAAGCCCGACGTGCTGATCATGGACGAGCCGTTCGGCGCGCTCGACGCCTTCACCCGCGAGGACCTGTGGCAGACCATGCACGATCTGCGCGCCAAGGAGCCGTTCACCGCTGTGCTTATCACGCACGATCTGCGCGAGAGCGTGTTCCTCGGCGACCAGGTGATCGTGCTGTCCGGACGCCCGGCGACCACGCAATATGTGCTCGACGTGAAATTCCCCGGAGAGCGCGTGCTCGACGGTCTCTACACGCCGGAGAGTTCGGCCATGCTGCACACGCTGCGCGAGCAGATCCAGATCGCGCAGGGCAGGGCCGCACCGGGGCAGGCGGCATGAACGCGGCCCGCAAGATAGGCGTGCCGGTCGCCGCCATCGTCATTTTCCTGGCGCTGTGGGAATTCATTGTCTGGGCCAATGGCTGGCCGGACTATGTCATGGCCTCGCCGTCGGACCTGCCGAAGGCCTACGCCCAGTTCTGGAACCTCTTCCTGTCGGGCGGCTGGGCGACGCTGTGGCGCACGGTCGCCGGCCTCGTCATCGCCGTGCTGGCGGGAACGCTGCTCGGCATGATCATGGGCTTCTCGCGCATCGCCCGCGACGCGCTCTACCCGCTGCTGATCGGCTTCAATGCCATCCCCAAGGCGACCCTGGTGCCGGTGCTGGCGCTGCTCTTCATCGGCCAGCACAACTTCAATACGGTCATGATGGCGTTCATGATCTCGTTCTTCCCGATCGCCGTTTCGGTCGGCATCGGCCTGTCGACGCTGGAGCCCGAATACCGCGACATCCTGCGCTCGCTCGGCGCCTCGCGCTTCACCATCTTCACCAAAATCGCGCTGCCGAAGACGCTGCCGGAATTCTTCGGCGCGCTGAAGGTGGCCGTCACGCTCGCCTTCATCGGCACCAACCTGGTCGAGATCATCTCGCCGCACGGGCGCGGGCTGGGCGCGCTGTTCCTTTCGGGCCAGACCAACTCCAACTACCCGCTGATGTTCGCGGTCCTTATCGCGCTCGCCTTCCTCGGCATCGTTCTCTACTACGCCGTGGTTTTCCTCGAACGCATCTTCGCCGGCTGGGCCGAACGCGCGGAGAACTGAGGGAGAGTTTTTCGCTCTCACGCCGAGTTCCCCCGGATCAGTTCCAGGGTCATCGGCTCCGCCGCTGCTTATTGCCTTTTCCCGTGGATCACGACGTGTCGGGAGGCGACAGCACGTCCAGCGCCAGCGCGTGGCACTCCTTCAATATGTCGTCGACTGCGTGGATCGGGCGTTTCCTGCTTCCCGGCGGCCCCCCGAAGCGCAGCGGCGCGACACGGCCGGGGCCGGGCCTGAGCCTGCGGCGCGCCTGCCAGCGGGCAAGACGGCGTGCCTCGCGCGGCAGATTGGCCAGCGCGCGGCGCGACGAAAGCAACCTACGGCAGAGGCTGGCCGCATCGACCGGATCGTCTGGGGAAAGAACAGGTTTCTCGGGCAGCGGCGCCGGTTCGGAATATCCCACAACGCAGATGCGCGGCATGAACTTCGAAGAACGCCTCGGCGGGTCGAATGAGAACTTCCTCAGCGGGTCGAGCAGCGGGAATGCCGGGATGCGGATGGCGGCAGGCGCCCCAGCCGGCTCATTCCTTATCGCCTTGCGGAGAGCGGCAAGGTCTGACCGCAATCCCTCGCCGCCGGAACGCACCGTGACCGCGACCTCGCGCGCGGCGATGACAACGAGGCGCCGGATGGCGGATTCGGCGGCCCGCAGGATGCGCAGCGCATAGGCGTGCAGATGGCGGGGCAGGGTGTGCGAACCGCCTGCCGGCTCGCCCTCGGGCAACGCGACCAGCGAAAACAGCGCCGCGAGAATACGCAACAGCGCCTCACGGTTGCGTCTGATCGCCAAGTCCCAGTCCATTCGTTCCCGCCCTTCGTTGACCGGCTTGTATTGTCCGTGCGGTTTGGGCGGCGTGGATGGAAAAGCGGCTGGTGAATTGTGAATGGTGAATGGGAACAAGGGGTTGGACGATGTGGCGCCTTAGATTTATCCACGCCAAACGCCAAGTGCGTGGTGCGGACCGCTTGAACACGACCTATCCTCGGGCAAACGCCGGAATCTGGAAGCGCCGCCGATAGGCGCCGGGCGTCATCCCGGTGGTGCGCTTGAACAGACGGCGGAAGAACGCGGCGTCCTCGTAGCCGACGCGCCAGCTGATCTCGTCCACGGGCGAACCGGTGCGTTCCAGCCGCCGCTTGGCATCTTCGATCCGGAGGCGCTGCACGTAAGCGAGCGGGGCGAGGCCGGTCGATTCGGCGAAGCGCCGCTTGAAGGTGCGTTCGGCGAGTTTCGAGCGCTTGATCATTTCCTCGACCGGATTGGCGATCGAGAAGTTGGTCGCCAGCCATTCCTGCGCGTTCTGGATCTCGGCGTCGCCGTGGTCGTTCCTTCCCTCAAAGATCATGTAGGGCGCCAGCCCGTCCTGATGCCATTGCAGCGCGAACATGCGCGCGACCTCCTGCGCTGTTGTGGCGCCCACATGGTGGGCGATCAGATAGAGCACCATGTCGTGCCAGGTGTTCGACGCGCCTGAGCTGACCAGATCCTCGCGCGTGCCCGAAATCACAAGCACGCGTTCGGGATGGATGGAGACGGCCGGGTAACAGGCGGCAAACTGGTTCGCATAGCCGAAATGGACGGTCGCGTCCCTGCCGTCGAACAGTCCCGTCTCGGCCAGCAGAAAGACGCCCGAGCAGGCCGAGCACAGTCGCGCGCCGCCATCATGCATTCGCTTGATCCAGTCGACCAGGTGCGGATAGCGGCCGGTTTCCCATCCGCCTGGCCTGAGCAGCACCGAAGGAACGATGACGATGTCGCAAGCCGTGACATCGTCGATTGCGCGCTGCACGTCGATGGGAACGCCGCTGGCGAGCCTCAACAAACCTACCCTCTCACCAACAATCTCCACATCGAAGGGATGCTCGGCGCCGGGGCAGGCGATGCCCATCATCGAGACACCGTTCATCACGTCGTAGATGCCGGCCAACGTCGAAATAACGGCGTCCGGCAGCGCGATGAGACAGACGCGCAAAGGTGCCGATCCGTTCTGGGTTACCCGTCTGGACATCGTGGCCTCTCTCGCCGCGCCACGAGAATGCACCCGAATTGGCACGAATGGACCGTTTGCGGGCGATAGCGGCTCTGTCGCACAGGCTGCTCACACGCCTACACCACAGCCACTTCCGAAAGCAACTCAAACAGGTGAAGGAACAATCCGATGCTGGATACACCAAAGATCGACGAGGCGAGGCTCGAAGCCTTCGCCACCCGCGCCATAGGCGACCTGACCGCCGGCTACACTGGCGTGATGGTGAGCCTGGGCAGCAAGCTCGGCCTCTACAAGGCCATGGCCGGCGCCGGACCGCTGAGCGCCAAGGAAATCGCCACACGCGCCGACTGCGCCGAGCGCTATGTGACCGAATGGCTGAATGCCCAGGCGGCCGGCGGCTATATCGCCTATCACGGCCTGAGCGACACCTATGAGCTGTTGCCCGAGCAGGCGATGGTGCTGGCCGACGAGGACAGCCCGGTCTACGTGCCGCACGCGTGGAATGTGCCGGCGTCGATGTGGTTCGACGAGCCGAAGACGATCGAGGCGTTTCGCACTGGCAAGGGCATCGCCTGGGGCGAGCATGATCATCGGCTTTCCTGCGGCTCGGCGGCGTTCTTTCGCAACGGTTATCGCGCCGCCCTGGTGCCGCAGTGGCTGCCGGCGCTGGACGGCGTGGTCGAACAGTTGGCGACAGGCATCTCGGTTGCCGATGTCGGCTGCGGGTATGGCCACTCGACGCTGTTGATGGCCGAAGCATTCCCGAATTCACGCTTCCACGGCTTCGACACGCATGCCGCCTCACTCGACGAGGCGCGGCGGAATGCGGAGGCTGCGGGCAGGTCGGACCGCGTCGAATACGCGCTCACGCGGGCCGACGACTATCCGGACGGTCAGTACGGCCTGATCTGCTTCTTCGACATTCTCCATGATCTGGGCGATCCGGTGGCGGCCGCGCGCCATGCGGAAAGGACGCTAGCGCCCGGCGGCACGGTGTTGCTGGTCGAGCCTTTCGCGCACGACCATGTCAAGGACAACCTCTCGCCCGTGGCGCAACTCTATTACTCGGCATCGACTGTGATCTGCACGGCGCACGCGATCTCCGAGGGCGGCCACATGGTGCTGGGCGCACAGGCCGGGCAGGCGCGGCTGGCCGAAGTGTTCCGCAAAGCAGGTTTCACGCATTTCCGCCGCGCCGCGGAAACGCCCTTCAACTTCATATTCGAGGTGCGGCGCTGAGGCGTCGCACCGCCCCAACCGATAGAAAGAAGACACCGATGCGTACACTCCTCGCACTGGCGCCGGCCGCCTTTGCGGCCCTAGCCTCGAAGGCCCGCGCCCGCCGCATTGCCGGGCAATTGCACGCACTCTCCGACGTGCAACTCAAGGATATCGGCCTATCGCGATGCGACATCGGGCGCGTCGCGCGCGGCGAAATGACAACGCCCTTTCGCTGAGCATTCGGCCGCCCCCGCCACTCCATTCCAGACACCGCCCGGCCCAAGACCCGGGCGGCTTCCGGCTTCGCGCGTGAAGGGCGCGCGGAGACGGCCAATCTGTCCCTTCGATCAAGTCACAAACAAGGAAAACGACAATGAGAAACACCTTTGCAATCGCGGCCATCACCGCCGCAACCCTGATGGGCGCCGTCTCCTTTGCCGCTGCACAGGACCTGCCCTCCGTCGAGGACACCTACAAGGAAATCGAGGCGACGTTCGGCGTCGTGCCGAGCCACATCAAGACCTATCCGAAATCGGCGGTCGCCGGCGCCTGGGCGATGACCAAGGGCCTGTTGATGGACGAGAACAACGCGCTGGAACCGAAGGTGAAATCGCTGATCAACCTCGCCGTGGCGGCGCAGATTCCGTGCCAGTACTGCACCTGGGTCGAGACCAAGTTCGCCAAGGCGCAGGGCGCGACCGACGAGGAGGTTGCCGAGGCGGTCGCTCAGGCGGCTTACGTTCGCCACTGGAGCACCGTGCTCAACGGCATGCAGATCGATTTCGAAACCTTCAAGGCCGAATTCGGCGGTGACTGATGGATAGTGGCGCTCGGCATCTGCCGGGCGCCGCCCACCAGTTTGCTCATTCTGAGTGTACTGAAATGGAAATTCTCATCAACGCGGCGAACATCCTCTACGTAACGGCCTACTTCACGCTGGACATGTTGCGCCTGAGACTGCTCACCGTGACGGCGGCGACCTGCCTTGCCGTCTACTTCTACAGCCAGCCGGTCCCGATGCTGAATGTCGTGGCCTGGAACGTGTTCTTCATCGTGCTGAATCTTGTCCACATCGCCCGGATCCTGCTGGCAAGGCGCCGGAACCCCCGGGCCTGATTGCGCGGTCCCCGCCGGACGCCCCCGTTCCTTTCTACGGATACAGCCGCACCTTCCCCCATCCATCCCCCTCGCGCGTAAACACGATCCGCTCGTGCAGCCGGAACGGTCGGTCGTGCCAGAATTCGATCTGGGTGGGCGCGATGCGGAAGCCCGACCAGTGGGGCGGGCGGGGGATGTCGCCCAGCGGGTATTTCAGCGTGTATTCGGCCACCGCCTTTTCCAGCGCGAGCTTGCTTTCCAGCGGCCGCGACTGTTTGGAGGCCCAGGCGCCGATGCGGCTGCCCCGCGGGCGCGAGGCGAAATAGGCGTCGGCTTCGTCATCGGTGACGGTTTCCACGGGTCCACGCAGCCGCACCTGCCGGCGCAGGCTCTTCCAGTGGAAGCACATCGCCGCCTTCGGGTTGGCGAGGAGCTCGCGCCCCTTGGCGCTCTCGAAATTGGTGTAGAAAACAAAGCCGCGCTCGTCATGGCCTTTCAAAAGCACCATGCGCACATCCGGCATCCCGTCGGCGTCCACCGTTGCGAGCGCTGTCGCATTGGGGTCGTTCGGCTCGCTCTTTTCGGCGTCCGCCAGCCAGTCGGAAAACAGCGCGATGGGTTCGCCGCGCGCCGCGAAGTCATCACCTGTTAACCGTGTTTCGCTCATAGTCGGGCCTTGGGACTTCTTTCTCTCCGGGGAGATGGCTGATTGTCGCGCCAAGCGCAAGGTATCGCAGTGCGCGCCCGCACAATCGCCCGGCCGCTGCTGACGCTCGCCTTCGCGGCGGGCGCATCACTGCTTTCAGGCTGCGGCGGCGGCTTCGATCTCGGCCGTCTCGACACCGATCGCTCGATCATAACCAGTTCCGTGGGCATGCAAACGGGCCAGCAGCCGGATAGTCGTGTGTCAGACGAGGCCGCGATCGGCGCAGCGGTGTCGGCCTGGCCGCCCGCCGGCGAGCCGCCCGATACCGCGCCCTGGGTCAATGCCAACACCGGCTCGTCGGGGGCGATCACCCGCGTGTCGGACACCCACGAGGGCGCCCGCCGCTGCCGGACCTTCACCGTCTCGCGCGACAGCTTTGCCGGCAGCATGCGCTATTTGGGCAAGGCCTGCATCGGCGAGGGCGGCTCGTGGGTCGTGACTGACCTGAATCAAGGCTGATTGTGCCTGTTTCGGCCCAAATGGCAGCCGAAACACTGGAATTTCTTCCTATGAATGCGCATATATCGACATGAGGGCATTCCTGCCGTTAGAGACACCACATGCGCGATCCCTATGACGTTCTGGGCGTCCCGCGTGACGCCCCGCACAAAGACATAAAGTCGGCCTACCGCAGGCTGGCCAAGAAATATCATCCGGACCAGAATCCGGACGATCCGAAGGCGCGCGAGCGCTTTTCGGAGGCCAACCAGGCTTATGAGGTCGTCGGCGACGAGAAGAAACGCAAGCAGTTCGACCGCGGCGAGATCGACGCGACTGGCAAGCCGCGCTTCCAGGAATTCCACGCCGGCGCCGGCGCGCACGGCGATCCCTTCACCGGCTTCCGGCAGGCTCAGGGCGCGGGTCCGGGCGGCGCGCGGCAGTTCGAGTTCCGCTCCGGCGGCTTCGAGGCCGGCGACATCTTCTCCGAGATTTTCGGCGACGCCTTTGGGGGCGGCCGCGGGCCGGGCGCCGGTCCCGGCGCCGGCGCGCAAAGCCGTGGCGGGCCGAAGCCGGCCGACATGCAGTTCAATCTCGACGTGACGCTGGAAGACGTGATCCGGGGAGCCAAGGTCACGGCCGCCTTCCCCGACGGGCGCAGGCTGGCGGTCAAGCTGCCGGCCTATGTCGAGGACGGGCAGACGATCAGGCTGAAAGGCCAGGGCGAACCCTCGCCGCTCGGCGGGCGCGGCGACGCGCTGGCCAAAATCCGCTTCCGCAGGCATCCGCGCTATCGGGTCGACGGGCGCGACCTGCATGTCGACCTGGCCGTGCCGCTGGCCGACGCGGTGCTGGGCGCCAAGGTTCCGGTGGAGACGCCCGACGGCAAGGTCGCCGTCACCGTGCCCGCCGGCTCCAGCTCCGACCGGACGCTCAGGCTCAAGGGCAGGGGGCTTCCCGTCAAGACCGGCGGCCGCGGCGATCTCTACGCCAATGTCCGCATCATGCTGCCCGAGGCCGACGAGGAACTGGCGGCGCTGATGAAGACGCGGCGCGGCTGACACGTCCCGCTTCCGCTTGAAGGGTTTCTAGCCCTGTGCCATAGCCATCGTGAAAATTCACGATGGAGTTTCACGGCATGGGTGGTGGCAGCGGCCTGATGGCGGGCAAGCGGGGCCTTATCATGGGCGTCGCCAACAACCGGTCGATCGCCTGGGGCGTTGCCAGCGCGCTGGCGCGCGAGGGCGCCGAACTGGCGCTCACCTATCAGGGCGACCAGTTCCGCAAGCGGGTCGAGCCGCTCGCCGCCCAGCTTGGAGCCCATGTCGCCGGCGATTGCGACGTGACCGACATGGCTTCGGTGGATGCGGTGTTCGAGGGCCTCAAGCAGAAATGGGGCAAGCTCGACTTCCTCGTCCACGCCATCGCCTTTTCCGACAAGGACGAGCTCGACGGCCGCTATGTCGAGACGACGCGCGAGAACTTCCAGCGCACCATGGACATCTCGGTCTATTCATTCACCGCGGTCGCCAAGCGCGCCGAGGCTCTGATGACCGATGGCGGCGCCATGCTGACGCTGACCTATTACGGCGCCGAAAAGGTGATGCCGCACTACAATGTGATGGGCGTCGCCAAGGCGGCGCTCGAGGCCAGCGTGCGCTATCTGGCCGTCGATCTCGGCGGCGGCAATATTCGCGTCAACGCGCTGTCGGCCGGCCCGATCAAGACGCTCGCCGCATCCGGCATCGGCGACTTCCGCTACATCCTGCGCTGGAACGAGTACAACTCGCCGCTGAAGCGCGTCGTCACCATCGACGAGGTCGGCGATTCCGCGCTTTACCTGCTCTCGCCGCTGTCGCGCGCCGTCACCGGCGAGGTGCTGCATGTCGATTCCGGCTACCATGTCGTCGGCATGAAGGCGGTCGACGCGCCCGACATTTCGGTGGTGAAAGAGGGGGAGTAGGGAGCGGGAATCCCTGCTGACATGCTTCCGCTCACCTATTTCGTCCGGCACGGCCTGACCGACTGGAACGCCGAAGGCCGTATCCAGGGGCAAGTCGACACCGATATCAACGACACCGGCCGCGGGCAGGCCGATGCCAACGGCGCGCGGCTGGCCGAGCTTATAAAGCGGCCGGAAGAGTTCGATTTCGTCGCCAGCCCGAAGCGCCGCACGCGCGAGACCATGGAGCGCCTCCGCGCCGGAATGGGCCTGCCGCGCGAGGGCTACCGCACCGATCCGCGCCTGATCGAGATGCACTATGGCGACTGGCAGACCTTCACGCTGGCCGAGATCGATGAGAAGACGCCGGGCAGCAACGCGGCGCGCGAGCGCGACAAATGGAACTACATACCGCCTGGCGTCGAGGCCGAGAGCTACCAGATGCTCGCCGACCGTATCGCGCCATGGCTGGCGGAACTGAAGGGGCCGACCGTCTGCGTGACGCATGGCGGCATTTTGCGGGTCTTGTTCCGGCTGATCGAAAACCACGACCCGGAAACGGCCTGCAAGGTCAGCGTGCCGCAGGATCGCATTCTGGAACTGAGCGGCGGCAGGCTGCGCTGGCTGTAGCGCCGCCCCAGCTACTGGATCAGCATGTCCATGATCTGGTTCACGCCGTCGCGCGAATCATAGTCGATGGTGACCGTGACGCCTTCCGTGATCACGCTCATGTCCATCTCCGGCGGCAGCCTGTACGTCTTGCCGTCGTCGAGCACGATGGTCAGCGCATCGAGGTCGACCTCTTTGATCTCGCCTTCCGTAACCGCGGCGAGCGCGGCGGCGCTCATCAGCATCAGGGCCCCGGCGGCAGCAATAAGTTTACGCATTCCCGTTTCCTTTGACGTCTTCAATCCCCGCTCGCGGCGGGGTTGCCCCAACTCC
This sequence comes from Rhizobiaceae bacterium, assembly GCA_040880025.1. Classification (GTDB taxonomy): domain Bacteria; phylum Pseudomonadota; class Alphaproteobacteria; order Rhizobiales; family Rhizobiaceae; genus RCIO01. The sequence goes on from JBBDJD010000009.1 coordinate 93,937, forward strand.
GTCTCTACCAACGCACAAACATGCCGATTGTGTCAAAAATAGTTGCGCGGCGCGGCGGTTTGACCGGGACGCCGATCACAAATAGAAGCGATGCCATTCCGGCTTTTCCGACACGGCAGATCAGGGCATGTCGCACAACACGTTCGGCCATCTATTCCGGGTGACGACCTGGGGCGAAAGCCACGGCGCCGCCCTTGGCTGCGTGGTGGATGGCTGTCCGCCCGGCATCCGGTTCACCGTCGATGAAATCCAGGCCGAACTCGACTGGCGCAAGCCCGGACAGTCGCGCTTCGTGACGCAGCGGCGCGAAGCCGACCAGGTCAAGGTGCTGTCCGGCTATGTGGAAGACGGCGACGCGCTGGTGACGACCGGCACGCCGATTTCGATGATGATCGAAAACACCGACCAGCGTTCCAAGGACTATGGCGATATCGCGCGGCAGTACCGGCCAAGCCACGCCGACTACACCTATGACGTGAAATACGGCATTCGCGACTATCGCGGCGGAGGGCGCTCCTCGGCGCGCGAGACGGCGGCGCGCGTCGCGGCCGGCGCATTGGCGCGGAAGATTGTTCCTGGCCTCGTCGTGCGCGGCGCGCTGGTTGCAATGGGTGAGAAGGCGATCGACCGGGCCAACTGGGACTGGGACTTCGTCCACAATGCGGACAATCCCTTCTTCACCCCCGATCCGGCTTCCGTGGAGGTCTTCTCGACCTATCTCGATAGCATCCGCAAGGCCGGATCGTCGGTCGGCGCGCTGATCGAAGTGGCGGCCGAGGGCGTGCCGGCGGGGCTGGGTGCGCCGGTTTATGCCAAGCTCGACCAGGACATCGCGTCGAACCTGATGTCGATCAACGCCGTGAAGGGCGTCGAGATCGGCGACGGGTTCGAGACTGCGCGCATGACCGGCGAACAAAACGCCGACGAAATGCGCATGGGCAATGACGGCCGGCCGGTGTTCAGGGCCAATCATGCCGGCGGCATTCTGGGCGGCATCTCGACCGGCCAGCCGGTGGTGGCGCGTTTCGCTGTGAAGCCGACCTCGTCCATACTGACGCCGCGCGCGTCGATCGACGCCGACGGCAACGAAGTCGAGATCATCACCAAGGGCCGCCATGACCCCTGCGTGGGTATCCGCGCAGTGCCGATCGGCGAGGCCATGGTTGCCTGCACCATCGCGGACCACTATCTGCGGCATCGCGGCCAGACTGGAAATGGATAGGGCAGTAGGGCAATAGGCATTTAGGGCAGTAGGGGCATGGCAGGCAGGATCAATTCCTACCAGGATCTCATTGTGTGGCAGCAGGCGATGGATTTGGTCGTGTTGATCTACAAACTGACTAAGTCGTGGCCGAAGGAAGAGCTCTACGGGCTGACCAATCAGGTGAGGAGGGCTGCAATTTCGGTTCCTGCTAACATTGCGGAGGGTTATGGACGCGAGAGTTCAGCTTCCTACCAGCATTTCTTGCGCGTCGCCCAAGGGTCGCTCAAGGAGCTTGAAACCCATTTGCTGATAGCCGCAAGAACCGGGATGTCGACTAATTCCGCAGTCCAGCCAGCAATGAGTGCGAGCGAGAGCGTGGGCAAGTTGTTGCGTCTTCTCATTCGAAAATTGTCGGCGGACTGATCCATATTGTCCTACTGCCCTACCGCCCTAGTCCCCTACTTCCCATAGATCGGAACATATTCACGCCAATGCCCTACGATCAGAAAAAGGTTGTCGATGCGCTCCGCGCATTCGAGCGCGGCGAGATCGTCGTCGTCATGGACGATGACGGGCGCGAGAACGAAGGCGACCTGATCGTGGCGGCGGTGCACTGCACGCCCGAAAAGATGGCCTTCATCGTGCGCCATACTTCGGGCATCGTCTGCGCCCCGATGACGCGTGAGGACGCGCGCCGGCTCAATCTGGCGCCGATGGTGGCCGACAACGACGCCCCGCATTCCACCGCCTTCACGATTTCAGTCGATTTCAAACACGGCACGACCACCGGAATCTCGGCCGACGACCGGACGCTGACCGCCCGCAACCTGGCCAACCCGAATGTCGGCTCGACCGATTTCGTGCGTCCGGGTCATGTGTTTCCGCTTGTCGCGCGCGAAGGCGGCGTGCTGATGCGCTCGGGCCATACCGAGGCCGCGGTCGATCTGTGCCGGCTGGCGGGCCTGCCGGAAGTCGGCGTCATCAGCGAACTCGTCAGCGACGACGGGTCGGTGATGCGCGGGCCGCAGGTGACTTCCTTCGCCGAGGCGCACGGGCTGAAGCAGGTGTCGGTTGCCGATCTCATCGCCTATCGCCAGCGTCAGGAAACGCTGGTTCACCGCGTCGACACCTTTGCGGTCGAGACGGCTGGCGGCCCGGCACAGGCCTACGCATATTCCGTACCGTGGGACCCGATGCACCATCTGGCTGTCGTCTTCGGCGACATCCGCGACGGGGTCGACGTGCCGGTGCGTCTCCACAGCGAGGACATTGTTCAGGATGTCTTCGGAAGCGCCAGCAGGCTCGACGGGCTGGTCAAGCAGATGGGCGAAGCCGGACGCGGCGTTGTCGTTTATTTGCGCAAGGGTTCGGTTGGCGTGGCGCATCTGCCGCGCAGCAGGCCGGGTGACGACGGCTCCGAGGGCCATGACGAAGCGGTCAGGCGCGAGAATGAATGGCGCGAAATCGGTCTGGGCGCGCAGATCCTGCGCGATCTCGGCATCTCGTCGATAAAGCTCTTTGCCTCGCGCGAACGCCACTATGTCGGCCTCGAGGGTTTCGGCATCGAGATCGCCTCCACCGAGATCATGGATCGCGAGTGACGCGCGCAGCGGCACTGTTTGCCGCCGCGCTCGCATTGCTTGCGGGCAATGCCAATGCCGCCGAACGCCATCAGATCGAAACACCGTCACCGGTGAGCCGCCTCGTCGCCACGATGGCGGGTGAATTCGTGACGCTTCGCAACGGCGCCTCATTCAGATTGGCGCGCTGCGACAGCAAGATCATCTGCCTGGCGCCTGCCGATATCACGGGCCTTCCGCCGAAGGCGCCGCAGGGCGGGCTGCCGGACGGGCGCGTCGCCCGTGCATCAGGCGGCGACATCCGCCGCGCCTGGTATGCGCGTCCCACCACCCGCTATGGCCACGGTGTGCTGGGCGACAAGGTGGAGGCCGGTTCGCTGGTCGCGGAGGATGCGGCGGGACAGCGGTACGAGTACATCTTGCCTGAAACCCATGTCTTCGAGGACATCACCCCGCGCATCGCCGATCTCAACGGCGATGGCCGCGGCGAGGTGGTCGCGGTCCGCTCGTCGCTGGCAAGGGGCGCCGCGGTCGCGGTGCTTGGATTGCGCGGCGGAAAGCTGGAATTGCTCGATACAACGCGCGAGATCGGCCGCCCCAACCGCTGGCTGAACATCGCCGGCATCGCCGACTACACCGGCGCCGGCGTGCCGGTCGTTGCCTGGGTCGAGACGCCGCATATCGGCGGCACGCTCAAGATGGCGGCGTTCGAGGACGGCAAGCTCGAGGTCTTCGCCAACACCTGGTTCGGCTTCTCCAACCACGTCATCGGCTCGCGCGAACTGGGCCTTGCCGCGACCGGCGATTTCACCGGCGACGGCGTCCCCGATCTGGCGCTGCCCAATGCCAACCGCCGTTCGATCGTCATTGCCGCGCGCACCGGCTTCGAGAAGGTGCCGTTGCTCAAGCCGGTATCCCATGCCGTTCTCAATGTCGGCGGTGCGATCGTCACGGCGGGTGAGGACGGAAGGCTCGTGGCCATCATTCCCTAGCGCCGTTTCGCAATGATAGGCTCGCGCCGACAACCGACTCGCGAGGGGAATACGCCATGTGGGATTTCGATTTCGGCCGCACGCTGGGGATGATGGTCCGCACCTGGCCCTTCATCCTGCTTCGCCTCGTCGTCTATTTTTCCATCACGCTCGCCTATGTCCTTGCGACCGGCGTCGGCGCGGGCATCGGCTTCGGCGTCGGCCGCATTTTCGGCGGACCGGACGGGCCGGCGGGCTTTGCCCTGTTCGGCGGTCTTGGCGGCATCATCCTCGTCTCGGTCGTTCTCTACTGGCTGCGCGAATACATCCTCTACATGGTCAAGGCCGGGCACATCGCGGTGATGGTCGAACTGATCGAGGGCCGGGAACTGCCGGAGGGCAACGGCCAGATCGCGCATGCGCGCGCCGTGGTCACCGAACGTTTCGGCGAGGCCAATGTGCTGTTTGTCGTCGACCAGCTGGTCAAGGGCGCGGTGCGGGTGATCACCGGCCTGCTTGGCGGCGCGGCTCGCTTCCTGCCGATACCGGGCCTGCGGGGCCTGATCGGCTTCATCAACACCGTGATCCGCATATCGCTCACCTATGTCGACGAAGTGATCCTCGGCTACAACATCCGCCTGCGCTCCGATCAGCCATTCGACACCGCGCGCCAGGGCGTCGTGCTTTACGCGCAAAACGGCATGGTGATGGTCAAGAACGCGGTCTGGCTGGCGCTCATCATGTGGGGTTTGGCCTTTCTCGTATTCCTGGTGATGCTCGCGCCCGCCGCCGCCATTTTCTACGTCATGCCCGGTCAGCTCGCCGGCTGGTCCTTTGTTTTTGCGATCATCTTCGCCTGGGCAATCAAGGCGGCGCTTATCGAGCCGTTCGTGATCGCCGCGCTCATGCAGGTATATTTCAAGGTGATCGAGGGGCAGATACCGGACCCCGAATGGGATGCAAGGCTGGCCGGCGCGTCGCGGCATTTCCGCGACCTGAAGGACAAGGCTGTAGCGTCTTTCGGCGGCCGTCCCGCGGCCGCGCCCGGGAATGCCTGACCTGTTGAACAACACGGATGCGGGGAAGGCCGGCGTGGCCAAGCCGCGCCGAAACGCCTATATCGGGGCATGACCACGCGGCTCTACACGCACCCGATCTATCTCGAACATCTGACCCCGCCCGGCCATCCCGAGCGGCCCGACAGGCTGCGCGCCATCGCACGTCAGCTCGAAGATGAGCGCTTCGATAGTCTGGACCGCCGGCAGTCTCCGCCTGGCGATGCGGACGCCATTCTTCTTGCCCATCCCGAATCGCATCGCGACCGCGTCAAGGCGGCGATTCCCGAGGAAGGGCTGGCACGGGTCGATGCCGATACGTCGGCCAGCCCGAAAAGCTGGGAGGCGGCGCTCGCCGCGATAGGCGCGGCGACTGCGGCCGTGGACGATGTGTTTTCCGGCGAAGCCGACAACGTCTTCGTTGCCGCGCGTCCCCCCGGCCATCATGCCGAGCGCGAGACGGCGATGGGCTTCTGTTTCTTCAACAACGCCGCGATTGCCGCGCGCCACGCGCAGAAGGCGCACGGAGCCGAGCGCGTCGCCATCATCGACTGGGATGTGCATCACGGCAACGGAACGCAGGACATCTTCTGGAACGATCCGAGCGTGCTCTACGCCTCGACGCACCAGATGCCGCTCTATCCTGGCACCGGCGCGCGGAACGAGACGGGCAGCGGCAACATCGTCAACGCGCCGCTGGCCTCGGGCGACGGCGGCGACGCTTTCCGCGAGGCGTTCCGTTCGCGCATTCTGCCGGCGCTCGACGACTTCCGGCCCGACCTCATCATCATTTCGGCCGGCTTCGACGCTCATCACCGCGATCCGCTGGCCGAAATCAATCTGACCGAGGATGACTTCGACTGGGCGACGGGAGAATTGCTTGATCGGGCGGGGCGCATCAGTTCCAATCGGCTCGTGAGTCTGCTTGAGGGCGGGTACGATCTGGAAGGGCTCGCCAGCTCGACAGCCGCCCATGTCAGCCGCCTGATGAAGGGATAGAAAATGGCAGAAAACGCCAATGACGACATCAAGTCGCTGACATTCGAAAAGGCGCTGGAGGCGCTGGAGAAGATCGTCGACGATCTGGAGCGCGGCGACGTCCCGCTGGACGAATCGATCCGCACCTATGAGCGCGGCGAGGCGCTGAAGGCGCATTGCGAGAAGCTGTTGAAGGCGGCGGAAGACAAGGTCGAGAAGATCCGCCTGTCGCGCGAGGGCAAGCCGGTGGGCACCGAACCGCTGGACGGCAACGGCGACATCTGATCGCCACCTTGCGAGCCCGGACTGGCGCGCGATGACCCACCCGAACCGGAGCGAAGGACATGTGCCGCAACATCAAGCCGCTGTTCAATTTCGAGCCGCCGGCCACGCATGACGAAATCCGCGACGCCGCGCTGCAGTTCGTCCGCAAGGTGAGCGGCTCCACCCGACCGTCGAAGCGCAACGAAGAAGCATTCGACCGCGCGGTCGATGCGGTCGCCGCCAGCGTGCGCGAACTGCTCCAGGCAATGGAAACGGCGCAGCCGCCGAAGGACCGCGAGGAAGTGGCGGCGAAGGCGCGGAAGCGCTCCGCCATGCGTTTCGCGCGTGCCGACGCCTGAGCGGTCGCGATCAACCTGACTTGACAGCACCGGGCACAAGTCCCACCTTAGTCAGACTTAGCTAAGGAGGCAGCCATGAGCACCGTCAACATGCTGGAAGCCAAGACCAAGCTCTCCAAGCTGGTCGAGGCCGTGGAGTCGGGCGCAGAGGACGAGATCATCATCGCGCGCAACGGCAAGCCGGCGGCAAAGCTGGTCCCGCTTGATGCTGCTCCGAAGAAGAAAATCCGACTGGGTTTGCTGGCGGGCAAATATCCCCCGATGGACTTCGAGGCATTTCAGGCCATGGATGCGGAGATCGAGGCCATGTTTCTCGGCAAGAAGAAGGAGGAGAAGTGAGACTTCTCCTCGATACGCATGTCGCAATATGGACCCTTACCGAACCCCGGCGCATCCCGCCGCACATTTCTGAAGCGATCGGCGAGGCGGCAGACAGGGTAACGGTCTCTGCCGTCTCTATCTGGGAAACCGCGATCAAGCACAGATTGAACCGCCCCGATAGCCCGCCCTTTTCCGGTCACGAAGCGATTGGACATTTCGAGAAAGCCGGCTTCTCCCTGCTCGACGTAACAGCAGCCCACGCCGCCTTCGTCGAACGGCTCCCGCCTCTCCATTCCGATCCCTTCGACAGGCTGATGCTGGCGCAGGCGATTATCGAGAACATGCAGTTCGTGACATACGACCGGCTTTTGTCACGCTATGATGTCGCAATGCTGACCTGGTGACGGTACAGGACCTGCGCCCATGAGCTTCTTTCCCGGCAATGATCCCGAACCCGGCGATGCGTTCGCCTGCGACGCCATCGAGACGCTGATCATCCCCAATGCGCGCGACATCGGCGGCTTCCAGGTCCGCCGTGCATTGCCGACCGCGCGGCGCAGGTTGGTCGGCCCCTTCATCTTCTTCGACCGCATGGGCCCGGCGGTCTTGCGCGCCGGCGAGGCGCTGGACGTGCGCCCGCATCCGCACATCGGCCTGTCCACTGTGACCTACCTCTTCGACGGGCAGATCAGGCATCGGGATTCGCTGGGCACCGAGATGATCATCGCGCCGGGCGACGTGAACCTGATGACGGCTGGCCGCGGCATCGTCCATTCCGAACGCTCGCCGGAGGAACTGCGCGGCGCGCCGATGTCGGTCTCCGGACTTCAGACCTGGCTCGCCCTGCCGGACAACCGCGAGGAGATCGATCCCGCCTTCGGCCATACGCGCATGGGCGACTTGCCGGTCATCGATGCGGACGGCGTCCGCGCCCGTGTCGTCATAGGCTCCTTTCACGGCGCGACCGCGCCCGTCCGAACCGAGACCGAGACGCTTTATGCCGACATCCGGCTCGAGGCCGGCGCGCGGCTGCCGATCCCCGCCGATGCCGAGGAGCGCGCGATCTACGTGCTCGACGGCGAGATTTCGATTGCCGGCGACCGTTTCCCGTCCGACAGGTTGATCGTCTTCAAGCCGGGCGCCGAAATCGTGCTCGAAGCGGACGCCGCGGCGCATCTCATGCTGTTCGGCGGCGCATCGCTCGGCTCGAAGCGCTATATCTGGTGGAATTTCGTCTCCTCGTCGAAGGAGCGTATCGAACAGGCGAAGGAGGAATGGCGCACGGGCCGGTTCGACATCGTGCCCGGCGACGAGGAGGAATTCACCCCGCTGCCGCAATCTTGATGCCGCGACGGCCACCATGCGGCCACGCTGCGCGTTTACTTTCGGCCCGCCCTTGCTTATGTCCCTGAGGCGTTTGTCATTCGAGCATTGAACACATCGTGAGTAATTTGCCCGCCACGCCGCTGCTAGACCGGGTCCGCATTCCGGAAGATTTGCGGAAGCTCGAGGAAGCGGAACTGTCTCAACTCGCGGGCGAACTGCGGACCGAGCTGATCGACGCCGTTTCGCAGACCGGAGGACATCTCGGCGCGGGACTGGGCGTGGTCGAACTTACCGTTGCCCTGCATTACGTGTTCAACACGCCCGACGACCGCATTATCTGGGATGTCGGCCATCAGGCCTATCCCCACAAGATCCTCACCGGCCGCCGCGACCGCATCCGCACGTTGCGCCACGAAGACGGGCTTTCCGGCTTCACCAAGCGGGCCGAGAGCGAATACGACCCTTTCGGCGCCGCGCACTCCTCGACATCGATTTCAGCCGGGCTGGGCATGGCCGTCGCCCGCGATCTCGACGGCCGCAAGAACCATGTGGTCTCCGTCATCGGCGACGGCGCCATGTCGGCCGGCATGGCCTATGAGGCGATGAACAATGCCGGCGCGCTCAATGCCCGGCTGATCGTCATCCTCAACGACAACGACATGTCGATCGCTCCGCCGTCCGGCGCAATGAGCGGCTACCTTGCGCGCCTCGCCTCGGGCGGCACCTATGCGGGCGTCCGCGATTTCGGCAAGAAGCTGACGGGCTATCTCGGCAAGCGCGTCGACCGCGCCGTTACCCGTGCCGTGGAGCACGCGCGCGGCTATGTGACCGGCGGCACGCTGTTCGAGGAACTGGGCTTCTTCCATATCGGACCCATCGACGGCCACAATCTGGAGCACCTGATCCCGGTGCTGCGCAATGTTCGCGACCACGGCGACGGGCCGGTGCTGATCCATGTCGTCACTCAAAAAGGAAAAGGCTACGCGCCGGCCGAAGAGGCCCCGGACAAGTATCACGGCGTATCCAAATTCGACGTCATTACGGGCGCGCAGGCGAAAGCCCCGGCAAATGCGCCGAGCTACACCAAGGTCTTCGCCCAAAGCCTGATCCAGGAGGCGGAGGAAGACGAGAAAATCGTCGCCATCACCGCTGCCATGCCCTCCGGCACCGGGCTAGACCTGTTCGGCGAGGCATTTCCGACGCGCATGTTCGATGTCGGCATCGCCGAACAGCACGCGGTGACGTTCGCGGGCGGGCTTGCGACCGAGGGCTACAAGCCTTTCGCGGCGATCTATTCGACGTTCCTGCAACGCGCCTACGACCAGGTGGTGCACGACATCGCCATCCAGAAGCTGCCGGTCAGGTTCCCGATCGACCGCGCCGGATTTGTCGGCGCCGACGGGCCCACCCATTGCGGCGCTTTCGACGTCACCTATCTCGCCACTCTGCCGGGCTTCGTGGTCATGGCCGCAGGCGACGAGGCCGAACTGAAACACATGGTGCGGACGGCCGCGGCCTATGATGAAGGTCCGGTTGCCTTCCGTTATCCGCGCGGCAACGGCGTGGGCGTCGAGATGCCCGAGCGCGGCCAGGTGCTGGAAATCGGCAAGGGCAGGGTGCTGCGCGAAGGCACCAAGGTCGCCCTGCTTTCTTTCGGCACCCGGCTTGCCGACTGCCTGAATGCAGCGGAGGAACTGGAGGCGGCGGGTCTGTCGACGACAGTCGCCGATGCCCGCTTCGCCAAGCCGCTGGACACGGATCTCGTCGAACGGCTGGCGCGCGGCCATGAAGTTCTGATCACGGTGGAAGAGGGCGCGATCGGCGGCTTCGCCAGCCATGTGCTGCAGCACCTCGCCCATACAGGCCTGCTTGAAAACGGGCCGAAGATACGCCCCCTGATCCTGCCCGACCGCTTTGTCGATCAGGCCAAGCCTGAGAAGATGTACGCCGACGCCGGGCTCGATTCCGCCGGCATCGTTCGCGCCGTGTTTGGGGCGCTGGGCCAGACCGACAAGGCCGCCCGCGCCTGACCGCCTGATCTCGTTGATGAATTCGTAACCCTGTCGCTTGGCGGTTTCTTAGCCCGCCGGTGCTAGCTCTGCGCTCGGACAGGGAGATGACAATGCCTTTCGGCAAGTGCACCGCGGTTGCATTGATGCTGGCCGCGACTTCGGTTGTGGCAAATGCAACCGCAACGTCGGATCATGACCCGGCCATCGAGGCTGCGGCGATCAGGCTCGCCGTCAGCAAGCTTGGCGAACTGCGCGACGGATTTCAGCCGGGCGAAACGCCCAGATTCTACCAGCCACGGGCCGCCCGCGCCAATGCGCGGGACGGCGACCAGACGGCTTGGCAGGACGGGCTGGCGCCGGCAACCGATCTGCCGCGCATGACCATCGGTCAGCCCTGACAGCATCCAATCCTTGCCTTCCGCACGGCCATTCGCCATGGAAGGCCGATGCGACCCGTATCCACAAGTGAAAAGCTGAGGCTGGACGATCTGCTCGTCCGGCGCGGATTGTTCGAAAGCCGCTCGCGCGCCCGCGATGCCATTCTGCGCGGCACTGTCGCCGTCGACGGCGTGGCCGCGACCAAGGCGGGCAGGGCGGTTGCAGACCAGGCGGCGATCACGGTCGACGACCCGGCGCGGGCCTATGTCTCGCGCGCCGCGCTCAAACTCGCCCACGGTCTCGAACATTTCGGCCAGGCTCCAGCGGGCCGGCTGGCGCTCGACATCGGCGCTTCGACCGGCGGCTTCACGCAGGTGCTGCTGGAACGCGGCGGCGCCCATGTCATCGCAATCGATGTCGGACACGATCAGATGCGGCCGGAACTGGCGTCCGATCCGCGCGTGACCAGCCTCGAAGGCGTCAACGCGCGTGACCTGACGCGAGAGCATCTGGGCGGTCGAGCTCCCGAAATCGTGGTCAGCGACGTCAGCTTTGTCTCGCTCCGCCTGGCGCTGCCGCCGGCTCTCGAACTCGCGGCCAGCGGCGCATTCGGCATCTTCCTGGTCAAGCCGCAATTCGAGGCCGGTCGCGAGATGATCGGCAAGGGCGGACTGCTGACCGATCCTTCGCTGGGCGAGCGCATCGCGGCGAATATGGCGCAATGGCTGGATGCGCAGCTCGGCTGGCGGGCGCTCGGCATCACCCTGTCTCCCATCGAAGGCGGCGACGGAAACCGCGAATTTCTGCTTGGCGGCGTCAAAGACCGATGAGCACACGCCTCGTCATCGATCATCTCGGCGCGCAGGGCGATGGCGTCGCGCTGGCCGAATCCGGACCGGTCTTCGTGCCGCACACGCTGCCGGGCGAGGTGGTGACGGCGGCGCAAAACAAGAACCGCGCCGAACTGATCGCGGTGCTTGAGGCTTCGCCGCTTCGGGTCAAGCCGCCCTGCCGGCATTTTGGCGCGTGCGGCGGCTGCGCGCTGCAGCACATGGCGGCGGACGCCTACAATGAATGGAAGCGCGACCTGGTGGTGCGGTCGCTGCGCGGGCATGGCATCGATGCGCCGGTGGCCGACATTGTCCGCTGCCAGCCCGCCACGCGCCGCAGGGCCGTGTTCGCCGCCCGCCAGGCCGAACGCGGGGTTTTGCTGGGCTACCGTGAAGCCATGTCGCACACGATCGTGCCGATCGAGGAATGCCCGATCCTGCTGCCCGCCATCACCAGCCGGCTGGAGGATATCCGCAGGCTGGCGCAATTGCTCGAGCCGGGAAAACAGGTCCTGCGGCTGGCCGTCACGGCGACCGAAACCGGCCTCGACATCGACGCCGGCGGAATAACGCGCGTCTCGGCGAACGCGCGCATGGCGGTGTCGCGCCATGCGCAGGAGGCGGGCCTCGCCCGCATTTCGCTGGAAGGCGAGATCATTCTGGAACCGCGCAAGCCCATCGTTTCCGTTGGCGGCATCCCGGTGGAACTCCCTCCGGGAGGATTTCTGCAGGCGACCGTCGATGCGGAAAATGCAATGGTGCGACTGGTCGGCGACCATCTGGCCGGCGCCAAGCGCATCGCCGATCTGTATTCGGGCGCCGGCACATTCGCGCTGCGGCTGGCGCCCAAGGCGGAGGTGCATGCCGTCGAATCCGACGGCACGGCGCTGGCCGCGCTCGACCGCGCCGCGCCCCATGCTCCCGGCCTGCGCAAGGTCACCGTCGAGCGCCGCGATCTGGAACGCCGGCCCGTGACTGCGAAGGAACTCGCCCGCTTCGACGGTCTCGTCTTCGATCCGCCGCGCGCGGGAGCGGAGGCGCAGGCAACGCAGATCGCGCGCTCGGACGTGCGCAAGGTCGCCGCCGTTTCCTGCAACCCGGTCACGCTGGCGCGCGACCTGTCGATCCTGATCGGAGGCGGTTATGAACTCCGCTCGGTGACGCCGATCGACCAGTTCCTGTGGTCGCCGCATGTCGAGGCTGTGGCGCTGCTGGAGAAGACGAAACGGCGGCACTGAGGGCCGGTCTCACTCCGGGCCGGGTTGTGCTAATATTGAGCTGCTTCCGTGCCTCCTTGAGGCGCGTTCGCGCGGAGTGCGAGCATGCAGACTGTCAGAAGCACCGACGGCACACCGATCGCATACGAGCAGCAGGGCAGCGGGCCGCACCTCCTCCTTGTCCATGGGACGGCGACAATACGCGCGCAATGGGCAACGATCTTCGAACAGCATTTCACCGTAACGGCGATGGAGCGACGCGGCCGTGGTGACAGCGGCGACGCGCCCGACTATGCGATCGAGCGCGAGTTCGAGGACATCGTTGCCGTCGTGGACGCTCTGGGCGGACCGGTTCTGCTGTTCGGTCACTCCTACGGGGCGCTTTGCGCGCTGGGTGCGACGATGCTGACGGAGAAGCTCGCCGGTCTGATCCTCTACGAGCCATCGTTTTCGGAGGGCGAACAACTGTATTCGCCGCTGCAGATAGAAAGGCTCGAGACGCTCGCCGCGGAAGGTGACGGCGAGGCGGCCATCATAGCGATCATGGCCGAGATCGCCGCGGTTTCCCCTCGCGAGATCGAGCAGATGAAGGCCGCGGCGTCCTGGCCGAAGCGCGTGGCGACAGCACAGACGATTGCGCGCGAATTGCGCGCCGAGCAGTCCTATCGCCTGCCTGTTGCGCGGGTCGGCAAGCTATCGCTTCCCGTCCTTCTGCTGTTGGGTGGCGACAGCCCGCCCGAACTGGCCAATGGTGCGCAAAGATTGCAGGAAATTCTGCCGAACGCGCGGACGGTCGTCATGCCGGGCGCGCAGCACACCGCGATGTATACGAACCCGGATATGGTGGTCGCCGCCGTACTCGGGTTCTCGCGTGATATCGCCCCGAATGCGAAAGCGGCGCCGTAGCCGTCGCCGACTAGCTGCCGCTCAGAATGCGCTCCACCCACGCCGGAACCATTTCGCTCGCCCTGCCGTGGTGTGTCTCCGAGAACAGGTGTGATGCTTCGGTCGCCTCGAGATTGAGTTCGACCGTATGCGCGCCGGCCATCCGCGCGTCCTCGTTGAAACCCGCGGCGGGATAGACCGTGCCGCTGGTGCCAATGGCGACGAACAGGTCGCAATTGCCCAGCGCCTCGAAAATCCGTTCCATCTGGTAGGGCATCTCGCCGAACCACACGACGTCGGGACGCAAGAAACCCGGCGACCTGCAGGACAGACAGGCGAGATCGAGCGCCAGATCGCCTTCCCATGGATGCCGGTTGCCGCAATTGGCGCACAGCGCCCGGGCGAGTTCGCCGTGCATGTGGACGATGTTGTGCGAGCCCGCCTGCTCATGCAGATTGTCGATGTTCTGCGTGACCAGCAGCAACGAGCCGGCGAACTCCCGCTCCAGCCGGGCGAGCGCGGAATGCGCGGCGTTCGGCTTGATGCCGTTCAATCCGGCGCGGCGCTTGTTGTAGAAATCGTGGACCTTTTGCGGATTGCGCGCGAAGCCTTCGGGCGTCGCCACCTCGCGATAGTCCACCTTAGACCAAATGCCGTTTTGATCGCGGAACGTATCGACGCCGGACTCGGCGGAGATGCCGGCTCCGGTGAGGATGACGATGGAGGAGGGGCTATGCGCAGTCATCTATTGTCTTCCACAGGATGATCTTGAATTAATCCGAAATTGAGCGCATATTGAGCATGAATATGTCAATTGTGGATTGAACTTGATGACAAGCATCACGGCTGAGAACTGGACGTCGCGATTCGGAACCGCCGATTCTCCCTTCCTGTCCGCCCGGCGTGTGGCGGAAGAGCTTGGCGTGACGATGACCGAACTCGCCGGCCTGGCGGGTGTGGCCCGCAACACTCTCACCGCGACGACCGGCGCGCGCAAGGCGGATGCGGCCCTCAGTCCGGTGGTGCGCATCCTCGCGATGGCGGCGGAGATGACCGGCGGGCAGGACCGCGCGGCGATATGGTTCAAGCATCAGCCGATTCCCGGTTGGGCCGGCAAGACGTCCTACGATCTCGTCCGCGAGCGCAGGGCGGACAAGGTGCTCGCTTATTTGGAGGCTGTTCGCGCCGGCGTTTATGCCTGAGGCACGATGCGGGCGGCCGGTCGATCTCTGGCGCGCTTATGTGCCGCGCTGGGCGCATCTTCCGCTTTCGGGTGAGGGCGCCGCGCAATTCGGCGGCCGGTGGAACGCGGTGGGAACGCCCGCGATCTACGCCGCGCGAGAGCTGTCGACGGCGTGGGCGGAATACAATCAGGGCTTCGTCCAGCACCCGGCTCTCATTGCCAGGTTGAGGCTCACCAGCGCTGCCTTGGCCGATCTGACAAACGCGGAGCAGCTTGCCAGTCATCGCCTCGATTTCTCGATCCATCGATGCGAATGGCGGGCCGAACTCGATGCGGGACGCGTTCCCGCAACCCATGAAGTTGCGGGCAAGCTCCGGGCAGCCGGCTTCGACGGGCTGATCTTTCCGTCTTTCATGTCGCCGGGCGGCACCTGTGTAGCCCTGTGGCGGTGGAACGAGGAAGGCGGCTCGGTGCTCGAGGTCGTCGACCCGGAGCATCGGCTTCCGAAGACGCCGGCGTCCTGGCTGTAGATGGCAGCAGCGTGGCAACATCCCGTTGACGTGCCGCCGCGCCTGCCTAACTTCCCTGTAAACGAGCTGGAGAACGCCATGGAAGCCCAGGAACTATATCGCGGCCGGCTGATCGATCACATCGGGCTGGTGGTGCGCGACTACGACGCAAGCAAGCGCTTCTACGAAGCGGTCATGACGGTGTTGGGCATCCCGGTGGTGGAGATCACCGACGATTTCTTCTTCGCGGACGAACTGTGCGTCTCGTCGGCCGACAGCCCGGCCGCCGCGGGCAAGCTCACCGGCCGACACCATATCGCTTTCCAGTCCAGGGATCGCGCTATGGTGGACGCATTCCACGCGGCGGGCTTGAAGGCCGGCGGCACGGACAACGGCAAGCCCGGCGAGCGTTCGTACCACCCCGGCTACTACGCGGCGTTCCTGCTTGACCCTGACGGCAACAATATCGAGGCCGTCTACCACGGGCCGGCAAAGAAGAGCTCGGAAGCGATCAAGATCACCTGGTAGGCGGCGCGCCGCCGGAAGCCTTCACGCCTGCGTGCCGCCCACCGTCATGGCGTCCATTCTGAGATGCGGCTGGCCGACGCCGACGGGCACGCCCTGTCCGGCCTTGCCGCACATGCCGATGCCGGTGTCGAGCTTCATGTCGTTGCCGATCATGGAGACCCGGTGCATGGCGTCCGGCCCGTTGCCGATCAGCATCGCGCCCTTGATCGGTCGGGTCACCTTGCCGTTCTCGATCATGTAGGCCTCGGTGCAGCCGAACACGAACTTGCCCGAGGTGATGTCGACCTGCCCGCCGCCGAATGAAACGGCATAGATGCCCTTGTCGACCGAGGCGATGATCTCCTCCGGCGTCTTGTCGCCGGCCGTCATGAAGGTGTTGGTCATGCGCGGCATCGGCTCGTGCGCGTAGGATTCGCGCCGTCCGTTGCCGGTTGCCTTCATGCCCATAAGCCGCGCGTTCTGCCGGTCCTGCATGTAGCCGACCAGCTTGCCGTCGTCGATCAGCACGTTGCGGCCCGACGGCGTGCCCTCATCGTCGATGGTCAGCGAGCCGCGCCGCTCGGCGATCGTGCCGTCATCAACGACGGTCACGCCCTTGGCGGCAACCTGCTGGCCCATCAGTCCGGCGAAGGCCGACGTCTTCTTGCGGTTGAAATCGCCTTCCAGCCCGTGGCCCACCGCCTCGTGCAGCATCACGCCTGGCCAGCCGCTGGCGAGAACAATGTCGAACGTGCCGGCCGGCGCGGGGTCGGCGCTCAGATTGACCAACGCCTGGCGCAGCGCCTCGTCGGCAGCGAACTTCCATGAATCCTCGGCGACGAATTCGCCGAAGCTCTTGCGCCCGCCCATGCCGTGGGAGCCGCTCTCCTGCCGGTCGCCGTCGCCCACCACGACCGCGACATTGACCCTGACCAGCGGCCTGATGTCCTGGATCGTCGCGCCGTCGCCGCGCATGATCTCGACCTGCTGCCACGAGGCGGCGAGCGAGGCCGTCACCTGGCGCACGCGCGGGTCGGCGGAACGCACATAGGCATCGATTTCGGTGAGCAGCCCGACCTTTTCCTCGAACCCGGGCGCGGCGATCGGATTGTCCTCGCCATAGAGATGCAGGTTGGTGCCGGCCGGACGCTCCGCCAGCGTTCCGGAATAGCCGGCCTTGACGGTCGACACGGCATCGCTGGCGCGCTTCAGCGCCGCCTCGGACAGCTCCGAAGAATGCGCATAACCGACCGCCTCGCCGGCCACCGTGCGCAGCCCGAAGCCCTTGTCGGTGTTGAAGCTTCCGGTTTTCAGACGCCCGTTGTCGAAGACCAGCGCCTCGCCTTCGCGGTATTCGACGAAGAGCTCGCCGTCGTCGGCGCCGTGGATGGCATCCTCCACGATCGAACGCACCGCGTCCTGCGAAACATCGAACTGGTCGAGAAGCCGTTCGGCCATTCTGCACTCCCGTGGGAATTGACGTCGTTTCGGCTATATAGGCGATTCAAGGGGAATTGCATCCGCACAACCGGCAGGATGCAAAGGAGGGCGGATTGGCATTGTTCGCACGCTGGACTGCGATCGGTCTTGTAGCGGGCCTTGGAGCCGGCGCGCTCTACGGACTCGATTACGCCTTGGTTGGCGCTGCTCTCGGCATTATTGGCGGGCTGTCGGCGGCCGCGATTCTTCGCAGCCGCCGAAACTGAATGGTCGGGCTGCTCAGGCCGACAGCTTTTCCGATTCCTCGAACGTGACTTTCTTCAACTTTTCGATGCCGAGAACCTGCAGCGCCAGCCGTTCGTAAACCGGCTCGGAGCGGCCCGTCCTGATCTTGTGCAGGAAATACTTCTCGAAGCCGACCTTGGCCGCGTGCACCCATTTGCCGGACGAGGCCCAGTTGACGTTGCGCGGCGGTATCTGCGGCTGGGCGACGAATGCGATGCCGGAATCGCCGAAATCGGCCAGACACACCGCGTTCCACGTCGCCTGCGCGTTCGGCTCCTTGCCTTCCGTGAGCCGCATGATGTTGGCGGCCGTCGCGGTGACCATCGATTCAATCATGAAGCCGGTCTTCGGTACGCCCACCGGCACCGCGGTCTTTCCGACCGGCGGGATCGCGACGCATACGCCGATGCCGAAAATCTCTCGATAGGCCGGATTGCTCTGGTGCTTGTCGACGATGATGAAGCCGCGCGGATTGGTTAGCCCTTCGATGCCGCGCACGGCCTCCACGCCACGGAAGGCGGGCAGCATCATCGAGTAGACATAGTCCAGCTCGTGCGTTTCTCGCACCGACCCGTCTGCCGCGATCTCCGAAACATGCAGCTTGTTCGGCTCGAACTTGTCGACCTTCGCGTCGCATATCCATTTGATGTGATGGTTGCGCAGCTCGCTTTCGAGCAGACCCTTGGTGTCGCCGACACCGTCGAGCCCGAGATGGCCGATATAGGGTTCCGAGGTGACGAAGGTCATCGGAACCCTGTCGCGCACTTTGGCGTCCCGCAGCGCCTTGTCGAGAATGAACGCGAACTCGTAGGCCGGGCCGAAGCAGGATGCTCCCTGCACGGCGCCGATGACGACCGGTCCGGGACTGGCTACCAGCTTGTCGAACGCGCTCTTGGCCGACAGCGCATGGTCGATGTGGCAGACCGACTGCGTGTTGGCGGCTGGGCCGAAACCTTCGATTTCATCGAATGCGAGTTCCGGGCCGGTCGCGATGACCAGATAGTCGTAACCGACGGACTTTCCGTCGTTCAGCTCGATCCGCCTTTCCTTGGGGTGTACGCGCTTCGCGCCCTCTGGATGGAGTGCGATGCCGCGCTTGGCGAAGACGGGTTCGAGATCGACCTCCACCGCGTCGCGGTCGCGCCAGCCCACCGCGACCCAGGGATTGGAGGGTACGAAAGAGTACCGGGTTCCCTTGTTGACGACCGAGACGCTGTGGCTCTTGCCCAGCGTTTCCCGCAATTCATAGGCCATGATCGTGCCGCCAAGTCCGGCACCCAGTACGACGACATGCGCCATCGGTGTCTCCTCACCAATGCCCGTCTGTCGCAGAGTCGGTATTTGCGGCGCCAGCGCGGGCGGTTTCCTTCCCGTCCATCGCTAGGTGAGAACGCGCGATCGCTCCTTGATATGTATCAAGCGGTCCTGACCCTAGGGCAGGGCAGCGAAACCCTCGCTGAAACCGTTAAGGTCGACCGGGATGCCGATGCCTTCTTCCGGCGTCTGGAAAACGATGAAAGTGGCCGCGTCACCGGTCTTCAGCGTATCGAGCAACTGCTCTTCGAGAATGACCTCGGCGTAGCACCCGTCCTGGAAGCAGCGCACGAAATAGGCGCGGCCGATATCCTTGCCGTCGACATTGAGCCCGAGCCCGTTGGGCAACAGCACACCGAGCGGCGCCAGAACGCGCAGGATTTCCGCCTTGTTGTCCGCCGTGCGCAGCACGACGACCGACAGCCCGACCTCCGGCCGGTCCTCGGCGATGACGTTCTGCATCATGGCGCATTGCTCCGAGGAGCTGCCGGGCGGTGTGTCGCAGATGATCGACCAGGCGCCGTGGGTGGAGCGCACGGTGCCGTTTTGCTGCGCCGCCAGGGGCAGGGCGCCGGCGATAATGAAAGCCGCGGCCAAAGCCGGCAGAAGTGCCCGGAACAAATGAAATCTCATGTCGGCTCCCTAGCGAATCACGGGAATGTATCGCGGCGCGAATACAATCGGAAGAATGCACGGAGCTGAACCCGCGCGACATTCGCATTTGGCTAGTGGGGCGCAAATCCGACTGAAATGCGACACGGAAGCGCCATTTGCGGGCGCGGAGTGTATTTCAAAGCCGGAATTGGCGCCTTCTTGCGCAAAAACCGGCATTTCGATCGCGCGCGCAAAAATGCCGCATCCTTCAGCGGACGGGTTTCTTGCGGTCACAATGAGAGTATGGTTTGAACGTCGCCGGAAAACGCCGGGATTCCGCGCCGGTATCTGACCGCGTTCCGATTTCAGCCGGCCGGTACAATCGGGATGCAAGCGCCGGCTATCCTGACGAAGTCGATCCGAAGAGATTGAGGATGATGAAGAAGATCCTGCCTGCCCTAGCCTCTCTCCCGCTGTTGTGGACGCAGGCGGCGTTCGCCGCTCAGCCCACCCCCTGGCAGGCGAGGTTCCAGCCGGCGGCGACTCCGATCATGGAAGACATCCACTGGTTCGAAGTCTACACGCTGTGGTTCATCGTCCCCATCACCGTCCTCGTCACCGGACTTCTGGCCTGGGCAATGTTTCGCTATCGTGCGAGCGCCAATCCCAACCCTTCGCGGACCAGCCACAACACGTTGATCGAGGTCATATGGACCGTCGGTCCTGTTGTGGTGCTGCTGTTTCTCGCCATCCCGTCATTCCAGCTTCTGACCGCGCAGTACACGCCGCCGGAGGAGCCGGCGATGACCCTCAAGGCCACCGGCGTTCAGTGGAACTGGGAGTACGAATATCAGGACGAAGACAATCTGACGTTCTCCTCCTTCATGCTGCGCGAGCAGGATCGCGCCGGAGCGGGCAAGGAGGATATCGCGGAATATCCCCGGCTTCTGGCGGTGGATAACGAGGTTGTGGTCCCCGTCGATACGACGATCCGGGTTCTCGTTACCGCGGCGGACGTCCTCCACGCCTTCGCCATGCCGGCATTCGGCATCAAGGTCGACGCGGTGCCGGGCCGGCTGAACGAGACCTGGTTCAGGGCCGATCGCGAAGGCCTCTTCTACGGCCAGTGTTCGGAGCTTTGCGGCAAGGATCATGCATTCATGCCGATCGCAATTCGCGTCGTCAGCCAGGAGCAGTATGCCGCCTGGCGCGCCGATGCGCAGGCAAGCCTGGAAGGCGCGTATGAAGGCCTGATGGCCTCTATCGATGCTGAAGACGACGTAGAACTCGCGGCCGCCGGCAACTAGAACCGGCCCGCAGGGAAAACAGACAGGAACGGAGCGAAAAATGGCAGGCGCAGCGGCTGACGCCCACGAACATCACCAGCCCTATGGCGGCTGGACGCGCTGGGTCTATTCGACCAACCACAAGGACATCGGCACGCTCTACCTGATCTTCGCGATCATCGCCGGGATCATCGGTGGTTTCCTGTCGGTCATGATGCGCTGGGAACTCGCCGAACCCGGCATCCAGGTTTTCCATGGCCTCGCATCGATGGTCTACGGCGTCGAGGGCGACGCCGCCATCGATGCCGGCAAGTCGATGTACAATGTCTTCACCACCGGCCACGGCCTGATCATGATCTTCTTCATGGTCATGCCGGCGCTGATCGGCGGCTTCGGCAACTGGATCGTGCCGCTCATGATCGGCGCGCCGGACATGGCCTTTCCGCGCATGAACAACATCTCGTTCTGGC
>JBBDJD010000010.1:0-274451 GCA_040880025.1 Rhizobiaceae bacterium
TTGCGCCGCCTGAACCGGTCGGCCGCAGTGGATCTGATCCGCACCGAAGGGGTGATTTCGCCATCAAGCCTCGCAGAGCGGCTGAACATCAGCCCGCCCACAGTGATGCGCGTAATCGAGGATCTGATAGCCGAGGATCTGGTCGCCTATGACGGCTTCGATGAGACGTCGCGGGGCCGGCCGCGGGCGCGCATCAAGTTCCGCGGTGCGGCGCATGCGATCATCGGCATCGAGGCCGGCAAGGGCGAGTTCTATGGCGCCGTGGCCAATCTCGAAGGCGTCGTGCAGACGGAAATGCACGAGACGGCCGACGATGATGGCGAAGGCAATTTCGAAAAGCTGGTCGGCCTGATCCGCCGGCTGATCGCGACCCCCCGCCCGCACGGCCAGACCATTCGCGGCATCGGCATTGGCGTGCCCTCGATCGTCAGGCAGCCGGAGGGCGAAGTCGTGCTGACGCTCGGGCTCGGCTGGAGCGACATGCCGTTGCGAGCGCGGCTCAGCGAGCATTTTCAGATGCCCATCGTCGTCGAAAACGGGCGCAACCTCGCCGCCGTCGGCGAATGGGGATTCGGGGCCGGGCGTGGCGCCGACAGCGTCGTGAGCCTCTCGATCGGGCCCGGCGCGGGCGCGGGCGTCGTCATCGACGGCAAGCTCTATGGCGGGCACTCGCATGCGGCGGGCGAGCTTGGCTGGTACCTCGATGACCCCCTCCTCACCGGGCGGCCGTTCGAATATCTGGGCGATAAGCAATCGCTGCGCTTTTTCGGCATCCCCGAACAGGCGACCAAGATGCTTGAGGAGGCCAACACGCAATATGCGGCGGGGAAGCTCACCCTGGCTGCCGTCACCGACCGGCAGGCGGGCAAAATCGCGCCAGTCGTGGCCGAACTGCTCGACTATGCGACGATGGCGGTGGGCAGTGTTGCTGCGTTCATGAATCCGGAAATCATCGTACTGGCGGGCCGGGTCGTCGGCGGCGGTGATCTGGTGCTCGATGTGCTGCGGCATCGCCTCAAGGGCAATGTGTACGACCCGCCGCGGCTGGTCATGGGCGCGCTGGGCCACCGCGATATCGTCCTGGGCGCAGTGCGCCTGGTGCTCGATGCGACGACGCTCACCCTGCCGACAGCCTCGTGATGGCCGACTAAAGATCAATCGATCGCGATTGACAGCGACTGTATGTCGGCATTAAGTTTCTAACTGAAAGAAAATACGCCTTGCATCGTGTGGGGGAGCGTATCTTTCATGGGAGGAACTTCAATGACGAAAATTCTCAATCCGCTTGGGCGGACGATGCAGCGTCGTAACTTCTTGAAAGTTGCGGGTGCGAGCGTTGCGGCTGCTGCCCTGCCGGCCTTTCCGGCCCTATCGCAGGACAAGGTCAAGGTGCTTCTGTGGTCGTGGGTGCCGGATCTCCAGCTTCAGGTCGAAATGTTCAACGCAGCGCATCCGGGCATCCAGATCGAACTCGTGAATGCCGGGCAAGGCGACCCGCAGTATCAGGCGGTCCGTGCGGGCCTGCAGGCGGGCAGCGGCCTGCCCGACGTCGTCCAAATCGAATTCCAGCACCTCGAGAGCTTCCGCCAGCTCGACGCCTTCGCCGACATCGGCCCGTACGCCAATGCCCGCAAGGGCGAGTTCCCCGCAGCCACGTGGGCGCAGGTCGCCAAGGGCGATGTGGTCAACGCCATGCCGCAGGATACCGGTCCCATGGCGATGCTCTATCGCAAGGACGTCTTCGACAAGCATGGGGTCACGCCGCCCGCCACCTGGGACGAGTTCGCCGACGCCGCCGAAAAGCTCCATGCGGCCGATCCGAATGTGTTCATCACCAACGCACTGTTCAGTTCAGGCGACTGGGTCAATGCCCTGCTGTGGCCGATGGGCTGGAAGCCGGTCACCCGCGATGGCGACAAGCTCGTGATCAACATCAACGACAAGATTTCCAAGGACTTTGCCGGCTATTGGCAGAAGCTTATTACCGCGGGTGTCATCGAGACCAAGCCGGGGTTCACCAATGAGTGGTACACCGGCCTCGATACGGGCCGCTATGCCACCTGGCTCACTGCGGGCTGGGGTCCGGTGTTCCTGACCTCGGTCGCCAAGACCAGCGCGGGCCAGTGGCGTGCCGCCGATCTGCCGCAGTGGGACGCGAGCAAGTTCGCGACCGGCAACTGGGGTGGCTCATCGCTGGCCGTGCTGAAAGCGACCCAGCATCTGCCCGAGGCCGCCGAGGTCGCGATCTGGCTGTGCACGGATCCCGAAGCCACCAAGCTCTATACCACCAAGCAATTCTTCTTCCCCGCGCCGTCCGCGTTGCTGTCGAGCCCGGAATGGGCGGGCGACAAGATGGATTTCTACGGCGGCCAGGCGGTGAACGAAGTGTTCGCCAAATCGGCGAATGCCGTGCTGCCGTTTGAGTGGAGCCCGTTCCAGAGCGTCATCTATCAGTCGATGGCCGATGAACTCGGCGCCTCGCTCAACGGCAACGGCACGCTGTCGGATGCGTTCGACCGCATCCAGGACGCCGTGGTCGCCTACGCGAAGGAACAAGGCTTCACCGTAGCCTAATCTCTCCCGGACAACGGCCGGGCGCGCTTGATCGGCGCGCCCGATTTCTTCATCTTGCCGGACGGGGGACCATGGCATTGTCGAATTCGCAGGCCGCAGCGACGCGCCCGGCGCGATCGGGCGGGTTTACGTCACGAAAGCTCGCGCCCTATCTTTTCCTGGCGCCCTTCCTACTGCTGTTTATCGCCTTCATCGTGGCGCCGCTGGTCTATGCGTTCTACATGAGCCTCTTCCGCGACACGCTGGTGGGCGGACGGCAGTTCGCGGGTGCAGCCAGCTACGTCAAGGTCGCGGGCGACGCCAAATTCTGGGGCGGCGTGTGGAATCTCGTTCTGTTCGGCATCGTGCAGGTGCCGATCATGCTTAGCCTGGCGCTGTTGTTCGCCATCGTGCTCGATCGTGGCCAGGTCTATGCCAAGGGCCTCTTCCGGCTCGGCTTCTTCCTCCCCTACGCCGTGCCGAGCGTGATCGCGGCGATCATCTGGGGTTATCTCTACGGCCCCACCTTCGGCCCGTTCACGCAAATGGCCAATGCGCTCAACCTGCCGCCGCCGGACTTCCTGTCGCCCGACGCGATGATCTTCTCGTTGGCCAATATCGTGACGTGGGAATATGTCGGCTACAATATGGTGGTCTACTACGCCGCGCTGAAGGCGATCCCGTCGGACCTCGCCGAGGCCTCGCAAATCGATGGCGCCTCGCCCTGGCAATTTGCGCGACTGGTCCAGCTGCCGCTGCTGTGGCCGGCGATCCTGCTCACCATAATCTTTTCGATCAACGGCACACTGCAGCTGTTCAATGAGCCGTTTTTGATGCGTTTTCTCGCCAGAGACGTCATCAATTCGAGCTACACGCCGAACCTCTATGCCTATTCGCTGGCGACTCAGAACCAGCAGTATGGCTATGCGGCCGCCATCTCGTTCGTGCTTGGCATCGTGATCGCCGGTGCCTCCTACATCTTCACCCTCATCACCAACCGCCGTCGGCCGGAGCAATGATGACTGCGACCACCGACGCCACTTTCGAAGCTGCCAGGCGCCGGCCCGGCGAGCGACGGCGCTCGCGGATCATGCTCACGCTCCTGCTGTCAGTGTTTCTCCTCTACAGCTTCGTGCCGCTGGTCTATCTGGTCCTGTCGGCAACCAAGACGAATGGCGACCTGTTCACCACGTTCGGCTTCGGCTTCGGCACCGAATTCAACCTCTGGCAGAATCTGAGCGATCTGTTCAGCCGCGACAACGGCATCTTCTTGCGCTGGATGATCAACAGCGTCGTCTATGCGACACTGTCGGGCGCAGGCGCGGCGCTGTTGGCGACGGCGGCCGGCTACGCCTTTGCGAAGTTCAAGTTCCGCGGGCGAAATCTGACCTTTGGGCTCGTGCTGGGCGCGGTGTTTGTCCCGCAGACCGCACTCGTGGTGCCCATCTTCCTGTTGCTGGCGATTACGGGACTGAACGACAATCCGCTCGGCGTGATCCTGCCCTTGATGATCTCGCCGATCGGCGTCTATCTGATGCGCGTTTATATCGAGCAGGGCGTCGACGAGGAACTGCTCGACGCAGCGCGTATCGATGGCGCCGGCGAGTTCATGATCTTCCGCGCCATCGTGCTGCGGCTGGTGGCGCCGGGCATGGTGACCGTGGCGCTGCTCTCGTTCGTCGGGGCCTGGAACAATTACTTCCTGCCGCTCATCGTGCTGCGCTCGCAGGAGTATCAGCCGATCACGGTGGGCCTTGCGACCTGGTATCAGCTTGCGCAGCAGGGCGGTGGCGGCGGACAGGTGCTGTTCTCGATCGTCATCACCGGCGCGCTGGTCAGCATCATCCCGGTTATCGTGGTGTTCCTGCTGCTGCAGCGGTTCTGGCAGGGCGGCCTTACCGCCGGCGCCATCAAATAGACTATCGCCTGGAGTTTTCCGACAATGACGAATGCCTCGAAATCCGCGCCGCTCTCTGTCTGGCGGCCGATCGCGACCGACACTTTCCTCGTCGGCACCCCGCATTACCCGGAGCATGTCGATGAGAGCTATTGGCAGCGCGACGCCGACCGGATGGCAGCCGCGGGCTTCAACGCGGTGCGACTTGCGGAATTCGCCTGGCATATTATCGAGCCGCATGAGGGGACGTTCGACTTCGATTTGTTCGATCGCGCCATAGATGTGCTGGGCAGGGCTGGCATCAAGACCATCATGTGCACGCCGACAGCGACGCCGCCGCGCTGGCTGACAGCGCGTTATCCCGAAGTGTTGCGCGTCGATGCCAATGGCCGCGCCATGAGCCATGGCTCGCGCCAGCACGCCAATCTTGCGAGCGGCGTGTTCCGCGAGCATTCAAAGCGCATCACCAATGCGATGGCGGAGCATTATCGCGGCAATTCGCACATCATCGGCTGGCAGACGGACAATGAGCTCAATACCTCTGGATCGCTGTCCTACGGTCCGGTGACGCTGGCCGAGTTCCAAGCCTTCCTCAAGCACAAGTACAAGACCATCGCCGCGCTCAACGATGCGTGGGGCGGGCATTTCTGGGCCACCGCCTACGACGATTTCGATCAAGTGGTGCTACCCCTCGACTACGCTCCTGCCCCGGTCTCGCCGAGCCATGCAGTCGACTATCATCGCTTCCTCGCCTTCGTCACGGCTCGGTTCCAGCACGATCAGGTGCTGATCCTGCGCGCCACCAATCCAGACTGGTTTGTCTTCCACAATCTGGGACGGATCGATGACATCGACTTCCGCGGCGGATTCTCGACCGATCTCGATTTTCTCGGCTTCGACATCTACCCGCATCTCTATGACGAGTTGCAGCGGGTCGGCGGCGTCGGCGAGGTGCAGGCGCTGCATCTCGACATCTGCCGCGGCTTCACCGGCAACTTCATCGTGCCCGAGCAGCAATCGGGCTTCGGTTCGCAGCCGCACATCTCAACGCTGACGCCGGAACCCGGCGAGATGCGCCGCATGGCCTATACGTCAGTGGCGCGCGGCGCCGATGGCGTGATGTTCTTCCGCTGGCGGCCGGCGCATTTCGGCGCCGAGATCTATTGGATGGGCATCATCGATCACGACGACATCCCGCGGCGGCGCTATGACGAGGCCAAGCAGTTTGCGGGTGAGGTCACGGCGCTCAAGGACAAGATTCTCGGCACGCATGTGCGCATGGATTTGGGCATCGCCGGATCAGATTTCGACAATCAGGAGATGTACCGCTCCTACCCCATAGGCATGCCGAGCCCGCAGGACGATGCGACGCTGCTGCACCGCTATTGCTATCGACACAACATCGCCTGCGGCTTCATCCATCCCGAGGACGATCTCAGCAAGCTTAAGGCGCTCTACGTGCCGCATTGGCTGAAATGGACCGATGCGTGGACGGCGCGGATCGAGGCCTTCGCTAAGGCGGGTGGAACGGTCATCTTGGGCGGCCGCACCGGATCACGCGACGTTAACAACCATGTCATCCGCGACACGTCGCCGGGCAAGACGCTCTCGGCGCTAGCCGGGATCACCGTCGAGGAGTTCGGGTTGCTGACGTCGATCGGCGGCGACGGCCTGGTCGAGCGTGGCGGCCGCTTCGGCGCCAACACTGTGCGCGAGAAGCTACCGGCGACATCGGCGAGCCGCCAATACGAGGTCAAGATCGGAAATGCGCAGGTGACGGCGGCGCATCTCTACGAGTTGCTGAAGGTCGCCCCGGGCACTGAGGTTATCGGCCGCTGGGCAAGCCGCTTCGCCGAGGGCCAAGCCGCGATGACTTCGCGCAAGGTCGGCAAGGGCAATGTGATCTATCTCGGCACCTACCTCAGCGATGCTCTCGTCGAAGTGCTGGCCGATCAGGTGCTGGCGCCCGCCGGTATCGTGCCACTCATCGCCGACATGCCGGCTGGCGTCGAGGCGACCATCCGCGAGAGCAAGGACCGCCGCCTGCTGTTCATCCTCAACACGGAGGGCGAGCCGGCAGACGTGTCGAATATTCCAAAGGGCACCGACCTGCTCGGCGATGCGCAGGTGAAGGCAGGCCGTATGAGGCTCCCCGCCTATGGCTGCAGCATCATCGAACTGGCTTAGTCTGCATCTGGGGACAGGAAGGGGTTTCAAATGGGTGCTGTCAGCATCGACAATGTGCGCAAGAGCTACGGCAATATGGAGGTGCTGCACGGCGTCTCCGTTGATATCGCCGATGGCGAGTTCGTGATCCTGGTCGGCCCGTCGGGCTGCGGAAAATCGACGCTGCTGCGCATGATCGCCGGGCTTGAGGAAATCACCTCCGGAGACATCGTGATCGGCGGGCGCGTGGTCAACACGCTGGCCCCCAAGGATCGCGACATTGCGATGGTATTCCAATCGTACGCGCTCTATCCGCATATGACGGTGGAGCAGAACATGGGCTTCTCGCTCAAGTTGCAGCGCGTCGACAAGGAAGAGACGCAGAAGCGGGTGGCGAACGCCGCCTCGATCCTCGGCCTTGAGCCCTATCTCAAGCGCTTTCCGAGGCACCTGTCGGGTGGCCAGCGCCAGCGCGTCGCCATGGGCCGCGCCATCGTGCGCAACCCGGCCGTGTTCCTGTTCGACGAGCCGTTGTCGAATCTCGACGCAAAACTCCGCGTGCAAATGCGTTCGGAAATCAAGCAGAACCATCAGCGGCTGAAGACCACCACGGTCTATGTGACCCACGACCAGATCGAGGCCATGACCATGGCCGACCGGATCGTCGTGATGCATGGCGGGGTGATCGAACAGATTGGCACGCCGCTCGAGCTCTACGATCGTCCGGCGAACCTGTTCGTCGCCGGCTTCATCGGCTCACCGGCGATGAACATGATCAAAGGCAAGATCGATGGCGGCAGCTTTGTCGCTGACGATGGCACCAAGATTCCGCTCGGCACGGTGCCGGGCAATTCGACCGGCCGATCAGTGACGTTGGGGGTTCGACCCGAGCATTTCAGCCTCGACCCTAACGGCGTCGATGCCGAGGTGCTGACGGTCGAGCCGACGGGTTCCGAAACGCACGTGGTCGCGCGCTTTGCCGGCAACGAGATCATGGGGGCGTTCCGCGAGCGCATCACTACGCGGCCGGGCCAGATGCTGAAGATCCGGCCCGAGGGCAATTCGGTGCATCTGTTCGACGCCGAGTCGGGCAGGCGCATCGCGGCCTAGCTGTTCAGTCCCACGGTGTGATGGTGTTTGAAGGTGTAGCGGTCCGCTAGGAATCGCTTGGCAACCCCCCCATGATCGTGAACAACAGCGTTCGTCCCCAGATCCGGAACGCAATTGCAAGTGTGACCAGACCCATGACGACACCGTGCAGGCAGACCCTTGGCGTCTGCTACTACCCCGAACACTGGCCGGACGAGCGCTGGGAACCCGACGCGCGCATGATGGCCGAGGCGGGCATTTCGCATGTTCGCATTGGCGAGTTCGCCTGGAGCCGGCTGGAGCCCGAACCCGGCGCCACGGATTTCGGCTGGCTCGACCGTGCCATCGAGGTCCTGCACGGCCACGGCCTCAAGATCGTGCTGGGAACGCCGACGGCGACCCCGCCGAAATGGCTGGTCGATTCCATGCCCGACATGCTGGCGGTCGACAGCGAAGGCCGGCCGCGGGGCTTCGGATCGCGTCGCCATTATTGTTTCAGCCACAAGGGCTACCGGCGTGAGTGCGCGCGGATCGTCACGGTGCTGGCGAAGCGCTACGGAACACACCCGGCTCTCGGCGCATGGCAGATCGACAACGAATATGGTTGCCACAATACCGTCGAGAGTTATTCGAAAGCCGCGCTCGCCGGCTTTCACGACTGGCTCGGGCGAAAGTATCAATCTCCGGATGCGCTCAACCGGGCCTGGGGCAATGTCTTCTGGTCGATGGAATACCGCTCGATCGAAGAAGTGGAATTGCCGAACCTGACCGTGGCCGAGGCAAATCCCTCCCACGTCATGGATTTCCAGCGCTATTCTTCAGACCAGGTCGTCGCGTTCAACCGGATCCAGACGGACATCATCCGGGCCCATTCGCCGGGCGTTCCAATCGCCCACAATTTCATGGGGAGGTTCGTCGCCTTCGACCACTATGCAGTAAGCGCCGATCTCGACATCGCGTCGTGGGATTCATACCCGCTCGGCCTCCTCGTCCGGGACACCTCCGACGAGGGCAACAAGACGCGTTACCTCGGGGTGGGCGACCCCGATAACCAGGCGTTCCATCACGATCTCTATCGCGCATGCGGACAGGTAAGGAATGGCGAGGCAGCCGGCCGATGGTGGGTCATGGAGCAGCAGCCCGGTCCTGTGAACTGGGCGCCGTGGAACCCCGCGCCGTTTCCGGGCGCTGTCCGGCTGTGGGCGTGGGAGGCCTTTGCCGCTGGCGCGGAGGTCGTCAGCTATTTCCGCTGGCGCCAGCCCTCCTTCGCGCAGGAGCAGATGCACGAGGCGCTGCTCTTGCCCAACGCTGAGCCGAACGAAGCCTACGGCGTCTGCAAGCAGGTGGCCGGCGAACTCGCAGATATCGGCGCGGTCAGCGCGCCGGGCCGCAGCGAAGTGGCGCTTGTCTTCGATTACGAAAGCGCATGGGCGTGGTCGATCCAGCCGCAGGGTCGCGATTTTGCCTATTTCGATCTGGTCATGACATTCTATCGCGCGCTGCGGCGGCTTGGGATCTCCGTCGATGTCGTGCCGCCTTCGTCCGAGGCTGTAGCCGGACGCAAGCTTGTGGTCGTCCCGGGCCTGTTCTCGGGCGATGCGGCGTTTGTCGAAGCACTGGCGAAATCCGGCGCCCATGTTCTCCTCGGACCGCGCACCGGATCGAAGTCGCCCGACTTCCAGATATCGGAAGGCCTTCCGCCCGGGCCGTTCCGCACACTGATCGACATCGAGGTCCGGCGCGTCGAATCCTTGCCGCCCTTTGTCGATATTCCTCTAGCGGACAACGGACGCTTCGTGCGCTGGCGCGAATTTCTGGTGCCCGGCGAGGGCGTCGAGACCGTTCGGTCGTCGCGCGATGGCCATGCGGCCCAGCTGTCGAGCGGCAAGACGGACTATCTCGGCGGCTGGCCCGACGACGCCACCGCGCTGGCCGTCATCGGCGAGATCGCCGTCAGGGCCGGCATCGAAACAATCGCTCTCCATCACGACATTCGTATCCACGATAATGGCGGCGTCCGTTATGTATTCAACTACGGGCCGGAGGCGGTGGACGTGACCGAAATCACTGGCGAAAGGCCGCTGCTGTTCGGAAACAGCCAACTGCTACCACGCGACGTTTTGGCATTCTTGCGCTAACAGATCCAGCCGTCAGTGTCATGTCGTTCCACAACTGAAAGCCCAAGCCACCGGTCACAGCCGCTTCCACGAAATTCAGCGTAACGCCCTTGCAGGACTGCGGATCGGAACGCAATATCGCGGCTTGCGCGTCTATATGGATCCTGTGGGCCTTGCTGTGAATGCCCGGTTTTTGGAAGCGAATCTCCAGACATAAAAGGCGGCATGAGGGTGCGAAGCAGCCATTGAACCAATAGCTCTTTGATGTCGGTTTTGGTCCGGAAGCGTCACCATGCCCTGCGTGGGCGAATGTCAGCTTCGCCCAATCGTCACCCGTAACCGGACTGTCTCCAAGCGGCCCCTGAGCTGCCAGACTGCTTTGCGCCCTCATGTCGGCCGTTTACCGGCTCGTGAACGGTTCCCCACAGCCGGTCTTTCGTGTGCCGCGCCCGCCTCAAACGTCGGCGATGCGTGGCGACGGGCAGGGCGCCGAGCACGGTTTCGGTCGCCGGATTGACGACCGGAATGGCTTTCCGGCCCTCGCTAGCGCGCCATGCCCCCGCGATGAAGAGGCCGAGTTCCGGATAGTCCGTAGTGGTGCTTGTGTCGGTCATGCCGCTTGGTCCTTGCGTTGGATCGGGGCGCGCGCGGCGAGGGCGAACCTGCTCACCCAGCGTCTTGCGCGGATGCGCCGAGTTCACGCCAGCATCCCGATCGATCGGTTGGACCGGCGGAAAAGGGTGGCCTTCAGGTCGGTGAACTTGTCGAAGGCATGCAGCGAACGGTCGCGACCGAACCCGGATTCCTTGAAGCCGCCGAAAGGCATCTCGATGTTGACGCCGCCGGCGGCGTTGACGAACACGCTCCCGGCGAGCAGCCTCTCTGCCGCATGCGCGGCCTTGTCCACGTCGCGGGTCCAGATCGCGGCACCGAGCCCGTATCGGATACCGTTGGCGATCGCGATCGCTTCGTCAAGCGTGTCGAACGCGATTACCGCCAGGACCGGCCCGAACACCTCCTCCTGCGCCAGCGTGGACCTCGGGGCCACGCCGTCGGCGATCGTCGGTCCGATGTAAAAGCCTCCGTTAGTACGGGCGACCGTCCGTCCGTCGAGCAGCAGCTCCACGCCGGCGGCCTGCGCCGCCGCGATGGCGGCGGTCACCGTTTCGAACTGACGCTCGTTGACAACCGGCCCGAGATCGTGATCCAGCCGAAGCGGCGTCCCGACCTTGAGGCTGGAGGCGATCTCGACCACGCGGGCGGTGAACCCTTCGCGGATGGACCGCTGGATGAGGAGGCGCGACGGGGCGTTGCAGATCTGGCCCTGGTTGCGGAAAATCGCCCGCGCGGCCGTTTGCGCCGCCTCTTCCAGATCGGGTGCGTCTGCCAGCACGATGTTGGCTGTCTTGCCACCGCATTCGATCGTCACCCGCTTCAGGTTCGAATCGGCCGCATAGTGCATGATCTGCGCGCCGACCCTGCCCGAGCCGGTGAAGGCGATGGCATCGATGTTCCGGTGAAGTCCGATCGCCCGGCCCGCCCGGTCTCCGCGGCCGGTGACGATGTTGAGCACACCGTCCGGGAGTCCAGCCTCCGCGGCGAGCGCGCCCAGCCTGGAGATGGCAAGGGTTGCGTCCTCCGCGGGCTTCAGCACGATCGAATTGCCGGCGGCCAGTGCCGGGCCGAGCTTCCATGCCGTGATCATCAGCGGGAAGTTCCAAGGCACGATGACGCCAACGACGCCGAGCGGTACCTTCGTGACGAAACCGGACTCGCGCTCGGAGAGCGGCAGCATTTCGTCGGTGAGCTTGTCCAGCGCTTCCGCATACCAGCGAATCGTTGAGACCGCCTCGGCCGCGTCCATGTTGATAGCGAGCCCCGCCGGCATTCCCATGTCCCGGCTCTGTAGCACCCCGAGTTCCAGCCGGTCGCGATCGATCAGTTCGGCGAAGCGCAGCATGATGCGCTTGCGGTCCCTGCGCCCCATTCCCGACCAACGCCGTTCCTCGAAGGCGCGGCGCGCGCCGGCGACGGCGAGATCGACGTCGGCCTCGTCGCAATCCGGGAATTCGGCCAGAATGGAGCCGTCAATCGGTGAGACGGCGGCCATGCGTTTTCCGCTCACCGCCTCATGTGGCTTGCCGTCGATGAGGGCGTGGAAGGAAGCAACCGGCCGGGCCGCCTCCGAGTCGATACGCTGTTGAAGTTCCCGGCTCATTACCCGCCCTCAAATGCTGCTCGGTGGCGCCAACGGCTGTTGCCTCGGCCGCCACGATCATTTCGATATCACCGCCACCGATGGTCCTCGGCGAGGTCTCCTCGGATCAGGCCGCGCACTGCCGACCTGGCGGCCAGCCACGAATGGCATCGGCTCCACAGCGGCCGAAGTTCAAATCCGTCCATCAGCAGCCACGCCTCGGACGGGGCGCTCCTCAAAGATCCGCAGCTAGACCGAGTCGATGCTGAGATCGATCAAGGCCTGCCCACCGCCCGAAACGGTCTCTCGCGCCCTGGTCAAGCAATCCACGAGTTCGTCTTCGTTGCCGGCGCGGAACGCCTCGCCGCCGCAGGCGCGACAGAGCATGCCGTAGTCCGGCGGCTCGGTCAGATCGATGAACGGAGCTTCGTTCCATTGGCGGATCTCGTCGGGATACATACCCTGCGTCGAGCGCTGGACCCCGCCCCACTTGCCGTTGTTGAAGACGATCGTGAGGACGGGAAGGTTGTACCGACGCGCGGTATAGTGAAACGGCGTCGGCCCCCCGAACATGTAGGCGCCGTCGCCGACTGCGCAGACGACCAGCTCGCCGGGCCGGGCCATCTTGACACCGAGAGCGGCGCCGAGCCAGGCACGCAACCCCGACTGCTCATCGATCTCCCGCCGATGATCAGCGGCCATTCACTCCCAACGCCTCGAATACCGCGACATATTCCGGCATGACGACCGACCTGTCGGCATGGATCGGCGAACTCGGCCGCCGAACCTAGCACTACTTTGGCACTTTTGTTTTGGGGTTCTCAGCGAGGAGCATTTCACAGTGCGGGCACCGCAGGGGCGGCGATGGTGCGAAGAGATCGAGGATGGCTTGCCTGACGGCGGGCATGCTCGGTTGTGGCGGCGGTCCGTCGACTCTTTTTTTCCGTCCCGCTGCCTTGAGGCGGCGGGTTTGGAGGAAGGCGTAGGCGATCATCGACATCAAGGCATGTTGGTGCAGTCCCGTCCACGATCGGCCTTCGAAGTGATCCAGCCCAAGCTCTTCCTTGAGTTGCTGGTGCGCCTGTTCGCAGATCCATCTGGCCTTGATGGCGGCGGCGAGCGTCTTGATGGCGGCGTCGGCCGGCAGGTTCGACACATAGTATTTGTGCTCTCCGGTCGTGCGCCGCTCGCCGATGAGCCAGACTTCGTCGCCTGGCATGGCCTGGACGCGGCCGTCGCTCATCCGATGCCTATGATCATCCGCAAGCCGGACGCGGCAGGCGGCGAAGCGACAGGAAAGCCGGCCCTTGGTGCCCTGTCGCCAACTGACCTTTCGCCATTTCTGTCCGGCCAGCATCGCCTCGGCGGATTCCGGGGGCCGGTCAGGGATATGGTATTTGCGGTGGTTTCCGGTTTTCGCAACGGGGAAGATCAGCGCGACGTCGGCCGGGTAGACGTTCTGGCGGCGCGACAGACCCACCGCCCATTTGAGGCCGCGCTCGCTCAAAGCCTGGCGAAAAGGCTCCCTCGATCCATATCCTGAATCGGCAAGAACGCAGCCGAAGTGAACGCCGGAAGCGATGACACGATCGATCTCCTCGATCGCGATCTCCGGTTTTGTCTGAGCGGCCCGCCTATCCTTCGGCACGCCAGCCCGGGCCATGCGCGCGGGATCAGAGCCGCAGAAGGGCTCATAGACCGCCTGTCCCGGCGAGGAGTTGTTCTCAATCGGACGGCGCATGCACTCGACCGGCTTTTGCGTACCGTGGCCAGTCTCCGACTTGCGGTGCGGGATGGCCCAGACCGTGGTCTGCTTGCGATCGTCATTCCAGTGGCCCTGCGGCCCTTCCTGACGGCATACCACGCCGGCTCATGCTGGAAATGATAGTCGCCGCGGCCAATCACGAGCCTGGTCTTGTCCCAGATGATCTGGGAACGGATGGCAAAGCCGGCGGCTTCGAGGCTTACCATCCGAGTGGCTTCAACATCGACTACGGCATTCGTGACATCCTGTATCAGCATAGAAACGCCTTCACTGACTGGCGCTATCTTCACGAGCCAAAGAAATCGATGATGTTTGATCAGAGTGCTTTTGAGGCAACGCTTGAACTGGTGCTCCGCGAGTTCGACAAACGATACCGCATTGAGCCAGTGGGGCCGCCGTGGTCATCTTGAACGATGTCCGCGCAGGGAAAGGCCAATGGCATGCGGAAAAGGGCCATATGCAACGAGAATGTGTTGCATAGGAGCAGACTGGCGGCTTCGCGCCCCCATGTCGGTCATAGACCCCATAATGCCTTCGCCCGAAAGCAGCCTGTTGATTGAGGTCGCTAGCGCGCCGAAGACAACCAATCTAAACGGTTGCAGTGCTGCATCGATTGAAACGTTGTGATCCACTAGATCACGCCCAACGGCTTTGAGAGACACATGGTCAACCGGCGGCAATCTTGCGGTTGAGGCTCTTCTTGCAAGTGCGGCGGATTGTCGACCATCCGCTATTTTGTCTTGCGGCTTTCGCGCTGCAGAACCTCGTAGGCCGCCGCCAGATCCTGTGCCACCACGCCGAGCGATTTATAGATGGTAATGTCACCCTCGCCGAGGCGACCTGAAAGCGTGCCGTCATAGACGTCGCCAATTTCGCCGAGGATATGATCTTCCGATATTGCGCCAGCTTTCAACGCATCGATATATTCTCCTGCCTGCGCTTTCGCTCCGGCGATGGTATCGACGAAATAGCGTCCCAGCGCCACGCCCGCGTCGTCAATCTCGCGCGCCGATGCAACGCTCGCCCCGACGAGATTGATGTGCTGGCCAGGTTCCAGCCATTCGCCTTTCAGGATCGCAAAGGGCGACGCCGTGGCGGTCACCACAACGTCTGCGCCATGGACCGCGTCACGTGCAGTCTCGACGGCGATGATGGACTGCGCTGAGCCTGCATGGCTTACCGCGAAGTTCTGCGCGTGAGCAAAGGTTCGCGTCCACACCCGTATTTCGTCAAAAGATCTAACAGCGAGATGGGCCGGCAGATGGTGGTCGGCCTGCTCGCCCGCGCCGAGGATGGCCAGAATGCGGGAGTTCGTCCGCGACAAAGCGCGAGTTGCAGCAGCACTCGCAGCGGCCGTGCGCTGGGCGGTTATGCTGGCTCCATCAACGGCAGCGATCGGCCGACCGTCGCGCGAGTCAAACAGAAGGATCACGCCCTGATGGCTGGAAAGGCCCAGCTTCGGGTTGTCCGGATAGAGGCTGACCAGCTTGACGCCGTGCACCGGCGGCTCCGTCAGCCCGCCCGGCATCAGCCCCATTGCATTGCCGTCGCTGACCGGCATCAGCCAGCGCAGCGGCAGATTGGCCTTGCCTTTCGACACCGCGATCATGGCCGCCTCGACGATTTCGATGCAATCGCTGATGGGCAGTGCCGAATAGACCTCCTCAGCCGATATTTGTCGCATGCGCTGCCTTTGGGTCGTTTGGTCCCGCGACGAGCCGCGCGGCAAGATGGATGAGGATGACGGTGCAAAAGGTCGGTATGGCGGCAGCAATCAGGATCAGATTGATGCCGAGGCCAGATGAGGTGCGGGCGAAATTGCGCATCAGGAAACTGCGCGCAAGATCGAAGCCAGGTCCGAAGATCGAAAAATAGAGGATCGGCGTAACAAGCAACAGTACCGAGACGGCCAGCATCGTCCTCGCAAACCGGGCCGACCAGCCCCGACCAGTCTCCGGCCGACTTACGACCGCTGGATCGATACCGCGGCGAAAAGCTGCTGTGGCTCCGAGGAGCCCGCCCCACACCATCAGGTATCGGGCGAGTTCCTCGGTCCAGCTCGGCGGCGCGTGAAAACCGTAGCGCGCTACAATCTGCAGCGCGATGGCGGCGACCATGCCGACCAGCGCCGCCTTTGCGAGGAGAAGGCAGACACGGTCGACCCCATTGCTAGCCGTCACCACCATGCTGGCAATGCCGCTCATTTCCGCGTTTTTTCCGCTGCCGCAACAAAAGCGTCTACAGAATCGGGTGGCATCAGAAGCGGCCAGGTCTTCTTGGCGCGCGCCATGAAATCGGCCCGCGCTTCAGGTGTCAGTTTGGTAACGGTGACGCCGGCCTTTTCGAGTGCGCCGATTTCCATCTCCGCCGCCTTGTAGGTCCATTCGCGGTTGCGAAGATTGGCCTGCTCCACGGCAGTATCGACCTTGGCACGATCATCATCGGAGAGCCCGTCATACCAGTCTTTGGACATCAGCGCGGAGCGGAACGGCGTGCCCGCGCCGGCGTCGGTGTAGTATTTCAGGAAGTCGGTATGCTTGAAGATCAACGCCACGACAGGCGGGTTCACATAGCCATCGACCATGCCCTGCTGAATGCTGGTGGTGAATTCAGGCATATCGACAACAACGCCAGATGCGCCCCAGTTCTTGAGCAATTCCATCTGCGAGGAATCGATCGCGCGCATGCGCAAGCCATCGAAATCGGCGGGCGCTTCAATTGCCTTCCTTGTGTTGAAGAAGCCAACCGTACCGCCGAGCCCGGTCAACGCTGCGATCTTGATGCCCTGTTCTTCCATCTTGGCGGCAATCGGCGCCAGCAAATCCGTCTCGTCCAGCGCGCGGAACATATGGGCCATATCGTCGAACATGTAGGGCGCGATGAAGCCCTGCACACGGGGATCGACCTGGTTGATCATCACGAAATTGGTCAGCGCAAATTGCAAAAGACCTTGCGAAAGCTGGTCAACCAGTTCGGGGTCTTTTCCCAGCGCGCCGCCAATATAGACCTTGGCTTCAAGCCCGGCATCGTTGAGTTGCTTGGCAACATCTTCCGCCCAGACCCAGTCGGCGCATTGCGGCACCGCCGGACAGCCGACAGCGAGGCGAATTTCCTCGGCCGATGCTGATTTGACGGCGAACAACGCCGCAGATGCGAAAAGTGCTGCGGCCACGCCGCGAAGATGTTTCCTCATCATGTCATTTCCTTCCTTGTTTTCAGCAGTCTTAAAATTCAGTGTAGCAAGCCCACCTGGCGCGGGATGTAGAGTGTGATTTCAGGGAAAATCACGAGCACCAGCAGGATCACGATTTCGATTATGAAAAACGGCAGGATGGCCCTGGCGAGCTTGAGATAGGGTAGGCCGCTCATAGTGGAAACGACCATCAACGACGCACCGACCGGTGGCGATATCAGGCCGATTGTGAGATTGAGGCAGGTGATGACACCGATATGGACCGGATCAGCGCCTCCGGCGATTGCAGTTGGAACAAGCAGCGGCACCAGCAGCACAAGCGCCATCGTGTTGTCCATCACCATGCCGACGAGCAAGAACACGACGGTGATCAGCAGCATGTATTGGAGACCCGACATGCCGGCCGATTCCACGAGGTGCAGGACGATTTCGGGCAGTCCCTGAATCGCGACCAGATATCCGAATATCGCTGCGGCGAACAGGATCACGAAAATCGCGCCGGTCAGCGTTGCGGCGCGCTCCAGCGCTCCGTTGAGATGCCGGCCCAGTTCGCGCATGGCGCTTCCAGGCGTTGAGCCGGGCTCCAACCAGGAATAGGCAAAGCTGATGACCAACGCCGCCATCACGGCGAGTGCCGCCGCCTCGGTCGGCGTGACGACGCCGAAGATGATGCCGGCAAGCAGGATAGCGGGAACAACCAGCGCCGGTGTAGAGCGCAAAAGAGTCAGTACCAGCGGCGGCATTGCGGTATCGCGTCCGCCGGGATGATCATAGCGCCGCGCTGCCCAGGCATTGTAGGCAAACAGGCCGCCGCCCAGAAGCAACCCTGGCAAAACGCCGCCTGCAAACAGCGCCGCAACCGAAACATTCATCAGCGCGCCGTAGAAGATCATCACGATGGATGGCGGGATCAGTGGCCCCATCACAGACGACGCGACCGTCAGCGCGGCGGAATATTCCCGCTTGTAACCCCGGCGCTCCATTTCCGGCACCAATGCGCTGGTAATTGCCGCCGCATCCGCCACCGCGGAACCGGACATTGACGACAGGAAGATTGCCGTGGCGACATTGACGTGGCCAAGGCCGCCCTTGAACCGCCCGACGATCAGCATGGCAAGATCGATCAGCGCGCGCGTGATGCCGCCGCGCGTCATCAATTCACCGGCAAGAATGAACAACGGCATGGCGAGAAACGTGAATATGTCAAGCTGCGACAGCACCCGCTGCGGCAGGATGGCGAGGTAGCGGGCCTGGTCGGTGGCAACAAAGCTCAGGACCGCGGCAGCGCCCGTGACATAGGCTATAGCCACGCCGCCAGCCAGCGACGCGCCGGTGATCAGGATGATGAATATCCAGGCCATTACCCGCCTTCATTGCCCATCAATCATTTTCCTATCAGAAAATTTGTCAAACGAATTTTCCGATGATACTCATTTCATGCAAATCACGGAGGTCATATGTCGCCGGCTGAGAACGCTCCCGCTACTGATGACAGGCGCGAAACGGCGGTTTTTGGCCCCCGACTGCGCCGCCTGCGACAAGCCGCCGGACTGAAATTGAAAGAGTTGGCGGAACGCGCCGGACTGGCCATTTCCACGATTTCTAAAATCGAGAACGATCGCATGTCGCCCACTTACGACGTTCTGCTGCGGCTGGCCGGTGGATTGTCGATCGATCTTTCATCGCTGCTGGAAGGCCCTTCTCCAGCAGCGCCGCAGCCAATCGGCAGGCTCGACGTGACGCGGGCAGCCGAACGCCGCAAGCTGGCAACCGGGACCTATGTCTACGAACCATTTGCCACTGGGTTGACGCGCAAGGGCATGGACCCGACTTTCGTCCGTGTCACGGCGCGCAGCATCGATGAATTTCCAGACCTGATCCGCCACCCAGGCGAAGAACTGGTCTACGTCATATCAGGCACTGTCGAACTGCACGCCGAATTCTACGCGCCGGTACGCCTGGGGGCCGGCGACAGCGTCTATTACGACGCGACCATGGGCCATGCCTACATCTCGGTCGGACCTGAAGACGCGACCATACTCAACATCTGTTGCGGCACCGGCGGTGTCCCGCCCGTCGAACTGCCCGGAGCTTCATCATGACTCTGTCGACCGCTGACTACGAATCGCATGACGCGACCGGCCTCGCCGCGCTTGTGCGAAAGGGTGAGGTATCGCCCCGCGAGCTGGCCGAGACGGCGATTGCCCGCATCGAGGCGCTGAATCCGCTGGTCAACGCGGTCATCCTCAAGGCGTATGATCAGGCGCTGGACGAACTCGACCAACGTGCCGACAAGCCGGCTTTTCTCGGCGTGCCCTACCTCGTCAAGGATCTGCACACACCGGTTCGTGGACTACCTCTGACAAACGGCAGCAACATGTTTGTCGATCCACCGGCGCCGTTCGATTCCATCCTGATCGCGCGGCTGCGCGCCGCTGGTTTCGTCATGCTGGGCCGCACCAACGCGCCGGAATTCGGCCTGAGTGCATCAACTGAACCGCATCGCTATGGCGCGACGCGCAATCCATGGAACCCAGGACGTATCGCCGGCGGCTCCAGTGGCGGGTCCGGAGCGGCTGTGGCTAGCGGCATGATGCCGGCGGCACACGCCACCGACAGCGGCGGCTCGATCAGGATACCGGCATCATGCAACGGGCTGGTCGGCCTGAAGCCGACGCGCGGATTGAACCCCTATGGACCACATCGCGGTGATGCAGCACACGGTATCAGCCATGAACATGCCGTCTCCCGCACGGTGCGGGATACGGCGGCAATCCTTGACATCACCGCGGGGCCGGATGTCGGCGCGCCCTATTTCATGCGCCCGCCCGAAGGCGGGTTTGTCGAGGTCATAAAGAATGCGCCGAAGCAGTTGCGCATCGGGTTCTGGACCAAATCGATGCATGACGCGCCAATCGACCCTGAATGCGTCGAAGCGGTCGAAAAGACGGCCAGTCTTCTTGAAGGTCTCGGCCACGCGGTAGAAGAAGCGCGTCCCGACTACGACTGGGATACCGTTGTCGGATCGCAGTTCAATGTTCTAATGACCAGCCTCGGGCCGATGGTGGCGATGATGGAACGGCAGCGCGGTCGGCCATTGGCGCCGGGAGAACTGGAACCACAGACGGCCGCGGTTGTAACCCGCGGTAAAGAGGCAAGCCTCGAATATTATCTCGGCAATCTGATGCGCATGCAGCTTGAAGTGCGGCGCATGGCGACCTTTTTCGAGACCTACGATGTCTTTCTCACACCAACCATGACGGCGCCACCGCCGCCGCTAGGATGCCTTCCGACTGATGATGGCGATGTCGAGAGTTTTCTGACCAAGCTGTTTGGTCTGGCGCCCTATGCCGCCCCCTTCAACGCATCGGGACAACCCGCCATCAGTCTGCCGCTGCATTGGTCCGCCGACGGCTTGCCGATCGGCGTTCATCTAGCCGGTCGCTATGGCGAGGACGTAACCGTGCTGGCGCTGGCAGCCCAACTCGAACAGGCGCAGCCGTGGGCCGCACGCCGGCCAGTGCTTGGCTGAATTTCAGATGACCCCGCGAACTCCTTCGACCTGGTAGACCAGCTATGATTTGCTCGCGAAGTCGATCTAATTATGGAAAGTCCGAACAGGCGTTTGGAGCCGTTTCACGACGATACTCGCGCTGAACTGAATGTCTGCTGTTAAGTATCCGAAGCCAGAAGCTGCCAGTTCGTTTGCGGCCCCGATCCTGTCGGACTGCAATGCGCCCCCATGCCGGCCGTAAAGGCGAACTCTGCGTTTGCCTAAAAGCGGACGATGGCGCTGAACCCACAGGAAGTGGCTTTGCACTCCTAAAATGACACGATCGTTCACCTACCGTCGGCGATCCAAGACGGAAATGATGCGCTGCCTCTGTTTGTTGGGCATCGCCTCGTATTCGCCAATCAATCTGTAGCGAAGAGGGAACACGCAGGCTAAAGTTCTTGACGCGGCCGAAGCTGCGGAAGCGCCCTTGTCGTAGAGCCGGGATCTTATGTGATTGGTGCTCACCTTTCCCAAGAAGTCTGTGATGGCACGGCACCTGTTCTCCGCCAAGACTACGACCCCCAGGTGTTGCAATTCAGCCGAGGAGGCTAAAGGTCCGCTTTTTCCAGGTCGCCAGCTCACAGCTGCCTGTCGGCACACGGCCCCCATCAAGTCGTTCAAGAAGGCAGTTTCGATCTGGCGCTGCAGGTTTCCTAGTTCGACACCAGGCGCTTCAGCTCGCGGTCGGTCCTGCCAAACCAGCGAAAGCGTCTGCTCGAAATACGCTTGTTTTCATGCGGTTAGAAGCTCTTCACTGCAACGGCTTGGTCAACAGCTTTGGAGATATCGGGCCCTCAGAGAACCGTTTGGTTGCCATCGCCCTGCCCGGGCATAATCTTCGAAAACAACGGAAAAATCCGGTCGCAGCCGCACGGGGAGAACGCTTTCGCTAGAGTAGGTGGCGGAGGGCAGGGTACAGTGGGCCAACCTTCCCGCGAAACATACCGATCGCGTGGCAAACGCCCGTGACAATTACCGGCCTACCCGGTTACGAACCAACGACATTAGCGCGGTTCAGCCCTGGTTCGAGCAGATG
This sequence comes from Rhizobiaceae bacterium, assembly GCA_040880025.1. Classification (GTDB taxonomy): domain Bacteria; phylum Pseudomonadota; class Alphaproteobacteria; order Rhizobiales; family Rhizobiaceae; genus RCIO01. The sequence goes on from JBBDJD010000010.1 coordinate 21,570, forward strand.
TGAGAGGCGCTGCAACTGCCGCGTGCCTCTAGGCATCATGACGCCGCGGATTCGGCTTCGACGTCACGACGTAGATCTTTCCCGCAAGATGCCGCCGTTCCTGTCGCGGAATTCGCCCACTATCGAGGATTTGCGTGGGCAGGAGCAGCGAAAGCTGCCGCGTTCGCATTCGATGGTGGGGTCGAGCGGCCGCATCACGGTCCTGTTCGATGGCCGCATCCGCCGCGGTTTTCAAGTCCCGGGCGTTTGGCGCTGGGCAGCTCGCTGCTTTATGCCGTGGCTGACGCCGGTGTTGCCGGGGTCGAGTGGGCGCTGACGATCCTGAAGCCCGAGCTTCCCGCACGAAGGCGTTGGTCGGAGTGCGGTCGGTGTCTGAACTGTCGCAGTCGGGTGGCGTGTGGGGTAGGCGATCGCGCGACACAAGCCTGACAAGCGCGCCGACGACTGTCGGATCGATGATGGGTATTTTGATAGGCTAGGATATGTTGCCCGCGTAATCCGTTGATCCTAGATCTATTATCAAGCCGAATGGCGGAGAGGGGGGGATTCGAACCCCCGATACCCTTGCGAGTATGCCGCATTTCGAGTGCGGTGCTTTCAACCACTCAGCCACCTCTCCGCGAAATGGCCGCCTGTCGAGGCCGGGGCGCACACATAGCGGCTTGCATCCCCCGTTACAAGCGCCTTTCGTGCTGGCCTCGGGCTCCGTTTCGGTGACGTTTGCACGGGCGCGAATTGCGGCTAGTGTGCGGGCAAATCACACGCGGAGCGGGGGTCACAATCATGATTGCGCGCGGCATTGCGGCTGGGTCCGCTTCCAGTCTGTTCAAGGCTTTTGTCTTTCTGGCGCTGACAGCGCCGTTGCTGGCCGGCTGCGGCTACAACACCATTCCCACCAACGAGGAGCGCGCCAAAGCGGCCTGGAGCGAGGTGCTCAACCAGTATCAGCGCCGCGCCGATTTGATTCCCAACCTGGTGGAGACGGTGAAGGCTTTCGCCGCGCAGGAGCGCGAAGTGCTCACGGCCGTCGTGGAAGCCCGCGCCGCGGCCACGTCGATACAGGTTTCGCCCGAAATGCTCGACAATCCCGAGGCGCTGCGGGCCTTCCAGGAAGGCCAGGCCAATCTGACCGGTGCCCTGTCGCGCCTGCTGGCCGTTGTGGAGGCATATCCCGAGCTCAAGTCCAGCCAGAATTTCCTCGCCCTGCAGGCGCAACTGGAAGGCACCGAAAACCGGATCGCCGTCGCCCGGCGCGACTACATCGAGGCCGTCCGGGTCTACAACACCTCGCTGCGCACATTCCCGTCGGTGATCTGGGCAAGCCTGTGGTTCACCGACAATGAGCCATTCGCCACCTTCACGATCGATGAAGACAAGATGGAAGTACCCGAGGTCGATTTCGACCAGAACGACTAGCCGGCCATGCGTCACGGGGCACTCATGATCCTCAGCCGCGGCCGCCTCGCTGCGTTCGCGGCGCTGCCGCTGCTGATCGCCTGTCTTGCCGCGGCGCTGGCCCAGTCGCTTCCCGCGCTCACCGGCCGTGTCGTCGACAACGCCGGCATCATCGACGCGTCCACCGAGTCGGACCTGACTGCCCGGCTGGCTGCTTTTGAAGACAAATCCTCCGATCAGATCGTCGTCGCGACGATCCAGAGCCTCGACGGCGAGGCGATCGAACCCTACGCGAACCGGCTGTTCCGGACCTGGGGGCTGGGTCAGGCGGGCGAGGACAACGGCATTCTGCTCCTCGTCGCGGTCGACGACCGTCGGATGCGCATAGAGGTCGGTTACGGGCTCGAAGGAACGCTGACCGACCTCCATTCCAGGCTGATCATCGAAAACACGATGGTGCCCGCTTTTCGGGCCGGCAACTTCGCCGGCGGCATCAGTCAGGCCGTTGAGGACATCATCCTTGTACTGGAGGGCAACGCCGCGGAACTTGAAGCGCGCGCAGAGCGCAACGAGGACGACGGCAGCTGGTGGCCGCCCCTGCCGGTGATCTTTTTCCTGACCCTCTGGATCGGCCTGTTCGGCGGTTCGCTGTTGTTCGCGATCCTGGCGCCCATCTTCGGCCGCAAGCTGGGACCCGGCCGCTACCGCTGGCTGGGTATCGACGTCGGCTATGGCGGTTCCGGCTCGTCGTCATCCGGAAGCGGGCGGTCGTCAGGATCATCCGGCAGCAGCTGGTCATCGGGATCGAGCGGCGGGTTTTCCGGAGGCGGGGGTTCGTCGGGCGGCGGCGGGTCGTCGGGAAGCTGGTGAGGCGGGCATGAACGGACGCATACTGACGGCGGAAGAGCATGTCCGTATCGCCGCGGCGATACGGACAGCCGAGGCGCGCACCTCGGGCGAAATCACCTGTGTTCTGGCGCGGCGCAGCGACAGCTATTACTATCCGGCCGCATTCGCGATCATGGTCGCGCTGCTCGCGGCCAGCCTCATCGCCGCGCTTGTGATCGACCGGTTCTGGATTGCCGTGCCGCTATGGCAATTCGCGGCAGCGCAGGTGTTTTCGCTTGCCGCCTCGCTGGCGCTGCTCGGATGGCTGCCTTCGCTGCGCATCCGGCTGGTTCCCAAAGCATTGCGTTACCGCCGTGCCCACCGCAACGCCGTTTCGCAATTCCTGGCCCGCAACATCCATGTCACCGAAAGCCGCACCGGCGTGCTGATCTTCCTGTCGCTGGCCGAACACTATGCCGAGATCGTCGCCGATGCCGGCATCAACGCCCATGTCTCGCAGGACAAATGGAACGCAATCGTCGGCGATCTGATCGCTCACGCGGCGCGCGGCGAGATCGCCGCCGGCTTCGAGGGCGCCATCGCAGCCTCCGGCGAAGTTCTCGCAGGCGCCTTCCCGCCCGCGAGCGGCGGCGCGAACGAACTTGACGACCATCTTGTGGAAATCTGAGTTCGGCGGCCGGCCGAACCCGAAATGCTTGCGCGCCTGCCGATCTGGCGTCTATGGTTAAGAAACCATGAACACGCTCACGATCGATATTCGCAAGGCTGGTCCACGGGACGCGGAAGCGATTTCCGACGTGCACCACGACGCCTGGATGGGCGCCTATTCGGGCATCATACCGCACAAGGCGCTGTTCAGGATGGTTGGCCGGCGCGGCGTCGGCTGGTGGCAGAGCGCGATCAGGCGCGCCGCAAATGTGCTCGTCGTGGAGATCGGCGGTGCGGTGGTCGGCTATGCCACGCTGGGCCGCAACCGGGCGCGGGAGCTGCCGCAGAAGGGCGAGATATACGAGCTCTACCTTAGACCTGAATATCAGGGTGTCGGCCTCGGCAGCAAACTGTTCAATTCGGCCCGCAAGCATCTTGCCACGCACGATCTGTCCGGAACCGTGGTCTGGGCGCTGGAGGACAATGCCGGCGCGCTGTCTTTTTATTCGGGGCTTGGCGGCCGCGATATCGCCGAGGGCGTCGAGGTGTTCGACCAGAAAGCGCTGCGCAAGATCGCATTCGCCTGGGACTGAGGCAGCACCCCTTCTTTCATTTTGCGGTTTCGTCATCCTTTGTCGCATTGCGGCGAAGGGATCGAGCGGCTATGGCCTCGGTCGGGAGGCCAGCGAGCCAGGAACACAGCCATGCGCATAGACGCCATAGCCATCGGCGCCAATCCCCCTGACGACGTCAACGTCATCATCGAGGTGCCGGTCGGCGGACAGCCGATCAAATACGAGATGGACAAGGAGGCCGGCACGCTGGTTGTCGACCGTTTCCTTTATACGCCGATGACCTACCCGGGCAATTACGGCTTCGTGCCGCATACGCTTTCCGACGACGGCGATCCGATCGACGTGCTTGTCTGCAACACGCGCCAGCTCGTACCGGGCTGCGTCATCAATGTCCGGCCCATCGGCGTGCTCGTCATGGAGGACAATGCCGGCATGGACGAGAAGGTGCTGGCCGTCCCGTCCAGCCACCTCACCAAGCGCTATGAGGCTGTGGAGAATTTCTCCGACCTGCCGGGCATCACGCTTCGGCAGATCGAGCATTTCTTCGAGCATTACAAGGATCTGGAACCTGGCAAATGGGTCAAGATCGGCGACTGGGGCGATGCCGCGGCCGCGCGCGGAATGATCGTGGAAGCGATCGAACGCGCAAAGAGCGCCAAATAGCCCCGCCCGTCACTCGTAATGAACGAAGTCCGGCAACGGCACATTGCCGGCATCGATGATCGGCTGGTCGGAGCCGCACTCAAAGCTGGTAGCAAGCTTGTCGGCGAGGTCCTGCGCCTTTTCGTTGGCGTTGGCGTTGCCGGTCGCGACCACATAGGCCATCGCGCAGCCGTCCCGCTCGTAGGGCTGGCCGACCTTTTCCACGACCAGCACCTGGACGTTTTCATCCGCATTCTCGGGATCGGATACAAACCAGCGATGGATTGTGGCGACGGGTATTTGATCGTCCCCGCGCCGCTCCAGCCGCCACTCGATCGTCGGGCCGGTGTTGTTGAAGGCGCCGAAACTCTCCCATGCCGGCGCCATGTCGCCGGCGGGCGGATGGCCGTAGAACAGGGATTCCCGCAGATCACTGTACTGAATGAGCACCGGGTAGCCCCGCCACCCGTCGCAGACCAGACTTGCCCAGTCGCCGTCGCCCTCCTCCGCTTTGGCGAAGACGGTGCAGGACTTCTCGACATTCAGTTCGGTGTAGACGCTGGACATGGTTTGCGCCTGCGCTGGCGCTGCAGCGGCCAAGGCAAGGAGCAAGGCAGGCAAAAGGGTGGGCAATCGCGGCATGGCACTCTCCCAAGAATGCCGCAGATTAGCGTCTTTTCGCGGCCGCGCCTATCGGCCGGTCCCGATATCCGTCATCAGCCGGCTGAGTTGATCGGGATCGCCCGCAAGCCGCACTGTCTTGACGCGCGCGGTGTGCCCGGCGGTTACGCTGACCGCGCTTTTCGGCATCCCCATTGACTTGGCCAGCAACACCTCGAGGGCGGCGTTGGCCGCGCCCTTTTCCGGCGCCGCCCGCACCCTGACCGCCAGATATTCACGACCGTCCGCGACACGTCTCACGCCGTCGATGCGGTCGCCGCCGCCGCGTGGAGTCAGTCTGACGAAAAGCGCGATGCCGTCTTCCGTTTGCCGGAAGAACATCGCGCCACGTGCCTAGTGGACCACGCCGAGTGCAGGTTCTATCGAGGTATGAATGAACACCTCTACAAAAGTCAGAATGAGCAGCAGGACAATCGGAGAAATATCAATCCCGCCGAGGTCTGGCAGAAACCGGCGGATCGGTCTCAGCGCAGGTTCCGTAAGGCGATACAGCGCGTTGCCGATATTCGCAACGAACTGATTACGCGGATTGACGACGTTGAAGGCATAGAGCCATGAAAAAATCGCTGAAGCGATGATAATCCACCAGTAGATGCGGATGGCGACGTGCAGCGTAACAAATAGGGCAGTCATGCCGTTCTCCTATGGACCGGCGACATGTAGACATTGACGCCTTTGCGGGCAAGTCCGCAGGCTGCGGGCACACTGCCCGCGCCGCGCGGGAGCTGCTTGACAGCCAACCGGCCCGACCACTAAATGCGCGCCATCTCTGGAGCGGGGCTGTAGCTCAGTTGGGAGAGCGCGTCGTTCGCAATGACGAGGTCAGGGGTTCGATTCCCCTCAGCTCCACCATTTTTCGCTCACGCCAAGCTTACTGCATTCGCTGGCTCCGCGAGGGCGGGCGAAAGCCCGGGCCGCAGTCGCGTCCTTGTTCCGGTTCGAGGATGCTCCCCTCAGCTCCACCAGTCGACCGCTCGCTGATCTTCGGGCGGCGGGCCACCCGAAAATCTCCGCCGAATGAGGCTCGCCCCTCTCCCGTCCGGGCTTACTTGATCTTGAACAGCGCCCGCGCGTTGTCCTCGAAGAACTGCTTCAGCCCCGCTTCGCCTATCGGCATCTGTTCAAGCACGCCAACCTCCGACGGCACGAACTGCCACGGATAGTCCATCGCATACATCATGCGGTCGGCGCCGATCACCTCGCGGATGAACATCACCGGCGGCGCCCAGCCGACGCCGCTCGACGTGTAGTGGAAGTTTTCTTTCAGATAGTCGCTGGCCTTGCGCTTCAGCGGATGCACATGCTCGTAGCGTTTCGAAACCGAGATGTGCCCGTGCATGAAGTCGATCCGCGACAGCCAGTAGGGCAACGCCTCGCCGCAATGGCCGAGCACGATCTGCAGCTTCGGGAAGCGGTCGAACAGGCCTGAGACGACCAGACGCAGCGCGTGCAGACCGGTCTCGCAGGCAAAACCGTAGACTGCAGCGTCGAGGCCGCGCTTCAGGAACGGCTCGATCATGTTCGCCGACGGCGTTTGCGGATGCAGGTAGATCGGCACGTCGAGCGCTTCCGCCGCCTCGAAAATCTCCCAATATTGCTCGTCGTCGAGATAGGTGCCCAGCGTGTGCGAATTGAGAATGCCGCCGCGCATGCCGAGCTTCTTGACGCTGCGCTCGAGTTCCTTTGCAGCATTGGCCGGATCGAGCGGGCTGAACGCGGCGAGCCCGACATAGCGGTCGGGATGACGCGCGATGCCTTCTGCCAATTCGTCGTTGAAGCGCGTCGCCAGCGACGAGGCGGTGGCCGGATCGAATATCTGCACGCCCGGCGAGGTCAGCGACAGCACGGCGATGTCGATGCCGGAATCGTCCATGTCCTTCAGGCGCACGTCGTCCAGGTTCTGGATGCGCCGGTTATGCGCCTGGGCCTTCTCGGAATCGCCCGAGAAAAAGCCCCACAGGCTCTGGAAGCCCGGATCGCCGATGGTCTTTTCCTCGATTTCCTTGCGGTAGAGCCGGATCAGCTCCTCCGGGCCCCACGCCTCCTCGGCGGCGATGCGCTTGTAGGGCGGGTTGGGGTTTTTCTGGTTCATGTTTTCTCCAATGGGCTTGTTGTGTTCGTCTTCGCGAGCGGAGCCGGAAGCCTTCCGGCGGCAAGCCGGCTCGACAGGACTGCGATCACGACGCCGGCCGCGGCGGTGACCATGGCGGCGATGGTGGACGGGCTGAAGATGGCGGAACTGGCGCCGATGAAGAGCGCGACTGCGCCCATCCCCGCACGCCGCCAGCCGCCGCCATAAGCCCCTTTCCATGCCAGCACCTCGGCGAGCATGAAGCCGGACGCCCCGACGCTGACGCAGGACACGGCAATCTCGATCCATGTCCCGTCGAGCAGCAGCGCCGGATTGAAGGCGAATGCGAAGGGCACGAGATAGGCCACCACAGCCAGGCGCATGCCGGTGATCCCGGTGCGCCACATGTCGCTTTCGGCGAGCGATGCGGCTGCATAGGACGCGATCGCAACGGGCGGCGTGAGCATCGATAAGAGCCCGAAATAGAAGATGAAGAGATGCGCCGACATCTGCCCGATGCCCGCCTTGACCAGCGCCGGGGCCAGCAGCACCGAGACCACGACATAGACGCCGGTCGTCGGCATGCCGACGCCGAGCACAATGGCGATCAGCGCGGTGACAGCGAGCAGCGCCAGAACGCCGCCAACTTCGGCGATCTGGCCCAGCGCCAGCGTCAGCGCAAATCCAAGCCCGGTGAGGTTGATCGTGCCGATGATGATGCCGGCGATGGCGCAGACGAGCAACACCGGGATCAGGATGGTGCCGGCGTTGCGCAGGATATCGTCGAGCAACGACAGGCTCAGCGCCCTGCGCGGCTGGGTGACGAGGTGCAGCGCGTAGGAGACGAAAGCGGAATAAAGCGCGGCCTTGCCCGGCGCGTAGCCCAGCCCGAACAGGAAGTAGATAAGTACGCCGAGCGGCATGAGCAGCGGCCAGGCCTTGGCGAGGCTGCCCGCGATAGGAGGCAGTTCCGATCGCGGCGCGCCGACGAGACCATGCACGGCCGCGTAGCGATCAACCTGCAGATACAGCATCAGATAATAGGCGGCCGCCGGCAGTAGTGCGGCCATCACCACGGTCGCATAGGAGACCTGAAGAAATTCGGCGATCACGAAGGCCGTCGCGCCCATGACCGGCGGCGCGATCTGGCCGCCATTGGAGGCGACGGCCTCGATCGCCGCGGCATAGCGCGCGGGAAATCCCGAACGCTTCATCATCGGGATGGTGACGACGCCGGTGCTCATTACATTGGCGACTGTCGAGCCTGAGAGCGTGCCAAACAGGCTCGACGCCAGGATTGCGACCTTGGCCGGTCCGCCGCGGCGATGACCCATCGCCGCCATTGCCAGGTCGGTCAGGATGCGGCTGCCGCCAACCGCGTTGAGCACCGCGCCGAACACGATGAATCCGAGGATCTGCGTGGCGCCAACACCGAGCACCAGCCCGGGAATGCCGTTGGTGTCGGAGTAGAGGTAGAGCAGGAAACGCGCCGGCGCGATTTCGGCCGCCTCGAATACGCCCGGCGCATACGAACCGACAACCCCGTAAGCCAGGAAGGCGAGCGCGAGCGCGGCCAGTACCGTCCCGCAATGCCGCCGTGTGGCTTCGATCGCCCCGCCGATCGCCAGCAGCGCCGGAATCCACTTCTCCGGCCCCCGGTTGACCGGATCGAGCAGCCAGGCTTCGTAGTTCCAGGCAAGCCACAGCCACGAAACAAGGGCCGCCAGCCCCAGCGCCCAATCCAGAATATGCCAGCGGCCCCTGAGAGGCGCGACGACAAGGCCGACCAGCGCGGCCATGCCGATCATCAAGGCAAGGTATTGCTCCGTGATGACGACATAGCCAAGCCGGTGCGGAACGTCGAGCAGCCAAAGAATACCGATGACGGTGATCGGCGCCGCCAGCTGGTTGGCCCTCATGGGACGCGCCTCTTGGTTCGCTGGCGGCTAGTTGGCCATCCCCGAGTCGCGGGTCTCGTTCTGCGCGCTCCACATACCTTTCGCCTTGTAGAATTCCACCGCGGCCGGATGATAAGGCACGGTGTTCGACGCCATTGAGAACCGCTCCTGCGCGGCCGCGCCTAGTGGCGGATAGTCCTGCTTAAGCTGCGGCAGGCTTTCATAGAAGGCCTCGAGGATCGCCGTAGCTTCCTCGTCGGGCAGGGTGGCATCGACGGTGAGATAGACGTCGAAAGCCGTCACCGTAACAGGCTCGGTCACTTCCGGCATGCGCGGGTTCGGGGCAACCTCGGTAAGGTAGAGGCCGGTGAACATTTCATCCGCCTTCTCGGTGGTGGCGTTTTCGCCGTCGATGTCGAGATAGCGGATGCCGCCAGGGATCGAGGCGTGCGCCTGCTGGGTCAGCGGAATGCCAACGGCAATCAGCGTCGCGTCGAGATTGTTCTCCGTCAACTGCTCCATCCCGGGTCCAAGCCCCGCGACGGAAACCGGCTCGACATCGTCGACGCTGAGCCCGGAGAGTTCGACGATGGTTTTCGACAGGGCGCTCATGGCCTTGAGCGCGCTGAGGTCGGTAACGACGCGCTTGCCCTTCAGTTCGGACACCTTGGTGATGCCGAGATCGTTGCGCGCGACGAGCGCCACGTGCAGCGGCCAGATGCGGGCCAGAACGCGCAGGCCGGTCATCGGCTCGCCGAACTCGCCCTCACGCGCCCCGCCAAGATCGAGGCTCGAATTGAGACCCATCGTGACCTCGCCGGCCGATATCAGCGGCAGATAGACCGACGATCCCGAATAGGGCTGCACGGTCACCTGCTTGCCGAGTTTCTCTTGCAGCGCGGCGGCAATGCCGCCACCGATCGTGTAATAGATCGTTCCCTGCGGATTGGTGCCGAGCGTGTAGCGGTCGGCCGCCATGGCCGAACCAGCGGCGAGGCCGATTGCTCCGGCCAGAGCTATTGAGGCAAAGCGATGCAAATTCATTACATTCCTCCCAGTTGCGTGGTCCGCACGGCAGCGCCGGCGGCGATCCAGATCGTTGCGCCTGGGCATTGAAGATGATGTCCATTCTAAATAAAATCGAAAAATTCCGGATCATTCATAAAGAAATCTAAAGTGCTGATCGAAAGCCAACTCACACTCAAGCAGCTTCGCGCCTTCGTGGCCGTCCACCGGCTTGGCAAACTCGCCTCCGCCGCCGAGGAACTGGGCGTGACCCAATCGGCCGTCAGCGTGCTCATCCGTCAGGTCGAGCAGACGTTGAATACGCGCCTCTTTGACCGCACAACCCGGTCATTGGTGCCGACCGCGGCCGCCGAGGAAGCGTTTGGCATCGCCGAGCGCATCCTCGAAGACGTGGCGACGCTGGGCAGCAACTTCCGCGACCTGTCGGAAGGCAGCAGGGGCCGTGTGCGGCTGGCCGCCACGCCCGGCACGGCCATGACCGTGCTTCCGGCTACCGCCCGCCGCTTCAGCCGCCGCTATGTCAATATCGAGCTGGTGCTGGATGACTGCGCGCCCAACCAGTTCCTGCCGCTGATCTCATCCGAGCGTGTCGAGTTCGGAATTGGCGTGCCGCCGTCCGCAACCGCCGAGTTCGACAGCCGGCCAATCCTCAAGGATCGGATGCTGGTCGTTTTCGCGAAGGACCACCCGTTCGCCGCGGTGAAAGAGGTGCGGTGGGCGGACCTGAAGGATGTCCCGCTGATCGCCTTCCGCTACGGCTATGGCGTAAGGCAGGCTCTCGACTCCGCCGCTGCCAAGGCAGGTTTCGAGCCCATGATCGTCCATGAGGTCGGCTTTCTGTTCACGGCCGCATGGATGGCATCGAGCGGGCTGGGCGTGACGATATTGCCGGCCGCGCTTGCAAGACTTCAGCTCGATGCCGCGCTGGAAACCCGGCCGCTGGTCGAACCGGACGTGACGCGGACACTGGCGATCGTGACGAAGAAGGGACGGTCGCTGTCGCCGTCCTGCAAGCTGTTCGTCGACATGCTGCTCGAGGATGTGCGGGCTGCCGCCTGATCGGGTCCGCCTGCGGTCCATCTACGGCCAGTCGGCGAAATTGAGCGGCGGCGCGTTGGCGGTGCCCGATTTCGAATCGGCCACCGCCCGGCGATAGCTGTTGGGCGGCATGCCCATCATCTTGCGGAAGAAGTGCGAAAAATGCGCCGGATCGCTGAACCCCAGCGAGTGGCCGAGCTGCTGGATGGTCAGCGATGAGCGTTCGAGCCTGGCCGCGGCTTCCTGCGCCAGCCGCTCCGAAATGAGCGCCTTCGGCGGTTTGCCGATGCCGTCGGTGCAGATTGCGTGGAGGCGGTCGTTCGAAATGCCCAGCGCCGCCGCATATTGCGCCACTTTCCAGTGGCTGCGGAAATTCATCTCGACCAGCCGCCGGAAACGTTGCAGCAGGTTCGCCTTCTCGCCGGTCCCTGCCGCCGGCAGGGCCTCTCCGGCCGAGACCCGCAGCATCGTTACCAGAAGTATGCGCAAGAGCGCCGACAAGACCAGCGCCGACCCATCATGCGACTGGCGCAGTTCGCCCAGAATATCGTCGAAGCACCGTTCGGCGAGCAGGGTCTGCTCGCCGTGGCCGGCAAGCGACAACGCGAAATCACGTTCCACAAGATAACGCAGATTGACCGATTCCGGCTGGTCGCCGATCGCCGCGACCAGCGTCGCATCGCCAACCCAGCCATGAAAGCCGGTTGCGCCAGCCTCGGTGCGAAGCCGGCCCGGCGTCATGCTGCCGAGCCAGACCAGCGCGGGCGCCACGATCGCGAAACGGTTGCCACCGGAATCGGCCTCCACCGCCCCATCGGTCATCAGCACGATCTGCCGCGCCAGAGCGCCCGGCTCGCGATTGAACGACCAGCTGCGCGCATGCAGGCTGCTGTCGATCCTCTCCGCCTTCATTTCTCTCTGCCGTTTTCGGCGTCTGACACCAGATAATTACAATAGATTGCCAGTTTTTTGCATTTTCGCAAGACGCGCGATGTAGTTTGCTTGATGCTGGCAGGAGAGAAAGCGGTTGCGGCCTCGCGGCGGCAATCGTCACACGGACTGGAAAGTCCGCGATGCCAGGGAGGAAACGGTTGAACAAGGCGGTGCTCGCTGAACAAGCTGAGCCGAGGATGAGGCGTCCCGACGTTTCTACGGCCGCCGAGGCGCGCCATGTGGCGAATGTCGCGGCATCCCTTTTCCCGAAATGGTCGCGCACGCCGCCTTCAGAGCGCCGCGCGATTCTCGACCGCGCCGCGGACCTTCTGCTTGAACACAGCGCCGAGCTGACCCGGCTGATCCAGCTTGAAACCGGCGGTACACCCGCCTGGAGCGAACTCAACTGCAAGCTCGGCGCCGCGATCCTGCGCGAGGCTTCGGCGCTCACCACCCAGATCAGCGGCGAGATCATCCCTTCCGGCCAATCCGGTACGCTCGCGCTGGCGGTTCGCCAGCCCTGCGGCGTGGTGCTGGCGATTGCTCCGTGGAACGCGCCGATCGTGCTTTCGGTGCGATCTCTGGCGGTTCCGCTCGCCTGCGGCAACACCGTCGTGTTCAAGGCATCCGAGCTTTGTCCCCTTACCCATCAGTTGGTGGTCGACATTCTGAAAAGCGCGGGCCTTCCCGAAGGGACGCTCGGCATCGTGCACAACGATGAGGCCGACGCCGCCGAGATCGTCGAAACGCTGATCGCCCATCCGGCCGTCCGCCGCGTCAATTTCACCGGTTCGACCCGCGTCGGCCGCCATGTGGCGGAGCTGTGCGCGCGTCACCTCAAGAAGTGCCTGCTCGAGCTGGGCTCCAAGGCGCCGCTGATTGTCCTCGACGATGCCGATCTCGATGAGGCGGTGGAGGCGGCGGCATACGGTGCCTTCTTCCATCAGGGGCAGGTCTGCATGTCGACGGAACGGCTGATCGTGCATGAAACCGTCGCTGAAGAATTCATCGACAAGCTTCATGCGCGGGCGGAACAGCTGTCCGTTGCCGACGCCGGCCCCCCGTCACGGGGACGTCTCGGCCCGATGATCAGCGAACAGGCGGCGAGCCGGGTCAAGGCGCTGATCGACGATGCCGTCACCCAGGGCGCCCGGCTGGTGACCGGCGGCCACCAGAGGGGGGCATTCCTCGACGCGACCATACTCGACGGCATCTCGCCCAATATGCGCATTTATTACGAAGAGGCGTTCGGCCCGGTGGCCTCGGTCATCCGCTATGCCGATGTCGAGGAGGCCGTCTCCATCGCCAATGACACCGAATATGGGCTGGCCGCCGCCGTTTTCAGCCGCGACGTCACGCGCGCGCTTGCCGTGGCGCAGCAGATAGAGAGCGGCATCTGCCACATCAACGGCGCCACCATAAACGACGAACCGCAGATGCCCTTCGGTGGCATGAAGGCTTCGGGTTACGGCCGCTTCGGCGGCAAGGCGGGGATCGATGAATTCACCGAACTCCGCTGGATCACCATTCAGAATGGACACAGGGATTATCCGTCTGAACGCCGGAGCCGATTGGGACAGGGACTATGAAGCGGGAGCAGATTCGGGAAATGGCGTTTTCAGCCGGGGCAGCAGCATCTGGCCGTCGATTTCGTGCGATCTTGTATACATCCATGCCGCATATTTCGACCGGATACCCATGCGAAATGCCATCGTCGCGGGTGCGGACACATGACTGTGTATACAATCTTGCCGATTCCGCGATGACAGACCCGCGGAAAGCTCATATCCTCTCGCGGGACAGCGCCAGCAGGCGGAGGAGAGCGGGGCCGAAACGGCTCCGTCGTCCCGCGGCGCCCCGGTCGGCAGGCAACGACGCATGCGACCGGTCGAGCAAGGGAGCGAGATCATGAACGTCATGGACAGGTCCATCGGTGCACCGAAAGCGCCGGAACGTTTCTTCATCAACGGCCGGTGGATCGACCCCATCTCGAAGCGGACGCTGAACGTCGTTTCGCCATCGACCGAGGAACTGATCATCACCTATCCGGAGGCTGGTCCGGCCGACATCGACCGGGCGGTGGCGGCTGCCCGCGACGCCTTCGACAACGGTCCCTGGCCGCGCATGGCGCCGTCCGAGCGCGCCGGCTATCTGCGCAAGGTCGCCGCCCTGCTCACCGAACGTCTCGACGAGATCGCGCATGCATGGACGCTGCAGGTCGGCGCGCCGATCATGCTCACCAAGAAGCTGGTCGGCCAGAACCCGACGCTGTTCAACTACTATGCCGACCTGATCGAAACCTATCCCTTCGTCGACAAGCGCAAGCGCGACGACGGCGGCAAGGTGAAAGTCGTCAAGGAGCCCGTCGGCGTCTGCGCGGCGATCACACCATGGAATGCACCGCTGGTGCTCTTGTCCTACAAGATCGCTGCCGGCCTCGCGGCAGGCTGCACGATGGTGGCCAAACCCTCGCCCGAGACGCCGCTCGAAGCTTACATCCTGGCCGAGTGCATCGAGCGGGCCGGACTGCCCGACGGCGTCTTCAACATCGTGCCGGCGGGACGCGAGGGCGGCGATTATCTCGTCCGCCACAAGGGCGTCGACAAGGTCGCCTTCACAGGCAGCACGGGCGCGGGCAAGGCGATCGCCGCCGCCTGCTCCGAGCGCCTGGCGCGCGTCAGCCTCGAACTCGGCGGCAAGTCGGCCGCGGTCCTGCTCGATGACGCCGATTTCAAGGCCGCACTACCCAGCCTGATGGTCTACACCATGCCGATCACCGGCCAGGTGTGCTTCTCGCTCACCCGCATACTCGTCCCTGAACGACGCGAGAGGGAATTCCTCGACCTTTATCTTGGCGCCGTTTCCGGCATCAAGGTCGGCGATCCGTTCGATCCGGCAACGCAGATGGGCCCGCTGACGATGGAGCGCCAGCGCGCCCGCGTCGAAGGCTACATTGCTGCCGGCCGCGCGGAAGGCGCGCGCGTTGCCTGCGGTGGCGGGCGGCCGCAGGGCTTCAGCCGCGGCTACTACGTGGAGCCGACCGTCTTCACCGACGTCACGCCCCACATGAAGATCGTGCAGGAAGAGATTTTCGGGCCGGTGGTATCTGTGCTCACCTATCGCGACGAGGACGAGGCCGTCGCCAAGGCAAACAACTCCGCCTACGGCCTGAGCGGCGCGGTCTACACCGCCGACCCGGAGCGCGGCTATCGCCTGGCGCGGCGCATGCGCACCGGCAGTGTCACCATCAACGGCATGATCGTCGACCCCAAGCACCCCTTCGGCGGCTTCAAGCAGTCGGGCATGGGGCGTGAGGGCGGCCCGGAAGGACTGGATAACTATGTCGAGACGAAAACCATCCACTTCGCCTGACGGGAGGAGGATTCACGCGCTTTCAAGCAAAGGCAGCGTAGTGAGTATCGGAAACCATTTCTGCTTAACTGGGAGGAACTAACATGTTGAGACGCTCATTCATCGCCCTTGCCGCCTCGGCGGCGGCACTGACGCTCGCCGGCGCGCCGGCCTTCGCGCAGGAGACCATCAAGCTCGGCGCCAGCGCGCCGAAATCCGGGCCGCTTGCCGGCGGCGCGGCCATGACCCACTGGCCAAACATCCAGCTCTGGATGAAGGAAGTGAACGATGCCGGCGGCCTCAAGGTCGGCGACAAGCAGATGATGATCGAACTGGTGGAGTATGACGACAAGACCAATGGCGAGGAGGCGATCAAGAACATTCAGCGCCTCGCCACCGTCGACGAGGTCGACTTCCTCGTTGCCCCCTACTCGACCGGCCTTAACATCGCCGCAGCGCCCGCGATCGCACGCCACGGCTATCCGCATATCGCGACCACGGCCGCGACCGACGGCGTCAAGGATTTCGCCGAGCGTTGGCCGAATTCGTTCTGGATGCTCGGAACGTCGACGCAGCTCGCGACGGGCATCGTCGATACGCTTTCCAAGATGAAGGACGCGGGCGACATCGGCAACAAGGTCGCCGTCGTCAACGTCGCCGACGCCTTCGGACTGGAACTCATCGGCGCCGCCAAGCCTGCCCTCGCAGCCGCCGGCTTCGAGATCGTCTACGAGACCTCCTATCCGCTCGGCACGCAGGATCTGGCACCGGTGATCAGCCAGGCCAAGGCTGCCAACCCGGATGCCTTCGTGGCCTTTTCCTATCCGGGCGACACCTTCGCGCTGACAGAGCAGGCACAGGTGCAGGACTTCAACGTTCCGGTCTTCTACACCGGCGTCGGAACCGCCTTCCCGCCATTCGCCGCCCGCTTCGCGGAGGCCGCGAACGGCATCATGGGCATCGGCGGCATCAATAGCTCGGACGAAAACGTCAAGGGCTACCTGGAGATGCACAAGTCCGAACTCGGCTCCGATCCGGACTTCTGGGCGAGCGCCACGACCTATGCAGGCCTGCAGATCCTCGGTCAGGCCATCGAAAAGGCGGGCTCGCTCGACAAGGCCGCCGTCGTTGAGGCGATCAGGAACGGCACCTTCGACACGGTGATCGGCCCGGTCTCGATGCCGAACAACGTCAACGAGAAGGTCTGGACCGTCGGTCAGTGGAACAATGGCGTGTTCGAGGCGGTGGCCGCCGACGGCCTCGATGTCGCAGGCGACCCGGTGAAGAAGCCCGCCTGGAAGTGATCGGACCAACCATTCGACGACTGGCGCGGCGGGTTCGTCCCGCCGCGCCTAATATCGCGAGCAACGCCAGAACATGAACATACTCGTTACCGGCATCCTTCTGAGTGGAACCTACGCGCTGATTGCGCTCGGGCTCACGCTGCAGTACGGCGTCGCCCGCATCATGAACCTCGCCAACGGGGAGACGCTGGTCGCAGCCTGTTTCGTGGCCTTCTGGCTCTATACGGGACTGGCAATAAGCCCGATCGTCGGGCTGTTGATCATCGCGCCCGCGGCCTTTCTGATCAACTGGGCGATCTACGTGGTCGCGCTGCAGCCGCTGGTCAGGCGCGCCAAGAATCGCGGGCAGCTCGAAGGCGACTCCATCCTGGCGACCTTCGGGCTGCTGTTTCTGCTGCAGGGGCTGATGATCGTCGGCTTCGGCGGCGAATACCACTCCTACTCATTCCTCGCCGAACGCTTCGACATCCTCGGCTATTCCTACGGGCTCAACCGCGTGGTGGCCTTCATTGCGGCAGTGCTGATCGCCGGGGGGTTGTGGTTTTTCCTCTACCGCACGCGCCAGGGCACGGCGATGCGGGCAGTGGCGGTCGATCCCAATTCGGCCAATCTGGTTGCAATCGACGTCGCCCGCACGGCGGCAATCGCCTTCGCGCTGGGCGGCGCGGTGACCGCCTGCGGCGGCGCCCTGCTTTCCACCTTCTACACATTCAACGCCTCCATGGGCGTCGTCTTCACCATGAAGGCGCTGATCATTGTCATCATGGGCGGCGTTGGCGACGTGCGCGGCGCATTGCTGGCGGCGCTGATCCTCGGCATCTCCGAGACCCTGGTCGCCAGCCTGATCGACCCGGGGCTGACGCTCGCCGCCACCTACGCGCTCTTCATCCTGGTGCTGCTCTTCCGGCCGCAGGGCATATTCGGGAGGGCGCCGACATGACCGCCCTGAGAACGGACGAAATGCGGGCGCTGGCCGTCGGCGCGGTGCTGATTGCCGTTGCCGCGCTGCTGCCGCTCTTCGACCAGGGTTTCTACCTGTCGATTTCAGTCAACATCATGCTCTATGCGGCGCTGTGCACGGCGTGGACGCTGTTCTCCGGTCCAACTCACTATGTTTCGCTGGCGACCGCCGCCTTTTATGGGCTCGGAACCTATTCGGTGGCGCTCGGCATCGACATCCTGCCCTACCCGGCGCTGCTGGCAATCGCCGCACTGGTGGGCGCGGCGGTAGCCGGCATCGTGGGCGCGGCGACACTGCGCATCTCCGGCGTCTATTTCGTCATCTTCACATTCGGACTGGCCGAACTTGTGCGCCAACTCGTGACCTGGACGCAGACGAAGTTCGCAACCGCGATCGGGCTCTATGTCTTCACCGATCTCGTGGAGCAGCACATCTACTGGATGCTGCTGGCGCTGACAGCCGCCGTCTTCCTCACCGGCTGGGCGATCAACCGGTCTCGGCTAGGCTTCGCCATGCGCATCATCGGCAATGACGAGACAGTCGCCCGCCATGTCGGAATAGACACGGCGCGAGCCAAGATCCTGCTGTTCATGATCTCCGGCGCTTTCATCGGCGTGGCCGGCGCGATCATGGCGCCGCGCTATTCCTATATAGAGCCGCCGTCAGCCTTCAATCCGATGATCTCGTTCCTCGTCGTCATCATGGCGCTGCTTGGCGGCACCAAGCGCTTGTGGGGGCCGCTGGTGGGCGTGATCCCGTTCACCATCGTGATGGATCTGATTTCTTCGCGCTTCCCCAACCACACCTCGATCGTCATCGGCATCGCCTTCATGGTGATCGTCTATGTGTTGCCGCGCGGCGTGCTCGGCCTGTGGGAGGACCTGGCGAAATACCGCAAGCGCATCCGCATCGTCGTGGTGGACGAGAAGGGGGCGCAATAATGAGCGCCGCCGCCCTCTCCGTTGTCGGAGCGCGCAAGGTGTTTGGCGGCCTCGTGGCGGTCAACGACGTCAGCTTCGAGGTTCGTCAGGGCGAACTCCTCGGTCTGATAGGGCCGAATGGCTCGGGCAAGACGACCATGCTCAATCTGATCTCCGGCGCGTTGAAGCCGTCCGCCGGCGAAATCAGGCTAGAAGGCGATCGCATCTCCGGGGAGGCCGTGCACGCGATCGCGCGGCGCGGGGTCGCACGCACATTTCAGCTCGTGCGCGTCCTGCCGTCAATGGACGCCGAGGAAAACGTGATGGCCGGCGCGGTCTTCGGCCATATGCGGGTCTGGGATCAGGAGGCCAGAAAGCTTGCCCGCGCGATGCTGGAACGCGTCGGGCTTGGCAGCCGGGCGCATATGCCGGTCGCCGCAATGACATATATTGACCAGAAGCGGGTGGAGCTGGCCCGTGCGCTGGCGTCGAACCCGCGCCTTCTGCTGCTCGACGAATGGCTGGCCGGTCTGAATCCAAGCGAGCTGAAGATCGGCATCGGCCTTATCGACGAACTGCGCAAGGAAGGCCGCACCATCATCATGGTCGAGCATGTGATGGACGCCATCCGCTCGCTCTGCGACCGCTGCGTGGTCATGAATACAGGTCGCAAGATCGCGGAGGGCAACGTCGAAGAGGCTCTGTCCGACCCGGAAGTCGTGCGCGCCTATCTGGGTGACGCCGATGCTTGAGGTGCGCGACATCGCCGTCAGTTACGGCCGTCACCGCGCGCTCGACCGCATCAGCGTCGCCGTCGGCAAGGGTGAGGTCTGCGTCATCCTGGGCGCCAACGGCGCCGGAAAGTCGACACTGCTGAAGACCATCGCCGGCATGGTCCACGCTGATCCGGGCGGCGAAATCGTCATGAACGGAAAACGCATAACTGCGCTGAAACCCCACCGCATTGTCGAGCAAGGCATTGCGCTTGTGCCGGAAGGCCGCGGCATCTTCGGCGACCTGTCGGTGGCCGAGAACCTGCAGCTTGGCGCCTTCGCCAGCCGCGCGCGGCGCGACGAGGCGGCGACTCTCGATCTTGTCTACAAACTGTTCCCGCGTCTCGCCGAGCGCCGCCGGCAGGTTGCGCGGACCATGTCCGGCGGAGAGCAGCAGATGGTCGCAATCGGTCGCGCGCTGATGTCGCGCCCCGATATCCTGATGCTCGACGAACCGTCGCTCGGCCTGTCGCCGCTGCTGACCAAGGAGCTGTTCCGCTCGCTGCAGGATGTCGCTGCAACTGGCGTCGGCATATTGCTGGTCGAGCAGAACGCCAAGCAGAGCCTCAACATCGCCGACCGCGGCTATCTGATCGAGAACGGGCTGGTCGTGGGCGAGGACACCGCGCGCGCGCTGATGAGCGACCCGGCCGTGGTCCACGCCTATCTCGGTGGCGCCGGCGCGCACGGTTCAGCCCGCAAGATCGCGCTGCCGCCTCCGATGCGGCTCCCCTTCGACGTCGGTT
Organism: Rhizobiaceae bacterium; assembly: GCA_040880025.1. GTDB lineage: Bacteria > Pseudomonadota > Alphaproteobacteria > Rhizobiales > Rhizobiaceae > RCIO01. Next base: position 41,381 of record JBBDJD010000010.1, read on the forward strand.
CGATGCGCGGCTTCATGGGCGATCTTGCCGACCGCGCGGGCCGTATCCAATCCGCCTTTGTCCGCGCCACCCGGCAGGGCGGCGACCTGCCGAGCGCGTTCGTCGGCCGCTATGACCCGAAATCGGCCGCCGACCCCTGGTCCGAGTTCGGCGATGCCCCCATGCACCTGTCGGGTGCCGCCACCCGCGTCTCGGCCGATGCCCGGCGGCTCGGAACCGGGGCGGAGCAGCTCGCGCGGCGCGCAACCGAGCGTCTGGCCCGGCACGTCTCGAGCGAACGCAACTCCGCGCAGCGGCCGGCCGCCTTCGCAAGCGCAATGCGATCCGCAACCGGCTGGACACGCGACAAGGCATCCAGACCGCAGCCGGCCATACTGTCTGGCGACAGGCAAAAGGCGAACGGCGCGCGCGGCCTGATCGGCCACAACAGCGCCGGCTTCGACATCGGCGCCGAACTGGACCTGCCGGAGACAACGCCCGCCGGACGCATCCTGTCGATCGGCGATCTGGCGGCTCGCGCCGCCGCCATCCAGGCTGCCCATGTTGCTGTCAGGCGCAAGGCTCTCACGGCATTTGTCATCCCCGCCGAGGCGTCGGGCGATCCGGCGAAAAAGAAACGAAACAAATCCAAGGAATCCGCGAAAAAGAAGCGGAAGAAGCGCAAGGAGGCTTGAAATGGCTCGCGTTTTCGAAGGCATGTATATCGGTGGCGGCTGGTCGGCCACCGCCAAGACATTCAAGGACCTGAACCCGGCCGACGGGTCGGTCTGGGCGGAGGTGCCGGACTCCGGCCGCGCCGAAACGGCGGCCGCGATCGAGGCCGCGCATGCGGCGTTCCCCGAATGGTCGCAACTCCCCTTCTCCAAGCGCGCCCACTTCCTCCACAAGGCCGCCGAGATCTGGGAAAAGCGCAAGATGGACATCGTCGACGCCATCCAGGCCGAGGGCGGCGGATGGTTCGGCAAGGGCATGTTCGAGACCGGCTACGTGACCGAGATTTTCCACGCCGCCGCCGGCTCGGTGTGGAACCCGATCGGCGAGGTGATGCCGTCCGAATACGGCAAGGTCTCCATGGCGGTGCGCCGCCCGATGGGCGTCGTCTCCGTCATCAGCCCGTGGAACTTCCCCTGCATCCTGACCGCGCGCGGCTTTCTGTTCCCGCTGGTGGCCGGAAACACGATCGTTCTCAAGCCGTCCGAGGAGACGCCCTACCTCGGCGGTCTGCTATTTGCCGAGATATTCGAGGAGGCGGGCCTGCCCAAGGGCGTGTTCAACGTGGTCACCTGCTCGCGCGAGAACGTCGCCGAGGTCGGTGACGAACTGATCGAGCACCCCTATGTGAAGGGCATTTCCTTCACCGGCTCGACAGCCGTCGGCCGGCAGGTGGCGGCCAAGGCCGGCGCACATCTGAAGAAGTGCTGCGTCGAACTCGGCGGCAAGGACTCGCTCATCGTGCTGGACGACGCGGAGATGGAGCGCGCCACCCAGGCCGCCAATTTCGGCTCCTTCATGCATCAGGGCCAGATCTGCATGTCGGTCGAGAAGGTGCTGGTGCATGAGAAGATATATGACGATTTCCTCAAGCGTTTCATCGAGCGCGCAGCCAAGCTCAAGGTCGGCGACCCGACCAAGAGCAAAGAGAACATCATCGGCCCGCTGATCAACGACAAACAGGTGGGCAAGGTGAAGGATCAGTTGGACGACGCCATCGCCAAGGGGGCCAAGGTCGTGCTTGGCGGCAAGATCGACGGCCGCTTCGTCGAGCCGACCATCCTCACCGGCGTCACGCCCGACATGAAGATCTATCAGGACGAGACATTCGGACCCGTCGTGCCGGTCATCCCCTTCCGCACCGACGAAGAGGCGATCCAGATCGCCAACGATTCCGAATACGGGCTGTCAGCCGGCGTGATGACAAGGGACGAGGCGCGAGGCCTTGCCATCGTGAACCGCCTCGACACCGGCAATTGTCACATCAACTGTTCGTCGGTAAACGATGAGCCACACGTGCCGTTCGGCGGCTTCAAGGCATCGGGCGTCGGCAAGCATGGCGGCCGCTGGTCTCTGGAGACCTTCACTGAAACCCGGTGGATCACGATCGACCGCGGCGGACGGCCCTACCCGCCAATGTTCTAGGCATCTGAACGATCTCAGAGAGGTGAAGTGACCATGAAAGAGCGCATTGCCGTTTCGAGTTGGTCGCTTCACCGCCTCCTCGGCGTCACCTTTCCGCATGACCTCGGGACAATCGCCGTCGGTCCGCGCGAGGAGACTTTCGGACCGGCGAATGCGGAACTCGTCGACTTGCCGCGGCTGGTTGCCGAACACGGCATTGGCCGCCTCGAAATCTGCTCCTTCCACCTCCCTTCCCGCGATCGTGAATATCTCGCTGACCTGAAGGCGGCGCTTAAGGACGCAGGCGTGACACTGCAGACGCTGCTGATCGAGGCCGGCGACCTCAGCGATCCAGCAACCGCCGATGACGACGCAGCCTGGATTTCAGGCTGGGTCGAAGTCGCCGCGGAACTCGGCGCCGAACACGCCCGCATCATCGCCGGCAAGCAGCAACCGGAGAAGGCCGCGCTTGATCTTGCCGCAACCAAGCTGCGCGAAATCGCCACGCGCAATGCCGGTTCGCCTGTCAGGCTCGTCACCGAGAACTGGTTCGACCTGCTGCCGACCCCCGACGAGGTCCATTATCTGCTCGACCGGACCGACGGTCAGATCGGGCTCAACGGCGATTTCGGCAATTGGAGCGGCCCCGGTAAATATGACCATCTGGCGTCGATCTTCGGCCGCGCCTCCATTTGTCACGCCAAGGCGAGTTACAGCGGCGGTGTGATGGACGCCGCCGACTATGGGCGGTGCGTCGATGTCGCCGAGGCCGCAGGCTACGTCGGCCCCTACACGCTGATCTTCGATTCCGACAAACCCGGCGAATGGACCGGCATCGAGGAGGAGAAGGCATTCATCCTTGACCGAATCGCGGTGCGCGAAGCCGCGCAATAGACACCTGGCGAGCGCGCTGGCTCGGCGCAACGCCCTTCTTTCTTTCGTCGTTTTGGGTTAGGTGCGCAAAGTCCTGCGGCGCTGCCCCTCGTCGCCTCCTCCTCACGCGGCCCCGCACATGTCGACCGACAGCCCTGCTTCGTCCCGTCACCCCCGTGCCGCGTTTCGGCATCCGGCGTTCCTGCGCTACTGGCTGTCTCGCTTCCTCGCCACATTCGCAACCCAGGTGGTTTCGGTCGCGGTTGGCTGGCAGGTCTACGATCTTACGCGAGATCCTTTTGATCTCGGCCTCGTCGGCATCATCCAGTTCGCTCCGGCACTGATCCTTGTTCTGGTGACCGGCGCTGCCGCCGACAGGTTCGGCCGCCGCCGCATCATGGGTCTCGCCACTGCGCTCGAGGCACTTTGCGCCATTGTGCTGGTCGCGCTTGCCATGCGCGGGCTGACCGGGCCTGGTCCGATCTTCGCGCTGCTCGCGGTCTTTGGCGTCGCGCGAGCCTTCTTCGGTCCCGCGGCCGCGTCGCTGGTGGCCAACCTGGTGCCGCCAGAGGATTTCGCCAACGCCGTCGCATGGAATTCATCGGCCTGGCAGACGGCGACCATCGTCGGTCCGGTCGCGGGTGGTCTGCTCTATGGCATATCGGCCGAGATTGCCTACGGTTTCGCCGCCGCTCTCATGATCGCGGCCTCGCTGCTCATCCTGTCGATACCAAAGCCGCCCCAGCAGACCGAAACCCGGCAGCCGACGCTGTCGTCGCTCTTTGACGGTTTCCGCTACATCTGGCGCGAGAAAGTGGTGCTTGGAGCGATCTCGCTCGATCTGTTCGCGGTGCTTCTGGGCGGCGCTGTGGCCTTGCTGCCGGTTTATGCGCGCGACATTCTCGTGCTTGGACCATGGGGCCTCGGCCTGCTGCGCGCCGCACCCGGCATGGGCGCCATTTTCGTCGCCATGTGGCTCGCCGGCCATCCGATTCGTGACCACGCCGGCTACATCATGTTTGCCTGCGTCGCGCTGTTCGGCGTCTTCACCTGCGTTTTCGGCGTGTCCACGATACCGTGGCTGTCGATCGCCGCACTTGCCCTTCTCGGCGCATTCGACATGGTCAGCGTCTATGTCCGTGAGACGCTGATCCAGCTCTGGACGCCAGACCGGCTGCGCGGTCGCGTCAATGCCGTCAACATGGTCTTCGTCGGCGCATCGAACGAACTGGGAGAGTTCCGCGCCGGCACGATGGCCGCATTCATCGGTACGGTTCCCGCCGTGGTGTTCGGCGGTGTTGGCGCCGTCGGGGTAGCCGTATTGTGGGCGGTGCTGTTCCCGCAATTGCGGCGCGCCCGCCATCTCGACGGGCGGACCTGAAGCTCTAGCTATCGATACCGGCCCTAGCCTGCGCGGCCTGGCGCAGCGCGATGCGCTGGTCGCGCTCGACATGGATGAGTTCGGCCACGCGCCACACAAGATTGTCCTCGATCTCGTGCAGCACACCGTCGGAAAACACCATGTCCCACATGAGCCCGATGAATTCGAACTTGCCCTCCCGATCCAGGTGCCGGTCCAGCACGCTGGTGAATGCGTAGAGATCGACAGCGTCGCGGTCGGCTTCCTCGCCCGCGGCGATGACCCTGACGAGTTCAGTACCGTCGAGCCCATAGTTTTCCGACAGCAGCCTTTTGAGCATGTCGCGCTCGCCCGCGGTCCGCACTCCATCGGCATCCATTATGTGCGTCAGAAGCGCCGCCGCAGCGATGCGCGGATCGTCACCGTCGGGACCGCCGTCACCTTTCCCGGCACCGGGCAGCTGGTTCAGAAAGTCGAGGAAGCGATCGAGCATGAATTCAAAACGTGGAGGGAGAAGGAATGATCCAGGACGCTGCGTGAAAAGCGTCCATTCAACGACACTAGAGCATAGCTGTTCTAAAACAACCGGAACCGGCTTCTCGATTCGTCGGTATCTTCTTCGGGATCGACACCGGGATCGTCAGGCGGACGCGAGAACGGCACCACTTCGGCCGCCGGCGGCTCCTTCCGTCGTGGCGGCTTGTCCCCGCTTGCAGGCGTCCCGCCGCCAGCGGCCTTTTGCGAAACCTCGGCCGCTTTTCCGGTCTTGTCCTCCACCGCGTCCGCCTGCTCGGCCACGGGCCCTTCCCCGACTGGCACTATGTCGACCTCGACGACGTCATCCGCCGCCGGGACTGTTTCGGTGTTCCCTGAAACCAGCGCGTCTTCCACCGTTTCGTCAGCGGCCCGCGGCAGCGCCTTCACACCGGATGCGGCTGTGGCGTCTTCCTGTTCGATCATCTGCGGCGCGCGCTCCGTCGGTGCTTTCCACTCGAATGCATCGATATGGCCGGTCACCGGCGAGAATGGCGCCCAGCGGTCGGACACGAAGCCGTCGGCCACCCAGGCATGGTCTCGCGGCGCGCGCAGCGCGCGCGCGAGCCATTGCCGCACACGGCCTTCTTCGCCGCTGTCGGCTTCCTCGATGTCGGCCATCAACAGGAACGCGCCCTCTCTCGGATCCATCCGGATCGCGGAGTCCGCCGCTTCGCGCGCCTGTTTCAGTTGCTCCGCCGACAATGCGGCGCGCGCCACCGCAAGCTCCGATTCGGCATGGTTCTGCTTCATCGACTGCAGCTTGAGCGCCCGCTTCAGCTTGTCCTGCGGCGTGTCGCCGGACCGCGCGTTGATGTAGAGGTCTGCGACTTCCGGATGCGGCGACTTCTTCCACATCGATTCCAGGACCTTTGCCGCCTTGCGCAAATCGTTGAGGCGGATCAGCGCCCGCCCCGCGACGAGCGCGGCCGGCACCAGATCGGGCGCAAGCCTGACCGCTTCCAGACCATTGTTGCGCGCCGTGGCGGGATCTGCCCCGATGACCGACATAGCCTTGGCGGTGAGCAGCACCGCGCGGCGGCGGTTCACCGCATCGCGTTCCATCTGCCGCGTCGCCCGCTGGGCATCGACCAGCCGCAACGCGCCGTCCCAGTCGCCCTGCTCGACATGCTCTTCGAGCGTCGATTCCACCGCCCAGCCGAGCTGCGGCGCAGCCTCGGCCGCCTGCGCCGCGTAGTGGCGGGCTGCCTGCCTTTCGCCCATGCGTTCGGCTTCGAGGTAAAGCCCCCGCAATCCGAGCAGGCGCATCTCGGGATCGTCCAGCATCGCCTTGAACTTCTCGCGGGCCGAATCGTGATCGCCTTCCAACAGCGAGGCCTGCGCATCGAGAAGGTGGATAAGCGGCTCCTGTCCGGAGCTGATCAGCTTGGCGGCTTCGCGGTTCTTGATGCGCGCCAGATTGGCGTCGCCAGCGCCCGCCGCGATCATGCCGGTCGACAGGGCCTGGTAGCCGCGGTCGCGCCGGCGCACGCGGAAGTAGCGCGAGATCGTGTAGGGGCTGTTCCAGATGCTCTTGAGCAGCCACCAGATGAGCATCACCGTCGTGACGACGGCGGTCATCATTACCGCCGCCACCATCAGCGACACCTGATACTGATACCCGCCGAAGGTGATGGTCATCTCACCAGGGCGGTCCGCCAGCCAGGCGAAGCCGAGACCGACCGCGAAGACCAGAGCGAGAAAGGCGAAAATACGCAACATGAAGCCTTCTCCTAAGCCCGCAATGCGTCGGCAAGCACCTTCGCAACCAGTTCGTCGGTCGTCTGGCGCGCCTTTACGCCGGCAATGAAGTCGGCGCCCGCCGCCCTGGCGGCGTCCGGCAGCATCTCATACTCCGCGATGGCCCCGGCGTAATCGCCGTTCTTGATCGCGGCTTCCATGCGCGCCACCACCGCGGGCACATCGTCGCCTTCGACCGATCCTATGGGGCGCACCGCAATCAGCGATTCCGCACTCGCCCACAGCCGCTCGAACAGACTGGCGTCGGCGTTGTCGGGTCGGGCTGCCACTATGATGCGGCGTGCGGCGGCGTCGGTCTCGGTCGCGATAGCGGCGGCGGTCGGAACGCCGGTCGCGGCAAGCTCGCGCAGGGCCGCGACTTCCGGCGCGTCCGGCGCAAGCCGGGCGAATGTTTCGAGTTCCGCCGCAAATGGCTGCCCCCGATCGATCGCCGCCTTCAGCGCTGACGCGGCAATGGCCAGCGCCACGCTGGGCTCATCGGCCTGCTCGTCAAGCCGCGCGCCAAGCGATGCCAGCGTCTCGTCGAGGGCCGAAAATTTCTGCTGCGTGTTCTGATCCAGCGTATCGAGCGCCGTGCGCAGCGACGTCACTTGCTCACCGACGGTCGCCAGTTCGGCAGACAAGGCTTCGGCGCCGCTGCCGCCTTCGGGCAAAGCCGCAACCGTCTGCTCGATCTCGGCAAGCCGCGTTTGCAGGGTCGCGAGTGCCGCTCCATCCCCGCCGCCGCCCGCCGCCACCGCGTCCGACAGCCGGCCGAGCTCGCCGCGCACATCCTCGATCATGACTGCCATATTGTCGACGCGAGCATTCGTATCGGCAAGAGATGCGCCCAGATCGCCCGTATCCCCCGGCGCGGGGGCGGATTTCAACGCCGCGATTTCTTCGCGCATCGCCGAGAGTTCGGTTTCCATCTGCTCGAGTGCCGCATTGTCGCTCGCCGGCGGAGGCGGCGTGGACGGTCCAGGCAGGTAGCCGCCGAGATAGAGCGCTCCTGCTGCGATCAAAGCGACAATTCCCCCGACGAGACCAGCGGCCAGCGCCCCAATGCCGCCCCGCCGGCTTGGCGGCTCGGCCGGTTTTGCCGTTGTTCCGCTGTTTTTGGGAGGATCGCTCGGCTTCGATTGCTCGGACGGACCCGGGCCGCGGCCAAAGGAAGAGCCGACCGTCTGAGACGCGGACGCCTTCGACGTCGCAGCCGCTTTGTCGGTCTGCGCTGTCTTGTCCTGATTCTCGGCCTGACTGGCGCTTGCAACCGATGATGCGCCGGCTGATTCGGTCGTCTGCGCCTTTTCGGAGCCCGACGCCTTCGAGGCGGCGGCCTTTTCACCCTTACCCGGGCTGCCCGATTTCGAATCGTCGCGCTTTACGTCGTCAGCGCTCAGATCGATCGTTACAGGCTCGCTCCTCTGCTTGGAATGACGGATCTTCGGGGACTTGACCATGCCGCGTCTCGTTACCGGGTTGGGGGGAGGCGCCTCGCTGCGCCCGGTCTGCCTAGCATATAGTGACGTCGACGGAAGGGGAAAGCGCCAAACCGGTTCAGTGCGCGCGACCTAGGAGCGCAATCAGGGCATCCTCGGCGGGACTGGCGGCGATTTCGGCGCGCATGCGCAGTCCGTCGGACAGGCCGCCGGCGGTTTGGCCGGACATGCAAACGACGCGCATGTTGTGAACCAGCGGCGCGAGTGCAGTCATGGACACAAGCGCGGACAGCCGCTCGGCCCCGAAGCGCGAATAAACCAGCGCAGCATCGACCGGCAGCTTACCGGCTGCCGCCTCGGCATCCGGCGCAGCGTGATCGACACGATCCGTCCGATAGGTTTCGAGCGCGGTGACCGCATAACCTCGCCGGCTCATTTCATCCTCGAGCACCGGCCGGCGCAGCCGCCCGCACAGATAGAGCAGCCGCGCCCCGGCCGGCAGCTTTCCCGCCAGCAGTTTCACCAGGGCGTGCGCGTCGCCATCCGCCGGGACCACGGTCCGAAAGCCGGCCTCAAATGCGGCTTGTCCACTGCGCTCGCCGACCGTGAAACATGGCAGGTCTCCGAACCGGGCAGCCAGTCGGTCCGGCGCGAACGTCACCGCATTCGCGCTGGTGAGCACGACGGCATCGAACTCGGTGGCGTCGGGCGGCGAAGCAGGAGCCAATGCCGTGATTTCCGTCAGCGGCAGCACGATCGGCTCGTGGCCAAGGTCCCGCAGCCGTGCCGCCGTCTTCGAGGCGTCCGGTTCCGGCCGCGTGACCAGAACGCGCACGCTCAGCTCCAGCTTTCGAAGAAGCGGCTGCCGGCTTTCGCGCGGATGTCCGCACCGGCCTTCCGGCCGATCGCCGCGGCATCGCCGGCCGCGCCCTCGACCGTAATCTCATGCGCTTCCGCGCCGTCCGGGGTCAGCACCATGCCGTGAAACCGCAGTCTGGACCCATCGATCTCGGCATACCCGGCGATCGGCGTGCGGCACGAGCCGTCGAGCGTGGCGAGAAAGGCGCGCTCGCAGGCGAGCGCCGTTGTGGTTGCCTCGTGCCGGATGGCCTCAAGCAGGGAAACGATACGGCGGTCGCCGATACGCGTTTCCACGCAGATCGCCCCCTGACCGGGAGCTGGCGGAAAAACGTCGAGCGGCAGCAATTCGGTTATGACGTCTGCGAGCGAGAGCCGCCGCAGCCCGGCATGGGCCAGAAGCGTTGCATCCACGACGCCCTCATTGAGCTTGCGCAGCCTGGTCTGCACATTGCCGCGATAGGACTGAACCTTGAGATCGGGCCTCAGCCGCCGCACCAGCGCCTGCCGTCTGAGCGACGCCGTCCCGACGACCGCGCCGGCCGGAAGATCGGCCAGCCGGCGTTCGGCGCGGCCGATGAAAGCGTCGCGCACGTCCTCGCGCTCAAGATAGGCAGATAGCTCCAGCCCGTCGGGCAGAACGGTCGGCATGTCCTTGGTCGAATGCACGGCGATGTCGATACGCCTGTCGAGAAGCGCGTCCTCGATCTCCTTCGTGAACAGCCCCTTGCCACCGATTTCCGCCAGCGGCCGGTCGGTGATGCGGTCCCCGCTGGTGGTGAACACCTCGATCGCGATCGCCGCCTCCGGCAATCCATGCGCCTCCATCAGACGCCCGCGGACTTCATGCGCCTGCGCAAGCGCCAGCGGGCTGCCGCGTGTGCCGATCCTCAACTGCTCTGTTTGCATGGACAACGGTCCGTGTTAACCGGGCGATGCCGGCAAGATGCCCGGTTTCCTAAAGGTGAAAATGCGGCCCGGCAATGACCAAGCCACGTCAACAGCCTCTGCGTGCGCTGGGCATCGAAACGAGCTGTGACGAGACGGCCGCGGCGGTCGTCGAGATGGCGGCAGATGGCGGGCGTATTCTGTCCAACATCGTTCTCAGCCAGATCGCCGAACATAGTGCGTTCGGAGGCGTTGTACCGGAAATCGCCGCGCGCGCCCATGTCGAGGCCCTGGACGGGGTTATCGAGGCCGCGCTTGCCGATGCTGGGGTCGACCTTTCGGAACTTGATGCGATTGCCGCGACAGCCGGTCCGGGTCTGATCGGTGGGCTGATTGTCGGACTGATGACCGGCAAGGCGCTTGCCGCAGCTTGCCGTCTGCCGCTGATCCCGGTCAATCATCTGGAAGCGCACGCGCTCACTGCCCGGCTCACCGACGGCGTGGAATTCCCGTATCTGCTTCTGCTCGTGTCGGGCGGCCACACGCAAGTCGTGCTGGTGCGCGGCGTTGGCCGCTACGAGCGCTGGGCCTCGACCGTCGACGACGCGCTGGGCGAGGCGTTCGACAAGACAGCCAAGCTGCTCGGCCTGCCATATCCCGGCGGACCGGCGGTGGAACAGGCGGCGCGGAGGGGCGATGCCAAACGCTTCGCCTTCCCCCGTCCACTGCGCGGCGAGGAAAGGCCCGACTTTTCATTCTCCGGCCTGAAGACGGCCGTGCGGCAGGCCGCGAACGCACTTGCGCCCATCTCGCGGACCGACATCGACGACATCTGCGCTTCGTTCCAACAGGCCATCGTCGACACGCTGACCGAGCGGGTGAGCAAGAGCCTGAGACGATTCCGGGCTGAGTTCGCGGACATCGCCAAGCCGACCCTGGTTGTGGCCGGCGGCGTCGCCGCCAATGCCGCGATCCGCTCGGCGCTCGAGACGCTGTGCGCCGGCCACGGCATGACGCTCGTCGCACCGCCTCCGGCGCTGTGTTCCGACAATGGTGTGATGATTGCCTGGGCCGGGCTCGAGCGGATGCAGGCGGGGCTTGTGGACGATGACGCGCTTGCCTTCGCGCCGCGCCCGCGCTGGCCGCTGGACGAGCAGGCCGCGCCACTGGTCGGTTACGGCAAGCGCGGGGTCAAGGCATGAGCGGCGGCCGCATAGCAGTGCTCGGCGGCGGCGCATGGGGAACGGCGCTCGCGGTCACGCTGGGCCGCGCCGGCCAGACCGTGACGCTGTGGGCGCGCGATGCCGAAATGGTCGAAGCCATCCGCACGCAAAAGGCCAACCCGCGTTATCTGCCCGATATCACCCTTGATCCAGCGCCCGGCGCGACCGGCGATCTGGATGCCGCATTGACCAAAGCGGACTGTGTTCTCTCCGTCGTGCCGGCGCAGGCGACGCGGGCCCTGTTCGACGACCTGCGCGGCTCGATCGCAGGCGGCGTCCCGGTCGTGCTGTGCGCCAAGGGGATCGAGCGAAGCACCGGCAAGCTGTTATCGGAGGTGGCGGAGGAACTGCTGCCCGGCAATCCCGCCGCCGCTCTCTCCGGCCCGAGCTTTGCAGCCGACGTCGCCCACGGACTGCCGACCGCCGTCACGATCGCCGCGCGCGATGCCGATCTGGCCGCCAGCCTTGCCGCGCGTTTCTCCTCGGAGCGCTTCCGCTGCTATTCCTCCGACGATCTGACCGGCGTTGAAATCGGCGGCGCGCTGAAAAACGTGTTGGCGATCGCCGCCGGCGCGGTGGCTGGCGCGGGGCTTGGCGCCAGCGCGGAAGCGGCGATGGTGACCCGCGGCTTCGTGGAACTGCGCCGATTAGGCGCCGCCTTCGGCGCCCGGCCGGAAACGCTGATGGGCCTGTCTGGTCTCGGCGATCTCATCCTGTCCTGCGGCTCGGCGCAGTCGCGCAATTTCGCCTACGGGCAGGCGTTGGGGCGCGGCGAGAAGCTCGAAGGCCTGCCATTGGCCGAAGGGGTTGCAACATCCGCGATCGCGGCCGAGATTGCCGCACGGCGGGGCATCGAGGCGCCGATCATCGCGGCGGTGGACGCGGTTCTGAAGGGCGGGCTGACGATTGCGGACGCCGTGTCGGCGCTGCTGTCGCGGCCGCTCAAAAGCGAGGTGGAATAACATGCTGTTCGCGCTGATCTGTACCGACGGACCGGGCAAGCTCCAGACGCGCTTGGATGCACGCCCGGACCATGTGGCTTTTCTCGAAGGGCTCAACGCCGACGGCAAGCTGGCCTTCGCCGGTCCGTTTCTCGGCCCGGACGACATGCCGAACGGCAGCCTCGTCGTCATCGAGGCGCAAACCGAGGACGAGGCCAGGGAGATGGCGGCGGCCGACCCATATGCGAAGGCGGGCCTGTTCGCGTCGGTCGAGATCCGCCGCTGGAACTGGACGTTCAACAAGCGTGAGAGCGAATGATGGCCTATTGGCTTTTCAAATCCGAACCCTCCACCTGGTCGTGGGAGATGCAGAAGAAGAAGGGCGACGCCGGCCAGGAATGGGACGGCGTGCGCAACTATCAGGCCCGCAACAACATGCACGAGATGAAGGTTGGCGATCTGGGCTTCTTCTATCATTCGCAGGATACGAAGGACGTCGTCGGCATTGTCGAGGTCTGCGCGCTGGCCCACCCGGACTCCACCACGGATGACGAGCGCTGGGAGTGCGTCGACGTGAAGGCGGTCCGCGACGTGCCCAACCCGCCATCGCTTGACGACATCAAGAAGAACCCGAAGCTGGCCGAGATGGTGCTGGTCAAGAATTCGCGGCTTTCGGTCCAGCCGGTGACGCCGGCGGAATGGAAGGAAGTCTGCCGCATGGGCGGGGTCGATCCCGCTCCGTGAACCTGCGGTCCCCGGCGGACGCCACCGCCTTCATCCGCGCCAACACGGCGCTGATTACGCCGCCGCATGTCCCGGAAGTCAGGCTCCATCTCGCTGCCGAGGCGCATGATCTGTGGCATCGCACCGAGGAGGAGTTGCAGCAGATCGGCCTGCCGCCGCCCTTCTGGGCCTTCGTCTGGGCCGGCGGACAGGGGCTGGCGCGTTATGTGCTGGACAATCCCGACACGGTGCGCGGCAAATCGGTGCTCGATTTCGCCTCCGGCTCCGGGCTGGTCGCCATTGCGGCGGCGAAGGCCGGCGCGAGCGCCGTGATCGCGGCGGACATCGACCCGTTCTGCGCGCCGGCGATTCTGCTGAACGCCGAGGCAAACAACGTCACTGTCGACCAGACCGGCGCGAACCTCATCGGCGCCGACGATGGCTGGGACGTCGTGCTGGCCGGCGACGTCTTCTACGACAAGCCGCTGGCCGACCGGCTATTGCCCTGGTTTTCCGCCCTCACCGCCCGTGGCGCGCTTGTCTTGGTCGGCGATCCCGGGCGCTCCTACCTGCCGCGCGCCGGCCTGATCGAACGCGCCGCCTATTCCGTGCCGGTCACCCGTGTGCTGGAAGACGCCGAAATCAAGCGCACCACGGTGTGGGAGGTTGCTTGACGCAGCCGCACGATGGGAGTTGATATCAACCTTTCCGCAACGAGGGAGGTTCCCATGAGTTTTGCCGGCGTAAGCTATCTCGCGGTCGTGATCGCGGCAGCCGCGGCGTTTGTCTTCGGCGCGCTCTATTACGGCGTGCTTTCGAAGCAGTGGATGGCCGCCGGCCGGATCGCTCCGGAGCAGGCCAAGCCCGGACCTGCGCTGCTGGCCGTGACCTTCGTGTCCGAACTGATCATGGCCTGGGTGCTTGCAGGAGTGATCGGCCATCTCGGCACCGGCCAGGTGACGCTGTGGAACGGCCTGGTCACCGGCTTCCTGCTGTGGCTCGGTTTCATGGCGACCACGATGGCGGTCAACCATCGCTACCAGGCCTATGGCTGGGATCTCACCGCGATTGACGGCGGCCACTGGCTCGGCGTCGCGCTGATCATGGGCGCCATCATCGGCTGGTGGGGCGTGTGAGGTCTGTTTCGCTCACGGGCCGAAACTGACGCTTTCCGGATCGCCGGCGGGATCGAGGCGCATGAAGGCCGGCCGGCCGGCAGCTCATGCGACGTTGCTGGTCTTGTCCTGGCCGTCCATGTCCTTGTCCCAGAACTGCACCCGGTCCTTTCCCGCGCTCTTGGCCCAGTAGAGGGCGGTGTCGGCTCGCTTCTGCAACAGCTCGGAGGACATGGTCTGCGTTTCTCCGACCGCCACGCCGATACTCAGCGTGACGAACGGTTTTACACTCGAGCGCGGATTGGCAAGCGCGGCAGCCGCCAGATTCCGCTGGATGCGCTCGGCCATCGACGCAGCGCCTGCCTCGCGCAGATCGGGCAGCAGCACAAGGAACTCCTCCCCGCCGAATCGCGCGACGCAGTCCATCTCGGATCGCGTGCAGGCGGTGATGATGCGGGCGACCTCGACCAGGCATTTGTCACCTTCCAGGTGCCCAAGGTGGTCGTTCAGCGCCTTGAAGTCGTCGATGTCGCACATGAGCAGGGCAACCCGGCCGTCCCGTTTCCACAGCTCATCCATCCTCTCGCGCATGAGGTGGCGGTTGGCGGCGCCCGTTAGCCCGTCAATTCGCGAAAGTCGCTCGAGACGCCGGTTCGCTTGCGCGAGTTGCGCCATGTGCTTGCGGTCGCGCAACTCAAGCAGGAAGGATTTGTGGGCGAGGATGTTCATCGTCCGCCGCGCCATGACCGTGGCGGCCACGCCGCTGGCGAAAAAGAAGAAGCCAGAGAGGGTGATTCCGGTATCGGCGTCGCCGAAGCCGAGACTGAAAGCCAGGTAGAAGGCCATGGCGCTGATGGCGATGGCCAGTGTCTGGAGGAACGGAACGCTGAATATGACGATGCCGGTAATGGCGACAAAGAGCATGACGTCGAGGTAGCGGTTGAGGAGTTCACCGCCGGCCACTGCACCCATCCAGCTGACGGACAGCAGGATCACCACCATGCCCGTCAGAAGCGTCCAGTCCAGGATCGGCCGGGAGCGCGGCTTGCGCCACACGAAGGCAACGCCCAGGGCGGCCGGGACGATCAGGCCGCTGGGAGCGACAATCGCCAGCGCCAATTCGCGCGGAAGCAGGAACATGCTCTGCACGAGCATGAACAGATCAAGCAGAACGACCCAGATCATCCATGAGCGGATGACGCTCGCCGTTTGCCGCCAGTTACGCCGCCGAAAGGCGGCATCGATGCCGCCCTTGAGCCGGATGTCCCGGGTGCGCCCTGAAAGCAGCCGCTCGACCTCCGACATCATCTCAGGGTCGCGGATTATGCTCTCGAGGAGCACGGAACCTTCACGATTGGTTGATGTCGTGGTCTCGTCCACCTCAGCCCGGCGTCCTGAATTTGGCGCTCTTTGATCGAAACTGGAATTCAGAAACAGCTGCACTGTCTGTTTCCCGGGGCTGTCGACGCTGGGTGAGGCCGGTTGGCCTCGATTCTTGCCGACACTAGGCGGGAAATCCTACCTATGAGTGAACGCAAAGGGGCGGCCGCACAATTCGGTCCGACGCCCGGTCGGGCTTGCGGCCTGTGGCCGTGTTTCATCCTCGCCACGCCCGGCAGCTACGCCGTCTGGCTATTGTCAAAGAGCGCCCACCGAGGAGTGGGAAGACGGGCGGCCGTTCAGTCGCTCATCTTTGTATTTTACGTGCGACCTTGCGGCCGCCCGTCCGGTGTTCTTGCCCTGAGTACCCTCTATTCGAGAGAGCTCCCCCGGTCTGCTGGGAGGCTACCCGCTCGGGAAATCCTCGGTCTGCCGAGGACTTCCGGCTCGCCACCAATCAAGAGGCGAAGACGCGGACTACCCGTGGGCCCGGAGCTGGGGGCTCATCGCCCAGGCGAGTTACCGCCACTCACCCGATCCGGCACCGACCGCTGCCCGGATGATCGGTGGCCATCCGTTTCCCGCGCAGCGGTATTTGCACGGAGGAGGATAGGGGAGGTGGAGAGGGTGGGGATAGAAAAGTGGGTGGTGGGTAGCGATTAGTGAGTAGGAGCAATGGGTTGGCGGGCCGCGACGTCGGAGATTTATCCACACCGGCGCCGGCGGTCGAGCCGCGTTCCTCTCCCCCGTCGTTCACGGGGAGAGGGCGCGAAGCGCGCAGGCAGGTGAGGGGCCGCACAGGCATTGGTACGATGGGCGCCGCCCCTCACCGTTACCCTCTCCCCGCGAATGCGGTCGAGCTCGGTATCAACACGCTCCAGTGGTAGGACAAAGAAATCGAGGCGTTCAGGCCAGTTCCGCGGTTCACGTCGAGGGCGGGCTGCCATTGACGCAGCACAGCATTCCGGTATCCGGGTCCACGTTGCCCCCCGTCATCGAACGCGCCGTTGCGCTAGGATGCGAACCGGAGGATCGCGGCCAGTTCGCCCTCTCGCGGCAGATCTGCCTTTCGCACGCCCATCACCTTCGCGCCGTGCTCGAGCGCCCTGCCTGCGATTTCATCGGCAATGCCATAACTCGTCGCGTCGCTCTCGTCCGCAAACCGCACAGCGCCCGTGGTTTCGTCTATCGTGCCGTGGGTGACGGCATCGATGTCGACAAGCAACGTGCCGATCGCACCGAAGGTCGCGGCGCGCGCGGCATCGGCGAGGTCGGTGGTGACGCGGCCATCGCCCGCCCGCGCCTCGAAGAGCGCCTTGGTCTTCTCGACCTCTGCCGCATAGGCGGCATCAAGCACCGGCCTTGCGAGAGCGGCGAGAGCGGCGTCGCTGATCCTGTCTGGACTGTCCTCGATGCCGCCGGAGAGCAGGTGGGGATAGCTGTTGACCGCGCGGAACACCGGAGCAAGCCGCCCCGTCGCCGTCAAGACGAGCGGCGTGTCCAGCCCCGCCAGAACCGGACGCAAGGCGGCGTCGATCTTGCGCGCATATTGCTGAAAGCGGACGTTTTGTCCTTCCGAACCGTGGATCCGCCCGCTCGCGGACCGGTCGTTCAACGTGGACTTGCCGGCCGCGCTTGCCGCATCTCTGGGCAGGCCTTCCACCTTCAGCGTCCGTGGAGGCAGATCCGCATGCATCTCCACGAGACGGACCGCGTTTTCAGACAGCGCCAGCACAAACGCGGAATGCGGAAACGTGATCGCACGCAGCAGCGGCTTGAGATGGAATCTGTCGGACACCTGCACCATCGGCGTCAATTGGTTGGCGAGCCTGAAAGTGCGCAGGGTGTCCGGCGTTGCGAGGACCGCCAGGCTGTGTGCTTGGAATGCCCAGAACTCCTCGTCCTGCTGCAGTTCGTCGAGCTTGTCCATCAACGACGCCAGCTCGCGCTTGTCGAGGCCCACCGCCTCAAGCTGCTCCCGCGCCTTCTTCGCGGCGTTTCCCAGCTCTATGCGCGAGGCGTCCGCCTGCTGTGAAAGTGGGGTGGTCTTCAGGTAGATCGACACGCAGGCATGCGACCGGATCTTGTTCAGCGCCACAATTTCCGACCTTGTCGGTATGTCGACATGAAGCATTGCATTCCCTTCTTGACTGGCTCGCTCGAGAGCCGGTCGCCACTATAGCAGCGCCGGCCGTTTCGTCGCGCATGAAACCCGACACATAGGTCGCTGCGGAGGTCCGACCAGGATCGAACGCCATGACGGCGAAGTCGATCTCGAACCTCGCGGCGTCCTCGCCCGTCCCGTGCCCACCCCTCACACCATCACCCGCACCACGCTCCCCCTCCGCAACCTCCCCAGCAGCCACGCCATGTCTCGCGCCGACACCGCCACGCAGCCTTCGGTCGGCGCATAGCCGGGTTTGGCGATGTGCAGGAAGATGGCGCTGCCGAGATTGCGCGCGCGTGATGTGATGTTCCAGTCGAGCACGATGACCGCGTCGTAGAGATGGTCGCTCCTGAGCATGCGCTCGTGGCTGGCGCTGAAGGGCAGGCGCACCGGGCGGTTGTAGCTGGCGTCGGCGGGCGCGTCGCACCAGCCGAGGTCAGGCCGGATCGGCGTCATCGGCAGCCTCGTTTGCGCGGAAAACCTGCCTTTGCGGTAATAGCCGGCAAGCACGGCCATCGCCGCCCGCGGCGTGCCGCCGTCGCCTTCCCGCTTCAATGTGACGATGCCGGAGCGACCGAGCGCGCAGCGCATCACGCGGCCGCCGGCTGCAAGCAACCCCTGCGAGGGGTTGCCCGGGCGCGCCCGGACGGTCAATGTCAGGCCTCGCCGGGGGATATTTCCGCAATTCCGGTTGCGGTCACCGATTTTGGAGTATGATTGCACGCCGGAACAAAAGCCTGTGAACGCCTATCGCGCTCGCGAGCTTCCGCATAAACGGGGGGCGGTCAACCGGGTCTTTCCCGTTTTATCTGAATGGATTGGCGATGACTTCCAGAACACTCCTCATTGTAGACGACGACGACGAACTGCGCGGCACTCTGATGGAGCAGCTATCGCTCTACGAGGAGTTCGACGTTTTGGAAGAGTCCTGCGCCGCCAAGGGCATCTCCGCCGCGCGCGGCTCGATCGTGGATCTGCTCATCATGGATGTCGGCCTGCCCGACATGGACGGGCGCGAGGCGGTGAAGGTGCTCAGAAAGGGCGGCTTCAAGGCGCCGATCATCATGCTGACCGGCCACGACACCGATTCCGACACCATCCTGGGGCTGGAGGCCGGCGCCAACGACTATGTCACCAAGCCGTTCCGCTTCGCCGTGCTTCTGGCCCGCATCCGCGCGCAGCTCAGGCAGCACGAGCAGAGCGAGGACGCGACATTCGCGGTCGGCCCCTACACGTTCAAGCCCAGCCAGAAGCTGCTGATCGACCAGCGCGGCGGCAAGGTGCGGCTCACCGAGAAGGAAGCCGCGATCATCAAATACCTCTACCGCGCCGACAGGAACGTGGTCACCCGCGACGTGCTTCTGGAGGAAGTCTGGGGCTACAATTCGGGCGTCACCACCCACACGCTGGAAACCCACGTCTACCGGCTGCGCCAGAAGATCGAGCGCGATCCTTCCAATGCCGAAATTCTTGTGACAGAAAGCGGCGGGTACAAGCTCGTGCCGTGAGCCGGCTCTTGCCGAACAGCGCATGATGCGGGCTTTGCGCATTTGCCTTCCGTTCAGGGGGAGGAAGGCCGGGGACAGGAATGGCGCTTGACGACGATATCCGGATCCTGGAGCGGGCGACGCTGCTCGAGGATTTCACCCGGGATCAGCTTCGTCTGCTGGCCTTCGGCGCCGAGACCATGCGCCTGAAGGCCGGCCGCGACCTCTATCAGGAAGGCGCCACGGCCGACTGCGCCTACGTGGTGGCGGCGGGCACGGTGGAGCTCTCCAGGGACCGCAACGGCGAGCGCGTGCCGGCCGGCGAGGCGGGACCCGGTTCCATGCTGGGCGAGCTGGCGCTGATCTCCGGCGGCAAGCGGATAACCACGGCGACCGCGGCAACCGATGTCGAGGTGATCCGCCTCAACCGTTCGCTGTTTCGCCGCATACTCGAGGAATATCCCGATGTCGCCGCCCGGCTGCACGCGCGCATTTCGGCGAACATGAAGACGATGCTCGACGAGATCGGCCGGCTGGGGCCGAAGTTCGGCGGCTAGGGCATGTCGCCCGAAGGTGGGAACCGGGCTAACGACACATGCGGCAACCCGACGACTTGAGGCGCTCCAGCTGAATCCATTTCGGAGCGCACGCTTCAGCGTGGCGGGCAGGCGGACTTTTCAGTCCAGATCGAAGCGCGCGATCACCGGCACATGATCCGAAGGCCGCTCCCAGCCGCGCGCCTGCCTGACAACCGACATCTCCCTCAGCACCGGCGCGAGCGAGCCCGACGACCAGACATGGTCGAGCCGCCGCCCCCGGTTCGACGCATTCCAGTCTTGGGCGCGGTAGCTCCACCAGGTGTAGATGCGTTCGGGCGGCGGCGTGTGAAGCCGCATCAGGTCGGCCCAGCCGCCCGCGGCGCGCATCGTCTCCAGCCCCTCGGTCTCGACCGGAGTGTGGCTGACGACATTGAGAAGCTGCCTGTGCGACCAGACATCGTCCTCCAGCGGCGCGATGTTGAGGTCGCCGACCAGGATCGACGCGGCCGCGTCTGCCGCATCGGCGCGGACTTCATGCATTTCGGAGATGAAGTCGAGCTTGTGGCGGAATTTCGGATTGACATCGGGGTCGGCGATGTCGCCGCCCGCCGGCACGTAGAAATTGTGCAACAGCACCGGCTTGCCCGCGGCCTCGAACCGCACAGAAAGATGGCGGGTGTCGCCTTTTCTGCAGAATTCGCGCTTCTCGACGATCTCCAGCGGCCGTTTCGAAAGCGTGGCGACGCCGTGATAGCCCTTCTGCCCGTTGAAGGCGACATGCTCATAGCCCAGCGCGCGAATGCCGTCGGCCGGAAACAGCTCGTCCGGACATTTGGTTTCCTGCAGGCACAGGATGTCGGGCTGATACTGGGCGAGAAACTGCGCCACGAGAGGCAGGCGCAGGCGCACTGAGTTTATGTTCCATGTGGCGATCGATAAGGGCATGCGCGGCCTAGGCTCCGGCGGGAGCCGGAAACTGCCAGCCCGCGCCGCGACTGGCAAGCCGGCCGGCCGAAGCGCTTATTTTCAGCCGCTCAGTCCACAGATTTCAACCAATGCCGGCGGCGCTACCCGCCGCGCTTGATCTGGTTCATTTCGTTGACGCGGTTGTAGTCGATCTTGAACACGCTGGGGTCGAACGTCACGCCCTGCTGGACGTTGAAGATCATCACCGTCGTGTCCTTGCCCTGCGCGTCGGTGATCGTCCACTGGCGCAGCTCGTAGCTTTCGGGGTCGAACATCATGGTGATGGTCGCGTCGCCGAACACCGACCTGTCCTCGAGCTTGAGGGTTGTCAGGTCGGGATCCTCCTGGATGCTCTTGACCCGCTGGCCCGACAGGTCGATCCGCTCGTCGAGCAGCAGCTTCAGCGGCGTCGACGACAGCGAATAGAGATCGGCGGTGTTGAGCCTGCCGTTGAAGAGCACCACCGACTTGCCGTCGGACACGACGCGGAACTTCGACGGCTCCTCGTAATTGAAGCGCAGCTTGCCCGGCCGCTCGATGAAGAACTTGCCGCCGGTCTGTTCGCCAGACGGCCCGAACTGGACGAACTCGCCCATCATGGTGCGCACGGAAGCGAAATGGTCGGCGATCCGCTGCGCGGCCGCGCCCTGCGCCTGGGCGGCGTTCCAGGTCTGCGAGACCGGCGCAAGCAGCACGCCGCAGACGCCGGCGATCAAGCCCAGCGCCAGGCGGCGCGAAATGCGCGGTCGATTGGCGATCGGGATATTTGCCTTCGGCATTATCGGGTTTCCGTGTTGGCTTTCTGCGTCGAGCGATAGATCGTCACTGGGGCCGAAATTTGGCCGTGCGAGATGCGCCGCGGAACGATGCTCGTCCTGATCCGCACCGGCATCAGAACTTGTCCTCTTCGGTCGGAACCAGGATTTCGCGTTTTCCCGCATGATTGGCCGCACCGACGATGCCTTCGTTCTCCATGCGCTCGATGATGGAGGCGGCGCGGTTGTAGCCGATGCCCAGCCGCCGCTGGATGTAGCTGGTCGAGGCCTTGCCGTCGCGCAGCACGATCGCGACCGCCTGATCGTAGGGATCGTCGGAATCGCCCATGCCGCCGTCGGTCCCCCCGCCGGAGCCGCCGCCATCGTCCTCGTCGTCATCTTCGGTGATGGAATCGAGATATTCCGGCGTGCCCTGGACCTTCAGATGCGCGACGATCTGCTCCACCTCGTCGTCGGAAACGAACGGCCCGTGCACGCGCTGGATGCGCCCGCCGCCGGCCATGTAGAGCATGTCGCCCATGCCGAGCAGCTGTTCGGCGCCCATTTCGCCGAGAATGGTGCGGCTGTCGATCTTCGACGTCACCTGGAAGGAGATGCGCGTCGGGAAGTTGGCCTTGATCGTGCCGGTGATGACATCGACGGACGGGCGCTGGGTAGCCATGATGACATGGATGCCGGCCGCGCGCGCCATCTGGGCGAGCCGCTGCACCGCGCCCTCGATGTCCTTGCCGGCGACCATCATCAGGTCGGCCATTTCGTCGATGATGACGACGATATAGGGTATCGGCTCCAGGTCGAGGCTCTCGGTCTCGTAGATCGCCTCGCCGGTCTCGCGGTCGAAGCCGGTCTGGACCGTGCGCGAAAGCTGCTCACCCTTCTTCTGCGCCTGCGCGACGCGCTGGTTGAAGCCGTCGATATTGCGCACGCCGACCTTGGACATCTTGCGGTAGCGATCCTCCATCTCCCGCACGGTCCATTTCAGCGCTACGACCGCCTTCTTGGGGTCGGTGACCACCGGCGTCAGCAGATGCGGAATGCCGTCATAGACGGAAAGCTCCAGCATCTTGGGGTCGATCATGATCAGCCGGCACTGCTCGGGCGTCATGCGGTATACGATCGACAGGATCATCGTGTTGATGGCGACTGACTTGCCCGAACCGGTGGTGCCGGCGACCAGGAGATGCGGCATCTTGGCGATGTCGGCGATCACCGCCTCGCCATTGATTGTCTTGCCCAGCGCCAGCGCCAGCCTCGCCTTGGTCTGCTCGAAGTCGCGGCTGGCGAGGATTTCGCGGAGATAGACGGTCTCGCGGCGCGCGTTGGGCAGTTCGATGCCGATCGCGTTGCGCCCCGGCACGACGGCGACGCGGCAGGCGATCGCGCTCATCGAGCGCGCAATGTCGTCGGCAAGCCCAATCACGCGCGAGGACTTGATGCCCGGCGCCGGTTCCAGCTCGTAGAGCGTGACGACCGGACCCGGCCGCACATGGATGATCTCGCCCTTTACGCCGAAATCCTCCAGCACGCCTTCCAGCAGCCGCGCGTTCTGCTCCAGCGCCTCGTTGGAGAGGCTCTGGTCCTTCACGACATTCTTGGGTTCGGCGAGAAGATGCAGCGACGGCAGTTCGAACTCCGCCGCGCCGATCAGCGAGCGCTGGGCTTCCCGCCGGACGCGGCTGCCCTGCCGCGGACGGGGCGCAGGCCCCTCGACACGCGCCGCGCCGGCCAGGGCTGCATCCGCCATATCGGAACCGAGCGGCTCGTCGTCAAAGTCGTCGATCGCAAAATCGGAGACGCCGCCGCCAAACTCGTCGAATTCGGGCTCGATCCGCTCCCCGTGCGAAACGGCGCGCCGCGGCGCAACCGGCATGTCCCCCAATTCATCATCATCGCGGTCCGATCGTGCGCGAATCAGGCCTGCGGACGGCGACAAGCGACGGCGCAGGAAGCCGCGCATCGACAGCCACCAATGCGTCAGTGCGCCCAGCGCCAGCAGGCCTTCATTGTCGGCGGCTTCATCGTCGTCGTCGAATTCGTCCTCATAATCCTCAGCGTCCGCGAATGGCTCGTCCCGGCCGATGAGTCCGGAGGCGAAACCGAAAAGCCACAGCGCCGGAGCGGCGAAAAGCAGGGCCACCAACATGGACTGCCAGCCGCCGGGATAGCCGCCGATCAGGAAACCGGGCACTGCCAGCACCATGTCGCCGAACACGCCGCCGAGGCCCGATGGCAGCGGCCAGCTTTCAGGCGCCTCGATGCAGCCGGCAATCGCCGCGCCGAGAAGCGACGCCCCGATCCAGGCGGCTGCGCGTTTCACCGGCCGGTGCATTGCGCGACCGGCAATCAGCCGCAGCCCCCAGATGACACCCGGAACGAGAACCGCCAGCGATGCGAGACCAAAAAACTGCATGGCAAGATCGGAGAAGGCGGCACCGGCAAAACCCATGGCATTTGCGGGGCGCACCTCGGTCGCGTGGCTGAAGCTCGGATCGGCGACATTCCACGTGGCGAGACTTGCCACCGCGAATGCAGCGAAAGCGAGCGTCGCCAGCCCGGCAAGCCTACGCAACAGCCGTGTCGCGAAACCAGCCAGCCCCGGCCCGGTATCGTTCAATACAAGGGATTGCCCCGTACGCATGCTTTTCCTCTACGCTCGCCCACGGACTTGAGACGCGAAGCCGCGCCGAAAATCACCTCCGAGACTAGGCGGGCGAAGGTTAAGACGGCATTAACCATGCACGCGACGACGCGCCGCGTGTCGGATGCGATCGAAACCTTGCCTCCCGGCCATTTCGAAACTATCTCAGGGCCATTCACCTCATGCGCAAGCATGTTCACATCGACGCGCCGCCCAAAGTTCGCGAGCGCCACATAGACAATCCCAGGAGCATGAATGTTCGCCGACAAACGCCCGGACTTCCAGAAACGTCAGAGTGATGCAGCCGCCGCGCGACAGGAGCTTCTCGAAAAAGCGCGCAAGGTAGCGGAGGACCCGGGCCTGGCGGAGCGGAAGCTGCAGCGCGCCGAGACGGTCCGCGCCCGTGAGATTCGGGCCGTCGAGCGGGAAGCAGCGCGCAAGGCACGCAAGGCCGAACTTGCCGCCGAAGCTGTCCGCACGGCCGAGGAGGAACGCAAGCGTCTCATCGAGGAAGAGAAGCTGGCCGAGATGATGCGCCTCGATGAAGCGGACCGAGAGGTCGCTCTTCTTGCCGAACAGAAGGCGGCGCGCGACGCCCGCTATGCGGCGCGCAAGGCGGCGAAAAAGCAGCGCCGCAAGGGCACCTGAGCCCGGCTGAATCGACGGAATCAAAAAAAGACCCGGATCGCTCCGGGCCTCAGATGTGGCGTCCCGGGAGAGGCGCCACGACGGAATGAGGATGCTCCGGCCGGTTTTTGACCCGGCCGGAGCATCAGTTCTACGAGTGGTAGGCCACTTCGCCATGCGAGGTGACGTCGAGGCCGGTCGTTTCTTCTTCCGGCGTCGGGCGCAGGCCGACGGTCAGATCGACGACCTTGAAGATCACCGCGGACAGAACACCACACCACACGATCGTCACGACAACCGCGATGAGCTGGATCCACAGCTGCGAGGCGATCGAGAAATCGTCGCCGCCTGTGCCGCCAAGCCACGGCGCGGTGAAGATGCCGGTGCCAAGCGCGCCGATGATGCCGCCGATGCCATGGATGCCGAACACGTCGAGCGAGTCGTCGTAGCCCATCCTGATCTTCACGACCGCCACGAAGAAGTAGCAGACCGAGCTGGCGATCGCGCCGAGGAAGATGGCGCCGATCGGACCGATCGAGCCACAGGCCGGCGTGACGGCGACAAGACCGGCGATGATGCCCGATGCCGCGCCCAGCATGGATGCCTTGCCCCGGATGATGCCTTCGAGCGCCGCCCAGGCCACGGCCGCGGCCGCGGTTGCGATGAAGGTGTTGATCATCGCGACGCCCGCTCCTCCGGTGGCCTCGAGGTTCGAACCCGCATTGAAGCCGAACCAGCCGACCCACAGCATCGAAGCGCCGACCATGGTCAGCGTCATCGAGTGCGGAGCCATGTTGTCCTTGCCGTATCCCAAGCGCTTGCCGACCATGATGGAACCGACGAGTGCCGCGATACCGGCATTGATGTGGACAACCGTGCCGCCCGCGAAATCAAGTGCGCCAAGGTTGAACAGGTATCCGGCACCGTCCCAGACCATGTGCGCGATCGGGAAGTAGACGAAAGTCACCCACAGGATGGTGAACAGGATCACCGCCGAGAACTTGATGCGCTCGGCGAAGGCGCCGACGATCAGGGCCGGCGTGATGACGGCGAAGGTCATCTGGAAACAGATGAACACATATTCCGGAATGACGACGCCGTCGGTGAAGGTCGCCGCCTCGCTGTCGGGCCCGACGCCGGCCAGGAAGAGCTTGCCGAAGCCGCCCCAGAACGGGCTGGTGCCGCCGCCGAAGGCGAAGGAGTAGCCCCAAAGGACCCACACGATCATCACCACGCAGGCGATCATCGTGCACTGCATGAGCACCGACAGCATGTTCTTGGCCCGCACGAGGCCGCCGTAGAACAGGGCCAGTCCCGGCATCGTCATGAACAGGACGAGGACCGTGGCGATCATCATGAATGCGACGTCGCCCTTGTCCATCGTGGTTGCGGCCTCCTCCTGCGCGAAAGCGGCCGTAGTGCCAATGGCGCCAAGCGCCAAAGTGCCCAGAAGGGCGGTGCGCGCAAGCGGCGCGATTTTGGAACGGATTGTCATTGAATTCTCCATAACCCCTGGAACCCCGCTTACAGCGCGTCGGTGTCGGTTTCGCCGGTGCGGATGCGCACCGCCTGGTCGATCGAGTAGACGAAGATCTTGCCGTCACCGATCTGGCCGGTCTTGGCCGAGCCGGTAATGGCTTCCACCGCCTTGTCGACCAAGTCGGACGAAACAGCGATTTCGATCTTGACCTTGGGCAGGAAGCTGACGGCGTATTCCGCGCCGCGATAGATCTCCGTGTGCCCCTTCTGGCGCCCGTAGCCTTTTACTTCAGTGACAGTCAGGCCCTGAATCCCGACTCCGGTGAGCGCTTCACGCACCTCGTCGAGTTTGAACGGCTTGATGATTGCCATTACGATTTTCATCAGTTTTCACCCTTTGCGAATGCGGGTCCCCGCGTTTGCGACACCACCGGCGCGCAAAAGCAGCCGGAGAGTGCACCAAAGGATTCAAACACCGTGCCAGATGCCTCCGGCAGGCCTTAACCTTTTGTAAAGAAAGGGAAACGAACTGCCGCCGGCTTAATCGGTTCGCCAATGCGGCGCAGAAAATGCACAAATTTTGTGCAGATTCTTGGAATTGCCTACTTGGTAGGCCGCCGCTCGCGGATCAGCCCTTCCTGCGCCACCGAAGCGATCAGCCGACCGTCACGGGAATAGAGCAGCCCGCGCGAGAAGCCGCGCGAGCCGATCATGTTGGGGCTGTCCTGCGAATAAAGCAGCCAGTCGTTCAGCGCATCCTGGCGGTGGAACCACATTGCGTGGTCGAGGCTGGCCATCTGGATGCGTGCGTCGAACCCCGTGCGCCCATGGGCGAAGTTGGCGGTGTCGAGCAGCGTCATGTCCGACAGATAGGCGAGAATGGCGGCCTGCAGCGGCCGCTCGTCCGGCACGTCGCCGGTCATGCGCACCCACACATTCTGCCTTGGCGGCAGCGGGTCGCGCGTCGTGTAGTGCTCGATATTGACCGGCTTTACCTCCAGCGGCCGTTCGCGCGCCCAGAACTTGCGGATCGGCTCAGGGATCTCCAGGTCACTCTCGTTCAGCAGTTCGATCTGTGTCTTCAGTTCCTCCGGCGGCGGAACGTCGAGAGGCATCGGCATTTGATGCTCGACGCCGCCCTCGTCGCGGTGGAACGACGCCTCGAGCGAGAAGATTGCCTTGCCATGCTGGATTGCAACGACGCGGCGTGTTGTGAACGAGCCGCCGTCTCTGACGCGGTCGACGTCGTAGACGATCGGAACAGACGGATCGCCCGGCAGCACGAAGTAGCAGTGCAGCGAGTGGACGTGGCGGTCGGCCTCGACCGTCCGCTGGGCCGCCACCAGCGATTGGCTGATCACCTGACCACCAAACACCCTTTGCCAGCCGACTTGCGGGCTGCGACCACGATACAGGTTGTGTTCCAGACGCTCGAGATCGAGAATGGAAAGCAGTTCCCGCATCGCGTCCGTCATGGTGTCGCCTTCAAGCTGTCGATGGTTGCGGTTTCCAACAGGATGCCGGAATGCAAGTCAAGGCGATAGCAAAATGGCATGAGCCAGGAGGTTGGACCTGAGATGAGTGCAACGGACAGGACCTTCGACGTGGTGATCGCGGGCGCCGGCTATGTCGGCCTTGCCACCGCCGTCGCCATGCGCGCCGCACGCCCCTCGCTCGCAATCGCCATGGTCGATGCCGCCCCGGAAGGGGTGTGGAAGAAGGATGGCCGCGCGTCGGCGATCGCGGCGGCGGCCTGCCGCATGCTGAAGCAGCTCGGCGCCTGGGACGCGATAGCGCCCGGCGCTGAAGCCATCACCGACATGGTGGTCACCGATTCCCGCACCTCCGATCCGGTCAGGCCGGTTTTCCTCACCTTCGGCGGCGATGTGGGGCCTGGCGAACCTTTCGCTCACATGGTCCGCAACGTGGCGCTGAACGGCAGCCTGCGCGACATCGCCCGCAAGCAGGGCATCGACCTGATCGAGGGCGTCGCGGTCGCCGGCTTCGAGACCGACGCGGCGTGGGCGGTGGTGCATCTGGCCGACGGAATTTCGCTGAAGACGCGGCTGCTCGTGGCCGCCGACGGGGTGAAATCGCGCCTGCGCGACATGGCGGGCATCAAGACCGTTCACTGGGACTACGGCCAGTCCGGCATCGTCTGCACCGTGGCGCATGAGCGGCCGCACAATGGCCGCGCCGAGGAACATTTCCTGCCGGCCGGTCCGTTCGCCACCCTGCCGCTCAAGGGCAACCGTTCCTCCATCGTGTGGACCGAAACGACCGCCGACGCCGAAAAGCTCGTCGCGCTCGAACCGGTTCTGTTCGAAGCCGAGCTCGAGCAGCGCTTCGGCCTCAGGCTGGGTGCGATCAAGGTTGAGGATAGCCCGCGTGCGTGGCCGCTCGGGCTGACGCTGGCGCGCGAATTCGTGGCGCCCCGCATCGCGCTCGCCGGCGACGCCGCGCACGGCATCCACCCGATCGCCGGCCAGGGCCTCAATCTCGGCTTCAAGGATGCCGCGGCCCTCGCCGAAACCGTTGTCGAGGCCGACCGGCTCGGCCGCGACATCGGCGCGCTCGACGTGCTTGAGGGTTATCAGCGCTGGCGGCGCTTCGACACGGTGCAGATGGGCGTCACCACCGACGTGCTGAACCGCATGTTCTCCAACGATATCGGCCCGCTGCGCGCGATCCGCGACATCGGGCTCGGCCTTGTCGACCGCATGCCGCCGCTCAAGGACTTCTTCATCAGGCAGGCGTCCGGTCTGTCGTCCCGGTCTCCGCGCCTGCTGAGGGGCGAGGCGATCTGACAGGCGTTTGGCCGCGGCGTCCGGCGCGCTCGGGCAATTGGCGCGCAAATCGCTGTCCCGCGGGATGGCCACTGACCTGCAATGCCCTACAATGAGAACGGCGGTCGGCTGGACCGTACGAGGTTCACAAGGAGCAGGGTCATGCAACGTCACGCCAACGCGGTCTGGAAAGGCGATCTGAAAAGCGGAACGGGAACGCTCGACACCCAAAGCGGCGCGCTTGAGGCGCAGCCGTATTCCTTCAAGATGCGTTTCGAGGACGAGAGCGGCAAATCCGGCACCAATCCTGAAGAGCTGATCGCCGCCGCCCATGCAGGCTGCTTCGCTATGCAGCTGTCGCACTTTCTGGCCGAAAACGGCACCACGGCGGAGAAACTGGAGGTCAAGGCGGCCGTCACGCTCATTCCCGGCACCGGGATTACCGAAAGCGCGCTGACGCTGGTCGCCGCGGTTCCGGGCATCGACGACGCGAAGTTCCAGGAACTGGCCGCCAAGGCCAAGGCGGGATGCCCGGTTTCGGGCGCGCTCGGCGCAATCAAGATCACGCTGGATGCGACACTCGCCTGACCTGATGGCGGTGGGTAATTTTCGCTCCGCAGGGTGGCGCGAATTGTAATCTTGCGTCACCTTTCAGGGCCACTTCGCAATCAAAAATCCGTGCTCAGGCGCTAGAATCCGTCCGATACTTCGCTATCTCGGGAGGAAGCACCATGCTCATGCAGGTGGAGACGCGCGCCTTGAGGACGCCTGGCATCGCCACGGACCTGACCGTTACCGACATCACCGACAAGGCCTCGAAACTCCAGGCTTTCGACGGCCATGAATGCGTCTGGCTGGGACGCGACGAAGAGCGCGGCCTGACCGCGATCGTCGCGATCCACGACACCCGGCTTGGCCCCGCGCTTGGCGGCACGCGCGTGTGGCCGCATGAGACTTTCGAGGCGGCGCTGACGGACGCGCTCCGGCTGTCGCGCGGCATGACCAACAAGGCGGCCGTCGCCAACCTGCCGCTCGGCGGCGGCAAGGCGGTGATCTGGGCCGATCCGGCCACGGACAAGACGCCGGCCCTGCTCGACGCATATGCCGGGATGCTGGCGCAACTCGACGGGCAGTATTTCACCGCCGAGGATGTCGGCCTGACGCTGGCCGATGCCGACTATCTGCGCGAGCGCGCCCGCAACGTCACCGGCACCACCAGAGGCGGCAGCGGCAATCCCTCGCCGGTCACCGCGCATGGCGTCTATCTCGGCCTGAAGGCGGCTTTCGCCTTCCGCAACGGCCACGACCGCCTGGATGGCGTTCGGGTAGCGGTGCAGGGACTGGGTTCCGTCGGCTGGGCGCTGTGCGAGCGCCTTCATGCCGATGGCGCGAAGCTGATTGTCTCCGACATCAATGAAGTGCGCGCGGCAAAGGCCCGCGAGGAGTTCGCCGCGGAGGTGACATCGCCCGACGCGATCCTGGCGGCGCAAGCCGACATCTTCGCGCCCTGCGCGTTGGGCGCCGTGCTTTCGGCGGAAACGATCCCGGCGCTGAAGGCCGGCATCGTCGCCGGCGCGGCCAACAACCAGCTCGCCAGGCACGACGACGCGCTTCTTCTCAAGGAGCGCGGCATCCTCTACGCGCCGGACTACGTGATCAACGCCGGCGGCTTGATCAATGTCGCCGGCGAGCTGGACCCCGAAGGCTACGATCGCGAGCGCGTCATGGACGGGCTCAAGGAGATCCCCAAGACGCTGAATGCAATCTTCGAGCGGGCCGAAAAGCTCGACCGTCCGACAAACGACATCGCGCGCGAGATTGCCGAGGAGCGGCTTTCGTCCGCCGTTTCCTCGGCCTGAGCCGCTATCAGCTTCCCTTGATGCCCTTCATCGCGTTCTCGCCCCAGACCTGTTCCAGTCGGGCGTCGCGCCGGCAGCCATTGCGGTAATATTTGTAGCGAACCGGATTCTTCCGGTAGTAGTTCTGGTGGTAGTCCTCCGCCGGCCAGAAGGTGGACGCCGACACGATGTCGGTGGCGATCGACGTGCCGAGTTCCCTTGCCGCCGCTTTCTTGGCTTTATCCGCCGCAGCCTCCTGTTCGGCCGTCATAGCATAGACGGCAGTCGTGTAGCTGTGGCCGCGGTCGCAGAACTGGCCGCCGCCGTCAGTCGGGTCGATCGTATGAAAGAATGTCGTGACCAGCATGTCGTAGCTGACCCGCGCATTGTCGAATTCGATCCTGACGGCCTCGCGATGGCCGCCCGACGTGTGGTCGTAATAGGTCGGATTGTCGGTCTGGCCGCCAATATAGCCGGACGTGGTCGAGACCACCCCCGACACCTTGTCGAAATCGGACTCAACGCACCAGAAACAGCCTCCGGCGAAAATCGCCACTTCCATCTCGGCCTGCGCCGGCTGGGCGGCGGAAAGAGCGGCGCCTGCGGCGAGCAGCGCGGCATATGCGGTATTGCGGATCATCGACGAACCTCCGGTTTCGCCGCAGAACCTATCACCGCTTTGCGCCGCTTCAAATCAACGGCTTACACGCTTGCGTGAGAAGCCGGTTTCCAAGGGCCCGGACTTAGACGTGCTCCGCCACGACACGGGTCCGGCCCACGCGCCAGGCGTCGACGAGATAGGCGAAGATCATCACCTGAAGCACCATCAGGACCGGCACGTAAAATGCCGGGATGTAGTAGATGAAGCCGAGCGGCAGATTGTAGACCTGCGCATTCATGGCGGCGGCGAGAACGATAACCATGTCGGCGGTGCCGACCACGCTGAACAGGGCGGTCAGCCAATACCCGTGCGCTTCGCGATACCGCCATGCAAGCAGGGCCGCGAGCGCCAGCAGGCCAGAGGCGAAGTCGCCATAGGCGATCGTGCGGGCGAGACCGCCGGGAAAATCGGCCGCCACCTGACCCGGCAGGAATATCGCCAGCAGCACAAACCGAAAGGCATGAACCAGGAGCAGCGGCTCCAGTTTCTCACGCAGCGGCCTCATCCTGAGTGATGGTGCGATATACCACCGCGCGATGTACGCCATGATGACAATCGTCAGCGTGGACTGAATCGCCATGACGAAAAAGGGACTCATGTTCTGCACCTCGGTCGGAATGAAACACAGGGCGCAATTAACAAGATTGTTTGCAGCTTGCAAACTAAATCCTCGACGCCCATATAGGCGACACGCTAGAACACGTCATGCGGCCGGAGATTTACGGGAATGCAGGAACGCAAACCAAGATCGGACTGTCCCATAAGCTGCGCGCTGGACGTGCTGGGCGACAGGTGGTCATTGCTGATCGTCCGCGACATCCTGCTGCGTGGAAAGACGACGCATGGGGCTTTCAGGGAGTCGAGCGAGCGGATCGCGACGAACATCCTGGGCGATCGCCTCGCCTATCTCGAGCGACAGGGCATTGTATCCAGGCGGCCCAATCCGGATGACGGGCGAAGCGAAATCTTCGCGCTGACGCAAAAGGGGACGGACCTGCTTCCGCTGCTCATCGCAATGACCGAGTGGAGCGGCAAGCACGACGAGACGTTCATGGCATCGAAACAGATGCGCGACGAAATGGACGCCTTCGTCGAGGCGATGAAACAGCTGCAGCAGCGGCTGACGAAAGAGAGCGGCGCGGCTGCCTAAACCCGCCGTTCGATCATCATCTTCTTGATTTCCGCGATCGCCTTGGCCGGGTTCAGCCCCTTGGGGCAGGACTGCGTGCAGTTCATTGCCGCCCGACCGCAGGACGAATGTCCGAGGACGGGCAATCAAGGCAAACGACCATCAACAGCGGCGGTCAGACCCGCCGTTCCACCATCATCTTCTTGATTTCCGCAATCGCCTTGGCCGGGTTCAGCCCCTTGGGGCAGGACTGCGTGCAGTTCATGATCGTGTGGCAGCGGTAGAGCCGGAACGGGTCTTCCAGATTGTCGAGCCGCTCGCCGGTGGCCTCGTCGCGGCTGTCGATCAGCCAGCGATAGGCCTGCAACAGCACGGCGGGGCCGAGATAGCGCTCGCCGTTCCACCAGTAGCTGGGGCACGACGTCTGGCAGCAGAAGCACAGGATGCATTCGTAGAGCCCGTCCAGCTTCTGCCGGTCCTCATGGCTCTGCTTCCATTCCTTGGCCGGCTCCGGCGACACCGTCTGCAGCCAGGGCTCGATCGATGAAAGCTGGGCGTAGGGTACGGAAAGGTCGGGCACCAGGTCCTTGACCACCGGCATGTGCGGCAGCGGATAGACCTTCACCGCGCCTTTCACCTCGTCCATGCCCTTGGTGCAGGCGAGCGTGTTGGTGCCGTCGATGTTCATGGCGCAGGAGCCGCAAATGCCCTCGCGGCACGAGCGGCGCAAAGTCAGCGTCGGGTCGACATTGTTCTTGATCCACAAAAGCGCGTCGAGGACCATCGGCCCGCAATCGTCCATGTCGACATAATAGGTGTCGACGCGAGGGTTCTCCCCGTCGTCCGGCGACCAGCGATAGATGCGGTACTCGCGAACATTGCCCGCGCCTTCGGGCTTCGGCCAGATCTTGCCGTCCTTGACCCTGGAGTTCTTCGGAAGCGTGAGTTCAACCATCAGTCTATCCAACTACCAGTGAGCTAGCCGCACCGAGCTGCAGGAACTTCGTCGCGCCTACTGTTGTCTCGCGATTTGTATTCCCACGCGTAATTCCAGCAATCGGAGCCGACCATATTACAGTAACAAATACTTACCTTGGTTTCCGAGAAGCGGCGGCTGAGAATTTTTATGTCCGTAATACCTATGTCCCGATCTATGGAAATAAGCGGGATTATCGCTCCAGGATGCACCACCCGTCGTTCTGAGTACGCGTGGCGAACAATGTATTCGTGACCAAATCCTATCGATTCCATATCAAGGACAGCATATCTGACATCGTTGCTTTCCGGGTTATCAGCGATGTTCAGTTTATGAATAACCGCTGGGCCTGCCCCCGCGTTTATGAGTTCAATCCCGTTGTTGGACCTAGAAGCAAAAAATGCAGTGTTTACACTCAGATGAGGTCTGGTTTCAATGTAAGATTGCTTCCAAGTATACCAAGAAAAAGCCGCAGACGTTGCCGCTAAAACTAGCGCGACAAACGATAGTGACCCATTTATCCACTCTGCGCGTGACATTTCAATACACCCGCTTCTTCGGCGCAATTTTCGCCAGTTCGATTCCGCCGTTGGCTTCATCCAGCATCGGCTCGGTGTGCACCGGCCGGTAGGAGAGTGCGACCTTGCCCGCCTCGTCCACCTTCGCCAGCGTGTGGTGGCGCCAGTTCTTGTCGTCGCGATCGGCAAAGTCCTCGCGCGCATGCGCGCCGCGGCTCTCCTTGCGCGCTTCCGCCGAATAGACGGTGGTGATGGCGTTCGCCATCAGGTTTTCCAGCTCCAGCGTTTCCACCAGATCGGAGTTCCAGATCATCGACCGGTCGGTGACATGCACGTCGGCAAGCTCGCCCCAGATTGCCGAGATGCGCTTGCAGCCCTGCTTGAGCGATTCGGAGGTGCGGAACACCGCCGCGTCTTCCTGCATGGCCTTCTGCATCTTGTCGCGCAGCTGCGCCGTCGGGCTGCCGCCATCGGCATGGCGCGTGCGGTCGAAACGGCCGATGATCGCGTCGCAGGCGGCGATATCGACTGGCGGCGCCTTCGCATCGCGGTCGATCACCTGTCCGGCGCGGATCGCCGCGGCGCGGCCGAACACCACAAGATCGATCAGCGAGTTGGAGCCCAGCCGGTTGGCGCCGTGCACCGAGGCGCATGCCGCCTCGCCGACAGCCATCAGGCCCGGCGCGACCGCGTCGGGATCGTCGGCTGTCGGGTTCAGCACCTCGCCCCAGTAATTGGTCGGGATGCCGCCCATATTGTAGTGCACCGTCGGCAGCACCGGGATCGGCTCGCGGGTGACATCGACGCCGGCGAATATTTTCGCGCTCTCCGAAATGCCCGGCAGTCGCTCGTGAAGCACCGCCGGGTCGAGATGGTCGAGGTGGAGGAAGATGTGGTCCTTCTCCTTGCCGACGCCCCGCCCCTCGCGGATTTCCATGGTCATGCAGCGTGAGACGACGTCGCGGGATGCGAGATCCTTGGCCGACGGCGCATAACGCTCCATGAAGCGCTCGCCCTCCGAATTGACCAGATAGCCGCCCTCGCCGCGCGCGCCTTCGGTGATCAGGCAGCCGGCGCCGTAGATGCCGGTCGGGTGGAACTGCACGAATTCCATGTCCTGCAACGGCAGCCCGGCGCGCGCCACCATGCCGCCGCCGTCGCCGGTGCAGGTGTGGGCCGAGGTCGCGGTGAAATAGGCACGGCCATAGCCGCCGGTCGCCAGCACCACCATCTTGGCGGCGAAGCAGTGAATGGTGCCGTCGTCGAGGTTCCAGGCAACGACGCCGGTGCACACGCCGTCCGTCATGATCAGGTCGAGCGCGAAATATTCGATGAAGAACTGCGCCTTGTGCTTAACCGACTGGCCGTAGAGCGCGTGCAGGATGGCGTGGCCGGTGCGGTCGGCCGCCGCGCAGGTGCGCTGCACCGGCGGACCCTCGCCGAAATTCTGCATGTGGCCGCCAAAGGGGCGCTGGTAGATGCGCCCGTCCTCGGTGCGCGAGAACGGCACGCCGTAGTGCTCCAGCTCGTAAACGGCCGCCGGCGCCTCGCGCGCCAGATATTCCATCGCGTCGACATCGCCCAGCCAGTCCGACCCCTTCACGGTGTCGTAGAGGTGCCACTGCCAGCTGTCGGGGCCCATGTTCTGCAACGAGGCGGCGATGCCGCCTTGCGCGGCGACCGTGTGCGAACGGGTGGGAAACACCTTGGTGATGCAGGCGGTCTTGAGCCCCTGTT
Source organism: Rhizobiaceae bacterium (assembly GCA_040880025.1). Taxonomy (GTDB): domain Bacteria; phylum Pseudomonadota; class Alphaproteobacteria; order Rhizobiales; family Rhizobiaceae; genus RCIO01. The sequence goes on from JBBDJD010000010.1 coordinate 76,897, forward strand.
CGGCCATGCCCAGAGTGGCGCGCAGACCCGCGCCGCCCGCGCCGACGACGACGACGTCATAGGCATGATCGACATAGGTGTAGGCGCTGGCGGCCTTGCCGGCGGCGGAGCTTTTGGATGCGGCCACTAATCAGCCTCCGAATGCGAGACGGGCGAGCGCGAACAGCGAGGCCGCGCCGACGAGCACTGAAAAGACGGTGTTGAGCATCAGCAGAACGACCTTGAGAAGCTCAGAATGGATATAGTCGGCGATGATCTCCTGCATGCCGAGCCGCATGTGCTCAAGGCTGATGGTGATGAACAGCGCCAGCAGGATGGCAACGGCCGGCTGGCCCAGCGTGGCGCGCGTGGCCTCGTAGCCCTGGCCGAACAGCGCCAGCACCAGCCCGACGGCGAAGAATGAAAGCGGAACCAGCACCACGGAGCTGACGCGCAGGCGCCAGAAATGCATGGTGCCGTCCCTGGCGGAGCCGAGGCCGCGGGCCTTTCTGAGTGGGGTGCGCATCTCCGTCATCGCGGCCTCACCACAAAAGCAACATCGCCGCCCAGGTGGCGAGCGTCAGGACGATCGAGCCGGCAAGGGTGGCCCAGGCGAGCCGGGTGGACGTTTCCTTGCCCATGCCGAAGCCGGTGTCCCACATGAGATGCCGGATGCCGCCAAGAAGATGGTGCCACAGCGCCCAGGTGAAGCCGAACAGCACCACAAGCCCGAACCACGAGCCCATGACCGCGCTGGCGGTCTCGAACCATTCCGGGGAGGTCGCCGCCGCGACCAGCCACCAGGCGACCAGCAGCGTGCCGAAATAGAGCGCGGCGCCGGTGATGCGGTGAACGATCGACATGAGCATGGTCGGGATGAGCCGATAGACCTGCAGATGCGGCGATACCGGTCTTTGTCGGTTGGCTGTCGATTCGCTCATGGCTCCCCTCTGTCGTCCCGTCGATGCCGGAGGCCGGAAACCGGCTTCCCCGCCCGGCGGGACCGGTGGTTTTCTAGTCCGGTTTTTGCACTGCGTCAAAGCCGCGCAAACAGGTCGCCGCGCCTGTCTAGCCGCCTCTCCGCGCCGCGTCCATCGAGGCCGCGAGCTTCAATCGATTGAAGCTGCCGGGCTTTTTTCCGGGCCGACCGGGGATGCGCTAGCGGTTGCAGGTGAGCGGCGCCGAGCCGGCCTTCATCCACAGCGCCTCGCGCCCCTCGAGCACCAGCGCCAGGCCTTCCGCGCCGTAGCGGCTGCGCTGGCTCGGCGGCGCGGCGACCAGTTCGAACCGGCGCTCTGCCGGCTCGGCGTCCTGCTCGCTGTCCTGCTCGTCATCCTCAACCGCGACGACCAAGTTTTCGCTGATCAGCACCGCCGCACCGGTGTTGACGATGCGGATTTCGCCGTCCTCGCCGCACTGGTAGGTGGCGATTCGCGGCTGGTTGCTCGGGATCTGCGGCCGGGACGAACCTCCGCCGCCCGTGCACCCGGCGGCGACAAGCGCCGTGGCGCCGGCGAAACTCAATACGAATGCGCGCCGCGCGCGGCCTGCTGAACTTTTCATGGCGCGGACGCTATTCCGTTTGCCGCGCAAAGATCAATCCCAAAGCCGCGCCTGACTTACGCAGCGGCATGGGCTTGTTCTCGCCCCAATTCTCCCAAAAACTGCGGTGGGCAACAACGTAACGGGGTGGCGATGCGTCGGGCGGCGTTAGCACTGTTTCTGATTCTCATACTCGCACCGGTCGCATTGGCTGAATGGCAGGTGGCGCTGGCGGACGCGACGCCCTCGCCGCCGGCTTCATCCTGGGCATCCCCGTCCACACGGCCTCATCACTTCTGCGTCCTTCCGGCGGCACCTGGTTGTCTGCGGCTGCAGGGCGCGGCCCGCATCGACCGTCTGTAAAAACCTGAAAGGAACATCGCTTATGACAAAACGTGTGCTTTCGCTTGTCGCCGGAGCCTGGGCTCTTGTCTCCATCGCGGGCGCCAGCCTTGCCCAGGACGGCAGCAAGCTCACAGCGGGACAGGCCGCCGAAACCCAAGCCAGGCTCAAGCTCGCGACCGGCGTCATCGCGCTCGGCCGCGCCGACAAGGACCCGATGATGCTGGTGGTCGGCGCCAGGATCCTCGCCGAAATCGGAACCGTCGGCGGCGAAGGGAACGCCAGCGATGCCTACGACGTCTCGGCGGTCCTCGACGAGGCAAAGGGGCTTGCCGGCGACAATCAGTATCTGCTCGACGAGATCGCCGCGATTCCGACCGAGCGTGCCGCGCGCGTCAGCGCGCGTTACTGCAACTGGTATCAGAACTGCGGCTACAGCATCGTCGATCCTTTCGCCTGTGAGATGGTTCAGGTCTGCAACTAGGCCTGTCAGCAAGAGGCGTTGGCCATCCGGCCGGCGCCTCGTGTTGACCCGGTGGGAGCGGAAGGAAACTGCGGGGCCTTGTTCGGCGTCTCGCTTGAACAGCTGCGGAAAGATCAATCCCACAGCGGCGTCAATCATGCGCGGCAGCCCACCGGGCTTGCTCTTGCCCCAATTCTCGCAAATTCTACTGCCGCAACAGCGGAATGGAGTGGCCATGCGTCGGGCGGTGCTGGCACTGCTTCTTTTTCTCATACTCGCGCCGGCCGCATTTGCGGAGCGGCGGGTAGCGCTGGTAATAGGCAATCAGGCCTACGCATCATTATCGATCCTTGCCAATCCCGCACTTGATGCGGGTCGCATGGCGGCAATCTTGGGTGACAACGGGTTCGATGTCATGAGTTGCGACGGAACGCGCCCGGGCTGTTTCGATCTCGATCGCAACGGCATGGTCGTCGCGCTGGCCGAGTTCGCCGATATGACGGCCGGCGCCGACCTCGCATTCGTCTTCTATGCCGGGCACGGAATGCAGACCGCAGCGGGAAATGTCCTGGCACCCGTCGACATGACGCTCGATTGCGACACGCTGGACCCTGCCAGGGCAACGATGCTTGACAATGTTATGGAGGCGCTTTCTGGAGCGCGCGAAAAGATCGTTATTCTCGACGCCTGCCGCAACGACCCCCTCGCAAGCCAGCAATGCGCGCAGCGTGGGGCCCGCCCCCTCTCCTTTGGATCCTTGGTGCTGCCAAAGAGTGACAACCGTTTCCTGATTGTAACGTCGACAAAGCCGGGCGACGTCGCGCGCGATGGACTGCCGGGTGCACATTCCCCATTTGCCGAAAGCCTGTTTCAGGCGATGGAGGTCGCCCCTGGCGCCCGGTTCGACCAACTGTTTGACCGCGTGACCAGACAGGTGGTCAAAAAGACCGCAGCCGCCAACTTCACCCAGGTGCCGGAAGTGTTCATTCGCGGCGGGGCTCCCGACGCCTGCCTCGCCGGCGACAGTTGCGCCGAGGACCCCGAGGCCGCCTCGCTGAAAGCCGAGGTGGAGCGGCTCCGCAATGAACACCGTCGCGCGCAGGAATATGAAGCGATTGCCCTGATCGTACTCAGAGATGCCGGCTATGAGAGCCTCGATGCCGTTCCGGCGGATCGGCGCGATAGTTTTCTCAATGGTCTCGTCGGGGTGGGCAAGTCTCTGGGCAAACGCGGTGATGCGGCGGCCGAGCGGGCGCTGGCGGCGTTGAAAACCGGCGACGAAACCGCCGCCACCAGACTGTTCGAGGAGGATATTGCCGCCAATCTGGCGGATGCCGATCAGGCGCGGCGAACAGCTGCCTCCTCGTACCGTCATCTGGCCGCCCTTGCGTGGCCGAGCGATGTGGCCAAGGCGGCGCTTCATTTCGCAAGCGCTGTCGAGCTTGATCCAACCGATATCCAAGCATGGGTCGACTATGGCGAGACCCTTCTGACGATTGGCAAATCCCCGGAGGCAAATGACGCGTTTGTTCACGCTGCCGAGTTGGCAGGACATGCTGGGCCGTCCGTTCCGGCTGTCAAGGCCGCCTATCTTCAGGGTGACGTGGCCTTCGCCCAGGGCCGGTTCGGCGACGCAATCGGCTTCTACGAATCGGCGAAGACGCTAGCGGAAAAACTTGCCCCGCGAGGCGAGGCCGGGAGATCGCGGCTCCTGGCTGCAATTCACACCAAGATCGGCGATTTTCTCGGTTCCCGGGATGATTTCGATGGTGCGCTCGCGGCTTTCAAGATGGCAAACGACATCACGGTGCAACTTGTTGCAGATGCACCCGGCGACGCGCAAAGCCAACGCGACCTAGCGACGGCGCATGAAAATCTCGGCGCCGTGTACGGCGCGATGAGGCGCACAGAGCTGGCAAGGTCCTGGCATGTCGCCGCGCTCGATATTCGCCGAAAGCTCTGGCAGGCAGAGCGAGAAAATTACGCCCGTAGCCGGGATATGGCGAGGAGTTATGGATATATCGGCGATTCCGATTGGAACCAGTTCCGCCACGAGAGCGCGCTCGATTCTTATGACGCCGCGCTATCGATCATGAAAACCGTGACAAGCGCCGACCCGCGCAATGGCGAATGGCAGCGAGGCCTTTGGCTCGCATATGGAAATGTGGGGATGGTGCATCGGGCACGTGGAGACACGGCTAGTGCCCGCGAAGCGCTCGAAAATGGCTTCAAGGTCATGCAGCGTCTGGCAAACTCCCATCCCAACAACGCTGAATGGCAATACGATCTCTATTTGAGCCATCTGGATATGGCTTTGTACGAGGAGGACAAGATCGAACACCTGCAAGCCGCGCTCGATATTGTGCAGCGGCTTGAAGCGGAAGGCAGGCTGGCGCCCTCACGCGCGGCCGCGGTCGATTACGCCCGTGCGCGGCTGAACCAGGCGCTCGTCGAACCCCGGAACTAGCCCACTAACCCGCCATCGAACCTGATAACCCAGCTGGTCCAGTCGGCGGGCGCCGCGATCTCGGCGTAGAGCTTGCGCCCGTCCTCCGGCTGGCGCGGGGCGTTGAGGATCAGTTTCGACCAGCCGCGCTCCTCCGACTGGTCGGCCAGCACGTCGACCAGCGCCTTGGCGATGCCCTTCTGCCGGTGCTCGTGATGCACGTAGATGTGGTCGACGACGCCGCAGCGCATGCCTGACACCGGCTCCGGCTGGTCGGCGAACATCACGAAGCCGACCAGTTCGCCGTCGATCCGCGCGCCATAGATCTCGATGCCGCGGTCCTGCAGCAGCGTTTCGGCATAGAACTCGTCGGGCCGGCGTGGCGCGCCGCGCTTCAGCGCCTGCGCATAGCCGGCCACCAGCGGCGCGAAATCATGCGCGTCGTTGAGGCGCAGCTGGGCGATGTCGATTTGCGGGGTTTCGCTCATACGGGCGTCCATTTCCGAATTAACCACCTTTGCCGATCGACGGGGATGGCACCGCCAAAGCCGGGTGACAAGGGTTAAGAATGCGTTAATTTGCGCATCGAGGGGGCTGCGGTGCCATGAACAAGGATCGCGCCATGCGCTTGACTGGAATTCGAAGGGGACTGCCGGCCGTGACCGTCGTGGCGGCGGCGCTCGTCCTCGCGCTTGCCCCGGCATCGGCCGGCGGCCGCCTGAAGGAGCGCGTCTATGACGATTCCTTCGGCAATCTCATCATCATCAGCCCGTCGGGATACAAGCGGATCGTCGTCGGCATGGGCCATGTAGCGGTCGAACTGGAAGCCGAGCAGCGGCAGGAAGCGGCGGCCCGGCTGCCCGAAGGCGGCCATCGGCGCGCCTACCGCCACTGCTACCGGCCGCCGGTTCTGTGGAAGGGCCGCGGGTACATGTACGGGCTCGCCGAGGGCGAGATCCCGCAGCCGCCGTTGATCTGCAAATAGCTATTTTCTTGTTCCGGCCCCGATTTGGCCGGAATGTTTCCGCCGAGTGGCGTTGAGGAAGCGTTAACCATGAGTAATGCCCGTTCCGCCCGCAGCCTGCGCGGCCAGATTGCATCGCTGGAGACGATGACGCGGTTCGTGCTGGCCACGCTGGCGCTGGCCAGCGGCGTCTACACCTATCTTGGCGTGCGCAGCCTGCTCGACGGCGAAGCCACCATGGTCTTCTTCGCCGCCATCATCTACTCCGCCGCCGTCTCCGTCGGCATATACGGCTTCTGGACCTACCTGATCCGCTTCGTGCCGGGCGTGCGCGACGCCAGCTCGCGGCTGGGGCTTTTTCTGGTCATGCTGGTCGGCTCGGCGATGATCATTGCCATGTCGTCCTGGCTGAACGCTGCCGCGCTCGCCGGCTCGGCCGCCGTGGAACAGCATCTGGCGACGACGCTGGAAGGCTATACAGCGGACCTCGACCAGGCCAATTCGAACGCGATCGCCGCGCAGTCGCTGCTGCCAGACATCCAGCGCGCATCCGAACGCTTCGCCAGGCTGGCGCAGGAGGAGCGCGAATCGGGCGCGCTGACAGGATCGTCCGGCTCCGGCAGCGTCGTGCAGCTTCTTACCCAGATGTCCGCGCAGATGCGCGAGCTGGAGGCAAGCATCCTCGCCTCGCGCGAAACCGTCAGCTCGCTGTTCAAGGAAGCCCAGTCCCACCTCGCCACCATGCGCGGTCTCGTCTCCGGCTCCGGGCCGGTTGCGCCACGCGCCGATACCTTCGGCGAGGAGGCGGTTGCCCTGACCGGCGTCATCGCAGCGATCGAACAGACGTCGATCGCACCTTCGGTGAGCCGCGCGGCGGCGGACCTTTCCGCCGGCTTCATTGCGCCGGTCGCCGATGGACGTTCGGCGGACCTTGCCGGCAGGCAGGACACCGTGATGGCTACCGTGCGCGAATCGGTAGCCGCGCAATCGCAGGCGCTATCGGCCGCCGCCAATGAAATCCTGGCGCTGCCGAGAGTGGCCGAGCGCCGCTACGTCCCGCTGTCTTCCGCCGAAGCGGTGCTGCTTTATGCGTCAAGCTTCCTGCCCAGCTGGGCCGGCGCAATCTCGATCGATCTTCTGCCGGCGGTGCTGGTCGCCATTATGGCGATCGTCCACGCCGCGGTCCGGCGCGACGACGACGGGCTGCCCGACGCCGACATGATTACCGCCGGTGACATGCTGCGCGCGCTCGACGTGCATGCCGCGATCTCCGCGCGCCAGTTCGCCGAAAAGCAGCCGGACGCGCCGGACACCGCGCCGCGGCGGGCACCCTCCCACGAGCCTGGCGTGCAACCCGGCGGCCCGAACGTGACGCCACTCGGTCTGACCGACCGCAAGAGGACCGACCCATGAGCGAGCGCCAGACCTTGTCCGGCGACCGCTACGGCATTGAGCCGGAGGAGACGCACCCGCACGACGAGGCGGGGATCGTCCGCTGGGCGTTCTTCTTCATGCTGCTCGGCACGTTCCTGGTCCTGACGCTCGATTTCAGCGACATCGTGGAAAGAAATGGCGGTCTGTGGGGGCCGGAGGCCTCGACGACCGCCGTCACCGTTCCCGTCCTGCCGCCGGCGATCGAGGGCGACGACAAGACGCGGCGCGGCGTCACCGACCCACGCGAGTTCCTGACCACCGACCCGGCCGCGCTCCGCGAAATGATGCGTTTCACGCTTCTGCCCGATGGCGTTCTTCAGGCATCCGGCAGCATAGACCAGGGCGCGGCCCAACGCTTCGAGACCGAACTGGTCGAGCGCGGCGAATATATCCGCACCATTTCGCTTGATTCGCCCGGCGGTTCGCTCGACGACGCAATGGCGATGGCCAGGCTCATTCGCGACAAGGGCCTTTCGACCGAGGTGCGTGACGGCGCGCTCTGCGCCTCGTCCTGCCCTCTCATCCTGGCCGGCGGGTCCGTCCGCAAGGTCGCCGAAAAGGCCGCGATCGGCGTGCACCAGTTCTATGCGGTATCGAGCCGTGAGCTGGGACCGGAACAGGCGATGGCGGACGCGCAACTCACCACGGCGCGCATCACCCGCCACTTGATCGACATGGGCGTCGACCCGGCCATGTGGCTTCATGCGCTGGATACGCCGCCGCGCCGGCTCTACTATCTTTCGGTGGACGAGCTTGCCGGCTACCGGCTGGTGACGGGCTCGCGTACCGCCGCCCTGGGCTCGGACTGAGCCCCTAGAACCTAGCGCGCCTGCGCGTGATACTCGGCGTTGGGCCGCATATCGATGGCCGCGGCCACCCTGTTCGACATGTTGAAGAAGCCGGCGACCGACGCGATGTCCCAGATGTCGCGGTCCGAAAAGCCCGCCTTGCGCAAGCCGTCGCGGTCCGCTTCGTCCATCTTCGCCGGCTGCTCGGTGAGCTTTTCGGAGAATGCAAGCATCGCTGCCTGCTTCGCCGTCAGGTCGGCTGCGCGCCAGTTCATCACCATCATTTCGCCAAGCGCCGGATCGCCGGAAAGCTGCCTCACCGCCGCGCCGTGAGCGACCAGACAATAGAAGCAGTGATTCACCGACGACACGACGACGGCGATCATTTCACGCTCGAGCTTCGAGAGCGTTGAATTGCCCAGCATCAGATCGTTGTACATCTCGGTGAATGCGCGCAGCTTTTTCTCGTCGAACGCGTAGGATTTGAGCACGTTCGGGACAAGGCCGAGCTTCTCCTCGCATTTGGCGAAATAGGCCTTGGTCGCATCCGACAGGTCACTCGCCGGCTCGAGATTCAGCGCGGTAATTCGCTCGCTCATAGGCGTTAGGCTCCCTTCATTTTTTCCTGCGCAGAATGTCCGACCGGACGGTGCTACGGGTCGCCAAATGCGCGCGTTCTGTTACGATACAGCCAAAAACAGGCGGCGGGAGAGGAAAACGCCATGAATGATCGCGGCAACGCAGCCAGACCGGCTGGCGCGCGCAGCGCCTCCGCAAGCAAGGCCCCGTCCGGCGGCGTCGATCTCTCCGATTTTCTGCAACTGCTCATTGCCCGCACACCTGAAGAGGACGTCGCGGCCTATGAGAAGGACGCGCTCAATCGCACGGCGGAAATAGTGCATTCCGCACTCATGCGCCACCGCCGCGGCGACAGCGTCGTGGCGGTCGAAGCCAGTCCCGGCGTTTCGCGGCGTGGGCGACAGGTCTCGGCCGTTACCATCGTCAATGACAACATGCCGTTTCTGTTCGATTCGATCACCGGCGAGATCAACGACACCGCCGGGGAAGCGAACCTCGTTCTGCATCCGGTTCTTCTGGTTCAGCAAGACGGCAAGGGCGTGGCCCGCATAGTCGGCGACGCCTCGTCGAAAAAGGGCTCCGGCGACATCGACCGCGTCAGTATCATCCACGTCCATTTCCCGCAGATTTCGGAACCGGAAGCCGCCGCGCTTGCCACGCGGCTGAAAACCATCCTGTCCCAGGTGCGCGGCGCGGTCCATGACTGGAGACCGATGCTTGCCCGGCTCGACCAGTCGATCACCGACTTCCGCTATTCGCCGGTGCCGCTCAACCGCTCCAAGGTGGATGAGACGATCGCCTTCCTGGAATGGTTGCGAGACAACAACTTCACCTTTCTCGGCATGCGGGAATTCGTCTATTCGGGCGGCGAGAAGAACGGCTCGCTGCGCCGCTCCGACAAGCCGGGGCTGGGCATTCTCGCCGATCCTGATGTTCTCATTCTCCGCCGCGGAACCGAAGCCGTCACGACGACGCCGGAAATCCGCGCCTTCCTGCACGGTCCGGAGCCGCTGCTGGTCACCAAGGCCAACGCCCGTTCGCTGGTCCACCGGCGCATCTATCTCGACTATCTCGGCGTCAAGACCTTCGACGACAAGGGCAAGCTGAAGGGCGAGCTGCGTATCGTCGGACTGTTCACCTCGACCGCCTACACCCGCTCGGTCATGAACATTCCCTATCTGCGCTCAAAGGCCAATGACGTGGTGCGGAAATCGGGCTTCGACCCGTCCGACCATTCCGGCAAGGCGCTGATCAACGTGCTGGAATCCTACCCCCGCGACGAGCTGTTCCAGATCGACGTTCCGACGCTTCGCCGCCATGCCGAAGCGATCCTGGCGCTGGGCGAGCGGCCCCGCGTGCGCGTCCTGTTCCGCGTTGACCAGTTCGACCGCTTCGTTTCAGTCATCGTGTTCGTGCCGCGCGACCGCTACGATTCTCGTGTCCGCGTAAAGATCGGCGACTACCTCACGTCCAAGTTCGACGGCCGTCTGTCTGCCTACTACCCCGCCTTTCCCGAAGGCTCGCTGGCCCGCGTCCATTTCATCATCGGCCGCTCCGGTGGAAAAACCCCGCAGCCCGACGGCGACGAGATCGAGGACGCGGTTCGCACAATCGTACGTACATGGGACGACGGGCTGCGCGAGGCGATTGCTGAATCCGACGCCGATCCGGACGTCGCCGCGGCCGCCGCCGGTTTTCCGCAAAGCTACCGCAACGGGTTTTCGCCGCGCGTTGCGCTGCGCGACGCGCGCACACTGCGCGAAGTCAGCCGGGAAGCGCCGGTGGCGATCGAGTTTTTTCGCGACGGCATCGAGGCGGACGTCCATTGCGGCCTGAAGATATTCCACCACGGCGCGCCTGTTGCGCTGTCGGAACGCGTTCCGCTGTTGGAAAACATGGGCTTCCGCGTCATCAGCGAACGGACGTTCGAGATCCCGCACGGCGACGAGTGCGTGTTCCTGCACGACATGGAACTGGAAAGCGCGTCGGGCCGGCCGATCGATCTCGATACCAGCGGCGGCCTGTTCGCATCCGTCTTCCTGTCGATCTGGAATCGCGAAAGCGACAATGACGCCTACAACGCGCTGGCCGAAAGCGCCGGGCTCGGCCCAGGCCAGATCCGCATCCTTAGGGCCTATGGCCGCTATCTGCAGCAGGCCGGCATTCCGCAGAGCCAGGAATTCATCGCCGCCGTTCTCAACCGGTATCCGGCCATCGCGCGTGACCTGTTCGAGCTGTTCGACACCCGCAACAACCCCGCACGGGGCGGTGAGGGCAAGCAGATAGCCGAAAAGGTCGTCGCGGCGCTGGACGCGGTGCCCAATATCGACGACGACACGATAATCCGCCGCTACCTCAACATGGTCGACGCCACGCTGCGCACCAACCACTATGCCGACGTGACGGGCAAGCCGGTGTCGCTGGCGATCAAGCTGGACTCACGCGCGCTCACAGGCCTGCCCGAACCGCGGCCATGGCGCGAGATCTTCGTCTACGGACCCCAAGTGGAGGGCGTGCATCTGCGGTTCGGCCCGGTGGCCCGGGGCGGGCTGCGCTGGTCTGACCGGGCGCAGGACTACCGCACCGAGGTGCTCGGTCTGGTAAAGGCGCAGCAGGTCAAGAACGCCGTCATCGTGCCTGTCGGCGCCAAGGGCGGCTTCTTTCCCAAGCAGCTCCCGGCCGCCGGCAATCGCGACCAGATATTCGAGGCAGGCCGCGACGCCTATGTCAACTTCGTCTCCAGCCTGCTTTCGGTGACCGACAATCTGGACGGCGACACGGTGGTTCCGCCGCCGGGCGTCGTGCGCCACGACGGCGACGATCCCTATTTCGTGGTCGCCGCCGACAAGGGCACGGCGACCTTCTCCGACACCGCCAACGCGATCAGCCAGGCGCATGATTTCTGGCTGGACGATGCTTTCGCATCGGGCGGCTCGGCCGGCTACGACCACAAGAAGATGGGCATTACCGCCCGCGGCGCATGGGAAGCCGTTAAGCGGCATTTCCGCGAGATGAACCGCGACATCCAGTCGGAACCGTTCACCGTCATCGGCGTCGGCGACATGTCCGGCGACGTGTTCGGCAACGGCATGCTTCTTTCGAAGCACACCAGACTGATCGCCGCGTTCGACCATCGCGACATCTTCATCGATCCAGACCCCGACGAGAAGTCGAGCTATGCGGAACGCAAGCGGCTTTTCGAGATGGGCCGCTCGAGCTGGCAGGATTACGACAGCTCGAAACTGTCCAAAGGCGGCGTCATAGTTTCGCGGTCGCAGAAATCGATCGATCTGAGCAAGGCGGCCGCCGAGGCGATCGGGCTCGGCAAGTTGACCGCCTCGCCCGGCGAGATCATGAGCGCGATCCTGAAGGCGGACGTCGATCTCCTGTGGTTCGGCGGCATCGGCACCTATGTCCGCGCTTCCAGTGAGACCAACCAGGACGCCGGCGACCGCGCCAACGATTCGATACGCATCACCGCCAGACAGATCGGCGCCAAGGTGATCGGCGAAGGCGCCAATCTGGGCCTCACACAGAAGGCGCGCATCGAATACGGCCTGCATGGCGGGCGCTGCAATTCCGACGCCATCGACAATTCCGGCGGCGTCAATTCCTCCGACGTCGAGGTCAACATCAAGATCGCGCTGGCGGCGGCCATGCGCACGAACAAGCTCGACCGGCCGTCGCGCAACAAGCTGCTGTCCGCGATGACCGGCGAGGTCGCGGCGCTGGTGCTCGCCAACAATTATCAGCAGACACTGGCGCTTTCCCAGACCGCACGGCGCGGCGTCGCCGAGATGGGCCAGCAGGCGCGGCTGATGGCGTCGCTCGAGGCGCGCGGCCTGCTCGACCGCGAGGTGGAGGATCTGCCCGGAGCCGAGGCGCTCGCCGAACGCCAGGCGCTCGGCGAGGCGTTGACGCGGGCCGAGCTCGGCGTGCTTCTGGCCTACGCCAAGATCGTGCTGTTCGACGATCTGCTGGCAAGCACGGTGCCCGACGATCCGCATTTCGACGCCGACCTGATCGGCTATTTTCCCGACCGCATGTCGGCGAAATACGAGGCCGAAATCCGGGGCCACCGGCTGCGGCGCGAAATCATCGCCACCGAGCTTGGCAATGACACCATCAACCGCGGCGGACCGACATTCATCAGCCGGCTGCAGGATCTGACGGGCCGCGCGGCGCATGAAATCGTGGCGGCATTCGCCGTCGTGCGCGACGGCTTCGAACTGCCCCAAGTCTACCGCGCCATCGACGCGCTCGACACGAAGATCGACGGCGATGCGCAGCTCGGCCTTTATCAGCAGGTTGGACGCCTGATCCATGCCGGGACAGCATGGCTGCTGAAGAACCAACCGGACGATGCGCCGATCGGAGGCCGGGTCGCCGCCCTGCGCGAAGCGCGCAAGGCGCTGGAGCCGGTCATGCAATCGCGAATGCCGGAATTCCTGCAACAGCGGCTGGCCGAGCGCGCGCGAAATCACGAGGCGGCGGGCGCGCCGAAGGAGCTTGCCGCACGGCTGGCTTTTCTGGGCATCGGCGAACTGGTGCCCGACATCGCGCTGGTCGCCAAGGAGGCGGAAGCACCGCTTTCGACCGCCGCGGAGGCGTTCTTCACGGTCACCGAAACCTTCCGGATCGGCCGCGTCGAGGACGCCGCGCGCAGCATTCAGCCCGCCGACTATTACGACGGGCTTGCGCTGGCTCGTGCAAGTGACATGATCGGCGCCGCCCGCCGCGGCATCGCGACCACCGCGCTGCGTGAGGGCAAGACGGGGAGCGACCCGGTTGCATCGTGGGTCGAACGCAGCGGCGAACGGGTTTCGAAGACGCGCGAGCGGCTGCTCGCATTGACCGAAAGCGGCGAAATCACAGTCTCGAGGCTTTCCGTGGCCGCCGGCCTGATGGCCGATCTCGCGGAACAATAGCGCTCTTCCGGCTGCGCCGGGGACGCATCGGAGGGGCGATGAAGGACGGGACCGAAACCCGCGCGACAAGGCGCGGCATCTGGGGATGGATGCTGTTCGACTGGGCTCAGCAGCCCTTTCACACGCTGATCATCACCTTCGTCTTCGCGCCCTATTTCGCCGCCTCGGTCGCGCCTGACGCGGCGCGCGGGCAGGAATTGTGGGGCTATGCCACCGGCATAGGCGGCCTGGCGATCGCCCTGTCGTCCCCGGTTCTGGGCGCGATCGCCGACACGACCGGACCGCGCAAGCCGTGGATCGCGGCATTTTCAGTCATCGGCATTATCGCCTGTTTCATGCTCTGGTACGCTATGCCCGGCATGGAGAGCCTGACCTGGATGCTGTTGGTCATCGCTCTGGCCGTGTTCGGCATGGAGTTCGCCGCCGTCTTCAACAACGCGATGATGGCCGATCTCGTGCCGCGCTCCGAACTCGGCCGCCTGTCAGGTTCCGCCTGGGGGCTGGGCTATGTCGGCGGCCTGATCTCGCTGGTCGTGGTGCTCGGCCTGTTCTCGGCCTCGCCGGAATCGGGCAAGACCCTGCTTGGGCTGACGCCGATCCTCGGCCTCGATCCGGTCACGCATGAGGGCGACCGCGCGGCGGGGCCGTTCACGGCGATCTGGTACGCGATCTTCGTTCTGCCGATGTTCCTGTTCACGCCGGACGTGGCGCGCCGCGTCTCCAAGGCGGGCGCGATCAGGCAGGGCATTGTCCGTCTTGGCGCGACCTTGAGGAACCTGCCCTCCGAGCGCAGCTATTTCAGCTTCCTTCTGTCCAGCATGTTCTACCGCGACGCGCTCAACGCGCTATACGCCTTCGGCGGCATCTATGCGGCCGGCGTGCTGGGATGGTCGATCATCCAGATCGGCATTTTCGGCATCCTGGCCAATTTGACCGGGGCGCTGGGCGCATGGGGCGGCGGCATTGCCGACCAGCGGTTCGGGCCGAAGACCGTCGTCTCGACGGCGGCCACCGTGCTGGCGCTGTGCTGCATCCTGGTCATATCAACGACGCAGACCGACGTCCTGTTCATCACGGTGGCGAGCGCCGGCGAAACCACCAGCCTGCCCGACATCGTCTTCTATGTCGCGGGCGCCTTCATCGGCGCCGCTGGCGGCGCCCTGCAGGCCGCGTCGCGCACGCTGCTTGTCGATCAGGTGGAGCGCGACCGCGTCACCGAAGCCTTCGGGCTGTATGCGCTGTCCGGCAAGGCGACGACCTTCATCGGGCCATTCTCGATCGCCGTCGTCACCGGCTTTTTTGCCTCGGAGGCGTTCGGCCTGTCGACGCAGGAAGCACAGCGCATCGGCGTCACGCCGATCGTGCTCCTGTTCGTCATCGGACTGGCGTTGCTGCCCTGGGTGAAGAGCCGGCAATATGAGGTGGCTGCTGCGTAATCCCCGCTTCATGGGGGAAGGAAGTCAATGCCGGAAATGCCTCACGCCGGTGAACACCATGGCCAGCCCCGCGGCGTCGGCGGCGGCGACCACCTCGTCGTCGCGCATTGACCCACCCGGCTGGATGACGGCGGTGGCCCCCGCCTCGGCAGCGGCGAGCAGCCCGTCGGCAAACGGGAAGAAGGCGTCGGACGCCACGACCGATCCCCTGGCCAGAGTTTCGTTCAGCCCGGCTGCCTCCGCCGCATCCTGCGCCTTGCGCGCCGCTATGCGCGAGGAATCGACCCGACTCATCTGGCCCGCGCCGACGCCCACCGTCGCGCCGTTCTTGGCGTAGACGATCGCGTTGGACTTCACATGCTTGGCGACGCGGAAGGCGAAGCGCAAATCGGCCATCTCGGCATCGCTTGGGCTCCGCTTGGTCACGACCTTCAGGTCAAGATCGTCGACCACGGCGTTGTCGCGGCCTTGCACCAGCAACCCGCCTGCGACACTCTTGACTGTGGTGCCGCTGGCGCGCGGATCGGGCACGCCGCTCGTAAGGAGCAGCCGCAGATTTGCCTTCGCCCCGACGATCGCCAGCGCCTCATTGGTCGCGCCGGGCGCGATGATGACTTCGGTGAAAACCTTGACGATCTCGCCAGCGGCTTCGGCATCCAGCGGACGGTTGAGCGCCACAATGCCGCCGAATGCGGAGACCGGGTCGCATGTCAGCGCCTTGCCGTAGGCCTCGGCCAGCGACGCGCCTTCGGCCACGCCGCAGGGATTGGCATGCTTGATGATGGCGACCGCCGCCGTTCGCGACGGATCGAACTCGGCCACCAGCTCGAAGGCGGCGTCGGTATCGTTGATGTTGTTGTAGGAAAGCTGCTTGCCCTGAACCTGCCGCGCGGTGGCGACCCCCGCGCGGGCCGCACCACCGATGTAGAACCCGGCCTTCTGGTGGGGATTTTCGCCGTAACGCATGGGGGTTGCGAGCCGCCCGCCAAAACCGCGCCAGGCCGGCTCGGCGATGTCGAGCGAAGCGGCGAACCAGCCCGAAATCGCGGCGTCATAGGCGGCGACACGGGCGAAGGTCTTCGCCGCCATCTCCTGCCGAAAGCGGTAGGTGAGCGCGCCGTCATTGGCGTCGAGCTCGGAAAGCAGCGCCGGGTAGTCCGCCGGATCGGTGACAGCGGCGACATAGGCGTGATTCTTGGCCGCCGCGCGCAGCATCGCCGGCCCGCCAATGTCGATGTTCTCGATCGTTTCGGCATAGGCGCCGCCGGCGTCTCGCACCGCCTCGAACGGATAGAGATTGATCACCGCGAGATCGATCGGCCCGATGTCGTGCGCCTCCATGGCGGCGGCATGCTCCGCGTCGTCGCGGATGGCGAGAAGCCCGCCATGCACGGACGGATGCAGCGTCTTGACCCGGCCGTCCATGATTTCGGGAAAGCCGGTCAGTTCCGACACGTCGCGCACCGCAATGCCTGCCTCCGCAATGGCGCGCGCCGTGCCGCCCGTCGACACGAGTTCAACGCCGCGCCTGACCAGCGCCGCCGCCAGTTCGCTCAGCCCTGCCTTGTCCGACACGGAAAGCAGCGCGCGGCGAAGCGGCACGCGGTCGGGCGGCGTGATGTTCTTGGCGGCGACGGCCATGAGGCGATGTTCTCCGGCTTGGAAAGTGCGCGAGTTAGCACAGGACCGGACGAATGCAAGCCGGCGGGCTTATTGTCCTCAGCCTATCAACTCGGTTCGCGTGAAGCGCCAGTTCACCTCGCCGACTTCCGACGCCTTCAACGTCAGCACGATCTGCCGGCTTTTCTGCGGCCCGCCCGCCCCGGCGAAGAAGATCGATTCCTCGACCTGCGGTTCTACGGCGTCGCAGGTGAACACCCAGACATCCGATGGCCTGCCCTTCAGCACCAGCCGTTCGGAGGAATCGAGGAACAGCCCGATGCCGGGATGAACGTGGAACCGGATCACCACATGGTCGCGCCCGTCATTCGACGCCGGGGCGCCGCCGGAACGGTAGAACCGATCTGTCCCTTCCAGGATATTGCCGGCCCCCGACAAGGCCATCTCGCGCTCATGGATGATGCCGAAGCGTGAGACGTAACCGTCATGGCTGGCGATAAAGCCCTCAATCCCGTCGCTGTCGGTTCGCTTGACCGGCACCCGCTGCGGGCCCCCGGTCAGCGGCGTGCCGATCAGGTCGGCAAGCCTGGCGGGGGCGGAGAAGCGCGCCGAGGATGCATCGTTGAGCGTCGCGGTCGAATGCGCGGCGGTCGCCCGCGCCAGCATTCTGAACTCGTCGGCGCCGTAGCTGTCCACGCCGCAATTGACGATGAAGCGATGACGCCCCGACGACATCTCGAACGACAGGCAGCCGGCATGCGCATGGCTGGACAGGTCGGCTGGCGGCGCGATGCCCGTATCGGCGATCACCACAGTGCCGCCCATCGCAAGGCGCTGGTAACCGGAATGGGTGGAATTGAGCAGCGGCGCGCCACCGGTGTCGTCGTGGTGCAGCAGGGCCGAGACCCGGTCCTGTACGGTCGCCCCCATGCCGTTGAACAACGCCAGACACCCATCCTGATGGCGGAAGAAGCGCAGTGCCGGCAGCATGCGCTCCACCGCCGCGATCAGCGCATCGGGCGGCGCCTCGGCCTGATTGGCGTAGGTCTGGCGCAGCGGCAACAGGTCAGACAGGAGCTCCAGAACCGCCATCGGGTTGCGCGAGACATGTCCGCCGTCTGGCAGGATCTGCCGCTGAAGCTCCGTGGCCAGATGGTTCGTCGCCGATCGCAGAGTGGCGTTGGAAACCGGCAATGAAAGCGCGGCGAAACACAGCGCCGCGCGGGCGCGCAGCCGCTCCTCGCCATCCGCCATGTCCGGCGCCATGGCGCGCAGATAGCGTATCTGCAGCGCCAGCGAACGCAGATAGGCGCGATAGAAGACAAAATCCGCGCCCTGCAGCACCACCGTCGAATGCTGCAGCCAGGCGACAACGCGCCGCGCCGCGATTGCGGGATCCCATGCGATACCGCCGATGCGGCGGCCATGGATCGTCATCCAGTCGGAGACCAGCGCCCGCGCATTGGACGACGCCAGTTCGGTGCCGGCCTGGCGCATGTGGCGCAGCCAGCGGAAACCGTGCAGCGACTTCAGCCAGGCAAGGTCGGCGACTTCGAGCGCGAAGGGCGAATCCGCGCCCATGTCGACCATATGTCCGGCGAGCGGAAACCTGCCGTGATAGATTTCGCTGGCGATCTGGCTGTCCGCGAGCCTGAGGTCGGGCGGAGCGATGAGGACGCGTTCCGGCGTCGTGCCGACAAAGCGCCACCGCCCGGTCGGCCCGTTTCGGATGCGTCTGCGCACCCGCCGCCACAGGGCGCGCGCCGCCAGCATCCAGATCGGAGGGCTCATGCCCCTACCGATTGCCAAATGGTGCGTCCTCCTGACGCCGAGATCCGCGAACATCGTTCATGCCATTCATTGAAGCGTGGCGGTCCGTCACTTTCG
Organism: Rhizobiaceae bacterium; assembly: GCA_040880025.1. Classification (GTDB taxonomy): domain Bacteria; phylum Pseudomonadota; class Alphaproteobacteria; order Rhizobiales; family Rhizobiaceae; genus RCIO01. Next base: position 95,305 of record JBBDJD010000010.1, read on the forward strand.
TCACGAAGCCCCCAGCGCGATACACCGCCACGGTAAATGCCCGTCCCACCGCGATCCGGGAAATAGACTAGCCGATTCAACGATTTGTACGAGGCGATCATCGCCATATATGAATGTATGGTTAAGGTTAACCCTGTCTTACCAGCCGCACTGCGAAAAACCCATCGCAGCCGGAAAGCTCCGGCGGATCGGTACGCAGTGCTTCGGGTGTCGTCCTGAGCCAACCTTCCGGCGTTACGAAAGCGGCAATTCCCGCAACCTCCGATGCATTGACCGGATCGGTGGCGATTTCGGCGTGGTCGGCGAGAAATCCGGCGGTGAGCTGCTCGCCCTCGAGCGGATCGAGGGAGCAATTGGCGAACACGACAGCGCCGCCGGGCCTCACCAGCGTGATCGCATGATCGAGCAGCGTTCGCTGCAGCGCAGCCAGTTTGGCGATATCGTCCGGCGTCTTGGTCCACGGCACGTCCGGATGGCGGCGCACGGTACCCGTCGACGAGCATGGCGCGTCGAGCAGAACCGCATCGAACGGTTCGTCCGGCGCGTAGGCCAGCGCATTCGATTGAACGGTTTCGGCCTCGAGTTTCAGCCTCTCCAGGTTCGAGGCGAGCCGCTTCAGCCGGCTGGCCGACAGGTCGACCGCGGTCACCTTCGCCCCTGCCGCCGCGAGTTGCGCCGTCTTGCCGCCGGGCGCGGCGCATAGATCAAGCACGCGCTTGCCTTCCACGTCACCCAGCAGGCGCGCGGGCAGGCTCGCCGCCATGTCCTGCACCCACCACCCGCCTTCCGCATAACCCGGCAATTCGCTGACAGGCGCGGCAAGCCGCGCGACGCGCACGCTGCCGTTTTCCAGCACGATACCGCCGAACTTTTCCGCCCAGCCTTCGGGATCCGACTTCACGGTGAAATCGGTCGGCGGCTCGCGCCGGTGGATGGCGAGGATCGCGGCCGTCCGCTCCTTGCCATAGGCCCGGTCCAGCCGCGCCACGAACCAGTCGGGTGCGTCGGTGGTTTGCGTCAACGCCGCCGGCAGCGCGCGTTCCTTGCGCCGGCCGAGCTCGCGCAACACCGCGTTGACCAGCGCCGCGAAGCGCGCGGTGCGTGGATCGCCGCTGGCGTGCGACACCGCCAGATCGACGGCGGCGCTGTCTGGCACATCGAGAAACAGCATCTGCGCCGCGCCGACATGCAGGATGTGATCGAGCGTACGCGCATTGGCAGGCAGCGGCCGTTGCAGCCTGGCCTTGATCAGCGCCACGATGGTTCCGCGATAGCGCAGCGCGGTAATGAGGATCGCCCGCACCAACGCCCGGTCGCGTGGCTCCAGCGCCAGGAATTGCGGATGGCCGTGTTCCTGGTCGGTCAAGGCGTCGAGCGCGGTCGCCTTGTCGACGACGGCCGCCAGCAAACGCGCGGCCGCCATACGCGCCGCGAGACCGGGCCGCTCCGCCGCTTCGGCGGTCTGGATGGGCTTCGTCTGCTTTGGGTTCTTGTGCCGGCGGCCTGCTTGCCGGTTTGCCTGCGCCACGAGGCTCTAGCGCCCGGTGCGCGGGCCGGTGGGGCTGCGGCCCCATGGACTCTGCTTCGGCCTGGGGGCCCGCTTCGGCGCGGCTTGTTTCTCCGGGGCTGCACCCCACGGACCTTCCGCCACGATATCGCGGGCCGGCTGGCGGCGTTCCGGCTCGGGCATCGGCTCGGGTCGCGCCTCAAACGCGCCGGCCATTGCGTTCAGCGCCGCGATGCGGTTTCCCGTCGCCGGGTGCGTGGAGAACAGATTGTCCATCCGCTCGCCCGACAGCGGATTGATGATGAACAGATGCGCGGTGGCCGGGTTACGCTCCGCGTCCGGGTTCCTGATCTGACGCGCCTGGGCAGCGATCTTGCCGAGCGCCGAGGCGAGCGCCAGCGGCTGGCCGCTTATTTCCGCGCCGCGCTTGTCTGCCGAATACTCCCGCGTCCGGCTGACCGCCATCTGCACCAGCATCGCCGCCAGTGGCGCGACGATGATTGCCGCGAGCACGCCGATGAAACCAAGCGGATTGTTGTTGTTCCGGTTGCCGCCAAAAAACAGCGCGAAATTGCCGAGCATGGAGATCGCGCCGGCAAGCGTGGCGGTGATCGTCATGGTCAGCGTGTCGCGGTGCTGCACATGAGCCAGCTCGTGCGCCATGACGCCCGCTACCTCCTCATGGGTGAGTCGGTTCAGCAGGCCGGTCGTGGCGGCGACGGCCGCATTCTGTGGGTTGCGGCCGGTGGCGAAGGCGTTGGGCTGGTCGTTCTCGATGAGATAGACGCGCGGCATCGGCAGCCCGGCGCGTTTGGCCAGATCGCCGACCAGGCCGTAATATTCGGGCGCCGAGCGCTCGTCGACCTCGACGGCGTTGTGCATCCTCAGCACCATCTTGTCGGCGTTCCAGTAGCTGAACAGGTTCATGCCAGCCGCGATCACGAAGGCTATTCCCATGCCGCCGGCGCCGCCGACCAGATAGCCGACGCCCATGAACAACGCTGTCATGAAAGCCAGCAGCATTGCGGTGCGGATCATGTTCATGCATCAACTCCGGTCCAATGCGCCGCCGGTTTTTCCGCACGGCCAGTTTGGTCTATATGTGGATATAGGATGGGAAAGCCGCCCTTCCTATTCAATACCGACGGGAACCGCGCAATGGCCGGAAAAGATGCCGATACGCCCCCGCTGCCTGAGGGCGCCGCCCGCAAGCGCGACCTGCCGCCAGCGGCAATGCGCGCATTGGCCGAGGCGCAAGCGCGCCGCGCGGCCGCAAAGGAAGCGGCAACGGGCGAGAAGGAAATCGGCGGACCGAAAGGCCCGGAACCGGTCCGCTACGGCGACTGGGAGATCAAGGGCCGGGCAATCGACTTTTGATGCGACCCGACCGGCTCGAAATGCGCTAAGGCCGGGCGCGCCCTTCATACATGAAGGCGACGGGCCTCGGGCCCTTCGCATAGCCCGTTTCGATGTCCGTGATTCTGAAGCCGGATTGATCAATCAGAGAGCGGATCGGCCGGTTGAGGTGGCAGCCGCCGCCGATCACCTTCCAGGCCGGGGTCAGGCGGTCCTGCCACTTGCGCACCGCCCTATCCGGCGACAGGCCGTGCTCGACGAAGAGCATCTGACCGCCGGGTCTGAGCACGCGCCGCATCTCCCGCAGCGCCTGATCGGCCCCTGCAATGGTGCACAGCGTCCAGGTGGTCACCACCGTATCGATGCTGGCGCTGTCGAGCGGGATGGCCTCCGCCGAACCTTCAACGAAACTGACATGCAAGGACGTATCACGAGCCGCGCGCCGGGCCATCGCGGCGAGCTGCGGCGATGGCTCCAGCCCGACGATCTCGCTCACCGCCCCCGGGTAGAAGGGCAGGTTGAGGCCGGAGCCTATGCCGATCTCCAGCACCCGGCCTTCCGCCGCCGCGGTGACGCGTCGCCGATAGGGCAGGTTCTCGCTGTTGCGCATCGACAGGTTGGTGAGGTGCGGCAGCACATAATCGCGATACAGGCCCATGCGGTTCTCCCTCAGCCGGCGTTCTGGATCTGGCGCGACGCACTGGCGGTTTGCTCCCGTGGCGGCGGCTTTCCCGCCGCCCGCGCGAAACGCTTGTAGTAAAGTGGGTCTTCGGTGCCCATGATGCGATCCCACCACGTGAAATAGAGGCCGAAATTCGTTCGTGCGCGCGCATGATGGAGATCGTGATGCGTAACGGTCGTCAGCCAGCCAATCAGCGGACGCCCGTCGGCGCGCGCCGGAAACACCTCATAGCCGCAATGGCCGACGGCGTTGCGCAGCATCATGTGGCCGGTGAACACGAAGGCAGCCAGGATGCTGGTCGGCATGATCAACAGCACCAGAGGAAGGTAGATCGCGTTGACCAGCGCCTCGCTGGCGTCGAAGGCGTAGGCCGTCCACGGCGACGGGTTGTAGGAGCGATGATGCAGCCGGTGAAACCACCGGAACAGCCGGGGCCGGTGCATGATCCTGTGCGTCCAGTAGAACCATGCGTCGTGGGCGACGATGAGCACGCTCACATTGAACACGAAATAGGCCCATCCACGCTCCGCCGGGTCGTCGTAGAGCTCTACGATGCCGAGCCGCCCCGCGACCGCGATCGAAAGCCCAATCAGCGAGAAGATCAGCACGGTCCTGAGCGAGGCGAGGAATTCGCGGCCTATCTGCCTCCAGTCCGGTTTCTCCACGCGGATCTTGCGCCGCGCCAGCCAGCCGGCCAGCAGGGTGTTGACGACGAGGAACGTCCCCCCGGCGCCGATCAGATAGCGGTAGAGATCGAACTGCAGGATGGTCGGGTAAACGCTGGCCGCGAAACGCGTCAGCGATATGAATATGCAGTCGTCGGGCATGGCGGGTTCCTTCCGTTGAACGGGAAGGAAGCTGCCGAAACGCCGGCGCGGCGTCTCGTCATTTGCCAAAACGCGCGGCAATTTCCGATTGCGATCAGACTTTTGCGGAATCGACCAGCATGAACAGCGCCTTGGCCCGGTATTCGGATGGCGTTGTCCCGGCGATCTGACGGAACGCGCGATTGAAAGGCGCGAGCGAGGCATAGCCGAGGTCGAAGGCGATCGTCGCGATCTGCTCGCGCGCCCTTGCCGGGTCGGCGAGCCGCCGCTTGGCTTCCTCGACGCGGTGCTCGTTCAGGAAGGTCGCGAAGTTCCTGTAGCCGAGCCCCTTTCCGATCAATCGCCTCAGCCGGTGCTCGGGAACGGCGATCCTGGCGCCAAGCGCCGCGAGCGACAGCTCCGGCTCCATGCAGACACCCTCCGACACGGCCGTCCGCAGCCGATCGAGCTCGATCAGTTCGGCTGGCGTCAGGAGGTCCGTCCTGGGCAGGGGCGCGGCGGCGGGCGGCGCGAACAGTTCGGGCTTCGGCATGGTCAGCCACAGCGCGAATGGAAACGAAAGCGAAGCCAGCAGGAGCGCATGAAGCGGGCTCAGCCAGAAAGGAAGCGGGCCGGACAGCACCTCCCACGTCTCGGCCGCCACGATAACGATGCCCGCCAGCGGGATCAGCAGCGCGACCGCAATCCGGAACCGCCTGCGCACGTCGACAAGATCGTTGCGGAAGTCGCGCACTGCCAGCGAAACGACGTGCGCCAGCAGCAGCGCGACGGTCGCCTGATGCAGCAGAGTGCCGGCCGCCTCATAGCCGCCGCCCCATTCCCGCCGCAGGACATAGAACGCCAACAGCAGGACCGCCGGGAGAGTATGAACCGGCCGAATTGCGAATCGGTCCCGAAACAGGGCGAGAGCGAACCACCAGAAGAACACCGGCAGGAGAACGGCAGGCACCACGAGGGCCTCCCGCCAAACCTCCGCCAGCATGGAAAACAGCGGGCCCGAAACAAGCGCATAGGCCGCGGCCGCGGCGCCGAAGGTGGCTCCGGCAATCGTCAGAAACCCGACCGGCCGCATCCGTGCGAACTGGACCCCGGCAAACAGGCTGAGCGCGGCGGCCGCGGCCCGCAGCATGAGATCGATCGTATCGGGCGGCGCTGACATCATGACCCGAGGTAAGGACAGATAGCCGCGCATGACAATGCCTGCCATGTGGTTTCATGCCTGCGATCGGACGGGCGGTCGCGGCCACATTCCCCACCGTCGTCGGAATCCCCGCATTCCTCTCCCGGTGGATTGGAACCACCGTGCCCGTCCGGCGTTGTTGGTTTCATCAAAAATAGCCAAGTGCCGGGAGGACTGACTTCGATGCTTATTCGCCTGGGATATGAAATCGACATCGAATGCGCGCAGCCGACACCCGTCTTCTCGCTTCTGGATATCTGCAGGGGCCGCAAGCGCGACATCCAGCGCGAGGCCGGTGTGCTTGTCGCGCCACAGGTGCCGCATCACGTCTATGTCGACCGCCACGGCAATTATTGCCGCCGCCTTCTCGCACCCGCAGGTGGCGTGCGCCTGCTCTACGACGCGCTGGTTGCCGACAGCGGGCTGCCCGACGAGCCTGCTCCAGACGGCCCGCAGACGCGCGTGGAATGTCTTCCGAGCTCCGCGATCACCTACCTGCTCGGTAGCCGCTACTGCGAGACCGACCATCTCAGCAGCCTGGCTTGGAAGCTGTTCGGCGGCATTGAAAGTGGGCGCGACCGGGTCGAAGCAATTGTCGACTATGTGCACGAACGCATGGTTTTCGGCTACGGTTATGCGCGCTCCACGCGCACCGCAGCGCAGGCCCATGAAGAGCGCGTCGGCGTCTGCCGCGACTTCGCCCACCTGGCGATCACGCTGTGCCGCTGCATGAACATTCCCGCGCGCTACGTGAACGGCTATCTGGGCGATATCGGCGTTCCCGAAGATCCGGCGGCAATGGACTTTTCTGCCTGGTTCGAGGTCTTCATCCAGGGCAAATGGTACACCTACGACGCGCGTCACAACGAGCCGCGCATCGGCCGCGTGGTGATCGCGCGCGGCCGCGACGCGACCGACGTGCCGCTGCTCCACACATTCGGCGATCACAGCCTGCGCACCTTCAAGGTGTGGACCTATGAACAGGAACGCTACCCGTCCAATCCGCCTCCGCGTGGCATAAACCGAACGATTCCGGCGGAAGTCCTGGCCTGAGCACGAACGTCGGGCCGCCTCGGTGCAGTGCTTGTCATCTCCACGTAGCAGGAATATTATCCCAATTATATACTTGACATAGCGATTCGCGGGCAGCTACGAAATCGGCCGACAGGCCGGCGCTATGTCAGGGGATAGGAATATTCCTTGGCAGAGACGAAATTCGATCATGGTGTTGAGGCGGCATCGCCTAAATTGGAGGCGTTAGCCAAAGCGATCTTCGTAGAGGAAGAGCGCCTTTTGCCAGAAGGTGAGAGTTGGGAGTCTCTTAAAGAGACCGGGCGCTCGCATTATATAAATCTCGCGATTGCCGTACTCCGGGAGATGAGGCGTCTGCGCGCGAAATAGTTCACTATGGATCGATGATTCGGTCTCTGTTGATGGCGGAACGAGGCGTGTACTCGACCGAAAGGCGCTGTCTCTACTGCGGTGGGGACTTTAGCGATCAGGAACTCACCAGAGAGCACATAATACCGGAGGCCCTATCGGGGACCTGGGTAATCAAGGGAGCGTGTGAGATTTGCGCACGGTTATCCAATGCCGAATATGAGTCGGCGGTACTTAGGAGTGACGCAATTCGAACGGTGCGAGCTTTTCTTGCTCTTAAGCGAAAAAGGCGGAAAGGCCGAACCCCTATAGAAATGCCTCCGATGTTCCGCTTTGGAACGGCTGGAAAAGCGAAAATCACTCAAGAAGATTTTCTGAAGGCACCGAACGAAATCGAATACCCAAGGTTGATTGTCCTGCCATCCTTCGAACCAGCGATGACATTATCCGCCCGTCAGAACGACGTAACGGAGCAACCAATAAGATTATGGATAAGTGATCTTGAAAATGGGCGTATCGACCAGTCAGTCCTTACTGATCCGGTTGTTATTGAGAACGCCTATACATCCACGAATGACATTCTTTGGTCGATAGACATTACGATGGGTGACGGTAGATCGGTAGGCCTAAGGCATCGCCTTCCTTTGCGGAAGTTTATGCGGATGTTGGCGAAGATCGCTTACAGCTACGCGGTTGCCGAGCACGGCTTTGAAGAACTTGAAAAATCGGAAATCAGGCAAGTGGTTAGAGGAGAGCGCGATGATCTCCACAACTTCGTCGGAGGCGCACTGCATGGCGAGCGATTGACCAATAGGTATTTGCATCATCTGGCATTTCGCGAGCGGGGTAACTATCGAACCGTGATAGTACACCTGCTCGCGTCATTTGGCGCGCCTGCATATGAGGTATCGGTAGGAAGAAAATGAAAACGAACCATACGAAAGAAGAAGAGATCGAGAAGCGCCGTGACGAAGCATTACGCCGCGCGCTTCAAACCCCTCCGAAGCCTAAACAGGATTCGGGGAAGCGGAAAGACAACCGAAAAAGGAGAAGCCCGCCAAGTGAGGCGGACTAGGAAAGGGAGACTGCAATGGAAATGATTGCGCAGATCGCCGCGATTGTCGCTGCGATTACGGCTGCCCATGCGGCATTCTTTGCACTGCGGGCGATGCGTATTTGTTCCGAGTTGGAAGCATCCATGCGGGATCGGTCACGCTCTTGAAGCCACGCTTGCGCCAGTGCCATTTTCTGCTGGGCTTGACCAAACCTTTTAGTGACGACGCGCGTACGCACCTCATCTTCGCCAAGCTTGTCTAGCTCTGCCCAGAAGCTTTCTTTCGTGAACGTCTCTTGCGCCATCGCACGAACCTTAGCGCCTTCTGCTTAGGCGTAATAGGGCGCGTCAGTTTGAACGTAGGTCAGGCGCTTGCCGGACACGCCACGAATGAGAGCGTCGGCCCGCTCACGGTCGGATACGCCTAGCGCCGAACGGCGGTTGTAGCGGAAATCGAACTCGGCAAGGTAGCGGTGCAGGTGCGCCTCGCCGCAATGCTGATAGACACCGACCATGCCGCGCTTGAACACGGAAAACACACCTTCAATCGTATTGGAGTGAACCACCACGTCGCCTTCGCGGCGGGCATATTCGCCGATGGAATGATTGGTCGTCTTGTGACCGGCGTATTCCTCGCCAGTGCGGGTGTAGAGGCGCGACTGGTCGGTGTAGAGCGTCGAGGAACGGTCAACGTTGCGAACCAGCACGTCGCGGACGGTTTCCGCCGTGGCGTCGTTCAAGTGGAACATGCGGGCTTTGCCGCCGCGCTCGACCAGACCAACCACGATGCGCTTCTGTGCGCCGCCGCCCTTGCCCTTCTTGGTGAAGGGCGTTGTGCGGGGACGCTTTGGCTTGCGAGGCGTCTCACGCTTTCCGATGTAGGTTTCATCGGCTTCGACGGTCTTGCCTTCGCCACCGATAGGACCAGACGACGCGACGGTCTCTTTCATGGCCTCACGGATACGGTGAGACATGAACCACGCCGTTTTGTAGGTCAGGCCCAGCATCCGGCCCAACTGGTTAGCGGACATGCCTTTCTTGCTGGCGGCATACAGATGGAAACCCAGAACCCATTTCGTGAGCGGGATTTTAGAGCGTTCCATGACGGTGCCGACCGTGACGGTGAAATGCTGGCGGCAGGCGTTGCACTGGAACAGGCCCGGACGGTGAGACTTGCCTTTGAGGCGATGGATCGTCTCGGCATCCGTGTTGCCGCAATGCGGGCAATAGACGCCATCGGCCCAGCGGATCGCCTCTAGGTGTTCGCGGGCCTTGTCCACATCGTTGAAAATCGGGTCGGTGAGATTTGTCATGTCGGATTGTCCAAAAATTACTGTTTGCGATGTGCCACGGCAGATTGAATTTCGGTTGCTTGGTAGCGGTCAACATGACCGCATCGAGGACATACCATCGTATATTCGCCGAACGGTTTTCCGTCCTCGCCAACATCAAGCGACACAATTGGAAACGCCACTTTGCACTCGTGGCAAACCAGAACCTTAACTTTATCGCCCGGCTTGAACGTCGCCATTGGTCTAACTCCTTGATTTCCAATATGGGGAATCAGGCCAGCTATGTCAAGTATATAATTAGGAATATTATCCTATATATACATGACAACGGAACCCAGATCAGCTAAACCGCTAGGCGACAGGCCGGCAGAGATTGAGATCACGCCTCAGATGATTGAGGCGGGGTTTGCGGTGCTTCGTTCGTCGGGGATAGCGGATGATTATTCGGAGGCGGATAAACACACGGTCGCTGATATATATCGCGCCATGCATCGGTTAGCGGTACGGGGTTCTCGAAGCTCCCATGGTGCGCGCAAAACATCATAATCGACTGACTGACGAAACTGGCTTTACCGAGAAATGCGGCCAAATGCTCTATTGTCTTCGCCTTGCCTCTGCCATCTGCCCAGAAGTTGGGAGGTGTGAGCGTGGTGGTGCGCGCATCTGTGTCCGTGTTGATGGTTGTCATAACGTGCCAGTGCACGATTTCGTTTCGTTGGGCGTCCAGATCGTTGATAAGGGTCATCAGCCCTCGTTTGTTCGGCGTGCTGGGAATGCCAAACCAATAGTGGGAGAACCTGTCTCTAAATCGCTTTTTGAGTAACTCTTCGGCGATCCGGTTTCGTGCTCTAGTGTTAGCAATGCGAAAGAATACGATGGCGGCAGTGTCCATGTCGGTCTTCAAGAGCACCGAATAGAGTATCGATAGCGAGCTTTCCATCTGCGCGTATTGATCGATGGCTTTCGCGCGCAGGATCAGGAACGGACCGGAATCATCGGCGGGCTTGCCGAGATCGAGAGTAACCATGTCAGAAGACCCCAATGAAAAGCGCCAGGAACGGCAGAAGCCGGACCTTCCCGAAGAGACCCTACGGATCATGGAGCGGATGGTGAAGACGCCACCCGATCCGAAGAAGCCGAAACCCAATCCCAAAAGGGAGAAGCCCGCCAAATAGGCGGGCTTTTTGATGGACGATGCTCCAACCTACTGTAGTGGCGGCGATTGATTGTTGGTTTGGAGAAGCTCCAAGCCCTTCTCGCACGCGGTTTGCAGTTTCGCGATCTGATCGGCCGTCGCTGCACAATGCAGGTTCAGCTTACGCCCCTGACCGCCGTCAAACTGTAAGGTTAGAATTGCCGCGCCCGGCTCCGAAATCGATACGCCGGGATAGGCATCAACTAGTCCAAGGGCGTGCCCGCTCGCGTACGTCCCATCCGCCTCTTCCTGAGGGTTACGACCTAGCCGTGTATTGCGAGCGAGGCTGCCATAAGTGATCAGGTGAGATATGAATATCGGTAGCTGATCATGCGCTAGAAAGAATGTTGCATCTTGTTCGGATTTACCGTCTGACACTCGCAACTTAAACGCAACATCCTGCCCATTGTTGGCGGAAGCGCCGTCAACAAACCCCGTCACCTGAAGCCCCGTAATTTCAGCCATTGCGTTTCCTCCTTCGCTTTCGGAGGAGCTTACGCGCTTTCTGCTTACGCGTAACGGGCTTCACCAATCCGCCGATAGGTGAGGCGCTTGCCAGCGATACCGGCCATGATGGCTTCAACGCGCATGTTGTCGGTCCAGCCAAGCTTGGCGCGGCGGTTGTAGCGGAAATCGAACTCGGCAAGGTAGCGGTGCAAATGCGCCTCGCCGCAATGCTGATAGACACCAACCATGCCGCGCTTGAACACGGAGAACACACCTTCAATCGTATTGGAGTGAACAACCACGTCGCCTTCGCGTCGGGCATATTCACCGATTGAATGATTGGTCGTCTTGTGACCGGCGTATTCCTCGCCAGTGCGGGTGTAGAGGCGCGACTGGTCGGTGTAGAGCGTGGAGGAACGGTCAACGTTGCGAACCAGCACGTCGCGAACGGTTTCCGCCGTGGCGTCGTTCAAATGGAACATGCGGGCCTTGCCGCCGCGCTCGACCAGACCGACCACGATGCGCTTCTGTGCGCCACCGCCCTTGCCCTTCTTGGTGAAGGGCGTTGTGCGGGGGCGCTTAGGCTTGCGGGGCGTCTCACGCTTTCCGATGTAGGTTTCGTCGGCTTCCACGGTCTTGCCTTCGCCGCCAATAGGACCAGCGGACGCAACGTCCTCTTTCATGGCCTCGCGAATGCGGTGCGCCATGAACCACGCGGTTTTGTAGGTCACGCCCAACATACGGTGAAGCTGGTGAGCGCTCATGCCTTTCTTGGACGCGCCCATGAGGTGCATCGCCAGCAGCCACTTGGACAGCTTGATTTTCGAGCGCTCCATGACCGTGCCGACCGTGACGGTGAACTGGCCATTGCAGGCGGCGCAATAGTAGAGGCCGGGACGGGAAACCTTGCCGCGACCCTTGCTGATCGTGTCGGGATCGATGTTGCCGCAATGAGGGCAATTCGGACCATGCGGCCAGCGCACCGCCTCCAGCGCTTCGCGGGCTGCGTTCTCGTCTTGAAAGATCGGGGACTGCAAATCGGCCATCGGTCTAACTCCTTGACTCTTATGTATGAACTCCCATGTCCGTTGTCAAGTATATAATTGGGAATATTATCCTATCATGTGGAGATTCGGACTGTTCCTCGCGCTGTCGGTTGCCTGTCCGCCTCCGGCGGCGGCCTCCCAGATTGTCCCCGGTCCCGTGGAAGCCCGCGTCCTGCGCGTCATCGACGGCGACAGCTTCGTCGCCGAGGCCCGTGTCTGGCCGGGGCACACCGTGACCGTCAGCGTGCGCATTCGCGGCATCGACGCCCCCGAGATGAAAAGCCGCTGCGAAGCCGAACGCCAGGCCGCAAAACGCTCGCGCGCCGCGCTCGAAGCGATGATCGGCGCCGGTCCGGTCGCCATGACCAATATCGGCGGCGGCAAATTTTACGGCCGGGTGGTGGCCGACGTGACGACGCCCGACGGCCGCGCCGTCGCGCCGGCCATGATCACGGGCAACGGCGCGCGGCTCTATGCGGGCGGCAAGCGCCGAGCTTGGTGCGGATGACTCCCCGCAAACCGCATGTTCGGACTAACCGAAGCCGAAGCGCGGCGCGCATTGGCCATTTCACGCGGCGCGCGGCTGCGTGAGGCAGGCCGAACTGGTGGCGCTACTGCAGCGGCTTTATCCGCCGGATATCCCCGCTGATTGGAACGGCTAGCGCCTTTTGTGGCTCCACCAATCACCACGCAAAGCAAAGGGCCGGCTTTCGCCGGCCCTCCGTGCTTTCCGTCCGTGGCGCGGCCCGTGGCGACAGCAAGGCTGTCGGCCGCGCGTCACGCGCCTGTCAGGAAGACTGCTTCCCGAAAGGACGATCCGCCGGGGCCACGCTACGGTTGAAACCACTCGACATTGGATCACCTCCTTTCAGTTGGTTGAACACGAATAGGAATGTGGAGTCGTTCGCGGAAAATGGCAACAGCCTAATTGGCCAGTCGCATTCGCTTCGTGCGACCGCGCTTCCGCTCATTCACGAACCCCGATAGCGTGGGGTTGGAGGATGGGATGGTGAACGGGCGCATCGCAGCCGCGCCTTCGCTGCTGCTGTCGGGAGCCGCGGGCGTCCCTCAGCCGTCAGGCGAGCGGGACGCAGCAGCGCGAGAGGATTTCATCCGGCTCGCGCAGTCGCGCCGTACGTGCAAGCAGGTGTCCTCCTGCGAGGAAGCCGTGATCCTGTGGTGCAGCGGTTACACCCGCGCCGACGGCGACGGCGACGGCATTCCCTGCGAGAACGTCTGCTCTACCAAGGCCCAGGTAGACGCCATTCGTCGCCAGATCGGCTGTTAACGCGCCGACAATGCGGCCAGGGGAGTCCGCCGCCCCTACCCCTTTTTGTTCTGCCGGTTGTCGACCAGATCGTCGACCACCGCCGGATCGGCGAGCGTCGAGGTGTCGCCCAGCGAGCCGAAATCGTCTTCCGCGATCTTGCGCAGGATGCGGCGCATGATCTTGCCCGAGCGGGTCTTCGGCAGGCCCGGCGCGAACTGGATCTTGTCGGGCGAGGCGATCGGGCCGATTTCATGGCGCACATGGGCGACGAGATCCTTGCGCAGCTCCTCCGAGCCCTTCTCGCCGGCCATCAGCGTGACATAGCAATAGATGCCCTGGCCCTTGATGTCGTGCGGATAACCGACGACCGCGGCCTCCGACACCTTGTCATGGCTGACCAGCGCCGATTCGACTTCGGCCGTCCCCATGCGGTGGCCCGACACGTTTAGCACGTCGTCGACGCGGCCGGTGATCCAGTAATAGCCGTCCTTGTCGCGGCGGCAGCCGTCGCCGGTGAAATATTTCCCCTTGTAGGTGGAGAAATAGGTCTGCACGAAGCGGGCATGGTCGCCATAGACGGTGCGCATCTGCCCCGGCCATGAATCGGTAATGCACAGATTGCCGGATGCCGCGCCCTCCAGCACCTTGCCTTTTTCGTCGACGAGCTGCGGCTGGACGCCGAAGAACGGCCGCGTAGCGGAACCGGCCTTGAGGTCGGTGGCGCCCGGCAGGGGTGTGATCAGGACGCCGCCGGTCTCCGTCTGCCACCATGTGTCGACGATGGGGATACGGCTGCCGCCGACCACATTGTAATACCACTCCCAGGCTTCCGGGTTGATCGGCTCGCCGACCGAGCCCAGCACGCGCAGGCTCTTGCGCGAGGTCTTGGTCACGTGATCGTCGCCGGCGCCCATCAGCGCGCGCAGCGCTGTCGGGGCCGTATAGAAGATGTTGACCTTGTGCTTGTCGACCACCTCCCAGAAGCGGGACGTCGACGGGTAGTTCGGCACGCCCTCGAACATCAGCGTGGTCGCGCCGTTGGCGAGCGGCCCGTAGACGATATAGCTGTGGCCGGTGACCCAGCCGACATCGGCCGTGCACCAGTAGATGTCGCCATCATGGTAGTCGAAGACGTACTGGTGCGTCATCGATGTGTAGACGAGGTAGCCGCCCGTCGTGTGCAGCACGCCCTTCGGCTTGCCGGTCGAGCCGGAGGTATAGAGGATGAACAGCGGATCCTCCGCCTTCATCTTCTCCGGCTCGCACTTGGCCGGCACACTCGCAATTTCGTCATGGTACCAAGAATCGCGGCCATTGGCCCAGCCGATCTTGCCGCCGGTGCGGCGCACGACCAGCACTTTCTTGACCATTACGTACTGGCGGGCTGCGATGTCGATCGCCTTGTCGGTATTCTCCTTCAGCGGGATCGGCTTGCCGCCGCGCAGGCCCTCGTCCGCCGTGATGACGAAAGTGGATTCGCAGTCGACGATGCGGCCGGCCAGCGCGTCGGGCGAAAACCCGCCGAACACGACCGAATGGATGGCGCCGATCCGCGCGCAGGCAAGCATCGCATAGGCCGCCTCGACGATCATCGGCATGTAGATGGTGACGCGGTCGCCTTTCTTGACACCGTGTTTCTTCATCACATTGGCGAGGCGGCAAACCTGCTCGTGCAGCTCGCGATAGGTGACCTTCTTGTCGTCGTAGGGGTTGTCGCCTTCCCAGATGATCGCGGTCTGGTCCGCGCGCTTCTTCAGGTGCCGGTCGATGCAGTTATAGGCGACGTTGGTGACGCCGTCCTCGAACCACTTGATCGAGACCTTGCCGATGAAGGAGGTGTTCTTGACCGTCTTGTAGGGCGTGAACCAGTCGATGCGCTTGCCGTGCTTGCCCCAGAACTTGTCCGGGTTTTTCACGCTGTCCTTGTACCACTTGAGATAGGTTTCGTTGTCGATGAGCGCGTGCTTCTTCCACGCCGGTTTGACCTTGTGAACATGCACTTCCGACATCGATATCCCTCCCATATGCAACTCGAGCCCGGCGTGTCCTCTAGCATTCCGTCTCTCAAGGGAGAATTAGACGTTCGGTTCACTCCGCCGCAAGCCCGCAGGCGCAACAAGATATGTGCAATGCCGTGGTCTGCCCGGCGGAAACTCCACCCGGCGGCAGCGCCGGCCGGGGGCCTGACTGCTCTCCGGCCGGCCTCCGCACTTGCTAGCACTCCAGGCAACAGGCTGCCAACATGCTGAAATTACTAGTGTTTTTTCACTTCACGCTTGCTGCGCGGTAGGAAATCGTTAACCGTGCAGGCGCACGATCATGTTGTGGAGGACCAACGGGGCGCGAGATTCGATGCGAAACCACGAAGAAACCGAACTGATGCTCAAGGGTTACGGCCTGACCACCGCCCAGATTCTCTACCGCATGCCGGATCACCGAAACCTGCTGCAGACCTTCATCTGGCAGCACTATGACATCGCCCCGAAATTTCCCGCGCTCTTCCGCTTCCTGGATTTCTGGCAGGAAAAGCTGGACGGGCCGCTGTTTTCAGTCAGCTACACCCATCGCCGGCTGATCGCGCCGAACGAATGGCGCAAGGTCGACGGGGAGATCGTGCTGCATTGATGACTTTATTGCCACGACGGCGACGTAGTTCATCCGGGCGACTTGATGGCGTCTTTTTTAGATATTCTTGGTCATTGACAGAATATTTCCGCTATTCGAATATATCGACAACGAATGGCGGTGAAAATGGCGAATTCACAAAGATGGTGCCTAATCTTTTCTGATGGTACCGGTCAGCGCGGGGTTCGGGACGATACGTCGCGGAAGCATACGAATATTTTCCAGATGTACGTTTCCATTGAAGATGACCCCAATGTGGAATGTTCTTACGATCCAGGGCTGGGCGCACCAGCCGAAGGCAAGCTGCAATGGACGCGAACATTCCGCAACCTGTGGAGCAAAGCTACGGGGTGGGGAATAACGGCCAATATTGTAGATTGTTACGAAGCGTTGCTGATCACATGGAAACCCGGGGCCAAGATCGGTCTTTTTGGCTTCAGCCGTGGCGCCTACACCGTTCGCTGCCTCGGCGGCGTACTCGCGACATGCGGCATTGCCACAGTCGATGACGGTTCCCGCATCCCGACTACCGCCACCGGCAAAGGCGCCGAAAGCCGCCGACGCATAGCCGAAGAGGCGGTGGCCATCTACAAGATCAAGTCGAAGGACGTGCGCGCACGGGCCGCGACCGAATTCGCCGAGCGCTACGCCGCCGCCGCCGCCATACCCGATGTCATCGGCGTCTATGACACCGTCAAGGCGCTCGGCCTGCCGGGCATCATGGACGCCGTTAACCCGTTCAAGCACGAATTCCACGACAATGAACTGTCCGTGCGGATACCAACCGGCCTGCACGCGCTTTCGATCGACGAGAACCGGAAGACGTTCGCGCCCGAATTGTGGGAAGATCCCAACGGGGCCGCCGCCACAAAGCAGACGATCGAGCAATTCTGGTTTCCCGGCGTACATTCCGACATTGGTGGCGGCTACGACGACAACCGCCTTGCCGACAACGCGCTGGGATGGATGTTGGAACGGCTCGACAAGCTTGCCGGATTAAGATTTCCGATAACGATAGCAAGGGAAACCGCCATTCTCGGTGCGGACCACAATGAACGAACCGGCTTTGGCATCTTGTGGCGGGCGGGCAGCAGAGCCATCCGCAGCCTATCGCCAGACCTGGACCCTTTATGTCCCGGTATCGAGAAGAGGTTCAAGGAATACGTCCCGGCCTACCGTCCCAAAGTGCTCAAGAAACATCCGCGGGCGAAGCCGTTCTACTGACTAGGCGCCCTATCCCTGCCTTCTCGCCATGAACGCCAGGCGCTCGAACATGTGAACGTCCTGCTCGTTCTTCAAAAGTGCGCCGTGCAGCTTGGGCAGGGCGTTTTTCGGGTCGCCGCGCAGGTCGGCGGGGTCGACATCGTCGGCCACCAATAGCCTGATCCAGTCCAGCGCTTCGGACGTCGACGGCTTCTTCTTAAGGCCCGGCACGTCGCGAATCTCGTAGAACTGCGTGAGCGCGGCGCTCACCAGCTTCTGCTTGATGCCCGGATAGTGAACGTCGACGATCCGGGTCAGCGTTTCGATGTCGGGGAAGCGGATATAGTGGAAGAAGCAGCGGCGCAAAAACGCGTCCGGCAGTTCCTTCTCGTTGTTCGACGTGATGATGACGATCGGCCGCTGTTTGGCCTGCACGGTCTCGCCGGTCTCGTAGACGAAGAACTCCATGCGGTCGAGTTCCTGCAGAAGGTCGTTGGGGAACTCGATGTCGGCCTTGTCGACCTCGTCGATCAGAAGCACCACCTTCTTGTCCGCCGTGAAGGCCTCCCACAGCTTGCCGTGCTTGATGTAGTTCTTGATATCGTTGAAGCGCTCGTCGCCGAGCTGGCTGTCGCGCAGACGCGACACGGCGTCATACTCGTAGAGCCCCTGCTGCGCCCGCGTCGTCGATTTCACGTGCCATTCGATCAGCTCGACACCAAGCGCGGCCGCCACCTGGCGCGCAAGCTCGGTCTTGCCGGTGCCGGGCTCACCCTTGACCAGCAGCGGCCGCTCCAGCGCGATCGCGGCGTTGACCGCGACCATGAGATCCTTGTCGGCGACGTAAGATCCCGTTCCTTCAAACCGCATGCGTGAATTCCTGTTGCTTGGCCGGCGCGGACCGTAAGGAGGAGCGAAGCGGCGCGCAAGTCCGGGCGGGCGGGCCCCGGCTCAAGAACCCCTTGGCGTTCGCGTGCCGGAAGACATATATACGGGTTGGCGTACTGCGCTTCTCGACAGGAGTAAAACATCCCCGGGGCCTTATTGATCCTTAGGGAGCTGTCCCTGACCCGGCTCGTGGGCTGGGTCACACGGCGCCCACCTACGTTGTAGGCTCCCGGGATCAACCTCTCCACCGGTCGTCGCGGTTCGCCACCTTTTCGTCGCTTATGCTCTGGCCTTCCTGGCCGGCTGGCGGCAAAAGAGCTGCATGGATGCCTTGCCCCGCGAGATAAAAAAGCAACTCCGCGCCGAAGCGCTGGCGCGGCGCGACGCGCTCGACCCGCAATGGCGCATCGAAAGATCGATGGCCATGGCCGAAGCGGTAGCGGAGATGGATGTCGGCGGCGATACCGTCGTTTCCGGCTTCTGGCCGATGCGCTCGGAGGTCGACATCCGCCCGGCAATGTTTGCCCTAGGCGACATGGGCGCGCGGCTCTGCCTGCCCGCCATCCTCGACAAGACGACGATCGTGTTTCGCGAACTGGTGCGCGGCGCCGGGCTGGTCGACATGGGATTCGGCACATTCGGTCCCGGACCTGGCGCCAAAGAGCTCGAGCCGGACCTCATGCTGGTGCCGCTGGCCGCCTTCGACCGGCGCGGCCACCGCATCGGCTACGGCGCCGGTTATTACGACCGGGCCATCGCCAGGCTCCAGGAAAACGGCAAGGCGCGGCGGCTGATTGGCATCGCCTTCGAGTGTCAGCAGGTCGAGCACGTTCCCGATCAGCCGCACGATATCCTGCTCCCTGAAATCCTCACCGAGAACGGCCTGACCCGTTTTCCGCGATAGGCGCCGCCCGGCTTGCCTTTCACGAACGCCCCGCGATAGAGACAGGCCATGCGTTTGCTCTTTCTCGGCGACATGGTGGGCCGGTCCGGGCGCACGGCCGTGTGGGAGCGACTGCCCGGCCTGATCTCGGACCTGAAGCTCGATTTCGTGATCGTCAACGGCGAGAACGCCGCCGGCGGTTTCGGCATCACGGAAGAGATCTACCGCCAGACGCTGAACGCCGGCGCCGATGTCGTCACCACCGGCAACCATGTCTGGGACCAGAAGGAGGCGCTGCAGTTCGCCCCGCATGAGGATCGCTTCCTGCGGCCAGCCAACTTCCCGCAGGGCACGCCCGGCCGCGGCTCGGGGCTCTACACGGCGCGCAATGGCGCGCGGGTTCTGGTCGCCAACATCATGGGCCGCGTCTTCATGCATCCCGAACTCGACGACCCGTTCCAGTCAGCCGAACGCATTCTGGAGGCGGCGCAACTGGGCGGCGAGGCCGACGCCGCGATCATCGACTTCCACGCCGAGGCGACGTCGGAGAAAATGTGCTTCGCGCATTTCGTCGACGGCCGGGTTTCCATGGTGGTCGGCACGCACACGCATCAACCGACCGCCGATCACCAGATCCTCAACGGCGGCACCGGCTATCTGTCCGACGCCGGCATGTGCGGCGACTACGATTCCTCGCTGGGCATGGACAAGGAAGAGCCCCTCAACCGCTTTCTGTCGAAAGTGCCGAAAGGCCGCTTCGAGGCGGCGGGCGGGCCGGCGACGATTTGCGGCGTCGGCATCGAGATCTCCGATGGTTCAGGGCTCGCAGAAAAAATCGCGCCGTTGAGGCTCGGCCCCCGGCTCGAAGAAACCGTTCCCGCTTTCTGGGCCTGACACCCATCCTTTTTTGCTAGACGTGCACGCCGGTCGGCACCGGCCCCCATTTGTTTTCGTGCTTCTGGGAGCCGATCAGCGTGAAGACGAGGATGATCAGCGGACCGATCATCGGCACCGGCCCGAGCAGGATGAACCATCCCGCCAAGCCGATGTCGTGCAGCCTGCGCACGAGCAGGGCAAGCGAAGGCAGGAACAGAAAGAGCACGAAGATGCCCATGAAAGCGCTGGCGAATCTTGGCTCATCGGCCTCGTTGTAGCCGAGCGCCGTACCCGCGCCGAAACCGATGCCGCCGACAATGGCGAACCCGATCAGCGATACGAACACGAAGCTCCAATATTCCCGCCGCCGCGCCCTGCCGCGAAAGCGGACGTAGCCTGCCGTGACGCAATAGCGGAAATAGCTGAGCAGGCCGGGCGCTACGGCCGGTTCGACAACGACATCAGGCGGCGCTACGGCTTCCGTCGACGGCTGTTGCCGGGCGGCCTGGCCGCGGATTTGCGGTGTGATCTGGCGCGCCCGGTCGGCTTCCGCCTCGAACGCGACCTTGACGCCCTTCGCCACAGCCGCATCCACCACCAGATCGTTAGCGTCGAACACGTAGCGGTTGCCGTCCGCGCCGGAGATGAAACCGGTGCCGCGCTCACTGTCGAAATAGATGATCTCGCCGTTGCTCAAATCTGCTTCCCCGACCTTGGTGATGGGAAGTTCCCTTTGCGGCGCGCGCCTGTCAACGTCGGCGTGCCGGCCGTCAGCCGGAGCAGGTCGCCAGAATCGACACGAGGACGATGCCGCAGGGCCGGCGACAAGGACAGCATGCCATGTCAAAGAAAGGCGATCCAGCGCCCGGCCAGCAGCGCCGCGATCCAGATGACGGCAGACAACAGCGCGCCGGCCTTCAACCGTAGGCTTGCGATGTCGCCTGCAAGCGCCGCCACCCATGCGTTGCTGCGTCTTAGCGCAACCGCGTTGATCACACCGAGGGTGACCAGCGTGATCTTGGTCAGAAAGGCCGGGTTATAGGCATACTCCAGCGGCTGCACCGAAAACAGCAGCACGCCCGTGACGACGGCGAGTACCAGCCCGGCGGCGGAAACATTGGTCATCAGCCGCAGAAACGGCCCGGCTTCAACGGTGCGGAAAAAGCCCAGCATTCGCAGATCCGCGACCATGATCCCGCCAATCAGCAGCGTAAGCGAAAAGATGTGTGTCGCGTTGACGAGCGGGTACACATAGATCGAGCGGCGAATAAAGGCGGCCACTTCCCAGTTCTGGAGCGCCTGCAGCAACTCGACCAGCATCGGTCGGCCGCCCTCAGAGAGCCGGTACGCGGTTCGGGTAGACGTCGTATGTCTGGCCGTTCACGATCACGCGCGCCGCCTTCATGCTCAAGCTGCCGGGATCGCGCGAGCGGAAGCCGACGCAGGTCACCTCGTCGCCGATTGCCGCCACCTCGTCGTCGAAACCGGCGCGCAAGGTCCGCGACAGCGGCGCCAGGTCGACATGCCAGAGGCCCTCGCCGTTACGTACCTCCAATATCACATGCGGGTTGCCGACATAGATCTCCTCGATGACGCCGGTCAGTTCAAACGGCGTATCCTCCGTCCAGGCCCAGCCATGATGGGCGGCCGCCGTGCCGCCGGCGAGAAAGAGCATCGCCAGTGCGGCCAGCACCGTTCGAGGATGAGCCGCTGCCCGAATTTTGTGCATTGTCCGATCTCCCGTCATGTCGCCCGCCGCCCCGTAAAACACTAGGCGGCGGGCATCCGGCGTCAAATCACGTGCCCTTGATCCACGCGGCGCCCGATTGACTCTTTTTGCGATCGGCGTCATTAGCGGCGCAACTGGACGATGGGTCGTTTTCGGCGCATCGCGGTGGAGCAGACACATGCACGGTCATCGACCCGTCAGTGCGATACATTGGCCCGCCCGGCGGCTCGCCGGGGCGGCCAATTCTGCTTTCCTCACCAAGACCACGGCCAAAACGAAGACCACGAAGGTCTGACCCCAGCGGCCGCCTGCTCTCTCCCCGGGTCCGCCGGGGCAGGGCCGAAACCCGCCACAAGGTTCGGGTAACGCGGCGCGAAGCGGAGAGGACCAGGAGAACACACGACAATGGGTTTCAAGATTGCAGTCGTCGGAGCCACCGGCAATGTCGGCCGGGAGATGCTCAATATCCTCGAGGAGCGCGGCTTTCCGGCCGACGAGATCGTGCCTCTCGCCTCGCGGCGTTCGATAGGCAGCGAGGTGTCCTATGGCGATCGCACCCTCAAGGTGCGGGCGTTGGAGAACTACGATTTTTCCGACACCGATCTTTGCCTGATGTCGGCAGGTGGGTCGGTTTCCAAGGAATGGTCGCCCCGCATCGGCAAGCAGGGATGCGTCGTCATCGACAATTCCTCGGCCTGGCGCTACGACGCCGACGTGCCGCTGATCGTGCCTGAGGTTAACCCGGACGCCATCGACCGCTTCACCAGAAAGAACATCATCGCCAATCCCAACTGCTCGACGGCGCAGCTCGTCGTGGCGCTGAAGCCGCTTCACGACCGGGCAACGATCAAGCGCCTGGTCATCGCCACCTACCAGTCGGTGTCCGGCGCCGGCAAGGACGCGATGGACGAGCTTTTCCAGCAGACCCGTGCGGTCTTCGTCGCCGATCCGGTCGAGGCCAAGAAGTTCACCAAGCGCATCGCCTTCAACGTCATTCCCCATATCGACGTCTTCATGGAAGACGGTTCGACCAAGGAGGAGTGGAAGATGGTGGCTGAGACCAAGAAGATGCTCGATCCCAAGATCAAGCTGACGGCCACCTGCGTGCGCGTGCCGGTCTTCATCGGCCATTCGGAAGCCGTCAACATCGAATTCGAAAAGCCGATCACCGCCGACGAGGCCCGCGAAATCCTGCGCGAGGCCCCCGGATGCCTGGTCGTCGACAAGCATGAGGACGGCGGATACGTCACGCCCTACGAGGCGGCGGGCGAGGACGCGACCTACATCTCGCGCATCCGCGAGGATTCCACACTCGATAACGGGCTGAACCTGTGGATAGTGTCCGACAATCTGCGCAAAGGCGCCGCGCTCAATACCGTGCAGATCGCCGAACTGCTGGTGGCGCGGGGTCTTATCCAGCCGAAAAAGCGGGCGGCCTAAGCCACCCGGCAACGATCGAGACAAAGGCCGCGACAGATTTCCGTCGCGGCCTTTGTCGTTGCAGGCGTGTTATTCTGTCGGAGCCGGCTCGTTCTCCTGCGGAACGGCGGCGGGAGCCTCCTCGGCCGGAGCGACTGCGTCAGGCGCCGGCCGATTGGCAGGCGGAAGAATTTCTTCCTGCTGGCTGTCGATACCCGGCGTCGCAGTCTGCGTCGGGTCGATATCCTCGCTCGGGCCGGAGAAGGTGACCAGACCGACCACCAGCAACGCAATCAGCATAACGGCGACTGCCAGGCTTGTACGGCCGCTGCCGGAACTGATTTCGGGCCGATCAGCATTGTTGCCTAGCCCTGGATCGCGCGGATAAAGCGGATCACGGAATTTGGGATCATTGATCATTGTATTTCTCCCTGACTTCGCTCAGGGGAAACAGCGGGAACACGATCCCGTTCCTTCACACATGGTTTCGGACTGTTACCGGCCGGCAGGTTGAACTTTCAGCCCTTCCGCCGCCAGCAGCGCGACCAGGCCGTCCGAACCCGGCAGGTGCAGAGCGCCAACCGCAATGAAGGCGCCGCCTTCCTCGATCATCGGCAGGGCTGCTTCCACCATGCCGTGATTGCGCGCCGACACCATAGTTTCCTGAAAGACCGAATAATTGCCTTCGTCGTCTTCCGATTCCGGCAAAACGGCCAGAACAGGCCGGTCTCACCGTCGAGGTAGAGCTGGATCATCGTCTCCATGACGTCGTCGACCTTGTCGCCCAGCTTCAGCGTCTCGACCAGCCCGGCAATGTGCATGGACATGGGCAGCGAGGCCATCGCCTCGAGCTGGCTTTCGGCGGTTTCAAGTCCGGCAAGCTCCTTGCCACTTGCCTGCGCGTCCTCGGCCAGCTTCGCGTCGAGAACCTTCACGCCGGACTGTTTTCGGGCCATTTCGCAGGCCGGCAGCGCGACCAGAGCGGAAATGATCCAGGGTTTCATCTTTTCCACGCTCGAAAGCGGAATGCCGCGCGCCGCGAGCGCCTCGCTGACGGCGGCCCTGTCACCCGGCGGAATCAGCGAAGAAAGCGTCTCACCACCCGTGAACATCATCAATTCCGGCCGCTTCATCATCGCGGCGGTCATCGTGGCCTGATCGAGAATGTCGGTCGTCTCGATGACGACGAGGCGCGCCTGATCGAAGGCATTGCGGGCCTCTAGCGGCAACGCCACGACGCGCGGATCGGTCATGTGCATGGTGCCGAACAGCCAGGACGTCTCTCCATCGGCGTTCTCGACCCGCCAGAGCAGGCCCTCGCCGTTGACTGTTTCAGCCGCTTCCTTGCGCAGTGCGGCCGCCTGTCCCGGATCGTCACGCTCCATGGCCGCGAGCAGGTTTTCGCCGCCGCACTCGATCTCCTGCGCGGCTGCCGGCCGCGCCATCAGGGCAAAGGCCATTACAAGCGCGGCGAGCAGCAGCCAGTGTGCGATGCCCAGAAGCCCGAGCAGCAAGCCATCCGGCCGGTTGCCGGTGAAAATGGTCGATCTCATAGCAATGACATCTAGGCCAAAAATGCAGCAAAAGTGTTAAATGCCGGCTCAGGCGCGCGGGTGTGCGGCATCGTAGGCCGCCAGCAGTCGCTCGGTATCGACGCCCGTGTAGATTTGCGTGGTCGACAGGCTGGCGTGGCCAAGCAGTTCCTGTATCGCGCGCAGGTCGCCGCCGCGGCCGAGCAGATGGGTCGCGAAGGAGTGTCTGAGCGCGTGCGGGGTGGCGCTGTCCGGCAATCCGAGCGCCGAGCGCAGTTTCTTCATCTCCCGCTGGATGATGGCCGGCGCCAAAGGCCCGCCACGCGCCCCGCGAAAAAGCGGTTTCCCCGACTGCAGCGCATGGGGGCAAAGCCGCCGGTATTCGCCGATTGCCGCCATCGCCGCCGGCAGGACCGGCACCAGCCGGGTCTTGCCGCCCTTGCCCGTCACGCGCAGCACCGGCTCGCTTCGTTCCGAAATCTGATCGGCGCTCAGCCCGAGCGCCTCTGAGATGCGCAGCCCGCAAGCGTAAAGCAATGTCAGCACCGCAGCGTTGCGCGCCGCGATCCATGGCTCTTCCGCAAGCTGTTCGCCGGCCGATATCGCCTTGCGGGCGTCTTCGGCCGTCAGCGGCTTGGGCAGCGATTTCGGCATGCGCGGGGCGCGGATGGCGGTCGCGCCGGCGGCGCTGGCCAGGCCGCGCCGCTCCAGGAACCGCAGCAGCGACCTGATTCCGGCCAAACCACGGCCCAGCGTCCGCGCTCCCACGCCGTCATTGCGGCGCGCCGCCAGAAAACCGCGCAAGTCGAACGCGCGCAGATCGGCAATGTCCGCAAGCCCGGGTGGCGACCCCAGGTGGCCGGTGAGAAAGGCCAGAAACTGCCGTGTGTCTCGCTCATAGGCCTCGACGGTCAGCGGCGCCATGCGGCGCTCGGCGGCCAGCGCATCGAGCCACTGGCCGCGCGCGGCGGCCAGGTCGGGTTTCGCTGTGACGATGAATTCGGCCATGTTCAGGGTTCGGGCTCGTCGATCTCGGAGCGAATCGTGACAAATCCGGGTTATCATCCAATGAAGCTGTGCGCTTGAAAAGCGGCGGGCGCGGGGATACCCGTTCCGCGAGGAACATGAGATGCCCAAACCTGAGAACCCCATACAGATGGCCGTGATCGGCGCCCCGCACGGCATTCGCGGCGAGTTGCGGGTCAAGGCCTATACCGGCGATCCATTGGCGCTGGGCGATTACGGTCCGCTTTTCGCCGAAGACGGACGGCAGTTCGACATCGCCGATATCCGCCCGGCCAAGAACGTCGTCGTCGTACGCTTCCGCCAGGTCGCCAACCGCGAGGCCGCCGAAGCGCTTACCGGCGTGGCGCTGTTCGTCGACCGCTCGCAGCTTCCCGACGAACTCGAGGAGGACGAATTCTACCATGCCGATCTGATCGGCCTTGCCGTGCGCGACGCCGACGGCGCGATGCTTGGCCGTATCACCGCTTTCCATGATTTCGGCGGCGGCGATATCATGGAAGTCGAGCGCACCGGGGGTGGAACCGTTCTGGTGCCTTTTACGAAGGATGCCGTGCCGAAGATCGACCTGAAAGGCGGATCGGTGACCGTCGACCCCGACGCGGCCGGCCTTCTGGAGACCGAGGACGAGGATGACATTCCCGGTGAGGCGGGTGATTTCGACCCGCGCCGCAGGCCGCGCGGTCCGAGCGACGCGGGCGGCAACCGGTGACCTTCCGCGCAACAGTTGTGACGCTCTATCCGGATATGTTTCCCGGCCCGCTCGGCCATTCGCTGGCCGGACGTGGTCTCACGGACGGGTTGTGGTCGCTGGATACGGTCCAGATTCGCGATTTCGCTACCGACAGGCACCGCAGCGTGGACGATACGCCGGCGGGTGGTGGCGCCGGCATGGTGATGCGAGCCGACGTGCTCGCGCGGGCAATAGATGCGGCATCCCCCGCCGGCGATCAGCGCCCGCGCCTTCTGATGAGCCCGCGCGGCCGCCCGCTTGACCAGAGCCGCGTGCGCGAACTGGCGGACGGTCCGGGCGCGGTGATCCTGTGCGGGCGTTTCGAAGGCGTCGATCAAAGGGTGATCGACAGCCGCGATCTCGAGGAGATTTCGGTCGGCGATTACATATTGTCGGGCGGCGAGCCGGCGGCGATCGTCATGCTCGACGCCATTGTCCGCCTGCTGCCCGGCGTCATGGGCAATGACGCTTCGGGGGCCGAGGAAAGCTTCGAAGGCGGGCTTCTGGAGCACCCGCAATACACGCGCCCGCAGGAATTCGAGGGCCTGCCGATCCCCGAGGTGCTGATGTCCGGCAACCATGCGAAAATCGCGGCATGGCGGCGCGAACAGGCGGAAAAACTGACCGGCGAGCGGCGGCCCGACCTTCTTACGGCAGACAAAAAGGAAACTGACGAATGACCACATTGCTGCGTTTCGAGCATGCTGTTCTCGCGGTGGCTGCGCTTGTCGGCTTCCATTTCGTTGGTGGGAATTGGTGGCTCTTCGCCGCGCTGATCCTCGTCCCCGATGTCTCGATGGTAGGCTATCTCGTCAACCCCAGGATCGGCGCATGGTGCTACAACGCGGTCCACAGCTGGCTTGCCCCCGTGGCTCTATGGCTGGTTGCGCTGGCGGCGGGATGGCCGCTGCTCACCGGGCTTGCCCTGATCCTCGCCGCCCACGTCGCCATCGACCGTACGCTGGGTTACGGGCTCAAGCTGGAGAGCGGCTTTCAGGACACGCATCTGGGCCGCATCGGAAAGGCGAAAGAGGCCTGATCGCTATCCGGTAACGAAATAATAGGCGGCCAGGAACAGCCCTACCGCCACCACGAAGCCGCGGACCGCGTTCTGCGGCACGCGCTTTGCAGCCCACACGCCGGCAAAGCCGCCGACGGCCACGCCGGGGATCATGACGATGACCTCGTACCAGGCAACCACGCCGCCGGAGACGAAGACCACGATCGCCACCGCCGCGATGACGATCGACAGCATGTTCTTCAGCGCGTTGAGGTGATGATAGTCGCCGCGTTCCGTCAGCCCAAGCGTCGCCAGCATCATGATGCCCATTCCGGCCCCGAAGAAACCGCCATAGACCGCGGTGAAGAACTGCACGATGCGGCCGGTGAGCGGGTTCGACGCGGAGCCGTCCCCGTCTTCGCGCGGCTTGGGCTTCAGCCACGGTCCGGCTGCGAAAAGCGCCGTCGCGGCAATCAGCAGCCATGGCACCATGGCGCGAAACGACGGGTTGTCGAGCGACAGCAGGATCAGCGCGCCGGCCAGCGCGCCAGCCGCCGATACGATGCAGAACACCAGCGCCCCGCGCCACATCGCCTTGATGTCGTTCCAATAGGCTAGCGTCGACGAGATGTAGCCTGGAAACTGCGCGATCGAGGACGTCGCATTGGCCGAAATGGGCGGGATGCCGGCCAGCGACAACGCGCCGAAAGTAATGAACGTGCCGCCACCCGCCACCGCGTTGACGGCGCCGGAAAGAAAGCCTGCAATGAACAGGAGAACGGCTAGGATCAGTGACAAGGCGGGGCCGGCATTCGGTTGACGGGCGTATCGTCCTAGGGGGTGGCCGTTTCCGATGCAAGTCGCGGCCGGGCGCCGCGCCATCGCATGCGCCGCGCAGACCAGGTCAGCGCCGCAATTTTGTTGCCGGCGGGACGTGACAAACAGCGCGGAAATGTGTAACAGCACCGCCGATCCGGGCTAAGTTCCGGAAACCCGTCAATCAAGGACGGATTATTCGCCCCTGTCTTGCGCCTCGCACAAGACATAGCCGAGCGGTCACGGAACTGCGAAGCGAGCGTCGGGCGCTCTGGCTGTCGACAACAAGAAGAGGTTGAAGCGATGGATATCATCCGTCAGCTCGAGGCCGAACAGGCCGCGAAAATTGCCGAGAAACGCCAGCTCCCCGAATTCCAGCCCGGCGACACCGTGCGCGTCCAGGTCCGTGTGACCGAGGGCACCCGCACCCGCGTGCAGGCTTTCGAGGGCGTGTGCATCGCCCGCGCCGGCTCCGGCTTTCAGGAGAATTTCACCGTCCGCAAGATTTCCTACGGCGAAGGCGTGGAGCGCGTGTTCCCGGTCTATTCGCCGATGGTCGAGGGCGTCGAGATGGTCCGCCGCGGCAAGGTCCGCCGCGCCAAGCTCTATTACCTGCGTGATCGCCGCGGCAAATCGGCCCGCATTTCCGAAAACACCGGCGTGCGCGCCCGCAAGCTGAACGACGAGGAGCGCCAGGCGCTTGCCGCCGAAAAGGCCCGTCTCGAAGCCGAGAAGGTCGCCGCGGCCCAGGCGCTCGCGGCGGAAAAGGCAGCGGCGGAGGCCGCCGAGGCCAAGGCCAACGAGACGGCCGAGGCCGCGACAACGGAATAGGCTGGACGTGAGCGGGCGTCGACCTGCCCTCCCAGACCGAATGCTGAAAAGGCCGCGCTTGCGCGGCCTTTTTCCGTTGCATCGCAATTCGGCCTGGCCAGTGGCCGGAACCGTGAACCGCTTGGCTGCGTTTCACGCCGGGATCGGAGGCACCTATGGAAACCATCCTCGCCAGCTTCGAGAATTCGACCTACACGCCCTTCTCGGGCATCGCTCTACGCCTTCTGCTGGCAACGCTGCTCGGTGCGGCGATCGGTTTCGAGCGCGAATGGACAAGACGCCCGGCCGGATTGCGAACCCATATCCTTGTCTGCCTTGCGGCGGCGACGGCCGCTGTCTTGACCATCGAGATCGCGCATGCGGCTCCATTCCAGGAGGACTCCGTGCGCGTCGATCCAATCCGCCTGGTCGAGGCCGTCACGGCCGGTGTCGCCTTCCTGGCGGCGGGGTTCATTATCTTCAACCGGGGAGAGGTGCACGGCCTCACGACAGCCGCCGGCATGTGGCTTGCAGGCGCGGTCGGCCTCGCATCCGGACTTGGTTTCTGGCAGATCGCCCTCCTGGCCACCCTGCTCGGCGTTGTCGTGCTGTGGCTGTTGCGCCTGTTCGAGAAGCTGCTTGACCTCAATCGCCATAACGCGCCCGGACGCCAAGAGAAACCAGCCGACAACGAAGATTGACGGCACCTGTATGGGTTGCCTGTCGACTTGCGCCCTGACGTCACGCCGGTAGAGTGACGCCATGTCCGGCCGCGAGAGCCGGCACTCATTTCAGGAGCGTCACGATGACCCGGTTTTTCGCATCAATCGCCGCGATTGCTGCCCTGTCGTTGGCTACAATTGCCGCCCATGCCCAGTCGCTGCCCGACCTCGGTGACCGCACGGTGGTGATCGTCACCGAAAACGCCTATCCGCCGTTGCAGTTCATCGACCCGAAGACGGGCGACGCGATCGGCTGGGAATACGAGGCCGTGGAGGAGATGGCCAAGCGCCTCAACTTCAAGATCGAGATCCAGAACACCAGCTGGGACGCCATGATCCAGTCGGTTTCGGATGGCCAGTACGACATGGGCATGACAGGCATCACCATCCGCGACGACCGCAAGGAGAAGGTCGATTTCTCCGAGCCTTACATGCATTCCGAAATGCGCATGCTGGTGCGCGCCGACGAGGAGCGCTTTGCCGACGAGAAGGAATTCGCCGCCAAGGACGATCTTCTGATCGCCGCCCAGCCAGGCACAACACCGTTCTACGTCTCCGTCTATGACATCCTCGACGGCAACGAGGCCAACCCGCGCATCAAGCTGTTCGAGACGTTTGGCGCGACGGTCCAGGCATTGCGTTCGGGCGATGTCGATCTGGTGCTGACCGACGGGGTTGCCGCCAACGGCTATGTCGAATCCTCCGGCGGCCAACTCAAAGTAATCGGCGGCGCGCTTGGATCCGAGGATTTCGGCTTCATCTTCCCGAAGGGATCCGACCTTGCCGAACCGATAAACGCGGCCATCGCCTCGATGCGGGACGACGGCACACTCGACGCGCTGAACACCAAGTGGTTCCTGGAGTACAAGCTCGGCCAATAGCAGGAGCCGGGCTTGGCCCTCACGCCACCCGCGCCGGCGGGCAAGGACTTTCCGTACTGGCTTGTGGCAGCGGCGGCGATTGCTGTCGCGGCGGCGCTGTCAATTGCCGCCAGCGATCTCTATTCGCAAATATTCGCCGCCGTCTCGCGCGGTATCTGGATCACGGTCTGGGTAACGCTGCTCGGCTTCGCACTGGCTTCGGCGATCGGTCTCGGTATCGCCCTGATGGCGTTGTCGAAATCGCTCGTGCTGCGCCAGGCCGCGCGCTTCTATGTCGAGATCATCCGCGGTGTGCCGGTTCTGGTCCTGCTGTTCTGGATCGCCTTTGCCGGCGTTCCGGCTTTCGTCGCGGCGTGGAACTGGCTGGCGAGCCCGTTGCACAATGCCGGCGGCGCTGAACCGCTTCTCGTTCGCGACATCTCGCTTCTGTGGCGGGCGATCATAGCCCTGACGATCGGCTATTCAGCCTTCATCGCCGAGGTGTTCCGGGCCGGTATCCTGTCGGTCGACCCCGGCCAGATCGAAGCCGCAAAGGCTCTCGGCCTCACCGGCTTCCAGCGCTTCCGGCTGATCGTGTTTCCGCAGGCGATCCGCACCATTCTGCCACCGCTCGGCAACGATTTCGTGGCGATGGTCAAAGACAGTTCGCTGGTCTCGGTGCTCGGTGTCGCCGACATCACCCAAATGGGCAAGATCTACGCGTCCGGCTCGTTCCGCTTCTTTGAGACCTATTCAATCGTCGCCTATATCTACCTGATCCTGACGGTCGGCCTGTCGCTGATGCTGCGAGCCCTGGAACAGCGTCTGCGCAAGGCGCGGGCCGGCCTTCCCGAAAGGTAGTGTTGCAGAAGCCTTTGCCGGAACGTCAGCCTTCGGTGCCCGATCGTTTCGTTCCAGAAGCCAGGTCTTCACCCCCCAGCCAGTCCGGATCGTCCCCGACGACCCGCAGCACCCGTTCCCTGACCTCCGTGGCCGGCAGCCTGACCGCTGCAGCCGCCGCCACGCAATTGCGTCCGTTGGCCTTGGCCTCGTAAAGCGCCTTGTCGGCTGCCGCCACAAGCTCGGCCACGTCGCTTTGCGGCGACGGGATGAGGACGGAGGCGCCGATGCTCACCGTCACGCAGCTTCCCTCGGGGAGGCCCGGATGCGCCACATCCATCTCCTCGATGGAGCGGCGGAGCCTTTCGGCCTGCTGCATTGCCGGGTCGGGTTCCATGCCGTGAAGCACTGCCATGAATTCCTCGCCGCCGAACCGGGCGACATACTGGCCGGCGGACGCCGTCTCGCGCTTCAGAACGCCGGCGACTGCCTTCAGGCAACGGTCGCCTTCCTCATGGCCGGCTGTATCGTTGAAGCGCTTGAAATGATCGATGTCGATCATCAGCACGCCGATCCAGTCCCCGTGTCCGCTCGCTTCTTCCCATTTCTCACGCAGCCGCTGGGCAAGGTGACGGCGGTTATAAAGACCCGTCAGCGGATCCGTTTCAGCGAGTTGGGTGAGCGCCTCGGTGAGCGCGACGAGGCGGGCGGATTTGATCTCGTCCCGCAGGCCGATGAGAAATGCATTGCGCGAGGAGCGTTCGGACTGGAATCGCACCAACAGCGAAAACAGGGTGATCGCGGCGATGAACGAAGACAGCGCGAACACATCCTGCGAGACTTGTGGCTTGCCGAGAACGATGGCCAGCATCGCGATGATCGACGCCAGCGTGACAACCGTCGCCTGCGGAAGGGTGAAGGGCACCGCTATGTTCGCGAACAGGATGAGAAGTCCGGTCGCCATCATGTAGCGGTCCGAATGCGGTTCGACCGCCGTCTGTCCAATCAGAACCGCGCTTACCGCAAAAGCGACCAGCGGAACAATCGCCGCCGCGCTGCGCAGCCATTGCGGACCGCGCCCGAGAAACAGGAGGCCCGCCAGGTAGAGCGGTGTCACGACCATAAGCCTCAAAATGAGACCCAGCGTGAGCAAATCGGCCGAGTAGTCGAGCGGCAGGCAGGCGATGTTGGCCAGCATTGCGGCGACATGCCATTGCCTCACGGCGCGTTCGCGCTTCGATGCCGTGCGTGCCTCGTATTCGCGCTCGAATTCCGGCTGCAGACGCAGTGTCAGACGCGACCGTGAGCGGTCGTCGCTGATCGCGGCCAGCCTTTCGTCGAATGGAGCGCCCTCGGCCATCGGAATGTTGCTTCCTCGATATGCTTGAACCTTCGCTCGAAACTATGTGCCATCTGTTAAGGACTCGTGTTTGGCCCGCTGATTGCCGTAGCGCCCAAAGATCGCTATATCCCGCGCCATGGAACGACTTTTCGGACATCCGGCGTTCAGAGGCTTCGCGCTGCAGGACAGGAAGCGCCTGCCTTCGCGCTTCTTCGCCCGGTATTCCGGTGTGGCGACCGGCCGCCCCCGCTGACCGCGCCTCCGGCTCAAGCGCCGGCCGCCATTCAGCAAGCCGAAAAAAACGGACAGCCAGACCCATGAACGCACCGCGCACACTCTACGACAAGATTTTCGACGACCACGTCGTCGACCGGCAGGACGACGGCACCTGCCTGCTCTATATCGACCGCCACCTCGTCCACGAGGTCACCAGCCCGCAGGCCTTCGAGGGGCTGCGCATGGCCAACCGCAAGGTCCATGCACCGGAAAAGACGCTTGCCGTCGTCGACCACAACGTGCCGACCTCGCCCGACCGGGCGCAAGGCATCAAGAACGAGGAAAGCCGCATTCAGGTCGAAGCGCTGGCCAGGAATTCGGCCGATTTCGGCGTCGAATATTACTCCGAAAAGGATCGCCGCCAGGGCATCGTCCACATCATCGGCCCCGAACAGGGCTTCACCCTGCCCGGCATGACCATCGTTTGCGGCGACAGCCACACCTCGACCCATGGCGCCTTCGGCGCGCTGGCCCACGGCATCGGGACTTCCGAGGTCGAGCATGTTCTGGCGACCCAGACGCTGATCCAGCGCAAGGCCAAGAACATGCTGATCCAGGTCGACGGGCAACTGCCCGACGGCGTGACGGCTAAGGATATCATCCTCGCCATCATCGGCGAGATCGGCACGGCCGGTGGCACCGGCTATGTGATGGAATATGCGGGCGAGGCGATCCGGGCTCTCTCGATGGAAGGCCGCATGACGATCTGCAACATGTCGATCGAGGGCGGCGCCCGCGCCGGCCTGATCGCGCCCGACGAGACAACCTTCGCCTATGTAAAGGACAAACCGCGCGCGCCGAAGGGCGAAGCCTGGGACATGGCGCTCGAATACTGGAAGACGCTGAAATCCGACGAAGGCGCGCATTTCGACAAGGTGGTGGTGCTCGACGCAGCCAACCTGCCCCCGCTCGTGACCTGGGGGTCGTCACCCGAGGACGTGGTCGCCGTCACCGGCGAGGTACCCGATCCGGACGACATCCCCGACGAGAATAAGCGCAACTCCAAGAAGCGCGCGCTCGACTATATGGGCCTGAAGCCCGGCACGAAGATCACCGACATCGAGCTTGACCGCGTCTTCATCGGCTCCTGCACCAACGGCCGAATCGAGGACTTGCGGGCGGTGGCCAAAGTCGT
This sequence comes from Rhizobiaceae bacterium, assembly GCA_040880025.1. Classification (GTDB taxonomy): domain Bacteria; phylum Pseudomonadota; class Alphaproteobacteria; order Rhizobiales; family Rhizobiaceae; genus RCIO01. Next base: position 129,253 of record JBBDJD010000010.1, read on the forward strand.
GGAGGGAAAGACCGTCAACCCGCGCGTCGACGCCATGATCGTGCCGGGATCCGGTCTCGTGAAGGCGCAGGCGGAGGAAGAGGGTCTCGACAAGATCTTCATCGCCGCCGGCTTCGACTGGCGCGAGCCGGGCTGCTCCATGTGCCTCGCAATGAACGACGACCGGCTGAAGCCGCATGAGCGCTGCGCCTCGACCTCGAACCGCAATTTCGAGGGCCGGCAGGGCTTCAAGGGCCGCACCCATCTCGTCTCGCCGGCAATGGCCGGCGCGGCGGCGATCGCCGGCCACTTCGTCGATATCCGCGACTGGATCTGAGCCTTTCCCGGCGTTCCTGAACGGCGCCTTCCGGCGCCGTTTTTGAATCACCCCAGCACCATGCGATCGAGAATGTAGATCCACACCGTGACGGTGAAGATCGCGGCAATCGTCGCCAGAATGAAGGCCGAAGCCGCGAGGTTGACGGCGCGGTCATACATCACCGCGAACAGGTAGATGTTCAGACCCGGCGGCATGGCGGCAAGCGTCACGGCGGCGCGCTGCATGTCCGGCGGCAGCGCAAAGACATAGTGCACCAGCATGAATGTGATCGCCGGATGCAGCAGCAGCGACAAGGCCGCCACCATTCCGGCCTCGGTGACGTCGGCGCTCAGCCGGTAGCGCGTCATCGCGGCGCCAACGCCGACAAGCGCAACCGGAATAGCGGTTTGCGCGATCATGTCGATCGCGGCCATTGCCGGTTCCGGCAGCCAGTGCCCTGTGAGATTGACGAAAGCGCCAGCCAGAATGCCGATCATCAGCGGATTGACCATGATCGACCGGCCGGCAACGCGCATCGTACCGACGAGCGAGCGCCCGTCGCGGCGCATCAGTTCCATCGTCAGTATCCCGACCGCATAGATCAGCGGCGCATGCAACGCGATAATGCCGAACGCGGCGGTCAGCGGCTCCGATCCCTGCGACCGTTCGAGGATGGCGAGACCGAGCAGGACGGAATTGGAAAAGGTGGCTGCGAAACCAACGGCGACGGCCTCGCCCGGACGCCGCTTGAAGAGGTGGCGCGCCAGCAGGATGCCGATGGCGAAACAGGTAAACGCGCCCGCATAAAAACCGACGAGCAGCGGCGGCGAAAGGGCGGCGGCGAGGTCGAGCCGTTCCAGCGCCCGAAACAGCAGGACCGGCACCGCGATCCTGACGGCGTAGGCGTTCAGCGCATCCGCGATCACGCCCGGCAGGTAGCCGGAACGCACCCCGCCATAGCCCACGGCGATGAGGAAGAAGACCGGGGCGACGGTGATGAGGATCGTGAGCATGGTGCCGCTGTAGACTCTGGCCGGCGCGGATGGAACCGCGGGCCGGATTTATCATCCGGCGGTCATGGTCCCGACTGTCCGGTTTCCACTGAGGCGGCTCGCGTGGCGCGAGCCTGGGCTGTCAGCTTTCCACCGCCTTGATGCGAAGCCGCGTGATACGGTTGCGCTCGCGTTTCAGCACCACGAAGCGCTTGCCGTGAAAAGTGAAGGCCTGCTTTTCCTCCGGGATCGTCTGCGTCTCGTGAATGACAAGCCCGGCGACCGTCGTCGCCTCCTCGTCGGGCAGGTTCCAGTCGAGCGCCCGGTTGAGGTCGCGGATCGGCACCGACCCGTCGACTACCACCGACCCGTCGGCCTCCTGTTTGACGCCCTGCATCTCGACATCGTGCTCGTCGGCGATCTCGCCGACGATCTCCTCGATGATGTCTTCCAGCGTGACCAGGCCTTCGACCTCGCCATACTCGTCGACGACGATGGCGAAGTGGGCCTTGCGGCGCAGGAACGCGTTGAGCTGGTCCTTGAGGCCGGTTGTGTCGGGCACGAACCACGGCTTGGCCGCGATCTTCATGATATCGACGCGCGCCGGATCGTTGCCGACCTCGTGCAGGGCGCGCAGCAGATCCTTGGCGTGGATGATGCCGACGATGTTGTCCAGCGAGCCGCGCCAAAGCGGCATGCGCGTGTGCGAGCTCTGCAGGATTTCCCTGACGACATCTTGCGGCGGGTCGTCCGCGTTGATCGAGCGCATGGCGGTGCGGTGGATCATCACGTCGGAGACTTCGAGTTCCTGCAGGTCGAGCAGGCCGCCCAACCGGTCGCGGTCCTGCTTGATGAACGCGCCCTCGCGGTGCAGGACGGCAACCGTCCCGCGCAGTTCCTCATGCGCCGACAGCATCGACTGCCCGATCTGGAGATTGACGCCGAACAGTCCGAGCAGCTTGCGCACGATCCAGTTGACGGCGCTCGACAGCCAGCCGAACAGAAAGGCGACCAGGCGCGCGAACGGCGACACGAACAGGGCGAACTGTTCGGGGCGCGACAAAGCCCAGGACTTCGGCAGTATCTCGGCGAAGATCACGAGAAGCAGCGTCATGCCGATCGTGGCATAGATGACACCGGCGTCGCCGAAGAGCTTCAGAAGCACGCTGGTTGCAAGCGCCGAGGCGAGGATGTTGACGAGATTGTTGCCGATGAGCAGCGCGCCGACCATCCGGTCGCGCTTCTCGATCAGGCGCTCGACCACCGATGCCCGCCGGTCCCCGCTCTGAGCCAGCGAATGCAGTCGGGCCCGCGAAACGCCGGTTATTCCCGTCTCGGTGCCCGAAAACAGGAAAGACAGTACGATCAGCGCCAAAACCGCGCCGGATATGATCCAGATTTCCGGTGTCATCGTTCGATCTGCTCTGAAAGAAATGATCTGACTTCGGAAGCCGGCACGTCCTTCGCCACGAATGCCTGTCCGACCCCGCGGGTCAGGATGAATGTCAGCGACCCCCGCGAAACTTTCTTGTCCTGCCTGATATAGTCCATCAGCCCGTCGGCGCCAGGCAGCGGGCCCGGAATATCGGCCAGGCGCCAAGGCAGGCCGACGGTCTTCAGATGCGCTTCGACCCTGTCGGCATCGTCCGGGCTGGCGAGGTTCATCCGCGCGGAGAAACGGTGCGCAAGCGCCATGCCGATGGCCACGCCTTCGCCATGGACGAGGCGGGCGCCGTCATAGCCGGTCGCGGCTTCCAGCGCGTGGCCGAACGTGTGGCCCAGATTGAGAAGCGCCCGGTCGCCGGTCTCGCGCTCGTCGCGCGCCACGACCTCGGCCTTGGCGCGGCAGGAACCGGCGATGGCTTCGGTGCGGGCGGGGCCGCCTGCAAACACGTCGCGCCAGTTTGTCTCCAGCCAGGCGAAGAATTGCGGCCGGTCGATCAGCCCGTATTTGGCGACTTCCGCGTAACCTGCCCTGAATTCGCGCTCCGGCAAGGTGTCGAGCACGGCGGTGTCCGAAAGAACCAGGCTCGGCTGGTGGAACGCACCGATCAGGTTCTTGCCGTGCGGGCTGTTGATGCCGGTCTTGCCGCCGACGGAGGAATCCACCTGGGCCAGCAGCGAGGTTGGCATCTGCACCAGCCTCATGCCGCGCCGGACGATGGCCGCGGCAAAGCCCGTGAGATCGCCGATTACGCCGCCGCCCAGCGCGATAACGATGTCGCCGCGCTCAAGACGCGCCGCCAGCACGGCATCGACGACGTGCTGGAGCGCGTCGAAATTCTTGGTTTTCTCCCCCGGTTCCATCACGATGGCCGTATGGTCGATGCCGGCTGCGTTCAGGCTCGCCTCAAGCGTCGCCAGATGGCTGGCCGCGACGTTGCCGTCCGTGACGATGGCGGCGCGGGCACCCGGAAAAGCGCCAGCGATCCGGTCGCCCGCCTGTTCGATCAACCCCGCGCCGATGACGATATCGTAGGCGCGCTCGGCAAGGCCGACATGCACGATCTGGGCTGCGGCGGGATCGGGAGCTGTCGTCATGGTGTTTCTTCGGACAAATGGGCCAGGATTGCAGCGACAACCTCGTCGGCGATCACTTCGCGCCGGTCATCGCGCGTGTTCACGGTCACGTCCGCTGTCGCATAGATCGGGTAGCGTGCCTTCATCAGGTTTTCCATGATTTCGCGCGGGTTGCCCGTCTTCAACAGCGGCCGTGTCTGCTTCTTCATGACCCGCGCCATGAGCGTGTCGATATCGGCCTTGAGCCACACGGAAATGCCCGCCTCACCGATCGCCGCCCTGGTATCGGCATTCATGAACGCCCCGCCGCCGGTCGCAACCACGCATGGCGCCTCCAGAAGCAGGCGGACGATTACGCGCTGTTCGAGCGAACGGAACTCGGCCTCGCCATAAGCGTCGAACAGATCCGCAACCGTCATGCGCGAGGCCTTTTCGATCTCATGGTCGCTGTCGGAAAACGGCAGGCCGATGGATGACGCAACCCGGCGGCCTATCGCCGTCTTGCCGGCTCCCATCAGTCCCACGAAGACGATCGCGCGGCCGCCAAGCCGCTCGCCCAGTTCCGCCGCGCGGCCCGATGCCGTGATTGCCGAAGTCGCCATATTCCTGCCCTTGGCAGCGGTTTCGACATGAAAACCTGCGTTTCGTCAAGCCAGCCGCCCGGCTTGCGCGGGTTGCATTGAAGCCGGGCCCAGCCCATAACGGCCAACCGGCGCCCAAGAAAAAGTCCATCGCCCATGCCGACCCTTTTCCGCCTGCTGCTGGTCATCGCCATCATCATCGGCGCCGTCTATGGCGGAATGTTCGCGCTGGCGAATTACGTCAAACCCAATACCGGCGAAATCTCCGTGCGGATACCGCCGGACCGCATCAACCGTCAGTAACGCGATGCGCGACGGCGCCCGGATCGAAGCCTTCCTGGAAATGATGAGCGCCGAGCGCGGGGCAAGCGACAACACGCTCGACGCCTATCGCCGCGACCTTGAAGACGCCGCCGAAATGCTGGCCGGGGCATGGGGCGGCATCGCTGCGGCTCCCGCCAGCGCGGTGCGCGACCATGTCGCGGGCCTGAGTGCGCGCGGCATGGCCGCTTCGACCCAGGCGCGCAAGCTCTCCGCGCTGCGCCAGTTCTACAGGTTCCTGTTCACCGAAGGTCTGCGCGGCGACGACCCGACCGGCACGCTCGACGCTCCGCGCCGTGAACGGTCCCTTCCCAAGGTGCTGAGCGAAGCGGACGTCGATGCGCTGATCGAACTCGCCGCGGCGGAGGCCGACAACCCGCCGCCCGGAATCGACCGGCTGGCGGCCGTCAGGCTGCATACGCTCACTGAAGTGCTCTACGCAACCGGTCTTCGCGTCTCCGAACTCGTCAGCCTGCCGCTGTCGGTGGCAAAGCGCGACGACCGCTATTTCACCGTCACCGGCAAGGGCAACAAGGATCGGCTCGTGCCCCTTTCGGCCCGGGGGCGCGAGGCGATGCGCAAATGGCTTACAGCCCGCCGCGAACGGCCGAAGCTGGCCGAAAGCCCGTATCTGTTTCCCGCACTGTCGGACAGCGGACACCTGCCGCGCCAGGTATTCGCACGTGAGCTCAAGGCGCTTGCCGCCCGGGCCGGAATCAATTCGTCACTGATTTCGCCGCATGTGCTCCGGCACGCCTTTGCCAGCCACCTCCTGCAGAACGGCGCCGACCTGCGCGTGGTGCAGCAATTGCTTGGCCACTCCGATATTTCCACCACGCAAATCTATACCCATGTGCTCGAAAAGCGGCTGATCGAACTGGTCAACCGGCACCACCCGCTTGCCGATTAGAGCCGTGACCGCTATTTGAGGCCCTGTTCCCCGTCGCCATGGTCCGACCGGGCCGACACAGTTTCGTTCAAGCTTCGTAAGGCGAATGTATAATTATCTGGATTTCGAAAAGCCGGTTCAGGATCTCGAAGGCCAGATTCTTGAACTTCGCCGCCTTGCCGATGCGGGCGAAGCCGTCGACGTAGCCGACGAGATCCAGCGTCTCGAAAAACGCGCGCGCGATGCGTTGCGCGACATCTACAAGGCGCTGACCCCGTGGCAGAAGGCGCAGGTCGCGCGTCACGCCGACCGGCCGCATTGCCTATCCTATGTCAACGCGCTGATGACCGACTTCACGCCGCTGGCCGGCGACCGCTCCTTTGGCGAGGACGAAGCGATCGTGTGCGGGCTCGCCCGCTTCCGCGGCGAGGCGGTGGCCGTGATCGGCCAGGAAAAAGGTTCCGACACCAAGGGCCGGCTCAAGCACAATTTCGGGATGGCGCGGCCTGAAGGCTACCGCAAGGCGGTTCGCGTTATGGAGCTCGCCGACCGGTTCGGCATTCCGCTGGTCAGCCTTGTCGACACCGCCGGCGCCTATCCCGGCATCGGCGCGGAAGAGCGCGGACAGGCCGAGGCGATCGCCCGCTCCACGTCAACATCGCTCGCGCTCAAGGTGCCGACGATCAGCGTCATTATCGGCGAGGGCGGCTCGGGCGGCGCGATTGCCATCGCCACCGCCAACCGCGTCTACATGCTCGAACACGCGATCTATTCGGTGATCTCGCCGGAAGGCGCAGCATCGATCCTCTGGCACGACGCAAGCCGGGCCAAGGACGCCGCCACCAACATGAAGATCACCGCCCAGGATCTTCTGGGACTGAAGATCATCGACGAGATCATTCCCGAACCGCTTGGCGGCGCCCATCGCGCGCCCGACAAGGTGATCGCGGAAGCTGGCGACAAGATTGCCGCCGGCTTCGCCGAACTGGCCGGTTCCAACCTCGATTACCGCGAGCACAGACGCGAGAAATTCCTCGCCATCGGCCGAGACCTGTAGTCCAGGCGCGGTTTCGACACCGATTCTGCCCTCTTTTGCCACATTCTTGCCGCGCCTTTCAGTTCAATGACAAAGGCGTGAGAGGTCGTTGCGCCAACTTGCGGTAAGGAAATTTCAAGCATAACCGCATTAGGTGCAATGAGTGAGGATCGCGGCAGGTATCCGAACCGCGCCGCCATGGGACAAGTTCAGATCATATCGTCAATGGTAATCAATATTGCGCGTACCGTCCTGATTGTCGCCGCGCTGGCACTTGCCGGGTGCAACGAGACGCTCGAGGACATTTCCCCGAAGGCCGAAAAGCAGCTTCCCGAGAAGCTGGTTCAGTCGCTGCGCGCGCGCGGCATGACCAAGACCTCGGCCATCATGCTTCGCATCTTCAAGGAAGAAGGCAAGCTGGAGATCTGGAAGCAGAAGGACACCGGCCGCTACGCGATGGCGACGAGCTACGATATCTGCAAATGGTCGGGCAAGCTGGGCCCCAAATTTACCGAGGGTGATCGCCAGGCGCCCGAAGGTTTCTACGCCATTCGCCCCTGGCAGATGAACCCCAAGTCGAATTATCACCTCGCCTTCAACATCGGCTATCCGAACAATTTCGACCGGGTCCACGGCCGCACCGGCTCCAACCTCATGGTGCATGGCGCATGTTCGTCGGCCGGCTGCTATTCGATGTCGGACGAGCAGGTTGAGCAGATCTACGCCTTCGCCCGCGACGCCTTCCGCGGCGGACAGGAAGAGTTCCAGGTTCAGGCTTTTCCCTTCCGCATGACGGCGGAGAACATGGCCCGCTACCGCGGCGATCCGAACTACGAGTTCTGGACGATGCTGAAGGAAGGCTACGACCATTTCGAGATCACGAAAGTGCCTCCGAAGGTCGATGTCTGCGGCCGCCGCTACATATTCAATAGCCTCCCCGAGGAAGGCCGGTCCTTCTCACCGGCCGCCGCCTGCCCGGCGATGGTGCAGCCGGCGCCGCTTCAGACCGCCTACCAGTCATATCAGCGGCAGTACGATGCGGCGTTTTCCGCCGCGTTGGGTGAAGCGGCAAACAAGAAATCACCCTCTCCGAGCATCGAGGGTTTCCGCGAAGCGGCGGTCGTGGCGGACTGGTCGCGGCGGCGCGCGCGCGGCGAGAAGGTGACGCGCCTCCCGCCGAACCTGCAACCGCCTGAGCCGCAGGTGGCCGCGGCGCCAAGACCGCGTCCGGAACCGGACGTTCAGACAGCCGCCCAGGAGCCCGAGGGTACGCCGCTGGCAGCCGAGACGGAAGCCAACGCTTCGGTTGCGCAGGCGGCCGCCGTATCGCAGACCGAGGCCGGCGCCCCGACGCCTTCCGGGAATCCGCAGACCGCGGATGCCGCCGATGCGGGCGGAGGCAAGAATCCGCTGAAGCGCCTCTGGGGCATGTTCAAGCGCGACAATTGACGCCTGAAGCTCCCGAAACCTACGATCTTCGCGGGCTGAACTGCCCACTTCCGGTCTTGCGCACCCGCAAGCGCCTTGCCGCGATGTCGCCGGGCGCCCGCCTCGTGATCAGGACCACCGACCCAATGGCGGCGATCGATATTCCGGCATTCTGCCGCGACGACGGCCACCGATTGCTCGCCATGGAGACGGTCCCCGAAGGGCACTGCTTCACGCTGGAAAGAGGGTCGCGCTAGCGCGAATCAGCGGGACAGGCCGGGAATGGCCAGCGGATTGTCCTCGAGCGCCGCGCGGTCGGGCGTGTCGACCGCCGGCTTGCCGGTGAAGGCTGCAAACAGCCGCCGCACATAGGTCTCATCCATGCCGTCGGTGATGAAGACAAGGCGCGTGCCGCGCGGCTCGCCCTGCGGCCATCGCGGCAGTCGCGCGGGCGGATGCATCAGCTTTTGCACCGCATGCAGGACCAGAGGCCGGTCGGGATCGTCCGTGAGCTGCACGATGCCCTTCATGCGCAGCAGGTTCTCGCCCTGCGTCGAACGGACCAGATCGAGAAACATCTCCACGGCGTTCTGGTCGACCGGCCCGTCATGAACCAGCGAGAAGCTGCGAATGCGGTCGCCGTGGTGATGATGGTCGTCGCCGTCATGATGGTGATGATCATGATCCGCTTCGCCAAGCCAGCGCGTGACGTCGGCGGATTTGGTGGCCGGATCGTAGAGCCCGCAATCGAGCAGCGCGGCGACGCCGGTCTGCTCGGCGGAAACGTCGATGATCGGCGCAGACGGGTTCAGGGCGCGCAACGCGCTACGCAGTTCCGCCAGCGTGCCTGCATCCGCCAAATCCATCTTGGTGACGGCGATGCGATCGGCAACCGCGACTTGCCGCGCCGCCTCATTGTGTTTGCTCAGCGCGACCGGTCCGTTCACGGCGTCGACCACCGCGATGACGCCGCTCAGCCTGAGTGCCGCGACCATGGCGGGGTGACCCATCAGCGTCTGCAGCACGGGTACGGGATCGGCAAGACCCGTCGTTTCCACCACAATGCGCTCCAGCGCGGGGATGCGTCCGGTCTGCGCCCGGTCGACCAGATCCGCGATCGTGTCGACCAGTTCTCCGCGCACGGTACAGCACACACAGCCGTCGGAGAGCTCGATGACACCGTCCGACGATTGTTCGACCAGCAGATGGTCGATCGAAACGTCGCCGAATTCATTGATGATGACGGCCGTATTGGTGACCGAAGGGTCCTTGAGGATGCGGTTGAGAAGCGTCGTCTTTCCCGCGCCCAGAAAGCCGGTGATGACGGTGACCGCTATCGGATCGAGAGGCATTGTGTCGGTTCAGCCGCCCTCGGGGACGCCCGGCGTGTAGTCCGGCCGCGGCGTTGGGATGGGCACATTGGCGACACGGGCCGACACCGGCATTGGTCCCTCCGCCCCACCGGTTCCGACCTGGACGACGCGTCTTGGGCGGTCGAACTCGCTCATATAGGGCGAACGGATGACCCGACGGCCTTTTTCGTCGCGTTGTGCAAGCCGCTCCTGCCGGGCCTCAGCCGTACAAATCATCGGCCGCATGTTGGTCGCCGTCGTGCGCATCGCGCCATGTGGCTGCATGCCGGCCAGCCGCGGCGCGCCGAATGTCGACCGCGAAAACCCCTTGGTGAGCAGTTCGGCCGCCAGTTCGGCGCGTTCCTCTACCGATTCCGAGCCCAGCACCACGGCAATCACGCGCTTTCCGCGGCGTTGCGCCGAGGCAACGAGATTGAAGCCCGACGGGCAGGTGTAGCCGGTCTTCATGCCGTCGGCGCCATCGAAACGGCCGATCAGCGAATTGTGGTTGTTCATGCGCGATTTGCCCGCCTGGATCGCCTCCAAGGCGAAATAGCCGTCATATTGCGGAAATTCGCGCCGTATCGCCGTGGCGAGAACGGCCATGTCGCGCGCGGTGGTGTACTGGTCGTCGGAATGCCAGCCATGGGCGTTGACCCAGTGCGAACCGGTCATGCCGAGACGCCGCGCCTCCGCGTTCATGCGGCTGGCGAAGGCCGCTTCCGATCCGGCAACGCTCTCCCCGACGGCGGTGGCAACGTCGTTGGCTGACTTCACCATCAATATCTTGATCGCATTGTCGAAGGTGAGCACGGTGCCCGGCTTGTAGCCCATCTTGCTCGGCTGTTCCCTGGCTGCGTTCGCAGACACGACAACGGGCGACTTCAACGTGATCTCGCCCGCCCGAACGGCGCGGAATACGACATAAGTTGTCATCAGCTTGGTCAGCGAGGCCGGGTACCAGCGCCTGAACGGCTCCGATTCCTCAAGCACCCGCCCGCTATTGGCATCGACCACGACATATGGACCGGCGACGGCGCTACCGCTCGCGCCGAGCACTGCCACAACCATCAATAGCCGGATCAACGAAACCCGCATGCGCATTCGCTACCCCATTTCGCCCTTGCCGTTTCGGCAACGGTGTCACTAAGATTTGCCAGGCTCAAGCGGCGAATGGTGAAAATTCGCCAGCGAGGGCCAATCACTGGTTAGCTCTGCTATCTACCTCATATGTCGCCAAAATGGCAAAGTGGCGCTCTCACAATTGCGCGAAGCCGTTTGCCTCGGCCGCAACTGAAGGAAAGTACCGCCTGATGCCGATATTGAACCGCGTTGCCGAAATGCACGACGAAATTACCGGGTGGCGACGTCATCTGCATACCATTCCCGAAATTCTCTACGACGTTCACCAGACCGCTGCCTTTGTCGCCGAGCGGCTGCGGGAATTCGGCTGCGACGAAGTCGTGACCGGCATCGGCAGGACCGGCGTGGTCGGCATCATCAAGGGCAATCTGGGCGAAGGGCCGAGCGTGGGACTGCGCGCCGACATGGATGCGCTGCCGCTCAATGAAATCACCGGCAAGGAATGGGCTTCCAAGACCCCCAACAAGATGCACGCATGCGGCCATGACGGCCACACCGCCATGCTCTTGGGCGCCGCGAAATATCTGGCGGAGACCCGCAATTTCAAGGGTTCGGTCGCAGTCATCTTCCAGCCGGCCGAGGAAGGCGGCGCCGGCGGCGACGCGATGGTCAAGGACGGCATGATGGACCGCTTCGGCATCAAGACCGTTTTCGGGATGCACAACATGCCGGGCCTTCCCGTCGGCCAGTTCGCCATCCGGCAGGGCGCGCTCATGGCCGCCACCGCCGAATTCTGGATCGTGGTCAAGGGCAAGGGCGGACATGCCGCGATGCCCAACGGCACCATTGATCCCATCGTGATTGGGGCCCAGATCGTGAACGCGCTGCAGACCATCGCCTCTCGCAGCATCGACCCGGTCGAATCCGTGGTCGTTTCCGTCACCAAGTTCCACGGCGGCGACGCCTTCAACATCATCCCCGAACAGGCCGAGCTCAACGGCACGATACGCACCTTGCGCTCCGAGATAGGCGAGCTCGCCGCCAAGCGAATGCGCGAGATCTGCGAGGGCATCGCGGCCGCCCACGGGGCGACGGCGGACGTGAAGATCGATTTCAATTATCCTGTCACCTACAACCATCCCGACGAGACCGACTTTGCCGCCGGCGTGGCCAAGACGGTTGCCGGTGAACCCAATGTCGAAACCGATGTCCAGCCGGTGATGGGCGGCGAGGATTTTTCCTACATGCTGGAAGCGCGGCCCGGCGCCTTCATTTTCATGGGCAACGGCGACACCGCCAACCTTCACAACCCCGCCTACGACTTCAACGACGAAGCGATTCCGCACGGCGTAAGCTATTGGGTAAGACTGGCCGAAAGCGCCCTGGCGGCCTAAATCCGGCCGAAATCGGCGCGCGTCCGCCTACAAACATGCTTGGCGGCGCGCGCCTCAGCCGTTATGTCTCGCTCGCGTGGTCCCGTAGCTCAGTAGGATAGAGCATCAGATTCCTAATCTGAGGGTCACAGGTTCGAATCCTGTCGGGATCACCACGAAACACTCCAGGAAAACGGCACCGTCCCCGTCTCCACCGCCTCGGGAACAGATCGCCTTCCCAAGCGTTAGCCCTCCGGCGAAATTCGTGGTTGGGGTGTTTATGGGCAGGAAACCGGACAGCGCGCGCAAGGAGAGCCATCTCAAATTGCGGCTGGCGCTTCGCGCCGCCAGGATCGGCATTTGGGATTGGAATATCGAAACCAATGAGATGCGCTATTCGCCGCGTGCGAGGGCGTTATGCGGATTTCCGCCGGATCGGGACGTGACTTTCGACATGGTTCGGGACGTCACTCATCCCGAGGATTATCCGCGCACATCGGCCATGGCGCGCAGTGCGCTGGACCCCGCTCTCCGGACCAAGGAGCCCTACGAGTACCGGATCGTTCGCGCCGACACCGGCGAGGTCCGCTGGGTGCTGGCGCATGGTGAAGCCGTGTTCGCCAATGGCGGGAACCGGCCGAAGGCGGTCCGCTACATCGGAACGATCCAGGACATCACCGAGCGCAAGCGCAACGAGGACGCATTGCGCGACGCCGAGTTGCGCCAGCGACTGGCGATAGATGCCGCGCGGCTGGCGGTCTGGGAACTCGACATCGCGACGGAAGAGGTGAAAGCCACGCCGGAGCTCAACAAGCTGTTCGGATTGCCGCCGGATGCCAAGCCCACCCTCGACGAACTGCGTCAGTTTTACGCCGAGGGCGAACGCGAGAAGGTGCAGGTGGTCGCCCAGGCGGCGCTCGCCGAAGGCAGGACGCATTTCGAGATCGAGTACCGTATCCGCTGGCCGGACGGTTCACCGCACTGGCTGCTTTTGCGCGCCGAGATCATATTCCAGGACGACCGCCCCCACAGGGTCATCGGCGTGCTTGCCGACATAGACCAGCGCAAGCGGCACGAGGAGCAGCAGATGCTCATGTTGCGCGAACTCAACCACCGGGTGAAAAACTCGCTCTCGGTCGTCCAGTCGCTGGCCACGCAATCCTTCAAGGGCGGAAAGGCCGATCCGGTCGCGATGGATACCTTTCGCCAGCGGCTTCAGGCGTTGGCGAGCGCCAACGACATGCTTTTGAAACGCGAATGGGGCTCGTTCGACCTGCGCGGCCTGATTGAGGCGATCGTCGCGCCTTATGACGATCCGCCTGGTCGTGTCGCCATCGTCGGACCAAAGCAGGACATGCCGCCGCGCCTGAACGTGCCACTGGCTCTGACCTTGCACGAATTGTGCACCAACGGCGCGAAATACGGCGCGCTGTCCGCTGAAGCAGGCAGCGTGCGGGTGAGTTGGGAACGCACTGCGTCCGGAATCGTGCTCGAGTGGGTCGAGGAGGGCGGGCCAGAGGTTGTGCCGCCGGTCACCAGCAGTTTCGGCATGCGGTTGATCTCCGACGTCCTCGCCATCGAGCTCGGCAAGGTCGAGCTGGAGATGCCCGCCACCGGCGTCAGGTGCCGGATCGCGATGCCGCTGTAGGCAGCCTCAAGCCGCGCCGGCCGTCTTACCCTTCTCGAAACGCTTGCGCTCATGCGTATCGAGATAGAGCTTCCTGAGCCGGATCGACTTCGGCGTCACCTCGACAAGCTCGTCGTCCTGGATCCAGGCCAGCGCCCGTTCCAGCGTCATCCTGACCGGCGGCGTGAGCTTCACCGCCTCGTCCTTGCCGGCGGCGCGGATGTTGGTGAGCTTCTTGCCCTTGAGCACGTTCACTTCGAGATCGTTGTCGCGGGTATGGATGCCGATGATCATGCCGGCATAGACCTTGATGCCGGCGTCGATGACCATCGGCCCGCGATCTTCCAGGTTCCACATGGCGAACGCCACCGACTCACCCTGGTCGTTGGAGATCAGCACGCCGTTGGTGCGGCCGGGCAGTTCGCCCTTGTAGGGCTCGTAGGAGTGGAACAGCCGGTTCATGACCGCCGTGCCGCGCGTGTCGGTCAGAAGCTCCGACTGATAGCCGATCAGTCCGCGCGTCGGGGCGTGGAATACCAGGCGCAGGCGGTCGCCGCCCGAAGGCCTCAGCTCGACCATCTCGGCCTTGCGTTCGCTCATCTTCTGGACGACGACGCCGGAATGCTCTTCATCGACGTCGATCACGACTTCCTCGATCGGTTCGAGAAGCTGCCCGGTCTCATCCTTCTGCATAACCACCCGCGGACGCGAAACCGCAAGCTCGAAGCCTTCACGGCGCATGGTCTCGATCAGCACGGCCAGCTGCAATTCGCCGCGTCCCGATACATAGAAGGAGTCCTTGTCGGCTGACTCCTCGATCTTCAATGCCACATTGCCTTCCGCTTCCTTCAGCAGGCGGTCGCGGATAACGCGGCTCGTCACCTTGTCGCCCTCGGTGCCGGCAAGCGGAGAATCGTTGACGATGAAGGACATGGTCACGGTCGGCGGATCAATCGGCTGCGCCTGCAGCGGCTCCGTCACCGACGGGTCGCAGAACGTATCGGCGACGGTGCCCTTCGACAGGCCGGCGATGGCGACGATGTCGCCCGCCTGCGCCTCGTCGATCGGCTGGCGCTCGAGACCGCGGAAGGCGAGGATCTTGGAGATGCGGCCGGTTTCGACCAGCGAACCGTCATTGGCCAGGACTTTCACGGGCATGTTCGACTTGAGCGAACCGGATTCGATGCGGCCCGTGATGATACGGCCGAGAAACGGATTGGCTTCCAGAAGCGTGCCGATCATCCGGAACGGACCGGGATGCACGGCGGGCGCCGGGACATGCTTGATGACGAGGTCGAACAGCGGCGCGAGGCCCTGGTCCTTGGGACCTTCAGGGCTTTCCGACACCCATCCGTCGCGGCCGGAGCCGTAGAGGATCGGGAAGTCGAGCTGCTCGTCGGTCGCGTCGAGTGCCGCAAACAGGTCGAACACCTCGTTGACGACCTCGACATGGCGCGCGTCCGGTCGGTCGATCTTGTTGATAACGACGATCGGCTTCAGGCCGACCTTCAGCGCCTTGCCGACGACGAACTTGGTCTGCGGCATCGGGCCCTCGGCCGCATCGACCAACACGATCGCCGAATCGACCATCGACAGGATACGCTCCACCTCGCCGCCGAAATCTGCGTGGCCGGGTGTATCGACGATGTTGATGCGGGTGTCCTTCCAGTCGACCGAGGTCGCCTTGGCCAGGATGGTGATGCCGCGTTCCTTCTCCAGATCGCTGGAATCCATCGCGCGTTCGGCGACGCGCTGGTTCTCGCGGAACGAGCCCGACTGCTTGAGGAGTTCGTCGACCAGTGTCGTCTTGCCATGGTCGACATGCGCGATAATCGCGATATTGCGGAGTTTCATTCAAAAAATCTCTGGGATTTGGGAGTTGCGGCCCTTCCAGGCCGCGTCGAGTTGCGCGGCTCATACAGCCTTTTTGTCAACCGCGATAGTGTGGACGCACCGTCAACGCCGTGGTGCTGTTTCGAAGACGGAGGTGGCCTATTATCTCCGCTACCTGAGCCGGAGCGAATGGCAGGCGTCGAAATGTGGCGCGATCGACGAGGCATTCGGGGCGGATGAACGCGAGCGCGCCGTGTTCAACTTTGGCGCAACCACCGCCTATCAACATCTGGTGTGACAGACAGGAGATTGCAATGCGGAAACTGCAGGCCCAGGGGGTCCATCACATCACGTTGGTAGGCGCCGACCGGCAGACCTCGATCGATTTCTGGGAAGGTGTGCTCGGCATGCCGTTCATTTTCGAACAGCCCAATCTCGATCGGGCGTCGGAGAGCCATCTCTATTTCGACCCGGGCGACGGGCGGCTGATCACGATTTTCACCGACGAGAACCGCAAGCCCGACCCGACGCGGACCGCGACCGATAGCGGCTGCGTGCACCACATTGCCTTCAACGTCTCGGGGGTTACATTCCTGCAGGCGGTGGAGCGGCTGAACGAGCGCGGCATCAAGAACACCGGACCCAAGGATCGGGGCTTCATGGATTCGATCTATTTCAACGATCCGCTGGGCCTGACCATCGAACTTGCATCCTACCGCTTCGAGCCGCCGCACGGCTTCACCCATGCCGATGTGCTGATGGAAGCGCACAAGGTGAGAGTGGCCCGCGGCGACTACAACATCGGCGAGGTGCACCTCGCCGATGCGATCCAGACGCTGGTGGAACGGTCGCGCGAAACGCTTTCGCCGGACCGTTCGCCAAAGAAAGCCTACTGAATTCCACAAACAGGGGAGGAAACAACATGGCCAGCATTCAACTGAACGTCGTCAAACCGAGCGTGAACAATATGAGCGTCCGCGTGTTCGTGCGTGCCGCGGGCCTCGATTTCGAGGAGGCGGATGTCTACGGGCAGACCCGCTCGCCCGAATTCATGGCGCGCAATCCCGCGCACCTGACGCCCATGATCGAAAGCTCCGCCCTGCCCAAGGGCGCGTTGTGGGAAAGCTGCGCGATCATGAAATATCTCGCCAGCAAGCACGGGCTGGAGGATCTCTATCCGAGCAATCTCGAAGAACGCGCCATGATCGACAGCGCGATGTTCTACATCATCGGAACCCTCTATCCGCTCCTGGCGCGGGCGACCTATCCGAGCCTCGGTTTCCCGCTCTATCCGGGCGAGGTGGGCGCAACGGAGCTGGACGAAAGCCACAAGAAGGCGGCCAGCAAGGCGGCGACCGACGCTCTCGCCGAGCCGCTCGACGTGTTCCACAAATTCTTCATGGACGGCAAGCCGTTCATCGGCGGCGACAAACCCTCGATCGCCGACATCCGTCTTGCAGCCACGCTGGAATTCCTCGCGGTGATCGACTACCCGCTGCCGGCCTGGGCGAAGACATTCATGCAGGCAATGGAGAAGGAACTGGGCGCGGCCTATTCCGAGCCCGCCGGCGACGTGCGCGGTTACATCCAGTATGTGAGGTCGCAGAGCGCCTGACTGGAAATCAAAGCGGCGCGGACGAACGGTTCGCGCCGCCTCAGCAATAATCCTCCGGCCCGTTCGACTGGCCGTCGCTGTAGCGCGCGCCATGCGCGAAACCGGCCGGAAGGATCGCTTCGATCTCGGCGACATCCTGCGCGGTCAGCTTGACTGCGTCGGCCGCCGCATCTTCTTCCAGATGCGCCGCCGAACGTGTTCCCGGTATCGGAATGATGTGATCGCCCTGATGGAGCACCCAGGCGATTGCGAGCGTCGCCGGCGACAGGCCCTTGCCGGCCGCATATTCGCTGAAACGCTCGAAATAGGCGGCGTTGAAGCCGAAATTCGGTTCTGAAAACCGCGGATTGTGGCCGCGAAACGCCTCCTCGGCGAAGACGGCGGGATCGGGCAGCGCGCGCCCGAACATGCCCCGCGCGACCGGCGAGAATGCAACGAAGGCCGTACCCATCCGCTTGCAGGCCTGCAGCATTCCAAGCTCCGGCAGCCGTGTCCACAGCGAGTATTCGCTCTGCACGGCCATGACGGGGTGCACCGCAGCGGCGCGCTGCAGCGACGCCGGCGAGATCTCCGAATAGCCTATGCCGCCGATCTTGCCCTCCTCGACGAAGCGGGCGAGCGTGCCGGTCACGTCCTCGATCGGAATGCGCTGATCGCGGCGATGGATGTAATAGAGATCGACATGATCGACGCCGAGCCGCTGCAGCGATCCCTCCACGCATTCGCGCAGATATGCTTCCGAATTATCGAATTCGCGCGTCGGTCCGGTGCGAATGCCGCCCTTTGTGGCGATCGAGAAGCGGCCCGGATGATCCTTGATGAAGGCGCCGATTACCTGCTCCGACACGCCGTCGCCGTATATCAGCGCCGTATCGAGATGGGTGACGCCCAGTTCCAGCGCCTTGGCGAGCGCCGCGTGGCTCTCCGCCATGTCGGTCGCACCGTACATGCCCGCGAAACTCATGCAGCCGAAACCGACCGCGCCGACCGATTTTCCGTTGCTGCCAAGCCGTCTCTGCTGCATGTGAACTCTCCCTTATTGTCGCGTCCGGCTTAGCCGATGCGGACTGGAAAGGGAAAGCCGGCGAAGCCCAAACGCCATTTTGCAGAGGTGACCGGCCAATCCCGAAAAATGTATGGAACCTTTCAGCCTGAGCGGCGTTCGATGAGCATGAATTATGTTCCCGCCCGCGCCAGCGTCGTTCCGCTCGGACTTGCCGCGGCTGTGATGCTGGTTTCTCTCTCGTTCTCTGCGCCGGGAGTTCAAACGCCCGGCCTGCAGCCAGATCCGCCGAGGATCGAAATCCCGGGGGATGCGGACCGGACCGCCGCCCAGAATCTCTACCCGGACGCCCCGGATGGCGTCGACCCGATCACCACCGGGCCGGTCAGCCAGGAATTGCGGGATCGCCGCAAGGCGGCGCGATGCGACGACGCCAGATGGCCCGCTATCCCGGTCGCCTGTTACCCCTGACGCCTCATCTCAGCCCGCGGTTTTCCATCATAGCTTCCGGTGAGGGCATTCTGCCGCGAAACGCGAGGTAGAGTTCCTCCGGATCGCGCGAGCCTCCGACGGTCCGAGCGGATTCTTGGCTCGCCTGCCCGGCGACCCCAGCTTGGGTTAGGGGATAGATTGCGAACACAATCACGCAGAGTTAAGGTGTCCGGTCAGCCCTGAAGTGACTGAATCACCTTTCTTCGTCAATGAGTTGGCCTTCCCTTTGCTCTTGGCTGCCGCTCGCCATTCATCGTCTGCGACACGCATTTAATCCACCTCCGCCAAACCGGCCGTACTCTTCCGCCACTTAAGGAGAAGAGAGTGTGGCGCCGGAGCTATGGACGAAATTCAGCAAGGCGGAAATCGAACTTGCCTATAACCTAGCGCGGCTGAGGCTTAGCCTCAGGGCAGCCCGGCTGGCCGCCTGTCTCAAGGCCGGCTTCCGCCCCGGCCAGCCCCGCGTGCCCGCTGGTAATCCCGACGGCGGCCAGTGGACCCATGTTCCGGGATGGGCGGGCCGCGGTTCCGCCGGTTCGGGCGGGAGTTCGAACGCTGTCGGGCCCTTCCGAGGCCTTGTTGTTCTCGTAGGCCGGCGCAGCCGGTGGGCTCGTGGCGGAATGGTCAGAGTTGGTAGCCGCTGGCTACCGGCAACTCCCGCACAGCAGGTACGTCTACAACTCAGCCTCAATGCATCGCGGAAGGCAACGCGAGATGTACTGAAGATTGATCCGAATTGGAGGCCCCATCCACAAGCCTACGAGACAGTAGAGGGGTTCATTTCCGCCAACCGAGCGATCGAAACCCAGGCAAAGTATCGAATACGCGAACTAACGGGTACGAGGTCCATCTGGGGCGAATTTGCGGTAGAGTGGATACCGGCTCCACTCACAAACAGGCGACTAAACAGGAGAGAACAGGCGAAGATCAACAGACTCGGTCGCGAATGTGGCTGCCACTGGTGCGGAAGCAAGGAACCCAAGACAAAGTCCGGAAATTTCATCGGAGATCACCTGCCGGCCCGCTCGATGGGAAAACCATCGCGCATCGCGCCCCACTGCTTATTTTGCAGCAATTCTCAGGGCGGTGTAATTTCTCGTCATAAATCAAGGAATAAGAGATGATCGCCACGACACGAGTCATCGCGCCTGAATACTGTGGAATATATCTGACAGGCTTGGAGGACGTTGATATCCCGCTCAATGTCGACGGAAAGGGCATCGGCGCAACGCGCGATTGCCTGAATATCGGCTGTCTCTATTGGAACGACGGTGACACCACTGTCACCATGGGACCGGTGGACGAGGTCGCTCTGCCGGAGGAGGCGGCGTTTGACGGCACACTGAACACGCCCGAAGGGACGCTGCTGCTCTTCGATGCCAACATGCCAGAGATCATGAGTGCGGCAGTCGGCTCGAAAGAAACCCGCGTCCGCGTATGGACGAACCACCGCACCGAGCCCGATCACATCGTCATCGGCTACGAAGACGCCGGGAGTTAGGCTAAACCAGCCCGCGCTTTTCCATCATCGCTTGCGGAGATGGCATCCTCCCCCTGAATTCGAGGTAGAGTTCCTCCGGGTCGCGCGAGCCTCCAGCCGAATAGATGTGCTGGTGCAGCTTGCGCGCGGTCTCGGGGTCGAAAATATCCCCGGTTTCCTCGAACGCCTTGAAGGCATCGGCGTCCAGAACCTCCGACCACATGTAGGAATAGTAGCCGGCCGAATAGCCGTCGCCCGAGAACACATGCGCGAAATGCGGCGTGCGGTGGCGCATGGCGATCGCCTCGGGCATGTCGAGCGCAGCCAGCGTCTGCGCCTCGAAGTCAAGCAGATCGTCGGGCGCATCGGCGCGCGCATGGAAGGCCATGTCGACCAGCGCCGAAGCGGTGAATTCGACCGTCGCGAAGCCGGCGTTGAAATTGCGCGCCGCCAGCATGCGGTCGAGCAACTGCCGCGGCATCGGCTCACCGGTCTCGTGGTGCAGCGCGTGCTTTTCGAGCACCTCGGGACGTGTCAGCCAGTGCTCGTAAAGCTGCGAGGGCAGTTCCACGAAATCGCGCGCGACCGACGTGCCCGAAATCGACGGCCATGTGACGTCCGACAGCATGCCGTGCAGCGCATGTCCGAATTCGTGAAACAGCGTGCGCGCATCGTCCATCGAAAGCAGCGCGGGCTCGCCTTTCGGCGGCTTGGCGAAATTCATCACATTGTAGATGACGGGCTTCGCCCCGCCGCCCAGCTTGTGGCCGGATTCCAGCGAACTCATCCACGCGCCGGAGCGCTTGCTGGAGCGGTTGAAATAATCGGCGAGGAAGGTCGCCCGATACTCCCCTTTGGCGTCGCGGACTTCGAACACGCGGACGTCGGAATGCCAGGCGGCAACGTCCGCACGCTCCTCGAACGTCAGGCCGAACAGCCGCCCGGCGACGTCGAACGCGGCGCGCGCGATGCGTTCGAGCTGCAGGTAGGGCTTCAGTTCCGCTTCGTCGAAATCGTATCTTTCGGCCCGCAGCTTTTCCTGCCAGTAACGCCAGTCCCAGGCTGCCACCGGCTCGTTGCTTCCCCATTCCGCCGCGATCCGGGCAAGTTCGACCTGGTCCTCGGCGGCCTTTTGCCGGGCCTTCGCCCAGACCGGCTCGAGCAATTCCATGACGGCATCCGCGCTGTTTGCCATCGTGTCATCGAGCTTCAGCGCCGCATAGTGCTCGTAACCGAGCAGCCGGGCCTTTTCGGCGCGCAGGGCAAGGATGCGGGCAACGTTGGCGCGATTGTCGGTTTCGCCGCCATTGTCGCCGCGATGGGTGAAGGCATGAAACGCCTTCTCGCGCAGATCGCGCCTGGCCGAATAGGTCAGGAACGGTTCGATGATCGAACGTGACAGGGTGACGGCGAAGCGGCCGCTCTCGCCACGTTCCTCCGCCGCCCCGCGCATGGCCGACCGCAGGAATTGCGGCAGACCGGCAAGTTCGCCGCCCTCGTCCAGCAGCATCGCCCAGCTTCCTTCGTCAGCCAGGATGTTCTGGCTGAAGGCGGCGCCAAGCTGCGCCAGTTCCTCGTTGACCGCTGAAAGTCGCGCCTTGGCGTCGTCATCAAGCTTCGCACCAGCCCGCACGAAGCGCTTCCAGGTGCGTTCGAGCACGCGGCCGGTTTCGGGATCAAGATCGAGATGGCCGCGCCGTTCGTAGAGGTCGTGCAGCCGCGCGAACAGGGCCGCGTTCATCGCGATCGCCGAGAAATGACGCGCCATTTTCGGCGCGATCTCGCGCTCAAGCGCGCGGATGGCGTCGTTTGTATGGGCGCCCGCGCGCAGCCAGAAGATCGCCGAAACATGGCCGAGCGCTTCGCCGGCAAGCTCAAGGGCGGCAAGTGTGTTTTCGATCGTCGGTTCGGCCGCATTGTCCGCAATCGCCGCGATCTCCCGCTCGTGGGAGGCCAGCGCGGCATCGAAGACCGGCGCGAAGTCGGAATCGTCGAGCGCGGCGAAGTCGGGCAGGCCGATCCGCCCTGTCCACGCAGTCAGCGGGTGGGCGGCGAGATCGATGGCGCTCATGGAGTGTTTTCCGGAACCGGTTGTCATGGTGGGCAGCCGATGGGCTGTTCCGCACGATTTAGGTGCGGCGCATCGCCCGCGCAACCACCTTGACGCTGTTCGGAAGGCAAGATAATAAGTCTGCCTTATTATCAGTACCGCTTAGCTTCCAATGCACCACTCCATAGACCCTGACGCAATCGGCTTCCTTTTGACCGATCTCGCGCGCCTGTTCCGCGCCGAGTTCGACCGGCGCATTGCCACTTCCGGCCTGGGCCTCACCGCCGGCGAGGCGCGCACCCTGGCACATGTCGCGCGCGCCGAAGGCGAGCGTCAGAACGTCATCGCCGAGCGGCTGAATGTCGAAGCCATGTCCCTATCCGCCATGATAGACCGGCTTGAGGCGCGCGGCCTGGTGGCGCGCGAAGCCGACCCCACGGACCGCCGCGCCAAATGCCTGCGGCTCACCGAAAATGCAGACGAGATACTGACCCAGGTCACGGCAATAGGGCGCGCTGTCGCCGACGACGCGGCGCGGAGCATCGACCCTGCCGAATGGAAGCGCCTTGCCTCCGTGCTCAAGCAAGCCCGTTCCAACATCCTTGCTGTCAGGGCGGGACCCGGCTCCGAAAGCGACGCGGCATGAACGTCCGGCCAACTCCCGTACGGACGGCCGCGATGGACGAAATGCGCGTTGGCCTGATCTGCGCGCTGCTGGTTTCGATCGGGCCGATCTCGATGGCCGTGTTCACCCCGGCCATGACCGAGCTCGTCGGCGCGTTCGACACCACCGAATCGATGGTGAAGCTGACCCTCTCGCTCTATTTCGCGGGATTCGCGGTGGCGCAGCTGTTCTGCGGCCCGCTTTCCGACGGTCTTGGCCGCAAGCCGGTCACTTTCGGCTTCATGTCCATCTATCTGATCGCCAGCATCGGCGCGATCCTCGCGCCCAATATCGAAATGCTGATTGCCGCGCGTTTTCTCCAGGGCGTCGGCGCTGCGGTCGGCGTGGCGGTCTCGCGTGCGATCGTTCGCGATCTCTACCACAGCGACCAGTCGGCTCGGGTGATGAACTTCATCGGCATTATCATGGGCGCAGGCCCGGCGCTTTCGCCCACCATAGGCGGATTTCTCATGGGCCTGTTCGGCTGGGAATCGGTCTTCGTATTCATGATCGTCGCGGGCATCGTAGTGGTCGTGATTGTACGCCTCGCGCTGACGGAGACCGTCGTTCCGGATCCGTCGCGCATCCGGCCGCGCGCTCTTCTGAAGTCCTATCGCAGCTTGCTCACTGACCGGTATTTCATGTCGTCCAGCCTCGTCATGGCCGGCGGCATCGGCGCGTTCTACACTCAGGCGACGCTGCTGCCCTTCGTGCTCATGGGCCGTGTCGGACTGACGGCGGTCGAATTCGGCGTCGGCATGCTGCTGCAGTCGGGCTGCTTCTTCGCCGGCGGGCTTGTCGTGCGCGGATTGATGCGCCGCCTTGGCGCCCATCGAATCGTACCGGTCGGCCTCGTCGGGCTCCTTGTCGGCAGTTTCGCTCTCGCCATCGTCCTGCGCATCCAGGATCCGACCTATCTGAACGTCATGGGGCCGGTCGCCTTCTACGCATTCGGCATGGCGTTCATCATGCCGGCCATGTCCACTGCCACCGTCGCGCCCTTTCCGCACATGGCCGGCGCGGCGTCGGCCTTCGGCGGTTTCCTTCAGATGGGCGGTGGACTTGCTGGCGGCCTTGTCGCCGCCGCGCTCGGCGATCCGGTGTTCGCCATGGCGACGGTCATTCCGGCGATGGGCATGATCGCGATCGCGAGTTGGGCTTATTGGCGAACCTTGCCGGAACCCGAACTCGCACGGGTTGTGCAGACCAGGGATTTTCAGCAGCCTGCGGAATAGGCGGCGGCTTGCAGCCGGGATCAGTCGATGTCGGGACGCTCGAAATCGCCGGTTTCGGTGTTCATGACCCACAACTCGCCGCTCGATATGTCGAACCACGCTCCGTAGAGCTTCAGCCGCCCTTTGCGCTCCAGTATCTGCACACAGGGAAACGTTCGCAGATTGGCGATCGAATAGCGGATGGAAATGCGCTCCAGCGCGGTCTGGCGTTCTCCGACGGTCATCATCTCGTTGCCGGTCACCGCTTCCGCCGCCGGCGAAACCAGATTCATCCAGCGGCCGATGAAATCGCCAGGGGACAATGGCGGAGCATCCGGCGAAAGCGCCGCGCGTATGCCGCCGCAGCGCCCGTGGCCGAGCACCAGTATGCTATTCACCTTCAGGCTCTGGACCGCGAATTCGAGCGCCGCCGAAGTGCCGTGATAGTTGTCGTCGGGCGCGTAGGGCGGGACCAGATTGGCGACATTGCGCACGACGAACAATTCGCCCGGCCCCGCGTCGAAGATGATTTCCGGCGCCGCGCGGGAATCGCAGCAGGCGATCACCATCGTATGCGGCTCCTGCCCGGCGCGCGCCAGATCGCGATAGCGTTCCCGCTCGCTCGAATAGCGGCTGGCCATGAAATCGCGGTAGCCGTTGCTGAGCTTGTCCGGAAGATGCGTCATGGGCCTGCTTTAGCGGCTAATGACAGAAGCGGCAATTCCACAGGCGACGCCGGCTCCGGCAGTCACGCCGTCAGGCGCGGCGGTCCCCGCCGGGATAGGCCAGAAACCGCGTCTGGACCATTGCCATCGGGTGCGACAGGCTCTGGGCGTCGGTTTCGAGCGTGAGTTCGTCGGCGCCGCGTTTGGCGGTGCGCGCCAGCACCTCGAATACCGACTCCGTCGTCGTCTGCAGGGCCTTTGACGGTTCCTGCCCTTCGAGCAGCCGGGAGAGAAACACCGCCGCGGTCAGATCGCCCAGCCCGTTGGGCGGGTTTTCGATGACCCGGTGCTCGGCCATCATCGCGGCGTCTGCCGTGAGAAGCAGATTGCCGGTGCCGCGGGCCATCGTCGCCGGACTGGATGTCACCAGCATGGTCGGCGGCCCGGCGTCGAGCGCCGCGTCGGCCACGGCATCCGATGTTTCGAGCTTTACCCCGGTCATCCATTCGAGCTCGTGCCGGTTGGGCGTCGCGATGTCGGCCAGCGGCATCAGCCGGTCGCGCTGCGCCGCGGCGACTTCATCGGGAACGTAGAGGCCTCCCTGGTCGCCGATCACCGGATCGCAGAGATAGAGCGCCGAGGGGTTGAGCATCTTCACTTTACGCACCAGCGACGCCACCGCTTCGGCCTGGCCCGCGTCACCGAGATAGCCCGACAGCACGGCGGCCACTTCGCCCAGCCATTTCGCGCCTTCCAGATCGCGCAGCATGGCCGTGAACTCTTTCGCGGGCGGAACGATGCGCGTCGCCGGACCATGCCCCGGATGCCATGGCAGAATGACCGTCGGCACTGCCCATACGGGATGGCCAAGCGTTTCGAGCGCGAACACCATGGCGCGGTTGCCAACCGTGCCGCGAACGACATGGCTCGAAATCACGATGACCGCGCGCGGCGGATCCTGATCAGCTGGCGCCATGGACGTTCAGCCTGTGCCCTTGATGAGTTGATAGAGCCAGTAGATCACGACGACCAGGAACACCATGCCGAGCGCCCGCCCGATCCGCTTGCCCCAATATTCCGGCCAGTCGTCGCGGTCATCGCCGGATCGGGATGCGCTGGCGCCCATCTGGGTGTTGATCCTGTCGAGTATCCTGCGCGATTCCGCGTCACTATCGTTGCGCTTGTCGCTCAATCCGATCCTCCGGTCGCCCAGGCCAAGTTGCCGCTGTTTATACGCTTTGCGCGCAAAATCACAGGGCCGCGCTTCGCTTGACTTGGCGTGAGGCTTCAAGTATCGAACCGCCACGTCCGGCGTGGGGCCTCCCCGCGCCGGCTGTTCTTTGTCGAACACACTGACGTTAAGACACTGGGCAGCCGGGGACGGAGACCAGAAACCGACTGACAAAAAGACGGCCGGAACGCTCTAAGCGCGCCAGAGCCGGACGAACAGCGAAAGGCAAAAAAATGTTCGCAGTCATCAAGACCGGCGGGAAGCAGTATCGCGTCGCCGCCGAAGACACATTGAGCATCGAACGAGTGGCCGGCGAAGTCGGCGACATCGTCGAGATCGGCAACGTGCTTGCCTTTGGCGAAGGCGACATGGTGACGATCGGCACGCCGTTCGTCGATGGCGCCATGGTGACGGCCGAGGTGGTCGAGCAGGGCCGCGGCCCGAAGCTCATTGCCTTCAAGAAGCGCCGCCGCCAGAATTCGCGCCGCAAGCGCGGTCATCGGCAGCTGCTGACCACGGTTCGGATCTCCGAGATCCTGACCGGGGGCGCCAAGCCGTCGAAGAAGGCCGCGGCGAAACCCGCCGCCGAAAAGAAGGCGGAAGCCGGGAAGGCCGCACCTGCCAAGGCGAAGGCCAAGCCCGCCGCCAAGAAGGCGGAGCCGAAGAAGGAAGCCAAGGCCGCGGCAAAGACCGACGCGCCGGCGACCCTGTTCAAGGCGCCGAAGGGCAAGCCCGACGATCTGACCCAGATCAAGGGAATCGGTCCGGTCGCAGCCGGCCAGCTCAACGAGCAGGGCATCACCACTTTTGCCCAGATCGCCAAGCTGTCCGACAAGGACATCGCGAAGATCGACGAAGCGATGCCGTTCAGCGCCGATCAGATCACGGACTGGCGCGATCAGGCCAAGGAACTGGTCAAGAAGTAATTCATCGGGTATTACCCGAAGCGATTTTGGCGCCCTCGGGCGCATAGGAGTTGGAAATGGCACACAAGAAAGCTGGCGGTTCCTCGCGCAACGGTCGCGATTCCGAATCCAAGCGCCTCGGCGTGAAGAAGTTCGGCGGCGAGAAAGTCGTGGCCGGCAACATCATCATTCGTCAGCGCGGGACCAAGTGGCACCCGGGTTCGAACGTTGGCATGGGCAAGGACCACACGCTTTTCGCCACCACCACGGGCGAAGTCGCGTTTGCCGCCAAAGCCAACGGCCGAACCTACGTGTCGGTAAACCCGATTACGCAGGCCGCGGAGTAGCCGGTTCCGCACCAAGAACACCGGCGCCCATCTCGGGACCCGGTGTCTGGATAGCCAGAAAAAGATCAGGGGAGATGGGCAGCCATCTCCCCTTTTTCGTTTCTGGAGGTTCAGATGCACGTCCTTCTCACCAGCCGCCTGACGCTCAGGCCACCCGCGCTGCCCGATGCCGAGGACATCGCGCTCGGGCTCAACAACTGGGCCGTTGCGCACATGCTGGCTCGGGTGCCGTTTCCCTACTGGCCGGCCGACGCCGAGGACTGGATCGCCGGCCTCGCCGATAAGCCCGAAGCGATGGTCTACACGATCCACCGCGAGAGATTGATCGGCATCGTCTCCATCGAGGGTGGCGGCGCCGAGCCCCGGCTCGGCTATTGGCTGGGCGAGCCCTGGCACGGCCGCGGC
Organism: Rhizobiaceae bacterium; assembly: GCA_040880025.1. Classification (GTDB taxonomy): domain Bacteria; phylum Pseudomonadota; class Alphaproteobacteria; order Rhizobiales; family Rhizobiaceae; genus RCIO01. The sequence goes on from JBBDJD010000010.1 coordinate 156,657, forward strand.
TTCATGACCGAGGCGGCCCGGACGCTGATCGCCCACGCTTTCGCAACAACGGACATCAAGGCCATGTCGTCTTCCGTTTTCGCGGACAACCCCGCCTCGATGCGGGTGCAGCAGAAGCTCGGCTTCGTCCTGACCGGCGCTCGCCGGACATGGTCGCGCTCGCGCCAGGAGCAGGTGGCGACCTGGACGACGCGGCTTACCGCGGCGGCATTCGCCAGGACGAACGAAAGCGAACGGAGAGCGGCCGCCTGAGGCCGGCGGTGTAGTGGAGGATCGGGACGATGATCGATGACGATGAAGAGCAGGAAAGTCGCAACCGGACCATAGATTGCCCGGTGCTTGTCACCGAACGGCTGGTGCTGCGCCCGCCGCACGAGGACGACATTCCGGAGCTGGTGGAGCTCGCCAATGACCGCCGCATCGCCGACATGCTGGCGCGTATGCCGCATCCTTATGGCGAGGCGGAGGCGCGCGCGTTCATCGAGATGACGGCGAATCGCAGTGACGGCTGCGCCTATGCGCTGACGCTGGCGGAATCCGGCGCCTTCGTCGGCGGTGCTGGTCTCGACGCGACCTCCCGTGGTCTGGAGCTCGGCTACTGGGTCGGCGAGCCGCATTGGGGCAACGGCTATGCGACGGAAGCCGCGCATGCCCTCATCGACCTCGCCTTCCGCGCGACCGAGGTTGAGCACCTCAATGTCTCGTGCCGTGTGGTCAACGACGCATCGCGCCGCGTGATCCACAGATGCGGCTTCCAGTATGTCGGGCAGGGGATGATCGATTCCCTGTCCGCCGGCCGCGTGCCGGTCGAGCGCTATCTCCTCGACCGAAAGACCTGGGTCAGCCTCAGGACCTGGGCGCCGGCAAAGGCCTGAATACACCCCCGCCTGCCAATGCTCAGTCGCCGAGCAGCCGGCGGGGGCCCTTGCCCTTGCGCGACAGTTGATCCTCGGGGTTGCGCAGCGGGCAGAGTTCGGTCGACAGGCACCCGCAGCCGATGCAGTCGGTCAGCGCGTCGCGCAATCGGGTCAGCCTGACGATGCGCTGGTCGAGTTTTTTCGCCCACTCACGTGACAGCCGCTCCCAATCCTTGGCCATCGGCGCCCGGTCCCTGGGCAAGGTGGCCAGGGCTTCGCGGATTTCGGCCAGTGGGATTCCCAGCGACTGACCGAACTGAATGATGCCCACACGGCGCAGCGTACCGGGCGGATAGCGCCGCTGGTTGCCTGACGTGCGCCAGCTCCCGATCAGCCCCTTGGCTTCGTAGAAATGCAGGGCCGACACCGCGACACCGCTGCGCGCCGCGACTTCCCCAACCGACAATTCACGCATGTGATTTTTCCGCTTGACCTCAACTATTGTTGAGGTTGTAGCAGGCATGCTCGTCAACACAATCGGAGAGCATCGTGGAACTTGCAGTCAAGCTATTGCTGATCATTCATCTTCTGTCGCTGGTTGTCGGCGGCGCAACGGCCGTGGCAATGCCGATAATTGCCCGGCGTATGGCGGCGGCCACCCCCGACACGCTGGCCACGCTCGGGCCCATTGCCGGCCGGTTGTCGATCAATTCCCGCATCGCGTTCGGCATGTTGTTGCTGACAGGCGTCGCCATGCTGTGGCTGCGCTATGGCGGCGACGCGATTGCGCTTGGGCCGTGGTTTCTGGCCAAACTTGTTCTTGTCGGCGTCGTCGCTTTGGCCATCGCGCTCATCCTGACGCTCGGCCAGGCACGCGTGAACCCAAGGGTGTTCGGCATGATAACGGGCCTTTCCATGCTCGGCATCGTGATCTGCTCGGTGATGACGTTCGGTTGAGGTCTCAGCCGAACTCAACCCATAGCGGCTGGTGGTCGGAACCGACGGCATTCTGGTCGACGTGCGACGCCTTGAGCAGCGGCGCCAGATCGGCCGAGACGAAGACATAGTCGATTCGCTTGTGGAGCGTCCTGTCCTGCGGATGATCCGGATGGACCCAGCTTGTGTGCGGCCCGCCGTCTCCGGCGAGCCGCGCCGCGGCATCCACCGCGCGTTTCGCCGAAAGCGGCGCACCGAACTCGTGGTCCGGACGGCCGCAAAGCGTGGAATACTCGTGCGAATCTTCCAGCATGTTGAAGTCGCCCATAGCGACATAGGCGGCCGGGTGCGGCGGCTCCGGCAAGCCCATCTCGGCCAAGCCCGAAAGCGCGCCGCCTTCCAGCGGGTAGTTCAGCAGCCGCTCGAGCAGGAAACGGTTCTGCTCCGCCCGCTCATCCGGATCGCGATGGTCGAGATGCACGGAATAGAAGCGGATCGGGCCATGCTCCGTCTCTATCAGCGTCTCCAGCGCCCCGCGCTGCAGATCGAGCCGGTCGTAGCTGCGCCTGCGCGGCAGAAGAATGTTGCGCGACATCAGCACTGGCGTCTTCGACAGCACCATGTTGCCGAACTGGAAATGGACGTCGACCGCACGGCTGTCCTTCACGTGCGAGCCGACATTGGCCGCGAAATTCGGGCCGAACACGGAGAAATAGTCCGGCAGCGCTTCGCGCAGCTCGGCCACCATGTCGCGCCCGTCATTCTTGGGGTTGTTGCGCGTCACCTCCTGCAAGGCGATGACATCGGCTCCCCTGACCGCATCGGCGATGCGGTCGATATCATAGCGGCCGTCGAGGCCGGTCCCGTACTGGATGTTGTAAGATACGCATTTCATGGCGGTCCGGCCCCTTGGCTGTGTATGGCCCGCAACCGGCAAAGATTGCGGTCGGCTGGTGATTCCTATATCGCTCGCGCCGCACGCGGGCGCCAACACAGCTTCCACCAGATAGACGACACGACTGTCAATTCGATGAAATTTCTCGATCAAGCAAAAGTCTATATCCGCTCGGGCGACGGCGGCGCCGGCTCGGTGTCGTTCCGGCGCGAGAAATTCATCGAGTTCGGCGGTCCCGACGGCGGCGATGGCGGCCGAGGCGGCGATGTCTGGATCGAGGCCGTCAATGGTCTCAACACGCTGATCGATTACCGCTACCAGCAGCATTTCCGCGCCAAGACCGGCATACATGGCATGGGCCGCAACAAGACCGGCGCCGGGGGCGCCGACGTGACGCTGAAAGTGCCTGCCGGCACGCAAATCTTCGCCGAGGACAATGAGACGCTGATCTGCGACCTGACCGAGGTCGGCCAGCGTTTCCGCATCGCCAAGGGCGGCAATGGCGGTTTCGGCAACCAGCATTTCAAGTCGTCGACCAACCAGGCGCCGCGCCGCGCCAATCCCGGGCTGCCGGGCGATGAGATGACGATCTGGCTGCGGCTGAAGCTGATCGCCGATGCCGGGCTTGTCGGTCTGCCCAATGCCGGAAAGTCGACCTTTCTGGCGACGGTGACGGCCGCCAAGCCGAAGATCGCCGATTACCCGTTCACCACGCTGCATCCCAATCTTGGTGTGGTGCGCGTCGATGCCCGCGAATTTGTGCTGGCCGATATTCCCGGGCTGATCGAAGGCGCGCATGAGGGCGTCGGCATTGGCGACCGGTTCCTCGGCCATGTCGAGCGCACCGCCGTACTTTTGCACCTCGTCTCCGCGCGCGAGGAAAATCCCGCCGAGGCATACCGCACCGTGCGCGGCGAACTGGGAGCCTACGGCCACGGTCTGACCGACAAACCCGAGATACTGGCGCTGTCGCAGGCCGATCTTCTGGACGAGGATGCCCGCAAGGAACAATCCGCCGCCCTGAAGAAAGCCGCCGGCAAGGCGCCGCTGCTTCTGTCGGCCGCCACCGGCGAGGGTGTTCAGGACGTGCTGCGGGCGCTGTTTTCGGCCGTCGAGGAGGCGCGCAACCCCGAGGAAGCGGTATGAGCGCGACACCCCTTGCCTCTGCCCGCCGCATCGTCGTCAAGATCGGCTCCGCCCTGCTCGTCGACCGCAAGACCGGGCTCAAGCAGGACTGGCTCGCCGCCCTTGTCGATGACATTGCGCACCTGATCGAGGGCGGCGCGGAGGTGCTCGTGGTCTCGTCCGGCGCGATTGCGCTCGGCCGTACCATTCTTGGGCTCAAGGGCGCACAGCTCAAGCTCGAGGAAAGCCAGGCCGCCGCCTCGGTCGGCCAGATCGCGCTGGCAAGCGCCTGGGCGCGCGAGCTCAGCCGCCACAACGCCGTGTCGGGACAGGTCCTGGTGACGCTGGGCGATACCGAGGAGCGCCGCCGCTATCTCAATGTTCGCGCGACGATCTCCACGCTGCTCAAGCTGAAGGCGGTGCCGGTGATCAACGAGAACGACACCGTCGCCACTTCCGAAATCCGTTACGGCGACAATGACCGGCTTGCAGCACGCATCGCCACCATGATGGGGGCGGACCTGCTCGTTTTGCTCTCCGACGTCGACGGGCTCTACACCGCGCCACCCGAAACGGCAGCAGATGCAACCTTCATTCCGCATGTGGAACAAATTACGCCGGAGATCGAGGCAATGGCGGGCGCGGCGCGATCCGAATTCTCGCGCGGGGGCATGCGCACCAAACTCGACGCCGGCAAGATCGCAACGACGGCCGGCACGGCAATGGTCATCGCCTCCGGCGCCCGCATGAATCCGCTCGCCGCCATCGAGGCGGGCGAGCGTTTCACCCATTTTGCTCCGGCGCCCAACCCGGTGAAGGGCTACAAGACCTGGATTGCCGGCAATCTGGAACCGGCTGGCTGGCTGGTGGTGGATGCCGGGGCCGAGGCCGCGCTGCAGTCCGGCAAGTCGCTGCTTCCAGCCGGCGTGCGGCGCGTGACAGGCGCCTTTTCGCGCGGCGACACAGTGGCGATCACCACGCCCGACGGGCGCGAGATCGCGCGCGGGCTGGTTGCCTATGACGCCCCCGATGCCGTAAAGGTCGCCGGGTTGAAGACTTCGGCCATTGCCGAGGTTCTGGGTTACGAGGCGCGGGGCGCCATGGTGCACAGGGACGACCTGGTCATGTCCCGCACCGCAGGCAGGCAGAAAGCGGGAGAGTAGACGATGTTGCAGACCCGCAACGACACGCAGGGCGACATTGCGGCTCTGATGTCCGACCTCGGGCGCCGCGCGCGCGCCGCCGCGCGCCCGCTGGCCATGGCAAATGCCGAGCGCAAGCACGCCGCCCTTGTCTCCATGGCCGACGCTCTCTGGCGCGACCGGCAGGTGATCTTCGACGCCAACGCGATCGACGTCGCCAATGGCCAGGAAGCGGGCTTGACCGCCGCTTTCATCGACCGGCTGACGCTGAACGAAGACCGCATCCGGGCGATGGCCGACGGCATTCGCGCCATTGCCGCGATGAAGGATCCGGTCGGCGAGGTCATTGCCGAATGGGACCGCCCGAACGGACTGCACATCGAGCGCGTGCGCACCCCGCTGAGTGTCATCGGCGTGATCTATGAAAGCCGGCCCAATGTGACGGCCGATGCCGGCGCGCTCTGTCTGATGGCCGGCAACGCGGTCATCTTGCGCGGCGGTTCCGATTCCGCCCACTCCTGCGCCGCCATCCACGCCTGTCTGGTCGAAGGCCTGAAGGCGGCGAAGCTGCCCGCCGACGCCATTCAGATGGTGCCGACCAGCGACCGCGCCGCGGTCGGCGAAATGCTGAAGGGCCTCGACGGCAACCTCGACGTCATCGTGCCGCGCGGCGGACGCGGCCTGGTCGAGCGCGTGCAGAAGGAGGCCCGCGTGCCGGTCTTCGCGCATCTGGAAGGCCTGTGCCACGTCTATGTCGACCGCTCGGCCGATCTGGACATGGCCGTCGCCATCACCGTGAACGCCAAGATGCGCCGCACCGGCATCTGCGGCGCGGCTGAAACGCTGCTCATCGACCGCGCCGTGGCCGATACGCATCTGGTGCCAGTCCTTGAGGCGCTGGACAAGGCCGGCTGCGAAATTCGCGCCACCGAGGAAATCCGCGCCAGCTTCGCAAAGGCAAAGCCCGTCGCGGAAGCCGACTGGACGACCGAATATCTGGACACGATCATTTCGGCGAAGCTGGTCGACGGCATCGGCGAGGCGATCGAGCACATAGAGTCCCATTCCTCGCACCACACCGAGGCGATCATCGCCGAGGACCCGGTCGCGGTTGAGCGCTTCTTCAGCGAGGTCGATTCCGCCATTCTGCTTCACAACGCGTCGACGCAATTCGCCGATGGCGGCGAATTCGGCATGGGCGCCGAGATCGGCATTGCGACCGGACGCATGCACGCGCGCGGTCCGGTCGGCCTGGAACAGCTCACTTCTTTCAAGTACCGCGTTCGCGGCACCGGTCAGACTCGCCCGTGAGGCGCGGCTGACCCGGCCCGACAACGGATGAACGCGATGCCTTCGGCCGCAGACGGGAAATTGGGCGCGCGCTACCTGCGCATTCCCCATGTCGAAAAAGGTATGGCGGTCGGCCTGTTCGGCGGATCGTTCAACCCCCCGCATGCCGGTCATGCGCTGGCGTCCGAAATCGCAATCCGGCGGCTCGGCCTGCAGCAGCTCTGGTGGATGGTGACGCCGGGAAACCCGCTCAAGAACGCCAGCGAACTGGCGCCGCTGGCCAAGCGAATTCGTGCTTCCGAAGCGCTTGCCGAGGATCCCCGCATCAAGGTGACGGCCTTCGAGGCCAGCTATCAGGTGCGCTATACCGCAGACACGATCGACCTCGTGACGGCACGTTGTCCGGGCGTCAATTTCGTCTGGGTGATGGGCGCCGACGGATTGCGCGATTTTCACCACTGGGAACGCTGGCGCGAGATTGCGCGCGCCGTGCCGATTGCCGTCATCGACCGGCCAGGCTCCACGCTTGCTTTTCTCTCGTCGGCGATGGCCAAGACATTCGATCACGCGCGCGTCGACGAGTCCGACGCGCCGCTCCTGGCGCGCATGAAGCCGCCGGCATGGACCTTCATTCACGGCCCGCGCTCCTCACTCTCCTCAAGCGCCATCAGACAGGCGGCGGCAGAGCTCTGATCGCTGGCGGGTTAGCGTCAAATCGTCAGCAAGGCGTCGCATTTATCGGGGCCGAATCAGCAGCTTGAGAGCAGATTTGCGGCCATGACGGTCACCGCCTCGCCAGCACCCACCGAAACGACCCTGCCGCGCGAGGTGGGGACGCTGGCTGCCGTCGGCTCAATCATCATCTCGACCTTTCTGACGGCGATCGGCAACGGCCTGATGTTCGCCTATATCCCGCTAAGCCTCGCCAATGCCGGCTATGCTCCGAGCTGGGCAGGCTTGATCCTGACCGCCCTGTCTTCGGGCGGACTTGTCGCATGCCTGGTTACTGGCTCGCTGACCCGCCGTGTCGGCCACGCGCGCGCCTTCATGATCTTTTCGGCGATCATCATCCTTTCGAATGCCGCGATCGGCGCCGGTGTCCATCCGGTTTCCTGGATGGGTGCGCGCACGCTCTACGGATTCGCCATCTCCGGCATGTTCATCGTCGCCCAGAGCTGGCTCAACGACGCCGTCAACAATGTCATTCGCGGCCGCGTCATGGCCGTTTTCTACGTCGCTTACATCGCCGGGTTGGGGACGGGTTCGTTCCTGACCGGCCAGATCGATCTGATGGGAGCCACGGCCCCGTTGCTGGGCATTGCATTCGCCGCCCTCGCCGTCTTGCCCGTGGGCATGACGCGCCTGCCGGTACCGCCGCCGCCCGAATCCGCCTCCGTTGCGGTCCTGCGCGCATGGCGCATCTCTCCGGTGGGCCTGGTCGGCATGCTTGCGGTTGGTGGCCTGTCCATGATGGTAGCGGGCTTCACCCCCATTCATGTCGCGGCAATCGGCTACACCCAGCTCGAGGTCGCGCTGCTCTTGTCGGCCATGCCGCTCGGTTCGGTGCTGTTGCAGATCCCGCTCGGTTGGATCTCCGATCGTATCGATCGGCGTATCGTCATGGTTGCGGCCTCCTTCTCCGTTGCCGGCGCAGGCGTGGCGGCGGGCATCTTCGACGGATACGCGCTGGCCGTCATCGTGCCGATCTACCTGCTCTGGGGCGGAATGACCGAATCGATCTATTCGCTGGCCAACGCCCATGCCAATGACCGCGCCTCGAAGGACGAGATGGTGGCGTTGGCCAGCACCATGCTTTTTGCGTGGTCGCTGTCGGGTGTTGTCGTGCCAGCCGCGGCGACCGCGCTCACGGCTGTCTATGGCACCGGGGCCTTCATTTACGTCGCCGTTACAATCGCCATTGCCTTCAGCATGTTCGTGCTGTGGCGCATTGGCAGCAGGGAGCAGGTTCCGAGCGAGGAAACCGGAAGTTTCGCCCCTCTCGCTGCCCAGAATCCGCTTCCCGTCGATCTCGGCACACCGGACGAGGAAACCGCGCCGGAAGAACCCGAAGGCCTCCCGCGGGCCTCCGAAGCGCAGTAAATCCGCAATTCGCGGCGGCAATGTCTTGAAACTGTATCGGGACTCTGCCTATCTTCTGTGTGTCGCGCGATTGTTCCGGGCGATTTAGTTGTTCTTGAACGAAAGGGAAGACGCTGAGAGCAGCAACACGGAAGAAGGCCGAAACCGCGCCTTCGCCGGTCGGGATGAGCGGATACGACGCCCATCCGGTCCTTCAAACGGCTCTTGCAAGTCTGGACAACTCCAAGGCCGAAGACATCGTCCCCATCGACATTCAGGGCAAGTCGAGCCTCGCCGACCACATGGTGATCGCTTCCGGGCGCTCGCACCGTCATGTGGCCGCGGTTGCCGAGCACTTGATCAGGGCGCTCAAGGACACAGGTCAGGGCGGTGCCCGTGTCGAGGGTCTTTCGAGCGCCGACTGGGTGCTGATCGACGCGGGCGATGTGATCGTTCACATATTCCGGCCCGAGATCCGGGAGTTCTACAATCTGGAGAAGATGTGGCAGGCTCCCGACCTCGAAGAGGAGACGGTGCACTGATCCGCTAAGCAGCGGGACGGCCCGTCGGACCGGAATGCGTCTTGAGATTCATGCCGTGGGTCGGCTGAAGGCCGGCCCCGAAAGGGAGCTTGCCGAGCGCTATCTCGACAGGCTGGCGCGAACCGGCCCGCAAATTGGCCTCGAATTTGGCGGCGTGACAGAACACGCCGAAAGCCGGGCGAAGAATCCCGCGCTGCGTCTCAGGGAAGAAGCCCACAAGCTGTCCAGCCTGCTCGATCACGGCGCCGCCGTCATCGTTCTCGACGAGAGTGGCCGCAACATGGGCAGTGAACCATTCGCGAAAAATCTTGGCCGCATGCGCGACGACGGCCGCGCGGCAGCCGCCTTCGTCATCGGCGGTCCGGACGGTCTCGACGCAACGCTGCGCGGCAGGGCCGATCTTGTCGTATCCTTCGGCGCCATGACATGGCCGCACCAGATCGTCAGACTGCTCCTTGCCGAACAGCTGTACAGGGCTGTCACGATCCTTTCGGGTCACCCCTATCATCGCGCGTGAAAGCAGATATGGGCATTCGGATCACGCGAAATTGACAAGCCGGTTTACAAGCGCCGCGCCGTCATGGTGACTGGCGACAAGGTTGATCATTCCTTAACGGGGCGGACGATAGGGTATGCGAAAGGGCTTCTGGTTTCGAAAATGAATGTTCGCCCGGCGATCATGAGGATCTTGGCCAGCGCGCTCTGTGTTGGCGCCCTCATGCTCGCGCCGACGGCCGCCGCGCGCGCCGAACCGGTTGACGATATCCTCGAGCGGCAGACGGCCAGCCGCAACGCCTATGCCGAAATCGCCCGCCAGATGAGCCTGTCGGAGGAACGTCTCGCGGCGATCTCCGCCGAGGTGGGGTCGCTGAAAAAGGACGAGCACACACTGACCGCTGCCCTGATACAGGCGGCCAAGACGGAACGGAAACTCAGCGAGGAAGCCCGCGAGATCGAGCAGCGTGTCGAGGTTCTGGAAGAGCAGCAGATCGAGCTTCGCCGCTCGCTTTCCGAAAGGCGGGGCGTGCTTGCCGAGGTTCTGGGCGCCCTGCAGCGTATGGGGCTCAACCCGCCGCCGGCGCTTCTCGTGCGGCCGGAGGACGCTCTTTCATCCGTCAGAAGCGCCATTTTGCTGGGTTCCGTCGTGCCGGAGATGCGCGCCGAAACCGAAATCCTGGTCACCGACCTGCATGAACTCGCGCGCCTTGTGACGACGATCGCCGCCGAGCGCGACAAGCTGCTGGCAACTGTTGCCGAACAGGCGGCGGAAAAGGAACGTCTTGCGCAGCTCATTGCGGAAAAGTCGAAACTGAGGGAACAGTCGGAAGAAGCGCTGGAGGCCGAGCGCCAGCGGGCTGGCGAACTCGCCGTCAGGGCAAGCAGCCTGAGCGAACTGATCGCAACGCTCGAACAGGAGATTGACACCGCCCGCGAGGCCGAGGCTGCGACCAGCGAACCACCCGGCGAACGCCCCGTGCCGGAACAAAACCGGCTGGCCGGCTCGGTTCCGTTCGGCTCGCTGGTCGGCAAGGTATCGCTGCCGGTGGCGGGCAGGATCGACCGACATTTCAGCGAGCCCGATGGAGCCGGCGGAACCATGTTCGGCGACATTCTTACAACACAATCGGGGGCGATCGTTACCGCTCCCGCGGAAGGCTCCGTGCTCTATGCTGGACCATTCCGCTCCTACGGGCAGCTATTGATCCTCAACGCTGGCGATGGCTATCATATTGTTCTGGCAGGTATGGACCGAATCAGCGTCTCTCTCGGTCAGTCCGTCCTGGCGGGGGAGCCTGTAGGAACGATGGGGGAAGCCAGGCTGGCCAGCGCCGTGGCGCTGGTCGATGGAAATGCGGAGCCGGAACTCTACGTGGAGTTCCGCAAGAACGGAAAACCCGTCGATCCCACGCCTTGGTGGGCCGAGACATATTCGGGAAGGACTGGAAATGATTCGTAGGATGTCGCTTCTGCTTGCCGGCGCGCTGATGGGCGCCTCGGCAATGAGTCTGGTCTACGGCACGCCGGGTTCCACGGCGAACGCGGCCGGCTCCGATACCTACCGGAATTTGGCGATTTTCGGCGATGTCTTCGAGCGTGTGCGTGCACAATATGTGACCCCGCCCAACGAGAGTTCGCTGGTGGAAAGCGCCATTAACGGTATGCTCACCTCGCTCGATCCGCATTCGTCCTACCTGAATCCGGAAGCTGCTCAGGACATGCGCGTCCAGACGCGCGGCGAATTCGGCGGCCTTGGCATCGAGGTGACGCTGGAAAACGAGCTGGTCAAGGTGATCGCGCCGATGGAAGACACGCCGGCGGCGCGCGCGGGCGTGTTGGCTGGCGACTATATCTCCGAGATCGACGGCGTGGAGGTGCGCGGGCTTACGCTTGCCGAAGCCGTCGACAAGATGCGCGGCAAGGTGAATTCGCCGATCGATCTCACGATCCTGCGCGAAGGCGCGGTCGAGCCGATCAAGATCACCATCGTTCGTGACATCATCAAGGTGAAGGCGGTCCGCTACCGCGTCGACGAAGACGTCGGCTACATGAAGATCAATTCCTTCACCGAGCGTGCCTCGGACGATTTGCGCAATGCGATCGGCAGGATCGGTGAAGAAGCCGGCGGCGAGGACAAGATCAAGGGCTACGTTCTCGATCTGCGGCTCAATCCGGGTGGCCTGCTCGATCAGGCAGTCGGGATTTCCGACACCTTCCTCGATCGCGGCGAGATCGTGTCGACGCGCGGCCGCGATGCCAAGGACGTGACTCGCTTCGATTCGCGCGACGGCGACCTCATCAACGGCAAGCCGCTGATCGTGCTGATCAATGGCGGATCGGCCAGCGCATCGGAGATTGTGGCCGGCGCCCTGCAGGATCACAAGCGCGCAACGGTGCTGGGCACCAAGTCGTTCGGCAAGGGATCGGTGCAGACCATCATTCCGCTGGCCGAAAACGGCGCGCTCAGGCTGACGACAGCGCTCTACTACACGCCATCCGGCAAATCGATCCAGGGCACCGGTATCCACCCGGACGTCAGGGTGGAACAGCCATTGCCGGCAGAACTGCTCGGCCGTGACGTGACCCGCGGCGAATCGGAACTGCGTGGACACATCCAGGGCATCGAGGAGAGCGAGGAGGGTTCGGGCTCTTCGGCCTACGTGCCTCCGGAGCCGAAGGACGACGTGCAGCTCAACTACGCGCTCGACCTCATTCGTGGCGCCAAGAGCGATCCCGCGTTTCCACCCAGCCCCGACCGGGCGGAACTGCAATAGTATTTTTCAAACAGGCCGGTTCGCGTTTCACGCGTGAACCGGCGCCAATTCGACAGACGCCAGCCGCAGCATCGTACGCCGTCCCGCTCGGCCCGAGAGCAAGAGACAGGTCGCTTTCTTGGACAGCAAGGCCGATCGCAGCGAAATCGAGCAGCCGCTTGGCCTGAACGTCAAGCGTGATTCCGGCAGACTGGCGCTTCCTTCACTCTCGACATTGACCTTCTGGATCGCAGCGATCGCGGTGTTCGGCGCGTCGTCGGCCATAGCGCTGCGCGACAGGCCGTTCCACGAGCCGCCGCAGGCCGTCGTTTCCATCCCGCAGGAAGAGGCAACACAGCAGCAGCCCGCCGCGCGGCCGGCGAAGACCGAACAGGCGGGCAACGGCGCCTCGATCATCCGCGTCAATCCGCCCGCCGTAGACCGGAATGTCGTCATTGTCGGCGACCCGTCTGCGAAGGGACAGAACCTGCGCGTGGCGCACCTGCCTGACAGGGCGCTGATTGAAGAAACGGAACTGGGCCCGTTGCCGGTTCGCGCACCTGATGGCCGCCGTTCATTCGACGTCTATGCGCGTCCGTGGTCGGGTGCGCGCGGCGCAAGGGTCGCAATCGTCATAGGCGGCCTCGCCGTATCGCAGACCGGAACGCAGGCGGCCGTCGAGACCCTTCCGCCGGAAGTGACGCTCGCCTTCGCGAGCGGCGGCAACTCGATCGACCGCTGGATGCAGACTGCAAGGCAGCAGGGTCATGAGATCCTGATCCAGGTGCCGATGGAGCCGTTCGACTATCCGAATGTCGATCCCGGGCGCAACACGCTGACTGTCGATGCCGGCGCCGCGGAGAATGCGGAGCGGCTGCATATCGCGCTATCGCGCACCACCAACTATGCCGGGGTGATGAACTATCTGGGGGGCCGCTTTGTCGCCGACCAGGAGTCATTGGCGCCCGTCATGAACGAGCTCGCGGAGCGCGGCCTCATGTTTCTGGACGACGGCACATCTGCGCGAAGCCTCGCCGAGCAGTTGGCAAGCAGCGCGCGCGGACCCTATGCCGCCGCCGACCTCTACATAGACGGCGTCCGTGAGCGCGGAGAAATACTGAAGAAACTGGACGAGGCCGAACGCACCGCCCGCGCCAAGGGTTATGCCATTGCGATCGGCTCGGCGTTCGACGTCACCGTCTCGGCGGTGATCGAATGGATGAACGAGGCCCGCAAGCGCGGCATCGAGATCGTTCCGGTTTCGGCATTGGCCAATGACCCCGAGGCAGGCTGAGCGGGTCATGGGCGGGAACGCGAAAACCGCGGGTACGGTCGATCCCGAAAGCCTCCCCTATCGGCGGTGCGTCGGCGTCATGGTGCTGAATCGCGACGGGCTGGTCTGGGCCGGTCAACGGATCGCCGAGGCCGATTCCGAAATGGCCGGAGCCGGACAGCTTTGGCAGATGCCGCAGGGCGGTATCGACAAGGGCGAAGACCCGCTGCCTGCCGCTCTGCGGGAACTCTACGAGGAAACCGGCATCAAATCGGTCAGCCTGATCGCCGAAGCGCCGGACTGGATCAACTACGACCTGCCGCGCGAACTTGTGGGCATCGCGCTCAAGGGCAAATATCGCGGCCAGGCACAGAAATGGTTCGCTTTCCGCTTCGAGGGCGAAGAAGGCGAAATCGCCATCAACCCGCCACCCGGCGGAAATGAAGCGGAATTCGATGCCTGGGACTGGAAGCCGATGGACGAATTGCCGGACCTCATCGTGCCCTTCAAGCGCGAGGTTTATGAGCAGGTTGTCGCCGCGTTCCGGCATCTGGCCGGATAAATCAAACGAAAAAGCCGGGCGGATGCCCGGCTCTCGCCAATCCGAATGATGCAGCCGTCAGGCCGGGATGATCGCGCCTTCCAGCGTCGTCAGCTGATCGAGGTAGAATTCGGCGCGGCTGCGCGCCTCCGGATCCTCGGCATGTTCGGCCTCGTGCCGCGCTTCCTCGATCCGTTTGCGCAGATCATCGCGGTTGAGATCGTCCACATGCACGGCCGATTCGGCCAGAACCGTACAGACATCGGGCAGGATATCGGCGAATCCGCCGAAGATCGCATAGCGCTGTTCGCCACCGGACGTCGGCTTCACCGTCACGATGCCGGGCTTGATAGTGGTCATGACCGGCGCATGGCTGGCCATCACGGTCATCTCGCCCTCGGTGCCGGGAATGATGACCCGCTCGACGTCTTCCGAAACGAGCAGCCGCTCGGGCGAAACCAGTTCGAATTTGAAGCTTTCAGCCATGGATCTAGGGAAATAGGACAGTAAGGCGGTAAGGCAGTCGGGTTGGCACCCTTGAACCTGTCCGCCGTGATCCCTCTTCCGCTCTCCTTATTGCCCTATTGCTTTGTTGCCGTACTGCCTTGATCAGGCCGCCTCGGCCGCCAACTTCTTGCCCTTCTCGACCGCTTCCTCGATCGTGCCGACCATGTAGAAGGCGGCCTCGGGAAGGTGGTCATATTCGCCGGCGACCAGGCCCTTGAAGCCCTTGATCGTGTCGGCGAGGTCGACGAGCTTGCCGGGCGCTCCGGTAAACACTTCAGCCACGAAAAAGGGCTGTGACAGGAAGCGCTCGATCTTGCGCGCGCGGCCGACGGTGAGCTTGTCTTCCTCGGAAAGCTCATCCATGCCCAGAATTGCGATGATGTCCTGCAGCGACTTGTAGCGCTGCAGCGTCTGCTGCACGTCGCGCGCCACCTGGTAGTGCTCCTCGCCGACGATCAGCGGGTCGAGCATGCGCGAAGTGGAGTCGAGCGGATCGACCGCCGGATAGATGCCCTTTTCCGCGATCGAGCGGTTCAGCGTCGTCGTCGCGTCCAGATGGGCGAACGAAGTCGCAGGCGCCGGATCGGTCAAATCGTCGGCCGGCACGTAGATGGCCTGAACCGAAGTGATCGAACCCTTGGTCGTGGTGGTGATGCGCTCCTGCAGCGCGCCCATGTCCGTGGCGAGCGTCGGCTGGTAGCCCACGGCCGAGGGAATGCGGCCGAGCAGAGCAGACACTTCCGAACCCGCCTGGGTGAAGCGGAAGATGTTGTCGACGAAGAACAGCACGTCCTGGCCCTGGTCGCGGAAATACTCGGCCACCGTAAGTCCGGTCAGGCCGACGCGTGCGCGCGCGCCGGGCGGCTCGTTCATCTGGCCGTAGACGAGCGCCGCCTTGGAGCCTTCGCCGCCGCCTTTCTTGTTGACGCCCGACTCGATGAACTCGTGATAGAGATCGTTGCCCTCGCGGGTACGCTCGCCCACGCCCGCAAACACCGAATAGCCGCCATGCGCCTTGGCGATGTTGTTGATCAGCTCCTGGATAAGCACCGTCTTGCCGACGCCGGCGCCGCCGAACAGACCGATCTTGCCGCCCTTGGCGTAGGGCGCGAGCAGGTCGAGCACCTTGATGCCGGTGATCAGGATCTCGGCGTCGGTCGACTGGTCGATATATTCGGGCGCGGGCGCGTGAATCGGACGCATCTCCGTCGCCTTGACCGGGCCGGCCTCGTCAACAGGCTCGCCGATGACGTTGATGATGCGGCCGAGCATCTCGGGTCCGACCGGAACGGTGATGGGGCCGCCGGTGTCGGACACTTCCTGTCCGCGCACCAGGCCTTCGGTTGTGTCCATGGCAATGGCGCGGACGATGTTTTCGCCGAGGTGCTGCGCAACCTCCAGCACGAGGCGGTTGCCATGGTTGTCGGTCTCGAGCGCATTGAGGATCGGCGGCAGGTCGTCGCCGAAGGCCACGTCGACGACGGCGCCGATGACCTGGTGAACCTTGCCGACCGCGCCTAATGCCTTGGCGCGCTTCGCCGGCGCGCTGGCCTTCGCGGCGGCCGGCTTGCGTGCGGTCGTCTTCTTCGCGGCCGAGGCCGTCGCGGCTTTAGCCGGGGCCTTCTTCGGGGTCGCTGCTTTAGCCATGTCTCGTACCCTTCGTTCTGTACTAGAGCGCTTCCGCGCCCGAAATGATCTCGATGAGTTCCTTGGTGATCTGCGCCTGACGCTGACGGTTGTAGGTGATCGTCAGCTTGTCGATCATCTCGCCCGCATTGCGCGTCGCATTGTCCATCGCCGACATCTTGGCGCCCATTTCGCCAGCCGCGTTTTCGAGCAGCGCCTTAAATATCTGTACCGCAATGTTGCGCGGGACCAGATCGCCGAGAATCTCTTCCGCAGACGGCTCATAGTCGTAGATCGCGCCGTCGCTTTCTTCGGCTTCACCCGTAGCGGCAGGGATCAGCGACTGTGCGGTCGGGATCTGGCTGATGACTGATTTGAACTTCGAATAGAACAGAGTGCAGACGTCGAACTGCCCGTCCTCGAACAGCGCGATGATCTTCTTGCCAATCTCGTCGGCATTGGCGAAGCCGACCTGCTTCACTTCCTTCAGTTCGGTGCGTTCAATGATCAGCTTGCCGAAGTCGCGGCGCAGCATGTCGTTGCCCTTGCGGCCGACGGTGAAAATCTTGACCGTCTTGCCCCCGGCCTGCAGCCGGCGGATATGTTCGCGCGCCAGGCGCACGATCTGCGAGTTGAAGCCGCCGCAAAGGCCGCGATCCGCGGTCGCCACCACCAGAAGATGCACGTCATCCTTGCCGGTGCCGGTCATCAGCGACGGCGCCTCGCCGCCGCCCGAAACGGCCTGCGCGATGTTGGCGAGAACCGCCTCCATGCGTTCCGAATAGGGCCGCGCGGCTTCGGCCGCCTCTTGCGCGCGACGCAGCTTCGCCGCGGCGACCATCTGCATCGCCTTGGTGATTTTCTGCGTCGCCTTCACCGAGGCGATGCGATTGCGAAGATCTTTCAAAGAAGCCATGCGGCGACCCTGATCCTATCCTGTCGTTTTCGTTCGCTTACGCGAAGTTCTTGGCGAATGCGTCGATCTGCGCTTTCAGCTTGTCGCGAAGGTCGTCGGAAAGCGCCTTTTCCTTGCGGATCGCGTCGAGCACTGCCTTGCCGTCGGTGCGCATATGCGCCAGCAGCCCATGCTCGAATTTGCTGACCTGGGCGACCGTGAGCTTGTCGAGATAGCCGTTCACACCGGCGAAGATCACCGCGACCTGCTCTTCGGTCTTGAGCGGCGAAAACTGCGGCTGCTTCAAGAGCTCAGTCAGGCGCGCGCCGCGGTTGAGCAAGCGCTGGGTCGAGGCGTCGAGATCGGAGCCGAACTGCGCGAACGCCGCCATCTCGCGATACTGCGCGAGCTCGCCCTTGATCGAGCCGGCGACTTGCTTCATCGCCTTGATCTGCGCGGCAGAACCGACGCGCGACACCGAAAGACCGACGTTCACGGCCGGGCGGATGCCCTGGAAGAACAGGTTGGTTTCGAGGAATATCTGGCCGTCGGTGATGGAGATCACGTTGGTCGGAATATAGGCCGACACGTCATTGGCCTGCGTCTCGATGATTGGCAGGGCGGTGAGCGAACCGGAGCCGTGATCGTCGTTCATCTTGGCGGCGCGCTCGAGCAGGCGCGAATGCAGGTAGAAGACGTCGCCCGGATAGGCTTCGCGGCCGGGCGGGCGGCGCAGCAACAGTGACATCTGACGGTAGGCAACGGCCTGCTTGGACAGATCGTCATATCCGATAAGGGCGTGCTGACCGTTGTCGCGGAAGTACTCGGCGATGGCGCAACCGGCCATCGGAGCCAGGAACTGCATAGGTGCGGGATCGGACGCGGTGGCCGCGATGATGATCGAATAGTCGAGCGCGCCCCGCTCCTCGAGAACCTTCACGAACTGCGCGACGGTCGAGCGCTTCTGGCCGATCGCCACATAGACGCAGTAGAGCTTGAGGCTCTCGTCGTCGCCGTCATTGAGCGACTTCTGGTTGAGGATCGTGTCGAGAATGATGGCGGTCTTGCCGGTCTGGCGGTCGCCGATGATCAGTTCGCGCTGCCCGCGGCCGATCGGGATCAGCGCGTCGATGGCCTTGAGGCCGGTCGACATCGGCTCATGCACGGATTTGCGCGGAATGATGCCGGGCGCCTTCACATCCACGCGGCGGCGTTCCTTGGCCTTGATCGGGCCTTTGCCGTCGATCGGATTGCCGAGCGCGTCGACGACGCGGCCAAGAAGGCCCGGGCCGACCGGCACGTCCACGATGGCGCCGGTGCGCTTGACCGTGTCGCCTTCCTTGATGTCGCGGTCGGAACCGAAGATGACGACGCCGACATTGTCGGCTTCGAGGTTCAGCGCCATGCCCTTGATGCCGCCGGGGAACTCGACCAGCTCGCCGGCCTGGACGTTGTCCAGACCGTAGACGCGGGCGATACCGTCACCGACGGAGAGAACCTGACCGACCTCGGAGACTTCGGCTTCATTGCCGAAATTCTTGATCTGGTCCTTGAGGATTGCGGAAATTTCCGCGGCGCGGATATCCATCAGCCGACCTCTTTCAGTGCAAGCTTGAGCGAATTGAGTTTGGTGCGCAGCGACGTGTCGATCTGGCGCGAGCCGATCTTGACGACGAGACCACCGAGAATGGCGGGATCAACGGTAAGCCTGATCGCCACTTCCTTGCCCGCCACGGCTTTCAGTGACGCCTTGAGCTCTCGCGTCTGTTCCGCGGAGAGATCTTGCGCCGACGTGACTTCGGCCGCCACCTCACCGCGATGCGTGGCGGCGATGCGACGGTAGGCCGCGATCATGGAGGGGACGGCGAAGAGGCGGCGGTTGCGCGCAACAACGCGCAGGAAGTTTCCGACCAGCCCGCCGATACCCGCCTTTTTGGCGATCGCATCGATGGCGCGGAACTGGTCGCCGGCTGAAAAGACGGGGCTTTCGATCAGACGCTTGAGATCGGCGCTGTTGCCGATCATGTCCTCGACTTCGCCAAGCGTTTTCTCGACCGATTCAACGCTTTTGGCATCCAGTGCGAGCTCGAAAAGCGAACCCGCATAACGTTCGGCCATTCCGGAGATCATCGAACCAGAGTTCGCCACGAGGTGCCGCTCTTCCTGTCTGGCAGGCCGCAAGATTGACGCTGGAGCTACGAACTCTGGCTAAATCTTTGAACCTGAGGATTATTTCTGGCCAGTTATCGGGCCAAGCCCGTTCCCCAGCCGAATGTTGACCGCCGTCTAGCACAGGCTTTCGGGACTCGCAACACGCCGGAAGCCGGGCTTTTGGCGCGTTTTTGTCGCACGGCAAAAAGGCATCCGCCGACGGCGACGGCGCTAGACAATGAGGCCGAACGCGAAAAGCAGCGCCATCAGCGCCAGCACGATTTCGACCGCGAGCGCGATCCAGTTGTAGAGAGTGTTGCCGTCGTCGGAGAGCATCGACACGAGCCGCCCGAACCCGGTCAGCGCCCAGGACAGCCCGAGCGCCAGATACAACAGCGGCTGGGCCAGAAGAACGCACGCGATCCCCAGCCCCAGGTGGAAGCCCGCCATATTGCCACGGGCGGTCGCCACGGCCTCCGGATGCCCCGGCAGAGTCTGCAGCCTGAAGGCCCGCAATCCCGATTCGGGAGCAAAAAGCAGAAACAGGCCGACCAGGATGGTCAGGATCGCGCAGACCCATGCCAGCCATTCGCCGAAGCTCAACGGCCACGGAAAGACAAATTCCATCAGGCGCCCCTCGAACTGCGCAATGATGGCCTCACTCTATCAGCTTGACATGATATGGCCAGCGGCGGCCGACTGCGATCGGCGCTGCTCTACAGAAAACTCTGCGGATCGATATCGACCTGGACCCGCACGGAGCCGCGCGGCCTGGGGGCGGCCTCCAGCATCAGCCGCAGGAACTCCTGCGGGTTCGACCGCCGCGTTCCATGCACCAGCAGTCGGAACCTGTAGCGTCCGGCAATCAGCGCCAGCGGCGCCTCCGCTGGTCCCAGCACGCTGACGGCGTCGCTCGGCGGCGCGGCGCGGCGCAGCGCCCGCGCATGGGCCTCGGCCTCGGCCCGGCCGGAGGCGCTCACGACGATTGCTGCGAGCCGGCCGAACGGCGGCATCGCGGCGCGCTGCCTCTCCGCGATCTCGCGCTGGTAGAAGCTTTCGGCATCGCCCGAGATCAGCGCCTGCATGACCGGATGCTCGGGCTGGTAGGTCTGGATGAGTCCGCGGCTGCGCTTTCCGGTCCGCCCCGCACGCCCGGTCACCTGGCTCAGGAGCTGGAATGTGCGTTCGGCGGCGCGCGGGTCGCCATTGGCGAGTCCGATATCGGCGTCCACCACGCCGACCACCGTGATACCGGGGAAATTATGCCCCTTGGCGACCAGTTGCGTGCCGATCACGATATCGGCCTCGCCCTTTTCGATCGCTTCGAATTCCAGCCTGAGCCGGCGCACCCCGCCCACCATATCCGACGACAGGACAATGACGCGCGCATCGGGGAAGTGCCCGATCACTTCCTCGGCGATGCGTTCGATGCCCGGCCCGCAGGCGACCAGATGATCGAACGTGCCGCATTCGGGACAGGCCTCCGGCCGCGCCTCGTGATGCCCGCAATGGTGGCAGACGAGCTGGCCGCGAAACCGGTGCTCGACCAGCCAGGACGAGCAGTCCGGGCACTGGAACCGGTGGCCGCAGACCCGGCACAGAGTCAGCGGCGCATAGCCGCGCCGGTTGAGGAACAGCAGCGACTGCTCCCCGCGCCCGAGCGCTTTGCCCACCGCCTCAATCAGCACCGGCGACAGGAACCCGCCGCGAGCCGGCGGGTTTCGCCGCATGTCGACGGCCGTGAGTTCGGGCAACGCGGCCTCGGCATAGCGCCCCGGCAGATCGACCCGGTGATAGCGGCCCGAATCGGCATTGACCCGGGTTTCGATCGACGGCGTGGCCGAGGCGAGAATGACCGGAAACCCGCCGAGATTGCCACGCACCACGGCCATGTCGCGCGCATTGTAGAATACGCGGTCTTCCTGCTTGTAGGCGGTATCGTGCTCCTCATCGACGACGATCAGGCCGAGGTCGCGGAACGGCAGGAACAGCGCCGAGCGCGCGCCCGCGACCACCTGCACCGTGCCTTCGGCGACCTGCCGCCATACCCGTTCGCGCATGCGCGGGCTCACGTCGGAATGCCATTCGGCAGGCTTGGAGCCGAACCGGTCCTGGAAGCGTTCGAGGAAGGCCTGGGTCAGCGCGATTTCCGGCATCAGGATCAGTATCTGCCTGCCGCGCCGCACCGTTTCCGCGATCGCTTCGAAATAGGTTTCCGTCTTGCCCGAACCGGTCACGCCATCGATCAGGGTCACCGAGAAGTCGGCATCGGTGACGCGCTTGCGCAGGCATTCCGCCGCGGCCAACTGGTCCGCAGTCAGCTCCGGCATGAAATAATCGGGATCGGGCGCCGCCACGACCGCACGCGGCGGCAGCAGAACCGGTTCGAACACTTCCTGCGCCATCAATCCATCGATGACGGTGAGCGACACGCCCGCGGCATGCGCCAGTCCTGACCGCGTCCAGGCCATGCCGTCCCGGGCCAGTTCCAGCACGCGTCTGCGCGCCGCCGTCATGCGATCCGGCTCGCCGCCTGCAAAGCGCAAACCGGGCTGCGGCGCTTCGGGCTCGAATGCCGCCGGCGCGCGCAGGAACATCCGCGCCACCATGCCTTGCGCCGTCATCGTGTAGCTGGAAACCCAGTCGACGAAGCGCCGCGCCGTCTCGTCGATCGGCGGACAATCGAAAACCGCCGAGATCGGCCTGAGCTTTTTCGGATCGACCGCATTGCCGTCGCCGTCCCACACCACAGCCGCCACTTCGCGCGGACCGAGCGGTACGCGCACGATCGAACCGGGCTCGACCGCCATGCCTTCCGGCACCGCATAGGAGAACGGCCGGTCGACCGGCGTTGGTACGAGGACCGGAACCGTTTTGGCTGGCGAATCTTTGTTCATCAGGCGTGACCTTGCCCGGTTCTTGCGATAGAGCAAGGCCGAAAGGCGGCCGCCCGGACCGCGCCACGCTTCAGGGAGAACCCCCAATGAAATTCTTCGTCGATACCGCCGACACAAAGGAAATCAACGAGCTCAACGCGCTCGGCCTTGTGGATGGCGTGACGACCAACCCGTCGCTGATCCTGAAGTCGGGCGGAAACATCGCCGAGGTGACGAAGCAGATCTGCGACATCGTCGATGGCCCGGTTTCCGCCGAGGTTGTGGCGACCGAATACAAGGAAATGATGCGCGAGGCGGAGACCCTGTCGAAGATCGCCGAGAACGTCTGCATCAAGGTGCCGCTGACCTTCGACGGCCTCAAGGCCTGCCGCTCCATCCGCGACGACCTTGGCCGCCAGGTCAACGTCACGCTGTGCTTTTCCGCCAACCAGGCGCTGCTGGCCGCCAAGGCCGGCGCGAGCTTCATCTCACCCTTTGTCGGCCGCATCGACGATGTCGGCGACGACGGCATGGAACTGATCGCCGAGATCAGGACGATCTACGACAATTACGATTTTTCCACCGAAATCCTGACTGCTTCGATCCGCACGGTGAACCATGTGAAACAGGCCGCCCTGATTGGTTCGGACGTGGCAACCATGCCTCCGGCTATCCTCAGGCAGCTCGTCAAGCATCCGTTGACCGACAAGGGGCTCGACGCCTTCCTGGCCGACTGGAAGAAGACCGGCCAGACGATCGGCTGACCAGGAAGCGGCTCAAGCCGGGCTGAACTCGGCCTTCGGGTCGTCGCGCAACGCAATCACGGTATGATGCTGAAGTTTCCGGGTCAGCTCGGCGACGTCGCCTTCGAGCGCAGCCGGCATGATCGCCTTGCCGACATTGAGCGCGAACGGCTTGTGCTTCTTGTTCAGCAGCTCGTGGAAGACCGTCATGTCGCGCAGTTCGGTGCTGCGCGGCGAGACGAAGTAGAACAGGCCGGAATTGCGTGAGGTCATGCTGACCGGCACGATCGGAACCTTGTAGCGCCGCGCCAGCGCGACCAGCGTGCTCTGCCAGGGCCGTTCCTCGACATGATCCCTGTCCCAGAATGCGATGCGGCCGGACGGAAACAGCATGATTGCGCGCTGCTCGGCGAAGGCCCGCGCAGTCTTTTCCAGCGTCACCCGGCTCTTGGCGTACGATTTCTCAGCCGCCCGCCACTCAACCGGAATGAGCATGTCGCCAAGGCGGGGGTTGACCCTGAGCGCGTCGCGATTGGCGAATATGGCGATATCGCTCCGCGAGATCTTGAGCACATCGAAGGCGGCGATCGCGTCCGCGATCCCAGTCGGATGGCTGCAGGCCATGATGAAGCATCCGTCGGCCGGGATGTTCTCGGCCCCGGTCGCCCTGACATCGAGTGACAGAAGCTCGCTCACATAGTCGAGCACGCTACGCCCCGGAAGCGGCGCGATTTCGTCGGCCATCCGCACCGCCTCGGCGTAGTGGAGGAACCGGTAGAGGAAGGGGCGCATCAGCGGCCAAAGCGGATGCGACGACAAGCCGACCGCGCGTTCCGCGATCAGCTGATCAACAATATGCCTGTCTTCAAGCGCAATCTCGCGCTGCAGAACGCGCGTGTTGACAAGATCGGCAAATGTCGATGGCACCGTCCGGTAATCCATAGTGGACCCACCTCCTCCGTGCGACGCTTGTTGTCCGACTTGCGTGACGCGGGAATGACACTGACTGCCAACAACGCGGTACATCGCGAAAGGTTGCGGTGCCTGTCAGCCCCGCTGGGCGACTTGCTGCGCCACCGCCAGGCGTACCTGCTCCGCAAGTTCGCGCGCCGCGCGATCTTCCGCGCCACGTAACGCCCGCAATGCGGCAAATTCTTGGAGCGGAACATCATAGGCCGATGCGACCTGCCGCCGGCCTGTCGCGAC
Source organism: Rhizobiaceae bacterium (assembly GCA_040880025.1). GTDB lineage: Bacteria > Pseudomonadota > Alphaproteobacteria > Rhizobiales > Rhizobiaceae > RCIO01. The sequence goes on from JBBDJD010000010.1 coordinate 180,592, forward strand.
GACCTCCCCGGTGGTGGTGTCGCGAACCGTGTAGCTTGCGCTCATATTGAGCAGCGACGAGGTCGGCGACTGTTCGGTCGTGCCCGACTGGATGATCGCGGCCGCGCTGCTGAAGCTCGATACCACGAGATCCATCCTATAGGCCGGATCGGCGGGTCTCCCCTTGCCGCCGGAGAACATGTAGATCAGGTGATTGCGAACCTCCTGCGCCTGCCGGGTCGATACCGGCTCGATGGCGATCTTCGCCACCTGCGCGACGGTGCTGGTTGGTGAGTAGGCATTGCCGTAGAGCGGTCCGACCGTGCAGCCCGACGTCAGCGAAGCCGCGCCGAGCAGGGACAGGCCGATGACGCCCGAGAGCGCCGCGCGCGGCCGAACGCGGCGGTCAGACCACGACATTCACAATCCTTTGCAGCACCACAATCACCTTGCGCGGCGTGCCTCCGTTGAGCGCCTTCTGGACGGCGTCGAGCGCCAGAGCGGCCTTTTCGACGGCAGCTTGATCCGCGTCGCGCGCAATTGTCAATTCGGCGCGCTTCTTACCGTTGATCTGGATCGGATAGGTGATCTCGTCATCGACCGTCAGCGCGGCATCAAATTCCGGCCACGGCTGTTCGGCCGCCAGCCCGCTCCCGCCAAGCGCCTGCCAGCATTCTTCGGCCAGATGCGGCATCATCGGGGCCATCATGGCGATGAAGAACTCAATCGCCTCACGCAGCGCGCCGAGCATCGGGCCGTCAACCTTGTCCGCCGTTGCCTGGTTCAACCTCGGCTGCAGCGTGTTGGCGAGTTCGTAGAGCCGCGCGACGGCGCGGTTGAACCCGAGCCGTTCGATATCGTCGCCGACCGCCTTCAGCGTCTTGTGCGCGGCCCGCGAGACTGCAAGCGCGTCACCTTCCGGCCCCGTAGCGGCTGATTCGTTCTTGAGCGCAGGCGCCGCCTCCGACACAAGCCGCCACACGCGCTGCACGAAGCGGTGTGCGCCCTCCACGCCGGCTTCGGTCCAGATCACGTCGCGCTCGGGCGGCGAGTCCGACAGCATGAACCAGCGCGCTGTGTCGGCCCCGTAAGACGCTATGATGTCGTCAGGGTCGACCACGTTCTTCTTCGACTTCGACATCTTCTCGATCGGGCCGATCTGAAGCGCCTCGCCGCTTGACGCCAGCGCCGCGTGGCGCTCGCCGTCCACTTCCTCGACCTTGACCTCCGCCGGCGTCACATAGCCGGAAGGACCTTTGTAGGTTTCGTGGACGACCATGCCCTGCGTGAACATGCCCTCGAACGGTTCCTCGACCATGTTCACATGGCCGGTCGCTTTCATCGCGCGAACGAAGAAGCGCGAATAGAGCAGGTGCAGGATCGCATGCTCTATGCCGCCGATATATTGCCGCACCGGCAGCCAGCCGTTCTTCCCGTCGACATATTCCAGTGTCGTCGGCTCAGCGTCGTTCCACGGATCGGTGAAGCGCGCGAAGTACCAGGACGAATCGACGAACGTGTCCATCGTGTCGGTGTCGCGCCGCGCGTCAGCGCCGCATTTCGGGCATTTGGCGTGTTTCCACGTCGGATGGTGATCGAGCGGGTTGCCGGGCTTGTCGAACGACAGTTCATCGGGCAGTTCGATCGGCAATTCGGACTCTGGCGCGGGCTGGACGCCGCAGGCGTCGCAGTGGATCACCGGGATGGGGCAGCCCCACGGTCTCTGGCGCGAAATCAGCCAGTCGCGCAAGCGGAACTGCACCTTGCGCTCGGCCATCGACCGGTTGCCGACACTCACCTGTTCCAGCTTTTTCGCCACGTCGTCGAATGCGGCTTCTGGTGTCATACCGTCCAGAAAGCGCGAGTTGATCATCACACCATCGTCCGTATAGGCCTCGTCGATGATCTGGAACGTCGAGGCGTCGGCATCGTCCGGCATCACGACCGGAACGACCGGCAGGCCGTATTTGTTGGCGAAGTCGAGGTCGCGCTGGTCGCCCGACGGGCAGCCGAAAATGGCGCCTGTGCCGTATTCCATCAGAACGAAATTGGCGACGTAGACCGGCAGCGTCCAGCTTTCGTCAAACGGATGAACGACCCGGATGCCCGTGTCGAACCCCTTCTTTTCCGCGGTTTCGAGGACCGCCGCCGAGGTGCCCATGCGCTTCACATCGGTGATGAAGGCGGCGAGATCGGGATTGGAGACCGCAGCCTTCTTTGCCAGCGGGTGATCCGCGGCAACCGCCATGAACGACGCCCCGAAAATCGTGTCCGGCCGGGTCGTGTAGACCGCCAGCTCGGTCTCGCCGCCGGGCGCGGTCGCCGGGTCCAGTTTCCAGCGAATCTGCAGGCCCTCCGACCGGCCGATCCAGTTTTCCTGCATGACCCGAACCTTTTCGGGCCAACGGTCGAGCGTTTTGAGGCCGTCCAGCAGTTCCTGGCTCATCGAGGTGATCTTGAAGAACCATTGCGTCAGGTCGCGCTGCTCGACCGGAGCGCCGGAGCGCCAGCCCTTGCCGTCGATCACCTGCTCGTTGGCGAGCACGGTCATGTCGACGGGATCCCAGTTGACCTTTGCCGTCTTGCGCTCGACCAGCCCCGCCTTCCAGAAGTCGAGAAACATCTTCTGCTGGTGCTTGTAGTACCCCGGGTCACAGGTCGCGAATTCCCGCGACCAGTCGAGCGACAGGCCCATCGTTTTCAGCTGGCCCTTCATCGTCTCGATATTCGCGTAGGTCCACTCGCGCGGATTCACCTTGTTGTCGCGCGCGGCGTTTTCGGCGGGTAGGCCGAATGCGTCCCAGCCCATCGGGTGCAGCACATTGTGCCCCCTGGCCCGCTGGAACCGCGCCACCACATCGCCCATCGTGTAGTTGCGCACATGGCCCATATGGATGCGGCCGGAAGGGTAGGGGAACATCTCCAGCACGTAATATTTCGGCCGCGGATCGTCGTTCGCCGTCTCGAACAGCTTCGCATCGGCCCAGGCTTTCTGCCATTTGGGCTCGGACGCACGCGGGTTGTATCGTTCTGTTGCCATTGGAGTGAATTCAAACCAGAAAGTGCCGGAAATTGCGCCGCGGACCTTCACCACGCTTTGACGGAAGCGTCAACTGCAAGGCCCGCCCCGCGCGGCAAAACCGGGAACGGAGTGTGAAATGGCGGAAATGGCGGCCGTGGAAGGGCTGAATGCGGTTCAGGAGCAGATCGCGTCCGCCGAGGCCGATGCCGGGCGCGAGGCAGGCTCGGTCCGGCTGGTCGCCGTCACCAAGACATTCGATGCAGACGCAATCCGTCCGGTGATCGAGGCAGGCCACCGCGTCTTCGGCGAAAATCGCGTCCAGGAGGCGCAATCGAAATGGCCGGCGCTGAAGGCCGACCATCCCGATGTCGAGCTTCACCTCATCGGACCGCTGCAATCCAACAAGGCGAGGGAGGCCGTCGCGCTGTTTGACGTGATCGAGACCGTCGATCGTGAAAAGATCGCCGCCGAATTAGCGAAGGAAATACGCAAACAGGGCCGCTCTCCCGGTCTCTATGTGCAGGTGAACACCGGCCTTGAGGAACAGAAAGCCGGCATTGATCCGCGCGAAGCGCCTGCCTTCGTGAAACGCTGCCGCACCGAACACGGGCTGGCGATCGACGGGCTGATGTGCATTCCGCCGTTCGATGAAAATCCCGGCCCCCACTTCGCTCTGCTGGAAAAGCTGGCCCGCGAAGCAGACGTCGCGCGGCTTTCCATGGGAATGTCAGGCGATTTCGAGACCGCCATCGCCTTCGGCGCGACCGAGGTGCGCGTGGGTTCGGCGATCTTCGGTCATCGCCCCGGGCCGGCATAGCAGCGCCGGGCTCCTTCCATCGGACGCTCAGGTGTCGAAAATCGTGAATTCTCTCACCGCAACGTGACTTCCGATTGAGGCCGTGCGAGGCCTAGTTTGCAATCGGGATCGCGGGCCGTCCGCGGCCAGACGGGTATTCGGCGACACAGGCAGTCTTACGATCATGATTCGGCAATCCATCCTCATGCTTGCGGCGGCATTGCCACTCGCTTTCGCTTCAGCCGGCTCGCAGGCGCAGGAGATGGAAAAGCCGATCGCCGTCGTCGAATTGTTCACCAGCCAGGGCTGCAGTTCCTGCCCGCCGGCGGATGCGTTTCTTGGCGATCTGGTCAAGCGCGGCGACGTGGTCGCTCTCGCCTATCATGTCGACTACTGGGACTATCTCGGCTGGAAGGACACGCTTGCAAGCGCCGAAAACACCGCGAGGCAGCGGTCCTATGGCCGCTCGTTCGGCGCCAGCTCCGTCTACACGCCGCAGATGGTGGTCAACGGCCGCACGCATATGGCCGGGTCGCGCCGCGCCGCGGTCGCCAACGCGATCGACGACCGCATCGGCACGCCCGAGGGCCTGACCGTCGATCTTTCGGCGCGTTATTCGGGCGACAATATCGTGATCGAGGCCGGACCGGGCGAATCGGGCAGACGCAAAGCGCATGTCGTTCTCGTCAATTTCGACGCGGCCAGCACCGTCGAAATCAAACGCGGCGAAAACCGCGGCAAGTCGCTTACCTATCATAACGCCGTCACCAACTTTCAGACGGTCGGCGTGTGGAAAGGCAAGGCCGCGCGTTTCGAACTGCCAATGGATGAAATTGCCCGCAAAGGCTCGGGCGGTTGCGCCGTGCTCCTGCAGGAAGCCGGCGCGGACGGACTGCCCGGAGCGATTCTGGGTGCAACGATGGTCGTCTTCCCGTCGGGCTGATTCGATTCGCGCATTCCCCGCTGAAGTCGATCCAAAAAAGAACCGGCTCCGACCGAGTGGCGGAACCGGTTCTTCACACTTTGGGATCGTCTGACCTGAAGCTCCGACACGGGTCCGGAGTTGGTTCGGTTCGATAGGGCCCCGTGGGCGGGGGGCTTGGGGTTTCGGAGCCGGAATCGAACCGAACCGTCTCAGGCAACGATCGGATCGTCGTCGGACAATGAGGCGTCAGATTGGTCGCTTCGCGGCAAGAATGTGGCAGCGTCATCACCAATTCAGACAGCCTGTGGCGCATTGTGAATGCCGCCTGTCTTGACCGTCCCAAGTCGTTCAAAGTCTTGCAATTCCGCTCCCGACGCGCAAACCTTGTCACCGGATCGTAACGAAAGGTGCCAAGGATGACGGATGGAGGCGCAGCCGCGGAGGGTAAGGATGATTCTTCAATACTCATACCGCTCAGCGAGGCAAGGCGCGAGCGGTATGACCTTCCCGTAACGTTCAACCGGCGTGAACTCGACCAGATATTGAGGGTTTACGGAACGATGGTCGCCGCCGGCGAATGGCGCGACTACGCGATCGATCACCTCAGGGACCAAGCGGTGTTCTCGGTGTTTCGCCGCACCAGCGAGGTGCCCATGTTCCGCATCACGAAGACACCGAAGCTGCGAAACCGGCAGGGCGCCTATTCGGTCGTTGCCGCGTCCGGACAGATCCTCAAGCGAGGGCAGGAACTCGGCCGGGTGCTTGGCGTTTTCGACCGCAATCTGCGGCTGGTGAAGGCTTAAGCTTTGCCGCGGAACTTGCGCTCCGGAAGTGATCGCGGATCGGGCGGCGCGGTGTCGCCGCCATTCATGGCGAGTTGCATGAATAGTGTGTCCAGCCAGCGATCGTGCTTGTAGCCGGAACCGGCCAGCCGGCCGCTGTCGGCAAATCCCATCTTCCTGTGCAGTCGCACCGACGGGCTGTCCGGATGGCCGTCACCGATCACCGCGACCATCTGCCGGAAGCCGAGCGCCGTCGCTTCTTCGATCAGGCGCCTGAGAAGCAGCTCGCCCAGGCCGCGGCCACGTGCCGCCGGAGAAATGTAGATCGAATCCTCGACGATGAACCGATAGGCGGGTCGCGGCCGGAAAGGCCCGGCATAGGCGTAGCCGACCACGTTCCCGCCGGACTGCGCCGCCAGATAGGGAAAGCAGCCCTTCTCGAGCGCCTCGAACCGTGACGCCATTTCGCTCTCCGACGGCGGTTCGAGTTCATAGCTTGCAGTGCCGTTGCGCACGGCGTCGGCATAAATCGCGGCAATCTGAGTAATATCGGCGCCCCGTGCCGGGCGCAGAACGACGCCGGACGGCGGACTAGCGGTCGACATGACCGAGATCGCGGCCGGGCTCCACCAGATCGCGGACCCGCTGCTTCAGCGTCTTGATCTCGGGAAATCCGTCGTCGCGGACCCGATCCCAGATCAGCTCGTCGCCGCAGGTGATGCGAAAGACGCCGCCTTCACCAAGCACGAGCGCGACTTCCCCGATCTCGTCTCCGAAGGTCGAAAAAAGCTCTTGCGCCATCCATCCGGCACGCAGATGCCAATGGCATTTCACGCAGAACGTAATGACGATGCGTGGCGCGGGCTTGTCCGACATGGCGTTTCCAATGATGGGCGGCGGACCGGATTTCTGCTCTATCAGGCCGCGCTCAGCTTCGCCAGCGTCTCGTCATCGACCTCGAAATTGGCGTAAACGTTCTGCACGTCGTCATCATCGTCGAGAACGGCGATCAGCTTCAGGATCGACTGGGCCCGGTCTTCGTCCACCGGTGTCGAAGTCTGCGGCCGCCAGATCGACTTGATCGATTCGGCCTCTCCTAGCGCGGCTTCAAGCGCCGGCGTCACATCGCCAATGTCCTCGAATGCGCAGGTGATGACGTGGCCGTTCTCGTCGGACTGCGCATCTTCGGCACCGGCTTCGATGGCAGCCTCCATCACCGCATCTGGACTTGCCGCATCGGCCGGATAGATGATCTCGCCCACGCGATCGAACATGAATGCCACCGAGCCGGTCTCGCCCATCGCGCCGCCCGCCTTTGTGAACGCCGCGCGGACATTGGACGCCGTGCGGTTGCGGTTGTCGGTCAGCGCCTCGACCACGACGGCCACGCCGCCAGGGCCGTAGCCCTCGTAGCGCACCTCTTCATAGTTCTCGCTGTCGCCGCCGGACGCCTTGTTGATGGCACGTTGGATATTGTCCTTGGGCATCGACTGCGCCTTGGCGTTCTGGATCGCCAGCCTCAGACGCGGATTCATGTCCGGGTCGGGCGTGCCCATTTTCGCCGCCACGGTGATCTCGCGTGCGAGCTTGGAAAACATCTTGGAGCGCACCGCGTCCTGGCGGCCCTTGCGGTGCATGATGTTCTTGAACTGGGAATGGCCGGCCATGTGGCTCCTTGGAAAACAGGCTGTTGTCGGAAACGGCGCGCCTTATAGTGAATATGCCCCGAAACGTCCAGAAGTGCATAGGGCTGTCTGTATGCGAAAAGTCCTTCTTCCGCCTCTGCCGATCACCGGCGGCTGCCAATGCGGCAAGGTGCGCTATCGCATCACCGCGCGGCCGATCGTGTTTTACCTGTGCCATTGCACGGAATGTCAGCGCCATACCTCGAGCGCCTTCGGCGAATCGCTGCGGCTGCGCCGCGCCGACCTGGAGATCGAAGGGGAGATGAAATGCTTCACGCGGCTGTCGGGCACCGGCAGGCAGCGCGAAGGCTGGTTCTGTCCGGATTGCGGCGTGCGGCATTGTCCATGGAACCGCGGGAAGCGAGCAGGTGAATATCAAGGCCGGAACGCTCGACGATACGTCGTGGCTGACGCCCGCCGGTCACATCTGGACGCGGTCGAAGCAGCAATTCGTCCCCGTCGGAGCTGACGAGTTGTCCTATCCCGGCCAACCCGACGACGGCTACGCCGCGCTGGCCAGGCGTTGGGAGGCGATGATCGCGGGATCGTGAAGCCGGCAGCACAGCGCGGAGTTGTATCGCCCGCCCGGTTCGGGCGTAAGATGGAGTGTTCCAAGCCGGAGGCCGCGAATGTCCCTTCCCAGATCGGTTGCTTGTCTCGCCCTGCTCCTGGCATTGCCCTCGGCGGCTCTGGCGCAGAATGAGCCCGTTCCGAGCCAGTGCCTCGCCATCGCAGAGACGCTGCCCCGCGTCACCTATGCCAGCTTCACCCCGGCACAGGCGGAGCGGGGGGTGGTAACGATCACCTATGCCGGCCACTCCACCTATGTGATCGAAACGCCCGGCGGCGTGCGCATCGCCACCGATTACAGCGGCATCTACGGTAGAGACCCGCTGCCGCGCGTGGTCACCATGAACAAGGCGCACACGACCCACTACACGGATTTCATAGATCCAGGTATCGAATACGTGCTGCGCGGCTGGAACCCCGAGGGCGGGCCGGCGAAACATGCCGTGGTCGTCGAAGACGCCTATATCCGCAATGTCCCGACCGACATTCGCCGCGGCGGCTGGATGGAGGAGGGCGGCAATTCGATCTTCATTTTCGAGATCGCCGGGCTGTGCATCGGCCATCTCGGCCATCTGCACCACCGACTGGACGACGCCCATTATGCCGCGATTGGCCGGCTCGACATCGTTATGGTCCCGATAGACGGCGGCATGACGCTCTCGACCGACGCGATGAGCGATATCGTGAAACGCCTGTTTTCCTCGCTGGTGCTGCCGATGCACCGCAATTCCACGCCCCTGTCGGAATTCACGTCGCGCATGGGCCAGGATTTCGCGCTCGAATTCCTGGAAGGCAACAGCTTCACGGTTTCGCTGCGCGACCTGCCGCGACGGCCGACGATCCGCATTCCGTCGCGGCTATAGGGAGGTGCGCTCCGGTTCCGGCTATCCCCCGGCGCTGTCCTTCGTCCGCCTCCTGGCGCGCCGCGCCGCTATGTTGAGCCCCTCGACTAGCGCCGAGAACCCCATTGCGGCGTATATGTAGCCCCTGGGCACGTGGAAGCCGAAACCATCGGCGATCAGCGTCATGCCGATCATCAGCAGGAAGCCCAGCGCCAGCATGACCACGGTCGGATTGGCGGCGATGAAGCGCGACAGCGGGTTCACCGCCAGAAGCATCATCAAAACCGCCACGATCACGGCAATATACATGATCGCGATTTCGTCGGTCATGCCGACTGCGGTGATGATGGAATCGATCGAAAACACCAGGTCGAGAAGCAGTATCTGGAAGATCGCGCCGCCAAGCGACACTTGCACCGCCCGGCCCACCATCGAGTCCTTGTGGTCTTCAGGGTCCACCGTGTGATGGATTTCGCGCGTCGCTTTCCACACCAGGAACAGCCCGCCGGCGATCAGGATCAGATCGCGCCATGAAAAGCCGTGATCGAACAGTTCGAACAACGGTTCGGTCAGCTGGACGATGAAGGAGATCGTGGCAAGAAGGAGCAGACGCATGATGAGGGCTGCCCCGATGCCCAGCCGCCTTGCCCGCGCCTGATGCTCGGCCGGCAGCTTGTTGGTCAGGATCGAAATGAAGATCAGATTGTCGATGCCGAGCACGACTTCGAGAACGATCAGCGTGACAAGCGCTACCCAGGCGGTCGGGTTGTCCAGCCATAGAAAGTGCGACGCAAGAAATTCAATCATGGGAAAGTTCCGATCCGGGATTGGAACGACGGGACGAACTGAAGGCGAAATTCACCGTTGTGCGATGCCGCGTCAACGCGTCAGCTCATATATTGCTCCGCGACGCCGCCGCAAGAAGCCGCGATTTCAGGCCGAGAGCGCCTTGAACCGTTCAACCACCGCATCGCCCATCGCGACGGTGCCGACTTCCGTCATTCCGTCCGAAGCAATGTCCCCGGTGCGCAGGCCGTCGTCCAGCACCGCCGCGATAGACGCCTCCACACGGTCCGCCTCGGCCACCATGTTGAAGGAATATCGCAGGCACATCGCAAACGAAGCGATCATGGCGATCGGGTTGGCGATGCCCTTGCCGGCAATGTCCGGCGCTGAGCCGTGCACCGGCTCGTAAAGCGCCCGGCGAGCGCCGGTCTTCTCGTCCGGCGCGCCAAGCGACGCGGACGGCAGCATGCCGAGCGAGCCGGTGAGCATCGCGGCAACGTCGGAAAGCATGTCGCCGAACAGATTGTCGGTCACGATCACGTCGAACTGCTTCGGCCAGCGCACCAGCTGCATTCCGCCGGCGTCCGCCAGCATATGGGTCAGCTTGACGTCGGAATATTTCGCCTTGTGCGTCGCCTCGACGACCTCTTTCCACAGCACGCCCGACTTCATCACATTGTGTTTTTCCATCGAGCAGACTTCGTTGCGCCGGGTTCGCGCCAGCTCGAAGGCCACGCCGGAAATGCGCTCGATCTCGTAAGTGTCGTAAACCTGGGTGTCGATCGCGCGCTTCTGGCCATTGCCGAGATCGGTGATCTCCTTCGGTTCACCGAAATAAACGCCGCCGGTAAGCTCACGCACGATCAGTATGTCGAGCCCCTCGACCACGTCCTGCTTGAGCGACGATGAGGCAGCGAGCGCCGGGTAGCAGATTGCGGGCCGCAGATTGGCGAACAGCTCCATGTCCTTGCGCAGGCGCAGCAGTCCGGCCTCGGGCCGCATATCATAAGGCACGCCGTCCCATTTCGGCCCGCCGACCGCGCCGAACAGCACCGCGTCGGCCGCCATCGCCTTTGCCATATCGTCATCGGAGATGGCCTTGCCGTGCGCATCATAGGCCGAACCGCCGACCAGACCTTCGTCGACCTCGAAGCCGGCGCCCATCTCGTCGTTCATGACGGCGATCAGCTTGCGCACCTCCGCCATCGCCTCGGGGCCGATGCCGTCGCCAGGAAGAAGGAGGAGCTTGCGCGATGCCATGGGGATGCCTTTCGGAATTGCGTGAACCGGCGCCTTGCTAGTGGGCGCCGCGCGCAAAGGCAAGCGCGCGATTGGCTCTCAGCCGCGGTCGCGCCGAAGCGCCGTCACCTCGATCTCGATCTTCATCTCCGGCTCGTTGAGCGCGCAGACAATCATTGTGGCGGCTGGACGGATCTCGCCGAATGCCTCGCCGAGGATGGGAAACACACGCGACACGAAGGACCGGTCGGTGACGTAGTAGTGGGCGCGCACCACATCCGCCATCCCGAAACCGGCGTCGGCCAGTGCCTTCGCAATCGTGGCAAGCGCATTGCGCGTCTGGTCCTCAACCGCCTCCGGCATCGTCATCGAGGCGTAGTCATAACCCGTCGTGCCGGAAACGAAACACCAGTCGCCATCCGCGACGGCGCGGCTGTAGCCTGCAGTCTTCTCGAAAGGCGACCCGGTGGAGATCAGGCGCCGGCTCATGCCCCGGGTTCCCGTACGGGCGCTGAAAGACGCAGCATGGGACCTATGCCCAGGGGCGGCTTTCGGTCAGATGTTTTTCGTAAGCGTCGATCGCCTGCGCCTTTTCCATCGTGAGGCCGATATCGTCGATGCCGTTGAGCAGGCAGTGCCGCTTGAAGGCGTCGAGGTCGAATGTGATCACGCCGCCATCCGGCCCACGGATTTCGTTGTTCTCCAGATCGACGGTCAGCGTGGCGTTGGCGCCGCGCTCGGCGTCGTCCATCAGCTTCTCGAGATCCTCGGGGCTGACCACGATCGGCAGAATGCCGTTCTTGAAACAGTTGTTGTAGAAAATGTCGGCGAAGCTGGTGGAGATCACGCAGCGAATGCCGAAATCGAGCAGCGCCCACGGCGCATGCTCGCGGCTCGATCCGCAGCCGAAATTGTCGCCCGCGACCAGCACCTTGGCGTTGCGGTAAGCCGGCTTGTTGAGCACGAAGTTCGGATTTTCCGAGCCGTCCTCATTGTAGCGCATTTCCGAAAACAGCCCCGTTCCGAGCCCGGTGCGCTTGATCGTTTTCAGATAATCCTTCGGGATGATCATGTCGGTGTCGACATTGATGATCGGCAGGGGCGCGGCAACGCCGGTCAGCGTGGTGAACGTTTCCATGTTTCGTAGGTCCGGTCAGATTTGATTGGGACTGCTTTACACAAGCCCGCGCGGCAAGGCAAAGGGGCGATCCGCGGGATCGCCCCTCCGTATCGGCCGGGTTGCCACAAATGTCAGGCGCGCCGCAGCGCCATCACGCCGGTTTCGGTTCCTGTGAGCCGGCGCGACCGCCCATCGGCCCCGATGATCATCTGAATACGCCGGCGTTCCGACGAAAACAGTTTGGACGTGACCACGTCGACCGGCGGATCGAACGCCACCGTCACCCGCCAGAGATCGGGCTTGATGGTTTCCGAAAGTCCGATCACGCGGCCATGCGCCGGGCTGTCGTTGAAGGTGCCGGTCACGCCGTCTCCAATCGAGAAGGGAGCGGATGCCGCATTCGGCTGCGGCGCGGCGGCCAGCGTGTTCCAGTCGCGCGCGCCGTGGAGGCGCGCGACCAGTTCCAGCGATCGCGAATGGCTGACTGAAATGCCGTCATCCGCGAGTGCCGTGCGCAACCGGCGCGCCAGCGCCTTGTAGTCGTTCTGGGGATCAATCTGCATCGTTTCGCTCTGCATCTGCGAGGACATTGCCTGACGGGAGCCCGCATTGCCGTTTCGTCCGTCGCACGACAGAGGAAGACGCTGTTCTTCGGGAAGGCTTCACCGTGGCATTCAGCCCGCGGGCGGCAGGTGCCTTCCAGACCGGAGGCGTTCAGATAGGTGCTCGCACCCGGCCGGTCAAGCGCAACGTCCTCAGATCACGTTGTGCTCGCGGAATGGCCGGCCGGCGGCGATCCGCTCATAGGAGAACGCCGAACAGTCCACCGTGCGAAATCCGCCATGGACGATCAGCTCGGCCAGAGCCTTGCCGACGGCAGGCGCCTGTTGCAGCCCGTGGCCGGAAAACCCGTTGGCGAAGATGAAATTCCCGACTTCCGGATGCGGGCCGATGACCGCGTTCTGGTCGAATGTGTTGTAGTCGTAGTGACCGGCCCAGGCGCGCGTCATCCTGATTGCCTCGAAGGCGGGGATGCGCTGAGCCAGCACGGGCCAGATGACCTCCTCGAAATGCGGCCAGTCGGGTTCGAAGTCGGACGAATCTGCGGCGGCCTCGTTTCCTTCGTCTTCGGCGCCGCCGCAGATATAGACAGAGCCTTCCGGCCGCACGTAAATTCCGGTCGGATCGACGATCAGCGGCATGTCGTTGAACTGTTCGTATGCCTCGAAGACGAACACGCTGCGCTTGCGCGGCTCGACCGGGAGCGCCATGCCGGCAAGCGCGGCGACCTGCCCGGCTGAAGGCCCGGCGGCGTTGACGATCGTGCCCGATTCGATGCGTTCACCGCTGGCGAGGATGATGCTTTCGGCCCGGCCGCCCGTTCGCCTGATGCCCGACACTTCGTCGTTGATGAAGGCGACGTCACGCGCCTTGAGCGCCCGGCGCAGAAGCGCCAGCAGTGCGTGTGCGTCGAACCATCCCTCGCCGGTGAGGCCGAGCGCGCCTGCGCTGATACCCTCCGTCGAAAGCCACGGGAACCGGCTGCGAAGGCCGGACGCGTCTTCCAGCACGATGTCGGCCCCCTCGGCGCGTTGTGTCGCATGGTTCTGCTCAAGGACCGCCAGGCCGTTTTCGGAGGCGAGGATGAGATAGCCCTTTTCGCGAAAGCCGATGTCGGCCTCGGGACCGAACTCTTCCGCAAGTCTTCGGAACAGCCCGAGCGTGAATTGCGACAGGCGTATGTTTTCGGCGATCGAAAACTGCTGGCGAATGGACGCGCAGGAGAGCGTAGTTGCCGCATGCGTGAATTGAGGGTCGCGCTCGATCAACGCGATCGAGCCGGCAAACCCCTCTTCGCGCAGAAACCAGGCGACCGAACTGCCGACGATCGCCCCGCCGATGATGACGATATCGAATTTGCGCAATTTGTGCTCCGCCTGGGCTTCCGGGTGATGCAAGCGAACCAGCTTCCGCTTCCGCCAGCAAGAGGCCGTCGGTGTGCCAGTTCGTGAATGCGGCACTTGCGCGCGAGGAATGGCGGCGGCATGAAGCGGCATGGCAAGCTCCGTGTCCCGCCCGCGCCGATCCGTTCTCTATGTGCCAGCCGACAACGAGCGCGCATTGGCCAAACTTGCTTCGCTTGATTGCGACTGTGTCATTCTGGACCTCGAGGATGCCGTGGCGCCCGAGGCCAAAGGTGAAGCGCGCGAGGCCATGCGCCGGTTTCTTGGCAACAACAGACCGCCGCATTGCGAAGTCGTGGTGCGGATCAACCCGCTTGCCAGCGAATGGGGCACGGAGGATTTGCTCGCCGCTCGCGCGGTGCGTCCAGACGCGATCCTGCTGACCAAGGTCGACGGGCCGCGCGACGTGCTCGACGCAAATGACGCACTCGACGAGACCGATGCGCCGGCGCGACTGGCGCTTTGGGCCATGATCGAAACGCCGAAGGCGCTGCTCAATCTCGGCGCTATCGCCGAGTTGGGTATGAACCCGTCGGCCCGGTTGGCTTGTTTCGTTGCCGGAACCAACGATCTGATCAAGGAAACCGGCGTTCTCGCCACGCCGGACCGCCGCTATCTGACCCACTGGCTGCTGCTGATGGTTGCGGCCGCGCGCGCCGGCGGTCTCGATATGCTCGACGGGGTGATGAACGATTTTCGCGACGTGAAGGGATTCGAGCGCGAATGTATCGAAGGCCGGAATATGGGCTTTGACGGCAAGACCCTCATCCATCCTGCCCAGATCGAGCTGGCAAACCTTGGCTTCGCGCCATCCGACGTTGAAATCGCCGACGCCGAATTGATCGTTGCAGCCTTCGCGCGGTCCGAGAACGCCGGCAAGGGCGTGATCCGGGTCGAGGGGCGGATGGTCGAACGTCTTCATCTGGCGCAGGCCGAGACGCTGCTGGCGAAAGCCGGCCGCTAGGAGCAGCGCATCGGCCACAGTTCTTGTTTCCCGTTCCTTTTGTTCGACTCCGCCCGGTTTCAGTGAAAATTGCGTCCTTTCGGTATGACCTTGTTCGCATGCAGGGACATTTCCTCCGCCTTATTGGCGGATTCGGCTTCAATCCGGATGAACTCATGGCCTCTGCGGGGCCGGCCTCGGGAATCCGGCCCGCCTCCGGTTACTTCATCCGCCCGCGCCCTGCTCGTAATCGTCTGGGCGCCTTCGCAGAGAACCCCAAGCCAGGATGAAATGTCCTCCATCCGGTCGGCCACGATGTGGATGACACCGGATTCGGATTGCAGGCGGCCGCCGACACGGATGAACCGCCCGCCCATGATGATCGGACGGAACCGCTCGAATTTCCGCTGCCAGACGATGATATTGGCGATGCCGCCTTCGTCCTCGAGCGTGAGAAAGATCGCATTGCCCTTGCCCGGCCGCTGGCGCACCAGCACCAGCCCGGCGACCGAAACGCGGCGTCCGTCCGGTATGGTCGGCAGCGACGCGTTCGGCGTGATGCCGGCGCGATCGAGCCGCTGCCTGAGAAACGAGACGGGATGCGCCTTGAGCGACAGGCCGAGCGACCGGTAGTCGTGGATCACGTGCTCGCCGGGCGGCATGAGCGGAAGCTGCATCGCCGGCTCGTGATCGCGCAAGGCAAGAGCCGGACGCTCGAACAGCGGCAGGCGTTCGGCCGCACCCGCCTTGTCGAGCGCTCGAACCTGCCAGAGCGCCGCCCGCCGGTCGAGCCCGATCGAGCGGAATGCGTCCGCCTCAGCAAGCTTTTCCATCTGTCCGAGGTCGAGCCCGCAGCGCAGCCAGACATCGCGAACGGAGCGGTAGCCGCCGCCGCGCGTATCCGCGAGCCCGGTCATGTCTTCTTTCGACAGCCCCTTCACCTGCCGGAAGCCGAGACGGACCGCATGTTTGCTTCTGATCGTTTCGCGCATTCCGGCATGGCGGCCGGCGATCTTCGCCGGCTCGAAACCGGCCGGCTCCAGCGTGCAGTCCCACTTCGAATGGTTCACGTCCACCGGCCTGATCTCGACGCCATGCTCGGCCGCGTCGCGCACCAGCTGCGCCGGGGCGTAGAAACCCATCGGCTGCGAATTGAGGATCGCGGCGCAAAAGACGTCAGGATAGAAGGTCTTGAACCAGCAGGAGGCGTAGACCAGCAGCGCGAAGGACGCAGCGTGGCTTTCGGGAAAGCCATAATCGCCGAAGCCTTCGATCTGCCTGAAACAGCGCTCGGCGAATTCCTTTTCATAACCCCTGCCGACCATCCCGTTGATGAGCTTTCCCCGGTAATTTTCGATGGTTCCGTTGCGCCGGAACGTAGCCATGGCGCGGCGCAACTGATCGGCCTCGCTCGGTGAGAACCCGCCGGCGTCGATGGCGATCTTCATCGCCTGTTCCTGGAACAGCGGCACACCCAGCGTCCGCTTCAGGATTTTCTCCATTTCCGGGCTCGGATAGCTCACCGGCTCCTTCTTCTCGCGGCGGCGCAGATAGGGATGCACCATGTCGCCCTGGATCGGGCCGGGCCGCACGATCGCAACCTCGATGACGAGATCGTAGAATTTCCGCGGCTTGAGCCGCGGCAGCATCGACATCTGAGCGCGCGACTCGATCTGGAATACGCCGAGCGTGTCGGCCCGGCAGATCATGTCGTAAACACGGGCATCCTCCTTGGGGATTGTGGCCAGCGTCAGCTTTTCCGGCCAGTGATGCTTGTAGTGGGCATCCAGAAGGTCGAAGCAGCGCCGCAGGCAAGACAGCATGCCGAGCGCCAGCACATCCACCTTGATCAGTCCGACGGCATCGAGATCGTCCTTGTCCCATTCGACCATTTTGCGTTTATCCATCGCCGTCTTGACGATGGGCACGATTTCGTCGAGCCGGTCCTTGGTGATGACGAAACCGCCGACATGCTGGGATAGGTGCCGGGGGAAGCCGAGTATTTCGTTGGCGCGGTCCATGACCAGTTTCGTCGTGGGATCGCCTTTGACAAGACCGCCGGCCTTGGCCTCCCTGTCGCCGAGTTCGGATGACGACCAGCCCCAGATCGACCCGGAAAGGGCGGACTGGACATCGTCCGACAGGCCCATGGCCTTGGCCACTTCCCGCATCGCCGAACGGCCGCGATAGGTGACGACCGAAGCGGCGAGCGCGGTGCGCGTTTCGCTGTATTTGTCGTAGATATAGGCAATGACGTCGTCACGCCTCTCATGTTCGAAATCGACGTCGATATCGGGCGGCTCGTCCCGTTCGGTGGAAACGAACCGCTCGAAGAGAAGATCGGTGAGAGTGGGATCGACCTCGGTGATGCCGAGACAGAAGCAGATGACGGAATTGGCCGCCGAGCCACGCCCCTGGCACAGGATGCCCTTTTCGCGGCGCGCAAACTGGACAATGTCCCGCACGGTGAGGAAGTAGCGCGCGTAATTCTTCTCCGCGACGATCTCCAGTTCGTGCCGGATCTTGTCCGAAAGCCCCTCGGGCAGGCCTTGCGGATAGCGGTTGTGCGCGCCTTCCCATGTCAGCTGCTTCAGTTCGGTCTGCGGATCGATGCCGGGGGTGGAGGTTTCTTCCGGATAGTTGTGGCTGAGTTCGGTCAGCGAAAAACCGAGCGTGCTCGCGAAGCGCCCTGTCTCGGCAATCGCTTCAGGAAAATTCCGGAACAGCCGCGCCATCTCCGCCGGGGGTTTGAGATGGCGTTCCGCATTTTTGGCCAATGCGAGGCCTGCTTTCGCGACGGTCGTGTTGAGGCGGATCGCGGTCAGCACATCCTGAAGCGGTCGGCGATCGGATGTATGGTAGAGCACATCGTTGATGGCCAGCAGCGGCACGCCGGCTTCTCTCCCCATGCTTGCCGCCTGCTCGATCCGGAAACGGTCATTGCCGCCATAATCCGGCGAGACGGCAAGCCATGCCGACTTGCCGAAACGGTCATGCAGAAGGCGCATGAATTCCAGCTCGCGGGCGACGTCTCCCGTCAGCCGCGGGATAGCCGCAAGCGATATGCGCCCACCCCACTCCAGAAGGTCGTCGCGATAAACGAGCGGCGCGCCCTTCTCGCTTTCCGCGCGCATATTGGCCTGCGTCAGCAAGCGGCACAGATGTCCCCAGCCCGTCCGGTCCTGCGGATAGGCGAGCACATCCGGCGTGCCGTCGGCAAACACGAGGCGGCATCCGGGATGGTAGGGAATCCGGGTGGGCTCGGCCGTTTCCGACAGCTTGATGTTTCTCGACTGACTCCAGGCCCGCACCACGCCGGCCACCGTATTGCGGTCGGCGAGACCGGCGGCGCAATGGCCCATGAGCATGGCCGCGACGACCAGCTCCTCCGGCTTTGAGGCGCCGCGCAGGAAGGAGAAGTTCGACTGCACGGCGAACTCGGCATAGGGAATGTCGGCGCGGGCGTTCACGCGAACATTCCCTGCATGAACCAGCGCGGCGCTTCCGCCTCGCCGTAAAAGCCCTGGCGATAAAGCCAGTAGCGGCGGCCGGCATCATCCTCGACGCGGAAATAGTCGCGCGTTCGCGTCTCTGCGTCGGTGAGCCACCATTCCGGCGCGATCCGCTCCGGCCCTTCGGCCCGAACGACCCGATAGGAGGCGCGCCGCCAGCGGAAGCGGGCCGGCGGACCTTCAGGTATCTCCGCGGTAACCTCGACAAGTTCGGGGCGCGCAAAAAGCCTGATCGGCCGGTCCGCATGACCGGCCATTTCATCCGGCGCCGGTTTTCCGGCACTTGCCCTTGCGGGCCGCTTCGTTTCCGTCATGGCGGCGGGCGCGTTGCGGACCGCCCGCTCCGGAATATGGCTCTCCACCATGACAGGCTGCAGCAGTGCCTGTTCTCCCAGCCGCGCGCGAACCCTGTCGGCGAAAAAGGCCATGTCTTCGCCGCTGTCCGGCGCGCCGGCGACGAGATCGGCCTGGGCATCCTCGAAGCGAGAGGCGGACAAAACGCCCAGCCGGACAAGATCGAAACCGAAACCGGCATCGATCCGTTGCCCGAGCGTTTCCAGTCTTTCATTGAAGAGCCTGCCGATAGGACCGGGTTCGCGCATCGGCCGCGACGTTCCAACGGCAATGCGGCTGACCGCGCCGTCGACCCTGAACAGCGCCAGCTGCAGTTTCCGCGCGCCTTCGCCGCGGCGCTCCAGATCGGCCTTCAGCGTTCCGGCAAGCATGAGGACGATTCGCTCGATATCCTCAAGCCGCAGCAGCGGTTCGGCGAAATGCCGCTCGGCCGAAAGCAGCGCCACCGGCAGGCGCGGCGAAATGGCCTCCTCGACCATGCCGCGTGCCTGGTCGAGCCGCAGAATGAGAGTTTTGCCAAAACGGCGGGCGAGCGGCGCGCGCGGCGCATGCATGATCGCGCCGACCGCGCGCAGGCCGACACTTTCCAGCCCGGTGCGCACTGCCGGATCGAGGCGAAGCGCCGAAAGCGCCAGGGGCGCAAGCGCTTCCCCCTCCCCGCCGAAGTCGACCGGCCGCAGACAAAACCGCGCCGCGGCCCAGGCCATGCCGGGTGTCGAGGCGAGACCGGGACGGGCATCGAAACCCTGCTCGGAAAGCCGCCGCACGAGTTCCTCGATCATCGTCTCCTCGCCGCCAAACAGATGCGCGCAACCGGTGATGTCGAGAAACAGCCCGTCCTCGCCATCGATGGCGACCAGCGGCGTATAGCGGTCGCACCAGTCGGCCAAACCCTCCAGCAGCCGCAGATCGGCGGCGGCGTCCGCTTCCACCACATCGACATCGGGATGCATGGCGCGCGCGTCGGCAAGCCCCATGCCGCGCTTGAGACGAAGCGCTTCGGCCCGCTCGTCAAGCGCGCAAATTCGCTGTGTGTTGTTCTCGTGCCGGCTGATGATCAGCGGCGCGTCCCGGACCCGTTTCAAACGCCACGACCGTCCGAGACGCTGGCGCCAGATCCGTTCCGTGCCGAGATAGGGGAACCAGACGGCGAGAATGCGCTTCCTGTCGTTCCTGAAAAGCGAGGTCATGAGGGTTCCACTCCAGTAGGAATCGGCCGGGAAGGCTCTTGCGGCTCTTGCTGAGCGATACGGAAAAGACGGGATTGCCGAGCGATCCTTCCAGCGGCCCGGCCAGCGTTTCCCGTTGGGCCGCCGGGGCAGGCGCGACCACGAGCCGGACGGGTGCGGCCGTCGGTTCGCAAACCGCCGCCTGGCGCAGCAGAAAAACCGGTTGCCCGGCATCGGCGGCGCGCCGGTGGAGCCGTCGCGTCGCCGTCAGGTCCAGCTTTTCGGGATTCCCGCGCAGTTCGAGCACGATGGCGGAAAGGGTATCCTGCCGCGCGGCCTCTTCGGCGATCCACAGCGCGTCGGCAAGCTTGGGCGCATCGGCGAAAACAAGCTCGTCCGGCTGAAAACCGAAGGTTTGCGCCAGGCCGCTTGCATAAGGCAGACCCGCCTCGTGAAAGATTCCAGCCGTCCCGATCCACAAGAGAAAGCGCTTTTGTGCCCGCGCTTTCATGGCAAGCGCCGCAAGCGCCAGCGCGAAACCGGACGAGGCCCCGGCATCACGGGTCTGCGCAGCGTGTATTTCGCTCAATGCGCCCCTTAGAATGCCGCCGCCAAGCGCGGCATCGAGGGCCTCGACGCCGGTCGCAAGCAGTACATCATTCCGAAATGCCGCCGTGCCGTGCCGTAGAACGGTGATATCCGCGCCCGACCGCGGCTCCAGCCTTTCGGCGAGCCGGCCTTCTATCCTCGCAATGTCCCGGCGCAGGGCGCAAATCGTCTCCCGCGCCACGGCTTGAGCGGCCATGACGGTAATCCCGATAGCTCGGTGTGTTCCTGTTATGTTCTTATGGATTCCAGAGGACCGGGCGAGAGTCAAGCAGGACAGCCGAGAATTTATTCCTTTCCGTTCCCGCCGCCCGGTAAACCACCGGCCCCGAAATGCCGCCGCTCCCCTCGAAACCCGGCCGACAACCCGCTATATGGCGCTGGAAGGATCAGACATGGCACGCATTTATCAAACACGCGCTTGGCACGACCAGTTGTCGCCGACGCTGGACGAGATGGAGCTGATGGCGCTCGAGGCCTACGCCAATCTGCCGGAAACTTTCCGTCAGCTCACCGGCGAGATCGTCATCCAGATCGCCGAGTTCCCGAGTGAGGAAATCATGGACGATCTGGCGCTTGAGACGCCGTTCGACCTGCTTGGCCTGTTCGAGGGGCGCGGCATCGCCGAGCGCTGGAACCCGCAGACCGGCGAGGGCCCGAACCGGGTCACCCTCTACCGCCGCGCCGTTCTCGACTACTGGGCCGAGAACGATGAAACGCTGGGCGATATCATCACCCATGTGCTGATCCACGAGGTCGGCCACCATTTCGGCCTTTCCGACGACGACATGACCAATATCGAAGCCAACGCGGATTAGGGACTATTGTTCGCCCAGCTTCATCTCCGGATCGTATTCCTTGCCGGGAACCTCTTTCACCACCGCCTGGCCGCAGCACATCGTCTTGGTGACGGCGTCATAGCCATAGGTCGGCGAACCGTACAGCGACCAGCCGCGGTTCAGCGCCGCCGTCACCTTGTGGCAGAAGCCGGCATCGTCGGGGCCGGTAAGAAAACGGTAGAGATGCACGGGCAAAGGCTCCCCAGGTCAGTGGCGCATCATATGCACTAGCGCCGCGCAATCCCGCGGAAAAGCGAATTCGCCGCATAAATGAGCAACGCCAGCGCAATTAGCTCGGCGGATGTGGTCAGTCATCCTCGATAACGCGCGCCTCGGACGGCAGCATGATCGGAATGCCGTCGCGCACCGGATATGCGAGCCGGGCCGCCTTCGAGATCAGCTCGCTCTTGTCCGCATCCCATTTCAGCGTACCTTTGGTCAGCGGACAGGCGAGCAGTTCCAGGAGTTTGGGATCGATATCGGATTTGCGGGTAGCGCCACTCATTGCAGCCTCGAGCTCGGTTCGTCACTGTTGCGCGCGATCGCCATTTCGGTGATCGCGATCAGCGTTTCGGCGCGCGCCTTGAAATCGGGCGCCTCGAGCAGCGCCTGTTTCTCCGCCGGACCGTAGGGCGCCATCATGGAAAGCGCATTGACCAGCGTCGCGTTTTCGGCCCGGCTGACGCTCTCCCAGTCTGCTTCCAGATCGTTGGCGTCAAGATAAGCCTTGAAGGCTTTGAGGAGACCGGCGCGGTCGACCTCCGCGGCGCCGGCTTCCGCGTCGAGGTCGGTCAGAAAAGGCAGAATGCGGCACTGGCGGTAGGGCGTTTTCGCGGCCAGTTCCTTTTCAACGCGGAACCGGCAGATGCCCTGCAGCGATATGAGATAGCGCCCGTCGCCGCTTTCGCTGAAGGAGGTGATGCGGCCCAGACAGCCGACTTCGCAGAGCTCGGGCTCTCCGTCGGTGCGGGCGCTCCCGTCGAGGCGTGGCTGCACCATGCCGATCAGGCGCTTTTCGCCGATCGTGTCATCGACCATGGCGAGATAGCGCGGCTCGAAAACATTGAGCGGCATCCGGCCGGACGGCAACAGCAGCGCCGCGGCAAGCGGAAACACCGGAACCGTTGCCGGCAAATCGCTCTGTTTCAGATATCGGGCGTTACCCGCGCGCACCAAGCGTCTCCATCCGCCGCTTTTGTTCCTCGCCCATACTATCTGGCGCGCGCCGCGGCGAGCGCAATACCGGATGCGCCGACACGGCTCATGAAAACAGCAGCGACGACAATTTGCGCCTTGCCTGCATCGTCGCTTCGTCGCCTGGCCCCCAGGCCTCGAAGAAGGTGAGAAGCTGCGTGCGCGCGGCATCGTCGTTCCAGCCGCGGTCGGTATTCACGATGGTAAGCAGATTGTCGGCCGCCGCCTGGCGGTCGCCCAGCACGTTCTGGATCATCGCCAGGTCGAACCGCGCCTGGTGGTCTTTCGGATTTTCGGCAAGCCGCCGTTCGAGCTCGGCCGGATCGCCGAGCGAGGCCGCCTGTTCTGCAAGCGCGATGCGCGCCCTGACGCCGGCGATCGCCGGCACATCGGCCTTTTCGGGCGGCGCCTTGTCGAGCACGCTCTTTGCGGTCTCCATATCGCCGGCCTCGACCAGCATTTCAGCCATGCCGCCGATCGCGTCGGTATTGTCGGGCACGGCTTCCAGCACCATGGCGTAGATGCGTCCCGCCGTTTCGTGATCGCCCGCCGCGCGCGCATCCACCGCCGCCTTGAGCGCTTCCTCGATCTTGGGCGCCTGCTGGTCGCCCCCCAGCTTGTCGATGAACTCGCGCACCTGGCTTTCCGGAACGGCGCCCATGAAACCGTCGACCGGCTGTCCGTCCTTGAACGCGATGACCGCGGGAATTGACTGAATGCCGAGCTGGCCGGGAATGGAGGGATGGTCGTCGATGTTCATCTTGACCAGCTTCACGCGCCCGCCGGCCTCGTTGACCACCTTCTCCAGCACCGGCGTGAGCTGCTTGCACGGACCGCACCACGGCGCCCAGAAATCGATCAGAACCGGCTGATTGCGTGATTCCTGGATGACATCCACCGGAAACCCGGCCGTCGTCGTCTCCTTGATGAATCCGCCACCCTGCGCGCCGTTGGGCTGCGCCAGATCACCGATCAGCCCGGGCGGGGTACCATTGTCCATGTCGCTCATCGTGCATTTCCCGTTGGTGGGTTTGTCGTTGCCCGGTTTCTGATCGCCACCCTATCACCGGGTGCCGCAAATGTGGCAATCACTCCGACAGTTTCAAGATTGCGGCCTCGTGGCCTGTCGCCTCGATGAAGCGCACGAGGTCGTCGCGGCCGATCGTCGTCGTCGCGTCATTGGTCAGCGGGTGGGCGTTGATCTGGTCATGCGCCATCAGATCCGCGTCCAGATACGCCTTCACCAGGCCGTCCTTGTCGTTGACCAAGCCGAAGATCGTCACCGCGCCCGGAATGACGCCGAGCATCTCCCGCAGCTTCTCGGCATCGCCGAAGGAAACGCGGCCCGACGCGCCGATCCGCGTGTGGATCGTCTTGAGATCGATCACCGCATGCTCGCCGACCGTCAGCAGGAAATAGCGCCCCTTCTTGTCCTTCAGGAACAGGTTTTTGGTATGCCCGCCCGGAATATCCCCGCGCAGCGATTCCGAATCGCTCACCGTGAACAGCGGCGGGTGTTCATGCGTTCGCGTTTCGATGCCGAGCCTGGCAAGGTAGTCGAGGAGTTCATTGCGGCTCATGGGCATGTCCGGCGTCGCTCCAGTCTCGGGCAACAATACAATTGGTGTGCGGCGCTTCTGTAGTGCGAAACCGCACCTTGCGACAACCCCGCTGGCCTCTGCCGAAGCCGGGAAAATCTCGGCGGGACACGTCTTGATCCATGGCCTTGTGCGCTTAGCCGCGAACCCCGGAGCGGGCGAAACCGGACCATCATTTCCTGTTGCAATCGCAATGGAGTTCGGCCATATAGCGCGTCTTGCGGCCAAGCGCCGTGCGAGCGGGTGTAGCTCAGGGGTAGAGCACAACCTTGCCAAGGTTGGGGTCGAGGGTTCGAATCCCTTCGCCCGCTCCAGATTTCCCCATCATCGTCAGGAATCGCTGTCCCGTTGGCAGTGTTCACGCCATTGCGCGCGGCCGCGCCGTCATGCTTGTTTGGCCGTGGGACCGGGCAGCGTTCAACGCTGCCATCACGCGCGTCAGCGGAGGGAAATCAGACATGTTCGCACGCGAAAATCTCCGATTTGAACCGCTGGCCCTGCCGCACCGCCACTCGATGGACGATGCACAAATGCAGGAGGCCGCCGGCGAATTCCTCACCTTCATGCGCCGCCGCCACACCGTGCGCGATTACGATACGCGACCGGTTCCGGCCGGCATCATCCGTGATTGCATCGCAGCGGCGGGTACCGCGCCTTCGGGCGCCAATCACCAGCCCTGGCATTTCGCGGCGATTTCAAATCCGGACATGAAAGGCCGGATCCGCGAGGCGGCGGAACGCGAGGAAACGGACTTTTATGCCGGCGGCGCAGGCGAAGAGTGGCTGAAGGCGCTGGAACCGATCGGCACCGATGCCTCGAAGCCGCATCTGGAGTATGCTCCCTGGCTGATCGTCGTCTTCGCGCAGCGCTATGGCGAGTTCGCCGACGGCACACGTTATAAGAACTATTACGTCCCCGAGAGCGTCGGCATCGCCACGGGCATGCTGATCACCGCGCTGCATCATGCGGGATTGGTCGCGCTTACGCACACCCCTAATCCGATGAGCTTTCTCAACGAGATGCTGGGAAGGCGGAAATCCGAAAAGCCGGTCATGATCGTCGCCGTCGGCCATCCGGCGTTGGACGCCACGGTGCCCTCGGTCGCCAAGCGCAAGAAGCCGCTCGGCGAGATCCTGTCGGAGTTCACCTGATCGCCGGGCCGTCCGGGCGAATTTCCGGTTAGCATTTTTCCCGCCGCGTGCTAGCCAGCCTGCATGGCACAGAAGAAGGCGCATGAGGTCGACGGCTGGCTGGCCAGGCCGAACGCAGACGCCGGGACCGTACTGATTTACGGGCCCGACCGGGGCCTGGTGTCGGAGCGCGCCAGGCGCTTCGCGGCATCGACCGGATTACCATTGGACGATGCGTTCACGGTGATCCGCATGGATGCCGCGGGACTGGCCGACGATCCCGGGCGCCTGGTCGACGAATTGCGCACCGTCCCGATGTTCGCTGACATGCGACTGGTCTGGGTGACCGGCGCTGGAGCGGAGAAGCCCTTTGCCGACGCCGTCGCGGCCATTCTCGACGATCCGCCCGCCGACGCCCTGCTTCTGATCGAGGCCGGGGAATTGCGGAAAACCGCTGCGCTGCGCACCGCGGTCGAGCGTGCGAAATCGGGAATGGCGCTGCCCTGCTATGCCGACGACGCCCGTGCGCTGGATACGCTGATCCAGACCCGGCTGGCCGAGGCCGGGCTCGCCATCACCCAGGAAGCGCGTGAAGCGTTGAAGGCCGGGCTCGGCGGTGACCGGCTCGCCTCGCGCGCTGAAATCGAGAAGCTGGTGCTCTATTGCAGTGGCAAGGAACGCATCGAGCTTCACGACGTCCGTGAGGCGACGGGAGACGCGGCGGGTTTGTCGCTCGACGATGTGATCGACGCCGTACTGGCGGGGCGGACTGCCGAATTCGACACCGCCTTCGCGCGCCTCGTTGCGGCGGGCACGGCGCCTTTCCTGCTGCTCAACGCGGCCATGCGCCAGTTCCAGTCGCTGCAGATGATGCGCGATGCGATGGACCGGGAGCGCAAGCCCGCTTCGGCGGTGGTGGCATCGGCGCGGCCGCCGGTGTTCTTCGCCCGGCGTAAACTGGTCGAGAACGCGCTCGCGAGCTGGAACGCCGACGCCTGCGCCTGGGCGCTTGACCGCATCAGCGCTGCCGTACTCGAAACACGCCGCCGCCCGGAACTCGCCATCGCGGCCACGCGTCAGGCGCTGTTGGCCGCCGCCGTTACCGGCGCCCGCGCTGCGCGCTAGCTGAATTTATGGTTAGCGGATCGTTAACAGATCCAGTCAGGGATTGAGCCGCCGGCACAGCTCGTCAAGCTGCTCCAGCGTACGGTAGGCGATCCGAACCTCGCCGCCCTTGCTCTTGTGCTCGATCACCACCTTGAGCCCGGTCGCGTCGGTGAGCAGCTTTTCAAGCGCCACCGTGTCGGCATCCTTGGTTTCGGCGCCGGCATCGCCGCCGGACTTGCCGCCGGTTTCCGGTTCGGCCGGCATCTGAGCCAGCGCCTCGGCCTGCCGTACCGAAAGCCCGTCCTCGACGATCCGTTTGGCGAGCCCCGCCGGATCGGTGGCGGTAACGAGCGTCCGCGCGTGGCCGGCCGAAAGTGTGCCATCGACCAGCAGGTCCTGGATGACCTGCGGCAGCTTCAAGAGACGCAGCGTGTTGGCCACATGGCTGCGGCTCTTGCCGATCACCTGGGCCAGATCGGACTGCGTGTAATTGTGTTCGTCGATCAACTGCTGGTAGCCGTTTGCCTCCTCGACCGGATTGAGGTCGGACCGCTGCACGTTTTCGACGATCGCCAGTTCCAGCGCGACCCTGTCATCGACATCGCGGATGATGACGGGAATATCCGTCACGCCTGCGCGCTGCGCGGCGCGCCAGCGGCGCTCGCCGGCGATGATCTCGTAATGTTCGGGATCCGCGGTCGGGCGCACCACGACAGGCTGCACGATGCCGTGCTCGCGGATCGACTGGGCGAGATCGGCGAGGTCGGCGTCAGCAAAGCTGCGGCGCGGATTGCGCGGATTTGGCGTGATGAACGCGATCGGGATGCTGCTGTCGGCCGGCGGCGGCGATTTCACTTCCTCGGCCGGCTTGTCCATTTCGCCAATCAGGGCAGCCAGGCCGCGGCCTAAACGCCTTCTGGACGGATCTTCGTTCATGTCATGTCCATTTCATATCGTTTCGCTGCCGAATCGACCTTCTCACGCGACTTGCAACGCATTTCAGGCAGCGCGCAGCCTTCGCTCACGCCGGATCACCTCCGAAGCGAGCTGAAGATAGGCCTGGCTGCCCGTGCAGTGAAGATCGTAGAGAATAACCGGCTTGCCGTAGGACGGTGCTTCGGAGACCCGTACATTGCGCGGGATCACCGTCTCGTAGACCTTGTCGCCCATATGGGCGCGCACATCCTCGACAACCTGGTTGGCCAGATTGTTGCGGCCGTCATACATGGTCATGACGATGCCCTGGATCTCAAGGTCCGGATTGATGGAACCGCGCACCTGCTCGACCGTTGCCAGCAGCTGGCTGAGACCTTCGAGCGCGAAGAACTCGCATTGCAGCGGCACGAGAACGGAATCGGCCGCCGACATGGCGTTCAGCGTCAACAGATTGAGCGAGGGCGGGCAATCGATCAGCACGTAGCCGTAGGGGCTCGGGCGCGTATTGTCGCGCAACACCTTGCGAAGCCGCTGCACCCGGTCCGGCGCCGAGGCGATCTCCATTTCCAGTCCCAGCAGATCGAGCGTCGACGGAACGATCGACAGGCCGGGTACGGCGGTCTGCATTGCCGCTTCGGCAATGCCCGCACCCCCTGTCAGAACGTCATAGGATGACACCAGCCTCTCATGGCGGTCGATGCCGAGCCCTGTGCTGGCGTTGCCCTGGGGATCGAGATCGATCACCAGAACCCGTTCGCCGATTGCCGCCAGCGATGTCGCGAGATTGATCGCCGTCGTCGTCTTGCCGACGCCGCCCTTTTGGTTGGCGACCGTTATGATGCGGGGGCTCATTGTCTCGGGCGGCCTCGTGTCGGGACTCGTAATGGGATCGCCAAACGTCAGCGCTTCTTCAGATCGTTGATTTCCAGGATCACGCTTGCCGCATCGATCACGCTTGGATGTTCTACCAGATCGAATTGCCAGGCGTCACGGCTTTCTTCGATTTCGCGGCGATAATCCCGGCCTTTGTGAAATATCGCCGTCGCGCCGGCCTCCAGCCACGGCCGGGCAAGACCGAGCAGCGCTGGTAGCGGCGCCAAGGCCCGCGCGGTCACGACATCCACTGTCCCGGGATTGCGCAAGGCGAAATCCTCGATCCGTGCCGCGTGCACCACCGCCGGCGCGGCGGCTTGGGCAACGGCGCTGCGGAGAAATGCTGCCTTCTTCCGGCTGCTTTCCACCATCGCCAACGATGCTCCCGGCCGCTCACGAAGAAGAATCGCCAGAACAATGCCGGGAAATCCGCCGCCCGAGCCGAGATCGAGCCATGTCTTTGCATCCGGCGCCATTGGCCATATCTGGGCGCTGTCGAGGATGTGCCGGCTCCACATGCCCGGAAGCGTTGAGGGCGCGGCGAGATTGATGCGCGCCGACCACTTCTCGAACAATGCCTGGAATGCGGTCAGCCGCTCGAATGTTTCACGTGAAACGGAGCCCGTGACCCGCTCAAGCTCAGCCAGACGAGAATCGCTCATGCGGCGCCGCGGCGCTCTCGGTCCTGCAGATGGATGGCAGAGATGACGATCGCCAGCGCCGCCGGCGTCATGCCGTCCAGCTTTTGCGCCTCCGCGATCGACCGCGGCTGCCGCTCCGCCAGCTTCTGCTTCAGCTCATTGGAAAGGCCGGCGAGACCGGAATAGTCCAGATTGTCCGGTATGGCCGTCTGTTCCTCGCGCCTTATATGCAAAACCTCCTGCTGCTGCCGGTCGACATAGACGGCATAACGCGCCTCGGTTTCCAGCGCTTCCGCCGTCTTGGCGTCCAGCTCCGCGAATTGCGGCCAGATTCGGCTGATATCCGCCATTGCAACGTCAGGATAGGACAACAGCTCATAGGCGGAACGGCGCACACCGTCTCGATTGAGCGTGATGCCGTGTCCGGCAGCGCCGTTTGGCGTAATCTTCAAAGCCCGCGCCATCTCCCTGGCTTGCGCAAGCCGTTCCTCGATCCCACTGAAACGCGCCATGCGATCAGCACCGACGATCCCGAGCTCGTCTCCCAACGGCGTAAGCCTCTGGTCGGCATTGTCTGCACGCAGCGACAGCCGGAACTCCGCTCGCGATGTGAACATGCGATAGGGCTCCGTGATGCCCCGATTAACCAGATCATCCACCATCACACCGATATAGGCCTGCGTGCGGCTGATGGTGATCGGTTCGGCCGCCGACGCCCGGCGCGCGGCATTGATGCCCGCCAGAATGCCCTGCGCCGCGGCCTCTTCGTAACCGGTGGTGCCGTTGATCTGGCCGGCCGTGAACAATCCCCGTACGCGGCGCGTCTCCAGGCTGGGTTTCAACTCGCGCGGATCGATATGGTCATATTCAATGGCATAGCCGGGCCTAAGCATGACCGCCTTTTCAAGACCCGGAATGGTCGCGAGCAGCTCGGCCTGGGCGTCCTCCGGCAAAGAAGTCGAAATGCCGTTGGGATAAACAGTGTCGTCGTCCAGCCCCTCGGGTTCGAGAAAGATCTGATGGCCGTCACGGTCGCCGAACTTGACGATCTTGTCTTCGATCGACGGGCAATAACGCGGGCCGACGCCTTTGATCAAACCGGAATACATCGCCGACCGGCCCAAATTCGCCCGGACGATGTCGTGCGTGCGTTCCGTTGTCCGGGTAATGCCGCAATCGATCTGCGGCAATTCGATCCGGTCGGTCATCAGTGAGAAGGGAACCGGATCGTCGTCCGGCTTCTGCATGTCGAGGTCGGCCCAATTGATGGTCCGTCCGTCAAGCCGCGGCGGCGTTCCGGTCTTCAGCCGCCCGAGCGCAAACCCGGCCTCCGCGATACGTTCCGGCAGACGCGTCGACGCCTGTTCGCCCATTCGGCCGGCGGGATAGGATCGGTCGCCGATGTGGATCAACCCGCGCAGGAAGGTTCCCGTCGTCAGGACAATCGCGCCGCACCCCAGACTACGCCCGTCATCAAGCTCGACATGAGTGACCCGACCATCCGCGATCCCGATATCAGTCACCTCGCCTTCGACCACGGAAAGGCCTTGTTGCCCGGAAATCGCTTCCTGCATAGCAAGCCGGTAAAGCTTGCGATCCGCCTGGGTCCTGGGCCCGCGCACCGCCGGCCCCTTGCGCCGGTTAAGCAACCGGAACTGAATCCCCGCCTGGTCCGCAACCCGGCCCATGAGGCCATCCAGCGCATCGATCTCCCGGACAAGGTGTCCCTTGCCGAGGCCGCCGATTGCGGGATTGCACGACATCACACCGATCGTGTCCGCCTTGATCGTCACCAGCGCGGTCGTTGCGCCACCGCGTGCGGACGCCGAAGCAGCCTCGCACCCCGCGTGGCCGCCGCCGATCACGACAACATCGAACCGGTCTGTCATATCGATCCATTCACTTCTTGCGACTGGGAATCCGTTTCACGTGAAACATTCCGCTCTCGCGATTGCCGACCCATAAAGGCCATTCACCCAAAATGCCAATGTTTCACGTGAATCATTTGCCGATGCAGAATTGACCGAAAATAGCTCCGAGAACTTCCTCAGTGCCAATCTCACCAACAATCCCGCCAACATCGTCGCCCGCAAGACGCAACGCCTCCGCCCGCAACTCGAGCGGGTTATCGACCCTCATCGCATCCGCAAGATGATTCAGCGCCGAGCGAATCAGTTCGACATGCCGCAATCGCGACGGCAGCGCTGTCGAAGACCATCCGCCGACCCGCGCCGCCGCTGTCTGGCGAATTCGCTCAACCAGAGCATCAACACCCTGACCCGTCTTGGCGGAGGTCACCAGATCGAATCGGCCCGCCTCAAAACCGGCGGCGGCAATGTCGGTTTTCGACCCCACCCGGAGGACTTTCGCGGCAGCGGGGGCAGCAAGTCCCTCGCCGCCGTTCACGTCTTCCAGCATAATCACCAGATCGCATTCGGCAGCGCGTTTCAGCGCCCGCTCGATACCAATTGCCTCGACCCGACCGGGCTCGTCACGCAAACCGGCTGTGTCGGTAACCACCGCCCTCACACCATCCAGATCGAGAACGACCTCAACAAGATCACGGGTGGTGCCAGGTTCATCGGTTACGATTGCCACATCCCTGTCGGCCAGCCGATTGACCAGGCTCGATTTGCCGGCATTTGGCGCCCCTAGGATAACGACCTGAAAACCCTCTCTGAGAATCTCACCAGTCCGCGCATTATCGATCTGCGCGCGCATTTCGTCACACAACGCCGCAACATCATTCCAGATCGTCTCGGCGATCGAGCCCGGAACGTCGCTCTCGTCCGAAAAGTCGAGCTCTGCCTCGATCATTGCCCGTGCGTGCAGAATGCGCCCGCGCCAGGCGGCATAAGCGGCAAACTGGCGCCCGCCCGCATTGGCGAGCGCGAAACGCCGCTGCATCTCAGTCTCCGCGTTGATCAAATCACCGAGGGCCTCCACGCCCGTCAGGTCGACCTTTCCGTTAACGAAGGCGCGGCGCGTGAACTCTCCCGCTTCGGCCTGACGCAAACCAGGCATCGCTCCCAGAGATCCGATCACCGCCGCTATCGAAGCTCGGCCGCCATGAATATGGAACTCGGTGCAATCCTCGCCGGTGAAACTCGCGGGTGCGGAAAAGATCACGACGAGGCCCCGATCCAGCAACGCCCCATCGACATCGCGGAAGTCGGTCAGGCGCACGGTACGATCAGCCGGAACAACGCCGCAAAGCTTTTGCGCCGCCGTCTTGGCCAGTGGACCCGAGACACGGATGATCGCGACCCCGCTTGGAGGCGGGCCGCTCGATAAGGAGAATATGGTTGCCGATTGAAACATGGCTGCCGTCAACCGTTCAGGTCGACACCGCTATATTGTTTCGAGTCCGAATCGAACACTGGCCGTAATGCGAGAGGGAAACCGTTCCGCTGCCGAATCGATCACGTGTTCATCGAATCGAAGAATTCGGCATTGGTCTTGGTATGCCTCAGCTTGTCGATCAGGAACTCGATTGCGTCCGTCGTTCCCATCGGCGCAAGGATGCGCCGCAACACAAAGATCTTCTGCAGGTCCTGGCGCGCGATAAGCAGGTCTTCCTTGCGCGTCCCCGATTTGAGAATGTCCATCGACGGGAAGATGCGCTTGTCCGCAACCTTGCGGTCCAGAACGATTTCCGAATTGCCCGTACCCTTGAACTCTTCGAAAATCACCTCATCCATGCGGCTGCCGGTATCGATCAGCGCCGTCGCGATGATGGTAAGCGATCCGCCTTCCTCGATATTGCGCGCCGCACCGAAGAAGCGCTTCGGCCGCTGCAGCGCGTTGGCGTCCACACCGCCGGTCAGCACCTTGCCGGATGACGGTACAACCGTGTTGTAGGCGCGCCCGAGCCGCGTGATCGAATCAAGCAGGATGACCACGTCACGCCCATGCTCGACCAGCCGCTTGGCTTTCTCGATCACCATTTCCGCGACCTGGACGTGACGCGTCGCCGGCTCGTCGAAGGTCGAGGAGACGACCTCGCCCTTAACCGACCGCTGCATGTCGGTCACTTCCTCCGGCCGCTCATCGATCAGAAGCACGATCAGGAAGCACTCGGGATGGTTTGAGGTGATCGAATGCGCGATGTTTTGCAGCAGCACCGTCTTGCCGGTACGAGGCGGAGCCACGATGAGCCCGCGCTGACCCTTGCCAAGCGGCGCCACGAGATCGATCACCCGCGCAGAAAGATCCTTCTTCGTCGGATCGTCGACTTCCATATTGAGCCGCGAATCCGGATAAAGCGGCGTCAGATTGTCGAAATGGATCTTGTGCCGGATCTTCTCCGGATCCTCGAAATTGATGGTGTTGACCTTCAGCAGCGCGAAATATCGCTCGCCATCCTTCGGGCTGCGGATCGGTCCCTCGACCGTATCGCCGGTCTTGAGCGAAAACCGCCTGATCTGCGACGGCGAAATGTAGATATCGTCGGGACCCGGTAGATAGTTCGCGTTGGCCGAACGCAGGAAGCCGAAGCCGTCCTGCAGAACCTCCACCACGCCCTCACCGATGATTTCCGTATCCTGCGCGGCAAGTTTTTTCAGGATCGCGAACATCAGCTCCTGTTTGCGCAAGACGCTGGCGTTCTCGACCTCGAGCGATTCCGCGAAGGCGATGAGGTCCGTTGGACCTTTGTTTTTGAGTTCCTGAAGTTTCATATCCGGCTAACGCGTTGATGAGGAAACGAAATATGCGATGGGATTGCGGGAGCGTCTGGCGCCGGCACGTGGCTGCTCGGCAAAACGCTCGATGCGGGGAGAGGCTGCGACTCATATCGTCGCATCACTGAAAGAGCAAGCGGCGTTTTCAGGTCCTCGGACCGTCAAAACGGCTTGACGATCACCAGGATCACGATGGCGATCATCAGCAATGTGGGAACTTCGTTGACGATTCGCCAGTGCCTAGCCGATCTTTCGTTCCGGTCATCGGCGAACCGCCGGACCGAGGCCGACAAATAGCCGTGGACGCCCGACAGGACCAGCACGAGGGCAATCTTGGCATGCAGCCAACCGGCCTGAAACCCGAAACCGTACCAGCCGAGCCACAGCCCGGCCGCCCACGTGACGATCATTGCCGGGTTGATGATCGCGCGCAGAAGCCGGCGCTCCATCACCTTGAAGGTTTCCGACTTCGCCGAACCTGGCTCCGAATCAGCGTGGTAGACGAACAATCGCGGCAGATAGAGCATTCCCGCCATCCAGGAGATGACCGCAATGACATGCAGCGCCTTGACCCATGGATAGGCAGCACCCGGCTCGATCAGAAACAGCCCTCCGGTAACGACCGCCAATGCGACGACCGCAACAATCGCCCGAAGCAACGGCCTATCCTTGCCGCCCTGTTCCTGGCTTCCGCTGCTCATCGTCGCGCATTCCTCACCTGCCGCACCATTTGTTCGACATGCGCAACCGGCGCATCGGGCGTAATTCCATGGCCGAGATTGAAAACCAGCGGACCGTCTCCGAGCCCGTCCAGGATCCTTTCCACACCATCGCTCAACGCGCTGCCGCCAGCCACCAGCCGCAGTGGATCCAGATTCCCCTGCACCGCTCCGCCGGCCTGCAATGCCCGCGCCTGTTTCATCGACACCGACCAGTCCAGGCCCAAGGCTGTTACGCCCGTCAGCTCCCGGTAGCTGTCGTAGAACATCCCGGCGCCGCGCGGAAAGCCGACAATGGGAACATCCGGATGCCTCTCGCGGAATTTCCGCACCAGCCGCGCCACCGGCCGTACGCACCATCGTTCGAACATCTCCTCGTCGAGAACTCCTGACCAGGAATCGAAAATCTGAACCGCGTCTACCCCTGCATCCACCTGCCTCGACAGATAGTCGGCGCTCACGTCAGCAAGACGGTCAAGAAGCCCGGAAAACGCTTCCGGTTCCCGATAGCCGAACAATCTGGTCGGCGCCTGATCCGGCGTGCCGCCGCCTGCGATCATGTAGGTCGCCACAGTCCATGGCGCCCCGCAGAACCCGAGAAGTGTCGTCTCTCCCGCCAGCCGTTCACGAACCATCCCGACCGCCTCGTAGACCGGACGCAACCGGTCATGGAATTGGCTATCGTCAAGCTGTCCAATCTCGACGGCCGTCATCGGGGTCATGCGCGGCCCGATCCCTTCCTCGAAGCGCAGGTCACGGCCCAGCGCGTGCGGAACGACCAGGATATCGGAAAACAGGATCGCCGCATCGAATCCAAATCGCCGGATCGGCTGCAGCGTCACCTCACATGCAAGCTCGGGATTGTAGCAGAGGTCGAGAAAGCTCCCGGCTTTAGCCCGCGTCTCCCGGTATTCCGGCAGATAGCGGCCCGCCTGCCGCATCATCCAGATCGGAGGCGGAAAGGCCTTCCTGCCTTTCAGCACTTCAAGAACCAGCTTTTCATCAGCCACCGGCACACCCATCGACGATTGGTAAACAATAAGAAAATCTAATCTAAAAGATCTTATGATTCTTAGACTCTGTGAGTAGCGGGAGGATGTCTTGATCCACAACCGCCCGCCTCAAAAACCAGCCCGCACCCCCGAAGCGCAAATCGACCAAATGCTTGAGAATAGCGGGGACAGCGCGCGTAATATGCGCAATTCCAAAGACTTGCAACGACACCACCGTCACAGCTCCGACCATCTCGTTGCCAACAGGTCACTGCAGCCAACACAATTGCCCACAAGTGAGAAGCCGACTCCTTCGGCCGGTGAATTGTGGATATCCGCGCCTCTGTTAGATTGCCCGTCCAACGCATCGCCCGGAAACGCACTTTGTCCACACGAGATCACAGCTCATCGCAGCAGCATGTGGGTAAGCCACAGAGCTTCTTTCACCTGCACATGATTTCGGATGCGACCGGCGAGACGCTTCTAGCAGCGGGGAGGGCCGCCGCCTCCCAGTACACCAACGCCCGATCCATTGAGCACATCTATCCGCTGGTCCGGACCGAGAAGCAGCTTGCCCGCGCATTCGCCGATATCGAGGAGGAGCCGGGCATCGTGCTCTATACGGTGGTCGATACCGGCCTTGCGGCGCAAATTGACGCGCGTTGCTCAGGCCTCGGCCTGCCCTGTGTGTCGGTTCTCGAGCCGGTGCTGTCCGTGTTTCAGTCCTATCTTGGCACGCCTGCGGGCCGACGCGTCGGCGCTCAGCACGTGCTTGACGCCCAATATTTCCGGCGCATCGATGCCCTGAACTTCACGCTTGAACATGATGACGGCCAGATGCTGCACGATATCGGCGACGCCGATATCATCCTGGTCGGCATCTCCCGCACCTCAAAAACACCGACGAGCATCTATATCGCCAACCGTGGGATCAAGACCGCCAACGTCCCCATCGTTCTCGGCATGCCGGTGCCCGATGAGGTCGTGAAAGCCGATGGCCCCTTGATCGTCGGTCTCGTGGCTTCGGCCGAGCGTATCTCGCACGTGCGCCACAATCGCCTTCTGGGCTCGAGCGGCGATTACCGTTCCGAAGACTATGTCGACCGTTCGATGATCGCTGAGGAACTCACCTATGCGCGCCAGCTTTGCGACCGCCACGGGTGGCCGCTGATCGATGTCTCGCGCCGCTCGATCGAGGAAACGGCGGCAGCCATCCTTGCGCTGCGCACCAAGACGCGTTAGCGGGCGGCGGACATGTCGAGGAGCGAAGCCGAATTGGCCGACGGACAATCAACGCAAATCATCCTGGCGTCCGGCAGTCAAGGCCGGCGCATATTGTTGGAGAACGCAGGCGTTTCATTCGACGTCGTTCGCGCCGACGTCGACGAGCGCGCCGTCGAGGAGGCGGTCGAAAACTCAGGCGTCACGCCACCCGATCTCGCCGCCATCCTCGCCGAAGCCAAGGCTACAGAGGTCAGCCTGCGCCATCCCGAAGCACTGGTCGTAGGCGCCGACCAGACCATGGCGCTGGACGACCGCCTGTTTCACAAGCCTCCAGACATGGCTGGCGCGCGGCGGCACCTGTTGGCCCTGTCCGGCCGCATGCATGAGCTTCACAGCGGCGTCGTGCTAGCCCGGGCCGGCATCGCCATCTGGCGGCACGTCGATACGGCGCGCCTGACGATGCGCGAGCTGAGCCCTGAATTCATCGGCCGCTATTTGTCAGCTGTCGGCGATCCTGCGCTCCAGACCGTCGGCGGCTATGAGATCGAAGGGCGGGGCGTCCAGCTATTCGAAAAGATCGAAGGCAGTCACTTCACCATTGTCGGCTTGCCGCTGGTGCCCCTGCTCGCGGCCCTCCGCGAAAACGGCGCTCTCGATGGGTAGCGGCTCGCCCCGCGCCTTCGTCTGCGGCCACCCGATCGGGCATTCCCGGTCGCCGCTAATCCACCGTTACTGGCTGGATGAGCTGGGGCTTTCCGGAAGCTACGACCCTGTCGCCATTGCGCAGGAAAATCTGGCCGGCTTTCTTTCCGGCATTAGTGCCGATGGCTGGGCCGGCGGCAACTTAACCATCCCGCACAAGGAACACGCGTTCCGGCTGGTCCTCAGGCGCGACCGCGCTGCCGAACGGATCGGCGCCGTGAACACGCTGTGGGTTGAAAATGGCAATCTGGCTGCCGGCAATACGGACGCATACGGCTTTGCGGCGAATCTCGATACTCATTCGAGCGCGTGGCGAAACGCCGAAACCGCACTCGTGCTTGGTGCGGGCGGAGCCGCCCGGGCGGTCGTCCATGCGCTGCAGGAGGCGAACATCGCCGATATACGTATCGCCAACCGGACCGCCGCGCGCGCTGAAGATCTGGCGGCCGCCGTCGGCGGTGGCGCCACCGGCCATTCCTGGTCCGGTGTTCATGAATTGCTCCCCACCAGCGACATCCTCATCAACACGACATCGCTCGGCATGGCCGGTCAGCCGCCTCTCGATCTGGACATTGCAGAAATGCCGGCGGAGGCTATCGTGACCGACATCGTCTACACGCCGCTGGAGACGCCGCTTCTGCGCCAGGCGCGCGAGATCGGTCTTGTCGCTGTCGACGGGCTCGGCATGCTGCTCCATCAGGCGGTTCCCGGATTCGAGCGCTGGTTCGGCAAGAAACCTGTCGTATCCGCCGCGCTTCGGATGCATATTGTCGCCGATCTGGAGAAGTCACGATGATCGTCCTAGGCCTGACCGGCTCCATAGGAATGGGGAAGTCGACCACGGCGATAATGTTCGCCAGCGAAGGCATCCCGGTTCACGATTCAGACGAAGTCGTTCATCGTCTCTATGCCGGCAAGGCGGCGCATCTGATCGCGGCTGCCTTTCCCGGAACGGTCTCGGCGGGCGTCGTGGACCGCAAACGCCTGTCCTCAGCCGTGCTCGACGACCAGAACAAGCTTCGCAAGCTGGGTGAAATCGTGCATCCGCTGGTGCGCGCCGATCAGGATGCGTTTCTGGCCCGTCACCGCGCTGCGAAAACGCCGCTGGTGGTTCTGGACATCCCGCTCCTGTTCGAAACGGGCGCCACCGACAGGGTTGACGACATTCTTGTCGTGACTGCGCCCGCAGAAATTCAGAAAGCGCGGGTCATGTCGCGGCCGGGGATGACCGCGGAAAAATTCAAGGCGATACTGGCGAATCAGGTCGCGGATCGCGACAAGAGGCGCAATGCCGATTTTGTCATTGATACCGGCGCGGGGATGGATGCGGCGCGTGAAGCTGTCCGCCACGTCATCAAGACGCTGAGCGACCGCGATCGCCGCTGAATTTTGGATGTAGCCGGGGGACGGGCTCGATGCGCGAGATCATTCTGGATACCGAAACCACCGGTCTTGATTTCCGGCTTGACCGGATCATCGAGCTCGGCGGCGTCGAGCTGGTGAACAAGTTTCCCACCGGCCGCACCTTCCACGAATACATCAATCCCGGCGACCGCCAGATCCATCCGGAGGCAATGGCGATCCACGGCATCAGCGATGCCGATCTTGCCGGCAAACCACGCTTCGCCGAAATCGCCGACGCGTTTCTCGAGTTTATCGAAGGCGCACATGTCGTTGCGCACAATGCGAGTTTCGACGCGAGCTTCATCAATGCGGAACTGGAACGGATTGGCTTGGACGCGATTGCGCCGGACCGGGTCGTGGATACGCTCGCGATCGCGCGCCGCAAGCATCCGATGGGCCCGAATTCGCTCGACGCGCTTTGCCGCCGCTATGGCATCGACAATGCGCACCGCACCTTGCACGGCGCGTTGCTGGACTCCGAGCT
Source organism: Rhizobiaceae bacterium (assembly GCA_040880025.1). Classification (GTDB taxonomy): domain Bacteria; phylum Pseudomonadota; class Alphaproteobacteria; order Rhizobiales; family Rhizobiaceae; genus RCIO01. The sequence continues at coordinate 219,411 of JBBDJD010000010.1, forward strand.
TCTGGCGGAGGTCTATATCGAACTGATCGGAGGCCGGCAGGCGGCACTGGGGCTCGACAGCGCAGCGGCGGAAGATCGGCGGGGCGAGACCACTGTTGTCGTCGTGTCCGTTGGCGCCCGGCCGGCGCCCCTGCCGTCACGGCTCAGTATTGCCGAACAGCAAGCCCATGCCCGGCTTGTCGAGAAGCTCGGCGAACAGGCGATCTGGCGCAAGACCGGCACGAACTGAAGCTATAGCGCCTTCCGCCCGAGGTCGCAGACCGTTCCTAGTTGGTCAACGGCGCCTTGGTCTGCTTGGACTGTTCTTCCGCCATCCGCTGCTGGAACATCTTCGCGAAATCGATTGGATCGATCATCAGCGGCGGGAAGCCGCCATTGCGCGTGGCGTCCGCAATAATCTGCCGGGCGAAGGGGAAGAGAAGACGCGGGCACTCGATAAAGAGCAGCGGCAGCATGTGCTCCTGCGGGAAGCCGTCAATGCGGAAAATCCCGCCATAGACGAGTTCGGCGTTGAAAAGCACTTCATTGTCGTACTTTGCCTGCGCGTTCAGCGTCAGGACAACGTCATATTCCTTGTCCGCAAGCGGATTGGCGTTGACGTTGACGTTGATGTTGATTGCCGGCGGCTTGTCGCGGCCCCGCAGCGCCTGCGGCGCGCCCGGGCTCTCGAAGGAGAAGTCCTTGATATACTGCGCGAGGATGTTGATCGTCGCGTCCGGGGCGGGCTGCGCGCCCTGCGCGGCCGCGCCAACGTTCCCGTTGTTTTCTTTTTTGGCCATCTGGCGGAAATCCTCGTGATACGGGCCGCGCAGCGGCCTTGGTCGAAGTTGGAGCGCTGGCTAGCATGGGTGGCCAACGGTGACAAGAAGGCGGCCGTGGCATTAGTTCAGCCGGTCTGGATCATCTCTTGGAGGCCGTCCGGTTTGCCGCTTGAATTCGTCATCGTCCAGATCGATCGTCTGGCCATCTCCGCCCGATCGCCGCTGGTGTGAAGCGCTTGCCGTGACAACGACGCGCTCGCGCACGGCGGACCAGGCAAAATCCCGGATTGCAGGGACGAACAGGAGAAGTCCGATCGTATCGGTAATGAAGCCTGGCGTGAGAAGCAGAAGCCCCGCAGCCATGATCATGAATCCATGCACGAGGTCACGGCCGGGCATGCCGCCCGCATCCATCGTGGCACGGATGCGCGCCATGACGCCGAAACCCTGTATGCGCAGCAGGATCGTACCGGTGACGGCGGTCGCCAGCACAAGGCCGATGGTCGGCAGAACGCCGATCTGGCCGCCAACGACCACAAAAGTGGCGATTTCCGCGAGAGGCACGACAAGAAGCAGAAAAGGGATCAGCGACAGTGGCAAGGGCAATGACGTCCTTTCAAATGGCGTTCTGGCCGTTAAAGCGGCCGGTTTTCGGATAAATAGGGATTCGCCGACTTGATTTGAATGATATCATCATGCGTTCTATATGAGACCTGCAATGGACGCACATCTTGGACCGCGTATGGGCGCGGTGCGGAGAATGCAAAGCGCTTAACCGCGACAACTGGCGGATAACATGGAATTTTTCGACTTCGGAACGATCTTTTTTCTCGTCGCGGCGGTGGTGATTTTCTACCAGCTTCGCAACGTGCTGGGTCGTCGTACCGGGAGCGAGCGTCCGCCGTTTGACCCTTATACCGCGGGCCGGTCGCGCAAGGATGACAGTTCCAAAGCCCCTGAAAACGTGGTTTCGCTTCCCCGGCGCAAGGATGGGCCCGAGCAGCCTGACAACTATGCCGATATAGACGCGTTCGCCGATTCCGGCACCGATCTCAACAAGGGCTTGCGGACCATCAAGGATGCGGAGCCCGATTTCGAGCCGCGCACCTTTGTCGAGGGCGCCAAACTGGCCTATGAAATGATCGTCATGGCCTACGCCGATGGCGATCGCCGAACGCTGAAGAACCTGCTTTCCCGCGAGGTCTATGACGGTTTTGTCGCGGCGATCTCCGAACGTGAATCGCGGTCGGAGAAAGTGCAGTCGTCCTTTGTTGGCATCAACAAGGCCGAAATCGTCTTGGCCGAAATGAAGGGAACGGAGGCTCATCTAACCCTGCGCATCGTGAGCGAGTTGATCTCCGCCACGCTCGACAAGGGCGGCGAGGTGATCGACGGCGATCCGGAGACGGTCGCGGAGGTCAAGGATGTGTGGACTTTCGCCCGCGACACGCGCTCCAGCGACCCGAACTGGAAACTCGTCGCGACCGAAGCGGAAGACTGAGCCGTCCGCCCGTCGTCGTAGGTTATCCGGTGCCGCCCCCGGCTGAATTCACTCCCGAAACATTCGACGATCTGCCCGGTTGGGCCGATGACGACCACCTTGCAGCCTTTGCGGCATTTCGACGGTCTGCCATTCACGCCGAAAGCAAGCCTTACCGCAGCGGCTCGCTGGGGGTTCGGGCCGAAGCCTTCCGGCCGGCCTTCGCGATTGCGCTCGCAGCGAGCAACGTTGGAGCGGCCGAGGCGCGTGACTTCTTCGAGAGACATTTTCGCCCCTTCTTGGTACGTCCGGGCGGCGTAACCACCGGATTCGTCACCGGCTTTTACGAACCGGAGGCTGCGGCATCGCGAACCCGTACGGAGGAGTACCGATTTCCGATCTACGCCCGCCCGCCCGATCTGATCGACATTGACGACCGCAATCGTCCCTGGGGCATGGAGGCGGCCTGCCGCTTTGGACGCATGGGCGACCCAGAACCGGTCGAATATTTCGACCGCCGCGAAATCGAAAGCGGCATGCTTGCCGGCCAGGGCCTCGAACTCGCGTGGCTGGCCGACAGGGTCGATCTCTTTTTCATCCACATTCAGGGCGCGGCAAGGCTCGTTCTGCCGGACGGCGACGTGATGCGCATCACCTACGCTGCCAAAAGCGGACATCCGTTTACGGGCATCGGGCGGGTTCTGGCCGAATTGGGCGAAATCCCGCTTGATCAGGTGACGATGCAGACCATTCGCGCGTGGCTTGCGGCAAACCCGGCCCGCCTCGATGAAATCCTGTGGCAAAACCGGTCCTTCATCTTTTTCAGGGAACATCCGGTCGAGGACGAGGGATTGGGACCAGTTGCCGCTGCGAAAGTTCAACTCACCGCTGGCCGGTCGATGGCGGTCGACCGTCTGCTTCACACTTTCGCGACGCCGGTCTTCATCCACGCACCGACGCTGCGTGCCTTCGGAACCGACGGGTTCCGCCGCCTCATGATCGCGCAGGATACAGGGTCGGCCATCATCGGATCCGCACGCGGCGACCTCTTCACCGGCTCGGGGCATGAGGCCGGCCAGATTGCCGGGGTCATCCGCCACGATGCCGATTTTCATGTGCTCGTCCCGACCGAACTCGCGGAGACCTGGATATGAGCCGAAAGGCGGTGAAAAAGCTGAGCGCCGAGGATCGCATCCTCTGGAGCCGCGTAGCGCGCACGGTGACGCCGCTTGCTGCCGACCGGTTCGTTCCCGACGAAGAACCGGAACCTGCCGACACCAAGCCGCCGCCCGGCAAGGCCCGAAAACAGACCGCACTGCCCGTTTCCGAGCAGCAGCCTCCGCCAACAACCCCGCGTTCGCCAGGCGCGCTCGACCTGAAGACCCGCGGACGCATCGCCAAGGGACGGGTTTCGCTCGACGCGCGTGTCGACCTGCACGGCATGACCCAGGCGGAAGCCCACGGGCTGCTTCTGTCGTTTCTGCACCGTGCTCACGCTAGCGGTCTGAAGCATGTTCTGGTGATTACCGGCAAAGGGTCTTCGCCGGCGAGCGAGGGCGTGCTGCGGCGCGCCGTCCCGGCCTGGCTGGCCACCGGGCCGTTTCGTGCGCTGGTCAGCGGCCATGCGGCGGCAGCGCGCAATCACGGTGGCGACGGCGCCCTCTATGTGCGGCTGCGACGCAAACCGGGCGAGGGGCCTTGACGCCCTTCGGCGAGAAATTGCGGCAATTGCGCCGCCAGCGCGGCGTGAGCCAGAAGGATATGGCCCGCGCGCTTGGCGTCAGTGCGGCGTACCTTTCGGCCCTCGAACATGGTCATCGCGGTGCGCCAAGCTGGGCCATGACGCAGAAGATCATCGGCTATTTCAACGTGATCTGGGATGATGCGGAGGAATTGCAGCGGCTCGCCGCCAGTTCCGATCCGCGCGTGTTGGTGGATACGGCGGGACTTTCGCCAAGGGCAACCGAACTCGCCAATCTCCTCGCTGCGTCCATCGGAGCGCTTGGCGACGAAGAGGTCGAGGAACTGCTCAACTTGCTGCGCGAAAAGAATTCGCGCTGACAATTGTCGGAAACGCCTCCGCTCTCCCGTCCTGGGACATATCAACCCTGGGCAACGGGAGAATACCGATGAACGAGAAAATGAACATGCGCCTTGGCTGGGTCCTGAGCGGACTATTTGCGGCATTCATGCTGTTTGCGTCGGTCGCGCCGAAATTGGCGGGCGCAGCGATTGCCGACGACACGATGCGGCAGCTTGGATGGCCGGACGACTTTGTCCTCATGATCGGCCTGATCGAGCTCGGCTGCGTTCTGCTCTATCTCTACCCGCGCACAAGCATGCTCGGCGCGGTGCTGACGATGGGTCTTCTCGGCGGCGCGATGGCGACCCAGATCCGCGTCGGCAACCCGCTGTTCAGTCATATCCTCTTCAGCATCTATCTTGGCGTATTCATGTGGGGCGGCGTGTGGCTGCGCGACCCGGCGCTGCGCGCCATCTTTCCGTGGCGCGGGCGCTTCTAGGCTGCCTAGGGGAAAAGCGCTTTCAGCTCGTCCAGCTTTTCGTTGACGAGCCAGCCATAGTAGTTTTCCTGCGGCATTCGCGGCGCTTGCCCGCGGCGTTTCCGGGCAATGTTTTCCGCCTTCAAAGCGCTGGCCCGGGCTTCGGGCTCGCCAACATTGTAGAGCGTGGCGGTAACGCCGGGGTTCTTCGAAATGTCGTATCCGGCGACGCGGTGATAGGCGTCGATCGCCGTTTTCAGCGTCGCGGCGACGTAGGGCAGCGACAGGTCGGGATCCATGATCGTGTTGTAGACCTCGGCGGGCCGCCTGTGATCGAGCCTGGGCAGCCCGGAAACCTTGTTGACGACGTCGCCCATCTGGAGCGCGGTAAGCGGGTTCAGTTGCCCGATGCCGAAGGTCTGTCCCGCATAGAACGGCTGGAAGAACACCGCGCCGAAACGATCGTTCGGGAACGTCTTGCCATCGACCGTCTTGCCGCGGAACTGCTCGTTCCAGACGATTTCCCGGCAGGTCCAGATGTCATAGCTGCCGGAAAGCTGGTCGCATTTGGCGAATTCTGGCCGCTTGACGAAATCGCCGACCTGTTCCCCTGCATAGCTGAAGGTCACAGCGCTCTTCAGATAGGAGATCGCCTTGACGTAATAGGTCTGGAGCCTGTCGTAGACGTCGACATTATAGGTGTGTTCGCCCACGATCGCTCCAACGATATGGATCGGATCAATGCCGTACCGCTTTGCCGTCTTCTCGATCTTGCCGCGCAGCTTGTCATCCTCGCGCAACAGGGTGAGGACGCGGTTGTATTTGGCTTCGTAAGTCGTCTGGGCCGACCGCGTGCGGCTGGCGGATCCGTAGGGGATTTCGGGCTGCCTGGCGTTGCGGTTTCCCTCCGGCACGAGAATCGCGGCGCTGCCGGTACCAAGGCTGAAGCCAAGATAGACCAGCAAAAGCAGCGCCGCCCGCAATGTCATGCTTCACCTCAGGCCAGAATGAACGGAACGCCGCAAGTTAGAAATTGCCGGCGAACATGTCGACCCGACTATTGGCACATTTCGGCAGGTCGCGCCGAAAAAACCGCGCGCTGCCTGCCGGTGGAATCGATGGAGCTGGCCTTTTACAGGATGAATCGCGACAAATCTGTGTTCTTGGCGAGGTCGCCCACATTCTTGTTCACATATTCGGCATCAATCTGGAATTCCTTCTCGCTGCTGTCGGGCGCGTTGAAGGAAATGTCGTCGAGAACCCGCTCCATCACCGTCTGCAGCCTGCGGGCGCCGATGTTTTCCAGGCTCGCATTGAGGTCGACGGCAATGCCGGCCAGTGCCTCGATGGCATCGTCGGTGAAATTGAGCGTCAGCCCTTCGGTCTGCATCAGTGCCACATACTGCTTGATCAGGCTCGCCTCCGTTTCGGTGAGGATACGGCGGAAATCGTCCTTCTCCAGCGCCCGAAGCTCGACCCTGATCGGCAGCCGGCCCTGGAGCTCAGGCAAAAGGTCCGATGGTTTCGAGACATGAAACGCGCCCGACGCGATGAACAGGATGTGGTCGGTCTTGATCTGCCCGTATTTGGTGGCGACCGTTGTGCCTTCGACGAGCGGCAGCAGATCGCGCTGCACGCCCTCGCGGGACACGCCGGCACCCATGCCGCCGTCACGCGCCGCGATCTTGTCGATCTCGTCGAGAAACACGATTCCGTCATTCTCGGCATTGGACAGCGCCTGCTGAACCACTGCGTCCTCGTCCAGCAGCTTGTCGGACTCGTCGTCGATCAGCATCGCGTATGATTCCTTGACGGACGTCTTGCGCGTCTTGGTGCGCTGACCGCCCATCGCCTTCTGCAGCATGTCGTTGATGTTGAGCACGCCGATATTGGCGCCCGGCATGCCCGGCACTTCGAAATTGGGCATGCCGCCGCCGGAATCGGCCACCTCGATCTCAATCTCGCTGTCGTCGAGTTCATTGTCGCGCAGTTTGCGGCGGAATGATTCGCGCGTCGCGGGGCTGGCCGTCTTGCCGACCAGCGCATCGAGCACACGCTCTTCCGCATTCATGTGAGCGCGGGCCTTCACGTCCTCGCGCATCTTTTCGCGCACCAGGCCGATGGCGACCTCGACCAGATCACGGATGATCTGCTCCACGTCGCGGCCGACATAACCGACCTCGGTGAACTTGGTCGCCTCAACCTTGATGAACGGCGCGCCGGCCAGCCGCGCCAGCCGGCGTGATATCTCGGTCTTGCCGACACCGGTCGGTCCGATCATCAGGATGTTCTTCGGCATCACCTCCTCGCGCATGGCGCCTTCAAGCTGCTGCCTGCGCCAGCGGTTGCGCAGCGCGATCGCGACGGCGCGCTTGGCGTCTTTCTGGCCGATGATGTAGCGGTCGAGCTCGGAAACGATCTCGCGCGGGGAAAAAGTGGTCATGTGCGGTGCTCGTTTGGGTTCAGGCCGTGCTGCATGAGCAGGACGCCCTCGGTCTTGCCCTGAAGGTGCGGAATCGGGCTGTAGCCCGCCTTTTCATAGGCCCGCACGGCACGGCGGTTGTCCGGGTCCGGATCGATGATGATGGTCTTGAAGCCCTCTTTGCGGAGCATACGGGTGAAGGCGTCGAGCGCGGCCGAGCCGATGCCCATCGAGAGCTTGTCGGGATCGCCGATTGAAAGGTCCACGCCGATCGCTTCCGAGGGAAACTCCATCAGCCAGGGATTGTCCTTCACCCAAGTCTCGTTCTGGTGATGGCCGATATGCCAGTACTGGATGTAGCCGACCAGCTCGCCTTCGAGCATGATGACAAAGGGCCGCGTGGTGTCGCGCCCTTCCACCATGTCCTTGATGAACCCGAGTTCCTCTTCCGGGTCGCCCCACCATTCGCGCATGTGCGGACGGCCGAACCACTCCGCAAGCATGCCGTAGTGAGCCGGCCTCACCGGTTCGAACGTGATGAGGCGGCTGTCACTCGGCATCGAGCGTTTCCACAATGATGTTGTGGTTGGTGTAGACGCAGATTTCCGATGCGATCTGCATGGCGCGGCGGGCTATCGCCTCCGCGTCCATGTCTGTGTCGATCAACGCGCTGGCTGCCGCGAGTGCGTAATTGCCGCCTGAGCCGATCGCCATCACCCCGTGTTCGGGTTCCAGCACGTCGCCGGTGCCGGTGAGCGCCAGCGTGACCGATTTGTCGGCGACCAGCATCATCGCTTCGAGCCGCCGCAGATAGCGGTCTGTGCGCCAGTCCTTGGCAAGCTCCACACAGGCCCGCATGAGCTGGTCGGGATATTGTTCGAGCTTGGATTCCAGGCGTTCCAGAAGCGTGAAAGCATCCGCAGTCGCGCCCGCGAAACCGGCAATGACATTGCCCTTGCCCAGCCGCCGCACCTTGCGCGCATTGCCCTTCATGATCGTCTGGCCCAGGCTCACCTGGCCGTCGCCCGCGATCACCACCTTGTCGCCCTTGCGAATGGTCACGATAGTTGTGGCGTGCATGGATTGCTGTTCGCTCATAAGCGTCTCCGGAACGGGCGGCGCGTACAGGCCGGGAAATTGCGTTGGCCGCTTATGTATGCGCCCCACGCCTGATTGCAAACCGCGCACGCTCTGTTTCGCAGGTGCAGCATGGTTCTGGATATTGGCCGGCTTGCCTGATATTACGCGGACGCATTTCAATCGGGATTGAAGCCATGGCCTCCGCCGAAACGGCGCGGCGCGCGAGCGTCGAGCGCAAGACCAGGGAAACGGCGATTGCCGTCAGCGTCGAACTCGACGGCTCCGGCCGCTCCGAGATCGCAACCGGTATCGGGTTTTTCGATCATATGCTGGAGCAGCTTTCCCGCCATTCACTGATCGATATGATGGTGAAGGCCGACGGCGACCGCCATATCGACGATCACCACACGGTTGAGGACACCGGCATCGCCATCGGGCAGGCGCTGGCGCAGGCGCTGGGCGAGCGGCGCGGCGTGACCCGCTACGCCTCGATCGATCTCGCCATGGACGAAACGCTGACGCGCGCCGCCGTCGACCTCTCCGGCCGGCCCTATCTGGTCTGGAACGTCACCTTCCCGTCGCCGAAGACCGGGACGTTCGATACCGAGCTGTTCCGCGAGTTCTTCCATGCACTGGCGCACAATGCCGGCATCACGCTGCACATCGCCAACCATTATGGCGACAACAGCCACCACATCGCCGAGACCTGCTTCAAGGCGGTGGCGCGTGTGCTGCGCACGGCCTGTGAAATCGATCCGCGCCAAGCGGGTGCGATCCCGTCCACCAAGGGAACACTGAACGGATGAGGTTCTGAAATGGCGAGCTATGTCGTCATGGAACCGGTGCGAAAAGGCGGCAGCGGGGAAGCGCGCTTCATCCGCGATGGTTTCGCCCTGCTCGGCCTGCTGTTCCCGTTCTTCTGGCTTTTGTGGCACCGCCTGTGGATCGAGGCGGTGGTGGTTTTCGCCGTGCTCTTGTGCATCAGCACCGCGGGCGAGCTGAGCGGCTGGACGCTGACCGCCATGCTGCTTTCGTTCCTGGTCTCACTCTATGTCGGCCTGGAGGGGTCGGCGCTGCGGCAATGGGCCCTGCGCCGGCGCGGCTGGCGCGACAGCGCGGTCATCGACGCGACCGATGAGGACGAGGCGATGACGCGCTATTTCGCCGATGGCGATCGCGTGGCGGGCTATGCCCATGCGCACAGCGCACCGACGACATCCCGCGTTGCTCCGCCCCCTGCCGCCGGCGGTCCGGCGCTTGGGCTTCTGTCCTATCCGACACGGCACTGACCATGCGCGTTGCGATCATCGACTACGGGTCGGGCAATCTGCGATCCGCCACCAAGGCCTTCGAGCGCGCCGCGCGCGAAGCCGGCATCGGCGCGTCCATCCAGCTGACGGATGACGCACAAACCGTGCGCGGCGCCGACCGTATCGTGCTGCCTGGCGTCGGCGCCTATGCCGACTGCCGCGCGGGTCTCGACGCGGTGCCGGGCATGGTCGAGGCGATCGAGGAGGTGGTGATCGCGAAAGGCCGGCCCTTCCTCGGTATCTGCGTCGGCATGCAGCTGATGTCGGAACGCGGGCTGGAAAAGACGACAACCAGCGGTTTCGGCTGGATTGCCGGCGATGTCGTGGAAATGACGCCCGACGATCCGGCGCTCAAGATCCCGCAAATCTGCTGGAACACGATCGATCTGCTTCAGCCGCATCCGCTCTTCGACGGCATTGCGACCGGACCGGACGGCCTGCACGCCTATTTCGTGCATTCCTACCACCTCGCAGCGGCGAACGCCGAAGACCTGCTCGCCACCACCGACTATGGCGGTCCGGTGACGGCCGCCGTCGCGCGCGACAACATGGCCGGCACCCAGTTTCACCCCGAGAAGAGCCAGAAGCTTGGCCTCGCGCTGATCACCAATTTTCTGAGGTGGACGCCATGACCGGCCCGGCGCTTCCGGCCAATTTCCGATGGGCTGCGATGGTGCCGGAGCTCGTCGTCTCGAATCTCGGTGAAAGCCTCAGGTTCTGGCGAGGCCTGCTTGGGTTCGAAATAGCCTATCAGCGGCCTGAAGCAGACTTTGCCTACCTTTATCTGGCCGAGGCGCAGATAATGCTGGCCGAGCGAGGGGGCATGGCGCGGTGGCTGCCCGATGAATTGACCAGACCCTATGGCCGCGGCTTGAATCTCCAAATCACCGTAGATGATCTGGAGGCGCCGTTGTTGCGGCTGCGTGAACAAGCATGGCCGCTTTATCTCGACGTTGAAGAGGCTTGGTACCGGGCCGGACCCGTAGAGACCGGCCTCCGCCAATTCGCCGTTGCCGATCCGGATGGGTATCTCGCCCGTCTGAGCAAACCGCTTGGCCAGCGGCCATCTGACCCGAAGGCGGGCCAAGAATGACCCTCTTTCCCGCCATCGACCTCAAGGGCGGCGAATGCGTGCGCCTCAAGCTCGGCGAGATGGCCAGCGCCACGGTCTACAATCCCGATCCCGCCGCGCAGGCGAAAGCCTTTGAGGATCAGGGTTTCGAATGGTTGCATGTCGTCGATCTCGACGGCGCATTCGCGGGCGAGAGCCGCAATGGATCGGCTGTCGAGGCGATCCTTGCAGCGACGAACAACCCTATTCAGCTTGGCGGCGGCATCCGATCGATGGCGCATATCGAGGCCTGGCTCGAAAAGGGGCTGGCGCGGGTCATTCTGGGCACCGTCGCGGTGCGCGATCCAGAACTGGTCAAACGCGCCTGCGCCGCATTCCCCGGCCGGATCGCTGTCGGCGTCGATGCGCGTGGCGGTAAGGTTGCGGTTGAGGGCTGGGCCGAGGCCTCGGAACTTGAGGCGGTCGAGCTGGCGCGGCGCTTCGAGGGCGCTGGCGTGGCGGCGATCATCTACACCGATATCGATCGCGATGGCGTTCTGGCAGGCATCAACTGGGAAGCGACCATCGCGCTGGCCGACGCCGTATCCATTCCCGTCATCGCCTCCGGCGGGCTCGCCTCGCTGGCCGATATCGTGCGCATGACCATGCCCGACGCGCGCCGGCTCGAAGGCGCGATCTCCGGCCGCGCGCTCTATGACGGCCGCATCGACCCCGCCGAGGCGCTGGCGGTGCTGAAGTCCGGACGACGGCCATGAGAGCAGCAGACATGATCGTTCGCGAGACGGATATGCCGGACGGGACAATGCTCACGGAAATCGTGCAGCCGCAGGATTTTGTCGATTGTTATGCAGGCGAGACCGAACTCGACGCCGAGACGGTAGCGGTCCGCGCCACCCAATTCCCGGCCTGGGTCAATGGTCTTCTTGTGCTCCGCGCTTTGTTCGCGCTGCCTTTCGGTCTCAAGGGCCGCGCCACAAACGGCGACCGCATTGGCATATTTCCGGTAGCCGCACGCGGGTCCGACGAAATCCTGCTGGGATTCGACGACCATCACTTGGATTTCCGCATTTCGATCCTGTGCAGGGACAACGTCGCCTATGCTGCAACCTGGGTGCGGCCGCACAACAGGTTTGGCCGGCTGTACCTGCGCCTTGTCCTGCCTTTTCACCGCCGGATCATGCGCAGTGCGCTGACCCGTGCCGTCGAATCCTGATCGCGACAGGGCCATGCGAACATGACAATGAAAGCCCGCGTTATCCCCTGCCTCGACGTCAAGGACGGCCGCGTGGTCAAGGGCGTCAATTTCGTTGATCTGATAGACGCCGGCGATCCGGTCGAGGCCGCGATGGCCTATGACGCGGCGGGCGCTGACGAACTCTGCTTCCTCGACATCACCGCGTCATCCGACAATCGCGACACGATTTTCGATGTCGTGGCGCGCACCGCCGAGCACTGCTTCATGCCGCTCACGGTGGGTGGCGGGGTGCGTCAGGTCGCCGACATCCGCAAATTGCTTCTGGCCGGCGCCGACAAGGTGTCGATCAACACCGCGGCGGTGAAGACCCCGGGTTTCGTCGCCGAGGCCGCCGACAAGTTCGGCAACCAGTGCATCGTCGTCTCCATCGACGCCCGCAAGGTCTCACGCCGGGGTGAAGCCGGCCGCTGGGAAATCTTCACCCATGGCGGCCGCACGTCGACCGGCATCGACGCCGTCGAGTTTGCGATGCGCTCGGTCGAGCGCGGGGCCGGGGAATTGCTCGTCACCTCGATGGACCGCGATGGCACCAGGATCGGCTTCGATCTCGAACTGACCCGCACCATTGCCGATGCCGTGACCGTGCCGGTCATCGCCTCGGGTGGCGTCGGCAATCTCGACCATCTCGTCGAGGGGGTGCTAGAGGGCCATGCGACCGGCGTCCTCGCCGCTTCCATCTTCCATTTCGGCGCCTACTCGATTGCCGAAGCCAAGGCCCATATGGCAAAAGCGGGCGTTGCCGTGCGGCTCGACCCCGCCTGAGCGGCGCAAAGGAGCAGGAATGAGCGAATTTTCACTCGCGGCGCTCGAGCGCATCGTCGGCGAACGTGCGGCGTCCGGCGATGAACAGTCCTGGACCGCGAAGTTGGTCGCCGGCGGCCAGCCGAAAGCCGCGAAGAAGCTGGGCGAGGAGGCGGTCGAGGCGGTGATCGCCGCTGTTGCCGGAGACCGCGACGGGTTGATTTCGGAAAGCGCCGACCTCCTCTATCATTGGCTGGTCGTGCTGAAGATCGCGGATGTGCCGCTGTCGGCGGTCATGGATGAACTCGAACGCCGGACCAGCCGGTCCGGCATCGCCGAAAAGGCGGCCCGGGGCGGCTGAGGCTGCGCCAGGAAAGGCAGCGATGGACCAGCTCGCCCCGACGGAAAAATACTCCCCCTACCGTTTCTTCACGGCAGAGGAATGGGCTGGATTCCGCGCCGACACGCCGCTGACGCTGACCGAGGATGAGGTCGTCCGGCTGTCGTCCTTCAACGAGCCGATCGATCTGGAAGAAGTGCGGCGCATCTACCTGTCGCTGTCGCGGCTGCTGTCCGCGCATGTCGAGGCAAGCCAGCTTCTCTTTCGCCAGCGGCAGGTGTTTTTCAACGCCCACGACTCGGTGAAAACCCCTTTCATCATCGGCATGGGCGGTTCGGTGGCGGTCGGCAAGTCAACCACCGCGCGCATCCTGAAGGAGTTGCTGCGCCGCTGGCCCTCGAGCCCCAAGGTCGACCTGGTGACGACCGACGGTTTCCTCTACCCCAATGAAATCCTGCGCCGGGAAAACCTGATGGAACGCAAGGGCTTCCCCGAAAGCTACGATGTCGGCGCGCTGCTGCGATTTCTTTCCGGCATCAAGTCCGGGGAGAGCGACGTGCAGGCGCCCGTCTATTCGCATCTGACCTATGACGTGATGCCGGGTGAATTCATCACCATCGACCGGCCGGACATTCTCATCTTCGAAGGGCTCAACGTTCTGCAGCCGCGCGAATTGCCCAAGGACGGCAAGATCGTGCCCTTCGTTTCGGATTTTTTCGATTTCTCGATCTATGTCGATGCCGACGAGGCGCAGCTCCATAAATGGTACATTTCGCGCTTCATGCGGCTGCGCGAGACCGCGTTCCGCGATCCCGCCTCTTTCTTCCACCGCTATGCGCAGCTCTCCGATGACGCCGCCCAGGCGATCGCCGAGGGGCTGTGGAACAACATCAACCTGAAGAACCTGCACGAAAACATTCTGCCCACCCGGCCCCGCGCCAACCTCATACTGCGCAAGGGCAAGGACCATCTGGTCGAGGAAGTGGCGCTCAGGAAGCTGTGATCGGACTGCGCACCTCCCATAGGTAGGGTTAACGCCACCTTAGCCTGTCGCGGCTAGGCTTCCGTAACATTCTTGAACCGCCGGGAACGGGTCTCGTGGAAAGACGGAACCTGCGGCGCGGTGCCGGGTGGATGGCCTGCCCGCTCCTCACATTCGCGATTTCGAGGAGGAAACGGTGACCAGCCCGGACGACACTTCACAGGCGCAGATCGCCCCCGAGGTGCGCGCAGCCCCGGCTTTGCGGCTGGTTGTTCTCATTGCTCTCGCCGTAATCGCGGTCGCCATACCGTGGCAGCTCCGTTGGGGCACGGTCGCTGATACGAGCTGGATCATCACGATATGCGAGCGGCTGTACGCCGGTGAACGCCTGTACACCGACATCGTGGAAACCAACCCGCCTTTTTCGGTCTGGCTCTACATGCCGGCCTATATCGTCTCGGTTTGGCTGCGTGTTGCGCCGGAATTCCTCGTTCACGCCTATGCCTATGCGATATGTGCATTCGGCCTTGGGTTTGCAGCAATCATCGCGCGCAAGGCCGGCTTCGCCGAGAATGCCCACCTGTTCGCGCTGCTGCCGGTCTTCATCGCTCTGCTGCTCCTGTTGCCCGGCAACGCGTTTACCGAACGCGATCATCTCGGGACCGCACTGCTGGGCCCCCTTCTTGCCCTGACGGCCTGGCGCATCGCGGCGGATGTGCAGAAACAACCTGGCTGGCGCATCGCCGTCCTGGCGGGCCTCTCCGGAAGCGTCATCGTCCTGATAAAGCCTTACTACGTGCTGGTGATCATCGGGCCTGCCCTTTATCTCGCCTGGCGCAAGCGCAGTCTGCGCCCGCTGTTCGGGATCGAATATTGGAGCGCCGGCATCGCCTGCCTAGTCTATCTGGCCGCGGTCCTGTGGGTTTATCCGCAATTTACGAACGAGATTCTGCCCCTCCTGTCGGAAACCTATCTGCGCATCAAACTGCCTTTCTGGATGCCTCTGCAAAGATACGGCGCCGGCTATGTGCTCATTCTGGTTCTGTTGACGATGATCAGACCGGGCCTGCCGCTGTCGCCGCTTGCCGCGGTGCTGTCGATTGCGTCGGCTGCCGGAATGGCCGTCATGGTCTATCAGGCGAAGGGATGGCCTTATCACGCCTACCCTGCCGTCGCCCTTGGCCTCGCCGCGGTCCTGTGTCAGGCGGTCAGGCCGCCATTCGAGACCCTGCGCCAGCTTGGCAGGATACGAGTGCTGCTTCTCGCCGTCGCGGTGGTGATTAACGCGGTTCCGTTCATGACAACCCAGAAACCAGACGCCCGGCTGGCGACGGCCATCCGCGAGGCCCATGAGCGGCCGACTGTGGCGTTCATTGGCACCGACATTGCTGCCGGCCACCCGCTGACGCGCATGGCGGGCGGAAAGTGGGTATCTGCCTATGGCAGCGACTGGCTGGGTTTGTTCGCCCTGTATCTGGCTGGCGCAGCGCAACGGAACGGCGACCCGGCCGCAGACAGGTTCCGGATGATCGCGTCCGGCTATGCGGCGTTCAAGCTGGAGGAATTGATCCGCACCAGCCCCGACATCCTCATCGTCCAGAAGGACGATGCGGTCTGGCGCGACTATTTCGCAGGCCGGGAGGGGTTTTCGCGGTTTATGCTCGACTACCGGCTGCTCGGGGAAGACGAAACGACGTTTGCTTATATGCGGGACGTGCGGGTTATGCCTGACGGTTCACCCGCCGCATGGTGAGATTGATCCGCCCGCCATTTTTCAGAAGCGGCGACGAACCCGCATAAATCCGGTCGACGCCGTGAAAGGCGAGGCGGCTTTCACCCCCGAGCACAACGACGTCGCCGCTCTCCAGCCGAAAGGATCTGGTCGGCATGTCGCGCCTTGTGCCGCCGACCCGGAACAGGCAGGCGTCGCCCAGTGAAACCGATATGACGGGAGCCTCGAAATCGCTCTCATCGCGGTCCTGATGCAGACCCATCTTCGCGTTTGAGTCGTAGAAGTTGATCAGGCAGGCTTCCGGATCGCGCGGATAGGCCGCCACGGTTCGCCACAGCGCGATCAATCGTTCCGGCATTGCCGGCCATGGCTTGCCCATTGCCGGATGTATCGGCTGGTAGCGGTAGCCGCGCTCCTTGTCGGTTACCCATCCGAGCGAGCCGCAATTGGTCATGCGCACGCTCATCTCCTTGCCGGTGCGCGGCATGGCGGGCGTATAAAGCGGCGCCTCGGCGACGACCGCGCGGATATCCTCCAGCAATTCCGTCTGCGCTGCGCTGTCGAGAAAGCCGGGAATGTGGCGGACGCCTTCGGGGAGTACCTGCATTCCGGCCATCATTCGTGAAAAGGCCGGCTCCGCGCAACACGAAACCGGCCTGATTTCAGAATCGGCAATTGAGGCTCAGTCGAGCGGCGGGATACGCAGAACCTGGCCGGGATAAATCTTGTCGGGGTCGCTCAGCATCGGCTTGTTGGCCTCGAAGATGACCGTGTGTTTCGCGCCTTTGCCCTTGCCGTAATTGGCTTCGGCGATTTTCCAGAGATTGTCGCCCTTTTTGACCGTATGGAATTTGGGCTCTTTGGCCGGCTCGCTTTTCAGCGTCAATTCACCCGCCTCGACCTTGGAGATGCCCAGTGTGTTTCCGACCGCCACGACGGCCTTTTCGAACACCGACTGGTCCGAAACGACGCCTTTCAGCACCGCCTTGTCGCCCTGAATCTCGACTTTCACCTCGTCGGTGCCGAGCTTGAAGGAATCGAGTTCCTTCTTGAGGCTGTCAGCGTCGGGCGCCTCGTCGTCACCTCCGATGCCGAGCTTCTTGCCCACATCCTTCACGAAATCGAATATGCCCATGGCCGGAAAGCCTCCTCTTCATTGAGCTTGTCCGGGCATTTTGCACGGTGGAATGCGAATGGGAATGCCAAAAGGCCGACGATCAATCCGAATCGATGCGCCCGCGCATTTTCTTCACCCGTGAGCGCCCCGCCTTGGCCTTGAGCCGTCTTTCCACGGCTCCCTTCGTGGGCCGGGTCTTCTTGCGCGGCGGCGGAGGCGGTTTGGCGGCTTCGGCGATCAGCGCGATCAGACGCCCGCGCGCGTCCTCGCGGTTGCGCTCCTGCGTGCGGAATCGGCTGGCTTCGATCAGGATTTCGCCGTCCTTGGTCGCCCGCTGGCCGGCCAGCCGGAAAAGCCGTGCCTTGACCGGACCGGGAACGCCGGCCGCGTTGCGCGCGTCGAAGCGCAGCTGAACCGCCGTGGCCACCTTGTTGACGTTCTGGCCGCCGGGTCCGGAGGAGCGGATGAACTGCTCTTCCAGGTCGGCTTCGGCGATCGTGACGCCCGGCGCAATTTCAATGATCCCGCTGTCGGTCATGGCCCGAACGATCTAAGCCAGCCGGGCCGCAAAGCAAAGGGCCCGCGCAAGGCGAGCCCTTTCAGATACGGTTCGCTGTACAAACTATTCGGCGGCGATATTCTGCCGCGGAGCCGCACTCGCGACCGACGCGTCCACATGATCCTCGAACTTGGCGAAATTGTCGATGAACATGCCGACCAGCCGCCGCGCCTGCGCGTCATAGGCTGCCTCGTCCGCCCAGGTCGACCGGGGGTCCAGGATCGATGCGTTGATGCCGGGCGCGTCCACCGGCACTTCGAAGCCGAAATTGGCGTCGGTCCTGAATTCGACATCCGCCAGGGACCCGTCGAGCGCGGCTGACAGCAGCGCTCGTGTCGCCTTTATCGGCATGCGCTGGCCGACACCGTAGGCGCCGCCGGTCCAGCCGGTATTGACCAGCCAGCAGTCGACACCGTGTTCGGCGATCAGCGTGCGCAAAAGATTGCCGTATTCGGACGGGTGCCGCGGCATGAAAGGCGCGCCGAAGCAGGTCGAGAACGTCGCTTCCGGTTCGGTGACGCCCTTTTCGGTGCCGGCGACCTTGGCGGTGTAACCGGAAAGGAAGTGATACATCGCCTGCGCCGGCGTCAGCCGTGCGATCGGCGGCATCACGCCGAAGGCGTCGGCCGTCAGCATGATGATGTTTTTCGGATGGCCCGCCCGCCCGGTGCTGCTCGCATTCGGGATAAAATGAAGCGGATAGGCGCAGCGCGTGTTTTCCGTCAGGCTGCCGTCGTCGAAATCGGGAATCCGGCCGTCATCAAGGACGACATTTTCGAGCACCGTACCGAAGCGTTTGGTGGTGGCGAATATCTCCGGTTCGGCTTCCGCCGACAGCCGGATCGTCTTGGCGTAACAGCCGCCCTCGAAATTGAAGATGCCGGCCGGCCCCCAGCCGTGTTCGTCGTCGCCGATCAGCGTGCGTGACGGGTCGGCCGACAGCGTCGTCTTGCCGGTGCCCGATAGCCCGAAGAAGACCGCGGCATCGCCGGCCGGCCGCTCATTGGCCGAGCAGTGCATCGGCATGACGCCCTTTTTCGGCAACAGGTAGTTCAGGGCGGTAAACACCGATTTCTTCATTTCGCCGGCATAGGAGGTGCCGCCGATCAGCACCAGCATGCGCGAGAAATCGATCGCGATGACGGTTTCGGAGCGCGTGCCATGCCGTTCCGGGTTGGCGCGGAACGACGGCAGGTCGATCACCGTCAAGGCGGGGGCGAAATTTTCCAGCGTATCCCGGTCGGGCCGGATCAGCAGGTTGCGAATAAACAGCGAATGCCATGCGAATTCCGTGATCACCCGGGTCGGCAGGCGGTGGTCCGGGTCGGCGCCGCCGGCCAGATCCTGCACGAACAGGTCGCGCCCCTTCGCATGTTCGAGAAAATCGCCCAGCAACGTCTCGAAATGTTCCGCCGTCATCGGCTTGTTGTTATCCCACCAGACCTGGCCCTCGGTGGAAGCGTCGCGGACGACGAACTTGTCCTTCGGCGAGCGGCCGGTGTGCTGGCCCGTATAGGCCACCAACGCGCCGTCAGCCGAGAACTTCGCTTCGCGGCGCTCGATCGCCTGCTCGCAAAGCTCGGCCTCGGTGAGATTGCAATGTACCCGTCCCGTTTCGGTCAGACCGATCGATTCGATCCCGTTCGCGGGATTTCGTGTACCGAACTCGTTCATTCTCCCCCCAGCGCGCTTTTCGTTGAACCGCTTTCGAATTTGCCCCGCGCCGTGACCATGGAGGGGTCATTCAGAGCGGAGAATGGTGCCAAAACAGAATAGTCAAACGATTTCAAATCATTAATCGATTTAAAAAATTTGAAATCTTTTCAAATCGTTTAAAGAGGCAAAATATCTGTGAACTTGCCCATTGCTTGTGCATTGCCTCTGCGTTCACCATATCGGTGCGCAACCGGCGGCTCTTTCGCTCCCGGCCTAGGGCCTCGCCACATTTTGTACTAAATTTGTCCCCCACAAGGCATCCTCCGAAGCTGGAAGGGACGCCGATCATGAGGGAGCTCTTTGATATGGCAACAATTGCGCTTGTCGATGACGACCGCAACATTCTGACATCGGTATCGATCGCCCTCGAATCCGAAGGCTACAGGGTCGAGACCTACACCGATGGCGCTTCGGCGCTCGAGGGTTTGGCCACGCGTCCTCCCAATATGGCCATCCTCGACATCAAGATGCCGCGCATGGACGGCATGGAACTGCTTCGCCGCCTGCGTCAGAAATCCGACCTTCCGGTGATCTTCCTCACTTCCAAGGACGAGGAGATCGATGAACTTTTCGGGCTTAAGATGGGCGCCGACGACTTCATCCGCAAACCTTTCTCGCAGCGGCTGCTGGTTGAGAGAGTGAAAGCCGTGCTGCGCCGCGCAAACGCCCGCGAAAGCGGCGCCAAGGTGGCAACCACCCAGTCGGCTTCGCTGGAGCGGGGCCAATTGGTGATGGATCAGGAGCGCCACACCTGTACCTGGAAGGGTGAGCAGGTGACCCTTACGGTCACGGAATTCCTGATTCTGCACTCGCTGGCCCAGCGGCCGGGCGTGGTGAAAAGCCGCGACGCGCTGATGGATTCGGCCTATGATGAACAGGTATATGTCGATGATCGCACGATCGACAGCCACATCAAGCGGCTGCGCAAGAAGTTCAAATCGGTCGATGGCGAATTCGACATGATCGAGACGCTTTACGGCGTGGGCTACCGCTTCCGTGAGGCGTGAAGCCGCGGAGCGGGCTGTGAATGGCAATCGCCGCCGACAGCAAGAACCGGACCAGGGCAACGTCCCGGCGGTATAGTGCCGTGCGCGGCGTGATCGGCAAGTTCACGCTGCCGCTGCGCCGTCTGCTGGGGCACTATATCTTCTCCAGCCTGACGCGCCGGATCCTGTTCCTCAACCTGGCCGCACTCGGCGTTCTGGTGGTCGGTATCCTTTACCTGAACCAGTTCAGGGACGGGCTGATCGACGCCCGCGTCGAAAGCCTGATGACACAGGGCGAGATCATCGCCGGTGCGATCGCGGCGTCGGCGACGGTCGAGACCGATTCCATCAGCATCGATCCCGAGCGGTTGCTCGAACTGCAGGCCGGCGAAAGCCTGCCGCCTGCCGGCGACCAGCTCGACAGCCTGGATTTTCCCATCAACCCCGAGCGCGTCGCGCCGGTGCTGCGGCGGCTGATCTCGCCAACCCGCACCCGCGCCCGCATCTACGACCGCGACGCCAATCTGCTGCTTGATTCGCGCCATCTCTATTCACGCGGCCAGGTGCTCCGCTACGATCTGCCGCCGGTGGCCGAGGAAGAGCCGGATATGATCGACCGGATGCAGAAATTCGTCACCGGTCTTTTCCGCCGTACCGATTTGCCGGTTTATTATGAACAGCCGGGAGGCAGCGGCGCTGCCTTCCCCGAGGTCATGAACGCCTTGGCGGGCGCGCCGTCCACCGTCGTTCGGGTGAGCGAAAAGGGCGAGATGATCGTCTCCGTGGCGGTCCCCGTCCAGCGCTTCAGGGCCGTGCTCGGCACGCTGCTTTTGTCGACGCAGGGCGGCGATATCGACAAGATTGTCGCCGCTGAGCGCCGGGCGATCTTCAGGGTCTTCGGGGTGGCCGCAATTGTGACGGCAATTTTGTCGATGCTGCTGGCCTCGACCATCGCCAATCCGCTGCGCCGCCTCTCGGCCGCCGCCGTCCGGGTCAAGCGCGGGGTGAAAAGCCGCGAGGAAATCCCGGACTTTTCAGACCGGCAGGACGAGATCGGCAATCTTTCGGTCGCGCTGCGCGAAATGACCAACGCGCTCTATGCCCGCATCGAGGCGATCGAGAGCTTCGCCGCCGATGTCAGCCACGAACTCAAGAACCCGCTCACCTCGCTGCGCAGCGCGGTAGAGACGTTGCCGGTCGCCAAGACCGAGGAAGCGCGCGCCAGGCTGCTCGCCGTCATCCAGCATGACGTGCGCCGGCTGGACCGCCTGATCACCGACATTTCCGACGCCTCGCGGCTGGATGCCGAACTGGCCAGGGTGGACGCAACAAGCCTCGATCTGAAGCAGTTTCTTACCGACGTCGTCGCCGTGTCGCATGAGCTGAACCGGAGCCACAAGCCGGTCGACATCGAGATCAAGGTCGAGAAGTTGCCGTCCGGAACCAAGGGCTACAAGGTCAATGGCCACGAATTGCGCCTCGGGCAGGTTGTGACCAACCTGATCGAGAACGCCCGTTCCTTCGTGCCCGCCGAAAACGGCCGCATTGTCGTGCGGCTGTCGCGCACACCGCGCCGCGTGTGCATCGCGATCGAGGACAATGGCCCCGGCATTCGCCCCGATGCGCTCGAACGGATTTTCGAGCGCTTTTACACCGACAGGCCGCAGGAGGATGCGTTCGGCCAGAATTCCGGCCTCGGTCTCTCGATCAGCCGTCAGATTATCGAGGCCCACGGTGGTACGCTGAAGGCGGAGAATATCGTCGGCGCGAAACCCGGCGACATTCGCGGCGCCCGCTTCGTCATCACATTGCCGTCCGAGTCCTGACCGGTGCCGCCTGCCAACCTGCACGCATCCGCGCTTCTCATCGGCGATCGCGGCATCGTCGTGGCCGGACCGAGCGGGTCCGGCAAGACGGTGCTGTGCCTCGCCCTCCTGAACCATTGCCGCAACGCTGGCCTGTTTGCGCGGCTGGTTTCCGATGATCAGACCTATGTGATGCCGGCAGGCGGCCGGCTCATCGCGCGGGCCCCCGAACCGATCGCCGGACTGATCGAGGTTCGAGGCTTGATGCCGACGCCGATCGGCGCGGTTGGGGAGATGATCGTCGACCGCATGGTGCGCCTGGTGCCAGCCGGCGAGGCTCCGCGTTTCAGCGAAGGCGAAACGGAACTGCTGGAAGGCCGCCCCGTGCCGTGCCTGCGTCTGCCTGAGCGCAACGCGCTTCAGGGTGCTTCGACGGTTGGCGCGTGGCTCGGTCTGGCGCCCTTCGCGACCGAATGACGCGGAAAATTCCGCCTGGACATGCAAATATGACTTCAAGGTCGGCAAAATGGGGCTTGTAAACGCGAAAGCCACTGACAAGATAGCGCCCCTGCCGCAAGGCGCTGGGGCTGCGGTCGATTCTGGGGCAGGCTGAACGGACCCATGACGGGAGCCAAACACTGATGATCGGTATCGTGCTCGTCACGCACGGTCGGCTTGCGGAAGAATTCAAGCACGCCGTGGAGCATGTCGTCGGGCCGCAGGAGAGCCTTGAGACCGTATCGATTGGCGCCGACGACGATATGGAAAAACGGCGTCAGGATATCCTCGACGCGATTGACAAGGCCGGTAGCGGCCATGGCGTCATCATCCTGACCGACATGTTCGGAGGCACACCCTCCAATCTCGCCATTTCCGTCATGCAGCCAGGCAGCGTCGAGGTGGTGGCCGGTGTCAACCTTCCCATGTTGATCAAGCTGACCAGCGTTCGCCGCAACGACAATCTGCTGGCCGCACTGGATGAGGCGCAGGCGGCCGGCCGCAAATACATCAACGTTGCCAGTCAGGTTCTGGCCGCAAAGTGACGGCTGCCAACATGCCGGGAAAGCTCAAACCTCGTACCCGGCGCATGGCGATCGTCAACAAGCGCGGCCTGCACGCCCGCGCTTCGGCCCGCTTCGTGGAAACCGTCGCCAGCTTCGATGCCGCGATAGAGGTCGAGAAAGACGGGATCACGGTTGGCGGGACATCAATCATGGGGTTGATGATGCTCGCCGCAAGCCCCGGCTGCTTGATTACAGTGCATGCCAGCGGCAGCGAGGCCGAGGCCGCGCTCGAGGCGCTGGACAAGCTGGTGTCGGCGGGTTTCGGCGAGGAAAGCTGAGCAGTCGGCCCGGTGCGCATAGCCGTATAAAGATTTCTTTATGTCCTATTGTAGCCCGACTGGCGATCTGCTAGGCAGGCCGCACCTTTCGTCCGCGCGCGCCATGGCCGCCTGAGCGGACGCAATTTTCATTCAACATTGCGGAGCAATTACATGCTGGCAGCCAACGATTATGTAGTCGCGGATATCGGTCTTGCGGACTGGGGCCGTAAGGAAATCGACATCGCCGAGACCGAAATGCCCGGCCTGATGGCCAGTCGCGAGGAATTCGGCGATGCCAAGCCGCTCAAGGGCGCTCGCATTACCGGCTCCCTCCACATGACCATCCAGACGGCGGTTCTCATCGAAACGCTCAAGGCGCTGGGTGCGGACGTGCGCTGGGCGTCCTGCAACATCTTCTCCACGCAGGACCACGCCGCCGCGGCAATCGCGGCAACCGGAACCGCGGTCTTCGCAGTAAAGGGCGAAACCCTCGAGGAATACTGGACCTACACCGACAATATCTTCCAGTGGCCGGACGGCGAACCGTCCAACATGATCCTCGACGATGGCGGCGACGCCACGATGTACATTCTCATCGGCGCCCGCGCCGAAGCCGGCGAGGACGTATTGTCCAAGCCGGGCAACGAGGAGGAGGAAATCCTCTTCGCACAGATCAAGAAGCGCATGGGCGAAACCCCCGGCTTCTTCACCAAGACGCGCGACGCGATCCGCGGCGTCAGCGAGGAGACAACGACCGGCGTCAACCGGCTCTATCAGTTGCAGAAGAAGGGCTTGCTGCCCTTCCCGGCGATCAACGTCAACGATAGCGTCACCAAGTCGAAATTCGACAACAAGTATGGCTGCAAGGAATCGCTGGTAGACGGCATCCGCCGCGCCACCGACGTCATGATGGCAGGCAAGGTCGCCGTCGTGTGCGGGTACGGTGATGTCGGCAAGGGTTCCGCCGCTTCGTTGAGCGGCGCCGGCGCCCGCGTGCGCGTTACCGAGGTTGATCCGATCTGCGCGTTGCAGGCCGCAATGGACGGCTATGAGGTCATGACGCTCGAAGACGCCGCGCCCACGGCCGACATCGTGATCACCACGACCGGCAACAAGGACGTCATCACCCTCGATCACATGCGCAAGATGAAGGACATGGCCATCGTCGGCAATATCGGCCACTTCGACAACGAAATTCAGATCGCGGCGCTTCGCAACCTGAAATGGACCAACATCAAGCCGCAGGTCGACATGATCGAGTTCCCCGGCGGCAACCGCATGATCCTGCTGTCGGAGGGCCGTCTGCTCAATCTCGGCAACGCCACAGGACATCCAAGCTTCGTCATGTCGGCGTCCTTCACCAACCAGGTGCTGGCGCAGATCGAATTGTGGACCAAGTCCAACCAGTACGACAACGCGGTTCATGTCCTGCCCAAACATCTGGACGAGAAGGTCGCAAGGCTTCACCTCGACAAGCTCGGCGCGCGGCTCACCACCCTGTCGGACGAGCAGGCCAGCTATATCGGCGTCACGCCGAACGGGCCGTTCAAGCCCGATCACTACCGCTACTGATCGCTTCACAAACTGAATTCAGCCGGGCGGCCGCTGGCCGCCCGGTTTTTTGTTGCCCCTTCTTCACCCCGAATCCCCTTAAAGGTACATTGGCGTGATTCGCGACGTCTCCAGGACAGGTTCGACAGAAGAGAGATGCGCAGCGGGCGGTCTTGGCATTCAGGCGGCGGAAGAGGAACAGGACATTGCCAGGGGAAACCCCGCCACGGGCGGGAAGCGCTGCCTGCAGCGGCGCGGATGATTCCGGCCAACGGAATTCCGGAGCTCTGATCGGCGGCCGATGCGCGCTGACGCGCGCGGCATCGGCGCTATCCGGGTGCACGGCAATGCTGCATCCAGTGCACGCATGGGCCCAGGAGGATCTGGGGTTGCTGTCCTTCGGCAATCTCTCCATGGGAACCCTGGAGGTCATTCAGCTCGCGGTTTTTCTCGGCATTACCGGCACCGCCATGCTGTCGGCGATCTGGCTGATCCGCGAGCGCACGCGCACCGCCGATGAAAATCTCGAGCTTCGCGAGAGACTGGCCGAGACCGGGACCGCGCTGCAGCGCGCCGAATCCCTTCTCAACCTCAACGACCAGCGGGTGGTGGTCTGGATGAACGACAGCCGCAAGCCGGATGTCGTCGGCTCGTTGCCGCCTGAAACGGGCGCGCCCGCCGAACGTGGAGCGTTTCTCGCGTTCGGGCGCTGGCTCGCACCGCAGTCGGCGGCCGATCTGGAACGAGCGTGGACGGCGTTGCGCGGGCACGATGCGGCCTTCGACCTCGTGGTGGAAACACATAGCGGTTCGCTGCTGGAAGCGCAGGGGCGGCGCTCAGCGGTCAGCAAGGTGCTGCGTGTTGCTTCACTGTCGGGCGCCCGCGAAGACCATGCGCGGCTGCGCCTTGAACACCAGTTCGTTTCCAACGAGCGCGAGATGCTGCTCGGTCTGGCCAATGCGCTTGCCATGCCGCTGTGGATGCGCCGCCGGGACGGCACGTTGCGTTGGGTCAACCATGCCTATGCGGCGGCCGTCGAGGCCGCCTCGCCAGAGGCTGCGGTCGAGGAGAGCAAGGAATTTCTGGGCACGCCGGCGCGCGAGGCCATCGCCCGGCAGCAGAAGGTAGACGCCGCTTTCGCGCAGAAACTCTCAACAGTCGTTGGTGGCGATCGCCGCGTCTACGCCGTCACCGACCATGCGACGTCCGAGGGCTCGGCCGGCATCGCCGTCGATGTCAGCGATACCGAGAGTGTGCGCGAGCAATATGAACGCATGGCGCGAAGCCACGCCGACACGCTCGACCAGCTCAACACGGCAATTGCGATTTTCGATTCCGACCGCAAGCTTCGCTTCTTCAACCAGGCGTTTCAGAAGCTGTGGGAACTCGACATCGGCTTCCTGGAAAGCGCGCCCGAACACGCTCTGGTGCTCGACAGGCTTCGCAGCGAAGGCAAGCTCGCCGAACAGCCGGAGTGGCGGCGCTGGAAGGAAAACCTGCTCGAAGCCTATCGCGCGGTCGACTCGCAGGAACACTGGTGGCACCTGCCCGACGGACGCACGGTTCGCGTTGTCGCCAATCCGCAGGCCAATGGCGGCGTAACCTGGATCTTCGAGAACCTGACCGAAAAGATCGATCTGGAAAGCCGTTACAAGACCGCCGTGCGTGTTCAGGGCGAAACGCTGGATAATCTGGCCGAGGGTGTGGCGGTATTCGGGTCGGACGGGCTGGTCCGGCTGTCGAACCCGGCCTTCGCGAAATTGTGGGGGCTGGAACCTGCCGAGGCGGAACCCGGCGTCCACATATCCAGGATTCGCGATCTCTGCGCGGACCGGGTGAAGGAAAGCCCGTGGGGCGAGTTCGTTGCCGCCGCCACGGGATTCGACGACGAGCGCCGCGACAAGCAGGATCAGGTGGAACTGGTGAACGGCGCCGTTCTCCGCTACGCCATCATTCATCTGCCCAACGGGCAGGCGATGCTCACCTTCGTGGATGTGACCGACAGCGTGAATGTCGAGCGCGCGCTGAAGGACAAGAACGAGGCCCTGCAGCGCGCCGACCAGCTCAAGAACGACTTCGTCCAGCACGTTTCCTACGAACTGCGCTCCCCTTTGACCAATATCAGCGGCTTCGCCGAGCTGCTGGCGATGGAGACGGCCGGCCCGCTCAATCAGCGCCAGCGCGAATATGTCGATCACATAGGTTCGTCGTCGACAGTGCTGCACACGATCATCAACGACATTCTCGACCTCGCCACGGTCGATGCGGGCATCATGGAGCTGGAGATCGGCGAGGTGCCGGTGAGCCGCGTGGTCGACGATGTGGCCGAGGCGGTTGGCGAACGGCTGCGCGAGCATGGCATCAGCCTTCAGATCGAAAGGGCCGGCGCGCCGGAATTTTTCCACGCCGACGAGCAGCGCGTCCGCCAGGTTCTGTTCAATCTGCTCTCCAACGCCGCCAATTTCGCGCCGGAGGGCAGCACGATTCGGCTCGCGGCGCGTGGTCTGGACGGAGGCATCGAGTTTTCCGTCCACGACGACGGGCCGGGCATGCCCGAAGAGGTGCTGGAATCGGTATTCAAGCGTTTCGAGCCGCGGCCCAGGCGTGGCCGGCGGCGTGGCGCCGGGCTCGGTCTGTCCATCGTCAAGGGATTCGTTGAATTGCATGGCGGCAGCGTCGAGATCGAGACCGGAGCAGGCAAGGGAACGACGGTCATCTGCCGGTTTCCCGCCGCGCCCGAAGGCATTCGCGCTGCCGCGGAGTAGCCTCTCATGACCGAAAGCCGTTTCGGGCGGTTCCTCGCCGACGAGCAGGCCACTGCGCTGCTGGGAAACGATCTTGCGGCAGCTTTGCGGCCCGGCGACGTGGTTGCGCTGATTGGAGATCTGGGCGCCGGCAAGACGACCCTGGCCCGGGCTGTCATCCGTTCGCTGGCCGGCGATCCGGCGCTCGAAGTGCCGAGCCCGACCTTCACGATCGTGCAGACCTATGATGCCCGCGTCCCGGTCGCGCATTTCGACCTTTACCGCTTGTCCTCCCCTCAGGAACTGGAAGAGCTCGGTTTCGACGAGGCGGTCGCCGGCGGCATTGTCCTTGTCGAGTGGCCTGACCGCGCTGGAGAACGCCTGCCTGCCGGCGCCATCCACGTCGAACTCGCCGAACAAGACGATGGCCGGGCGGCCGGCATGACCGCAAGCGATTCTGTAGTGGATCGCCTGCAGCGGTCTCTCCACATTCGCGAATTCCTGCAGGCCGCCGGACAGGGGCGCGCATGGCGCGAACACCTGACGGGCGATGCCTCGACGCGGTCTTACGAGACGCTGGCGCTGGCCGCTCTGCCGATCCGTATCCTGATGGACGCCCCGCGCCAGCCCGATGGTCCGCCGATCCGCGACGGAAAGCCTTACAGCCAGATCGCGAAATTGTCGGAATCGGTCGCGCCCTTCGTGGCGGTCGCCAGCGCGCTGAAGAATGCCGGATTCGCTGCCCCGGAAATCCACGCAGCCGACCTTGAACGCGGGCTGCTGATCATCGAGCATCTCGGCGCGACGGGAATTCTGGCCGCCGACGGCACACCCGTCCCAGAACGCTATATTGCGGCGGCGGAATTGCTGGCTGATCTGCACGCGATTGAGTGGCCGCGCACCTTGCCTGTCGCGCCGGGGATCGATCACTATCTGCCGGACTATGATCGCGAGGCCATGCTGATCGAGATTTCCCTGATGCTCGACTGGTACCTGCCGGCGGAAGACGGTCGCAAACTCGCCGAAGACGAGCGGAAAAGCCTGCTCGAAGCCTGGAACGTGGTGCTTGACCGGCTGGATAGCGGTGAAAAATCGATCGTGCTGCGCGATTTCCATTCGCCCAACCTGATCTGGCGGGCCGACAGGGCGGGCAATGACCGCCTTGGCCTGATCGACTTTCAGGACGCTGTCTACGGGCCTTCGGCCTACGACGTCGCTTCACTGGCGATGGATGCCCGCGTTACCATCCCGCCCGATCTGGAGGCAGCGATTGTCGATGCGTATGCATCAGCGCGTCGGCAACGCGGCGCATTCGACCGCGCGGCGTTCGAAGAGGCTTATGCGATCATGGCAGCGCAGCGCAACGCCAAGATCCTCGGCATATTCGTTCGCCTCGACCGCCGCGACGGCAAGCCCGCCTATCTGCGCCACCTGCAGCGTATTCGTGACTATTTTTCCCGCTCGCTCGCCCATCCTGCTCTCGGCCCGCTCAGAGACGCGCTGGACGCGGCCGGACTCGGTGGAGCTCTTCGCCCATGACGACCCGCAAAACCGCGATGGTTCTGGCCGCTGGCCTCGGCAAGCGCATGCGGCCGATCACCGACACGATCCCGAAGCCGCTGGTCGAGATCGGCGGGCGAGCGTTGATCGACTGGGGTCTCGACGCTCTCGAAACAGCCGGCGTCGAGCGCGCGGTGATCAATGTCCATCATCTGGCCGACAGGCTTGTCGCGCACCTTGATGCCCGCAACAAGCCGGCGATCATGATTTCCGACGAACGCGACAGGCTGCTGGATTCGGCCGGCGGCATCGTCAATGCGTTGCCGATGCTTGGAGACGATCCGTTCTTCGTGCTCAACGCCGACACGTTCTGGGTCGGCGGCGAAAGCAATCTCGCCGATCTTGCCCTTGTGTGGGACGCCGGACGCATGGATATTCTTCTCATGCTCACCGACATCGCCAATGCCACCGGACATGCGGGTGGCGTCGACTTTCTGCCTGGCAAGGACGGCCGTCTCGCCTGGGCGAAAGGCGCGACCGAAGGGTCGGTCTATGCAGGCGTGGCGATTGTTCATCCCCGCATCTTCGAGCGCGCGACTGCCGAGCCGCACTCGCTGCTTCTCTATTTCGATCGCGCCATGGCTGCCGGCCGCCTGTTTGGCCACTGCATGAAGGGTCACTGGATCACGGTCGGCACGCCCGCGGCGATCAAGGACGCCGAAGCCGCCGTCGAGCGCCACACGCCGGGCAAATGACCGGCCGCGACCGGCCAAGCGTCTTTTCGATTCCGGCGGGTGTGCCCTTCCTTCCGGCCTTGGTCGATGCGGTGCTGGCGGACACGCTTGTTTCCGGAACCGCTCCTGGCGATGACCGGCTGGCGCTCGCCGATACCACCATCTACGTGCCCACCCGCCGCGCCGCGCGCGAATTGCGGGCGGCCTTTCTCGACGCGCTCGGTGGGCGCGCCGCCATCCTGCCCGCGATCCGCCCGCTGGGTGAGTTCGAGGAGGATATCGGCGCTTTCGAGCCGGCCGCATCCGACGTTCTCGACTTGGCGGCGCCGATCGGCGCGCTCGATCGCGTGCTCGTGCTGGCCCCGCTGGTTCAGGCGTGGAAAAGCAGGCTGCCGGCCCATATCCTCGATCGCTTCGACGAGGATGTCGTCGTGCCGGCCTCGACCGCCGACGCGATCTGGCTGGCGCGCGACCTGGCGGCCCTGATGGACGAGGTCGAGATCGAAGGCGCGGACTGGTCGAGGCTCGCCGATCTCGTTCCATCCGATCTCGCCGGCTGGTGGCAGGTAACGCTCGATTTCCTGGCGATCGTCACCGAGCATTTCCCGGCCGAACTGAAAGCGCGTCAGCTGTCGAGCCCCGGCGCGCATCTGACCGCCATGATCGACGCCGAAACGGCACGGCTGACGCAAAGTCCGCCGCCGGGACCGGTGATCGCTGCGGGCTCCACGGGCTCGATTCCCGCCACGGCGCGGCTTCTGGCGGCGATCGCAATACTGCCAAGAGGCGCGGTCGTTCTTCCCGGTCTCGATTCGGCCATGGACGATCGTTCCTGGTCATTGTTTGGCGCGGCCCAGCGCGAGCCCTCGATCTTCGGTCATCCGCAATACGGGCTTGCCAGGCTCCTGTCGCGGCTGGGCATCGACAGATCGGCGGTCGGGCTGGTCGGTACCTCGCGGCCGCCGCGCGCCGCGCGCGCCCGCCTGTTCGGCGAGGCCTTGCGGCCCGCCGAAACGACCGATGAATGGGCGGCGTCGCGGGATGTAGCGGCGGACTGCGCGCGCGAAGGCGCTCTCGACGGCGTTTCCGTGGTCGAAGCGGCGAACGAACACGAGGAGGCGCTGGCGATCGCCGTCGCGTTGCGCCATGCGGTCGGCAAGGCGGGTCATCGGGCGGCGCTTGTCACGCCGGACCGGGCGTTGGCGCGGCGGGTGGCCATGGAATTGCGCCGTTTCGGCATCGTCGCGGACGATTCGGGTGGGCGGGCGCTGGAGCAATATCCCGCCGCCGCGCTTCTCGCGCGTCTTGTCGACACGGCGTTTTCGCCGGGCGAGGCGGTCGCATTGCTGTCGCTGCTGAAGAACCCGCTGCTGTGTTGCGGAATGCCGCGCGCCGCCGCCCGCCGCGCCGCCGAAATCGTCGAGCTTGTCGCGTTGCGGGGAGGCACCGGACGCCCCGATATCGGGGAACTGCCTGCCCTCTTCGAAAAGCGGCTGTCCGCCCTGTCCGCCGAGAAGGCCCGCAAGCCGTTCTGGCTGGCACGGCTGAACCCGCGTGAAATGGAAGATGCGCGGACGCTCGTGGCCGCGATCGGAAAAGCCGTGGAACCGCTCGCTGCGTTGCGGGCATTGCCGGAGATCGGGCTCGCGGAGATCGGCCCGGCGACGGTCATCGCCCTGGAGGCGCTGGGCCGCGCCGCCGATGGCAGCCTTGTGGAGCTCTATGGCGGCGATGCCGGCGCGGCGCTGGCCGCCTTCCTGCGCGACCTTCTGGGAACCTCGACACGCCTCGCCTTCCCCGCGACCGAATGGCCGGCAATGCTGTCGGCGCTGATGGCGGGCATCACAGTCAAGCCACCGCAGGGCGCCGACAGCCGCGTCGCAATCTGGGGTACGCTGGAGGCGCGGCTGCAGACCGTCGACACGCTGGTGCTCGGCGCCCTCAACGAGGGCAGCTGGCCGCACCGCGCCGATGCCGACCGTTTCATGTCGCGGCTGATGAAGTCGGGCCTCGAACTCGAGCCGCCCGAACGCCGTATCGGCCAGGCGGCGCATGATTTCTGGATGGCCTCGGGCATGACGGAGATCATGCTGACGCGCGCGGTGCGCGCGGGTGACGCGCCGGCTGTCGCCTCGCGATGGCTGCAGCGGCTGCTGACCTATGTTGGTGAGGCCCAGGCCAATGAAATGCTGGCCTGCGGCGAGACGTTCGCTCACTGGGCGCGTCAGCTCGACACTTTGACCGCGGTGAAGCCGATCGAGCGGCCTCGGCCGACGCCAACGGTCGTTTCGCGGCCGAATCGATTCTCCGTGACCGAAATCGAGACGTTGCGGCGCGATCCCTACGCTCTCTATGCGCGGCGTATTCTGGACCTGCGTCCGCTCGACCCGGTGATCCGCGACCCTGGCGCCGCCGAGCGCGGCTCGCTGTTCCACGCCATCCTGCACGAGTTCGTCCGCGACGGCGCCGATCCGCGCGGCGAGGACGCGGAACAACTGTTGCTGGCAACCGGACGCCACATATTCGATGCCGCCGCGCTGCCACCCGATGTCGACGCGGTCTGGTGGCCGCGTTTCGCGGCGCTGGCGCAGTCCATCGTCGAATGGGAACGCACCGACCGGCCGGCGGAAATCGCGCTGCGCCTGACCGAGGCGGACGCCGCGAAGACGGTAATCGGGACCACCGGCGCGACCCTGCATGGCCGGGCCGATCGCATCGATCTGTTGGCGAACGGCGATGCCGACATTCTCGACTACAAGACCGGGTCGTATCCCTCCAGGGGACAGGCTCATACGCTGCTGTCGCCACAGCTTGCGCTCGAGGCGGCCCTTATGGCGCGCGGCGCGTTTGCCGGCGCGGGGAGGGGCAAGCCGCGTGAACTTGCCTATGTGCGGCTGAAGCCCAATGGCCAGGTGATCGAGGAATCGATCCTCAAATACAACAGGAGGGAACTGACCGCCGGCGATCTTGCAGACGATGCCTGGCGGCGCCTCGAACTGCTGGTCGCTCATTACGCTACCGAATCGAACGGCTATATCTCTCGCGCCCTGCCCTTCCGCGAAGGCGATACGGAGGGTGATTACGATCATTTGGCGCGTGTACTCGAATGGTCCGCCTCGGGCGGCGGGGAGGCCGGGGAATGAAGCGCGAGCGCATCGTCCCGGCCGATACGATCCGCAAGCAGGCTCTGGCGGCGACGCCGGATCTGTCAGCCTGGGTGTCGGCCCATGCCGGCTCCGGCAAGACGCACGTCCTGTCGCAACGCGTCGTACGGCTGCTGCTCGACGGTTGCGAGCCGTCCAAGGTGCTGTGCCTGACCTATACCCGCGCCGCGGCGGCGAACATGGCCAACCGTGTCTTCCGCGACCTCGCCGCCTGGGCGCTGATGGACGAGGCCGCGCTCGGCGATGCGGTTTCCCGACTGACCGGCAGCAGCCCCGACGCCGAGCGGATCGCACGTGCGCGGCGGCTTTTCGCCCGGGCGCTGGAAACGCCGGGCGGGCTCAAGATCCAGACCATTCACGCCTTCTGCGAGGCGGTGCTGCAGCAGTTCCCGCTTGAAGCCAACATTGCCGGCCATTTCGAGATGCTCGATGCCCAGCAGGAAGCGGCGCTGATCGCCGAAGCGCGGCGCGACATGATCGCCGGCGCTGGCGGCGGCATGGATTCCGCACTCGCCGAAGCCTTCGCCGACATACTCCAGATCGGCGGCGAGGCGGGACTTGATTCGCTTCTGTCCGAGATCGTGCGCAAGCGCGACGGGCTGCGCGCCTTCATCGCGGAAACACGCGACGACGAGGGCGGGTTTTCCGCGCTGCGCGAGGAGTTCGGCTTCGCGGCGGCAGACACGGAGGAAAGCGTCGCCGCAGCGGCCTGGCCTCTGCCGGGGTTCGACGCGGCCTATTTCCGTGCTTTCGCCGACGCGGCGGAATCGACCGGGGCCGCCACAATCGCCAAGGGCATTCTTCCCGGGGCCGCATTGGCCTTCGAGAATCCGGGATCGGAGGTCACCCGGCTCGAATACCTTGTCAGGGGGTTCCTGAAGGCAACGGACGGCGAACCATACGCTGAGAAGAGCTTCAAACAGGCATTGCGCGCCGCCCTGCCGGACTTGATGGAGCGCTACGAACACGCAGCCGCCACCATCATCGAGGCGCGCGACCGCCTCGCGCTGTTCCGCATGATTGAGGCCACGCAGTCCGCGCTCACAATCGCCGACTGGCTGATCGCGCGCTACGAGCGCATCAAGAGCGCGCGCGGCTTTCTCGACTTCAACGATCTGATCGGCCGCACGGCCGCGCTGCTGTCGCGTGACGAGGCCAGCGCCTGGGTCCAGTACAAGCTCGACCAGGGTATCGACCATATCCTCATCGACGAGGCGCAGGACACCAGCCCCGAACAGTGGAACGTGGTCAAGAAGCTGGCGGCAGAGTTCTTTGCCGGCCGCGGCGCGCGCGACAACGTGCTGCGCACCATCTTCGCGGTCGGCGACGAGAAGCAGTCGATCTATTCCTTTCAGGGCGCCGAACCCGCCGCGTTCGCGGAGAGCGGCCACGAATTCTCGCAAAGCGTTCAGGCAGCCAATGGGCGCTTCGAACAGGTGCAACTGACACGTTCGTTCCGCTCGACGGACGATGTGCTCAAGGCCGTCGACCTCGTCTTCGAAGATGAATTGAGGCGCAAGGGCCTGACGCGGGATCCTGAATTGATCGCGCATGACGGCATCCGCACCGGCGAGCCCGGCTATGTCGAGCTGTGGTCCTCGCTCGGGCCCGAGGCAGTCGAGGACCCCGACGACTGGGCCCAGCCGGTCGACCATGCCTCCGCGCCGTCGGTTCGGCTGGCCGAGACGATCGCAGACACAATTAATGGCTGGATCAGCAACGGCGAGGTGCTCAAAGGCCAGGGCCGCGAGGTCACGCCGGGCGACATCCTGGTTCTGGTGCGCAAGCGCGGCAGCTTTGTCCATGCACTGACCCGGGCGCTGAAGGACGAGAAGCGCGCCATTCCCGTCGCCGGTGCCGACCGCCTTGTTCTGACCGGCCATATAGCGGTGAAGGACCTCCTGGCGATCGCCCGTTTCGTCCAGCAGCCCGAGGATGACCTCTCGCTGGCCGCCCTGCTGCGCAGCCCGATATTCGGTCTGAGTGATGAGGAACTGTTCGATCTGGCCCATGACCGGGGCCGGACATCGCTCCATGAAGCGATGCGGAACAAGGCGGACGATGATGCGAAGATCGTTGAGATCGTCTCCACGCTGGAGGACTGGCGCAACGCCGCGGCCTTCCGCCCGGTGTTCGAGTTCTATGCCGGCATTTTGGCGGGCGAACCGGATCGGCCCGGCGCCCGCGCCCGCCTCGTGGCGCGCCTCGGCGCGGAAGCCGGCGACGTCATCGACGAGTTCCTGAACTTCTGCCTGGCGATCGAACAGACCGGCGGCGACGGGCTGGAGGCTCTGCTGGCGACGCTCGATGAGGCGGCGCCCGAGATCAAGCGCGAGATGGATCAGAGCCGCGACGAGGTGCGGATCATGACCGTCCACGCCTCCAAGGGGCTGGAGGCGCCGGTTGTGTTCCTGGTCGATCCGGGCAGCGAGGCGTTTCACACCCAGCATCTGCCCGCGCTGATCCCGTTTCGCTCGCAGACCGGCCTGTGGCGGGGGCAAGGCTATCTTTGGCGGGCCGGCGCCGGCGCCGCGAACCCCTTCGCGCGCGACCGGGGCGCGGCGATCAGGGAGGCGGCGGAGGAAGAATACCGCCGGCTGCTTTATGTCGGCATGACCCGCGCCGAGGATCGGCTGATCGTTTGCGGCCATCATGGCGTGCGCGGCAAGCCGGCGCTGTCCTGGCATTCGATGGTCGAGGCGGCGCTCTCGGGCTCGCAATTCACTGAAACGCTCGAACAACCGTCGGCCTGCGCGCCCGTTCTGCGCTTCCGCTATACGCAGGCCGAAGCCGTGCAAGGCTCCGACGAACCTGTGAACCCGCGGGCAGCGATGCCGCAGCTTCCGCCGGAGCTTCTCAACTCCCTTCCGCCGCCACCCGCACCTCCGCGCGCGTTGCGCCCTTCGGGAACGGGGTTTTCTGTCGACGATGAACGCGAACCGGTTGTCTCCACCGCTTCGCCGGTGCTTGATCCGGATCTGGCGCCGTCGCTGGCCTTGGCGCGCGGCACCGCCATTCACCGCCTTTTGCAGCTTCTGCCCGCGATGCCGGAGGACGAGCGCGCCGGCGCGCTTCAGCGCTATCTCGGTCATGTCGGCAGGGACTGGCCCGATGGCGAGCGCGAACGCGCCGCCGAATCAGTCGCCGCCATTCTGGACGATTCTTCCTTTGCGTCGGTATTCGCATCTGGCTCGCGCGCCGAGGTGTCGGTGATGGGTACGGTCGAAGCGGGCGGCCGCCAATGGTCGGTGTCGGGCAAGATCGACCGGCTGGCGGTGGCCGCTGATTGCGTGCTCATCGTTGACTACAAGACCGGCCGCTCGATACCGCGCGACATCACGCAAGTCCCGCAAAACTATACCGCGCAGCTCGCCATCTATCGTGCGCTGCTGCGGCCGGTCTATCCGGGCCTGCCGGTGCGCGCCGCGCTCCTGTTCACGGAGGCGCCCGTATTGTTCGAGCTTCCCGCCGCGCGCCTCGATGCCGCGCTTTCATCGCTCACCAGCCCGTGACCGTGTGTCGGCTTGACGGGACGGGTGCGAACGCCCACATCTGGCCCAAGTCATGAACGCAAGGAGCGCCTCCCGATGGCCACCGTGAAAGTCGATAACAGCAGCTTCAAGGCCGACGTGCTGGATTCAGCCGAGCCGGTCGTCGTGGATTTCTGGGCCGAATGGTGCGGCCCCTGCAAGATGATCGCGCCTTCGCTCGAAGAGATCGCCATCGAAATGGACGGCAAGATCAAGGTCGCCAAGCTCAATATCGACGAGAACCCCGAACTGGCCGCCCAGTACGGCGTACGCTCGATCCCGACGCTGGTGCTGTTCAAGAACGGAGAAGTGGCCGACATGAAGGTCGGCGCGGCGCCGAAGACGGCGTTGTCGGCCTGGATCGGCGGCGCGATCGCCTGACCAGGACTTCGAATTTCTGAATCGACAGGCGCGGCGGGTTTTCCCGCCGCCGCTTAACCTCCACCGGGCGCCGGGCGCGACATCGTCTCAATGATGATGTCTTGGTCGTCTTCCATGGGTTCAGCCTTTCCAAAGCGCCCGTCTCCCGCCATGGTGCAGCAATGAGCGCCATGTTTGAAGAACTGGATTATGCCCCCACGCCCATTGGTGCCATCTCGCTGCGCCGCCGGCATATATTGGCCCTCAAAACCGATGTCTTCGAAATATTGCTCGGCGATGAACATCTGATGTCGAGCCTGTTCAACGCGTCCGAAACGGCGTTGGCTGATATGGGGCTTGCAGCCTTGACCGGCGGGGGTCTGGATGTGTTGGTGGGTGGACTTGGCCTGGGCTACACCGCTCGGGCTGCGCTGGCACATGATGCCGTTGCTCAACTCACCGTTGTTGACCTTCTGGAGCCGGTGATCCGCTGGCACAAGGAAGGGCTTGTCCCTATGAAAACCGAGCTGGCCGATGACCCTCGTTGCCAGCTGGTGCAAGGCGATTTCTTTGCCTTGGCATCTTCGGATGTCGGCTTCGATGCACTTCAGCCCGCGCGTCAATATGATGCCATTCTAATCGACATCGACCACACGCCGGAGCGGTTGCTGCATGGCGGGTCCGAAGGGTTTTACACAGCTGACGGTTTGCGCGGCTTGCAGCGTTTTATGAAACCCCGCGGGGTTATGGGTCTATGGTCTGACGAAGCGCCGGATGAGGCAATCACATCACTGCTTGGTGAAGCATTTGACGAGGCTTGGGCCGAGCCGGTTGTTTTCGCAAACCCCTTGCAAAGCGGGCGCGAGATCACTCAAGCGGTGTATTTGGGTCGCAAGGCCTAGGCTGAAATCTCTTCCAAATCATATGCTGCGCTACTGACGAATGACCGCTCAGGCACCGCGAACGGACTCTCGCAGAAATCCCCTCATTGCGAACAGCCCATGACAGTTGCGCGGACTTCACCGACATTCATTCGGGAACCGGCCAGAGCAGAAGCGCTAGGCGTAGCACCTATGTCGGCGGGGTGCCGTTGTCGCCCAGCACCGCGCCCGCCAGATAGAGCGATCCGCAAATCAGGATGCGCGGCGCTTCCTCCTCTTCGTCCGCGGTGTCGCGCAGAAGCTTCAGCGCGTTTTCGACCGAGGAAACAGGTTCGGCCGACAGGCCGGCATCCATGGCCCGCGTCGCCAGTTCCGCAGGCGACAAACCCGCCTCGCTCGAGGTGACCGGCACGGTGAAGACATGCCGCGCAATGCCCTCGAAGGCGTGAAAGAAGCCGCTTTGATCCTTGGTATTCAGCATACCGGCGATCAGGAACAGCGGACGCGAAAGCTTGTCTTCCTCGCCTGCCAGCGCCTCGGCGATCACGATTCCGGCGCCCGGATTGTGGCCGCCGTCGAGCCAGATGTCGGCCCCTTCCGGAGCAAAATCCCACAGCCTGCCCGCCGGCAGCTTCTGCAGCCTTCCCGGCCAATAGGCCTTCTGCATCGCCTCGTTGGCCGCACGGTGATCGACGGCAAACCCTGCGGCGCGCACGGCCGCGATCGCCGCCGCCGCGTTGGCGAGCTGATGTCTGCCGTGCAGGTTGGGCAGGCGCAGATCCATCAGCCCATGATCGTCCTGGTAGACAAGCCGGCCGTTTTCCTCATGAGCCAGGAAATCGGTCCCATAGACGATGACCGGCGCCCCGACCCGCTGGGCGGTCTCGACAAGCACGGCGCGCGCGTAATCATTGTCCTGCGCGCCGATGACCACCGGCGCGCCTGGCTTGATGATGCCGGCCTTCTCGGCCGCAATCAGCTCCACCCGGTCGCCGAGAAAGGCCTCATGGTCGAGCGATATGGGCATGATCAGCGAGACGGCGGGCTTGTCGATGACGTTGGTTGCGTCGAAACGTCCGCCGAGCCCCACCTCCATGATCGCGGCGTCTGCCGGGTGTTCGGAAAACAGCAGGAAAGCCACCGCGGTCAGTATTTCGAATACGGTGACGGCATCCTCGCGATTGACTTCCGCGGCGCGGTGGATCGCCTCCGCAAGAACGGCGTCCGACACCAGTTTGCCGCCGCCTTCCGCACCCAGCCGGTAGCGCTCGTGCCAGCGCACCAGATGCGGCGAGGTGTGCACGTGCACGCTATGCCCCGCCGCTTCGAGCAACGCGCGCCCGAATGCCGCCGCCGAACCCTTGCCGTTGGTTCCGGCGATATGGATTACCGGCGGCAGGCGTCGTTCGGGATTACCGAGCCGGTCGAGCAGGCGCTTTATGCGATCGAGCGAAAGGTCGTATCCTTTCGGATGCAATGACATCAGCCGATCGATTTCCTGGTCGGCGGTAAGGGTTTTCATGTCGGTCATGTCCGCGAGGAGCCGGACTAGGGGTCCGGCGGCAGGGCGATCAGGTGGAGGCTTCTTCGGAAGGAGCGGGTTCGGGCGCGGGCAGTGCGGGAGTTTCCGGCTCCGCCGCCGCCTTCCCTTCGGGCAACGGATTCTTGAGCAGGATGCGCAGCACGCGGGCAACCGTGGCCTTCAATTCGAGGCGCGAGACCACCATGTCGACCATGCCGTGCTCCATCAGATATTCGGCACGCTGGAAGCCCTCGGGCAGTTTCTCGCGGATCGTCTGCTCGATCACGCGGGGACCGGCGAAGCCGATCAGCGCGCCCGGCTCGGCGATATGGATGTCGCCCAGCATGGCGTAGGAGGCAGTCACGCCGCCGGTCGTCGGGTTGGTCAGCACCACGACATAGGGCAGGCCGGCTTCCTTCAGGCGGTCGACAGCCACGGTGGTGCGCGGAAGCTGCATTAGCGACAGGATGCCCTCCTGCATGCGCGCACCGCCGGATGCCGCGAACAGCACCATCGGACGCTTCATCTCCAGCGCCGTCTCGAACGCCTTGATGATGGTTTCGCCTGCCGCCATGCCGAGCGAGCCGCCCATGAAGGAGAAATCCTGTACCACGGCCACGATCGGCAGATCCTCGATCGCACCATGCGTGGCGACAACGGCGTCTTCCAGAGAGGTCTTGGTCCGGGCTTCCTTCAGTCGGTCGACATAACGTTTCTCGTCGCGAAAGCGCAGCGGATCGACGGCAACTTTCGGGTTCTCCAACACTTCATAGGCGCCGTCGTCATAAAAGTGCTGCAGCCGCTCCTTCGCAGAAATGCGCATGTGGTGACCGGAGGACGGAATGACGTACTGGTTTTCCTCAAGATCCTTGTGGAACACCATCTCGCCGGTCTCGGGATCCTTGATCCAGAGGTTGTCCGGGATGTCGCGCCGGCCCAGCATAGAGTTGATCTTGGGGCGGACGAAATTGGCGATCCAGTTCATCGCTGGTCTCCTTGTCGGAAGCGGGTTCGCCTCATGCGGTGGCGCGTCTCACCATAGGTGGAGAAACTTAGAGCATTTTGCAGCGAGGTGGAATCATCTCGCAACGCACAAATGCGGCTCAATCAATCTTATGGACCATGTTCTTGTCCGAAAACCGGCAACCACTTTTCGGGAACATGGTCTACTGGGCCGGGGCAAGGCGGGACTGGCGCACACCCTGAGCAAGCCCGCTGACCAAGGTTGCCACGGCTTCGGCCGGGTCGGCTGTCTTCCTGCCGTCGGGCGAAAGCACGTTCGCGACGGCGTTGACGATCGCCGTGCCGACCACCACGCCGTCCGCTGAAGCGCCGATGGCGCGCGCCTGCTCGGCGGTCTTGACGCCGAAGCCGACGCAGACCGGCAGGTCTGTATGGCCCTTGATGCGCTTCACCGCCGCCGCGACCTTGGTCGTGTCGGGAAGCGCGGAGCCGGTGATGCCGGTCATGGAGACATAATAGACGAAGCCTGACGTGTTGTTCAGAACCTTGGGCAGCCGCTTGTCGTCGGTGGTCGGTGTCGCCAGCCGGATGAAATTGAGCCCGGCCTTGAGTGCGGGAATGCACAGCTCATCGTCCATCTCCGGTGGCAGGTCGACCACGATCAGCCCGTCGATTCCCGCGGTCTTTGCGTCCTCGAGAAAGCGCTCCACGCCGTAGATGTAGATCGGGTTGTAATAGCCCATCAGCACAATCGGCGTGTCGTCGTCGCCGGCGCGGAATTCCGCCGCCATGCGAAGCGTTTTCACCAGCGTCTGCCCGCTCTTGAGCGCGCGCAGGCCGGCGGCCTGGATCGCCGGCCCGTCCGCCATCGGATCGGAAAACGGCATGCCAAGCTCGATCACGTCGGCGCCTGCCTTCGGTAGCGCCTTCATGATCGACAAAGAGGTGTCGTAATCCGGGTCGCCGCCCATGAAATAGGTGACGAGCGCCGGGCGCCCCTCCTCCTTCAGCGCCGCGAAGCGGCGGTCGATGCGTGTAGTCATGCGTGTTCCCTGTTCGCCCGGCGGGTATGGCATTCGATCATTCGGCGTGCTCGCGCACCTGGATGGAGACCGCGAAGGCGTAGAACCCGTCGCGGGCGATGCGGGTCATCGCCTCGCCGCCGTCGAAGGCGATGCGCTTGGCGTCGTCATCGGGGATTTTGGTGATCAAAGCGAGGTTGCTGCTTTCACGGATACCCTTCGGGTTTTCACGCGTGTCGTCGGCCCTGATCGCGACATAGTGCTGCGGGTTCTGCTTCGAACGGTAGATTTCGAACATGGCTGGCTTGCCTCCCGGCTGATTGCGGCTTCGCCGATATTATAGCTCATGCCCCAGCAGCTTGCCGACAGTGAACACGTCCTTGTCGCCGCGGCCGCACAGGTTCATCACGATAATCTGGTCTCGTGCCATTTTCGGCGCGCGCTTGATCACCTCGGCCAGCGCATGGGCCGGCTCGAGCGCGGGGATGATGCCCTCGACGCGGGTGAGAAGCTGGAACGCCTCCAGGGCCTCGGTATCCATG
The DNA here is from genome assembly GCA_040880025.1 of Rhizobiaceae bacterium. Lineage (GTDB taxonomy): Bacteria > Pseudomonadota > Alphaproteobacteria > Rhizobiales > Rhizobiaceae > RCIO01. The sequence goes on from JBBDJD010000010.1 coordinate 261,107, forward strand.
ATCGGCACATACTCGACCCGGCCGCTCTCCTTCAGCCACGAATGTTCGGGGCCGATGCCGGGATAGTCGAGGCCGGCCGAGATCGAATGGCCGTCCTTGATCTGGCCGTCCTCGTTCTGCAGCAGATAGGTGCGGTTGCCGTGCAGCACACCGGGCTTGCCGGCGGTCAGCGAGGCGCAGTGCTCGTCGCCCGAAAGCCCCTTGCCGCCAGCTTCCACGCCGACGATCTCGACGGTTTGATCGTCGAGGAAGGGGTGGAACAGGCCGATCGCGTTGGAGCCGCCGCCGACGGCGGCCACCAGCATGTCGGGCAGCCGGCCCTCGGCCTCCATCATCTGTTCGCGCACCTCGCGCCCGATGACGGACTGGAACTCGCGCACCAGCTCCGGATAGGGATGCGGGCCGGCGGCGGTGCCGATCAAATAGTAGGTGTCCTCGACATTGGTCACCCAGTCCCTGAGCGCCTCGTTCATGGCGTCCTTGAGCGTCCCGTGGCCGGAATTCACCGGCCGCACTTCCGCGCCCAGCAGCTTCATGCGGAACACGTTGGGCGCTTGGCGCTCGACATCGGTGGCGCCCATATAGACCACGCAGGGAAAGCCGAACCGCGCCGCGACGGTGGCCGAGGCCACGCCGTGCTGGCCAGCGCCCGTTTCCGCGATGATGCGGGTCTTGCCCATGCGCCTGGCCAGCAGGATCTGGCCGAGGCAGTTGTTGATCTTGTGCGAGCCGGTATGGTTGAGCTCGTCGCGCTTGAAATAGATTTTCGCGCCGCCGAGTTCCTCTGTCAGCCGCTCGGCGAAATAGAGCGGCGATGGCCGGCCGGTATAGTGCTTGTTGAGGTGCTCGATCTCGGTCTTGAAAGCCGGATCGTCCCGGGCCTCGTTCCAGTGCTTTTCGAGGTCGAGGATCAGCGGCATCAGCGTTTCGGCGACGAAACGGCCGCCGAATATTCCGAACATGCCCTGATCGTCGGGTCCTGTGCGGAAGGAATTGGGCAGTGCCGGCTTGTTCATGGCCGATCTCCTGACTGTGGGCAGTCAGGCGGCGCGAACTTTCTGCGCGTCCTGAACGGCCCGGAAAAAACTCTCGATCAGCCCCGCATCCTTGACGCCCGGCGCGCTTTCGACGCCGGAGGAAATGTCTATCCCGGGCGGGTTCGCCAGTCGCAGGGCATCGCCGATATTGGCGGCGTTGAGCCCACCGGAAAGCATGTAGTCGACGTCCGCGTCAAGGGCGGCCAGAAGCTGCCAGTCGAAGGCGACGCCATTGCCGCCGGGAAGCTCGGAACCTTTCGGCGGTTTGGCGTCGAGCAGAAGCCGGTCGGCGACCTCCATATATGGCTTCGCCCTGTCGAGATCGGCGGCTTCCGAAATCGCCAGCGCCTTCATCACCGGCAGGCTGTAGCGCTGCCTGATCACCGCGACGCGCTCGGGCGTTTCGCGCCCGTGAAGCTGCAGCATGTCCGGTGACATGGCCGAGACGATCTCATCGAGAAAGGCGTTGTCGGCATCGACGCTGACCGCGACGGCCTCGGCCCGGCCGCGCGCGGCGAGGCGCAATTCCCCGGCCAGTTCGGGCGCGATAAATCGCGGGCTTTTGGCGTAGAAAATGAACCCGATATGCGATGCGCCGCCGTCAAGCGCGGCGGCCAGCGCCTCGGCGGTCTTCAACCCGCATATCTTGATGTCGAGTGTCATGCGTCACGAAATACCGCGCCTGCGGACCGGAGTCGAGATTCAACCGCTGGTGAGGGCAGGCGGCACGGCCGCCGGACCCCATGACGAAATCGGCTGGCCGTCGGAGGTGCGCACCACCTGATCGTAGATGGCGAGCGACTGCGCCGGCGTCTCGCCGTCCTCGCAGCTTTGCACGATGCCGTAGAAATAGCCGACGCATTTGTTGGTCTCGCCCGGCACGATGCCGATCGCCATGTCCTTGACGACGCCGTCCGGGCCGACCCGGAAATAGGCCAGCCGGTATTCGTAGCGGACCTTCTCGCTCCGCTTGATGAAGCCGAAGTCGGTCGTCGTGCTCGCCGCGCCATAGCGCTTGATGTGCCGGTGCACGATTTCGCCGGAAGCGAGCGGGTAGGAGCCGATCGGCTGGCCGTATATCTTGACCCGGCCGAGCGAGTCTTCCTTGAAATCCGGTGTCGCGGCAACCTCGGCATAGGGTTTGCCGATCGCGTAGCGCGAGAACTGGCGGTTGGAAAAGTCCTGCACGCTTTGCGGCGCCTGACACCCCGCCAGAAGCAGAGCGGCGGCGAACAAGCCAATGATCTTGTAGTTCAATGCAACATCCCCCGTGCCCGAACGAGGGAAGCATACAGGCAGGTTTGCGAAAGGGAAGCTGGATCGCGCGGCAAAGGTTAGCCAAACCCGATCGCCTGCAGCGCCGAGCCGTTCCTCTTGAGCCAGGCCTTGGCCTCGTCGGTGCGCGGGCACAGCTCGCGGCACAGCTTCCAGAATTTCGGCCCGTGGTTCATCTCGATCAGATGCGCGACCTCGTGGGCGACGAGGTAGTCGATCACCGCGCCGGGCGCCATTGCGATGCGCCAGGAGAAGGACAGCGACCCGTCCGAGGTGCACGAGCCCCAGCGCGAGGTCGTATCCCTGAAGCGCACCGACTTGGCCCGGCGACCGACCGTCGCGGTGTGTTTGGCCACCAGCGCCTCGATCTCGTGCTTCGCCTCGCGCTTGAGGAAATCGGAGACCCGGCGCGGCAGATGCCGGCGGTCGCCGTGCACGATCAGAACCGGCCCGTCCTCTGCGGCTGAAATTTCGGCAATGCCGCGCTTGTCCGGTTCATGAACGATCAGATGCGGCACGCCACGTACCGGCACCTTTATGCCAGGCCTGACTTGCGGCTGGTCTGGCAGTTTTGCGAGGCGCTGTTCCAGCCAGCCGCGATGGCGCTCCAGGAAACGGTCGACCTCGCGCTGCGAGATACCGGGCGGCACGGTCATGCGCAGCCCGGTCCCGCCCGCCGCGATCCTCAACGTCAGCCGCGTGGCTCGGTCGTTTTCCACGATCCTGAGCGGCAGCGAGCGTCCCGCGACCTCATGGTCGCGCTCAAGCGGCTGTGCCGGTGCTTTCGATCTGCGAAGGAAGGCGAGGTTCATGGCCGCAATTTAGCCGATTCGCGCGAAACGGGGATGAAATCAGTTGCCACAAAGAAAAACGGCGCCCTGAGGCGCCGTTTCGTGTCGACCATGCGGCTCGAACTCAGTCGTCGAGCAGGCCTTCGCCCTTGTCCTTCTTCTTTTTCGAAGTCGGCGCAGGCGTCGATTTGGAGCGTTCGTTCATGAAGCGGTCGAACTCCTCCTGGTCCTTGGCCCGGCGCAGCTCGCGCAGGTACTCGTCGAACTGCTCGCGCATCTCGTCGAGCTTGCGGCGCTCTTCCTCGATGCGTTCGAGCTCGGCGGTGCGCCAGTCGTCGAATGCGACGTTGCCGGTGCGGGCATGGTAGCTGCGGTGATGGCTGCGGCGGCAGTTTGCGAACATGCCGTCCGTCGCCCTGTTCACATCGCGCTTGAACCCGTCGAGGCGGTCGCCCCACAGGATGTAGGCGAGCATGGCAAGGCCGAGCGGCCAGAACACCATGAAGCCTATCACCATCAGCGCGATGGTGGCCGGCGTCCAGGCAGGACGTATCAATGCGGAATTGGTCATCGTTACCCGTTCCCTGTCAGTGCTGGGCAGCCCTGTCCGGCTGCATGGATTCGAAATGGGAACGGTCCAGCGGGGTTTCAATAACGAAACCCGCAAAATCGGTCAGGCGACTGTAAACAAACGGAATAATCGGATCGAAACGGGCGCGGCCCGGGCGCCCGGTTATGTGTGCAGTGCGATCAATCCTTCCACCGAGCGGGTCAGCAGCGCCAGATCCTGCGGCCGCGAGAGCCGGTGGTCGCCGTCGCGAATGAGCGTCAGCGTCACGTCGTCGGCCGGCAGATGCTCCACCAGCTTCTGCGCGTGCGCATGCGGCACGTCGGGATCGGCCATGCCCTGCAGGATATGCACCGGGCAATGCGTGTCGATCACGCCGGTCAGGACCCGGTTCTCGCGCCCGTCCTCGAACAGCGCCTTGGTATAGATGTTGGGCTCGTCGGAATAGTCCGACGGCTCCTCGAAATAGCCCTGAGCGTCCAGAGCGGCGCGCTGTTCGACGGTGAGTGCGGGCTCCATCAGATCGATTGTGAAATCCGGCGCCGGCGCGATCAGAAGCAATCCGGCGATGCGGCCGCTCCGGCCCGACTTGGCCTGTTCCTGCGCCATGCGGAGCGCGATCCAGCCGCCCATGGAGGAACCGACCAGTATTTGCGGGCCTTGCGTGACGCGATCGAATACGGCCTGGCTTTCAGCCAGCCAGCGCGAAATCGTGCCGTCCTCGAAGCGTCCGCCGGAAATGCCGTGGCCGGAATAGTCGTGCCGGGTGAAGGCATGACCGTTGCCGGCGGCCCATTGGTCCAGCACATCGGCCTTGGTGCCGGCCATGTCGGATTTGAACCCGCCCAGCCAGACCAGGCCCGGCGTCTTGCCCGTCCGGTGGCGCACGGCAATCGCATTGCCGCCGACATCGATGGTCTCGGATTGCTCTTCGCTCATGGCCTCATCCCTCCGGGCCGCCCTATCGCACAATGCCGCTTACGGGTGAAGGGCCGTATTCATGGCGCAATTCGGCGGAAATAATGATTCCGCGAACGAACTATGCTATTGACTTGAGCGGCGGCGCCACCACATTGCGCGCCTCGCCGGGGATCAGTTCCCGGTTTCAGCGATTCAGGGTCAACGGTACAAGGAGACAACGACCATTCGCAGACCATTTAAAGCCGCAGCGCCGGTCAAGGAAGGACCACGCGCCAATCTCGAAATCCGCGTTCCCCAGGTCCAGCTTATCGACGAGGAAGGCAACAACCTGGGCGTCGTTGAGATCAACGCCGCGCTGAGCGCCGCCGCCGAAGCCGGTCTCGACCTGGTCGAGATTTCGCCCAACGCGCAGCCTCCGGTGTGCAAGATCACCGATCTCGGCAAGATGAAATATCAGGGCCAGAAGAAGGCCGCCGAGGCCCGCAAGAAGCAGAAGATCATCGAGATCAAGGAGATCAAGATGCGTCCGAACATCGACACCCATGACTACGAGGTGAAGATGAAGGCGGTTCGCCGCTTCTTCGACGAGGGCGACAAGGTGAAGCTGACGCTGCGCTTCCGCGGCCGTGAGATGGCGCATCTCGAACTGGGCATGCAGTTGTTGAACCGGGTCCGCGAGGAGGTCGAGCCGATCGCCAAGGTGGAAGCCGAGCCCAGGCTCGAAGGCCGCCAGATGATGATGGTGCTGGCCCCCAAATAGGGCCACCGCACCGCTCAAGATTCCCGATCCCGGCCAGTTGCGCTTTTATCCGCGCATCGTTATAAGGCCGCGTTCCGAACCGCCCGGCAGGGCATGCCGTGGCGGTTCTTAATGCTAAAGCTCACATACACCATCGAGCGAAGCGAGAAGCGGCCGACCGGCCGTCGTCGGGTGTCCGGCGCCCTCGTGGAGCCGCTTGCAAGGCAAGCTGGCGTGAGCGCTGAGAACTGGAGAGCAAAATGCCCAAGATGAAGACGAAATCGTCTGCCAAGAAGCGTTTCAAGATCACCGGGACCGGCAAGGTCAAGGTGGCCGCCATGGGCAAGCGCCACGGCATGATCAAGCGCAGCAACAAGTTCATCCGCGACGCGCGGGGCATGAAGGTTCTGGCTGAACCGGACGCCCGCAAGGTCGTCAAGAACTATCTGCCGAACGGCGGCGGCCTTTGAGCCGGTAGCCTGACAAAGCGTTTCAAGGAGATCATGACATGGCACGTGTAAAAAGAGGCGTTACCTCCCACGCCAAGCACAAAAAGGTTCTGGGTCAGGCCAAGGGCTTCTACGGCCGCCGCAAGAACACCATTCGCACCGCCAAGCAGGCGGTCGAAAAGTCGATGCAGTACGCCTACCGCGACCGCAAGAACCGCAAGCGCAATTTCCGCGCTTTGTGGATCCAGCGCATCAACGCGGCGGCGCGCGAGCACGGCCTGACCTATGGCCGCCTCATCGACGGCCTCAACAAGGCCGGCATCGAGATCGACCGCAAGGTTCTGTCCGACATGGCGATCCACGAGCCGCAGGCTTTCGCGGCGGTCGTTGCCAAGTCAAAGGACGCGCTGGCCTATCTGAAGGACACCACGCCGAATGCATTTGAGAGCGCTGTAGCCTAGCTAGCGCCTTCCCAAGCATTCGATAATCTGATTTGGGAACCCGCGCTGGCTCGGCTGGCGCGGGTTTTTTTGCTTGCATGCCCCGCTTGCGCAGCGCCAGAACGCACCACCACAAGGCTAATTGACCGTGACCGAACTGATGACTGATCTGAAAGCCCTCGAGGAAACGTTGCTGGCCGAAATTGCGGCGGCCAGTGATGAACAGGCGATCGAAGCCGTGCGTGTCGCCGCACTGGGCAAGAAGGGCTCGGTGTCGGAGCGGCTGAAATCGCTCGGATCGATGAGTGCGGAAGAGCGCCAGAGCTTCGGCCCGGCGATCAACGGCCTGAAGGAGCGTATCGGCAACGCGTTTACGGCGCGCCGCGCCGAACTGCGCAATGCGGCGATTGATGCGCGCCTGGCGCGCGAGACGCTTGATGTCACCTTGCCGGTGCGGCAGACGCCGGCCGAGCGCGGCCGCATCCATCCGATCAGCCAGGTGATGGACGAGATTGCCGCGATCTTCGGCGACCTCGGCTTCGCCATCGCCGAAGGCCCGGACATCGAGACCGACTATTACAATTTCACCGCTCTCAATTTCCCCGAGGGCCACCCGGCGCGGGAAATGCACGACACGTTTTTCTTCAAGAAAGGCGAACACGGCGCGGCGCGCCTGCTGCGCACCCATACATCGCCGGTGCAGATACGCACGATGGAGGCGCAGAAGCCGCCGATCCGCATTGTCATCCCCGGCAAGACCTATCGCTGCGACTTCGACGCGACCCATTCGCCGATGTTCCATCAGCTCGAAGGGCTGGTGATCGACAAAACGGCCAATGTCGCCAACATGAAATGGGTGCTGGAAGAGTTCTGCAAGGCGTTCTTCGAGGTGCCTTCGCTCAACATGCGCTTCCGCCCGTCGTTCTTCCCCTTCACCGAACCGTCGCTGGAAGTCGACATCCAGTGCGACCGCTCGCGGCCGGGCGAGGTTCTGTTCGGCCAGGGCAGCGACTGGATGGAGATTCTCGGCTGCGGCATGGTCCATCCCAATGTGCTGCGCTTTGGCGGGCTCGACCCGGACGAGTATCAGGGCTTCGCCTGGGGCATGGGCATCGACCGCATCGCCATGCTGAAATACGGCATGCCGGACCTGCGCGCATTCTTCGACGCGGATGTGCGCTGGCTGTCGCATTACGGCTTCCGCCCGCTCGACATGCCGACCCTGTTCGGTGGATTGAGCTCATGACTCTCCCCCACACCGGCGGCTGCCGCTGCGGCGCGGTGCGGTTCGAGGCATCGAGCGAGCCGCTTCACGTCAGCTATTGCCATTGCGCCGACTGCCGCCACGCCAGCGGAGCGCCGGTATCGGCCTTCGCCGGTTTTCGCAGCGACGTGATCATGTTTTCGGGCGCCGATCCCAAGGGCTATGCGAGCGGCGCGGTGACGCGCACCTTCTGCGCCACCTGCGGTTCGCCGGTCGCCTATCTCGACCAGCGGCTGCCCGACGACATCTGGATCGTGCTCGGCGCCATGGACGCGCCCGAGGAATTCAAGCCCACCCAACATGCCTGGGTGCGTGAGCAGCTTCGTTATGTGCACATGCCCGACGCGCTGCCGCGCCATCCCGGATCAAGCGTGCCAAGACCGGACGGAGGCAAGCAGCAGTGATAGAACTTCTCAGCAAACTCTGGGCGCTGCTCATCCCTGTTCATAGCCAGATTCTGTCGTTGGCATTCACGATGATAGCGGCACTTATTTTCTGGCTTCTTCGGCCCAGCGTAAAACTCATTTGGGGACGAACGAACAACAATCTACATTTCGTTACGGTAAAAGACGGTAAAGTAGAAATTTTTAGCGAAAAGCACTTCTTGCAAAACACAGGAAAGAAACCGGCCACCAATGTTGAGTTCGTTTTTTCATGGCAACCCGACAACGTAACGATTTGGCAGCCGCGAGATCATAAGCAAGTGGAGCTTGCAAGCGGTGAGTATGCAATACAGGTGCCATACATCGCGCCCAAGGAGCTCGTTGTCATCGATAGCGTTTACATAAATCGTAAGGCAGCGTTTATAGTGTCGGCAAAAATGCGCGGAAACAACAGCTAAGCAGGTTGAATTTATTACCAACAGAAAGTTCGGAACCATATTCAATTTCACGGTTGTCCTTCTTCTTCTTCTCGGAATCGCATTCATTATGGATACGTTAATTGGTCTACTACTGAGTGGTGCGCAATGAAATTCACCCTTTCCTGGCTCAAGGATCACCTTGAGACCGAGGCCTCGCTGGACGAGATCGTGGAAAAGCTGACCATGATCGGCCTTGAGGTCGAGAGCATCGACGACAAGGCGTCGCTGAAGCCGTTCGTGATCGCCAGGGTGCTGACCGCCGAAAAACACCCCGACGCCGACAAGCTGCGGGTGCTTTCCGTCGATGCCGGCCCCGATATCAACAATGGCGATCCCGTGCAGGTGGTCTGCGGCGCGCCCAATGCAAGGGCCGGCCTCGTCGGCGCTTTCGCCGAGCCGGGCACCTACGTTCCGGGCATCGACACAGTGCTGTCGGTCGGCACCATTCGCGGCGTGGAAAGCCGCGGCATGATGTGTTCGGAGCGCGAGCTGATGCTTTCGGACGAGCATGACGGCATCATCGACATCGCCGAGGACGCGCCGGTCGGAACACCCTTCGCCAGCTGGGCGAAGCTCGACGATCCGGTGATCGAGATCGGCCTGACGCCGAATCGTCCCGACGCTACCGGCGTCTACGGCATCGCCCGTGATCTGGCCGCCGCCGGCCTCGGCGCGCTGAAGGACGGGTCGGTCGAGCCGGTGGATGGCAAAGGTCCGTGCCCGGTCAAGGTGATGATCGAGGCGCCGGACATGTGTCCCGGCTTCGCGTTGAGGCTGGTGAAGGGCGTGAAAAACGGCTCCTCGCCGAAATGGATGCAGCAGCGGCTGATCGCCATTGGCCTGCGTCCCATCAACGCGCTGGTCGATATCACCAATTACATCACCTTCGACCGCGGGCGGCCGCTGCATGTGTTCGATGCGGCGAAGGTCCAAGGAAACCTCACGGTGCGTGGCGCCAAGGATGGCGAGAAGGTGCTGGCGCTCGACGGCCGCGAATACGAGCTGTCGCCAGGCCAGTGCGTGATCGCCGACGACAACGGCGTGGAATCGATTGCTGGCATCATGGGCGGTGAATTGTCGGGCTGCGACGAGAACACCACCGATGTGCTCATCGAGTCGGCCCTTTGGGACCCGCTGACCACCGCCCGCACCGGCCGGGACCTGGGCATCATCACCGACGCGCGCTACCGTTTCGAGCGCGGCGTCGATCCTGAATTCATGGGCGCCGGCCTGGAGCTGGGAACCCGGCTGGTGATGGACCTGTGCGGCGGCGAGCCGACCGAGCCGGAAATTGTGCTCGGCAACCCGACTTCAAGCGAGGGTGAGATCGTCGGCGAAACCGGCCATCACTATCGCGAAGTCGATTTCCCGTTATCGGAAACCAAGCGCCTGACTGGGCACGAGGTTGGCCGGGACGAAAGCATCGCTATCCTCAAGCGCCTCGGCTTTTTGCCGAAGGGTGGCGAAAGCGGTGAGACGGTGCGCTTCATCGTTCCGTCGTGGCGGCCCGATGTCGAAGGCAAGCCTGATCTGGCCGAAGAGGTGATGCGCATCCACGGCGTCGATCGCATCGACCCGCAGCCGATGGTCAGTCACGATGCCGTTGGCCAGCGCACGCTGACGACGCTGCAGATACGCACCCGCAATGCCAAACGGGCGCTGGCCACGCGCGGCATGATGGAGGCCGTCACCTGGTCCTTCATTCCGCGCGCCCATGCCGAACTGTTCGGCGGTGGAGCCGAGGCGCTAAGGCTTTCCAACCCGATCGCAGCCGACATGTCCGACATGCGGCCGTCGCTGCTGCCGGGGCTGATCGCAGCCGCGCAGCGCAACGCCAATCACGGCTTCGGCGATGTGGCCTTGTTCGAGGTCTCGGGCACTTATGAAAGCGACGAGCCCGACGGCCAGCGCCGCGTGGCGGCGGGCGTGCGCCGTGGCACCGCGCGCATGGAGGGCCAGGGCCGCCACTGGGCGGGTGATGCAGGTTCGGTAGGCGTGTACGATGCCAAGGCCGATGCGATTGCCGTGCTGGAGGCCTGCGGCGCGCCGGTCGGCAATCTGCAGATCGAGCCGGGCGGTCCGGACTGGTATCATCCCGGCCGCTCGGGCCTGATCAGGCTCGGCCCGAAAATCCTGCTCGGCAGCTTCGGCGAGCTTCACCCGCGAACGCTGGAAGCGCTGGACGTCTCCGGTCCGATCTGCGGCTTCGAGGTGTTCGTCGATGCCATCCCCGAAGCCAAGGCGAAGGCGACGCGCACCAAGCCGCGCCTCGACATCTCGCCCCTGCAGGCGGTGAAGCGCGACTTCGCCTTTGTGGTCGACAGCGAAGTGCAGGCCGCGAAGCTGACCCGCGCGGCGGCTTCCGCCGACAAGAAGCTGATTACCGGCGTGCGGGTGTTCGACGTGTTCGTGGGCGCATCGCTCGGCGAGGGCAAGAAGTCGCTCGCCATCGAGGTCGCGATCCAGCCGGTCGAGAAGACGCTGACCGACGAGGATTTCGAGGCGCTGGCGGCCAAGATCGTCGACAATGTCGCCAGGCAGACCGGCGGCGTGCTGCGGGGCTGAACGTGAACCTTCACGTCGCGGCGCTGCTGGTGGCGCTCAGCCTGTTCTTCACTCACGAAATGGACGCAGTGCGTTGTCGTGAGTGGCGGATATTTCCGTTGCTTGATTGGCTCGACGAGCGGGCGGCAATGCTGTGGTTCATGTGGATGCATGTTCCGCTGTTTGCCCTGCTGGTCTGGGGCACGGCAGCGGCGGTCGCCGCGGGTGGCAATCTCTTCAGCCTCCTCTTCGGGGCTTTCTGCGTGATCCATGGCTTTTTGCACTGGGCCTATGAACGTCACCCGCGCAACGAGTTCCGCAATCCGCTGTCGCGTTCGATCATCTGGAGTTGCGCCGGCGCGGGACTCCTCGCAATTGCATCCGGATGGCAGCTGGGCTGAGCGCCCTGACGGTGCAGTGTCAGCATGACGGTCTCCGGGCATTGCCCGGCATGGCGAATCGCCGTCCTATGAAGCCATGGATTGCTGTCGCTATTCCGGGCTTTCCTTCGCCGAACAGTCGAAGGCGCTGGAGGAAATCCTCCGCGCCGATTCGATTGTCTGGGCGGCGCTCGAAACTGCCCATGCGCTCGACCTTCCGGGCTGGCTGATCGTTTCCGGCGCCATCTACAACACAGTCTGGAACCATCTGACCGGCCGCCCGTCCGGTCACGGCCTCAAGGATATCGATCTGTTCTATTTTGACGGGGGCGACCTCTCATGGGAGGCCGAGGACGCGGTCATCAAGCGCGGCGAGGCGGCATTCTCGGACCTTCCCGTTCCGGTCGAAATCCGCAACCAGGCGCGGGTGCATCTCTGGTACCCGGAGCGCTTCGGGCGGCAATGCCCCGCCTACGCGAACAGCACCGAATCGCTTGGCTATTTTGCGTCAAAGACACATGCCGTCGGGGTGAAACTCGATCGGCGCGGCGCATTGCAGGTTGTGGCTCCTTTCGGGCTCGACGACATCTTCTCGCTGCGCGTCACGCCGAACCATGCGCTCGACAACCGGGCCACGCATGAGGAAAAAGGACGACGGGCCCGGGCCAACTGGACCGAGGTGACCGTCGTTCCCTGGTAGAAGGCCGACCCTTTCCGAAATGGGACGGTCAGCCGCCGAACATGGCGTTCATCGGGTTCCAGTACATCTGGTGCCAGCCGCCTTCGAGCATCTGGGTCGCGTCGGCGGGGTGGCCGGCCTGATCGAATGTGAGCTTGGTTCCGTCACCATCGGCCTTGAGTTCGAACCTCACGATCGAATAAACGCCCTCGGGCCAGTTGCCCGAGCGCCACGCCTGCACCACGCGCTTGCCCGGCGACAGCTCGACATTGCGTGCCTGGATGTCGCCGCCGAACAGGCTGACCTTGCCGCCTTCGTCCCTGGAAATGTCGGCCGCCCGGCCGCCTGTCATGGCGGCGAATTTCTCCGAGTTCGTCAGCACGTCGTAGACCGCGCCCGGCTTGGCATTGATGGTGACTTCCTGATGGATGCTCATGACCTGGATTCCTTCGATGTTGACCGGCGCGCGTTTGACTTCGCGGCTCCGGCGCGTTAGTCCGTCAACCAATCGGTTGATAAGTCTCTTAGCGGGACGCCCCGCTACTTGTCAACCGATTGGTTGACAGATTGATGAAGACGGCAGAACCTGACGACCGGCTGGACGGCATATTCCATGCGCTTTCAAACAGGACGCGCCGTGCGCTGCTTGATGAGCTCGCGTCAGGCCCCGCGCGGGTGACGGAGCTGGCCCGGCCGCACGGCATGTCGGTCAATGCGATCTCAAAGCATCTTTTCGTGCTGGAGAATGCCGGGCTGATCCGCCGCGAGAAGGAAGGCACGGTTCAACTCTGCAAGCTGAACGCCGAACCGATGGCGAATGCCGAGGAATGGATCCGAAGGTACAAGGCCTTCTGGAACAGCCAGATCGACCGGCTGGCCGATTTTGTAGAAGAGCGCGGGGAGGACTGAATGCAGCCGACGGAACTGTCACTGACGCGCGTCATTCGCGCCTCGCGCGAAAAGGTGTTCTCGGCCTGGACCGACCCGAAACTGCTGGTGCAGTGGTGGGGGCCCGGACCGGTGACGTGTCCGCAGGCCGAGGTCGACCTGCGCGCCGGCGGCGCGTACCGCATCGCCAACCTGCAAGAAGACGGCTCGATCATCTGGATTTCGGGCGAGTTCGAGCGCGTGCATGAGCCCGAGGAACTGGTCTATACGTGGAAGATTGGCGACAATCCCGGCCTGCCGACGCTGGTGACGGTCAGGTTCCTCGCCCATCCACAGGGCACTGAACTGGTGCTGACCCACGAGCGCTTTACCGACCCGGCCGCCCACGACATGCATCTGCAGGGCTGGGGCGGCTGCATCGACAAGCTGGAGACGCTGCTCGCCGGCACATAGGCGGAGCCGGGGCGTGGGCCCGTATCGGTCCATTACCAGTCGATTGCGGGTCGTC
>JBBDJD010000010.1:274461-350714 GCA_040880025.1 Rhizobiaceae bacterium
TGGCCGCCATGCGCGGCCTGTGTCACGAGGGTGCCGTGGAGGCGGCGGTGGGCGCCTACGCGCGCCGCTTTGGCTGTCGAATGTAGTCCCGCCTATTCCGGCTTGCGGAAAAGCTGGATGCCCCAGGCCAGATGGCCCGCATCCGCCGCCTTCACCCAGTTCTTCAGCCCGACCACCATCTTGTCGAGATATTCGGCCGAGGCGCCGCTCTCGCGCAGCTTGTCGTAATTGGCCTCCAGGTCTTCACGCACCCGGTCGTAATGGGTGCGAAGCTGGTTGGTCATTTCTTTCTGCTCAACGAGTTCGAAGCCGAGCGCGCCTGCCGCCTCGCGGTAGAAGCGCATGGAACCGAGAGAAGTGAGCTGCAGGCGGTCATAGACGGGCTGCAGCACGCCGTCCGGCACGTCGTCGGCCTGCATCGGGTCGGTGAAGATGAAATAGCCGCCCGGCTTCAGCACCCGCCATACTTCCTCCAGCACCTTCTCGCGCTGGTCGGAATGCAGAATCGCGTCCTGGCTCCAGACCACGTCAAAGCTCGAAGCCGGTTCCGGAATGTCCTCGAACACGCCGTGCACGACCTTGATCCGGTCGGCGAAGCCCTTCTGCCGGTTGCGCAGGCGGTTCGTGTCGTTCTGGGTCTCCGAGATGTTGAGGCAGGTGGCCGTGCCGCCATACCTGGTCAGAACGCGGCGCATGGCGCCGCCATAGCCGGCGCCGATATCGAGGATGCGCGTGTCGGCGCCCAGTCCCGGAATGGCCTGCGCCATGCGATCGACGGTCACGTCGCTCGCCTCGCGTATGTCGCGGGTGTCGTCGTAGCAGCCGATATGCAGATCCTGGCCGCCCCAGATCGTCGAATAGAAGGTGTCGGCGTCATCGCTGTCGTAATAGTCTTCGGCCACGTCGCGCACGTCGGTTTCGCCGGAATCGCGCGTTCCGCCGCCCCAGCGAACGACATGCAGGGTCGACTTCTCGGCGACATGGACGAAGAAATCCGGATCGTTTTCGGCGTAGGTTTCCTGGAAATCGCCATAGGTGCGCACCCGCTGGAAGCCGGCTTCCGACAGCAGTCGCCGGACATAGTTTTTCCGGATCGGGCAGAGATTCAGCGTGTATTCGGCCCCGTCGGGGAAGCTGTATTTGAACCGCACCAGGCTGTCGTCGATATGCTCCGGCTCGGCCGAGACCTGATCGCCGACATAATAATATTTGTGCTTCGACGAATATCCCTGGTCGAGGATCGCATCGTAATTGCGCTGGTCGAGGATCAGGATTCCGTCATGCTTCAGCGCTGCGTAGAATTCCGCCAGCGCCCGGCGCCGGTCGGCCTCGGTGTGCAGATGGGTGAAGGAATTGCCCAGACAGATGATGGCGTCGTACTTGCCCTGGATGTCGCGGTTCAGCCAACGCCAGTCCGCCTGTACGGTTTTCATGATCAGGCCGCGCGACTGGGCGTTCTCGAACGCCTTCGCCAGCATTGCCGCCGAACCATCCGCCGAGGTGACATTGAAACCGGCCTCCGTCAGGCGGACCGAATGGAAACCTGTCCCCGTCGCCACGTCGAGCACGGTTTCCTTGCCCCGCGCGCGCAGCACGTCGATGAAGAACTGACCCTCGCTTTCGGCGCGCGCCGTCCAGTTGATCAGCTCGTCCCACTTCTCGACGAACGACATGACATATTCGCCGCGATAATGGTCGGTTTCCCGGTCGGCCAGCGGGTCGTCGCCATAGAGCTGGTCCTTGAGTTCAAGTTCCGCGTTCGATTGTCTCAGTGCTGTTGATGACGCCATGTCGTTACTTCTCCGTGCTCCCTCGCAATTGATGATCGCAGAACGGCCGGCCCAAATGAGCCCGCCGCGCGCAGAATCAGCCTCACGAGCCGCTGCGCCTGAAGTCCGCTTTAAGCGCCGTGCAAACGGGCATGCGCTGTTTTTGCGCAGTTGCACGGCTTCGCCGGCTCGGTGGGCATTGCCCGATAGTGCGGAGGAGGATATCCGCGAGAGCCGACGGGCCGCGACAGGATGCGTTCAGTTTGAACGCCGTTCCGAAGTCCGGAAGGTCACGGCCACAATGACGCGCGCAGGATACCGGCCAGTGACGACATTGCAAGGAGCCGCCCGTTCGCGGCCGCATCGATCGGACGCCCGGGCAGGCCTATGCAACTCAAATAGCTGGTGAAATTCCGCTGACGACTTTTTTCGCGGCTGCGAAGAGCGTTCACCGCAAGGCGCCCTCGGATCGCCCGGCCATCGGGTTAGCGCGCCTTGCGCCATACCCGGTCGCTGGCGAAAAAGAGATGCTCGCCGACGCGGCCGAGCGGCACGAGCTTCCTGGACCATGAGGGCGCCACGCTCACCGTGTGGTAGTGCGTCGCCCGGTGGAAACGTAGAGCCGCCCTTGCACCGGTCCGCGCCGCGTGTTGGGGCACACACCGGTCGCGGCAAAGCATCCGTGCCGCGACGTCCACGCTCGCCTTCCAGGAATGCCGGTGCGACGGCAGGTCGGAGCGGCCGTCGCACGTGAAGGAAAACTGGCAGCGGCTCCCGCGGTGCGCATTCTCGTAGACGACGCCGCAGATCGAGGCCGGATAGGCGCGCGAAAGGGTCCGGTTGAGGATCACGCGCGCCACCGCCACCTGGCCGCTGTAATTCTCGCCGCGCGCCTCATGGTAGATCGCGAGCGCCAGGCAGGTGCGCTCACCCGCCGCCGCCATTTCCGAAAGCGGCGGGAGCGTGGGAAACGCCGGGCTGGTCAGAGCCATTCCAGACGCCAGCGCGGCGAGATGGCGCGGCACGCTGGCGGTCATGTCCAGGACGCCTGCCGGCATCGCGATAGCGCCGGGCGCCGCAGACAGCACGAGCAAAAGCGCGGCGGTCGCCCGCCGTAACAAACCCCTCATGACACCCCCGCGTCGATCGTTGTTCGTGCCGATCGTTCATTGGTCGGGGAATTGTCGCGCGCAGACGTCAAAATCCGGTCACGCCGGGCGGTTGGATTTTAGCCGCGAAGGAAAGTTCCGGTTAAGGACCGTGCGCACGGCCACGGCGCCGGAAGAGAATTTTCACTTCATATGGCCGCTTGCGTTGGAAAATCCCGGTTCTTATATACGCCGCAACGCCGTTCAGCCGGTTTGAGAATCGCTGTAGCGGCATTTCGTGTGAACAGGGGCTTTCGCCGGAACGCCTGATCGGGGTCCTGAAAGCCTGCTTTGCGGAGAGAAGAAAAATGGCAAAAGTCATCGGTATCGATCTGGGTACCACCAATTCATGTGTCGCCGTCATGGACGGCAAGGACGCCAAGGTGATCGAGAACTCCGAAGGCGCGCGTACGACGCCTTCCATCGTCGCCTTTTCCGACAGTGACGAACGTCTCGTCGGCCAGCCCGCCAAGCGGCAGGCCGTCACCAATCCCGAGAACACGCTGTTTGCGATCAAGCGCCTGATCGGCCGCCGCTACGACGACCCGGTGACCGAGAAGGACAAGAAGCTTGTTCCCTACAAGATCGTGAAGGGCGGCAATGGCGACGCCTGGGTGGAAGCCCAGGGCAAGGCTCACTCGCCGTCGCAGATTTCCGCGATGATACTTCAGAAGATGAAGGAGACCGCGGAAGCCTATCTCGGCGAGAAGGTCGAGAAGGCCGTCATCACCGTTCCCGCCTATTTCAACGACGCCCAGCGGCAGGCCACCAAGGATGCCGGCAAGATCGCCGGACTCGAGGTCCTGCGCATCATCAATGAGCCGACGGCGGCGGCCCTTGCCTACGGTCTCGACAAGAAGACCACCGGCACGATCGCGGTCTATGACCTTGGCGGCGGCACCTTCGATATTTCCGTTCTCGAAATCGGCGACGGCGTGTTTGAGGTGAAGTCGACCAATGGCGACACCTTCCTCGGCGGCGAGGACTTCGACATGAAGCTCGTCAACTACCTGGCCGACGAGTTTAAGAAGGATCAGGGCATCGACCTGAAGAACGACAAGCTCGCCCTGCAGCGGCTGAAGGAAGCCGCCGAAAAGGCCAAGATCGAGCTGTCATCCTCCACGCAGACCGAGGTCAATCTGCCCTTCATCACCGCCGATCAGTCGGGGCCCAAGCACCTGACGATGAAGCTGACGCGGGCGAAATTCGAACAGCTCGTCGAGGAACTCGTGCAGCGCACCATCGCCCCCTGCAAGGCGGCGCTCAAGGATGCCGGCATCAAGGCGGGCGAGATCGACGAGGTCGTCCTCGTCGGCGGCATGACCCGCATGCCGAAGGTCCAAGAAGTGGTGAAGCAGTTCTTCGGCAAGGAACCGCATAAGGGCGTGAATCCGGACGAGGTCGTCGCCATCGGCGCCGCCATTCAGGCCGGCGTGCTGCAGGGTGACGTCAAGGACGTGCTCCTGCTCGACGTGACGCCGTTGTCGCTCGGCATCGAGACGCTGGGCGGCGTGTTCACCCGCCTGATCGAACGCAACACCACGATCCCCACCAAGAAGGGGCAGGTGTTCTCGACCGCCGAGGACAGTCAGTCCGCCGTGACCATCCGCGTCTTCCAGGGTGAGCGCGAAATGGCTGCCGACAACAAGATGCTCGGCCAGTTCGATCTGGTCGGCATTCCGCCCGCGCCGCGCGGCGTGCCCCAGATCGAGGTCACGTTCGACATCGACGCCAACGGCATCGTCAACGTCTCGGCCAAGGACAAGGGCACCGGCAAGGAGCAGCAGATCCGCATCCAGGCGTCCGGCGGCCTGTCCGACGACGAGATCGACAACATGGTCAAGGATGCCGAGGCCAATGCCGAGACCGACAAGAAGCGCCGTGAAAATGTCGAAGCGAAGAATCAGGCCGAGGCGCTGATCCATTCGTCGGAGAAGTCTCTGTCCGAATATGGCGAGAAGATTTCCGAGGATGACCGCAAGGCCATCGAGGATGCCATCGCCGAGCTCAAGACCGCGGTCGAGGGCGATGATGGCGAGGACATCAAGGCCAAGACGCAGACGCTCGCCGAAGTCTCCATGAAGCTCGGCCAGGCCATGTATGAGGCCTCGCAAGCGGAAGCCGAGGCTTCGGAAGACGGCGGATCGTCCGAAGGCGCCAAGGCCGAGGACGTGGTCGATGCCGACTTCGAGGAAATCGACGAGGACGACGACAAGAAGAAGTCGGCCTGATCTGGTCGATAGGCGGAAAAGCCCGGCCATAGCGCCGGGCTTTTTGCAGCAGGCTCTTTGACCTCGAAAATGCGTGAAATGGCCGGAAAACTGGTCGGGAGGTGCGGCGGGCTATGGTATCCGCCTCCACGCTTGACTAAATCGTGTGACTAGCCGCTGGCGGGATTTGCGTCCTGCCGCGATCCAAGGTTCAGGCAAGAAGGCCCAATGAAGGCTGATTTCTACGAAACGCTGGGCGTCGCCAAGGGCGCGGACGAAAAAGAGCTCAAGGCCGCGTTCCGCAAGCAGGCCATGCGCTTTCATCCCGACCGCAATCCCGACGATCCGGAGGCCGAGCACAGGTTCAAGGAAGTCAACGAGGCCTATGACTGCCTGCGCGATCCGCAAAAACGGGCCGCCTATGACCGTTTCGGCCACGCCGCATTTGAAAACGGCGGCATGGGCGGCGGCGGTGGCGGTTTTGGCGCCGGCGGCTTCTCCGACATTTTCGAGGACATTTTCGGCGACATGATGGGCGGCGGCCGCCGCCGCGCGTCCGGCGGCCGCGAACGCGGTGCCGACCTTCGCTACAATATGGAAATCACGCTGGAGGAAGCCTACGCCGGCAAGACCGCGCAGATCCATGTGCCGAGCTCCATCCAGTGTTCCGACTGCACCGGTTCGGGCGCCAAGCCCGGCACGTCGCCGGTCACCTGCCCGATGTGCCAGGGACACGGGCGTGTGCGCGCCAGCCAGGGCTTCTTCTCGATCGAACGCACCTGCCCGCAATGTCAGGGCCGTGGTCAGACCATCACCGACCCATGCCCGAAATGTTCGGGCCAGGGCCGTGTGACGGAAGAGCGCTCGCTGTCGGTCAACATTCCCGCCGGCATCGAGGACGGCACGCGCATCAGGCTGGCGGGCGAGGGCGAGGCCGGTCTGCGCGGCGCGCCATCGGGCGATCTCTACATATTCCTGTCGGTGAAGCCGCACGAGTTCTTCCAGCGCGACGGCTCCGATCTCTACTGCAAGGTGCCGATCTCGATGACCACTGCGTCGCTGGGCGGCTCCTTCGAGGTCACCACGCTCGACGGCACCCAGACCAGGGTCAAGGTGCCCGAGGGATCGCAGAACGGACGCCAGTTCCGCCTCAAGGGCAAGGGCGTGCCGATCCTGCGCCAGCCGCAGATCGGCGACCTCTATATTCAGATTGCCGTCGAAACCCCGCAGAACCTTTCAAAGCGCCAGCGCGAATTGCTTGAGGAGTTCGAGCAGCTCTCGTCGAAGGAAAACAGTCCCCAGTCGAGCGGCTTCTTCACCCGGATGAAAGACTTCCTGGAATCTTTCGGGGAATAGCCGTTCCGGAGCTTGCTTCCCTTGCGGCAAGGCATATGTAGTTGACGCACCGTCTATTGCGGCTGATGCGAGGAGAGCTTGATGACGAACCACCCCGGCCTGCGGAAATTCGCCGCGCGCTTCGATGAGGAGCTGCGTTTCTTTCGCGGTTGGGTGGACAAGCCGAAGGCGGTCGGTTCGATCATTCCAACCAGCATGGTGACGGCGCGTCGCATGGCCAGCGTCATCGACCCGACGTCCGGCAAGCCGGTTCTGGAACTAGGCCCCGGCACCGGCGTCATCACGCGCGCCATTCTCGAGCGCGGTGTTGCGCCCGAAAGTCTGTTTGCAATCGAGTACGCGCCTGAATTCGTCGCGCATCTCAAGGTGCGGTTTCCCGACATCAACCTGATCCAGGGCGACGCATTCAACCTCGACGAAACGCTCGGTGAGCACGCCGGAGAGACGTTCGATTCGATTGTGTCCGGTGTTCCGCTGCTCAACTTTCCTGTCGAGCAGCGTGTCCGCTATGTCGAGGACCTGCTTGACCGCGTAGCGCCGGGCCGCCCCGTCGTGCAGCTTACCTATGCCCCGCGCTCTCCGGTGCCGGCCGGCAAGGGCACATACAAGGTGACGCGGTTCGATTTCATCATTCGCAACATTCCACCGACGACGTTATGGTTGTATTCGCGCGGTGAGCCGGTGCTGCCCGATTCGCGGCACTGAACGGCCGGGACCCATTGGCGGACCGGCGGCACAGCTGGTTGTTGGTGATGATTCCTAAAATCCTTGTTTTCGCCGGTTCGATCCGCGCCGGCGCTTATTCCGGCAAGACGGCCGATCTGGCCCAGCGCGAGCTGGCCGAGCAGGGTGCCGACGTCACCCGCATTTCGCTGGCCGACTATCCGCTGCCGATCATGGACGAGGACTTGGAAGCCGAAAAAGGCATCCCCGAAAACGCCTTCAAGCTGGCGCGACTGATCGCCTCGCATGACGGAGTGCTGATCGCCACGCCTGAATATAACGGCTCCATGCCGCCGCTGCTGAAGAACGCGATCGACTGGGTGAGTCGCGTTAAGAAGGACGGCGGCAAACCGCTGAAGCCTTATCCCGGCAAGGCCATGGCGATCTGTTCGTCCTCCGAAGGCCATTTTGCCGGCATCCGCAGCGCCGCCCATCTGCGCGCGGTTCTGGCGCATATCGGCTGCGAGGTTGTCGCGCCGCAATGCTCTGTGCCATATGGCGCGAAGGCGTTCGACAATGACGGAAATTTTGCCGAAGAGCGGCCCGGAAAGGCGATGGAACAGGTCTGTCGCACGCTGATCGAGCGGGCGCAGATGCTGTCGACGAGGGTGGAACATTGATGGTGATGCAGGACGAGATGCGCGACCGTCTTATTGTCGGGCTGGACGTGCCGACGGTGGCAGACGCCGAGCAGGTGGTGGCCGGGCTGGGCGATACGGTTTCCTTCTACAAGATCGGCTACCAGCTCGCCTATGCCGGCGGGCTGGATTTTGCGCGCGACCTGATTTCGGATGGCAAGAAGGTCTTTCTCGACCTCAAGCTGCTCGACATTGACAACACCGTCGCCAAGGGGGTCGAGAATATCGCCCGGCTGGGGGCAGCGATGCTCACCATTCACGCCTACCCGAAAGCGATGCGCGCCGCAGTGGATGCTGCCCGTGGGTCGGGCCTGTGCCTGCTTGGCGTAACGGTTCTGACCTCGATGGACGACGCTGATCTGGAGCAAGCGGGCTATGCGGAGGGAGCCGCCGCACTGGCCGAACGCCGCGCCGGCCAGGCGCGCGATGCCGGCATGGGCGGCATTGTTTGCGCCGCGCCGGAGGCCGCGAAGCTGCGCCGCGTGATCGGGTCCGACATGGCGCTGGTGACGCCCGGCATCAGGCCAATCGGGTCGGATGCAGGCGACCAGAAGCGCATCGCGACGCCCGCCGATGCCTTGCGCGCCGGCGCCAGCCACCTGGTGGTCGCCCGGCCCGTCGTTGGCGCAAGCGACCGAAAGGCGGCCGCCACGGCGATACTGGACGAGATGCGCGCGGCGGCCTAGCCTTTGCGAAGCGGACAATCGGGAGGAAACCAATGCCGAAAGGATACTGGATCGCGCATGTGGATGTTCGCGATGCAGAGCGGTACAAGGATTATGTCTCCACGGCCGGGCCGGCTTTCGAGCGCTTCGGCGCCAAGTTCCTGGCGCGGGGCGGCGATTTCGAGGCTCTGGAAGGCAACGGACGCGCGCGCAATGTCGTGATCGAGTTCCCGTCCAAACAGGCGGCGCTCGACTGCTACAACTCGCCCGAATACCAGGCCGCGAAGGCGATCCGGGTCACGGTGGCCGATGCCGATATGGTGATCGTCGACGGCTTCGAGGGCTGAGCGGGGCGTTCTTTGAAACAGCTTGGCACGGAGGCGGGCCCACAATTCCCTTGTCCGCCGGGATTTGAAATCCGCCCGCGCGATCCGGTCGATGATGTTCAACTGGTGGCGGCTGAAAACGCCGCGTGCCGCCTGTTTGGCGACCATGGCTATCCCGAACTGGCCGATGACGGCTTTCCGGACGTCGCGTCGTTTCGCGAGATGATCGGCGACGGCGCGGTGTTCGTCGCCGTCGAGGCAGGCGCGGCGCCAGTCGGGTATGCGGTCGCCAGACGGCTTGGTTCGTGGTCGCACCTGCGGGAACTGGCGGTTCATCCCGATCACGGCCGCAAGGGCATGGGCCGCGCGCTGGTCGGCGCCGTTGTCGCTGCAGCGCGAAAAACCGGCCGGTCCGGCGTCAGCCTGACCACCTTTCGCACGGTGCCCTTCAATCGGCCATTTTACGCGACGCTGGGATTCCGCGAACTGCCGCTCGCCGACGCCCCGGAACTGCTGGCGGAAGCCTTTCGCCGCGAGGTGCCGTCCGGCATCGATCCCGCCGACCGGCTACTGATGCTGCTGGAACTCAACACCTAGTAGGTGACGCGCCGTCACGCCCTTAATCTGCCGTTTATTGTTGCAATGCAACAATACTCCGCTTAGTTTTGCCGTATAACATTGAGCGCCCGACCGGCTGGCATCGCGCGGCACCGGGAAGGCCAGAAGGGCACGGGGCTAAATGTTCTATCAGCTGTATGAACTGAATCATGCCGCGCTGCAGCCTTACCGGGCCTTCGCGGATGCGGTGAAGCTTTTCTACAGCCATCCCCTCAACCCGGTTTCGCAAACCGCCTTCGGGCGATCGGTCGCCGGCGCGGCCGAACTCTTCGAGCGCACCACGAGGCGCTATGCAAAGCCGGAATTCGGTCTCGAAGAGACTGTGGTCAATTTCGTGCCCGTGCCGGTGAAGGAAAAGGTCGTCTGGTCGAGACCGTTCTGCGACCTGATCCACTTCGAGCGTGAATTGCCGGCCGGCCACCGCCCCGATCCGAAAATACTCCTCGTTGCGCCGATGTCGGGCCACTACGCGACGCTGCTGCGCGGCACGGTGGAAACCTTCCTGCCGCGCGCCGAAGTCTTCGTCACCGACTGGGCCGATGCCCGCATGGTGCCGCTGGCCGACGGTCCTTTCGATCTCGACGACTATGTCGACTACGTCATCGACATGCTGCGCTGGCTGGGGCCGGATACGCATGTGATCGCGGTGTGCCAGCCCTCTGTGCCCGTTCTCTCGGCCGTTTCGGTCATGGAAGCGCGCGGTGACGAGGCTGCCCCATCGACCATGACGCTGATGGGCGGCCCGATCGACACGAGGCGCAACCCGACCGCGGTCAATCTGCTGGCGGAAGAAAAGGGCATAGACTGGTTCAGGGACAATGTCCTCACGACCGTTCCCTGGCCGCATCAGGGCTTCGGGCGGAGGGTCTATCCCGGCTTTCTGCAGCTGTCGGGCTTCATGAGCATGAACCTCGATCGCCACCTGATCGCCCACAAGGACTTTTTCATGCACCTTGTGAAGGACGACGGCGACTCGGCCGAAAAGCACCGCGATTTCTATGATGAGTACCTTGCGGTCATGGATTTGACCGCCGAGTTCTACCTCCAGACCGTCGAGACCGTTTTCGTCCGGCATGCGCTGCCCAAGGGCGAAATGACCCACCGAGGCGAACGCGTCGATCCATCCGCCATTCGCAATGTCGCGCTACTCACCGTCGAAGGCGAGAATGACGACATCTCGGGCCTTGGCCAGACGCAAGCCGCGCATGATCTCTGCGTGAACATTCCCGAATCCATGCGCGCCCATTATGTCCAGCCCACGGTTGGCCATTACGGGGTGTTCAACGGATCGCGCTTTCGCGCCGATATCGCGCCGCGCATCATCGATTTCATCCGGTCTCACGGCAAGGCGTCACGCGCCCTCGCGAAGCCGCACACCGCCGGGGCCGGCAAAGCCTGACCGTGTCCCTACGGTAACCATTGCCGTAATTCGCTGCCGCCCAGAATTGACAGTCGCCGTCCAACACCCTTAACTTTTTCTTAACGAGGGCAGCGGGCTTGGGATATTTGCGCGATGGGCTTGGGGATTCGCGCCGCTAAGGTGCGGTTTTTGGGGGTTTTGTCTGCGGTTTTGCTGAGCAGTTGGCATGTCGCCGCGGACGAATCAGCTTCGATGATCGCCGGCAGACAGACATCGCAGCCCATCGGCCACTACGAATTCTGCAAGGTCAGCCCAGCCGAGTGCACTGTCCGTCCATGGGACCGCGGGCCGCTGAGTCTGACGCCGAAACTCATGGAACGGCTTTCCGCGATCAATGTGAAGGTCAATCGTTCGATCCGTCCGCTCAACGACATCGACATTTACGGCCGCGACGAGGTCTGGGCCTATCCCGACGTCGGCGCGGGCGATTGCGAGGACTATGCGCTCGAAAAGCGCCGCCAGCTCAACCATTCAGGCATTTCGCTGGCCAACCTTCTGATCACCGTTGTGCGCAAGCCCGATGGCGAGGGTCACGCGGTATTGACCGTGCGGACAGACAAGGGTGACCTCATCCTCGACAATCTCAATGACGAGGTGCGCGGCTGGCGCGAGACCGGATACCGGTTCCTCAAGCGCCAGGCGAGCTATCACACGGGCCGCTGGGTCTCGCTGCGCAACGAGAACGCGACGCTCGTCGGTTCAGTCAACAACTGACCGGCTGCCGCCGCTGAATGCCCGCCCTGTCGCTGTGAAGCCTGATCACGCCGCCGCGGCCAGTCTCTCGCCGGCGATCCTGTAGGAAATCGCTTCCGCCAGATGGATGCGGCCGACGGTCTCGGCCCCGTCCAGATCGGCCAGCGTGCGCGCCACTTTCAGAACCCTGTGGTATGCCCGCGCGGAAAAGCCGAGTTTTTCGCTGGCGTCCTGCAAAAGGCTGGCGCCCGCCTGGTCGGGCCGGGCGATCTCCTCGATCACCGTATTGTTCACATGGGCGTTGGTCGTGCCGGCCCTCAGGCCAAGCGAGGCGCTCCGTTCGCGTTGCAGGGCGCGGGCCCGCCCCACACGTTCGGCGATCGCCGCGCTGGCTTCGGATCGACCGGGCCGGATGAGGTCGGTCGCCGAGACCGCCGGCACGTCGATCCTGAGATCGATGCGGTCCATCAGCGGGCCCGAAATGCGCGCCTGATAGTCGCTCTGGCAGCGCGGCCCGCGCGCGCAGCGGTGTCCCGGTTCCCCGGCCATCCCGCACCGGCAGGGGTTCATCGCGGCGATCAGCTGGAAGCGGGCCGGATAGGTGACGCGGTGGTTGGCTCTGGCGATCATGCATTCGCCGGCTTCGAGCGGCTGGCGCAGCGAATCCAGCACCTGCGGCGTGAATTCCGGTATTATGGGGCAAACTCACCATATATGAGGGTGTTTATCATCGGCGACGGCCCGATGAATAAACCCTTACGCAAGCTTAATCCGGCAGACTGCCCCTCTAGTTCGGAGGGACAGTCATGGCTTCGCTAGGTATATGGACAATCCGCGTTTTGAGGCGGCTACCGATCTCGGCGGCCTTCGACGCGCATCTCTCGCGGTGCGCGCTGGCGGAAATCTGGTTTGATGAGCGTCTGACTTTCGCGAAGATATTTGGCCGGGCCGTTTTGGAGAATGCCGTAAGCCCAGTTGATCTTGGTGACGAAGCTGTTCATGCCGCCATGCTTTCCGACGCATCCGCCGAGCATGATGCCAGCCGTCCAATCCTCGATGTTATCAACTTCCAGCACGCGCGAAAGACGCTGCACTAACTCAGCAGGTTCCTCGCGGGTGACGATCACAAATGCAAGGTGACGCTTCTCGTGCATACAAGGCTGAATGCCGGGACCGAGCGCTCTACGCAGAGATTTCAGTTCACGATCACATAGATCAATTTCGAACTTCAGGAAAACCTGAAGCAAGATTACCTGTTTGAAGGGAAACATGCCGCTGCCTAAGAATCATTGGGGGGAGCCGCCATTATGGCGCAATCCCCCCATGCGACAAGCGATGTTCCCTGTATGTCTCACAATTCACAGGAAGAGATAGATCGCAGCCGCCGTCCCCAGAATCCAGATGACGCCCCACGTCCGAAGGCTCCATCCCCTGTCCGGGTGCCGGTCGCCGTAGTCGGGCGATTTCTCGTAGCCAGTCACGTTTCTAGACTGAGATCGTGGACCCCTATCGCGTCCATGCACATCATGAAGAACGCGGCAGTGAAGCTGCCCCGGCTTATTTTGTTCGCCAAATTGCGTTCGGATTCCTTCGCGCCCTTGGCCGTGAGCCGTTCGGCAAGCTCGGCATAGGTTATGCCCCGACGCTTCAACTCACCCTTCAGTATCTGCTTGGCCCGCGTTTCGTAGGGCTTCGTCGCCGAATGCGACGCTAACTCGGCAGCGCTTTCTGTCGACTCGTCGGCCATCATCGTTTCTCCAGAAAATATCTCATAAACGATGATATATACCCTTGCGGACGGTGATTCAATATCCTATATCCAGTGTACAACATCACTGGATTTGATATGTCACAACACTTTCTCCTTTCTCCCGCCGCCAAGACCCTCTCTCTGGTCAAGGTCATGCGCATGTCGGACGCGGAAGCCAGGGCGGCTTTCCGCAATGTACGCTGGACCGAAACCGATGGTGAGCCGGTTTGCCCGGAATGCGGTTGCGTCGAGTCCTACGATCTGAAAACCCGCCAAGTGTACAAGTGCAAGGGCTGCTCAAAGCAGTACAGCATCACGTCCGGCACGATTTTTCACAGCCGCAAGCTTGCCGTCCGCGATATCCTCGCGGCAATCGCGATTTTCATAAACGGTGCCAAGGGCTACAGCGCCCTTCAACTCTCCCGCGACCTTTCCGTTGATTACAAGACTGCCTTCGTGATGCTGCACAAGGTGCGTGAGGCCATACAGCTTGCGCGCGATGCCGGCGCACTGTCAGGCGACGTTGCCGTCGATGGTGCATTTTTTGGCGGGTACGTGAAGCCGACCAACAAGCGCAGCGACCGCAAGGACCGCCGCTTGACGGCCAATCAGTCGGGCAAGCGCCAGTCGGTCATCGTCGCTCGCGAGAACAATGGCCGCACGATCACCCATGTTGCCCGCCACGAAGCCGATGGCGTTGCCTTCGTCGCTGCGAACGTCAAGCACGGCTCGACCGTCCATGCCGACGAAGCGTCCCATTGGGACAAGCTGGCCGCGTACTTCCCGATAAAGCGCATCAATCACCAAGTGGCGTATTCGCTCGACGGCGCTTGCACGAATGCTGCGGAGTCATTCTTCTCGCGTATGCGCCGTGCCGAGATCGGGACGCATCACCGGATCGCCGGCAACTACTTGAACGCCTATGCTGCCGAAATGGCGTGGCGTGAGGATTGCCGCCGCGAGGCGAATGGCACCCAATACGCAATGGTCATGGGCGCCGTGGCTGTGGCCGAAAAGTCGGATCAGTGGTGCGGGTACTGGCAGCGCAGCAAGGCTTAATGCTGCACCTTCTCCGGCAGCATGGACTTCAATTGTTCCAGACGAGAAATCAATTCCGCAAGGTCGTCGCGGTTGTCGATCACCGTATTCACCTGCACCGTATCGAAGTCGAAAACTGGCTTCGTGACATTGCGGCTAGCGGACGCAGCCGCCTCCCTTGCGTGTCGTACAAAGTTCAGTCCGCCTTTTTTCGGCTGCTGAGGTTCTGGCACGGTGGTATCCTCCGGTTCAGCGTTCGGCTCGTCTGAGCCGCCCGAATCATACGAACCGCCGGTTCCTGACACAAGGTCAAATGTATCGTAAAACGCGCGGGCTACGCTCTCCACAGAATTTACATTGAACCCCTCACGGATAAGAAACGCCTTGAGGCTTTCCTCCGAGGGTCGCCCCTCCCACCGCCTAAAAATCTCCACAAAGAGAGACGGCTCATTGGCTGCCTCGTGCAGTGCCTCGATCCGATCTTCCTCGTTCTCAGGATACAGGATCGTTACGGCCCTGTTGCTCACACGCAAACCTTCTCCTGATTTTTCCAGAAAACCGTATTTAATCAATGCGCTAATGGCCTTGAGGGCGCGACCGCTTTCGCCAGAGTACCCCATATGCTTTAGCACTACGTCCCTCGGCTCAGGCGTTCGTTGCTGAATGCCGTGAACCTTCCGAATCGCGTCAACGGCTGCCGGTAGGCTCAGGGCTGGGTAGGCGGGGCTTCTTACGCGGGCCATGGTGCATTCCTCGTTTCCAATGGCCCGATATAGCTCCAAACAGCTAAAACGTCAATTTTAGCCCGAACGCTTGTCAGGGCGTCGGCAATATGTATGCTGGTCGCCGAGGGAATGACCCTCGGCGATTCGCATAAATTGGAGATGCCATGGAACCCATATGACCGCTTCCCGATCTAACGAGGTCTAGACCACCTGGTTAGTTCGGCAGCCGCCGTTTGGGCGGTAGGGGTCGGGGCGCGAATGCCCCGGCTCCACACTGTCCCGGAAATGGTTCCGGGGTAGAAACACGCGACCGGATATCGGCGCACTTGAACGCGGCGACAATGATTCATCTGGGAATCGCCGTCAACCGATATTCGGTCGCACCCTTTTCGTGAAAGGAAAAGGACATGCGCGACCGCAAGGTCACTCCGGACATGGTTCCGGTCATCAAGCTGGCCCGCGATCTGGGCTTCAACTACGCGCTTATTGCGTCGTACTTCCAGATCAATCAGGGCCGCATCGCGGACGTGATGAAGGGGCGCTTGTTCCCCGATATCCCGCCCGCGCCCGAACTGCCCGCCGACTTCCCGATGGCGCTGGCAGCCTAGACTTGTTCTGTGGAGGGGGCGGCCTACTGGTCGCCCCTTTTCAGTTTCCACAGCTTGTACGGCCCGTTCGTGTCGTGGTTTTCGGTCCAGCCACAATCAACAATCAGCCCCTGATTCACGCACGTCTTTATGCAAGCGCCGATGCGCTTCCTTATCGTCGCGTAGGTGGCCTCGTCGGCGACCAGACCGCGATCTGCTACCCACGCCTCGGTTAGCTGGCGCGACGTGAGCGGTTCCGTGGCCTCGCGGAACGTATTCAGGATGAACCGCTTCACCGAACCCTTTTGAGCGCGATGCTTGGTCACGTATTCCTTTATCGCGGACGTGTCGGCATTCGGATCGAATAGCCTTATCGCCGCGTCCAAATGGTCTATGTCGACCGTGAGCTTCTTGATCTCGGCGCGGTACTTTTCGCGCAGAGCCTTTAGCTCTTGATGCTTCGCAACAAGGCCGGCAACGGTGTTCGGACGGTCATAATCGGATAGCTTCATCATGGATAGGGATATAACCCCTACCATTGATGATGTCTACATCATATTTGGTGAGTTTGCCCCATAATACCGGTGAATTCGGGAAACTCGTCCAGAAACAGCACGCCGCAATGCGCCAGCGAAACCTCGCCCGGACGAACCCGCAGCCCGCCGCCGACCATGGCCGCCATCGAGGCGGAATGATGCGGCGCGCGGAATGGACGGCGGTCCGACAGCTTTCCGTCGGCTAGCTCGCCGGCGATCGACGCGACCATCGACACCTCCAGCAATTCGCCCGGCGACAGCGGCGGCAGGATCGAGGGCAGGCGTTGCGCCAGCATCGACTTGCCCGAGCCGGGCGGGCCGATCATCAGCAGATTGTGGCCGCCGGCCGCAGCCACCTCCAGCGCCCGCTTGGCGCTTTCCTGGCCCTTGATCTCGGTCATGTCGGGAAGGCCGCTGGCAGCCTCATGGATGGCCGGTTCCGGCCGCGACAGCACCTGCGTGCCGCGGAAATGGTTTGCAATCGAAATCAGGCTTCGCGGCGCGACGATGTCGATCTCCGAACCCGCCCAGGCCGCTTCCGGCCCGCAACCATGCGGGCAGATCAGTCCCTTGCCGTCCGCATTGGCGCCGATCGCGGCGGGCAGGGCGCCGGCCACCGGCGCGATCGTGCCGTCGAGCGACAATTCGCCGAGCACCACATAGCCGGACAACGAGTCCCCGGGGATCGCCCCCAGCGCCGCCATCAGGCCGAGCGCGATGGGAAGGTCGTAATGGCTGCCTTCCTTGGGAAGATCGGCGGGCGCGAGATTGACCGTTACTTTCCTGGCCGGCATCGACAGGCCCGACGCATGCAACGCCGCCTGCACCCGCTCGCGGCTTTCGGCGACGGCCTTGTCCGGCAGGCCGACGATGTGCATCCCGACCTTGCCCGGCGCGACCATGACCTGCACATCGACCGGCACGGCCTCGATGCCCTGGAAGGCGACTGTGCGCACATGCGAAACCATTTTGCCCCCGCTCCGCGACGCCTGGAAAAATGCGTCCGGTTGAGTGTCCCGCGAGCCCCTGCGCAGAAAACAAGCACAGGAACGCGAACAATACAAGAACAAACTGGCGATTAATGTGCGGTCAGGTTGTGCGCGGTTGCAAATCCGGAACAGATGTTCCGCCCGTGGCGATGATCAGCCGCGCCGTGCCTCCACCGCATCCCAGAACAGGGCGGCGATGTCGGCTCCGCCGAAGCGTTTCACTTCGCGCACGCCCGTCGGTGAAGTGACGTTGATCTCCGTCATGTAGTCGCCGATCACGTCGATGCCGACCAGCACGAAGCCGCGCTCGCGCAGTGACGGGCCGATCGTCGCGCAGATTTCGCGCTCGCGTGCCGTCAGTTCGGTCGCCTCGGCGCGCCCGCCGACATGCATGTTGGAGCGCGAATCGTGTTCGGCCGGCACGCGATTGATCGCGCCCACCGGCTCGCCCTCGATGAGGATGATGCGCTTGTCGCCCTTGCGCACCTCCTTCAGGTACCGCTGCACGATGAACGGCTCGCGGAACATCTGGTCGAACATTTCGAGCAGCGCGGAGAGGTTCCGGTCGTCTTCGCGCAGATGGAAGATGCCGGCGCCGCCATTGCCGTAGAGCGGCTTGATGATGATGTCGCCATGCTCCTTGCGGAACGCCGCCACCTCGCCTGCGTCGCGTGTGATCAGCGTGTCGGGCATCAGGTCCGGAAATTCGGTGACGAATATCTTTTCCGGGCTGTTGCGCACCCAGGCCGGGTCGTTGACCACCAGCGTCTTCGGGTGGATGCGGTCGAGAATGTGCGTGGTGGTTATGTAGTTCATGTCGAAGGGCGGGTCCTGCCTGAGCAGCACGACGTTCATCTCCGACAGGTCG
Organism: Rhizobiaceae bacterium; assembly: GCA_040880025.1. Lineage (GTDB taxonomy): Bacteria > Pseudomonadota > Alphaproteobacteria > Rhizobiales > Rhizobiaceae > RCIO01. Next base: position 292,521 of record JBBDJD010000010.1, read on the forward strand.
GTGCGCACCGGCTCGCCAAGCGTGTAATGGCTTCCGGCCTCGTCGCGGACCGACATTTCCTCCAGGCGCGCGATTGCGCGACCGTCATTCAGCGATAGCCGGTCAGGCGTGTAATGAAACAATTCGTGGCCGCGCCGCTGCGCTTCCAGGGACAGGGCGAACGTGGTGTCGCCCGCTATGGAAAGCGTCGACACGTGATCCATCTGGACTGCGATCTTCAGCGGCATAGGCGTCTCCCGGCGGTAATGCCGGGCTCTAGCCCATCCGCGTCATCCCGTCGAGGCAGGATGTTCCGCGGGCACGACGTTTTTGAGCGTCCGATTTCTGAATGAAGGGCTGCCTTATGCCGCCTTTCGCGGGCGTCGCTTGTCGCTGGCCGAAATCTCCCGTCGTTCGCTACGCGCGCTGGCGATGCTGAGGTAGAAGATTCGCTTCTGCTCCGCCCTTCCCCGCGCCACGGAATCGAGGATCAGCCCGGCCACCATCATCACCGTGGACAAGAGCAGCAACCCCACCGACAGCACCCAGGTCGGCTGACGGCTGACCAGGCCGGTGGCGAAATATTCCGCCAGCACCGGCGCCATGAAGACGACGCTGGCTGCCAGCAATGCGCCCGATATCGCGCCGAAGAAGCGCAGCGGCTGCGTTTCCTTCATCAGCATCGCGAACATCCAAAGGATTTTCACGCCGTCGCGCCCGGTCGACAGCTTCGATGCCGAACCCTCGGGCCGGCGGCCGTAGTCGAGCGCGATTTCGCACACGGGCAATTTCAACATCGATGCGTGCACCGACATCTCGGTCTCGATCTCGAAGCCGCCGGACACGGCGGGAAAGCTCTTCACGTAGCGACGCGTGAAGGCGCGGTAGCCCGACAATATGTCGGTGAACTCGCGGCCGAACAGAAACCGGTAGATGCCGTTGAAGAAGCGATTGCCGAAGGCGTGGCCCATGCGACCCGCATCCTCGCTGACGCCGCGCCTGGTGCCGACAGCCATGTCCGCGCCCTCCGTCAGCAGCGCGTTGATGAGCTGCGGGGCGTCTTCCGGGGCGTAGGTTCCGTCGCCATCGGCCATGACATAGATGTCGGCCTCGATATCGGCGAACATGCGCCGAACGACATGGCCTTTGCCCTGTCTCGGCTCGCGCACGACATGGGCGCCCGCCGCGCGCGCCTTCAGCGCCGTCAGGTCCGATGAATTGTTGTCGTAGACATGGATGATCGCGTCGGGCAGTGCCTCGCGAAAACGCTCCACGACGTCGCCGATCGTGCCTTCCTCATTGTAGCAGGGAATCAGCACGGCGATTGTCGCGTCGGGCAAAAGGGCGAGGCTCATCGGGTTCTCCTGAGCGCCGTGCGGGCAATGACCATTACGCCGGGCGCGCTTTACTATTTGTTGAAGCGGTTAAGGCTAGGTTTAGCGCTGCGCATTTCGTACGGGGCGCGGCTCTTTGCAGGCATTTTCCACCACCGGAACGGACGGTGCGCGGGCGCATCGCCCCGCATGGCAGGGCGACATGGTCCTTGCCGTGGCGGGCGCTGTCGGCTCGCTTCTGCTCAGCCTGGCCACGGGTTCAAACAAGCTCCTGAATTCAGGCGGCGACAGCGACAGCCTGATGCGACTGGTGCAGATCCGCGACCTCATTGCCGGACAAGGCTGGTTCGACCTCACCCAGTATCGCATGGGCCCCGCCGGCGGCTTCGAGATGCACTGGTCGCGGCTGGTGGATGCGCCGGTCGCCGTCCTGCTTCAACTCGCCGGAATGGTGACGGGTGATGCGTCACGGGCGGAGATGATCGTCGCCTATCTTTGGCCCGGTCTGCTGCTGGCCATTTGCCTGTATTTCCTGATCCGCGCGGCACACCGCGTTGGCGGAAGCGAAGCGGCGTTTCCCGCCGCCGTGCTTGGCCTGGCGGCGTTGCATTTCATGGGCATCTTCGCGCCAGGCTCCTTCGATCACCACAATGTTCAACTGGCGCTGATCCTCGGCGCGGTCACCGCGCTGGCCGGCGCGTCCGGCATGCGCGCCGGCCTGTTGGCGGGGATTGCCGCCGCCGCGTCGCTTGCCGTCGGCATGGAGACCGCGCCGCTTGTCGCGGCAATGGGTGCGGTCGCAGCGTTGGCATTTCTGATTCGCGGCACGCACGAAGCACCGCTGGCGCTCGGATTTGGGGCCGGCTTCGCGGCCGGTGCTGTGCTTGCCAGCCTGGCGACGCTCCCGCCGTCGCGCTGGCTCACGGTCACCTGCGATGCATGGTCGGGCGCGCAGGCCGGAACCGCCATCATTGCCGGCGCCGGACTGGCCGTGATCGCAATGGCGCCGGTCCTCGGATCGAGCCTGCCGCGAAGGCTTGCCGCCCTAGGCGGTCTGGCCATCGCACTGGCGCTCTACGCCGCCGCGGCGTTTCCCGCCTGCCTTTCAGAACCGTATGCCGGGCTCGACCCGCTGTTGAAACGCTACTGGCTCGACTGGGTGACGGAGGCGCAGGGCGCGTTCGGCATGATCGCCAGCAATCCCGGCGAAGCGGCTGGATATTACGTGACGCCGCTGATCGCGATGGTGTTCCTCGGCGCTGGGGTCGCGCGGCGGGCCGGCCGCCGCGATGCGCTTGTCGTCGGCCTTGTGCTCGCAGCCGCCTTCGCCGTGTCGATCTGGCAGGTGCGGGGCGCGATGTTTTCCGTGCCCATCGCAATCATACCCCTGGCCGCGATGATCGCGCGGGCCAGAACGAGGAGCGCGCGTGGCCGGGGTGTCGCACCGGCAATCATGCTGGCCGCGGCGTGGATCGTTTCATTCAACATTGCGTGGAACATGGGCGTTACGCGTCTTTCCGCAGCACTGTTCCCCCGCTTCGGGGCAATGATCGGGGATGCGTCCGTCTCGGCTGGCGCGTGCTACCGGGCAGACGGCTATTCACGCCTCGCCGCGCTGGAGCCCGCGACCGTGCTCGCCATTTCCAACCTGGGCGCGCCGATACTGTCTGGCACCGGACACAGGGTGATGTCGGGTCCCTATCACCGAAACGTCGAGGGCAATCTGGCGGCCCTGCGAGCACTGACTGGGGAGCCGGACGCGGCGCGGACCATCATTGAGGGCCACGGCATCGACCTCGTGGTTCATTGTCCCGGAAACAGCGAAACGAAGGTCCTCGCGTCCGAATTTCCGCGAGGGCTGCTCGCTGCACTGGAAGACGGCAACGTTCCTGCATGGCTGGCGCCGATCGCGGGTCCTGGAGACGGCGCATTGAGGATTTTCCGGGTCGAGAACCGGCGGGCGGCGCGGGTCGACCGTCCGCTCCGCGTGACAAATTGATACGCTTTTTTAATCGGTTATCCATCATAGCTGTTTCAAATAGCGAAGTTTGACAGGGTGCTTGATGCATAACCTGACTCACGACAGGGATATGGCGCAGAACAAGGCGGATCTTGATCTTACCGATCCGCTGACTGGTCTCGGCAACCATCGCCGCTTCCACGACAAGGTGGACAGGCTGATCCGGGAGCGCGCCGACGATCCGGCGCCTTTTGCGATCGGCTTGCTCGATCTGGACGGATTCAAGCCGATCAACGATCTGTTCGGTCGCAGCGCAGGCGATTTCATTCTCCAGCAGGTGGCGTTGCGCCTCGATGCGGCGATGGACGGCAATTCCACCGTCGCGCGCGTTGGCGCGGACGAGTTTGCCTTTCTCTACCCGATGATCTTCTCCGAAGAGGCCGTCTCCCAGAAGGCCCGGATGCTGATCGAGATTCTTTCGGCGCCCTACGACATCGGCGAACGCACCGCCCGCCTCTCGGCTTCGGTCGGCTGCTCGCTGTTCTACTCCGGCGACGAGACAACCGCGCATCTGCTGAACAAGGCCGAAACCGCGCTCTACCACGCCAAACGGTCCGGCCGCGGCGGCGTGGTCGTCTATACGCGCGAAATGGAGGAAGCCGCCAAACGCGTCACGCGGATCGAACAGGCGCTTCGCCGGGCTGTTTCCGCCGGCGACGTCGAGCCCCATTTCCAGCCCATCGTCGACTTGAAGTCGGGCCGCACCATCGGCTTCGAAACGCTCGCCCGCTGGACCGACCGCGATCTTGGCTTCGTGTCGCCGGCGACCTTCATCCCGATCGCCGAGGAACGCGGCATCATCGCGCCCTTGTCGCAGCTTGTCCTGCGCAAGGCGACCGAAGCGGCGCGCGAGTGGCCGGAAGACCTTTTCCTTTCCTTCAACCTGTCGCCGTCGCAGCTGGTCGATCAGAACACCGGCCTCCAGATCCTCTCGATCCTGAACCGCACCGGCTTTGATCCGCGCCGTCTCGAGATCGAGATCACCGAGACCGGCCTGATGACTGATCCGGCCTCGGCCGAGAAGATCGTCGACGATCTGCGCCGTGTCGGCATTCGCGTCTCGCTGGACGATTTCGGCACCGGCCAGTCTTCGCTCGGACGCTTGCGGGAGTTCAATTTCGACAAGCTCAAGATCGACCGCGCCTTTGTCTCCTCCATCCTCGAGGACAAGCCGTCGGAACATATCATCCGGGCGATTCTGGCCATGTGCGAGGGGCTCGGCATGGATGTCGTCGCCGAAGGCATCGAAGAGCAGGCCCAGGCCGACCGTCTGCTGCAGTTCGGCTGCGCCGGCGGCCAGGGCTTCCTGTTCGGCAAGCCAAGCAATGCCGAAGCGACGCTGGGCTATCTGCGTGACAGCCTGCGCGGCGCCCAGCACGTCCGCACCGCCTGACCGGCTGCGGCGTTTCGCATCTCCATGGCGCGTGAATTTCCCAACCATCCCGACCTCGAATCGGCGTCCGTCCTGATCACCGGCGGCGGCTCGGGCATTGGCGCTGCTCTTACCGAAGGGTTTCTGCGCCAGAAAGCCAGAGTCGCGTTCATCGACATCGACCGGGAAGCCAGCCACGCGCTGTGCGACCGGCTGGAAGCCGAAATCGGCGCCCGTCCGCTGTTTCTGGAAGCCGATCTGACCGACATCGACGCGCTTCGCGCGGCGGCCGCGCGGGCTGCCGAGAGCTACGGCCCGGTATCGGTGCTGGTCAACAATGCCGCGCGTGACGACCGCAATGCCGTTGAGGATACGGCGCCGGAGGATTGGGACGCCAGCCAGGCGATCAATCTGAGACCGCACTTCTTCGCCGTTCAGGCCGTGCTGCCGGGCATGAAGGCGGCCGGCCGCGGCGCGGTCGTCAACTTCTCTTCCATCGCCTACATGATCAATGGTGGCGAATATCCGTCATACGCAGCCGCCAAGGCGGGGGTTGTCGGGCTGACCAAGAGCCTCGCCGGAGCGCTCGGTCCGCACGGCATTCGCGTCAATGCGATCGCGCCGGGCATGGTGGTGACGGAGCGCCAGCTTCGCTTGTGGATCGACGAGAACGTCATACAGTCGCATGTCGGCACCCGGCAGTGTCTCAAGGAGCGCCTCGTCGCAGAGGACATGGTGGCTCCCTGCCTGTTTCTGGCCTCCGATGCGTCGCGCATGATGACCGCGCAGACATTGATCGTGGACGGCGGCGTGATGTGAGGTAGAATCGCCCACTACCTTTGGGAGGGGGCATGACCGGACCGCGCGTCGATATTCTATCCGAGACGGTTTGCGAACTTGGCGAGGGGCCGAGCTACGATCCGGCCACCGATACGCTCTGGTGGTTCGACATTCTCGCCTGCAGGCTGATCGAATACCGCTTCGCCGACGCGACCGAGATCGTGCACGACCTGCCGGTGATGGCGAGCGCGATCGCCATTGTCGACGACCGGCGCCAGATGCTGGCGACCGACACCGGCCTGCAGCTGCGCGACGTGGCCAGCGGACGGCTGGAGATGGTCGCGCCGATCGAGGCCGACCACCTTGCCACCCGCGCCAATGATTCCAGGGTTCATCCCTCCGGCGCATTCTGGGTCGGCACGATGGGCCGCGAAGCGGAAAAGCACGCAGGGGCGATCTACTGGTACCGGGCCGGCGAAACCCGGTTGCTGTTTCCGGATGTGACGATCCCCAATTCTATCTGCTTTTCGCCCGCGGGCGACGTCGGCTATTGGGCAGATTCGGGCCGCAACATATTGTTTCGCGTCGATTGCGATCCCGAAACCGGCCTGCCGACATCCGAACCCGCCGCCTTTGTCGACGAACGTGGCCAGCCCGGCGGCATAGACGGTTCGGTCTGCGATCTGGACGGCAATATCTGGAATGCGCGCTGGGGCTGCTCACGCCTCGACGTCTATGACCTTTCCGGAAAACGGACGCGCTCGATCGACATGCCGGCCAGGCAGGTATCCTGTCCGGCCTTTGTCGGTCCCGATTTGGACCGTCTCGCCGTCACCTCGGCCCGGCAGGGCATGAGCGCCGACGAGCGCGCGGCCGACCTGCGGGGCGGCAAGACCTTTGTCGTCGACCTCGCCGTCAGGGGCAGGCCGGAGCCGCGCGTCAGGCTTTGAGCGCCGAGCCCGCGATCAGTTCCCCTTGAGGCATATTTTCGTGTGCCCGGCGCGCATGAAGCCGAGCGCGTTCGCCGCCGCCTTCGACACGTCGATGATGCGCCCCTTGATGAAGGGACCGCGGTCGTTGATGCGCACCACAACCACGCGCCCGTTGCGCTGGTTGGTCACCTTCACCTTGGAGCCGAACGGCAGCGACCGGTGAGCGGCCGTCATTGCGGAGGGATCCATCCGCTCGCCATTGGCGGTCCGGTTGCCGGCCAGCGCGTACCAGGAGGCGGAACCGCACTGGGCGTGGGCGATGGTGGGCGCTGCGACGGACGCAGCGATGGCGAGCGCCGCCGCGGCGCGCAGGAAGGATCGTGTCATGAAGTTGTCCGGTCTGTTGGGAAGCTGTTCGGGTTGATCCGCGCCCGTGCCGCCACTATGCGGCGATGTCGTGACACAATCGCAAAGGTTCCAACACGTTTGGTTTCAGCCGGACATCCGGGTTGAGGACGAACGGGCCGGCCGGAATGGATTTCCGGCCATATCGGGAATGCAGCCTGTCCGCCAGATGGTTAGCCCAGTCTCTAAACCCTGGATCATTGTTTCGAGGGCCCACGGAACGCTCGGTCGATCGCACTTACGTCAATCGGCCTCTCCTCAGGGTCAGCGCTGGTCTCGGTGCGCGGGAACACTTGCTGGCCGAGCGGACCTGTATCCTGGAAATGCAATAGTCGCGCTCACGAGCGCATCCCGCGAACATGTTCAAATACCGGCTCGACTTGGGCGAATTGCCGCGTCGCGGCTGGGCTCCAGGTCAAATATTTGTCCAATCGCCACCTGACATCTGCTGTTGGGCGCATTGCCGACTGGCAACTCTGGAGCCGTTTGCTGACAGGCTGCTTCCCCGCCTCAAGCCTCGGGGGCTTTGCGGGCGACGGTGGCGAACCAAAGCCCGAGAATTGCAACGAGCACCATCCCGACCAGGAACGGCGCGGTTATGTCGTAGGCGGTGATGAGAATCCCATAGACGGCTACGCCAATCGACTGGCTGAGAAACAGGCAAGTCGCGAAGAAGGCAAACCCGCTGGCCCTGGCCTCCGGCAGCAACTGCGTCCCGAAGGTCTGCAGGGAGTTATGCATGCCGGCACCGCCGAGCCCCATGACGGCAACGCCAATCGCAACCAGCGGCAGCACGGACGCGAGCGAGACAAGCGCCATGCCGGCGATGGCGAAGGATGCGGCAAGCATGAAGAACCTGCTGCGCCCCATAATTGGCAGCAGCCGTCCCACAATCAGCGAGTTGCCGGCGCTTCCGACCGCGTAGAGCGCCAGAATTGCGCCGACCAGCGCCGGATTGATCGCAAAGCGGCTTGCAATCGATATGCTGATGAAGGTGATGGTGCCGAAAAGCGCGAACCCCTCGATGCTTACCGCCAGGAGCACACGTCGCGACCACGGCCGGCCGAGGACACGCTTCAGAACTTCTCCGAAGGGTAGTCCGCTGCCTGACACCGACCGCGAAACGAGGAAAGGCATACGCCGGGACTCGATGAGCAGGCCGAGCGTCACGATCAGATAAACGCAGCCGGCCACAACTGGCACCAGGCGCCAGTCGGCGAAGCCGGTCAGGACACCGCCGATCAACTGACCGAAGACCAGGCCCATGATCGACCCAACCATGTAGCGGGCAAGCACCGGTTGGCGCTCAGAAAATGGAACATTGTCGCCGATCCAGGCCAGCGACATCGGAATGATTGCGGATGCCGCGGCGCCGGCAAGAAACCTTGCAACGAGAAGGCTTTCGACCGAATAGGCCGCCGCAGCGGTGCTCGTTGCGGCAGAACTGAACAGGCACAGGAAAAACACCATTCGGTATTTCCCGAGCCTGTCGCCCGCGAAACCCAGACCGATCTGCATCAGGCTGTAGGAGAGCGCGTAGGCGGTGTTTACCTGCGCCGCCATGCCGTTGCTCACGCCGAAATCGATCGCTATCTGCGGCAAGGCGCTATCCAGCATCCGCTGGTTGGCACTGCTGGCGAAGCCCGCTACGGCGAGAAGCAGGATGACCCGTTTACGGTCGACAAGGAGGGGAGCTGACAAAATTGGCGGATCCAGTATCGTCAAAACTGACATTTTAGATTTACGGATATTGCCCTTTCAATGCGCGCACCATTGACGATTCCGCATAGCTGCTATGCGCGAAGATGGAAGCCGCAACCGGGGGAGGTGCACCGCCCATCGCAAACGCTGATTAGCCACCTCCGGATTTTCCGTAATATTTACAACGAGTTATGTGATCGCCTCTTAACGGATAAAGGCTTCCTATCAGGTGCCGTCCGAAAGCCATAAATGGCTGAGTACGAGCAGAAAAATTCACTCAAAGTCCACGACTGGCACTGTTTCGCTTGCACAATCCGCGCTGATGGGGTTGCGCATGGGGCGTTATTGAGTATTCATTTTCAGAAATTTCAGTTTCACGGAGTTTGGAATTTGACAGCGGTGATGATATCCGACATCGAACTGACCCCGGGAGCGTTCTGGGGTGCGATCGGAATGCGGGCCGCAGGCGTCGCCATCGTGACTGCCGAAGGCGGCGACGGCCCGGCCGGGTTTCTTGCACTCTCCGCGACTCATCTGACCGCGAGCCCGCCCACAATGACCGTTTCGATCGACGGTCGCACCTCTGCACTGGAAGCAGTCCGGGAAAGCAGGGCTTTCGCGATCAACTTCCTGAACAGCGATGCGGGCGAGATCTACGAGCGCTTCACCAGCAGGGACGGACCCAAAGGTGCGGAGCGCTTCCAGGATCTGGACTACACCCGCCTCACAACGGGAGCACCGGTCTTTTCGCAGGTCACGGGTGCGCTCGATTGCCGGTTGGAGGAGGCGATCGAGCGTTTCGGAACCGTCCTCGCTATCGGGCGTATCGTCAACCTTGTTTCCAACAAGGAGGCGAGCCCAATGATCCATTATCAGGGGAAACTTGTCGCATGAGCATCATCGAACCGTCGCTGGACCCCAATAGTTTCAAGCTCGGCATGCGCAGGTTGGCGTCGGGCGTATCCCTGATCACGACCCGCGACAATGCTGGCCAGCCGCACGGCATGATCGCGACTTCTGTCGTCTCGGTCTCGGCCGAGCCGCCCACGCTTCTCGTCTGTGTGAACAAGTCCGCGTCCTGTCATGACGTGATCGACATCGAGGGTGTCTTCTGCATCAACCTGCTCGGTGACGGTGATGACGAAATCGCCCAGATATTCAGTTCCTCCAAAACACGCGACGCCCGCTTCTCAGGTGGCGACTGGCGCGAGATGGCGACTGGTTCCCCGGCCCACGCCGGCTCGCTCGCCAGTTTCGATTGCGAAGTACGCAGCCGCGTGGAGGCCGGATCGCACACGATCTTCATCGGCCAGGTCGTCGATACCCAGCTCTGGGTCGACGTGGTTCAGCCGCTGATCTATCTCAACGGCGGTTACGCGCGCTGTGCGTGATGAGTTTTGGGAAAATTGAAATTTCATTTTTGTTTGGCTTGCTCTGCATGGCCGTGGCGACGTATGCAGGTGTAGGGGAGGAATACCGTGCACGAACAACCTTGCGCGCGGTGAGGAGGAGCCAATAGAAATGCCAAAGAAAAAGAAGACTACGGCCAACACCAGCAGGCGCGCCGATGCATATGAACGCATTCTTCTTGCCATCATACTGGGCGAGATCGAAGGCGGCGCCAAGCTCGATGAGCGCCAACTGGTCAAGGATTACAAGCTCGGCCAGGCAGCCGTTCGCGATGCGCTGTTCCGCCTTGCGCTGGAAGGTCTCGTTGAGCGCCACGCACGCGTCGGAACCCGCGTCGCCGATCTGAGCCTCAAAGCGCTACAAGACGTGTTCGAAACGCGAATCGTCGTCGAAAGTTATGCCGCCGCACTGGCCGCCGAACGGGCGACGCCTGAGGATATTGCGGCGATCCGCGCCACCCACGAGGGCCACGCGGCCGCCGTGAAGGCGCGCGACATCAGGCAACTGGTGCTGATCGACATGGCTTTTCACGGCGCCATCGCCAAAACCTGCCGCAATGCCGAGATCGAGCGCACCCTGGTAAGGCTGCACAACAGCGCCTCGCGTTTCTGGTGTCTCGGGCTCAACCGGACGTCGGAAGAGGACATGACGCGTCAGGGCAAGGCGCACCTCGCCATCGTCGATGCGATCGAGGTGAAAGACTACGCGGAAATTGAACGCCGGGTGCACGCTGTAATGGGTTACGTCCCCGATCCGCGGTTTTTCGTCAACGAACCGCTCATTGCGATCAAGCTTTTTTCCGATCCGGAACCGGTGCCCGGCGAAGCGGCCGGCAAGCCGACCATTTCCGCCGTTCCACGGGTCAGGAAAGCCGCATTCGGCTGATCAAAGCCGGCGACGATGTCGCCGGGCTCAATCAACCCGCCAGACCAATTGACGCCGAACCGCGTTTCGGCGTCAGGCGGCTGATTTCGCCGTAGAAACCCTGCACCATCGACCTGCCTTCTGTTCAAGTCCGCAAAACCATCCTGCGGAAAAACGACGCGCAAAGCTTCCGGTTTCATGCGTTGTTTGTGCAACGGCGTTGCGTCTCGTCCAGTCGCTAGAATACGCACGCTCCCATGGCTCGCGCGGCATAAAATATTGCAGTGCGTCATTTCCAGTTACGCCGCGAAAGCTGAAACCGGGCTCCGATTAGTCCGCAATGCATCGGTTTAGTGTCCTTTTTTGCTACAATCGGCTGACCCCATCTTTCATTTCGCACCTGCACAAAAATGCATGGGTGCTATGCAGCATTTGCATTGACATAGGCTCGGAATGTTGATGCTATGAGAAAAAGAAATTTAAGAAACAGGGGAACTGAAATGTCATATGCAAATGCAGGAATCATAGCAAGGCTCGTCTCCTGGGCCGCCCCGGCCGTAGCTCTCGCGGTCACGCCGGCGATTTCTCAGGAACTCGACGAAGTCACGGCCGGTACGAGCTGGCTTGCTCAGGCCGAGCATGGCGGCTTCTATCAGGCGCTCGCTGATGGCACCTACGAGAAGTACGGTCTCAAGGTCACGATCATGATGGGCGGACCGTCGGCTCCGAACACGGCCCGGCTGATCGCCGGTCAGATCGACTTTCTCCAAGGTGGTACATTGGGCGCCTTCGACTATGTCGCGCAGAAGGTGCCCACTCTGGCCGTCGCCGGCATGTTCCAGAAGGACCCGATTTCCCTTCTGACCCATCCGGAAAAAGGCTTCAATGACCTCGGCGACCTCGCCTCGCTAAAGACCATCTATCTCAGCGGTTCGGGCTACGACACGTTCTGGCGCTGGATGAAGGCCAAATACGAAGGCTTCGATGACAGCCTTTACGCACCGTACAACTACAACCCGGGCCCGTTCCTCGCCGATCTGGACGCCGCGCAGCAGTCCTACGTGACGTCCGAGCCTTTCGACATCGCGAACAAGGCCGGCTGGGAGCCAAAGGCGTTCATCTTCGCCGACTACGGCTATAACGGCTATGCCAACGAGATCCACACGCAGCAGAAGCTGGTCGACGAGAATCCGGATCTGGTTCAGCGCTTCGTCGATGCCACCGCGATTGGCTGGTACAATTACCTGTATGGCGACTCAACGGCCGCCAACGAGTTGATGAAGAAAGACAATCCGGAAATGACGGACGAGCAGATCGCCTACTCCATCGAGGCGATGAAGAAGCTCGGCATCGTGAATTCCGGCATGGCGCTCGAAAAAGGCGTCGGATGCGTCACCGCGGACCGCTACGCCCTGTTCTTCGAGGACATGGTGGAAGCCGGGGTTCTGGATGCCGGCCTCGACTACAAGAAGGCGTTCGACACCCGCTTCACTTGCAAGGGTGTTGGTATGGACCTCTACCCGGACGCCGTGTCGTCGTCGACCGACTAGCTCGATCTCTCCGCGCCGCGCGGTCACGCACCAGGCCGCGCGGCTCCCGCCGACCTTCAAGCTCGGGAGCCGGATCTTGCTTCAAGCGACCCTACCGCCCCCAACGGACGTCCCCGTCAGGCCGATCGTCTCGTTGCAGCACGTCACCAAGCGCTTCGCCAACGGTACGCTGGCCCTGTCGTCGATGTCGCTGGATATTGCCGATGGCGAATTCGTCAGCCTGCTCGGGCCTTCGGGCTGCGGCAAGTCCACCGCGTTGCGCCTCATCGCCGGTCTCGGCGACGTCACCTCGGGCGTGATCGACTGGCCAACTTCCATCTATAGCGCCGATTACAAGCCCATCCGCGAAATGAGCTTCGTCTTCCAGGAGCCCACGCTCATGCCCTGGGCAACCGTCTTCAAGAATGTCTGGTTGCCGCTGCGGCTTGCCGGGAAGTCGCAGAAGGCCGGCCGCGATCAGGTGATGGAAGCGCTCGAGATGGTTGGCCTCGACAAGTTCTCCGAGGCCTACCCGCGCGAACTTTCAGGTGGCATGAAAATGCGCGCCTCCATCGCCCGCGCTCTGGTCACGCGACCCAAGATTCTGCTCATGGATGAGCCGTTCGCGGCGCTCGATGAAATCACCCGGCAGCGGCTCAACGACGATCTGCTGCGTCTTTGGGAAACCTTCAACTGGACCGTGGTGTTCGTCACCCATTCGGTCTCCGAGGCTGTCTATCTTTCGAGCCGCATCGCCGTCATGGCGGCCCGCCCGGGACGCATCATCTCCGACGCGGCCAACCTTCTCGGTTACCCGCGCAAGCCCGATGTCCGTACCACTGCGGATTTCGCCTCGGCCAGCCGGGCCGTCTCCACCGTCCTTCACGATTCTCTCGAACCGGATGCTCACCTATGACCGCTACCAAAACCGGGCAACCCGCCGCCGCAACGGACCGTCCCGAAATCGGTGAAATTCCGATGGACGACGCTCCGGTCTTCGCCAAGCCGCAATTCACGGCGATCGCAAAGCAAATCTCGATCCCGGTTGTCGCGATGGCGATGCTGCTCATCTTCTGGCAGTGGTGGGTCGTCTCGAATGAAGTTCCGCCTTACATCCTGCCGTCGCCACTGCTGGTAGTCGAGACGCTGTTCTCCGACTGGACGGTGCTGAGCGAGGCGCTCGTAGTCACGCTTTGGATCACCTTCGCGGCCCTCGCCGTGGCGCTGATCGGCGGCGTACTGATGGCGATCCTGTTTGCCCAGTCGCGCCTGGCCGAGCTCGCCCTTTATCCCTATGCGGTCATCCTGCAGGTCACGCCAATCATCGCGATCGCGCCGCTGCTCATCATCTACGCGCCCAACACGGCGAGCGTTCTCCTCATCTGTGCCTTCCTGGTTGCCTTCTTCCCGATCCTGTCGAACACGGTTCAGGGCCTCAGGAGTACCGATCACAACCTCATGAACTTGTTCGAGCTTTACGGCGCATCGAGCTGGCAGACGCTCACACTGCTGAAAATCCCGAACTCGCTGCCGCACTTCACCACGGGCTTCACGATCGGCGGCACGCTGGCGCTGATCGGCGCGACCGTGGCCGAATTCACGGCGGGAGCCGCCGGCGCCCAGGCCGGTCTGGCATTCCGCATTCTCGAAGCCGGCAGACGGCTCAACGTGCCGCGGCTGTTCGCGGCGCTTATCCTCATCACGATCACCGGCCTGGCGATCTGGTTCGTCACCCGCCTCATCTCGCACCTGCTGCTGCGCAAGTGGCACGAAAGCGCGATGAAACGGGAAAACTAAACCGTGCCAATGACTTGTGGAGTTGGCCATGCCCCCGAAAACGGTAACAGGAGGCTCTGATGCGTAACGTCGAACTTGGTGTGTTCATGCCCGTTGGCAGCAACGGGTTCCTGATGACGAAACACGCCCCGCGCTATCATCCGTCATTCGAACTGCACAAGCAGATCGCCATGCGCGCCGAGCGCATCGGCCTCGACTACATCTTCTCCATGGGCAAGTGGATGGGGTTCGGCGGCGAGACCGATTTCTGGCGCGAAACCATCGAACCGATCAGCTTTGCCAGCGGCCTGGCCGACGTAACCTCGCGCATCAAGATCTTCTGCACCATCAATCCGCTGCTATTCCACCCGGCCGTCGCCGCCAAGATGATCGCGACGATCGACAACGCGTCCGGTGGCCGGTTCGGCATCAACATCGTCACCGGCAATACGCTCGAAGAGCTCGAGCAGATGGGCGTCGTACCGGAGGGCTATGGCGACTATCGCTACGAATATGCGGATGAGTGGATCCGTGTGATGAAGATGCTCTGGAGCCAGGAGCGCACAACCTTCGAGGGCCGCTTCTTCAAGCTGACCAATTGCGTCTCGGCACCCAAACCGGCGTCGAAGCCCTATCCGGCCATCGTCTCGGCCGGCATGTCGAACGAAGGGCTCAAATTCGGCGCCGATCACTCCGACTATCAGTTCGGCGGACATAGGGCGGACGTCGTCGAGCGCATCAAGAAATTCGCAGCGGAGCGGGGGCGCGACCTCAAGGCCTCGTCCAACTTCATGCTGATTTTCGGCGAGACGGACGACGACGCGGAGAACGAATTCCGCCTGATGCGCGAGGAGAAGGACCACCAGGCGCTCGAAAACCTGATCGCCTCCTTCGAGCGCGACAACCGCGACTCCTACAAGAACCGAACGGATTATCTGCGTGAGCCGGACGTCATAGGCTTTGGCAGCGGCACGCCGGTCACTGGAACCCCGGCAACGGTTGCGGCCAAGCTCGCCGACCTGATCGAGGAAAGCGGTCTGGACGCGCTGCAATTCACATTCGTCGATTTTCCCAAAGGCCTCGATATTCTCGGAGCCGAAGTGCTGCCCGTTCTCAAGCCGCTGCTTGAGAAGCGGGGCATCACGATCGGCGCCAAGGTGGCCGAACTCGCAGAGGCCTGACCGCCCGCGCCCGATCAATTCTTAGAGTTTGTCGTTTCAGCAAAGTCGCGAAGGTTCTCCCATGCCCAGAAAAATGCATATCGGCTACGATCTGTCCTGGTGGCATCTGGAGGGCCGCTGGCGGGTGCCCGGTTCGTGGAGCCACACCACGTTCCCGGACATCCGCATGTTCAAGGAATCGGCGATGATCGCCGAGCGCGGTCTGCTCGACTTCATCTTTTTCGGCGATGGCACGGGCATTCCCGCGACGTGGCAGGGCAAACGCGATGACGCGGTGAAATGGGCGGTCGGCTGGCCGCGCCATGACATGAGCCCCTACATCGCGGCAATGTCGCAGGTCACCCAGAACGTCGGTTTCGGGCTGACCTATTCCTCGACGTTCATGCACCCGTTCTACGTGGCCCGGCTGCTGAACGCGCTGGATCATGTCACCAACGGGCGCATCGCCTTCAACGTTGTCGCATCCTCGCGCCGCGCCGATGCTGCGAATTACGGCTTCGACGAGTTGATGGAACACTCCCAGCGCTACGATCGCATGGAAGAGTTCATGGATATCTGCAAGGCGCTGTGGGGCAGCGTCTCGCCTGACGCCTTCATCTGGGACAAGGAAAGCGGCATCGCCGCCGATCCGGCCAAGGTCCACGCCATCGATCACAAGGGCAAGTTCTTCTCCGTCGCCGGCCCCCTCTCCTGCATGCCGTCCCCGCAGATCGAGCCGGTCCTCGTGCAGGCGGGGGCGTCCCCGCGCGGCATCAAGGCATCGGCGCATTTCGTCGACCACGTCTTTGCCGCGAGCCCTGCTCTTGCCAAGCAGAAGGCACATCGCTGCGCACTCGACGAAGCGCTAATGGCCGAGGGCCGCGACCCTTCCAAAGTCGGCATCATCTGGGACGTCGTGCTGTTGGTGGAAGAAGATTCCGCCGAGGCGAAACGGCGCAAGGAACAACTGCTCGAATTCGTGCCGCCCGAAGCTGTCGGCGCCTTCATGTCACATCAGTGCGGCTACGACCTCTCGCAACTGCCGCAAACCTTCACCATCAACGAGATCAACGAGATCATCAAGAAGCGCAACGCCTCGCCTGTCGGATTCATGAACATGACCAGCCACATCGACCCGGACAGGGAAGTGACGCGCGAGGAGTTCTACGAGGAGATTCGGCTGCACACCGCATCCTACGACCATACGTTTGCGGGGTCGGCCGAGGAAGTCGCGGACTACCTGGAGGAAGTCTTCGTCGAGACAGGCGAACGCGGCGGCTTCATGATCGCGCACCCGCCCAAGAGCCCGCGCGACTTGCTCAACGTCATCGACTACCTGATCCCAGAACTGCAGCGGCGCGGCCGCTTCCGCACGAAATATTCCGGCGGCACGCTGCGGGAAAATCTCGCCGAGCATTGAGGGCGGACCGATGCTCGTGGAGATAACCAATTACTACGCCAAACCCGGCATGGCCGGACGGGTGCTGGAGCACCGCCGACGTGGAAGCCGCATTCGCGTGGCGCTGGGTCTGGAGGCCGGAGAGATCTTCGTCCGGCAGGGCGACAAGGGTCCCGACGTGCGCTGGGAGTGCAAATTCCCGGACGAGGGTGCGCTTGCGGCCGATCTCGCCGCACGCGACCTAAGCGCAGAATTCGCCGAACAGCGCAAAACCATGTCCGGCATGCTGGAGCGTTTCGAGCGGCACGTATTCGCGCTCGATCCCGCCGACACCGATTTTCCTCCTCCCATCGACAAGACGGCGGCCCAGGCCGCAAAGGAGCTCAAATGAACGCGCCAATCACCAACAGGAAACGGGTCAGGATCGCTCACCTTGCCGGGCCGAACGCAACCATCACCAATTCGCCGCCGCTGGTGACATCCAACAAGGCGCGCGCACTGCACGGCATTCCGCTGTTGACCGACCTCGACGGCAACCCTTCCCGCTACGATCCGCTGCGCCCCCAGAAGCTCGCAGCCCCGGTCACAGTCTACGTGGAGCAGTTCAGTGCCCATCCGCTCGAGGCCGATGTCGCGGAACTCTACGGCCCGCCGGACGGCTATGTGGATGCATCCGGCAATTTTTCGGCCGAGAAGAATTCCGATGCGGACAAGCCAGTCTACAAGGTCGAACTGACCCCCGACGACGGCTATCTTCCCCTGCCCTACATGGCCATTCAGGCCGACGGCAGCGCCTGGGAAGGCGACGGCACAACGCCGCGCGCGCCCCGCGAGAAAAGCCGCCAGCCCTTCTATCCCGACGGCAGCCGTGTCTTTGACGAGGTGGACTGCCTTGGCGTTGACGGTTCCGGCCGCGGGAGCGCCATTTCCAACCTGGCCGAGGTGGATTTCTTCCGGCTGGCGCCTTCCGGCGGCTACACAAAGGGTCTGTCGGCCGAAATGCGCACCGATGTCGGCGAAGGCGACATTGAGCCCGAGGTTTCGGGCGCCAACTATTTCCCTTACCGGCCGCCGCACCTCAATGCCTCGCCGCCGCGCATGTCGCTGGCGCGCATCACCAACATGGCGCAGAAGGTCCTGTCCGGTGGCGACTATGATGGCGCCATATGGACTCAAGGGTCGCCGCGCATCGAGGAGACGGCTTACTGGTTCAACCTGCTTCTCGATGTGAAGGTGCCCGTGTGTTGCAACGCTTCGCAGCGCTACCACGGCCAGATCAGCAATGACGGCCCGAAAAACCTTGCCGACTCCACCGACTATATCCAGTCACGCGTCTGGGCGGGCGAGGACGGCAAGAACCTGCCCGGCGTTGTCATGGTGCAGGATCAGCGCATCTATTCCGCCCGCGAGGTGACCAAGGGCGATGCGCGGCCCGGCGGCTACATGGTGGCCGGCGGGCACGGCGGCATGCTGGGAGCGGCCGGCGGTGGCACCGGCTCGGTGCTTCGCTACATCCCGGTGATGAAGCACACCTATGCATCGGAGGTGAATGTCAGCAAACTGCCGGCGAGCGTAAACGGCAACAAGCTGGGCTCAGCCGGCATCGAGAGCATCACCGTTGCGATCAAGGACGACAGAGGCGACATCCTGCCGACCGCCATCCCCAAAGTCTCGATCGTAAAGGACGCCAGCTACATCGAGGATGATTACGAAAGCTCGGTCGAGCAGGAAGTCGATGTGCTGGCGCTGATCGACTACAAGCTGGAGAAGGAGCCGCTGTCCGGCTTCGTCCTCGAAGGCCTCAACCCCTATGGCAAGCCGGCGGCGACCTCCAAGACCCGCGCCCTGCTGCGCGCAGTCTATTCGGGCTTTCCAGTGGTCAATTGCGGGCGTGGCACGACCCAGGGCTTCGCCATCAAGGGCGGGCCATTCATCGCCGGGTCAAACCTGACCTCGGTCAAAGCCCGCATCCTTCTGATGGCTTGTCTGATGAAATTCGGCATGCTGCCCGCCGCGAAGGATCCCAGGGACCCGACGCCCGCCGAAATCGCCGCGATCCAGCAGAAGATGGCCCTGTTCCAGGAGGTGTTCGACACGCACTGAAATTGTTGCCTGCTTGGTACGCAGCACGCATCGTCCGGAAGCGCCGCACACCTCCCGCGCCGCCCGACACTCCATCTGGCGTACGGATCGGGTTGGGAAGTAGCCAAGGAAACATTGCCAATCGAAGCCGGAGAGGTGCTCCTACCTTAGTCAGCGACTCGGCCTGAAGGATCCCGTACCCGGAGAACCGATCCCAAGTGCGTATCAATTTTTCATCTTGGGTTCGACGGTCATTCGATTTCGATAGCGGTTGCGCAGGCCAGCCAATCCATGTGACCGGCACCGGATCGGTGCGCTCACACTACGCCGATAGGCTATTGCTCCCCGGCTTCCGAACCGTCAACCTGGCAGCATTGAGGGGCTACTTTCAATGCTGGGAATTTCCAAACAAATCATGCCTCCCCTCTGATTGACGTACCTCACCAAAACCGCAATATACGCCGCGTCGGGAGGAGTGGAATGGCGCGGCCGACGGTAAATGACATCGCCAAAACTGCCGGGGTCAGTCTCGCAACCGTCGATCGCGTAATCAATATGCGGCCGGGCGTGCGGGAGAAGACGGTAGCGCGGGTCAGTGCGGCGATCGAACAGCTCGGGTATGTCCGCGACGTCACGGCCGCCAATCTCGCTCGCCAGCGATTGTACAGGATGGTTTTCGTGCTGCCGGACGCACCGGCCCTGTTTGTCGATGCGTTGCGCGATGCCATTTCTGAGGCAACATCGAGCTCGATCGCTGACAGGACGGAAGTGCGGATTATCACTTTTCCCAATGGTAATCCGCACGCACTGGTCAAGTCACTGCGCGCGCTTAGCGCCGACGATACCGACGGCGTAGCAATCTTTGCTCCCGAAACACCGCATGTGCGCGATGCGATCGCCCGGCTGAAGGCTGATGGCATACCGATTGTCGCTCTTGTATCGGACCTTCCAAACACCGAACGGGACCATTTCGTCGGCATCGACAATATCGCCGCCGGGCGCACAGCCGGCTTCCTGATGGGAAAATTTATTGGAAAAACAGGGAGTTCCGTCATGATTCTGGTCAGCTCATTGCAGGCCAGGGATAATGTGGAGAGGCGCCTCGGCTTCGACCAGGTGATGGCGGAATCCTTTCCGCAAATCGAGGTGCTTCCGTCGCTTGAGAACCATGACGACGATGCCGTCACCGAGCGCCTGGTCTCCGAAATGCTGGAAAGAAGGCACGACATAGCCGGTATCTATTCCGTCGGACATGGCAGCCGCGCGCTTGTCGACGTAGTGCGCGAACACGAGCGCCGGAAAGGCATAACGCTCATCGCCCACGAACTGACCCAGGTCACGCGCGAGGCTTTGCACGACAACCTGATGGATGCCGTGATCAGCCAGGACGTCGGCCACATCGTTCGCAGTGCGTTGCGTGTGCTGCGGGCCAAAAGCGACCGGCGCGACATCGTCCAATCGCAGGAGCGTATCCGTATTGAGATCGTTATCCGCGAAAACCTGACCTGATCGCGGCCTCGCGCCAACCGTCTAATACCGGGACATTTGTCGCGCTTCGAACACCTCACGGGACGCACATACAAAAAACAAATTGACGTGAGGTACGTACCTCATTTAGATTGATGTACGTAAACGTTTTGTTTTCGCCTTTCGGGAGGACCAATCATGAAACGTGCCCACCTGGCATCTGTTGCCGCCATATCGCTTACTGCCGCGTTCGCTTCGAATGCCGCGCAGGCCGAGGACCTTACTCTTTGCTGGGCGGCATGGGACCCGGCCAATGCTCTGGTCGAGCTGTCGAAGGATTTCGAGGCTCAGTCCGGTCACAATATGAGCTTCG
The DNA here is from genome assembly GCA_040880025.1 of Rhizobiaceae bacterium. GTDB lineage: Bacteria > Pseudomonadota > Alphaproteobacteria > Rhizobiales > Rhizobiaceae > RCIO01. The sequence continues at coordinate 313,104 of JBBDJD010000010.1, forward strand.
AATTCGTGCCCTGGCCGAATTTCGCAGACCGTATGCTCAACGAGCTGAATTCTGGCGGCAAGCTCTGCGATCTGATGATCGGCGACAGCCAGTGGATCGGCGGCTCGGCCGAAAACGGGCACTACATCAAGCTCAACGACTTCTTCGATGCCAAGGGCATCAAGATGGACGATTTCATCGACGCGACCGTGGTCGGCTATTCTGAATGGCCGAAGAACACGCCGAACTACTGGGCGCTGCCGGCCTTCGGCGATGTGGTCGGCTGGACCTATCGCAAGGACTGGTTCGAGCGGCCGGAACTGCAGACCGAATACAAGGAAAAATACGGTCGCGAGCTTGCCGCGCCGAGCACGTTCGCCGAACTCAAGGACATCGCCGAATTTTTCCAGAACCGCGAGATCGACGGCAAGACGGTTTATGGCGCCTCGATCTATACCGAGCGCGGCTCGGAAGGCATCACCATGGGCGCGATGGACGTGCTCTACAGCTTCGGCTTCAAATACGACAACCCGGACAAGCCTTACGAGATGGACGGCTTTGTCAATTCGCCGGGCGCGGTTGCGGGTCTCGAATACTACAAGGCGCTTTACGATTGCTGCACGCCGCCCGGATCATCGAACGGCTATATGTCGGAGGGCATCGACGCCTTCAAGTCGGGACAGGTGGCGATGCAGATGAACTTCGCCTTCACCTGGCCGGGCTTCGAGACCGACGCCAATGTCGGCGGCGGCAAGACGGGTTACTTCGCCAATCCCGCCGGCCCCGGCGGCGAGCAGTTCGCCCAGCTCGGTGGACAGGGCATTTCGGTGGTCTCCTATTCCTCCAAGCAGGACGCCGCGCTTCAATATATCGAGTGGTTCGCAAAGCCCGATGTGCAGGCGAAATGGTGGTCGATGGGCGGCTTTTCCTGTCTGAAGGCGGTGACGCTGTCGCCCGACTTCCCGGCCAGCCAGCCTTATGCGCAGACCTTTCTCGATTCCATGGCGATCGTGAAGGACTTCTGGGCCGAGCCAAGCTACGCGACGCTCTTGCAGGACACGCAGAAGCGCTTTCACGACTACGTGGTGGCCGGTCAGGGCACTGCGCAGGAAGCGCTCGACGGCCTGGTCAGGGACTGGACCGAAAACTTCGAAGACGACGGCAAGATGTAACAGCGTTTCTCCCTCCGGCTCCCGCCCGGCGCTTGCCGGGCGGGAGAAATCCGGAGCGCGGAAAGCCGGGCCCACTTCGCTTGCGACCAGCGAGCAAGAACGGGCAGATCGATTCTTGCGAAAGTTTCACAGCCATGTCTGAATCAACGATGGACCGCGTCGTAGAGGCCACGCCGCAACGGGTCGCGCAAAGCGTGCGCGGACTGAGCGACCGCGCGATCGCGTGGATATTCGTCGCGCCGACCATTTTCCTGCTTCTGGCAATCAACATCTTCCCGCTGGCCTGGACGATCCGGCTGAGCCTGACGAATTACCGGGCGAACCGCGCGGGCGACGAACTGGAATGGGTGGGGCTGCGCAACTACACCCGCATCCTCACCGATCGCGACATCTGGCTGACGATGCAGGCGACGGCGCATTTCCTGATCTGGACGCTGGTCCTCCAGGTCGTGCTGGGCTTCGCGCTCGCTTATCTGATCAACAAGAAATTCCGCGGCAACGATCTATGGACCACGATCATCGTCCTGCCGATGATGCTGTCGCCGGCGGTGGTGGGAAACTTCTGGACCTTCCTCTACCAGCCGCAAATCGGGTTGTTCAATTACGCGGTATCGTTCTTCACGGGCATCGACCCGTCAACTTTTTCGATGATCGGCTCGGTCGATCTTGCGCCCTGGGCTATCGTCATTGTCGATACCTGGATGTGGACGCCTTTCGTGATGCTGATCTGCCTGGCCGGGCTGCGCTCCATCCCGCCTTACATCTATGAAGCCGCAGCAATAGACCGCGCTTCGCCTTGGCGACAGTTCTGGACGATCACCGTGCCGATGGTGCTGCCCTTCCTGATGCTGGCGGTGCTGTTTCGCGGCATCGAGAACTTCAAGATGTTCGACCTGGTGGTGCAACTCACCGGCGGCGGGCCGGGATCGGTGACCGAACTCACCTCCATCAACCTCAAGCGCGAGGCGTTTGAAAAATGGCGCACCGGCTATGCATCGGCTTACGCCATCATTCTCTTCGTTACTGTCTTCGGTCTGGCGTCGATCTACGTGAAAGCACTCAACAAAGTGAAAGAACGATGAGCAGCTATTCCATCACCGAACCGTCGTCGCGGCAAAAATGGACCGCCGGCGCGTTTGTCGTGCTCTACGCGCTGGTCACTCTGCTGCCGCTTGTCTGGATCGTCGCCACCGGCTTCAAATCACCGTCGGACGCCATCGCCTATCCGCCGAAAGTGACCTTCGAGCCGACGTTGGAGGGCTATGTAAACCTTTTCACCACCCGCACGCGGATGAACCCGGAGGCACTTGAGGCACTGGGTCCGCCGCAGACCTGGTACGACACGATCGTGCGGCAATACGGCATGGTCATATCTGGCCCTTCGCGCTATGGTGAGCGGTTCATCAACTCGGTCATCATCGGCTTCGGCTCGACCTTCCTCAGCGTGTTCCTCGGCACGCTCGCCGCCTACGCTTTCAGCCGTTTCAAGGTGCCGCTGAAGGACGACCTTCTCTTCTTCATTCTGTCGACGAGGATGATGCCGCCAATTGCGGTGGCTATCCCGATCTTTCTCATGTTCCGAACGCTCGGGCTCTCCGATACCCATCTCGGCATGATCCTGCTCTATACGGCCGTGAACATCTCGCTCGCGGTATGGCTGCTGAAGGGCTTCATCGACGAAATCCCGCGAGAGTATGAGGAGGCTGCGCTGATCGACGGCTACACGCGCTTCCAGGCCTTCTACAAAGTGGTCCTGCCGCAGGCAGCGACAGGAATCGCAAGCACGGCCATCTTCTGCCTGATTTTTTCCTGGAACGAATACGCGTTCGCTGTCCTGCTCACATCGGGAACGGCCCAGACTGCGCCGCCGTTCATCCCGACCATCATCGGCATCGGCAAGGATTGGCCGGCGGTAGCGGCCGGAGCGACGCTGTTCCTCCTTCCGGTGATGATCTTCACCATTCTGCTTCGCAAACACCTGTTGCGTGGCATCACCTTCGGAGCGGTGCGCAAATGAACGGGATCATCAACGGATTGCTCCGCTTCAGGCGCGGCCCCTGGGAAATGCTGGCATCGATCCTCATCGGCCTCGGCGTCGTGATGCTGATGCAGCCCTATCTGATGTGGGCCTATTCCTGGTCGTTCATCGTCACGCTGGTCGGCACGGTGATGTTCATCGTCGTCAGCCATTTCCGGGAGTAGGTGGAATGGCCGAAATCGCAATCCGCAATCTGCGAAAGGAGTTCGGCGACTTTGTCGCCGTGCAGGGGTCGGACTTCACCATCCATGACGGCGAATTCTTCATGCTGCTCGGACCCTCGGGCTGCGGCAAGACGACCACGCTGCGCATGATTGCCGGGCTTGAACTGCCGACGTCCGGTCAGATCCTGCTCGACGGGCACGACGTGGCGCAGATGCCGGCAAGCGCGCGCGACATCGCATTCGTGTTCCAGATGTTCGCGCTCTACCCGCACATGAACGTGCGGCGGAACATTTCCTATCCGTTGGTCAGCCAGGGAATGCACCGTGCGGATGTCCGGCAGCGCGTTGGCGAAGTCGCACGCATCCTCGGTATCGAAGACATACTCGACCGGCCGGTTGGCGCGTTGTCGTCGGGAGATCGCCAGCGTGTGGCTCTCGGCCGCGCCATCGTGCGTGAGCCGAAGGCGTTTCTGATGGACGAGCCGCTTGGTGCGCTCGATGCCGAGTTTCGAGAGCACATGGCGGAAGAATTGCGGGCGCTGCATGATCGCATGGGCGCAACCACGGTCTATGTGACGCACGACCAGCTCGAGGCCATGCAGATGGGCGACAAGATCGCCGTCATGAACCATGGCGTCGTCGAGCAATGGGGAACGCCACAGGATATCTACGACGACCCCGCGACCATGTTCGTCGCAGATTTCATTGGCTCGCCGCCGATGAATTTCCTGCGCTTTGACGGACCGCTGCAGCCCAGGGCGGATAGTGCGCCACTTGCGGGCGCTGCCGTGCCGATGCCCCGGCTGGAGCAGCAAACGCATGCTTCCAGGTTTGCGTTGGGCGTCAGGCCCGAACACATCAAGCTGGATGACAATGCGGCCTATCGTGGACAGGTTGTTGCCACGGAGTACCTCGGTACGACGCAGATCGTTACGCTCGACACGCCGAACGGCGACGTCAAGGCGCGCGCCCCGTCAGATCAGCCGGCGCGTGTCGGTGACATGACCGGATTGACCTTGAACACCAAGACGCTTTCGCTGTTTGATGCCGAAACCGGCGCCAAGCTGATCCTTGACCGGCCGCATCTCGGTACCGTCGGCGTGAGGGAGGCCGCTCATGGCTGAGGTTGTCCTGCAGGGTGTGTCCAAGTCGTTTGGTGACATTGACGCCGTTCGCAACGTGACGATGACAGTGCCGGACGGCGCGTTTGTCGTCTTGCTTGGGCCGACTGGTGTCGGGAAGACCACCACACTCAGGCTCATTTCGGGGCTTGAGACACCCGATGCCGGCGACATCCTAATCGGAGGCCGGAGCGTGATTGCCGACATGCCGGCGCAGCGCAACATCGCGATGGTGTTTCAGCAATATTCGCTCTATCCCCACCTGACGGTGCGGCAGAACCTCGAATTTCCGCTTCGTTCGCCGATCCTGAACACGCCGCAGAACCAGATTGACCGCCGCGTGGCCGAGGTGGCCGAGGTTTTGCAGATCGGGCACAAACTCGACAACCGTGCAACGGCGCTATCTGGCGGCGAAATGCAGCGCGTGTCGATCGGCAGAGCGCTGGTCCGCAATCCGCAAGTCTATCTTATGGACGAACCGCTGAGTTCCCTCGATGCGAAGCTGCGCGCCGACCTTCGGGTCGCGTTGAAACGCATTCAGTCCGACCTAGGATCGACCCTGGTCTATGTTACGCACGACCAGGTTGAGGCAATGACCATGGCCACCCATGTCGGCGTTCTCGACCGGGGCCAACTGGTCCAGTTCGGTACCCCGCGCGAGATCTATGAAAATCCTGTCAGCGTCTACGTCGCGACAAGGCTCGGCCAGCCGCGCATCAATACTTTGCCGGCAGGGGTCTTCGGCGGAACGCCCGCACGGGCCACTACCATCGCCTTGCGGCCCGAACATATTCGCGAAGGTGAAGGTAAGCCGGCCAGCGTCACCCGCGTGGAGCATCTCGGGGATCAGACCCGCCTGCATCTGACGATCGAGAACCATCCGCTGGTTACTCTCGTCGACGCACACACTACCTTGCGGCCCGGCGACACGATTTCGCTGCGGCCCGAAAAGCCGCTTTATTTTGACGCCCGCGGCGCACGTGTCATTTGAGGAGAAACGCATGGCACAGTTCTACAACACGAAAGATACCGTGGTCATTGACGCGGTCGACGGTGTCTTGCGCGGTTCGGGCGGGCGGCTCGCCAGGCTCGACGGTTACCCTCACATCAAGGTCGTCGTCCGCACCGACTGGGACAGGTCAAGAGTAGCGATCGTGTCCGGCGGTGGATCGGGGCACGAACCGGCGCATGCCGGTTTTGTCGGCCAGGGAATGCTGACTGCCGCGGTCTGCGGTGATGTCTTTGCTTCGCCATCGGTCGATGCCGTGCTGGCCGCTATTCTTACGGTGACCGGCAAGGCCGGCTGTCTTCTGATTGTGAAGAACTATACCGGCGACAGGCTCAATTTCGGCCTTGCCGCCGAGCGCGCCCGCGCCTTCGGCCTCAACGTGAATATGGTCATCGTGGACGATGATATCGCGCTGCCTGACCTGCCGCAGGCGAGGGGCGTGGCCGGTACGCTGTTTGTGCATAAGGTAGCCGGCGCGCTGGCCGAAGCCGGGCAGGATCTTGAATCGGTCACGTCCGCCGCGCAACGGGTCATCGACAGCGTCATCTCCATAGGAATGTCGCTCGATACCTGCACGATTCCCGGCTCTCCGAAGGATGACCGCATCCGGCCGGGTCATGCCGAACTCGGGCTTGGCATTCATGGCGAGGCCGGTGCCGAGCAGGTCATATACAAGGATGCCAAACATGCCATGACGACTGTGGTTGGGCGCCTCGAACGGTCGCTCAAGCCGGGTCCGCACGTCGCGCTGTTGAACAATCTGGGCAGCACCACCCATCTTGAGATGTCTATCCTCGTCGAACAAATGGCGCGCTCTGCGATTGCCGATCAGATCAAGTGGATTGTCGGTCCGGCCGCGATGATGACCTCGCTGGACATGCACGGGTTCTCGCTTTCGCTCATGCCCGTAACCAGGGAAATCGAGAGTGCCCTGCTGGCCCCCGTGACACCGGTCGCCTGGCCGAGACTCGAAGCATTCGGCGAGGTCGAGACATTTCCATTGCCTGACGGGCTGAAGCCAATTCAGCCCATGCCGTCGGACCATCCGGCAAGGCGGGACCTCACCCGCAGATGCTGCGAAATCCTGATCGGGGCGGAAGCTGCCCTGAACGCGCTGGATTCGAAGGCGGGCGACGGCGACACCGGAACGACCCTGGCGACGGCTGCGCGAGCGCTCATGAACGCACTCGACCGCCTGCCGCTGGCCGATGTGACGCAGCTCTATCGCGCTGTCGGCATGGAACTCAGTCAGACCATGGGTGGCTCTTCCGGCGTTTTGCTGGCGATCTTCTTCACCGCCGCCGGAGATGCGTCTGCTGGCGGCAAGGACTGGATTGCATCATTGTCCGCCGGTCTTAATCGTATACGGCAGGTGGGTGGCGCCGAACCGGGCGACCGCACGATGATCGATGCTCTGGTTCCTGCTCTCGAGGCGCTGCCGCGTGGCGTTGGCGCGGCTGCCAGGGCAGCGCGCGAAGGCGCAGACTTCACCGGCACGATCCGTCGCGCCAAGGCCGGTCGCGCCAGCTACATTTCGGAAGAGAGGCTCTCGGGCGTCAATGACCCGGGCGCCGAGGCCGTCGCGTGGCTGTTCGAAAATCTGTCTGTTGGAGGCGGTGCCGAACAGGCGGCGGAATAGAGACTGGCGAATGACGGATGCTGACATGAAATGGCTGCGTCGACAATGATCGCATTCAGGCAGCGGTGACATTGGTCTCTACCGCCGATGTGCGTCGCAAGCGCCCGAAACCCTCGGCAAAGCAGTCGGTCGCGCCGCGTGCGACGAAGACAATCTTCGGGTCGATACGGACTTCTCAACGTCCCGGCCCAGATCCCCAATCCGCTTCAAAACGGGCTTCGATTACGCAAGCTGCTGATTTAACTGGGTCTTTACCATTGCGGAGAGGCATCGCATAACCAGTTTATCACATTGATTTTGCAATTATATCTGCACTGTCTGTATCTGATGTTACCCGCAGAATTGCCCAAAAATGCGATGATACCCAGAAGTATCGAGCACTTCGGCCAACGCGATCTCCCTGATAGGACGTTTCGCTTTTCGCGGGGCTTGGCGCTCTTGAGCGCGAAGTCGGGAGGGGCCATGTGGGTAACGCTCCGATGTGGGTGTGGGCAACGGCAGAATCGTTACCCACAAATCGAAGCGTTGCAAGGGGTCGGCAGGTGCCGCTATGAGGAGCCTTTGCCCGCTAACTCATTGAAAAACAATGGTTGATGTCCCAGTATGTTCACCCTTGAAAAGGGTAAATGGTGCCCAGGAGAGGACTCGAACCTCCACGCCTCGCGGCACACGGACCTGAACCGTGCGCGTCTACCAATTCCGCCACCTGGGCTAGGTGCGCCGCCGATGTAAGCGGGCGGCCATCCCCTGTCAACGCCAATCTGGCCGTTGGCGCGCCGCATGGCCCCGGTGCGCCGCTTCGGGCGCGAATGCCGCACGGCGATGCGGCGGATTGGCTCGGGGGGCGGGCGCCGGGCAGCGCCTCAGTCGTCGAGGATTTCCTTCGACGCCACGGTGGAGTCGGCATTGAGCTTGTAGATGATCGGAACGCCGGTCCCGATCTCCACCTTGACGATCTCGTCGCCCGCCAGCCCGTCGAGCGCCATCACCAGCGAGCGCAGCGAGTTGCCGTGTGCTGCGACCAGCACCGTCTCGCCGCGCAGCACATGCGGCAGGATCATGCGGATGTAATAGGGCCAGACCCGCGCGCCGGTGTCGCGCAGGCTCTCCCCGCCGGGCGGCTGGGTATCGTAGGAGCGGCGCCAGATATGGACCTGCTCCTCGCCCCATTTGGCGCGCGCGTCGTCCTTGTTGAGGCCCGCCAGGTCGCCGTAGTCGCGTTCGTTGAGCGCCTGGTCGCGCAGTGTCTCCAGCCCCTCCTGCCCGACTTCCTCCAATATGTGGTCAAGCGTGGCCTGGGCGCGGCTCAGCACCGAGGTGAAGGCGATGTCGAATTTCAGTTCGCGCGCCTTGAGCCTGCGCCCGGCGTCGATGGCCTCCTCGTGGCCCTTTTCCGTCAGGCCAGGATCGCGCCAGCCGGTGAACAGGTTCTTGAGATTCCATTCGCTCTGGCCGTGGCGGACGAGCACGAGGGTTCCGGACATGGGCGAAGCCTTTCGAATTGGATGGGTTGATCAGTTCTGGCCGAGACCGAGCACGTCGCGCATCGAGTAGAGCCCCGGCTTCTTGCCGTGCGCCCACAGCGCCGCCCGCACCGCGCCGCTGGCGAACAGGCTGCGGTCCTCGGCGCTGTGCGTTAGCGTCAGCCGTTCTCCGGAGCCGGCGAAAATCACCGAATGCTCCCCGACCACCGAGCCGCCGCGCAACGTGGCGAAACCGATGGCGCCCTCGGGCCGCGGGCCGGTATGGCCGTCGCGCACGCGTACGCTCGAATTCTCAAGCCCGACGCCACGCCCTTCCGCCGCCGCCTCGCCGAGCAGCAGGGCGGTGCCCGAAGGCGCATCCACCTTGTGCCGGTGGTGCATTTCCAGCACCTCGATGTCGAAATCGGCAGGCAGCGCCCGCGCCGCCTGCTCGACCAGCACGGCGAGCAGGTTGACGCCTAGGCTCATATTGCCGGATTTCACGATCGTCGCATGGCGCGCGGCCGCCATGACGGCCTCGTCGTCCTCCGCCGACATGCCGGTGGTGCCGATGACATGAACGATGCGCGCCTGCGCGGCATAGCCGGCATAGGTCACGCTGGCGGCAGGCGTGCTGAAATCCAGAACGCCATCGGCCTTGGCGAAGACCGGCAGCGGATCGTCGGTAATCGCGACGCCAAGCTCGCCGATGCCGGCAAGTGCGCCGGCGTCCTTGCCGAGATCGGCCGAGCCCTCGCGCTCCACCGCGCCGGCAAGCCGCACGCCCTCTGTCTCGGCGATGACGCTGGTCAGCGTACGGCCCATGCGGCCCGCGGCGCCGACGACGACCAGTCCCATATCGCTCATGCTTCCGCCTCTCCTCGTCTCGTCCGTCCCGTCAATCCCTGCGCCAGCGCCGTCCGTCGGTCTCGATGCCGAAACGCATCGGGGTGCGCGCGAAATCGGTCAGCCCTGACAGCGCGCCACGCGGATGGGTGATGACATAGACTGGCATTCGCCGCAGCAGCTCCGTATGCGGCGCCTTGTCCTCGAAAGCCTTCTGGAACAGGCCTCGTTTCAGCGCCGGAATGATTTTCTGGGCGATGCCGCCGGTGAGGAACACCCCGCCCCGGCTCATGAACACCAGCGCCAGATCACCCGCCTGCCTGCCCAGGCAGGTGACGAAGAGATCGAGCGCCTCGACCGTTTCCGCGTCGGTGTCTTCCAGCGCGGCGCCGGTGATTTCGGCCGGCGTGGCGAAGCGCGGCGTGCCGCCATTCGCCTTCACCACCGCCCGGTAAATGTTGACCAGCCCGCGCCCGCACAGCATCTGCTCGGCCGAAATCCGGCCCTCGATCGGCTGCAGATGCGGCCAGATCTCGTAATCGCGCTCGCTACGCGGACCGATGTCGACATGCCCGCCCTCGCCGGGGACGGGGATCCAGATGTGGCGGGCATGGACCATGCCTGCAACGCCGAGACCGGTGCCGGGCCCCAGGACGACGCGGCTGCCCCACGGGTCGCTTTCGCCGTCGACGATGCACTCCATGCTCTCTTCGCCAAGCGCGACCGTGGCCAGCGCCTGGGCTTCGAAATCGTTGAGCACGACGATGTCGGACAGCCCGAGCTTTTCGAACATCTCTTTCGGACGCACCACCCAATCGCAATTGGTGAGATCGATCTCGTCGCCGCTGACCGGACCGGCCACGGCCAGCACCGCCGAACGTGGCTGGACCGACGTGCGGTCGAGAATGGCCGACTGGATCGCGTCGTCTATATTGTTGAAGTCTGCGGTCTTTACGTTGGGAAACTCGGTCGGCTCCGCCTGTGAGTCCACAAGAATGGCGAAGCGCGCATTCGTGCCGCCGATGTCGCCGATCAGGATCGGGAAATCGAGTACATTCAGTTCGTCGTCCCGGTCCTGCATACGCACCCTGTGGTCGTTCGGCTGAACAGTCCGGCCGGTATCCCGGCGGGCCGCCAAAAATGTCTCCTCAGCACCTGCCGCCAGGCTCGCGGCGGCAGGGCGCAAACGCCATAACACAGACTTCCGGAAGGTGCATCAGCACCCGCGAGGATTGTTCAAATGCCCGTCACGCCGCCGCCCTGGCGGCTGTGCGCTCTAGTTCGCGGGCCGCCAGCTTGGAAGCGGAATGTCGATCGCCGGCAGGGGCGAGAAAGCATGCGCGGTGACAGACGGCATGGCGCGCGGGATCACGCCGCTTCCGTCCACGGTGACCGCCTCGGCTGAAGCCGGCGCGGGCGCTTCCAGTACCGCTCGGCACTCACTGGGCAGGCTGGCCATCGTCATGACATCGCGGGCCTTCGGCTTGGCGGGTCCGGTGGCTGGCCGCCACGGCTCCTCGGTGAACCACCAGGCGAGAGAATCGTCGCAGCCGTCGGCGCGCGGCGGCGCCGACTGCGGCTTGCAGCCGGGCGATCCGTCGGGGCAGCCGATGCGCACGTGGAAATGCGAATCGTGCCCCCAGAACGGCCTGACCTTGGAGAGCCACGACCGGTCGCCTTGCGCCGTGTCGCACAGCTTCTTCTTGATGCCGGGATGGACGAGGATGCGTTCGACATTGCGGTAGCTGGCCGCGCGCTGCAATACCGCCTCGTGAGCGCGCGTCCATTTGCGGTCATCGACGTAGAGCGAATCGCGCTTCAGCAGAGATACCGCGCTGATGCTCTCGCGTTCGCCGTAGCTGAACCTGCGCGCCGGCATCGGCATGAACCAGATATCGGCGTCGAGCCCGATCTGGTGCGAGGCGTGGCCGGTCAGCATCGGTCCGCCGCGCGGCTGCGACATGTCGCCGAGCAGCAGGCCCTGCCATCCGTCGGCTGCCGCGTCGCGCGACAGGCGCTCAAGCGTTTGCACCAGTTCCGGATGTCCCCAGTGGCGGTTGCGCGACAGGCGCATGCCCTGCCAGTTCGGGCCGTCGGCCGACATGGCCACGCCACCGGCGAAACAGCCTTTCGAGTAAAACCCGACGGATTTGGCCGGCATGGCGGCCGGAAGCGGCCTGGCGGCGAACAGGTCCTTCGCCAGGGGCTCCTTGGCCGGTGCGGCGATTGACGCCATGCAAAGCCCCGCCGCGAGACAGGCGAGAAAGATCGCCGACTTGTGAATTGCGCTGCGCGCCTTCATCATTTCCGCTCCGAACCGCTCATGCTCCGCCAGCCAGCCCGACTCTCAACATAACACGGCAAAGGAATCGTAAACATGCGCGGCTTCCCGCCTAGGAACGGCCTCGCCAGTTTCCCTCGCGCCACATCGCGGTCAGCGCGTCGCGATAGTTGTGAAAGCACAGCGTGTAGCCGGACGCGCGGAGCCTGGCATTCGAGACGCGGCGGCTGTCGGCATAGAACGACCGCGCCATTGCGCTGAGCTCGGCGTCCTCGAACGGGGTTTCCGGCGGCGGCGGGACCCCCATGAGCCCGGCGGCGAAAGCGATCACATCCTGCGGCGGCGCGGGCTCGTCATCGGCCAGGTTGAAAATGCCGCCGGTCCGGCCGAGCGCCAGATGCCGGGTGAAGCCGGCGATATCGTCGACATGAATCCGGCTGAAAACCTGGCCGGGCTTCACGATGCGGTGGGCGACGCCGCTTTCCAGCTTGGTGAAGGCGTTGCGTCCCGGCCCGTAGATGCCGGCAAGCCGCAGCACCGCAACGGCAACGCCCGCCGTCTCTCCGGCCGCAATCCAGTCGCGCTCGGCATCGATGCGCGCCCGCCCCCGCCGCGACGTCGCGCGGCATTCGCTCTCCTCGTCCACCCAATCGCCGTCGTGATTGCCGTAGACGCCAACGGTCGAATAGTAGCCGGCCCACAGGAGATTTGGCATCGCTTCGGTGATTGGCTCCGTCAGGTGCCTGAGTAGCGGATCGCCGCCCTCTCCGGGCGCGGCGGAATGGACGACATGCGTCGCCTGGGCCATCACCTCGGCAAGTTCGGGCTCGATCTTCAAACCGTCGAAGTGCACCGGCCGGATGCCCGCCCGCTCCAGCGCGCCGAACCTTTCCTTGTCCCGGGTCGTTCCGGCGATCCAGTCGGCTTCGTTGGCGATCTGCCGGGCAAATTCCCGCGCCGAATAGCCGGCGCCGAGCAGGAGTATGCGCATCAGTGCGATGCTCCGGATTGCGCCGCCGCTGACGCGGCCAGCCATTCACTGCGCACGTCGCCGTCGCTTTCGGATTTCATGGCCCCGTTCGCCCTTTGCGCCGTTTCAACCGGCGCCAGTTGCGACAGCGCCCAGATCGCGGCCCCGCGCACCACCGGCGCCGGGTCGCTCACGAGCTTTTCACATTGCGGCGCGAGTTCGGCCTTTCCGGAATTCCCCGCCGCGATCAGCACGTTGCGGATGAAGCGGTCGCGGCCGATGCGCTTGACCGGCGAGCCGGAGAAGAACGCGCGGAAGGCGGTATCGTCGAGCTCAAGCAGATCGGCGAGCCGTGGCTGCCGAAGATCGTCGCGCGCGATCAGCTTCGCCTCGCGCGCTTCCTGGGCGAACTTGTTCCACGGGCAGACGGCCAGGCAGTCGTCGCAGCCATAGATGCGGTTGCCGATCGCGCGGCGGAATTCATTCGGGATCGGCCCCCTGTGTTCGATGGTGAGGTAGGAGATGCAGCGCCGCGCATCGAGCTGGTATGGCGCGGGAAACGCGTCGGTCGGACAGATGTCGAGACAGGCGCGACACGAGCCGCAGCTGTCGGGCTCCGGCGTGTCGGTCTCGATCTCCGCCGTCGTGAAGATCACGCCGAGAAACAGCCACGAGCCGAGTTCGCGGCTGACCAGATTGGTGTGCTTGCCCTGCCAGCCGAGGCCGGCGGCGGCCGCCAGGGGCTTTTCCATCACCGGCGCCGTATCGACGAAGACCTTCACGTCCGCCCCCGAGCGTGAAGCGAAGCGCCCGGCGATCTCCTTCAGCCTGCCCTTGATGAGGTCATGGTAATCGCGGTTGCGGGCATAGACCGAGATCGTCGCCCGATCGGTCCTTTCAAGCGACGCCATTGGATCGCTGTCGGGTCCGTAGTTCATCGCCAGCATGACGACGCTGCGGACATCCGGCCACAAAGCACGCGGGCTGCCGCGCCGATCGGACGTTTCCGCCATCCAGCCCATCGTGCCGTGGCGGCCGCGTGCGATGAACTCGTTGAGCCGGCCGCTCATGTCGGGCACGGCGTCGGCGGAGACCACCCCAATTGCGTCAAAACCGGCCTTCCGCGCGGCGTTCTCCACGAATGCGCGCAGGCGGGCGGGATCGCTGGTCGATCCTGCTTTCGGCCTGGCTATGGTTCGGTCTTCGATCATTCCGGCCCCTAGTATGGGCGAGCAAGCGCCGGATCAGAAGTCCAGATCGGCGTAATGCGATACGGGCGACAGGCCGCGCACCCGGTCCGACAGCAGCGGGCGGAAGGACGGCCGCGATTTCATGCGCTGGTACCAATCACGCGCCGCGCCGTGATCTGTCCAGTCGATCTCGCCCAGATAGTCGAGCACCGACAGCGAGGCCGCCGCCGCGAGATCGGCGTAGGTAAGGCGCGCACCGGACAGCCAGTTGCGTGTCGCGGCCAGCCAGTTCGTGTATTTCATATGCTGCTTGATGTTGGTGCGCGCCGCGCGGATCACCGAAGCGTCCGGCGCGCCGCCGGCGCCCTCGTTCATCTGCGGCTTCAGCACCCGTTCACGCACCAGGTGGCGCAGGACATCCTGCTCGGCCTTGCCCAGATACCAGTCGGTGAGGCGGCGGATCTCGGCGCGCTCGAACGGGTCTTCGGCGAACAGCCGCTTGTCGCGCTTGAAGGCGCCGCGCGTTTCGTCGACATATTCCGCAATCACCTGCGCGCCGACGATCGGCACGTCGCCTTCGGCCAGAAGCACTGGAACCGAGCCGGCCGGGTTGAGCGCCAGGAATTCCGGCCGCCTCTGCCACGGCTTTTCCTCGATCAATGCCAGCTCCTCGCCATATTCGGCGAAGCTGAGGCGGACAAAACGGGAAGAAGCCGAAAGCGGGAAATGAAAAAGCGTGAGCATGAATACCTTAAGGTCTGGCCCCCGACCTCTGGTCATTTTGCCGACGGACGGCTAATTGTCGGCGGCCCGAATCCACAGCCGGTCGGAAAGCCGGGCCACGGTGCGGAGCTATAGGACGCACGGCCTGCCCTGACAAGCCGCAGCATCTCCCGGAGGATCGATGGCTTCACAGACAATTGCCGATGCGCTTCTGCTTGGCATTCTTGAAGGCCTGACCGAGTTCATACCCGTCTCGTCGACTGGACATATCCTGCTCGCGGGACATTTTCTGGGCTTTGAGTCGACCGGCAAGGCGTTCGAGGTTCTGATTCAGCTTGGCGCGATTCTGGCGATCCTCAGCGTCTATGCGGCCCGCCTGTGGTCGATGCTGGTCGCCCTGCCAACCGACCGAGGCACGCAATATTTCGTCGGCGGCATTCTGCTCGCCTTTCTGCCGGCGGCCGTGATCGGCTATCTGGCGCGCGACTTCATCAAGACGGTGCTGTTCGAATCGCCCGCCTTGATCTGCACGACGCTGGTTCTTGGCGGCATCGTGCTCTTGTGGGTCGACCGCTGGGCGCTCAATCCGCGCTATGACGACGTGACGAAGTTCTCCTGGAAGGTCTATCTCGGCATCGGGCTGTTCCAGTGCCTGGCGATGATCCCCGGCACCTCGCGCTCGGGCTCGACCATCGTCGGCGCGTTGCTTCTCGGTACCGACAAGCGTTCGGCGGCGGAGTTTTCCTTCTTCCTCGCCATGCCGACCATGGTCGGCGCCTTCGCGCTCGACCTGTTCAAGAACCGCGACATCCTCACGGCCGCCGATCTGCCGATCATCGCGGCGGGTTTTATCGCTGCCTTCATCGTGGCGGTCTTCGTGGTGCGCGGCCTGCTCAATTTCGTGTCGAAGCGCGGCTACGCGCTGTTCGGCTGGTGGCGCATCGCCGTCGGCTCCGCTGGTTTCGCAGCGCTGGCGGTCTGGGGCTGACTGGTCAGGCGATCAGGGCGGCAATTCCGCCGCGCATCAGCCACAGCGCCAGCAGCGTCACCGCGATCCTGAACCAGAAACGGAAGCGCTCTTCCGGCATGCTGTCCAGCAGCCGGGAGCCGGAAATCGTGCCGAGATAGCCGGCCACGATCATGACAGCGACCAGCGGCACCCAGCGCGCGAAGGCGAAGCCGGCGATGGTGAAGGCGATTACCTTCAGAAGATGCTGGACGGTCATGCCGGCGGCATGGGTGGCGATCAGCGCCTTGCGGTCATCTGGGATGATCTGGGCGAAGAAGGCCGACAATAACGGCCCGGTCGCGCCGAAAAACATGTTGGCGAGCGCGATAACGCCGCTGCCGAAGGCAAGCCCAGCGCCGCGGAGATTCTCCACCCCGGGGATGCGCGTCCAGGTGATCGCGATGATAAAGACCCCGAGCGCCAGTTTCAGAAGCGCATCGGGAAGCTGCAGCACGAGCATTGCCCCGACGGCGGCCCCCGCCAGGCTGCCGATCAGGAACGGCGTGGCGATGCCGAAACGGATATGCGCGCGCTGATGCCAGGCGCGGCCCGTATTGGAGCCGAGCTGCACCGCGCCATGGACGGGGATCAGCGCCGCGACCGGCAGGAATGCGCCGAGGATCGCCAGCATGGCCACGCCGCCGCCCAGCCCGAAGGCGGCGGTGAAGGCTGAGGTGAAGAAGGATGCGGCGATGAGCAGAAGCGCCGCCGACGGCGGAATCGCCTCCGGCAGCAGGGCGACGAGACTGTCCAAGCGGCCTTAGCCTTCCACCTTGCGGGTGAACTGGCCGGCCGGCCGGTAGGTCCAAAGGTAGTTCGGCAGAATGGCTTCGATCGTGCGCGGCCTGATGCCGAGACCCTCCAGCGTGCGGCCGTCCTGCTTCGCCTTTTCCGACACGACATTGTCGTTCCGCAGCTGCTTGACCTGATCGGTGGTGAGAAGCGGGTTTGGCAACAGGCCGAGGATCGCGCCCTGTATTCTCGCCAGCCACCATGGAACGGGAACCAGCATGCGCTTTCGGTCGATGACCTCGAGCATTTCCTCCATGCATTCGCGGAAGGTCAGCACGCGCGGCCCGCCGAGCTCGAGAATGCGGCCGCCCCCGACCGACCCATCGACGTGCCGGGCAATCACCTCGGCGACGTCTCCGACATAGACCGGCTGGAACTTCGTGTGGCCGCCGCCGATCAGCGGCAATGCCGGGCTGAACCGCGCCATATTGGCGAAGCGATTGAAGAATTGGTCCTCGGGGCCGAAGATGATGGACGGGCGCACGATCAGCGCGTTTTTCACCGTTTCCAGAACCGCCTTTTCGCCCCGCGCCTTGGCGCTGGCATATTCGGATTCGCTCTCAAGATCGGCGCCGATGGCCGAGATGTGGGTCAAGCCCGCGCCCTCGGCCCTCGCGGCCTCAGCCACTGCATGCGCGCCGAATTCCTGCACCGCGCCGAAGGTCTGGCGTCCGCTTTCGTGGAGGATGGCGACCAGATTGATGACATGGTCGGCGCCCTTGACCGCGCGGTCGACCGACCAGCGCACCCTGACATTGGCCTGAACCGGCTGGATCTGCCCGACATTGCCGAGAAAGGTGACGTGGTTGGCGAGGTCCGGCCGCCGCACGGCGACGCGGATGCGGTAGCCCCTCCGAGCCAGAGCCTGCACCAGATGCCGGCCAAGGAATCCCGACCCGCCGAACACGGTGATCAGCTTGGGTTTGGAGGAAATCGTCGTCATTGCGGGCTCCGTCGCTATCCGCCCGCTTCATAGTCGTTTTCGTCGCGCAGGCAAAGGGTGCGAAGCGCCGCGGCCGGCCCCTTTCAGATGCGCTCTAGCTGTTCGGCGCCAGAGGCTCCGCTTGCGCACACGCCGCGCATTTGCCGCGGATTTCGATCGTCGTCTTGTCGACGCGAAATTTGTTGTCCGCCGCCCAGCCTTCCAGCCGCGCGAAGACGTCCGGATCGGCGAATTCCTCCACCTGCCCGCAGCGCTCGCAGATGGCGAATGCGATCAGATCATGATCATCGTGCCGGTGCGCCCCGGCGCAGGCGACAAACGCGTTGATGCTCTCCAGCCGGTGCACGAGACCGAGACCGGTCAGCTTTTCCAGCGCCCGGTAGACCTGAAGCGGCGCGCGAAAGCCATCGTCGCGCAGGCGATCGAGGATCGTATAGGCCGAGAGCGGACCCTCGGCCCTAGAAAGCGTTTCGTGAACGAGCGCCTGATTGCGCGTGAGTTCTGATGTCTGCGTCTGGGTCATGAGCGTGTGTCCTGGGTCCTGTCTGCCGCGCGGCGCGACAGGAGCGCGGCGGCGGGGATCAGGCTGACGAGAAACAGAAGCAGTGCGGCGACGACGATCGATGGTCCGGATGGCGTGTCGTAGCTGAGCGAGCCGAACAGCCCGGCGATGACGGCCGCGATGCCGGCGGCGGCCGCAATGACGGCCATCTGTTCGGGCGTTGAAGAAAATCGCCGCGCGGTGGCGGCCGGAATGATCAGCAGCGAGGTGATCAGCAGGATGCCGACGATCTTCATGGCGATGGCGATTGTCGCGGCCATCAACAGCATGAAGGCAAGCTGAGAACGGCGCGGCGACAAGCCTTCGGCGTCGGCCAGTTCCTCGCTCACGGTGGCGGCCAGCAGTGGACGCCAAAGCCAGACCAGCGCCGCCAGCACCGCCGCGCCGCCGGCATAGACGATCGCCAGGTCCTGCTTCGACACCGCGAGAATGTCGCCGAACAGCAGGCCCATCAAATCGATACGGACCCAGCTCATCGACGCGACCATGACCAGCCCTATCGCCAGCGTGGAATGCGACAGGATGCCCAGCAGTGAATCGGATGACAGCGCGCGGCGGCGCTGCAGCAAAAGCAGCGCGACCGACACGGCCGCCGCGACGGCGAAGACGCCCACGGTGAGGTTGATGGCGAGCAGGAACGAGATCGCAACGCCGAGCAGGGCCGAATGCGCCATGGTGTCGCCGAAATAGGCCATGCGCCGCCACACGATGAAGCAGCCCAGCGGCCCGGCCACCGCCGCGATCCCGATGCCGGCGAGCAGCGCGCGGATAAAGAAGTCATCAAGCATGGCCGCCCCCGGCAGCGCGTGGCGCGTGGTCATGATGCTCGTCGTCGGGATGGCAATCGTCGGTGACGGTGCCGTCGGCATGGCGCACCCGGCCATCCGCCAGATGCGTGTGGTCGTGATGATGACGATAGAGCGCGACGGCTTCGGCTGCCCGCGCGCCGAACAGATTGCGGTATTCCGGGCTGGCGGCGACGCTTTCGGGCGTGCCGGAGCAGCAGACATGGCCGTTGAGGCAGATCACCGTGTCCGTCTGCGCCATGACCACGTGCAGATCGTGCGAAATCAGCAGCACCCCGCAGCCTGTCCGATCGCGGATAGCGCCGATCAGCTCGTACAGCGCGACCTCGCCGCCGAAATCGACATTCTGCACCGGTTCATCGAGGATCAGCAGGTCCGGCTCGTGGATGATCGCCCGCGCCAAAAGCGCGCGCTGGAACTCGCCGCCGGACAGATTGTGGATCTGCGCGTTGGCGAGATGCGCGATGCCGACGGCTTCCAGCGCGTCTCGCACACTGCCGGCGGAGCGCGGGCCGGTCAGCCGCATCAGCCGGCTGACCGTGAGCGGCAGGGAACGGTCGATGGCAAGCTTTTGCGGCACATAGCCGACAGTCAGTCCCGGCCGGCGTATGGCCTGGCCCTCGTCGGGGCGCAGCATGCCGGTCGCCATCCGCGCGCTCGTGCTCTTTCCCGATCCGTTTGGACCGATCAGCGTAACGATCTCGCCCGGCCGGATGGTCATGTCGACGCCGCGCACCAGCCAGCGTCCATCGCGATAGACGCCGGCTCCTGAGAGCGAGACGAGCGGTTCGGATTTTTGCGTCGCGTCGAGCATTGGTCGGTCCGGCAAGGGTTGCGCCCTGATATGGCACACGTTATAGCATTACGCAATTGGACGTAATGCTATAACATATGTCGCTTTGCCAATTCACTTTATGGAGGACCCGATGCCGCGCATTCGCGCTCTGCTGCTAGCCGCCACCGCTCTCGCCATTGTTCCGGCTCAGGCCCAGGCGCTCGAAGGGGTCGTCGCCTCGATCAAGCCGGTGCACTCGCTGGTGGCCGGTGTCATGAAAGGCGCCGGAGAACCGCATCTGCTCGTTCGCGGAGCGGGCTCGCCCCACACCTATTCGCTCAGGCCATCCGATGCGCGCGCGCTTGAATCGGCCGGGCTGGTTTTCTGGGTCGGGCCGCGGATGGAGGTCGCGCTGGACAGCGCCATCGACACGCTGGGCGGGAACGCCACCGTGGTCGAACTCGGCGAGGCGCATGACCTCGTCAAGCTGCCGTTCCGCGAGGGCGGCCCGTTCGAGGGTCACGACCATGAAGATGAGCACGGCCACGAAGCGGATTCAGCCGGCCACGATGACCACGATCATGCCGAAGACGGGCATGAGGAATCCGCTGAACATCACGACGACGAAGACGGACACGGCCATGAGGAGGCCGCCGAGGCCGAGCATGACGATCACGGGCATGACGGTTTCGACATGCATGTCTGGCTCGACCCACGGAACGCGGCGGCGATGGTGCACGAGATCGAGGAGGCGCTGTCGGAGGCCGACCCCGACAATGCCGCGCTCTATGCCGGGAACGCGGAGGCACTGCGCGCGCGGCTGAACGATCTGCAGACCGAACTCGCTGCCGAACTGGCGCCGGTGAAGGACAAGCCCTTCGTCGTCTTCCACGACGCCTACCAGTATTTTGAAAGCCGTTTCGGGCTGCATGCGGCGGGTTCCATCACCGTCAGCCCCGAGGTGATGCCGGGCGCGGAGC
This sequence comes from Rhizobiaceae bacterium, assembly GCA_040880025.1. GTDB lineage: Bacteria > Pseudomonadota > Alphaproteobacteria > Rhizobiales > Rhizobiaceae > RCIO01. The sequence continues at coordinate 333,566 of JBBDJD010000010.1, forward strand.
GGCTGCGCGAAATCCAGCAAAGGGTGCGGGAACTCGGCGCCACCTGCGTCTTCGCCGAGCCGCAGTTCGAACCGCGGCTGGTCACCGTCGCGATCGAGGGAACCGGCGCCGGTTCGGGCACTCTCGACCCGCTTGGAGCGGAGCTGGCTGACGGTCCGGACCTCTATTTCGAACTGATGCGCGGCATGGCGGCGTCGCTCAGGGACTGTCTGGCCGGGGCCGGCTGACGAGCAGCGGACGCGGCAGCAAAAAACCCCGCCGGATCGCTCCGGCGGGGTTTCTTGTATGTCGAACATGCGCGGCGAGGACTATTTCTCGTCCGCGTCGCCGCCCTGCTTCTTGAGCGCGGCGCCCAGAATGTCGCCGAGCGAAGCGCCGGAGTCGGTCGAGCCGAACTGGGCCACCGCTTCCTTTTCTTCGGCGATTTCCAGCGCCTTGATCGACACGGTGAGCTTGCGGCTCTTCTTGTCGAACGAGGTCACCCGCGCATCGACCTTCTGGCCGACGGAGAAACGCTCGGGCCGCTGCTCGTCGCGGTCTCGGCTGAGGTCCGAGCGCTTGATGAAGGTCTCGATGTCGTGATCGATGAGCTTCACTTCCAGCCCGCCATCCTTGACCGCCGTGACCTCGCAGGTCACCACCGCGTTCTTGCGCAGGCCGCCGGAAGCCGCAGCCTCGCCGACCGCATCCTGGCCGAGCTGCTTGATGCCCAGCGAGATGCGCTCCTTCTCGACATCGACGTCGAGAACCTGCGCCTTGACCATGTCACCGCGGTTGAATTCCTCGATGACCTGCTCGCCCGGACGGTTCCAGTCGAGATCGGACAGGTGGACCATGCCGTCCACATCGCCGTCGAGGCCGATGAACAGGCCGAATTCGGTCTTGTTCTTGACCTCGCCTTCGACGACCGAGCCGACCGGGTTGTTGTTGGCGAAGGCTTCCCACGGATTGTCGAGCGTCTGCTTGAGGCCAAGCGAGATGCGGCGCTTCTGCGGGTCGACTTCCAGCACCACCACATCGACTTCCTGCGTGGTGGACAGGATCTTGCCGGGATGGACGTTCTTTTTCGTCCACGACATTTCCGAAACGTGGATCAGGCCTTCGATGCCCGGCTCCAGCTCCACGAACGCGCCGTAGTCGGTGATGTTGGTCACCTTGCCCTCGACGCGCTTGCCGATCGGATACTTGTCGCCGATGCCGTCCCACGGATCCTTCTCCAGCTGCTTCATGCCGAGCGAGATGCGGTGGGTTTCCTGGTTGATGCGGATGATCTGCACCTTGACCGTCTGGCCGATGGCGAGGATTTCCGTCGGATGGTTGACGCGGCGCCACGCCATGTCGGTGACATGCAGCAGGCCGTCGATGCCGCCGAGGTCGACGAACGCACCGTAGTCGGTGATGTTCTTGACCACGCCTTCGACCACCTGGCCTTCCTCGAGGTTCTGCACGATCTCCGAGCGCTGCTCGGCGCGGCTCTCTTCCAGCACGGTGCGGCGCGACACCACGATGTTGCCGCGGCGGCGATCCATCTTCAGGATCTCGAAGGGCTGCGGATTGTGCATCAGCGGGGTGACGTCGCGGATCGGCCGGATGTCGACCTGGCTGCGCGGCAGAAACGCAACGGCGCCGTCCAGATCGACGGTGAAGCCGCCCTTGACCTGGTTGAAGATGACGCCTTCGACGCGCTCGCCATTGTTGAATTTCACTTCGAGCTTGACCCAGCTCTCCTCGCGGCGAGCCTTCTCGCGCGACAGAACCGCTTCACCGAGCGCGTTCTCGATGCGCTCGACATAGATCTCGACCGTGTCGCCCGCCTTGAGCTCCTTGGCGCTGGCGCCGAATTCCTTGAGCGCGACGCGGCCTTCGACCTTCAGGCCGACATCGATGATGGCCATGTCTTTTTCGATGGCCGTGATCAGGCCCTTTACGACGGAGCCTTCAGCGGAATGTTCTTCCGAAAACGACTCGTCGAGCAGCGACGCGAAGTCGTCGCGGGTTGGGTTGGATTGTGACATTTATACTCCTGGAAAGCCCGCTGTCGCGGGCATGGCGCCGATGGGTTAGCGTTGCGTTTGTCTGCTTCGGCAATCCGGGCTTCCACTGGGAGGCCATGCCCGCCCTGGGGCGGTTTCGGCGCGTCGGACTGTCTTGCAGACGGTTCTTGCCGAGGCGGCAATCAGGCAAACAATGCCGGATGACCGTTTCAGCCTGCGTCGCGCGCTGCCAGGACCTGATCGACAAGGCCGCAAGCGGCGCGAAACGCGGCTTCTATATCCATTTGGGTCGTATCAAGCAAGTGCGCGTCGGCGGCGGGCCGTAGCGGCGAGTCCGCGCGGCCCATGTCGCGCGCGTCGCGGCGCTCGATATCTGTGAGGATGGCGGCAACGTCCGCCGCGCCGCCATTGGCGACGATCTCGGCATGCCGGCGGCGCGCCCGCTCCTGCGGCGAGGCGGTGACATAGAGCTTGAGATCGGCGTCGGGGCACACCACGGTGCCGATGTCGCGCCCGTCGAGCACGGCGCCGGGCGGCTGGGCCGCGAACTGCCTCTGCTTGTCGCGCAATGCGGCACGCACCTTCGACATGACGGCAACCTTCGAAGCGGCCTCGCCGATCCCGTGTTCGGACAACACCGCGCGGTCGAGCGCGCCGAGATCGATCTGGCGCGCCGCGGTTTCGGCCGCCGATTCATTGTCGAGCGGCAGGCCGTGGGCCAGCATGCGGTGCGCCACGGCGCGGTAGGTCAGCCCGGTGTCGAGATGGTTGAGACCGTATTTTTCCGCCAGCCGCCGGCCAAGGGTTCCCTTGCCGGACGCGGCCGGTCCGTCGATGGCGATGACGAGGCTCATGGGGTGTCCCGGTTGGTCGGGCAGGCAAGTGCCACGGGGCGGCTCTCTTGGCAACCGGGGGTGGTCTCTTCTCGCTCACGGCTATTCGTCGCTGCGCGACGGCCTCCGCGGGGGCGGGCCATAAGGCCCGACGCCCGGTCGGGCTTGCGGACTTCGTCCGTGAGGCACCGCGGCAATTCACAGTCGTCATCCTCGGGCGTTCGCTCACTCGCAAAGCCAAATCATTGGCTTTGCGTCCGCTGCGCGGACCGCTTCTCACCCCGAGGATCCATGCCTGACCGCCGATGCGGATTGCCTCTCTCTCGATGCCTTTTACGACGTGTTCGGAGGAGAGAGCACGTCGAGCGCCAGCGCGTGGCACTCCTTCAATATGTCGTCCACCGCGTGGATGGAGCGCTTCCGCCTGCCGGGCGGGCGGCCCATGCGCAGCGGCGAGACACGGCCGGGGCCGGGTTTGAGCTTGTTCCGCGCTTTCCAGCGCGCGAGGCGGCGGGCTTGCGCGGGCAAGTTCTCGAGAGCCCGCCGCGATGAAAGCAGCCGGCGGTGAATGCCCGTGGCGTTGATGGGATCGTCGAACGACAGAACCGGCTTTTCGGGAAGCGGCGCGGGCTCCGAATACCCCACCACGCAGATACGCGGAAAGAACTTCGAGGCCCGCCTGGGCGGATCGAAGGAGAATTTCCTCAATGGGTCGAGCAGGGGGAAGGCGGGGATGCCAAGGGTGGCTGGAGCGTCGGCGGCCTCGTTGCGCTTGCGGCAGAAGTCCGGCTGGAATGCTCCGCCGCCGGGCCGCACCGTGACGGCGACATCACGCGCGGCAATGACGACGAGGCGGCGGATGGCGGCCTCAGTGGCGCGCAGGATGCGCAGCACATGAGCGTGGAGATGGCGGGGCAAAATGAGGCGGCAGTCGGCAGCCAGCGCTGAACCCGACTGCCGACTGCCGATCTCCGACTGCCCGTCCTCCAGCCCGACCAGCGAAAGCAGCGCCGCGAGAACGCGCATGAGCGCCTCTCGGTTGCGTCTGATTGCCAGGTTCCAGTCCATTTCCGCCTCGCGTTGATCTGCGGGGCATTGTGGGGAAGGTTTGGGCGGCGTGGATAGAAAAGAGGGTAGTGGGTGGTGATTAGTCAGTCGGGACAAGGGGTTGGCGGAGATCGCGTGGCTGATTTATCCACGCGGGCGCACCGCCTCCGCCGTCATCCCGGAAGCCGGAGCGCAAGCGGAGGCTGTCCGGGATCCATTCCGTGACATCTCCTGTTTGGCTAAGCTGCCGCCGCGATGTTCGGCTATGTCTACATCCTCGCCTCCAAAAAGGACGGCACGCTCTACACCGGCGTCACCGCCGCCACCCTCACCGCGATCCAGATGAGGCCCACCTCCAAAGGACTTCAGCTCTTGTCCGGGTCCGGACCGCCGTAGTTGGAGGATTTATCTCAGTTGGTCATCGTTGCGGTAACAGACAGCGAAGTTCAGCAGTAGACCTTTCGCTCTTGGGCGCCTTTTCCATCACAGCGCGTATACAAGTCTCATGAGGGGAGTATCTTAGGTTTAGCCAAGTGGAAATGAGAATGGCGGCCGATACTAGGAGCGCCGCTTTAACGATGTCGCTCATTTGGATTTTTCTTGTCATCTCTCGACGGCGGCGCTTTCGCGACCTTTCCTAGAGCGCGATCGAACTGCTTTTCGTCGTCGTCGGTTTCAATCTCCCGCGCGGCTTCGCGGAACTTATTGAATTGCTTCTTGCCATCCGACATCATGGGATCGGAACCTCGTAAAATTGTCCATTCTTCGCCAGCCTGTAGATGAATGGGCCTGGCACTGTTTCGGCCAATTCCATCATTTTCGCGTGGCGACGAATGAAGTGACATAGCGTTACCCACCGCGTTTGGTCTGCGCAGGGGAGATAGAAGCAGCGAATGTTATGCTGCTTCACTGCCGCCGCTTCCACTTCAATCGAATGCCATTTTCGGTCTTGTCCGATCACTACCCAATTTCGCTTGCCAATCTCCGATAACCAATAATCGTCTTCGTCGTCCGACTTGAAGTTTTCCGCATGGTGCCAACGAATGTTGACCGGCGGCTTCATGCGAGCAAGCACCTCCGGCAAACGCCGACCAATCTGGCAATCAAAGAAGAATGTCAATTTGCCCACTGCGCCGGGCGATCAAGATCTATTTCGACGTTCTCGAACCGAAGAGCCGACATCACAAGCTTGCCGTCAATATCGAAATCGTCGGCTATGTCGCGGACACTCTCCCCGCTATTCCATCGGTCACGTAAGACGCCAGTAGGCACGCCGCCAACTTGAGGTGATCCAAATGCGACCCGGGGATCAATTATAACTGGCTCATTCACACCTGCGACCTGCCACCGCATAACGCATGCGCCGTCCTCCGGAGAGTATTCAAACTCGCGCAGCAATTGCTGCAGGATTTCCTTCCACGCGTATTGGCCAGCCTCACTGACGACAATCAGCTTGTCCTTGGTCCCGGAGTCCACTTCGTCTGCTCCAAGAAGCAGCTGCTTACCATCCGTCTTAAAGCGATATTCAGCGAACGGATTCTGAGAACCCATCTTACTAGCGAGGAAATTGCGGGCATTCCGAATCGATTTCAGAGGAACGCCCGCCTTCCGCATGGCCGCCACTACGCCGACCTCTATCAATTGAAGATAGTTTAACCGGTCCCCCGGATCGCGCGGGGCGACGACGCCACCACGCGCCTTGAGCCTCTGCCAACTGCCTACCGTCTGCGGAGATGTTCCCGCATAGCGAGCAGCGTCCTTCACCCTATAGGTGGGGACAGCCAGCCGACTCTTCCAGAACTCTGGATATTGAATCGTCATCGGAATCCTTGCTCGCCACGACGGAGAATTCTAGCAGAATCGGCGGTAAAATCAATTCCATTTTTGGAAAAATCGTTCCGAATCAAAAGGTTACGTTCCAATTCCCGTAACCTGTTGATAACGATTTTACTTTCGCCGTGAGTGGCGATGAGGCCAGAACGGAAACGATAGCTTTGAAGCATCTGGGGTCCGCCTTCTCAGCAATATGGCGGCGACCCATATGGCCCCCGCCGCCCTCTACACCAACCTCGTAATCCACCTGTCGATGCGGATGTTCTGGCCGGTGATGCAGGGGGATTTGTCCGAGGCGAGGAAGGCGACCGGTTCGGCCACCTCGCCGCCGCCGCCGTAGCGCCCTCTCGGAATGCGTGGCCGGCCTTTTTCAGCGTCCGGAGATCAGCTTCATGCCGAAGGCGACAAGCACCGCCCCGACCCCGAAGTTGAACACGCGGCGGATGCGCTTGAAAGCGCTCCGCACGACCGGCAGGCGGAAGAAGACGGCGACGACGGCCCACCATGCCGCCGAGACGCTTGCCGCCGTGAGCACGACCGCGCCATAGAACCAGACCGGAGCCGCGGCGGGGATCATCACGCCGAACAGGCTGACATAATAGGCGATCACCTTGGGGTTCGAGATATTGGTGACGAAACCGTTGCGCAGCGCGACAAGCGGCGGGATCGGCGGGATTTCGGCGTCCGCTATCTCCACGCTCTGCTTTTTCAGCGCCGAGCGGATCATCTTGTAGCCGAACCATGCGAGATAGGCCCCGCCGGCGATGCGGATGACGACCGGCAGCCAGGGCACGGCGTTCATCAGGACGTTGAGGCCGGCGGCGGCGAACGTCGCCCAGACCAGGGTCGCCATGACGACGCCGACGACGACGAAAAACCCCGCGCTCGGGTTGGTCGCGTTCGCATGGCCGGCGACGACGAACAGCGTCGGGCCGGGGCTGGAGATGGCGAAGAAATGAATGACGGCGATGCCCGTCAGGACCGCGACATATTCCATGACACCCCTCTACGGCAGCGGACCGCAGGTTAGCCGGTCGGCACGATGCTTTCCAGCGCGCATCATTGCGCCAGATTTGCGGTCACGGATAGCAGGGCCATCCGGAATCCGGCAGTGGCGCGGGAACCGCCGGCGAGGATCAGGAGCGCCGCCCTCTACACCGACCTGGTAATGCCGCCGTCGATGCGGATGTTCTGGCCGGTGATGTAGGACGATTTGTCCGAGGCGAGGAAGGCGATCAGGTCCGCCACTTCGCCGACCGTGCCGTAGCGGCCCATCGGGATGCGCGCGCGGCGGTCCTGCTTTTCCGGCAGCGAGTCGATGAAGCCGGGCAGCACGTTGTTCATGCGGATATTGTCGGGCGCGTATTTGTCGCAAAACAGTTTGGTGAAGGCGGCGAGCCCGGCGCGGAATACGCCCGATGTCGGAAACATCGCCTCCGGCTCGAAAGTGGCGTAGGTCGAGATGTTGACGATCGCGCCGGATTTCTGCGCCTGCATCACCGGGGTGACGAGACGGACCGCCCGGATGACGTTGAGCAGGTAGAACTCCATGCCGAGATGCCAGTCCTCGTCGGAGATCGCCAGCACATCGCCCTTCGGGCCGTGGCCGGCGCCGTTGACCAGCGCGTCGATGCGGCCGTAGCGGTCCATTGTCTGGTCGACAAAGCGCTCGAGGTCGGCCGGCTCGCGATTGGAACCGGTGAAGCCGAGGCCGCCGAGCTCCTTTGCCAGCGCCTCGCCCTTGCCCGACGAAGACAGGATGGCGACCGCATAGCCGTTCGCGGCCAGCGCCCGCGCGGCCTGCGCGCCCATGCCGGAGCCGCCGCCGACGATCATCGCGACCTTGACGGTCACGCGCCGGCCTCGGCGGGTTCCGCCGCGTCGATCTTCGCCCCCAGCCCGCTCATCAGGCCCATGAATTCGGGGAAGCTGGTGGCGATCATCGCATTGTCGTCGATGGTGACCGGCTTTTCGGCGGCCAGCCCCAGGACGAGAAAGGCCATGGCGATGCGGTGGTCGAGATGCGTCTCGACGGCGTTTGCGCCGCCATAGCCCTTGCCGCCCGGCCGCCCGCGCACGGTGAGCGATGCCCTGGCTTCCGTGCAGTCGACGCCGTTGGCTTCGAGCCCGCGCGCCACCGCCGCGAGCCGGTCGCTCTCCTTGACCCTGAGTTCCTCGATCCCGTCCATCACCGTCTCGCCTTCGGCGAAGGCGGCGGCGACGGCGAGCACGGGATATTCGTCGATCATCGACGGCGCGCGCTCCGGCGGCACGCTCACGCCCTTCAGTTCGGAGTGGCGCACGCGCATATCGGCCACGTCCTCGCCGCCCTCGTTGCGGCGGTTCTCAAGCTCGATGCGGGCGCCCATTTCCTGCAGCGTCAGGATAAGCCCGGTGCGGGTCGGGTTCATCAGCACGTTTTCGATGGTGATGTCGGAGCCGGGAACAAGCAGCGCCGCGACCATCGGAAACGCCGCCGAGGAGGGATCGCCGGGCACAGCGATCGTCTGGCCGGTGAGTGTGCCGCGCCCCTCGAGCCGGATGTGGCGCACGCCGTCAGCGTCGGTTTCGACCTCGAGCGCGGCGCCGAAGCCCTGGAGCATGCGCTCGGTATGGTCGCGCGTCATCACCGGCTCGATGACCGTGGTGACGCCCGGCGCGTTGAGGCCCGCCAGCAGCACCGCCGACTTGACCTGCGCGGAGGCGACAGGCACGCGGTAGGTGATGGGAACCGGCCTTGCCGGTCCGCGCAGCATGATCGGCAGGCGGTCGCCGGGCGCGGCCTGGAGCACCTGCGTGCCCATCAGCCTGAGCGGGTCGAGCACGCGGCCCATCGGGCGCTTCGATAGCGAGGGGTCGCCGGTGAAGGTGGTTTCCATGTCGTAGGAGCCGACAAGCCCCATCGTCAGGCGCACGCCGGTGCCGGCATTGCCGAAGTCGAGCGGCCCGGACGGCTCCAGCAGGCAGCCATTGCCGGCGCCCTGGATGATCCATTCCCCGTCCTTCTTGTCGATCAGCGCGCCCATCGCTCGCATCGCCGAAGCGGTGCGGATCACGTCCTCGCCCTCCAGCAGCCCGGTGACCCGCGTTTCGCCGGCCGCCAGCCCGCCCAGCATCAGCGAGCGATGCGAGATCGACTTGTCGCCCGGAACCCGGATTTTTCCGGTAAGCGCGGGTGATCGCGAGGCGGTCGTGGGCTGTGGATTGCTTGAATGTGTCATCACTGTGCGGCTTGTCTTTTGGCTGCGGCCTCCTAGCATGGCGGGGAGCGGCGGTCATCCCTGTTTGCGGGCCTTGAAAAGCGGTTTTCAGATTTGAAATACGCCTGGTATGCGGCGTGTGCGGAATGGCTTTGACAGCGCCGGGACTTGTGTTTATGGGGACCGACCTTTTTACCGGCAGGATTTGCCGGCCCGCGCATCGAAGAGACGCGCCGGCCATGGACGACACAGAGGCAGCAGCGTGGCTAAAACCGATCTCGGAACCAAAAGAATTTGCCCCGAAACGGGCAAGAAATTCTACGATCTGAACAAGGTTCCGATCGTCTCCCCCTATACCGGCAAGAGCTATCCGCTCTCCCAATTCGAATCCCGCACCGTCGCTCCGGTCGAGAAGGAAAAGGAAGTGGAAGTCCCCGAACCGGCCAGCGAGCCCGAGAAGAAGGAGGAGGTCGAGGTCGTTGCGCTCGAGGAGGTCGAGGAAAGCGGCGACGCCAAGGCGGCCGACGATCCGGACGTCGACCTCGAGGATGACGATGTCGAACTCGACGACGACGATGACGACACGTTCCTTGCCGATGACGACGACGACGACGACGATGTTTCCGACATCATCGATGTCGACGACGACGAGGAAGAAACCTGATCACCGGCGGGCGCGGTACGGCCGCGCCGCGATTTGCCGGCCCACCCGGACTGATGACGGGACTTGATATTGACCAAAGGCGGGTTTAGAAGCCGCCAGCACTTCGACCGGCCTTTCCACGCCGGTCGGACCTCTTCGCCGGAAACGGCGCCGGTTTCAAGCCGGAGTGTGGGGCCATAGCTCAGTTGGGAGAGCGCTTGAATGGCATTCAAGAGGTCGTCGGTTCGATTCCGATTGGCTCCACCAAACCTCTACCCCCTCCCTCCTGTCCGGGCTTCGTGGCGGTGAGGCTATGCGGCAATCACCTTGTAGATTCCCGTCTCCTTGTTGATCTCGACCTTCAGACCGCGCTTCATCCGTAGTTCGACGGAGATCAATGCCCGCGCGGTGTGGGGCTGGATGCCGAGTTCATCCATCACTTCGGCGATGGTGAAGCCGTTCTCCCGTTCAGCCAGCTTGGCGAGCTTCTCGCCGTTCGTGACGCGCTTGAGCTTGGGTGCGGCAGCTTCTTGGCCTTGGACTTGGGCGCTGCTGTCTTGGTCTTCGTTGGCTTCGTGCTCGTCGCCTTGGCGATCTGCAGGCTACGGGTCTCGGTCTTCATCGGGATTTTCCTCTCCTGGCGTTTCCGATGACGAGCAACACGCTTATTCCCAGGCCCTTATCCAGCGCGAAGCACACTCCGCCACATCGCGATCACGGTTTGAGTTAACGTCGGCCTGTCAGCCTCACAGGCCAGCCGTCATCGCGGTATCGCAATCGCAGGGCTATGGCCTGAAAGCGGAATACACGCCTTCCCGATAAGCGTCTTGGGGCGCGCTCAGTGGCGACAGTGCGACCAATCTGCGAGAATGGATTCGGGCCGAATCAACCAACAGTGTTGTGGGGAATCGTCACCGACCGAACGGATCATGTGATATGGACAAGGCCGATAAGGAGGCAAGGGCTCGGGCAACGCTTGCCGAGCTCAATAGGAAGTGGAGCAAGCGGCTTCGCTTCGTTGTGCAGGGCCACGATGACCGATACTCGACCGCATGGACCGCTTGGGAGCACGAGGATTCCCTGTATTTCACCGGTCGCCATCTTGGCGGAAGCTTGAAGGTCAGCCTTCACCCAGGCGTCTACCGGGTGGCTCTAGAGAAGCATACCTACAGGCAAATGGTTGCGCGCGGCAAAGCACCAGAGGACCGCTGCATCGTCGAGTGGCCACCAAAGAAGGTGGAAGACCAACGAAGTATCGATTTGGTTGCCTCGGTCATGTTCCCCACCGATCATCTTAAGTCGGCCAAGCCTCCTGCGACAACCGACAAGCCATACATCATTTTGGAGGCGGCTAGGTCGGGATGGTCGACTGAAGTCTCCTTCTTCCTGACCGCTGTCGACCATCAGTTGGCGGAGCAGGCGCTGATGACGCGTTCCTTCGCTCCCGTCTTCCGGTGGGACTTGAGCAATGGGACATATTTCGTGCTTGCCTTCAGAGAGCGTGAGTTCGACGTCATGCAGTTCATGCCGGGAGGAGCGTCGGCGGCGAAGAAGCTAGGCATGTTCTCGAATGTCGAGCTCCATAGAGGGCAGCGTCGCGAGCGTCTCACAGCGATGCTTTGGAATGAACCGACGCACGAGCGCCCGCTGCTAATGGTTGAAGTCGGAGGCATCGCTGTCGAACGAGCAGCGGCTTAGGCACATTCCATCGCCCGTCGACGGGCCGGGCGCAGAGTGCGCTAAAGATATGTGCCCCGAATGTGTCCCGAAAGCTGGCCCCACAAGGCCCCAGAACATGGCGCTTGTAGCCTCCTCTCACCTCCACCATTCTTCTCTGATCTCACGGCTGTTCCTCGCGGTGCTCGGGCCTGCGATAGCGCGGCCTGACTGGCCGGCGCGCGGTCGCGCTTACGGACCCTTGGAGGGGTCCGTGGAACGCACGGCAGTTCGCTTCGCTCACGCCTCCGACGGGCAGCCGGAAGGCGGGGCCGGGCCGCGGCCTGTTCCGGTTGGAGGGTGATTCCCTCACCCCACCAGCGTCCAGACTTTGAAGGCAGTGCTTCAGGCGCGCCGTTGAGCCGGCGCCCGGACTTTCTCACAACCCGCCTCGTAGAAGCTGAAACGGTTACGGCCGCCGCTCTTGCTGCGATAGAGCGCGTTGTCGGCCTTGACCAGGAGCTCATCCGACGTGGCGCCGTCCTCGGGCGCTATCGCGATGCCGATGCTGACGCCCACCTGGACGCACGAGCAGGCCAGGTCGAACGGGCTGGTGAAATTGGCCAGAATGCGCTTCGCCAGAACCACCGCGTCGTCGCGGCGGTGAATACCTGTCTGCACGATCGCGAATTCGTCGCCGCCGAGGCGCGCCACCGTGTCGTTTTCCCGTATCGTGTCCAGCATGCGCTTGGCGACACCGATCAGAAGCTCGTCGCCGGCCTGATGGCCGTGATTGTCGTTGATCGGCTTGAACCGGTCGAGGTCGAGATAGTGCACCGCCATCAATCCGCCTCGTTTGGCATGCGCGACGGCGTTTTTCAGCCGGTCGTTGAACAGGATGCGGTTGGGCAGATCGGTGAGCGGGTCGTGATGCGCCATGTGCTGGACCAGCTGCTGGGTCCGCCGCTGTTCGGTAACGTCGAGATAGGTGGTGACGAAGCCGCCGCCCGCCAGCGGCATGCCGCGGACTTCCAGAATGGTGCCGTTGGGCCGTGTGCGGTCGTAGCAGTGCGCCTCCATCTTGCGGGCGAGTTCCATCCTGCGCCGGACATGCATTTCGATGTCGCCGGGGCCATATTCGCCGCGCATCGCGTTGAAACGGAAAAGGTCCGCCATTGACGGATAGCCGTTCGCCATCAGCTCGTCGGGATATTCGAGCAGTTCCTTCTGTCTTTCGTTGCACAGCAACATCTGAAGATTGTCGTCGAACAGCGATATCCCGCCGGGGAAATTCTCAAGAACCGCTTCCAGAAGCCGTACCTTGTCGCGCAACTCGTTGATGGCGCCCGCCATCTTGACGAGCGAAAGCGCTCTGTCGGCGTCGCTGCCGTTTTCCGCAACCACACGAGCGGCTTGTGCTGCCATGTCATTTCCCCAGATGGACGAAGCTGGACGTCGCCGGCCCCTCCGACGCTTCCATGAGCAATAGCTTACGCTGGGAAAGCTTGCTGTTGAATTAATTTATATGAATTCGCCGCCGCCACAGGTGAACAGCTTCAAATAGACCGCCAGGCGACGCCAGGTCGCTACCCGCCGCTTTCCGATAGCGCCACCGCGATCCGCGCGGCGAGCGCCGCGTTGTTCTTCACCAGGGCGATGTTGGCGGTAAGGCTCCTGCCTCCGGACAGTTCGTTGATCCGCGCCAGCAGGAAAGGCGTCAGCTCCTTGCGCGTCATGCCCCGCTGTGTTGCCTCCGCGACGGCGCTGGCGATCGCCTGGTCGATGAAGGACGCCTCGAGCGCGTCGGCTTCGGGGATCGGGTTGGCGATCAGCATGCCGGTGCCGCTTTTCAGCCGGTCGTGGATTGCGATCGCGCGGGCGATTTCTTCCGCCGTGTCCAGCCGGTGGTCGGCCTTCAGCCCGCTGGAGCGGGTGAAAAAGGCGGGAAAGTCATCGCTGCCATAAGCGATGACCGGTACGCGCTGGGTTTCCAGATATTCGAGCGTCTTTGCGATATCGAGGATCGACTTCACGCCGGCGCAGACGACGGCCACCTCGGTGCGGCCGAGCTCCGTCAGGTCGGCGGAAACATCGAACGTTTCCTCCGCTCCGCGATGCACGCCGCCGACGCCGCCGGTGGCGAACACCCTGATGCCGGCGAGCGCGGCGATGCGCATCGTGGCAGACACGGTGGTGCCGGCCGCCCCGCCCCGCGCCATGATGACCGCGAGATCGCGTCCCGAGGCCTTCGCGACATCCTTGGAGGACGCGAGCGCGTCGAGCCCGTCCGCGTCGAGCCCGACCATGATGCGCCCGTCCATGACCGCGATCGTGGCCGGCACCGCGCCGTTTTCGCGGACCACGTCTTCCACGGCGCGCGCGGTCTCGACATTGGCCGGAAACGGCATGCCGTGCGTGATGATGGTCGATTCCAGCGCGACGACGGGCTTGCCCGCCGCAAGCGCGGCCGCGACCTCGGGCTGAATGGTCAGATTGTCGGAAGCCAGCTCGCTTATCCTTGTGCCGGGAGAGGATCGCCGGCCGTTTCGAAGAACGCCGGCGAGAGATCTGGAACAACGCTTGCAAGCGTTTCGGTCGTTCGCGCGGCCAGCAATGCACCGGCCCGGGCCGCCTGCGCAAGCCCGTCGCCGCCGGCCAGCCGGTAGAGCGCTCCGGCCACGAAAGCGTCGCCGGCGCCGGTGATATCGACGGGCGAGGCCGGTGCCGCATCATGCCAGCTCACCTCGCCGCTGTCGGCGAGCGCGTAGCCGGCCGCGCCATCGGTGACGACCGCCGCGCGAACGCCGGCATCGAGCAGCCCCGCCGCCGCGGCTCGGGCATCGCGTGCGTTCCCGCCGCCCAGCATCGCGTTTGCCTCATCCCGGTTGGTGAAAAGGACGTCGATCAGCGCCAGCAAGCCGCGCAGCTTCAAGGCTTTCGGTGTCGAAACGGAATTGACCGCAATGCGCTTGCCGGAGGACTGGCAACGCGAAACCAGGTCCGCGAGAATCGGAGCGGTAATGTTGCAGTCGGCGAAAACCCATTCGGCGGCTCGCGCATTCGCCCAGGCGCGGTCGAGATGCTCTTTCGTGTAGAGGTCGAATATCGCCATGTCGGCGATGCCCAACGCCAGCTCGTTGCTGGTGTCGAGAATGGCTGCATATTCGGCCGTCGGCCGCTCCCCCGTACGCGCCATGCCTGTGACGTCCACCCCCAGGGTCTCCAGGTGTAGCGTCAGCGCGCTTCCGGTTTCGTCTTCCCCGACGATGGAAGAAAAGGCGACCGGTACGCCCAGACGGGCGAGGTTTTCGGCCACATTGCGGGCCACCCCGCCATGGCTGTGGCTGCCGTCGGCGGGGTTCGACGTGCCCGCAACGAGCGGCGCCCGGGCACGGTATTTGCGGTCGAACACCGCGCCGCCGATCACGGCGATGCCGGGTCTTTCGTGGTCTGCCGCCATCATCGCCCTCGTGGTCATGGGGACGGACGATAGACGTCCTTCGCTGGCGCAACAATCGGCCAGATATCCGGGCCGCACGGATTGAACAGCTTCAGTCGAGGCTTCTCGCCAGCTTTGCGTGAAAGCGGTGGTAGCCGTTTTCGGTGATGCGCAGATGCGCGCGCACCATGCGGTGGAATCGCGGCAGCTTGTGGAATGGCACGCCGGGATAGGCATGGTGCTCGGCGTGGAACGGCATGTTCCATGCGAGGAAGCGGATCAGCCGGTTGGTGAAGGTTGTGCGCGTATTGGCGAACATGTCGGCGACATGCGGGCACAGCGTGTGCTCGGCGAGCAGGTAGGCGCGCAGGAAGGGCTGGCCGAGGGCCAGCGGGACCAGCCACACCCACAGCAGGAGCGCTGACCCGGCTGCCACGGACCCGGCGAACAGAGCTGCATAGAGTGCCAGCAGCAGCCGGGCCTCGCGGACCACCTTCGGCCGGCCCTTGGGCGGCACGAAGCGGCCTTGCCGCCTGCCGCCGGCATTGGCCAACAGCGTGCGTCCCATCGCGATGAAATAGGGAACACCCGACAGATGGATGACGTAACCGCGCACGGTCGCCGGTTTGGGCATCAGCAGTTCAGGGTCGTTGTCGGGGTCATGGGTATGCCTGTGATGGGCGAAGTGAAAATAGCGGAACCACAGCGGCGGCATCAACAGCAGCGACCCGCAGACCCACGACACGATGCGGTTCAGCGCCGTCGTGCGGAACGCGGTCTCGTGGATGGTTTCATGCAACGGCGTGAACAGGAAGGCGATCAGGATGCCTTGCGGCAACAGTAGAAGCGGCCAAAATGCGCCGCCAGCCGCAATCCACCCGCCAAGCGCCTGGACGAGCCCGAAATGAACGCCGAAGCGAACCAACCCGGGCCAGTCGGACTGTTCGGTGATCGCCTGCCGCTCCTCATGCGACAGCGCCGCGACAACCGCGCGGTGGCCAGCTTCGTCGAGGTGTGCGTGGTTCATCGCGAGAGAGTATGTCTTGCGCATCGGGCAGCGCAAGACGGCCCTTTCGTGGGCCGGGACGGAACCACTTCGCCACATATAGCGGTTGCCTGCCGCGCGGCGGGATGCAATGTCCATTTCCGCCGTTCGGCGAAGAATGGTGGTTGAGGGAGGAAACGATGAATCCGGAAATCGGATCACATGCCTGCGCGTGGAACATCGCCCCGGGCGGAAGGGGCACGGTGCAATGAGGTCCGCTGCTGAAATGCCGCAGCTTGGCGCCGGCGATATCCTGCCGCGCGACAGGGAGGCGCTTCTTGTCGGCCGCGTCTGGTCGAACGATGCCGGCGGCCCATGCCCGGCGCTGGCCGACGGCGGCAGGCTGCGCGATCTCTCGTCTCTCGCGCCGACCATGTCCGAATTGCTGGAGATGGCGGACCTGGTCCCGGCGCTGGGCGATCCGGAGCGGTTTCCGGTGATCGGCGAGATCGACGAATTCCTGAGCGGTGGTGCCGGAACCTTGCTCGCCCCCTGCGATCTGCAGGCCATCAAGGCGGCAGGCGTCACCTTTGTCGACTCCATGGTCGAGCGCGTCATCGAGGAGCGGGCCAAGGGCGACGCGGCTAGCGCCGACGCGATCAGGACCGACCTGGCGGCCATCGTCGGCGAGAGTTTGCGCGGCATCGTGCCGGGGTCGGACAAGGCCGCCGAGGTCAAGACCGTGCTGCAGCAGCGCGGCCTGTGGTCGCAATATCTCGAGGTCGGCATCGGGCCGGACGCCGAGATATTCACCAAGGGCCAGCCAATGTCCGCCGTCGGCTGCGGCGCGGCGGTCGGCATTCACCGCATTTCATCTTGGAACAATCCCGAGCCGGAGGTCGTGCTCGTGGTCAATTCGCGCGGCGAAATCCGCGGCGCCACACTCGGCAACGATGTCAATCTGCGCGATGTTGAGGGCCGCTCGGCGCTGCTGCTGGGCAAGGCGAAGGACAATAACGGCGCCTGCGCCATCGGCCCGTTCATTCGCCTGTTCGACAAGTCGTTCACGATGGAGAATGTCGAGAACGCGCTGCTCACCCTGGACATTCGCGGCCCCGATGGCTTCACGCTGCAGGCCGAAAGCCGCATGGACCGCATCTCGCGCAAGCCGGCCGATATCGCCGGGCAGGCGCTCAATGCGAGCCATCAATATCCCGATGGCCTGTTGCTTTTCCTCGGAACCATGTTCGCGCCGGTCAAGGATCGCAAGGGCGAAGGTCAGGGTTTTACGCACGAGATCGGCGACGAGGTCCGCATCTTGTGCCCCGAGCTCGGCATGCTGGTGAACGTCGTCCGCCGCTGCGACGAGATCGAACCCTGGACCTTCGGCGCGACGGCGCTGATGCGCAATCTGGCGGGACGGGGGCTGCTGGCGTGAAACTGGCGCACCCGACAGGATTCGAACCTGTGACCTCTGCCTTCGGAGGGCAGCGCTCTATCCAGCTGAGCTACGGGTGCC